>NZ_VIUO01000001.1:0-1171756 GCF_007828355.1 Herbaspirillum sp. SJZ099 | reverse complement strand
AGCCCTCGATTCGCGAGGCGGTGGTGGTGGCCGTGGATGGCCAGCGACTGGCGGCGTATGTGTCGCTGCATCAGGGCCAGAGGCATGACGAGGCAACGCTGAAAACCGCGCTGGCCGAGCATCTGCCCGAGTACATGGTGCCGGCCCTCATCATGGTGCTGGCGGCGTTGCCGCTGAGCACCAATGGCAAGATCGACCGCAAGGCCTTGCCGGCGGTGCAGATCAGCCAGGACAACGACTACAGCGCTCCGCAAGGCGAGATCGAACTGGCGCTGGCGGCAATCTGGCAGGAAGTGCTGGGCCTGCCCCAAGTGGGACGTCAGGACAATTTCTTTGCCCTCGGTGGCGATTCCATTCTCAGCCTGCAGATCATCGCGCGCCTGCGCAAGAGCGGCTGGAAGCTGACGCCGCGCCAGATGTTCGATCGCCAGACCATCGCCCAACTGGCCGAGGTGGCGCAAGCCATCGATCAGGCGGTGTCTCCCGGCGCCGCGCCGGTCGCCGTCAGCGGTCCCGATATCAGCCTGCTGGCGTCGGCCGACCTGCCGCTCCTGCCGGCGCCGCCTGAAGAGGTGGCCGCCGTCTATCCGCTCTCGCCGATGCAGACCGGAATGCTGTTCCACAGCGTCTATGACAGCGGCAGCGCCGCCTATCTCAACCAGTTGCGCATCGATATCGATGGCGAGCTGGACGTGGCGCGCCTGCGCAATGCCTGGCAAGCGGTGCAGGACCGGCACGACGTCTTGCGTACCGGTTTCCTGGCCGAGCATGCGCCGCCGCTGCAATGGGTGGCGCGCGCGCTGGCGCTGCCCATCGAGCAAGCCGATGTGCGCGCCGCCAGCGACCCCGGCACGGCGCTGGAAGCGATCGCCGCCGAGCAGCTGGGGCGCGGTTTCGACCTGGCGCGTCCGCCGCTGCAGCGCCTGATGCTGGTCCGCACCAGCGCGACGCGCCATCACTTCATCTGGACTGTTCACCACCTGCTGCTGGATGGCTGGAGCACCTCGCAGTTGCTGGGGGAGGTTGTGCGCCATTATCACGGGCAAGCCGCCAGCGAGCCGGTGCAGGGCGCCTATCGCCACTACATCGGCTGGCTGCAGCAACAGGATGCAGAGGCCGCGCGCCGCCACTGGCAGGACAGCCTGGCCGCGCTGGCGGCGCCGACCTATCTGCACCAGGCCTGCGCCCCTGCGCAACAGGCCCCGGCGGCCGGGCCTGGGGCCGGCTATGGCGAATACAAGGTCTTCCTGTCGGTGCGGCAGACCGAGCAATTGCAAGGCTTCGCGCGCGAGCAGCGGGTCACCCTCAACACCCTGTTGCAGGCCGCCTGGGGGCTGCTGCTGCAACGTTATACCGGACAGGCGGCGGTCTGCTTCGGCGCGACCGTGGCCGGGCGTCCCGAGGAACTGGAGGGCGTGCAGCAATGGCTGGGCCTGTTCATCAATACCTTGCCGGTGCTGGTGCCGGCGGCGCACGCCCAGCCCGTCGGCCAGTGGCTGCAACAGCTGCAGGATCAGAACCTGGGCGCGCGCGCCTTCCAGCACACGCCGCTCTACGAGATCCAGCGCTGGCACAGCCACCTGGGCCAGAGCCTGTTCGACAGCATCCTGGTGTTCGAGAACTATCCCATCGACAGCGTGCTGCGCAGCGGCCAGGCGCAAGGGCCGAGTTTCCGCCGCACCCATACCCGCGAGCAGACCAACTATCCGATGACGGTGGGCGTGGCGCCGGGGGATGGAAGGCAGAGCGGCTTGCAGATCGGTTTGCGCTATCAGTGCCAGCACTTCGATGACGCGACCGTGCAGCAGATCGCCCGTCATCTGCTGCATGGCCTGCAGGCGCTGACGCAATCGGCGGCGCGCGCCGTGGGCGAGGTGGCGCTGCTGGCGCAGGATGAGCAGCAGGCGCTGCTGCAGTTGGGCCGGGCCGCGCCCGGCGAAATGGAGCGCGTACCGGTGCACCTGCTGTTCTCGCAGATCGCGCAGCGCCAGCCGCAGGCCGAGGCGGTGGTGATGGGCGAACTCAGCCTCAGCTATGGCGAGATCGAACAGCGCTCCAATCGCTTCGCCCGGCAGTTGCTGGCGCGCGGCCTGCCCGCCAGTGCAGGCGAGCAGCGCATCGCCGTGGCGCTGCCGCGTTCGCCGCAGATGATCGTGGCCCTGCTAGGCATCCTCAAGGCCGGCGCGGCCTATGTGATGTTCGATCTGGAAGCGCCGCAGGAGCGCGTGGCCTACATGCTGCGCGATGCCCGGGTCGGCCTCGTCGTTGCGCAGGGGCAGCCCTGGCCCGCGCTGGCGGCGCAGGATGGTCCCGACTGGCTGGATATCGACAGCCTGGATCTGGACAATGGCCATGCCGCGCTGCCCGCGATCGAGACCAGCCCGGAGAGCCTGGCCTATGCCATCTACACCTCCGGCTCCACGGGCCGCGCCAAGGGGGTGGAAGTGGCGCATGGGCCGCTGTCCATGCACATCCAGGCCACCGCCGCGCTCTACGAGATGGGGCCGCAGTCGCGCGAACTGCATTTCCTCTCCTTCAGCTTCGATGGCGCGCACGAGCGCTGGATGACGGTGCTGAGCGTGGGCGGTGTGCTGGTGCTGCGCGATCCCGAACTGTGGACGCCGGAGCAGACGGCCGCAGCGCTGCACCGGCATCGCATCACCCACGCCGGCTTCCCACCGGTCTATCTCAAGCAGTTGGCCGACTGGGTCGAGCGCACCGGTAATGCGCCGCCGGTCTTCCTGTACTCCTTCGGCGGCGAAGCCATGCCGCGCGAGACCTTCGAACAGGTGCAGCGCGTGTTACGTCCGCAGCGTCTGATCAACGGCTATGGGCCGACCGAAACGGTGGTCACGCCGCTGGTCTGGAAAGCCGGAGCGACCCAGCCCTGCGATGTGCCGTATGCGCCCATCGGCCGCCCGGTCGGGCAGCGTACCGCGATGATCCTGGATGACCGCCTGCAATTGCTGCCGCGCGGCGTGGCCGGCGAACTCTACATCGGCGGCGCCGGACTGGCGCGCGGCTATCTGGATCGTCCCGGCCTGACGGCGGCCTCCTTCCTGGCCGATCCCTTCGGCGCGCCGGGGCAGCGCATGTATCGCACCGGCGACCTGGCGCGCTGGCGCGAGGACGGGCAGATCGCCTATCTGGGACGCATCGACCATCAGGTCAAGATCAAGGGTTTCCGCATCGAACTGGGCGAGGTCGAGGCGGCGCTGCTGGCCCAACCTGCCTTGCGGCAGGCGGTGGTGGTGGTCCGTACCATGGGCGGCATCGATCGCTTGCTGGCGTATGTCAGCGCGCATCCCGAGCACGCGCCTGATCTGGTCGCGATCCAGCAGGCGTTGGCCGACAGTCTGCCGCCCTACATGCTGCCCAGCCGCATCATCGTGCTGCCGGCGCTGCCGCTCAATGCCAATGGCAAGATCGACCGCAAGGCGCTGCCGCAGGAGCTGCCGGCGATGCCGGAAAGCGCACTGGGCGATGCGCCCGAGGGCGCGCTGGAAAACCTGATCGCGGCCAGCTGGGCCGAAGTGCTGGGCGTGCAGCGGGTCGGCCGGCATGACAACTTTTTCGAACTGGGCGGCGATTCCATCCTCAGCCTGCAGATCATTGCGCGCCTGCGCCAGCAGGGCTGGAAGCTGACGCCGCGCCAGATATTCGAACAGCAGACCGTAGCGGCGCTGGCCCAGGCGGCCACCCCGGCCGAGCCGGTGGCGCAGCGGGCGCAGGCAGGTGCCGAGGTGGATGAAACCAGCGATGGCCCGGTGCCGCTGCTGCCGATCCAGGCCGACTTCCTGGCCAGCGCCATTCCGCAGCGTCATCACTGGAATCAGGCCATCCTGCTGCACAGCCGCCAGCCCATCGATTTCAGCGCGATGCAGCAGGCCCTGGACGATGTGGTCAACCATCACGATGCATTGCGCATGGTGTTCCGCCAGGATGCGCAAGGGCTGTGGCAGCAGGCCTATGGCCCGCGCCGCGAACGCGATGCCGATGAGTCGTTGCTGTGGCAGGCACAGGTGCATGCGCCGGCCGAGCTGGAGGCCTTCTGCGCGCGCGTGCAGCGCAGCCTGCAGCTGGAACGCGGCCCCTTGCTGCGCGCCGGCAGCATGGCGCTCAACGACGGCAGCTGGCGCTTGCTGCTGGTGGTGCACCATCTGGTGGTCGATGGAGTGTCCTGGCGCATCCTGCTGGAAGACCTGGGGCTGGCCTACCGCCAGCGGCTGGCCCATGCCGAGCCGGTCTTGCCGCCGCGCACCGCGTCCTATCGCCAGTGGGGCCGCTGGCTGCAGGCCCAGGCGGCCACGCGCGGCAAGGAGTTCGGCTACTGGCAAGCGCTCATGGAGGTGCCTGCCAGCCTGCCGTGCGATCATCCCGACGCGCCGTTGCTGGCCGCCGATCAGGCCCGCGTGGCGTGCCGCCTGGATGCGGCGCAGACGCAGGCGCTGCTCAAGCAGGCGCCGGCAGCCTATCGCACCCGCATCAACGATCTGCTGCTGGCGGCATTGGGGCGCGCGCTGGGCCAGTGGGGTGGCATGGCGCAGTTGCTGATCACGCTGGAAGGGCATGGCCGCGAGCAGCTTGAGAACGGCAGCGAGGCGCCGGACGTCTCACGCACCATAGGCTGGTTCACCAGCGTCATGCCGGTGGCCTTGCCCACGGCGGGCGAGTGGCCCACCCTGATCCGCGCCGTCAAGAGCCTGCTGCGCAGCCTGCCGGACAACGGCATCGGCTACGGCCTGCTGCGCCAGTGGGGCGAGGATGCCCAACGCGAAGCCTTGCGGCGCATGCCCAAGCCGGCGCTGGCCTTCAACTATCTGGGCCAGTTCGACGGCAATTTCCGCGAGGAGGGCGGCTGGCAGCCGGCGCCGGAATCGCCCGGCGCCTCGCGCGATCCGGGCGCGCCGCTGGGCTGCGAGCTGTCCATCAATGGCCAGGTGGTCGGGGGCGAGCTGCGGCTGGAGATCAGCTACAGCCGGCAACGCTATGAGGCCGCCACCGTGCAGCGGCTGGCCAGCACGCTGGAAACCGCCTTGCACGAACTGATCGCCCATTGCGCCAGCAGCGCGGGCGGGGTGACGCCATCGGACTTCCCGCTGCTGCAGCGCGACCAGACGCAGCTGGACGCCATCGTGGCCGAAATGGCCTGCCCGCCTGCCCTGATCGAGGACATCTATCCGGCCACCCCCTGGCAACGCAATATGCTGCGCCATCTGCGGGACTCGCCCTATTCGGTGGCCAACGTCGTGCAGCTCGACGCCAGCAGCGCCCACATCGATCTGGCGCGCTTCGCCCAGGCCTGGCGCACCGTGCTGCAGCGTCATCCCATCCTGCGCACCGGCTTCGCCTGGGGTGGGCAGGCGCAGCCGGTGCAGGTGGTGTTGCGCCAGGCCGAGCTGCCGCTGACCGTGCTGGACTGGCGCGGCCAATCGGCGGGCAATGTGCAGCAGCAATGGGAAGCGCTGTGTCAGCACGAGCATCAGCGCGGCTTCGCGCCGCAGCGGGCGCCGTTGATGCGTTTTGTGATCGCCCAGGAGGATGGCGCTTATCGGCTGCTCTGGACCTGGCACCATGTGCTGCTGGATGGCTGGAGCATGTCGCAGCTGCTGGGTGAGGTGTTCTCGCTGATGGAAGAACAGCCGCTGCAGCATCAGGCGCTGGACTTCAGCCATTACATCGCCTGGCTGCAACAGCAGGCCGGGCCGCAGGATGAGTCGTTCTGGCGCGCCCAGTTCGCACGCTGCCCGCAGTTCCCGGCCGGGCTGCTGTGCGGCGCCGCCACTGGCCTGCCGCAAGGCCAGGCCAGTGGCGCGCCATCGGCCTATGGCACCGTGCGCGAGCAGCTCACCACGGCGCAGACCCAGGTGCTGCAAGCCTTTGCGGCCAGCAGCAAGGTCACCTTCAATACCCTGGTGCAGGCCGCCTGGAGTCTGGTGCTGCAGGAGGCCACCGGATCCGATGATGTGGTCTTCGGCGTCACGGCCTCGGGGCGCAGCACCGATTTCCCGGGCATCGAGCGGGTCATGGGCATGTGCATCAATACCTTGCCGCTGATCCAGCATCTGGACGGCGCGATGGGGGTGCCGCAGTGGTTGGCCGGGCTGCAATCGCACAACCTGGCGCTGCGCCAGCGCGAGCATGTGGATCTGGCGGCGATTTCTCAATGGGCGGCACGCGATGAGGGCGACTGGTTTGACAGCCTGCTGATCTTCGAGAACTTCCCGGTGGATGAATCGCTGAAGAAGGGCGTGGGCCGCTCGCTGGCCTTCGACGCCATCCGCAGCCGCGGCGCCACCGAATTCCCGCTGACGGTGGTGGCGTTGCCGGGCGCGGCGCTGCGCTTCCAGTTCGAGTACGACGGCGCACGGATGGAGCAGGCGCAGGCGGCGCAGCTGGCACGCCGGCTGATCGAGCTGCTGCTGGCGCTGCCCGGACAGGACAAGCTGTCCGGTCTGCTGCGCCAGGGGGACCCGCTGTCCACACGTGGACGCCTGGCCGACCGTACCCGTACTGCATCGGTACTGCACCGCCATCCATCCAGCCGCACGCGTGGCGATGGTCAGGAGGAGCGACCGGAGGATGCGGTGCTGGTGTGCTTCCCGGCGCACATGGGCAATGCCCATGAGTACGATGCGCTGGCCGCAGCCATCGGCAGCGAGCATGCGGTGTACCAGCTGCTGTGTCCGCCGCATGAGCAGTGGCGCTGGAGCAGCATGGATGCCGCTGCGCTGGCGGCGCAGTATGCCAGTGCGCTGTGCGCAGCCCTGCCGGGCCGCCGCCTGCGCCTGCTGGGCTGGTCAGTGGGCGGCCTGCTGGCGCTGGAGACGGCGCGGCAGCTGCAGGCGCGCAGCGATGGAGCGGTACAGGTAGAGTGGATCGGCCTGGCCGACAGTGCCGACTTTGCCGGGCTGCGCCAGCAACTCGCGCAGATGCCCATGCCGCCAGCGGCTGTGCTGCTGGCCCATGAGGCCACGCTGGAGCGCTGGCTGGCGGGTTCGCAGCGGCGCGCACGCTGGTATGCGGTGCTGGGACAGATGAGCGCGGCACAGCGGGCGTATTTCCTCATGGAGATCGTGGGGCGGCTGGGTGAGCGCCTGCCGCTGGATGCTCCGGGCACAGTCGGGGCGGAAGCGGCGCTGTGGGAGCGCATCCGTTGCCTGCGGCTTGGCCTGCAGGCACAGGTACAGGTGTCGGCGCCGCTGCATGTCTGGCAGGCCGGTCGGCGCGATGCCGGGCAGGCGCCGACCGACTGGGCGCAGCATGGCGCCACGCTGATCTCGGTGAACACGGTACCGCAGGCCGATCACCTGTCCCTGCTCACCGATGGCCACTGGCACGCCAGCGTGCGTGCATTGCTGGTCTGAAGCGGGCAGGGCGGACGTAAAAAAAACGGCCTCCCGGAATCATCCGGGAGGCCGTGCCAGAGGTCGAAGCAAGGCAGTGGCAGTGTGGGTTTCAGGCCTGGCGCAGCTTATCCTTGCTGAGTTTGCGGCCCTTGCGCTTTTTCCACCACACCACGATGCCGGTCACCGACAGCAGGGTGATGACCAGTCCCATGAAGGAAATGAAGATGCGCCATGGCAGCCCGAACACATGCCCCATATGCAGCGCGCCTATCCAGTTGCTGAAGGTATTGCCGCTGCGATCGCCCTTGGGCAGCCAGTGGCCGCGCAACTGCCCGGTGCGGGCATCGATCAGGATGCCGGTGTTGCCGACGTTGCTGCGCAGGTCGGCGGTGCTGTGCACCATGTAGGCATACAGGCCGCGGCGGCGATCGAAGCTGAGTCTTTCCTCGAAATCGGTGCTGATGCCCCGTTCGGCGGCAAAGCGCTGCATCGCCTCGCGGGCCATCGTGTGCGCCTGCGGCCAGCTCATCGGCGGCGCGGCCAGCGGTTCGCGCAGCGGCGGTTGGGCGCGCCAGCTGTTGTCGAAAGGCAGGATACGCGACATCACCGGCATGTAGATCTGGTCACGCAGGTTGAACATCACGCTGGACCAGGCGAACAGCAGCAGCATCAGCCAGCACCACAGGCCGAAGGCCCGATGCAGGTCGAGGTTGACGCGATAGACGCCGGCCTGCCACTTGACCATCCATGCCGGTTTCCACTTGGACCAGAACGGACGTCCGCGCGGCCAGGTGAGATAGACGCCGACAAAGCAGTCGATAGTCCAGAAGGTCGAGACCAATCCCATCAGCAAGGCGCCCGGCACGCGCGGCAGGGCCATGGAGTGGTGGATGTTGAAGACCAGCGGCATCAGGTTCTGCGGACGAAGGCTGATTTTGTCGCGGTCGCGCACACCCTGCACCTTGCCGGTGTACGGATTGACCAGGATTTCGTTGTAGCCCAGCCGGTAGGGCCGGCCGGTAGCCGGATCGGTGGCGGGGTCGGCCATGAAGGAGACCGTGCGGCCGGGCTGCGGATGCAGCATCAGCTGGTTGATGTGGAGCTTCTCGCCCAGCTGCTGCTGGACCCGTTCACGCAGGGTGTACGGGTCCAGCATGGCAGCGGCTGCCTGGCCCGGTGCCGGCTGGGCCAGTTGCAGCTCAGGCGCGAGCCAGACCTCCAGCTCATCCTCGAAGGCGAGCAGGATGCCGGTCAGGCTGGCCACCACCAGGAAAAACGCGATCGCCAGACCGGTCCAGCGATGCAGCAGGACGAAGGTCTGGCGAGTCGGCGCCCACGGCCTCCAGGCGCGCCCGGAGGACGCCGGAGCGGTTTTTACCATCGTGTGGTCACCTGTACCAGGCCGGTGCGGCGAGCGCCGTATTCACACAGTTCCGAGCAGAAGGCATAGACGCGGTCGGTGACGTTGTTGAGCTTGAGGGCCAGCTCGAAGTTGCGCCAGTCGCTGGAAATGCGGCCCAGGTCGAAGCGCGCGCCGAAGTCCAGCAGCGTGACCGAGGGTGTCTCGAAGGTGTTGAGCGCATTGCCATAGGCGCGGCCGATGTAGCGTACCCCCG
The DNA here is from genome assembly GCF_007828355.1 of Herbaspirillum sp. SJZ099. Classification (NCBI taxonomy): domain Bacteria; kingdom Pseudomonadati; phylum Pseudomonadota; class Betaproteobacteria; order Burkholderiales; family Oxalobacteraceae; genus Herbaspirillum; species Herbaspirillum sp. SJZ099. The sequence continues at coordinate 1,162,791 of NZ_VIUO01000001.1, read as the reverse complement.
CCGAGACGTGCGCGCCAGCCAGTGCGCCGCGCTGGAAGCCGTAGTCCAGCAGCACGCCGGCATTGTGCTTGGAGGCGCCCGGCAAGGCTTTGCCCAGCGTGCTGGTACTGGAACTGCCGGAGGTATTGCTGGTGACCTTGGTGTTGGTATAGCTGTAGCTGGAGGTCAGGTTCAGGCCATCGGCCAGCGACATCTTGCCTTCCAGTTCGACGCCTCGCGAACGGGCTTCGCCGGTTTGCAGGAAGTAACCGGCGTGGGCCAGGTCGGCGGTGGAGACGTTCTGGCGGCGCAGGTCGAACACGGCCAACGTGAACAATGCATTCGTGTTGACCGGTGCGTACTTGACACCGGCTTCGTATTGCTTGGCGGTCTCCGGTGTGAGCATGGCGCCGCCGAAGCTGGTGCCGGTGGTCGGGGTGAAGGATTCCGAGTAGCTGGCATAGGGAGACCAGCCGCCATCGAGCTCATACACCGTGCCCAGGTTGCGGGTATTGGCCTGGTCGCTGCGCTTGGTCCGGGTTCTGGCGATGTAGTTGCTGACGGTCTGATCGGAGTTGTCGTGCCGGATGCCGGCCGAGACGATCCAGCGCTGGCCGATCCTGAGCTGGTCCTGCAGATACACCCCGACCTGTTCGTCTTCGGTCTTGGTGTTGTAGTTGTCCGCCACCGCCGGCAGGTTGGCATAGGTGTTGGTGTAGATGTTGGAGAGCACGTAGCCGGCCAGCGTGTTGGGACTGAGGTAGCCGGTCACGGTGCCAACGGTGCGATGGTAGTCCACGCCCATGAGCACCTTGTGCTTGACCATGCCGGTGCTGAAGTCGGCCTGCAGCTGGTTATCCGTCGTGAGAGTGTCGGAATCGGTCTTCAGGCGCCAGCGTTGCAGCGCGGCGGTGGCGTACTGGGTGGTCGGGTAGTAGGAGGCGAAACGCAGGTTGTTGCGGGTGCCGTCGTACTTGGTGTAGCGCAGGTTCTGGCGGAAACTCCAGACATCGCTGAACCGGTGCGAGAACTGCGAGCTGATCGACGCGTTGTCGTACTTCTCGTTGTTATCGGCCGAGCGGCCCAGCGCCGTGCTGGTGGGGATACGGCCATTGGGGTTGTAGGTGACTGTGCCGGCGGCCGGGAACAGGTTGTTGGCAAGGCCTTCGCTGCGTTGCAGTTCGATGCGGCCGGTCCATTCGGTGCGGTCGTCGGGGCGCCAGGTGATGGCCGAAGCCAGGAACAGGCGGTTGTCGACGGTGTTGTCGACCTGGGTCTTGGCTTCGCGGGCCAGGCCGGTGACGCGATAGGACCAGACACCCGCATCATCGAGGGCGCCGCCGAAGTCGCCAGCGATCTGCTTGCGGTCGAAGCTGCCTGCCTGCACCTGCAGCTCGTGCAGCGGCGTGGTGGTGGGCTTCTTGGAGACCACGTTGATCAACCCGCCCGGGGAATTCTGGCCGAACAGTACCGAGGCCGGGCCGTGCAGCAGTTCGATGCGTTCCAGACCATAGGGCTCGGGCGCATAGCGACTGTAGCTGGCGTTGGAGGAGGTCAGCATGCCGTCGCGATAGAAGGAGCCGCCGTTGTTGAGGGCGAAGCCGCGCAGCAGCGAAGCGGTGTCGACGATGGCGAAGGCGCCGGTGGAGACCTGCACGCCGCTGGTGTAGCTGAGCGCTTCGGCGACGGTGCGGGCCTGCTGGGTGGCGATCTGGTCGGCCGTCACCACCGAGATCGACGTGGGCGTTTCGGTGATAGGGGTGTCGGTCTTGGTGGCGGTGGCGCTGCGCTTGGCCACGAAACCATGCACCGGACCGGTGGCTTTCTCTTCTTCACCCGTAGCCGTGACGGTGACCTGGGGCAGTTTTTCATCCGTGCTGGCGGTCTGGGCCATGCTATTGGCGGAGACCGACATGCCCAGCAGGGCGCACTGGAGGGAGCTGACCAGCAGGCGCTGGCGCAGCGGGGACGGATGGTTCCGGGAGTTTCGTGTGGTCATGGTAAAACGCGTTCCTCGATTGCTGTTGTTGTTGATGTTATTGACGTGAAATTGAACATGAGGCGGCGCGGGCGGCGGCTAGCGTGCCCCGGGTCAGGCCTGCAAGGCGCCATGGCGCTGGACATCCCCTGATGCTTGCAGTGCTGCGGGTACGGCATGGCCCTGGTGCAGCGTGTGCGTGAGGGCCACGCGTATTTCGTCGGTGCGGATCGGCGTGATCGACAGCAGCGTGTCGGACAGGCCATGCGAGGCTTCGCAGCTGCCCTGCAGGAAGATCGCTGGACGGAAATTGGGCGTGCTGTCCAGGCGATAGTGGCGATCCACGCGCATGCCCGGCAAATAGGCCTGCAGCTCGCCCAGCAGGGCGTGATGCTGCTGGCGCTGGTAGCCGGTGCCCAGGATCACCGCATCGTAGGTTTCGGTATTCACCTTGCCGCTTTCCAGGTCCTTCAGGGCAAGGTGCACGCCGGCGTCATCGCTCCAGGCCTCGACGGTGTCGTGGCGGCGCAGGAAACGATGGCGCTGTTCGCCCCGTACTTTCTGCTGGTACAGCACGTCGTAGAGGCGCTCGATCAGGGCCATGTCGGGCGCGGCGTAATTGGTTTGCATGAATTCGTCCAGCAGTGCCACACGGCTGTCGGCCGGGGTGTTGTAGACGTAATCGGTGTAGTCGGGATTGAAGATCTCGTTGACGAAGGGACTGTCGTCGGAGGGCTTGATGGTGCGCGCGCGCGTGACCAGATCCACCGACAGGTGCGGATGGCCTTGCAGTTCCAGGAAGATCTCGGTGGCGCTCTGGCCGGCGCCGATGACGGCCACGCGGCGCGGCTGTTGCAGCCGGTCGAAGGCGCTGCGAAAGCTGCTGGAATGGAATACCCGTGGCTCCTCGCGCAGGTGCGCCAGGCAATCCGGGATATTGGGCGTGCCGCCCAGGGCCATCACCAGGTTGCGCGTGAGGCGCTCCTGGGTGCGGTGCTGGGCATCGCGCGAGATCACCCGCAGCAGCGTCACCTCGCTGCCCCTGATCTCGGGCAGCACGGCGATGACTTCTTCGCCGTAGCGGCATTGATGACCGAAGTGCCCCGCGGCCCAGGCCAGGTAATCGTTGAACTCCAGCCGGCTGGGGTAGAAGGTCTTGAGATTGATGAAGTCCGACAGCCGCTGCTTCTGGTGCAGGTAGTTGATGAAGGTGTAAGGGCTGGATGGATTGCGCAGCGTGGCCAGATCCTTGAGGAAGGAAATCTGCATGTGGGTGCCATCGAGCATCATGTCGCCGTGCCAGGCGAAGTGCGGCTGCTTTTCCAGGAACAGGGCATCGATCGCGCCCGCCTGGGCCTGGCCTTCCTGCAGGGCAATGGCCAGCGCCAGGTTGGACGGGCCGAAGCCGACGCCGATGAGGTCATGGATCTTCAAGACGGGTCTCCTTTCAGGGGGAGCAGGGGAAAAACGGCGGGTCCAGCGGCGCCAGCGTGGTCTGCGGTTGCCACAGGCCCTGCCCGAAATAGCGTTCGCGCGACAGCATCACCAACATGGCGCGCTTGTGGGGGAAGTCGAACTCCTTGAGCTTGGCGTAGCCGCTCTTGTCGAGATTGCGGATCTGCTTGTCGTGGTCCGCGCGCGGCTCGCCCACGACGGTCTGGGTACGGCAATCGTCGAGGAAGAGGTAATGCGAGATCGAGGTCAGCCAGGCCACCGCGAACTGCTTGCCGCGGAAGGCTTCCTCGCCCACCAGCACATGCCAGCCGCGGTCGAAGTCGCCGCAGTCGTAGAAGGGCGCGATGCGGTTTTCCTTGGCCCAGTAGACTTCGAAATAGGCAAAGGGCCGGTCATCGAAACTGGCGATCAGCGAGGTCATGTGCGGATCGGCGGCGATGGTGTCGAGATAGCGGCGATGGCGCGCCAGGTCGCCAGCCTCATCCCAGAACTGCACCACCACCGGGTCATTCATCCAGCGGTTGAACAGCGGCAGATCCTGTTCCAGCCGCAGGCTGCGCAGCGACAGGGTCTGGCCCAGCCAGGGCAGGTAGCGGCGATAGACTTCGCCCTCCGGCTTGGGCGCACGCAGCGGGTGGCGCTTGCCTTCGCTCATCACCTGCTGCACCGGGAAGGGCGGGCGCTCCTGCGGCAGCCATCCGGCGGCGTGCTGCCAGACCAGTTCGGGCGCGGCCACATGACGCGTGCCCTGGCGCTGCAGCAGGCCGGCGCGGCACATGGCCGCAGCCTGCTCGCGGGGCAGCTCGACAGTGACCAACCTGGCTTCTGGCGCATGCAGGAAGATGGTCTGCAGGATGGCCAGCAGATCCGTGTAAGAGGCGCCGCCGCCTTCCTGGGCGATGGTCCAGTCCCGGCTGCTCGCACTGCGCTGCCAGGACCAGCGCGACCGGACCTGGCCATCGGGATCGGTCACGGCGAGCTGCTGCGCCTGGCGCAACACCAGCAGGGACTCGCCGCTGATGCAGACAGGCGTGACGGCGGAGGAGGGGGACAGCGGCATAAACAAAGGCTCCCGGTAGGCAAGCGGACGCAAGGCGAGGCGCCAGCGATCAGCGATGGATACTCAAGAAAGATGACTAAAAGCAACTCCGAACATGTCGGGATCGCAAAAAATCCTTCACCTTTATTTAGACGAATGAGACGTATTTTTATTTATAAGAAAGCGTGAAATCGGCTGGAGTGCCTCTTGAGCACGGCACAGAGCAATTCGAGGTCGGTATCCCGATAGGTCAGCAGGGGTAAATGGCGGGGTGGCTGGATCGTCAGTTCAGTAAGAGTCATTCATTCATGATTTCCTTGTATTCCCCCTTCATTCGATTACTCAACCCCGTCCCGCATGCTCAACTTCCTGATACGCCAATCCTGGCGACTGCTTCTGTTAGCCGCTTCTGCCAGCGTCCTGCGCGGCATCTGCAGCGTGCTGACAGTGGTCCAGATTAATGCTGCCATCGCCGGCCAGGCAGCCAGCCGTCCCCAGGCCGCCTGGCAATTCGCCGCGACGGTACTGCTGCTGATGGTGTTTCACATGCTTTCCAACATTTCCTTCGAGCGGCTGAACCAGCGCGCCCAGGCCGATCTGCGCCGCTACATCTCCTCGCGCGTAATCGGCGCCGATTATCGGCATATCGAAAAGATCGGCGCACCGCGCATCCAGTCGGCCCTGACCGAGCACAGCGCCAAGGTGGCAGAATTCTTTGTCGGCATGCCGGCCATCCTGACCAACTCGGTCGTGGTGATCGGCTGCCTGATCTACATGGTGCTGCTGTCCTGGCAGGTGTTCCTTGGCGCGCTGGCGGTGCTGGCGCTGGGGTCGGTGGGCTATCACCTGGCCCATCTGAAGGCCATCCGTTACCTGGAGCAGGCTGCCCGTGAGCAAGATGTGATGTTCGGCCATTTCCAGGGCATGACCCACGGCGCCAAGGAGTTGCGCCTGCATCGCGACAAGCGCGAGCGTTTCGAGCGCGACTTGCTACACGTCGCCATCGAGAATGTGCGCCGTCTTCGCACGCGTGGCATGTGTACCTTTAGTGCCTCTGCGGGTTGGGGCAATTTCCTGATCTTTGCCTTCATCGGGGTGGTGCTGTTCGCGCTGGTCAGCGACGTCCCCGGGCAGCGCGCGGTGGTGAGCGGCTTCGCGCTGGTGTTCGTCTACATCGTCACACCGCTGGAAGTGCTGCTGATGAACATCCCACGCGCCAATCTGGCCCGTGTGGCCGCTGCCCGTATCGATTTGATCACGCAAGAAATGGTCAGTAGCGAGGCACTCGCATCGGCCGGCCAGCGCAGCCAGCTGGACAGCCTGGTCCTGCGTGGCGTAACCCACCGCTACTATCATGAGCGTAGCGATGGGATGTTCATGCTGGGGCCGATCGACCTGAGCTTCCGTCCGGGCGAGTTGTGCTTCCTGGTCGGCGGCAACGGCAGCGGCAAGACCACGCTAGCCAAGCTGCTGGCGGGATTGTATGTGCCGCAGGATGGGGCCATCCTCTGGAATGGCGTCGCGGTCGACGACGCCAACCGCGACGCGTATCGGCAACTGTTCTCGACGGTGTTCTCGGACTTTCACCTGTTCGATCAATTGCTCGAAGGAGGCCGCCCCGGCTTGGATGCGGAGGCCAACCGCCTGCTGGAACGGTTGCAGCTGCAGCACGTGGTGCAGGTGAAGGAGGGCGCATTCACCACGCGCGCCCTGTCACAAGGCCAGCGCAAGCGCCTGGCACTGGTAGTGGCGGCATTGGAGGACCGGCCCTTCATGGTCTTCGACGAATGGGCTGCCGATCAGGACCCTTTGTTCAAGGATGTCTTTTATCGCGAAATCCTGCCGGAGCTGAAAGCGCGAGGAAAAGCCGTGCTGGTGATCTCGCATGACGACCGCTACTTCGGCCAAGCCGATGTGCTCCTGTCTTTGGAGAATGGTCAATTGACCCGGAACTCGGCAGTCCTCAAAACTGAGACCGAAGTGCAGCAGAAGGAATTTGCGCTCTGAAGAGTAGGAGAGGAAGGCCGCCTAGTTCTGCCTAGTTCAATGAACGGCAGTCGCAGTGAAACTGCCGCACTTTTGCTTCATGCGCGACGTTTACTTCAACGGACGACACCGGCAACAAAAGCACGATTGCACCGATGCTCAAACGCTGGAAAGCTGAGCATCAGGAGGTCGTTGCCGGTGCCGATCTGGGGCTACCAGTGGAACAGTGGAGGCTGTCAAAAACCTCTATACCCGGCTCCAGGATGATGTCGCCCGGCAGTTGGAAGAGGCGCGGGCAGCACATGACAAGGCGCTGGATGCCATGCGCGGCCAACGAGATGCAGCACTGGCGGAACAGGCGCAACTACGCCAGGCCCATGGCACCTTGACACAGGAATGGACGCAGCTCCAGCAAACACTGGCACAGTACAGGCCCAGGCACTCGCCCTGACGGCCGCGCAGACTGAAAATGCTGGTCTCCAGCAACGGTTGGCCGATCGCGTCGCCGAGGCGCACGCCTTGAACCAGCAATTGACTCAGGCCCGCGTGCAGTTCGAGCATTTCCAGGACGCGATCGCGCACCAGCGTAGCGAAGAACAGCAAGTCTTTGAGCAGCGTATTGCGCGTCTGGAGAACGAACTGACCACTGGGCTGCGCGCCAAGAAGCGCAACAAGCCCTGCTCGCGCAACAGGAGGCGACCCTGACGCACCAGGCGTCGGAACAGGAGAGACTACAACAAGCCTTGGCGATCGCCCAAGGTGATCTCGCTCAGGTTCGTTCGGAGCGCGATCAACAGGCCGCGCAGTTCCCGAAGGAAATGGTGGTGGTGCGCACCGAGGCCGAATGCCGCCTCGATGCGGCGCAGCAGGCGCTATTGGAAGCCCAAGCCAGCGCGGCGTCGACCGTGAAGCAGGTAGAGATGCTAGCCAGCCAGTTGGTCGCAGCAGAAAGGAAAGTCAACCAGGTAGAGCAGGAAAAGGCGGCTTGGATCGACAAGATCTTGACGCAGCGCAAAGAGAAAAAGGGCAGCAACAAACTAGGTAGCCAATAAATTTCGCATGCGAAATTTATCGGACTGTCACATGTATGAGGCAGCAACTTGGATCCTACCTTGACAACCTTATTTTTCCTTCGTACATTTGTACGTGCAAACGGTAATTTTCCGTATAACCGGAGATATGTACATGGCACGAGCTGAGCGATTAGAACTGCGTCTTGATGAAGACTTCCTCACACGCATCGATGAATGGATGGAACAAAGTGGTCGAGCAAGTTCTCGCTCAGAGGCGGTCCGGCAATTGGTGGACATTGGACTCGCTGCAGCGAGCGGCAAAGCTATTCATCTGAGTGATGGAGACAAACTTAACTTTATGATGCTGCGAGATATCGTCAAGCATTTAAAAATTAAGGGCGAAACAAATGCGGATTTCGTGGCAGAAACAATTTTTGGCGGACATTACTGGGCACCAACTTGGGAGATGCAAGGACTGTTTCATAATCACGCTGACAGACCTGCCGATGTGAGATTTGTGGTGGACGTGTTGGATATGTGGGACCTCATCGAAGCTCGGGTTGAGAAACTAACGCCGGAAGAGTCAGAAAAACTCAAAGCCGCGAACCATGGATACCTGCCTAAGTTCATTGGATTTGACGGCAATAACGAGGCGGAGCTGATCTCCATCGCTCACTTCCTAGTAAAGAAGATGGAACGGTTCTCGCGGTTTATGAAGCATGACTTCAACTCGCACATGCCTGTGGCCGGACGCTATCGGCGCATGGTCAACGCTTTTGAGCCGATCCGCCAAACACTCGGCTTTGGTCGTGACCTTAGCGTCGAGCAAATTATCGCGATCCTGGCAGTAGAGCGCTGATTTATTAGCAGCGGAACCGTGAAGGTCGGTGTCGTCGAGTCGACCGGGATGGCTTATAAGCTGTTCTGGCTAACCGGCGAGTACCTACTGGCCAGGCGCAGTCAGGTTGGATTCCAGCCAGGGGACACAGATTTACTTCGCCGAACGACGTTTCCGACGGAACCGCGCTGCAGGGACATTGTTAATTTTCGCCAGAAATTAACAATGCAATTGCAGCAACTTCAAATTACACTGCTCCGGTGCATGAGGAGCGGCGCGAGCCAGACCCGCAAAGAAAAAGCGCCCACAAGGGGCGCTTTCACACTGCATAGGAAGCCGGGGGTCCGCTTTACGGGCACAAAGTCCTTAGGCTGCCAACCAACACGGCTTTTCACTTACAAGTATAAAGGCAGATACCAACGATGTCCAGTGATGACGATGCAGTTGCGCTAGTACGCTTTTTGTCTGTTGATCGACTAGCCACATTCCAGGTAATCACTGGATCATTATCAGAGGCTGTTTCCTTACATCAACAAACGATGCGAATTGGAGCACAAGTGATGGCAGTAACTGCGGTCATTGAAGTCGCTCTTCGGAATGCCGTGTATGCGCGGCTTGAACAGTATTACGGCCGCCCAGATTGGCTAAGAGCCCCAAATATTATTCCATGGGCAAGTCCAGAATTATCAAAGATTAGAGATGCGCACAAAAATGCGCGCCGAGCAATTTACGCCAAGATGAATCAAGCCGACAAACGTGCGCTGGATCTGGCCGCATTTGCTGGCCCCGTACCGGAGGAGTACCGAACGGGAGGACATCGGTCTCACTTGAGGCTCGTCGCCGAGCGACATAAGCAAATCGACGTCACGATGGGCCAGATCGTGGCCCAACTGACGTTTTTCTTTTGGAAACGGATGTATTCAAAAGAGTACCAAAATATTTTTTGGCAACCGCTTAAAACATTATTTCCAGCCCGAGAACTCAAACGCCCCATAATCGCGACGCAGCTAGAATTTCTTTATCAAAGTCGCAACAGAGCAGCACACCATGAGCCGATATTAGGACGGCGCCTGCAAGAAACGTTGGATGCAGCGGATTTTTTTCTTGCTCACTTTGATGGCAAGGACCAGGCCGGTATATCCCACATAAGCAAACTCCTTGCGGAAGACTTGAGCCAGTTGAAAAACATGGCCATCCAATTAAATCAAAGAATCGAAGAATTTAAGGTCCGCGCGTAAATTGCGATTCGGGTTGCAGAGCAAGGAGAATTCAATGGAAATAGGGAAGATATATAACGTTGCTTTCTCAACCGGCCTCTATGAGATCGAGTATGAAAACAGTGTGAAGTGCATCAAGAAGACACCGAAGTCATATCGAATTGAACGAGCAGACGGCACCACACGGCTGGTAGGGCATGATTCTATTTTGAATCTGAAGGAGATCTCCGGAATATCCGGCTGCTGAGGAATCCTAAAGAGGGCATTGGAAACCTAAAATCCCCCCATGAAATCATCGACTTAACATGATTTCTGCCAAAATTTCACGAATCCCGGCCGCCCCTCATTTACTTCCGATCCCGACCTGGGTACAGATCGGCGAGTACCTACTGGCCAGGCGCAGTCAGGTTGAATCACAGCCTAGCGTCAATTCCCACATTTACTTCCGATTCCAGCCAGGGGATACAGATTTACTTCGCTAAACGACCGGGGGGGGCACAAATACTTCGCCGAACGGACGCGGGCGGCTTTCTTGGTTTTGAGTAGGATCACATATTTTACATAATACAAATCTGGTGGTTCGCTGCCTGGCGGAGTGGGGCGGCCTGAGCGTCACCACTTGTCGAAAATAATCCGACACTCACCAAAACGGCAGCAGCGCTAGTAGCTGCCGTCCTCTTCAAAAAAACTTCCCACATAGATTTCTGGCCGGTCTTTTCGGCTCGGTCCAATCCAGCAGCTGCAATCACTCGCAGCGGGTCAATATCCAGCTCCATCGCTACGCGCAAACAGGTTTCTTCGTCCATTACCCGGCGGCCAGTCGAGTAGTGACTGATCGCCCCTTTGCTTACCTTCAGCAGCGATGCCAGCTCCTGGTCGGTCTGCTTCGGCAATTTCGCGCGGAGTTGTTCCAGATATTTAACGCTTTGCATGTGTTTCTCCTTGACTTTGAATACATCTGTATTCAAGAATACGGCTGTATTCAAATACAGCTGTATTCGACAAGATGGATCGTAGGGGTAAACATCCCGCTTGTCAAAGCTGCTGTTTCCTTTTTGACAAGAAGCAACTACGGGGAACGCATGACCACTGGAGTACAGAACGGTACAAGCGGGGGCGCGGCGGCTAACGGATCCGCCCCCCGCAGCGAAGCGAGGAGGGCGGGCCGCAGGGCCGCCGCAGGCGGCTCCCCCCGTACTGTAATACGGGGGGAAAGTGGTTCCAACGGAGCGCGGGCAATCGTGGACTACCTGCGGTTCACGTTTTTACCTTCAAGCTCGATTTCCGACGCCATTCTGCAACTGCACCGCTACATGGCGTTGTGGTTCTCCCTCCCGGTGAACTTTGTCCCGTCAGATAAGGGCATGTTTGGTTATGAGTCCAGCCACGACGTGATGGTCTGGATCGACGGGCAGATGGCCCGAATTGCTGTGATCGCTGCAGGCGGAAGCAGGACGGGTAATACCCTCATGGTCGATATGACAGGGCAGGGTTGCTCAATCGTCTCGGATTGGCAGGCGGTGTACGCCACGCTGCAGGATCTCGATGCGCGAATCACGCGAGCCGATACGGCGCTGGATCTTATGGAAGGTTTCACCCTGGAGCAATTCGACGATCTGTATTTTGCGGGCGAATTCAATTGCGGCGGTCGTATCCCAACGCGCCGGTACGTCGAGGGCGGAAACAGCCATGACGCCGGGGCTAATGGCCGAACGCTCTATCTCGGAAAAAAGGCCAACGGTAAAGAGCTGTGCATCTATGAAAAAGGCAAGCAGCTTGGTAACACTGAAAGCGAGTGGTTGCGTGTCGAGATTCGATTCGGTAATCGTGATCGCGTGATACCGCATGACATCGTGCTTGATCCGACTAAGTATTTTGCCGGGGGCTTTGTCGCCCTGGAGCACCTTGTAAACAGCATCGCTCAGCGTATTAAAACCGATCAACGCGACCCGGTTGAGGAAGAACGTTCAATCGTTCTCAAGCGCCTTACGCATTTCCTTGTCGCCGCATACGGCAAGACAATTTTCCAGCTCGCTAAAGAATTGAAATACGACTATCAGGCTCTGGCCGAACTGCTGTGCGTCGAAGGCGTACCGCGTCGGTTAGAAAAATCCACTTTGGCCGGTGGCGTGAAACAGGCACACGATCCAGCCTGATTTTTGGGAGTAAATCAAATGGAAATGATCGCTCGTTCTACCATCCGTGGCGCTAAGTTTTTCCGGGGGAACATCGATGGCAAGGATCTCGACAGCGGCAAGATCTTCGTTGACGTTGAGCTGAAAGGTGAGACATCGTTCGGGATTTGCACGCAAGAGTTGAAGTGCGAAGGCTCTCAGCTGATCGAAAGCATTAAGCACAACACGTTTCCATTCATCGCGGAACTGACCATGATCGAGGAAAGCAACGGTAAGACTTCGACCAAGAAGGTCATCGCCATCAAGCCCTTGCAGGCTGTGAAAGAACCTAAGGCGGCTTGATCATGAAGCAATCGGCGGACAAGTTCACGCTGGACATGTTCGGAGCCCAGCGCCGTGGTCGTCCGCCGAAACTGGCTCCAAAAACCAATGCGCAGCGGCAGCGTGAGTTTCGTCAGCGCCGCAAGTTCAATTTCCTGACCTCCGTTACGCGTAACGAAAAATCCGATGCCTAAGTACGTTCTTTACTGCTCGCAAGAGGCTGCGCCCACCGTGTCCGTGGACGGCAAGCTGACATGCGACGGTGGTACGGCAGCCTTGCAAGTCGGGTTGCTCGAAACGACATTGGACGCGCCTGAGGCATCGAGCGTGGCGACGGTGTGGACGGCAGGCTTTTCACTGGTGTTGGTGTGTTATTTCGTCGGCAAAGGTGTTGGTGCCTTGCTCGACATGATCAGGGAGGGATGAGAGATGGGATTGGATCGTTTGACCAGATTACTGGCTGCTGGTGTGGCCGCGTTGTGGGTCATGGCGTTCGCGATGCTGTATCACGCCATCGCCTGAAAAGAATTGCTCATATCGGGCAAACGTTGCCGGACGATTTCCGGCGTTTAAAAGGGGTAAAACCATGCAAGTCTGGAACAAGGCAAAGAAAGTGGTCGGCGCTGGCGCAACTGGCGTTGCATTGGCTATCGGTGCAGCACCGGCCGCAAAAGCCGCAACCACTGTCGATCTGACCGCCATCACAGGCGCAATCAGTTCGGCGGATATCGTTACCGGCGTGCTGGCCATCGGTGCCGTGATGGCGGTCGTCTATGTGACGGTCAAGGCCGCGAAAATGGTGATGTCGTTCCTCAAGTCGGCATAAGCATCGCCAGTCGCTGGTAGGGACGATGTAGCGCTGCATCGTCCTTTTTTTTTCGTCTGCGCATAGGGGATGTGCGATGGTCTATTCGAACCTTTGGTACTTGTTTGTCTTTGCCTGGGGCATCGTGTGTGCCTGGGCTACTGTGGCCGGCCTGGAGGGCGCATGATGCGGCGAATGATCCTCACATTGCTTTGTCTCCTGGTGTTGACCATCAATGCATACAGCGCTGATTTGCCGGTGTCGAAGATGCAAAACGCAATCTCCGGCGTTGCGCAGAGCAAAATGTTGAGTAATGGATTTTTGGCAGCTGACCCACGTTATAACGCTACGATTAGAGCTATCGGTGGGGCTGCTATTGGTTATACAGCAGAGGCTGTTGCCGTTACTTCGTTGGGCATCACCGCGCCTGCATGGGTGAGTATCGCCGCCATTGCGTTGGCTGGCTATGCTGGGATACTTGCTCTCGACGCCGGCGTTAAATGGCTGTTCAAAGACCGGAATAGCGTGCAGGTTGGCGACAATCCTCAATCGGTGAATACACCTGCCGGGATGCCGATTCCAACGGTAATCTGGTGCTGGCAAAGCTCTGTTTGTTCGGGGACAAAAGCTGGGGCGTGTACAGGTATACCGGGTAGCACCGGCGAATCTCAAGGCCGGACGTTTCAGCGCGCATACAATATGGTTGGCGACGAATGCCATTCATTTTGGACGTTTTCCGACACTGGCCAGGTGTATGATGTTGGAGTAGCAGGCGCGATCATCCAGTACACGAGTAACAGAACAGCTTGTCCAGGTATAAGCTTGTCGGGTACTAATGGCATATGCCCGGCATCAAACTTCCCTGAACCGGCCGCAGCGCCTGTGAAGACGCTTTCGGATGCCGCTAATGGTCTTACTGACGCGCAAAAAGCTGCTGCACTCAATCCGCAAATCGTCGCGGATCTCGCTAATGATTTTTGGCGTGAAGCTGCTGCGGCACCGGGCTACGATGGACTGCCATACGATGCGACTCAGCCGATTACCGCTACGCAGGCGCAAGCGTGGCAACAGGCGCATACAGATTATTGGCCGTCTGTAGGGGATTTTGTCGCGCCACAAGCTGCGCCATCTGGCGGTACCGCATCGTCGCCATTCACCATGCCGACCGTAACCGCTCCTGTATCGTCGGCTGATCCCACCACGCAGCCCAGCACTGGCACCAATCCCTCGACCGAACCGCTCTCAAATCTTGGCCCTGATCCTGGTATCGGTGCGCCTGGCCTGGAGCCGATTCCGACTGCGCAGCAAATCATTGCGCCGCTGACCAATGCCTTTCCCTCGGTGAAGTCGTTTGTCGTTCCCAATATCGATGCGCAATGCCCGACCTGGCAAGTTCCGGTCTTTGGCAAGGACATCGACTTTACGAATCACTGCGCGCTCCTGGAGCAAGCAAGGCCGACTTTGTTTGCGGTCATGGCGGTGGTCTACGCGCTCATGGCGCTGTTTATTGTGCTTCGGGCATAGGAGGGGCTAGCACATGTTCGGAATCGTCTTATCGGCCCTGAATGTCGTCCTGGCATTCGTGGTGCGTTCCATCATCGTGAAGTTTGTTGTCTTCTTCGGACTCTTTTTCGTTACCACTGAATTCATGGCCGTGATTACGTCCATGCTGCCAAACGCGGATCAGCTGGGCGCTGCCTTCGGTGGATTGCCAGCTGGTGTTTGGTATCTCCTGAACCTGTTCAACATCAAAGCAGGTGTGCCGCTGCTGCTATCGGCCTATGTGACGCGCTTCACCATTCGGCGGCTGCCGGTGATCGGCTGACATGGGGATCAACGTCTATACCGGCCTGATGGGTTCCGGTAAAAGTTATGAGGTCGTGTCGGAAGTCATTGTGCCGGCGATCGCGCAAGGTCGGCGGGTGGTAACGAACGTCGATGGGATCGATGGTCAGAAAATCCGCGAATACATCGAGAAAACCTACAAGGTCGTTCCTGGTACGTTGGGCGAGGTCGTCCATGTCAGCAATGGCGATGTAGCGCGGCCCAAGTTCTTCCCGTATTACGACGCGCAAAAGGGCGCTCACACCGATACGACCGTGCAACCGGGTGACCTGGTGTGTATCGATGAGGCCTGGCGCTTCTGGCCGGCGACCGGGGCCACGCTCCTGGAGGAACATAAAAGCTTCTTCCTGGAACACCGCCACTTCACCCATGCCGATACCGGTATTGCGTGTGACCTGGTGCTGATGATTCAGGACATGTCGACACTGCACCGCTTCGTCAAAAACGTGGTGGCCTTCCACATTCGCACGCACAAGAAAATTTCCCTGGGCATGCCGAACCGGTACAGCGTGTCGCTGTTCGAGGGGAACAAGCAAACCAAGGCGGTGCGGATCAGCGTCACGTTGCGCAAGTATCGCAAGGAAATTTTCCCGCTGTATTCGTCGTTCAAGGGCGGTGCCGCAGGGAAGATTGTCAACGTCGACAAGCGGCAAAACATGCTGGCCCGTCGCAAGGTATGGGTGATGGCTGCGGTGATGCTGGTGGCGCTGGCCATCGGCGGATACAGCATTAAGCGCTTCTTCACGCCTAAGCAAATTGAGCCCGTGGCACAGGATGCCAAGCAGGGTGGGGCGGTTTCTCCTGGTGCGAACGGGAAGGGTGCCGCGCCCTCGCCCAAGCCTGGGTTTTCAGACACCTGGCGTATCGCTGGAACAGCCAAGATAGGGAATGCCAGCTATATCGTGATCGCTGACCAGAACGGTCGTTTGCGTTACGAATCGCCCTCGATGTTCGTCCAGATGGGGCCGCAGACCATTGGCGATATCGACGGTGCCAAGGTCACTCGGTACTCGGGCGCTGTCGTCCAGGCCGGACATGTAGAGGGGAAGAAATGAAACGCCTAATCACATTGCTCCTGGTAGTCGTTACCTCGGTCAGTAACGCCGCGCCGCTCCTGCCGCTGCCTTTATCGTTACCTCCTGGTGTACCTGGTATTCCAGATAGCGCATTCGAACTGTCGCGGGTACGGATCGCTGATGCGGTCGAGGTGATGTACACCCAGGTGCTGAAAACGCCGTACCTGATCCAGCCGGACGTTGTGGCCGATGAACGCCTGGTGTCGTTCCGGTTCGCTACAGGAGCATCGCCGCGATCAGAGGTATCGCGCTTTATGTCGCTGCTCGGCCTGGCCGTCCGCTCGGTGAATGGCGTTGACCTGGTCAGCACCGCCAAGGAGCCGGAACCCGATAAAGAGGCGTTTGTCTACCGGCCAAAATTCCGCGATGTGACTTACCTGGTCGAACTGCTGCGCGCTCTTTTCCCCAAAGGGGAGTTCACTTCCACACGCACCATTCATGGCGCACCGCAAGCTGTCTCCGGGGACGCTCCTGGAGGCCAGGCTAAAGCGCCTGCGCCCTCTGGCTCTGCGGCATCGCTGGTCGATACCGTGACGGATGCCCTGGTGTTCAACGGCACCGCGGCTGATATCAAAAAGTTGTCCGGCCTGTTGGCACAGCTGGATACACGGCTAGGTGAGGTGATGGTGCGCGGCCAGGTGTTTGAGGTGGCGTCCAACGGCGCGGAAGGCTCGGCATTTTCGCTGGCCTTGAGTCTGCTGGGTGGCACGGTGACAGCTGGTCTATCGACGCCGTCAACCCTGGACGGCTTCGTGCGGATCAAGAACGCCTCCATCGATGCGGTGTTTTCGGCGCTATCGAGTGACAGCCGTTTTAAGACGATATCCGCGCCGTCTCTGCGTGTCCGGTCAGGTGCATCCGGTCGCTTCTCAGTTGGCCAGGATGTTCCGGTTCTGGGTGCGGTCAGTTATCCAGGTAACGGAAATGCGCCGGTTCAATCGGTCGAGTATCGCAGCTCTGGTGTGATCTTTGACCTGGCGCCAGTCGTCCGCGATTCGGTGGTTGATCTGACCGTAGGCCAGCAGCTGTCGAATTTCGTCACGACGCAAACCGGCGTCAACAATTCGCCCACGCTCACTAAGCGCGAGGTGCGTACGTCGCTATCGGTCGCTGACGGCGATATCGTCATCATCGGCGGCTTGGCCGAAAACCGTGAAAGCTCGGGCCGCGTTGGCTTCTCGTTCCTGCCTGACTGGATGCGCTCGGACACCGGCCAGACCAGCAAAAGCGAGATCCTGCTTGTCCTGCAGGTGACGCGGCTGTGACGGGCCTTGGTTACTGCCAAACCTGGGACGGTCGTGCATCTGGAACAATTCTGACGCCGCATGTAGCGCTCGGGCGTAGCCCGATGATTGCCGTAGCGGCCGGGTCGGTAGACCTGCGCAAAGCGCACCGCGTAGCCGGCAATCAAGCATGTGGCGACGTGGCTGCGGTCATGCCTCAAGTTCGCGATCTTGAGGATTGTTGAGACATGCCTTCGCCACTCTACGTTTTAATATTCCCACCAGGCAAGAACAATGAGGATGGGATGCAACTGGAGCTTTTTGAGCGTGACCAAATCGAAGCAGATGAGCTGTCGAGGATTGCGCAGGAATTTAGGGCCGGGTACTGGCAGCTACGCAGCATGAGGGGTGGTCGTTGGGCGCAGGCCAAGCAGCGGCAGATCTATAGGCGCTTAGCGCCGTTAAAACAGCGCCTCATGCTGGCCGGTGTCGAGAAGCAGGCAATTCTCGACTTTCTTTCTTGCTGCAGACTTAAGTGCCGCTGCCCGGGCGCGCGATGCCAATATTTTTAGCTTTTCTTGAGAACTTCTTGTTTCTTTTCAGCTAATTTTGATGTTAGCCCAGGGCGAGAAATCTGAATAATGTACAATCCCGTGATTTTCGTGCTAGCGTTTGCTAATATCTCTTCGCCGTTATGGCTCTCGCTCGTCGGCGTTCGGTCTGCCAGAGACGGGCAAGGGGCGAAACGATAACAACGAGTGACGATGCGTACCAAAGATTACCAAGTAAATTCCGTTACCGGATCCAGAAAGAAAAAGTCGGAAGTTAAAACATCTTCCGTGGGAGAAACTTCCGCTGCTAAACCCCAAATCATTAGTCTGTTCTCAGGGGCAGGCGGGATGGATCTTGGCTTTAAGGACGCTGGCTTTAAAGTGGCTGTAGCCATCGACTTGGCACCTGCTGCTATTAAGTCTCATAAGAGAAATTTCCCTCGAACTAAGTCAATAGTTGGGGATTTGGAAAAGCTGCAACCAGCTGGAGTTTTGGCGCATGCATTGGCGGCTATTCCGTCTGGATCCAAGGTCGCTGTTATTGGTGGCCCACCATGTCAAGGCTTTTCTCGAGCTAATAATAATTCTCAGGCAGATGATCCGCGCAACACTTTGCCCAAGCTCTATTTGGAGATCGTCCGCGAGCTACAGGAGCACTATGTCGTTGAGTTTATCGTTTTGGAGAATGTGCTTGGAATCAGGGATAAGAAGCATTCGGAAACATATGCAGCACTCGTGAATGGGATCCGTGCTCTCGGATTCGATGTGACCGAGAAAGAGCTTTGTGCGATTGATTATGGTGTGCCTCAGAATCGTAAACGAGTTATTTTGTCTGGACTTCGTTCTGGTCAAGGATACTCAATTGTTCGTCCTAGAAAATCCAAGGGCTTAGCCAATGTTCGCGAAGCTATCGGTCATCTTTGTGAACCAGCATATTTCGCTCACAAATTAGAGGTGGATGATATTCCGCATCACCCCAATCATTGGACCATGAGGCCACGTTCTGATCGTTTTTCCAATCCTTCTAATGAGGATGATGGAAATGGTCGCAGTTTCAAGAGATTAAAATGGGACTTGGCGAGCCCCACAGTTGCATATGGCCATAGGGAGATACATGTTCATCCGAACGGGCATCGGCGCTTAAGCGTACATGAGGCCATGCTATTACAAGGTTTTCCCGAGACTTTTGTTTTAGAAGGAAATTTGTCGGAACAGGTTGAGCAAATCTCGAACGCTGTACCTCCGCCACTAGCGCGTAGCGTTGCAAATGCAGTGGCTCGCGCATTGAATAAACGATAAAAAATGACAGCTGCCCCATCATCGAATAAGCAAGCTGATATTCAAGATGAACGCGAATTAGTTGCCAGCATCCGCAGTAGCCATGGCACAGATACCGTGATCCGAACGGTATTGAAGACCGATGAACGAGTTATTGCCAGGGTTACTGATGGAATTTATAGGCAGCCGGGATCTGCTATTCGTGAGTTGATTTCAAACGCTTACGATGCAGACGCAACTCGCGTCGTTATCAAAACAGATGCTCCTCGATTTGAGCGAATAGTCGTTGAGGACGACGGTCATGGAATGACGCCCGAGGTTTTGGCCCATCTGCTGCTGCATATCGGCGGTAGCGCCAAACGTCACGAAGATGGCCCGGCTTTAGGCGTAACATCTGCCGATCCTACTCGCAGTCCCAAAGGTCGAAAGCTGATCGGGAAGATTGGAATTGGCCTATTTTCCGTGTCGCAACTCACACATTCGTTTCAGATTATTACGAAGGTGAAGGGGGACGATTTCCGGACGGTGGCAACGGTGGCATTGAGGCAGTATGCTGATGAGGAGGATCACAACGCCAACAACGCCGATAAGCGCTTCGAATCTGGCAAAGTCAATATTTGGCGCGAGAAGGCATCAGATAAACCATCCCACGGCACTACCATTGTGCTGACCTCCATACGGCCTCAGGCTCGCGATACTCTTCGAAGCCGTGAGATTTGGTCCGTAATTGAACAAAACGAATCGCAAGTGGACATGGATGAAAGGCAAGTTCGTGAGCCTCCCCTATACCACATTGGCCGTGTTGATTCGTCAAACGACTCTCTTGCGATCCAGAATGGGCAAATGTATTCCCTCCCATGGACTGAGCAAGATAGTCCAGACTCTGCATTCCAAAAATTAGTTCATTGTGTATGGAATGAAGTCGGTAAGTCCACGCCGAATCCTCAATTGGATCGGATCTTTGACTATTACCTTCGCATGGTGTGGCAAATTGCACTTGCTGTGCCGGTCCCATACGTGGAAGGGCATTTGTTTGATTGGGATTTGGACGGAGATGTGCCCGCATTTTTACTATCCAATGCTCCTAAAGGAAATGCAAAGTCAATCGAACTGCCCAAGGGGACTACTCTCAGAGAGCATCTCGGGTTAATTGATCCTGCTGATAATCCGGGACAATTTGAGGTACTTTTTGATGGGCTCAAACTTTCTCGTCCGGTACGATTCCGAGATCTTCCTGTCACCAACAATGCTTTGAAAAAGCCATTGGTGATGATCGGAAAATGTCGAGAGGAGTTTTCCGGATTTCCGAAGGCTCTCAGTGGAGGCTCACTAGAATTCGAGGCATATCTGTTCTGGACTCCCAAGGTCGCACCCACGGAGCATCAAGGCTCGCTCATACGTATTCACGGGTCAAGCGGAACGCTTTTTGATGGGACCTTTATGCATTATCAGGTCTCTGAGCAAAATCGATTACGGCAAATCACTTGTGAGATTTTTGTAAGTGAAGGTTTGGATAGCGCACTCAATATTGACCGAGAGTCTTTCAATAGTGCTCATCCACATTCTGTTTTCATCACAAAGTGGCTTCATAACGCGCTTCGACAACTGGCGTCTGCTCAGAAACGTTTGGCATCGCAAGTTCGTGCAACCACGCGGGAAGAGGGGGCTGACGCAGTCATAAACGAAATTTCTCGTGTCGCTACCGACGCGTGGCAGCGCGAGCATGACGACGAGGCCGCGTTTCCACCTGCAATTCAGTTAGACGCTAATTCATCTAAGCTGGCGGCAACTGGTGAGAGTTATGTTTTTTCTCGCACCTCGATCATTCCTAAACGCGATAAGGTGCGGACGACTAAATCCAAGGCCGCAGATGCAATTCAGGAAGAAAAATTAAAGGGGATAGCGCAAGTTTTGGCATCTTATGGACTGCTGGATAAGCTCTCCAAAAAGAAACAGGAGCAGCTCCTGCGCGCGATTTTTGAAATTCTTGAGGCTTCAGTCGAATAATAGAAACTATGCAGCCAGCAGAAAACGGGGATTCATTTGTCACATTGGGCGTCAACGAGTATCGCGCTGACGAACCAGTAATTCACAAATTCTTGCCGTGGCATAGACCACGAAAGCAATTCGTTCGTCAGTATCAATGGTGCTCGCAAATCGCCAAACTATTGCGAGAGTCTCCACCTAAAGACAATACGTTGAAGTACCTTGGCTTGCCGGGTGTGGACCTCTTAGATTTACGCCACTTCCATAGTGAGATCTGCTCAAAGTTTACCCTCAGTCTGCGCTTTCTAGGTTTCAACAGTAGCGCCCGACCCAAGACTCAAGCACATTCCGATTTGAACGTGTCGCTTGACGAAGTTCGCAAGCTTTCTAGTGTAGATCCGCTTTCGGACGTTATTGGCGACAACTTTTCCTTAGTTGCGAAGCCAGGATCTATCGCTGCGAAGCGTGCGAAAGAGCTTGGCCCATACGACGTTATTAATCTTGATCTTTGTGATGGATTTGGAGCGTCGCCGCCGGCAGACGGGCCTAACGAATATAGCTACTATGACGCCGTAAATAGCCTTCTAACCATTCAGGCTAGGTCTTCTCAGCCGTGGCTGCTGTTGCTTACGACGCGGGTAGATAAACAGAATATTGATGTCGATGTCCTGAATAAGTTATTTCAGATTTACCTTAAGAACCTCGAAAGCTGTGAGCCCTTCAAAGCAGCCTCATTAGAGCATTTTGCAATTGAGACGGAAGAGGCGTTGCGTGCTGCTGCAGGCACCCCTGACGGGCTGTTATCTGTGTTTTTAACAAGTCTTTGCAAATGGTTCTTAGGTATCACGCTCTCGCAGAAGCCACCAACTTCGATTGAACTTAAAAGCGTAATTGGCTATAGAGTGGAGGAAGGTGCAGAACACGAGGATTTGATCTCAATTGCACTTCGCTTTACGCCAAGTAACCGACCGGTAGCTGATCCGGGCGGCCTTGCTGCTCAAGTAGATGTTCCTTTAGACGAAGGCGCGTTGGCGACTCAAGCATTAGAACGAGTAAGCCGACGGGTAGATGCAGATGCCAAGCTTTTGAACGAACCAGAACTGAATGAAAGAATGACCACAGATACCGCCGCATTGCTTTCCTTAGCCCGTTACGATACGCGTGGGTATCGAGACTGGCTCGCCAGCGAGCAAGGTTAAGCAATTAAAAAGCCCGTCGAAGCGGGCTTTTTTCTATGTCGGGCTATGTCGGGATAGGCTGAACTCCTGGCATTGTTGATCTAATTTTTGACAACCATGCGCGCATACGATTTAACATAATACAAATTATACGAAAATATAGCAAATCGTAACACAAGCCCAAAACGAGGAAAAACGCTGTGCAGGGTTTTTTCTTCAATCGGGATTCATGCCATAAACGAGCAGAATCTCATTCGTCTCCTATTTATACTTATACTTTTATGGCCGTAAAATCCATGCCCATGACGCCATCGACATCCATACCGCTAAAACGGCAAGTTTTCTTTCCGGCCGCTGTACTTATTATCTTTTTGGCCGGTTTTGCAATGCTCGCGCCAAACGCCGCACAGAGCTTCTTTGATGCCATTCAACGATGGATACTAACCAATGCCAGTTGGTTCTATATCCTGGCTGTAGCCGTCATTCTTGCTTCGGTTGTATTTCTGGCCATCAGCCGCTATGGTGAAATCCGGCTTGGTCCTGACCATAGCAAGCCAGACTATCGGAACTTCACCTGGTTCTCCATGTTGTTCTCGGCTGGCATGGGGATTGGCTTGATGTTTTTTGGCGTGGCCGAACCTGTGATGCATCTGATGGCGCCGCCAACCGGCGAACCCGGCACCATCCTGGCCGCCAAGGAGGCCATGAAACTGACCTTCTTCCACTGGGGCCTGCATGCCTGGGCCATCTATGCCGTCGTCGGCCTCATTCTTGCGTATTTCAGTTATCGTCATAATTTACCGTTGACCTTGCGCTCGGCCCTTTATCCACTCATTGGCAAGCGTATCCACGGGCCGATTGGCCATGCTGTCGATATCTTTGCCATCCTGGGTACAGTAGCCGGTGTCGCAACGTCTCTGGGCCTGGGCGTGGCCCAGATCAACAGCGGGCTGCACTATTTATTCGGCATGCCAGTCAGCGTGTCCATGCAAGTCTTGCTGATCGTTATCACCTGCGCCCTTGCAACGCTGTCAGTGGTGAGCGGGTTGGATCGCGGGATCCGTATCCTTTCTGAGACCAATCTGTATTTGGCGGCAATCCTGCTGTTATTTGTCCTGATTCTTGGGCCAACGATATTCCTGCTGCAGACGTTTGTGCAAAATACCGGCGCCTATTTGTCCGATATTGTCAGCAAAACCTTTAACCTTTACGCGTACGAGCCCAACGATTGGATTGGCGGGTGGACCTTGTTCTACTGGGGCTGGTGGCTGGCCTGGTCGCCGTTTGTCGGACTGTTCATCGCGCGCATTTCACGTGGCCGCACCATCCGTGAGTTTATCGGTGGAGTATTGCTGGTACCCGCCGTGTTTACGCTTTTTTGGATGACTGTGTTTGGCGACAGCGCCATTCATCTGATATTGGTTGACCATGTGCAGTCCCTGGCGGAAATGGTCAAGGCCGACAGCTCATTGGCGCTGTTTGCCTTCCTCGAGCAGTTTCCATTCAGTCGCTTGACCTCCATGATTGCCATCATCATGGTTGTCGTGTTCTTCGTCACCTCGGCTGACTCCGGCGCGTTGGTGGTCGACCTGCTGGCCTCAGGCGGAGCCAGCAACACACCTTTGTGGCAACGCGTGTTCTGGTCTGTTCTGATTGGCGCCATCGCCATCGCCTTGCTCCTGGCCAATGGCTTGAGTGCGCTGCAGACGGCTACGATTGCCAGTGCCCTGCCCTTTGCCTTTGTACTGCTCGTGTCATTGATGGGCTTGTTTCGTGCACTCAGACTCGATGCCACCAAGCGCGAGCTGTGCCACCATACGCATACCTTCTCACGCCTTGCAACGGCAACTGCCGACCAGGATTCCTGGGAGTCGCGCTTGCGCAACATCGTGATGATGCCTCGGCGCGCCCATACCCAGCGCTTTATCAGCGATGTTGTCATTCCCGCACTCAATTCGGTGCGTGACGAATTGCACAAACAGGGATATGGCGCGGAAGTCTCGGAGGAAGAAAATCATGCGGTGACCTTGCGCGTCCTCCATGGTCAATATCTGGACTTCCTATATGGCGTCCGCTCCCAAGAGTATGTTCGCCCAGGACTTACTATCGCTGAATTCGATGAAGAGGAAACCCGCAAGTACTTCCGCGCTGAAGTCTATTTGCACGAAGGGGGGCAGGATTACGACATCATGGGATGGAGCAGAGAAGCCGTCATCAATGACATTCTCGATCAATACGAGCGGCATCGACACTATTTGCACGTTGTACAGTAGTTCAACTCGCAATAGAAAACACCTTGCGCGGATCTGAATGGCTCCCTGGGCAGTGCAAATAAACGAACAAATCACTGAATCGCATGTAACTGCCCTCTAAATACGCTGGCCGACGGCAGCATCGTCATCCTCACCCCCCGCAGCGCCATTGACCACCAGATCCAGCCTGGCTTGCGCCAGATCCGCCTGCTGGCGGGCGAGATGCAGTTGCAGGTGGCCGCGCGCGATAGCCAGCCCTTTGCCATCGATACCGTGCACGGCAGCGTCAGCCTGCTCGCCGGCACGCTGATGATGGCCTTGCAGCCGCTGCGCACCGACCTGGTGGCAGTACAGGCTGCACAGATAGGCATCGTCACCCGCAACAACACCCGTGGCGAACTTGCCAGCGGCCAGCACGCCTGGTTCGACAGCGACCGCATCGGGGAGCCGCGCGCCAACGAGGGAGGCGAAGCCTCGTGGGTCGAGGGTTACTACACCGCCTCCGACCGCGCGCTGGCCGACGTGGTGGCGGCACTGCGTCCGTACCGCAGGGGCAATCCTGCGGCTTGATCCGGCCGTAGCCGATCTGCGCATCAGCGGGGCCTTTCCGCTGGACGATACCGACCGCGCGCTGTCGGCGTTGGCCAGTGCCCTGCCGATCTCGGTGACCCGGGTCAGTCCCTACTGGGTGACCATCAGCGCCCGCTCCTGATCCGACCTTCCCCCATGCAAGCGCGACGCCTCGCCTTCCTGCTGGCGCACTGCCTGGCTGCCGGCCCCCTGGCCGGCCAGTTGCCGCGCAAGCGCTCTCCTCTTCGCCCCAGGCTGCACAGTTCGACTTCCAGGTGCAAGGGCTTCAGGGAGCCCGGCGTGGCAAACAACTTCGCACCACGCGTTGTGATTCGAAGGCGGCCTGCCCGTTCCTGATGTTGCTGACCCGGAGCCCCGCCTGGCTGAGGCAGCAAGGAACCCGGACCGGCCAGGCCGTCACTCACGATCATCGATGTGCCATCCATGGCATCCCGCACAGACGGAGCGTGAAACGATGATCAAGACAACGTACCTGAAAATCAGGCAAGCAGACCTGACCCGCCAGCCGCGCCCAGCCGATGCGGCGCGGTTGACGATCCACCCGCTGGCCGACGCGCGACGTTGCTCGGCGTTGTACAAGGAGGTGGGCAAACCTTATTACTGGGACATCTACCGGCTCGGCTGGAACGCCGACGACTGGCAAGACTACCTGCGCCAACCCGATGTGCACATCTCGCTCATCCGGGATACGCATGGCGTGGTCGGCTACCTGGAATTGAAGCGCCAGGGCGATGCCGTAGAAATCGTCAACTTCGGCCTGCGGCCCGGCTGCATCGGCCGCGGACTGGGGAAGCTGGCGTTGGAAACGGTCATCGAGCATGGCTTTTCACTGGGCGCCGATGAATTGTGGCTGCATACCTGCAACCTCGACCACCCGGCCGCACTGAAGAATTACTATGCGCGCGGCTTCGCGTTCGTGCGTGAACAGGTCGACAATTTCCTGCCGCTGGACCCCAGCCCGCGCGGCGTGGCGATGGCAGCCTGAGAGCTGGGGCGCTCACGTTGCCATCTCGTGTTGAATCACCCTGGATCGAAGCAATAGATGGAACCGCCGCCGCACGCGGCTCCACTCATGGATATTGGTGTAGGCGACAAACGTCGCGCACTCGAGGGCCAACAGTGCCTTGGACGGGGGTTCGATTCCCCCCACCTCCACCCGATGGCATCCCAGCACATGTCCATTGACGTCAGCCACCGCCACACGCGTGCCCGGCCCGAGCGGCAGATCGGCGAATGCGGCCGGATCCAGCAGTGCGTAGTGCGCCCCGTATTGCAGACGCGTGAGCGTCTTGCCGGCTTCGACGGCGGGCGCCACGTCGCGTGTGACCGCCATGCCATTGGACAGCACGAAATCCGCCGCTTGCGCCCCTGGTTCCGGTTGCGCCATGCCCCAGGAAGCCAAGACGGGACGCGGCCGCAACCGCAACATCTTTTCAGAGGTCGGGCGGGAGCGCCATCAGACCAGTACGAATCTGCGGGCCGGCCGGCGGGTACGGAAGCCAATCCGGCATCAGGCGATCGTCGTGCAAGGGATTGCGAGAAGGTCTGAGAAGGCCTGCAGCAAGGTTTCCTGGCGCTCCCGCTCAGGGCAAGCGGTTTTTATCGACGTCAATACCTTGAGGCATTGGTTATTTTGAAAACAGGAAATGCAACAGGCTGCAGGCAAAGATGGATAAAAGCGATTAACAGGCGTTCAACCGCCCCGGAAACCATCGGGATTGGAACCTTGGTCGAAGGCGCATGGATTGCCATCCCCGTTGGATGGCAGGATTCATCGACTTCCCATCACTCCCAATCCAATGCTCCCTTTTTCCATTCGAAGGCAAGCCCGATGGTCAGGATGCCCAGGAAGATCATCGCCGCGGCAAAACCAACGGTTCCGATTTCATCCAGCGCCAGGGCCCAGGGCACAAGGAACGCCACCTCGATGTCGAAAAGAATGAAAAGGATCGCGACCAGGTAGAAGCGGACATCGAATTTTAGGCGGGCGTCTTCAAACGCTTCGAATCCGCATTCGTAAGGCGACGTCTTCTGAGGATCAGGCTTGTTCGGCCCCAGCATCTTGCCCAGCACCTGAGGCGCGACGCCCACGAGAAGGCCGACAAGAATGAACATCAATACGGGGAAGTAGTTTTCGAGATCCATAGCGTTTCGTGATAGGTATGCTTCCGCAAGCGCATGACGGCATCATTGCCGCTGGCCCAATGGAAGGATTCTTATGCCGGGGGGAATAGTACGCATGGATATCGGCCATCAGCCGGAAATTGCAATCATCGTCGCGATGCTTATGAAAGATGGGATTGGCTTGCTGAAACTATTCGACAATTTCATCGAACGAGCCCAGGCGATATCTAATAGACCTGCGATGGGCCGCATTGCCAAGCCGGGCAAATCGCGCCCGGCCCCGGTTCTTCACTTGCCGCCGGTGACATCGAGGAATGTGCCGGTGATGAAGGAAGCCTCGGCGCTTGCCAGCCACAGGATCGCCCGCGCGACCTCTTCGGGCTGGCCGCCCCGCCCCATCGGGATCGAGTCCTTGACGCGCTCCACCCGTCCCGGCTCGCCGCCGCTGGCGTGCATCTCGGTGTAGATGTGCCCGGGGCGGATGCAGTTCACGCGTATCCCCTCCCGCGCGACTTCCTTGGCGAAACCGGTCGTGAATGTCTCGACGGCGCCCTTGGAGGCAGCGTAGTCGACATATTCGTTGGGGCTGCCCAGGCGGGCCGATGCCGACGAGATGTTGATCACCGCGCCGCCCCGCCCGTGATGGCGATGGGACATGCGCTTGGCCGCCTGCTGCGCGCAGAGGATGGGGCCGAGCGCGTTGACCGCGAAGATGCGCTGCATCCGCTCGAACCCGAGATCCTCCAGGCGGGACTGCTGCGCCAGTATCGAGGCATTGTTGACCAGCACATCGATCCGGCCGAACTTGCTGTCGATGGCGGCGAATAGCCGGGCGACCTGCTCCGGATCGGCGCTGTCGGCGCGCATGGCCAAGGCCCGGCGTCCGGCGGCCTCGACATCGGCCGCTACCGCGAGAGCGGCCGCTTCGTTGGCGACGAAGCTGATCGCCACATCGTAACCTTGTGCGGCGGCCAGCCGCGCAGTGGCCGCGCCTATGCCGCGGCCTCCGCCCGTGATCAGGATCAGCGGCGCTTGCGAGACGGTATCCATTTGGCGAATCTCCATGTGATGATGAAATAACGATGAACAGAATGAACAGACCTGCGGCCTGGCGATCGCGACGACCGTCAATCCATATCAACCGATATCAACCGATGACGAGCGTGCCGATGGCAATCACCGCGCAGGCCAGCATCTTGCGCACCGTCAGCGCCTCGCCCAGGAAGAAATAGCCGATCAGCGCGGCAAACAGCACGCTGGTTTCGCGCAATGCCGATACCGCGCCCATGGGCGCGCCGGACATGGCGTAGATGACGATTCCATAGGCCAGGAGCGAAACCAGGCCACCGGTGAAGGCCATGCCGAACCCGGGCCGGATGGTCAACAAACTGTCGACGCCGCGCAAGGCGATGTAGACCAGCGGCATCAGGACGCCCCACAGCGCGCACATCCATGCCGTGTAGGCCATGGGGGCGCCGGACAGTCGCACGCCGATGCCGTCCGTCACGCTGTAGGCGGCGATGAAGCATCCGGTTCCCAGCGCATACGGCAGGCTCGGGACCGCAAGCCTGCGCCCCTTGAAGGCCAGGGAAACAATGCCGCCCGACACCAGGGCAATGCCTAGCAGCGCCGCCATCCCTACCCGCTCCCCGGCGAAAACCGATGCGGCGACAGTGATCAGGACGGGAGAGGAACCGCGCGAAATCGGATAGGTTTGACCGAGGTCGCCAACCTGGTAGCTCCTGACGAGGAACAGGTTATAGCCGACATGCAGCACCGCCGACAGCACGGCATATATCCAGCTGGCCTGGGCCGGCGCCGGCAAGAACAAGGCGATGGCGGCGCTGGAAATCGCTACCGCCAGGCACATGACCGTCATCGACCACAGCCTGTCGGCTCCGCCGCGCAGGAGCGCATTCCAGCTTGCATGCAGCAGCGCCGCGAAAAGCACCAGTAATACGATGTGAAAAGGCATGCGCCATCCTAAGCAAAGCGGCGCCCTGGTTAAAGCGAAGTCTCTTCATTGAAGAATGAACAAATCCTCATGCATCATCGGTAACTTTGTTGGGCCTTGCCGGACTCCATCAGCAGCCAGTTGCGAAAGCTGGCGATGTGGGGCTGCGATTCGATCCCTTTCGGGCAGACGAAATAGTAGGCCACAGGGGAAGCGAACGGCACGTCGAACAACCTGACCAGGCTGCCGTTGCCGATCTCGGTTTCGACATGCCCGCTGCGGGCCAATGCGATGCCCTGGCCCAGCAACGCCGCCTCGATCGTCATGTTGGTGTCGGCGAATCTGACGCTCTCCTTGAGCGCGGAAATGCCGATGCCCACTTGCTGGAACCAGAGCGCCCATTTCGGCACCAGATCGGCGCCGCCACGCGTGAGCAGCGGGTAGCGCAACAATTCGGCCGGTTTGCGCGGCGCGCCAAGGCGCTTGAGGAGATCGGGGCTGGCAACCGGGAACACCTGTTCCCGGAACATGAATTCCGAGTACAGGCTGGGATAATGCCCATTGCCCAGGCGGATCGCGACGTCCGAGTCCGTGCTGGAAAAATTGATGGCCTTGTCGGTGGTTTCCAGCGTGACCAGGATTTCCGGATGCTGCCGGGACAGGTCCGGCAATCTCGGTAGCAGCCATTTCAGCGCGAAGGAATAGGTCGTGCTGACCTTAAGCCGGACCCTGCCCTGTTGCTCCCGCAGGTCGGCCAGCGCGCCCTCCAGGTTCATGAAGAACTCGCGCACGATCGGCGCCAGCGCCGCCCCGGCGGGCGTCAGGCTCAACGACTTGCCCCGCTGGAACAACTGCAATCCCCAGATCTCTTCGAGATTCTTCAGTTGGTGGCTGACGGCGCTTTGGGTGACATGTAACTCTTCCGAAGCGGAGGTGAATGTCGCGTGCCGTGTCGCAACCTCAAAGGCGCGCAATGTAGCGGTGGGAGGCAAATCTCTCATGACGGGGTCTCTCGGTGAGCATTGTAAAAATGCCTTTTATGAGTGAAGGCTCATGATAGAGCATTCAATCCGCATCTCCAATGACAAACCAAAATCGCTTTGCGCGGCGCTATCCAAGCGCAAAAAGCGGCTATGGATCTTCGTAAACATTCTTTGAGTGTCCAGCCCATGGCCAATAGGATGTCAGGCTTTCCCTGCTGCGACAGGAACTTATTCTGAGTTCGGCAGCAGACGCAGAGGAGCCCTTGATGCCGACGTCCAATCAAACTAAAAACCAGAAGCCAGTGCCGTGGCTTGCCCGCATTGCCAAGCTGCTGGCGCCTGCCATGTTCTTGCTGGCGGGCCAGGCCCATGCGGAGGGGCAGATTCGCATCGCCTACCAGTTCGATGTCGGCGATATCCTGCTGCATGTGGTGCGCGACCAGAAGCTGATCGAGAAATATGCCAGTCAGGAAGGCATCCAGGCCAACGTCGAATGGAAGCAGCTCTCCGGCGGCGCGGCGATCAACGATGCGATCCTGTCCAATACGCTGGACGTGGCCTCCACCGGATTGCCGCCCTTGCTGACGATATGGGACCGCACCTACGGCAAGCAAAACATCAAGGCCATCGCCGCGCTGGGTTCGTTGCCGACCTATCTGCTGACGCGCAATCCGGCGGTCAGGACGCTGGGCGATTTCGGGCCGAAAGACCGCATCGCCCTCCCCGCCACCACCATTTCCCTGCATGCGCGGCTACTGCAGATCGCCGCCAGCGCGCAATATGGGAAGGAGCATTTCAATCATTTCGATGAGCTAACCGTCAGCCTGCCGCATAGCGAAGCCGCGGCGGCGCTGCTGTCGGGGAAGAGCGAGGTCAATGCGCACTTTGCCAGCCCGCCGTTCCAGTTCCAGGAGCTGAAGGACCCGGCCATCCGCAAAATCGCTTCGTCCTACGACATTCTTGGGGGGCCGGCCACCCTCAATATCCTGTGGGCCCCGGAGCGCTTCCAGCGCGAGAATCCGAAGACGTTCATCGCCCTCAGAAAGGCCCTGGCCGAAGCCCTGGCGTTCGTCCGCAACAACAAGGCCGAAGCGGCCGCGGCCTATGTCCGCCTGGAGAACTCCAGACTGCCGGTCAGCTTCATCCAGGAGATTATTTCATTGCCGGATGTCCAGTACACCCTGCAGCCCCAGAACACGTATAAATTGGCGTCGTTCCTGGCCGATGTGGGCGCGATCAGGCACCGCCCCGCGTCATGGAAGGATTACTTCTTTGAAGAAGCCTATCCGCAAGGGGGAAGCTGATTCAAGCCATATAGCGTCCGGCCATGGGGCTGGCCGGACGCGGGCGCGGGCGCGGGGCCGACATCGCCATGCGATATCGGCCGCGCCTGCCTTGTGCCTTACTTTTTCAGTTTGGCCGCCGGCTTGACGGGCTTGGCCGGCTTTTGGGGCTTCCCTTTTCCGCCATTTTTCGCGCTCTTGAACAGCTCGAAGTATTCGGACGCCATCTTCCTGATGGCGCGGCCGATGTTGGCGTAATCATATTCATTGAGGTTGGCCAGGGAAACCCGGCCTGACGGATGGGTGGCGCCGAAGCCTTTTCCTGGCAACAGGATGACGCCGGTTTCCTCGGCCAGGCGGAACAAGGCTTCATTGGGCTTGAGTTGCTTGAGAAGCCACTTGGAAAACTCCACGCCATGCATCTGCGCGGCCAGGGATTCCATATCGAGGAGGTGGTAGTAGCGCACCGAATTGGCGTCGTAAGGCATGGGCAGACCGAGTTCGCGATACAGGGCTTCCTTGCGGCGCAAGACGATGCGCTTCATTTCGGCCTTGTAGCTGCCCGCCTCGTCCATCAGCGAGAACAATGAGAACAGCGCCATCTGCGCCTGCACCGGCGTGGATAGGCCGGCCGTGTGGTTGAGCGCGACGGTGCGGCTGTCGGCCACCAGGCGATCGATGAACTTGAGGTCGCGCGGTGCCGTCGTGATGGAGCTGTAGCGCTCGTCCAGTTGGCGGGAAGTCTTTTCCGGCAATTTGGCAATGAGCTCGTCGATGACATTCTGCTTGTGCGTCGCGACCACCCCCATGCGCCAACCTGTTGCGCCAAAGTACTTGGAGAACGAATACACGAGGATGGTGTTGTACGGGCAGATCGCAAACAGCGAAGTGAAATTGTCGGCGAAGGTGGCGTAGACATCGTCGGTGAGGATGATCAGGTCCGGGCGCTTCTTGACGATCTCGGCGATGTAGGCCAGGGTCTTGTCATCGATCTTGACCGAAGGCGGATTGCTGGGATTGACCAGGAAGAAAGCCTTGACCTTCGGGTCCAGCAGCTTGTCCAGTTCCTTCTTCGTGTATTGCCAGTTGTTCGATTGCGGCGCATCGATCGCCACTTCCACCAGGCTGAATTCGGCCAGATGCGGGATCTCGATATACGGCGTGAAGATGGGCATGCCCAGGGCGATGGTGTCGCCCTCCTTGATGACGTGATTGGCCTTGAGGCTGGCGAACAGATAGGTCATCGCCGCGGTTCCGCCCTCGACCGCATACATATCGAAATGGCCCACAAACGGATACGTGCCGATCATCTCCTTATGCAGATAATTGCCGACGATGCGTTCGGTCATGCGCAGCATGCGGTCCGGCACCGGGTAGTTGCAACCGAGGATGGCTTCGCACATCTCGTAGATGAAGTCGCCGGCCGACATGCCAAGCTGGTCGCGCACGTAGGACACGGCCGCCTCGATGAAGCGGATGCCGGGGACGCCGGCATGCTGCTTGGCGAACAGCTCGAAACGCGCCTCGATGCCGTCACGCTGGGGGAAGCCGCCCACGCCGTCCATGTAGATATACGAACGCTCGGCTTCGGTCATGGCGAACAGGCCGAACTGGAAGAAGCCGTGCCGCGGCGTCGTTGCCAGGAAGTTCGGATTGCCGCGGCCGGCATTGAGCATCAGCTTGTTGCTTTGCCGGGCGGTCTGGATCAACGCATCTTTGAGTTCGAACGGGCTTAACAGGGACAGCTTGTCCGGGTCACTGAAATCCATGGTGTAGCTCCTTTTCTAAGGGATGACGGCAAAAATATCCTGAAGGGGGAAATCCTCTATACCAACGCCACGATGAGCGGCCCCAACAAGGTCAGGAAGACGTTGGCCAGCGCGTAGGTGATGGCGAAGGGTACGGTCGGGATCGAGTTTTCGGCCTTGTCGAGCACCTCGCCGAACGCCGGATTGGCGCTGCGCGAGCCGCTCAGGGCGCCGGCGAAGATGGCGGCATTGTCATAACGCAGGACGTAGCGGCCGATCAGCATGGTGAGGATCAAGGGCAGCACGGTGACCACCACGCCCACGCCGAACAGGGTCAGCCCTTGCTGCTTGACGGTCTGCACCGCCTGCAAGCCCGATGACAGGCCGACCACCACCACGAAGCCGGCCAGCCCCAGGTCCTTGAGGATCTGCACGGCGCCGTTGGGCATCGCGCCGAAGGTCTGGCGTTTGGCGCGCAACCAGCCAAACAGCAAGCCCGATAGCAAGGCTCCGCCTCCGCTGCCCAGGGTCAATGGAATCGAGCCGATGCGCGCCGTCAGCAGGCCGACCAGCAAACCGACCACCAGGCCGGCGCCGAGGTAGACGAAGTCGGTCTTGGCGCTGGGCACGACCGCATAACCGATCAGGGAAGAGACGCGCTTGATATCTTGTTCCGAGCCGAATACCGACACCACATCGCCGGCCTGGACCACGGTTTTTTCCTGCATGGGCAGTACTTTCCCCATGCGCTGGATCTGGACGACATAGATGCCGTGCCGGACCTGTTGCGAGGTGTTGGCGCGGATGTCGCCGACCGTCCTGTTGTGATATTCCTTGTTGACCAGGACGATGTCGCGCCGCTCCATCATCAGCTCCATTCCCTCGACCGCGTACAGTTCCTTGCTGAAGATCGGCACGATATCGACCATGGCCTGCCGGCGTCCGACCGCCAGGACGATGTCGCCCGTCTCCAGCTTGAGCTCGGGCGATATTTCGATGATCTTGCCATGGCGCTTGAGACGCTCGATGGTAATGCCATGCGCGGCATGCTCTTTTTCAAGCTGCTCGACGGTGAGGTCGGCATGGTCGCCGATCTGGTAGATCCGGCCGACCAGGTCCGGCGCGGCGGCTTCCTGCCCGGGAGCCAGGACTTGCAGGCCGCCTTGCATGGCCGTTTCGGCGCGCACGGCATCTTCCTTGATGCTCCGCCCCATGAACCTGGGCAGCAAGTTGACGCATACCAGAATCGCGCCGAACGATCCGAATACGTAGGTCACGGCATAGCCGACCGCCACATTGCCCTGCAGCCGCTGGACCTCTTCCGCGGCCAGTCCGAGCTTGTTGATGGCGTCGCCCGCGGTGCCGATGATGGCCGATTGCGTCAGCCCTCCGGCGGCCACGCCGGCTGCCAACCCCTTATCCAGCCCGAACAGCCGCGCCATGACGACCACTGTCGCCAGCCCGGTGATGGCCAGCACGGCGGCAAGGATGATCTCGCGGACCGATTGCCGGCCCAGCGAATTGAAGAATTGCGGGCCGCTCTCGTAACCGACGGCATAGATGAACAGGGCGAACAGCACCGACTTCACGCCGGGATCGATGGTGACGCCAACCTGGCTGACCAAGACGGCAACCAGCAGCGAACCGGCGACGCCGCCGAGCTGGAATTTCCCGAACTGGATCTTCCCTATGTAGTAGCCGACCGCAAGGGACAGGAACAACGCAATTTCAGAAGACCGTGAAAATAACTGATGTAACCATTCCATGATTATCACCTTTCAATACAGTAAATAAAGTGAATACAGTGGATGCGTTCTATCAATACTTGCCCAGACCCAATCTCGCGGTGAGTGATGTGAGTGATGCAATGCATTCTAATGCCTCGCCATCTGCCCCACGACACCGGCCAATGCAACGACCAGTGGACCAAGCAGGGGCAACACGACATTTGAAATCGCGTAGGTAATGGTGTACCCGAGCAACGGCGTGGAGTTGCCGGCGGCATTCTGGATGCCGCTTAATGCCGGCGTGCTGCATTGTTGGCCGGCGATCGCCCCGAGCAGGATCGGCGCGCTCAACTTGAAGAAGAAATGCCCCACCAGCAACGAAACCAGTGCCGGAACCAGCGCCACGGCGACGCCGATCAATGGCAAGGTGATGCCATACCGGGAAAGCAGATCCAAGGCCTGGGGGCCCGCTTCCAGGCCGACGCAGGCGATGAAAACCGTGAGCCCGATATCCTTGAGAAGAATCAGGGCATCCTTGTTGATGGTAGGAAGATCGGGGCGTTTTGCGCCATACCACCCCAGCAGCAGCCCGGTCAGCAAGGCGCCGCCGCCGGTGCCGGCCGAAAATGGCGTATCGCCGATGCGTACGCTCAGTCCGCCGAGGAAAATCCCCAGCAGTATCCCCAGTCCCAACACGCCGATATTGCTCCGACGGTTTTCCGGGAGGGGTTTTCCGATCAGGGGGATCACCTCGGAAAATGCCGCCTTGTATGTCGCCGCCACGGCGCACAGCCGGATGACA
This sequence comes from Herbaspirillum sp. SJZ099, assembly GCF_007828355.1. Lineage (NCBI taxonomy): Bacteria > Pseudomonadati > Pseudomonadota > Betaproteobacteria > Burkholderiales > Oxalobacteraceae > Herbaspirillum > Herbaspirillum sp. SJZ099. The sequence continues at coordinate 1,127,424 of NZ_VIUO01000001.1, read as the reverse complement.
TCGTTGAGCTGCAGCTCAACCTCGGGAAGCAAGGGCAAACTCTGTTCGCCACGCCTGATCATGGCGATATGCAGGTTGGGCGGCAAGCCCGATAGCAGTTCGAGCAGCGTGCGTCCTTGCAGGGATTTGTTGCGCACGACGATGTTTTGCGTGTGCAACCCCGTATTCAATTCCGGCGTGTTGGCCAACTCTTCGCCGAGCAAGGGGGCTATCCTGATCAACGCGTCGCGGCGCCCCACCACCAGCACTTCGTCATCGGGTTCAAGCCGCAGCGCCGGATGGATGGCGACGTCATTTCCGTGCCGGTGCATGCGCACGATGCTGATCCGGTCGCCCAGCTGGATGCCGATCTCGGCAATGGTCTTTCCTGGCGCCGCACTGGCCGGCCCGCCGATCCGATAAATACGCCCGACCAGGTCGGGCGCCGCGATGACAGCGTTTTCCCGGTCATCGCCCTCTCCTCCCATTTCCGCCCAGAGCCTTTTTGCTTCGGCGCGGATATCGATGCGCAACAGCAATGGGAACACCTGGCTTGTCGCGATAACAATCGTGATCAGTCCAAAGATATAGGTAATGGAATAGGCGGTGACAATGTTGGCCTGCAATTGCGTGACTTGCGCAATCGGGAGCGGCAGTTTTGAGATGGCATCGGTCGCCGTGCCGACGATCGCCGATTCGGTGGCGGCCCCGGCCATCAACCCGGCGGCGGTGCCCGGATCAAGCTGCAATACGTATGTCGCGGCCAGCACCATGCAGAGTACGACCACCACTTCGATCAGGCAAAACGCCCCCAGCCGCAGGCCTTTGGCATTCAGGTTGGCGAAGAATTGCGGGCCGCCGGCGAAGCCCAGGGAGAAGATGAAGAGCGCGAAGAAAACGGTCTTGATATGCGGGGCAAGCGTGACGCCCAGCTAGCCGAGGACGAGCGCGGCAATCAGCGTTCCGCATACGCCGCCTAATTGAATCGGTCCGAATTTTATTTTTCCAAGGCCATATCCAATGGCCAGCGCGGCAAACAATACCGCCTCTGGAATTGCCGTCAATAAAGCGACAATCGAATTCGTCATAAACAACCCATGGCAGATTTATTTTCTAGTTTTAAAAAATATTGCCGCATGGCCAGTTACATACAAGGTAAGCAGAATGCTTGATAAATACAAAAGCGTCAATGCACAAGTTGATCAATCCATTTTTTGCAAAAACGGAGAGGGCCAGGGCCCTCATTGAAAATGGCATTGCCGCTTCAATGGGGATGGTTTTCGATGCAATGCGCGGCACTCGCGATAGCGATTGATTGCCCGGTTTTATGATTTTTCGGGATTTTCCCTCTGGAGCAATCGCGAATTGCTTGGCACAATGGTCTATCGGGCATTTCGACGGGAATCGAAATGCATACACACCGGGACGGAAAACTCCCGATATACGACTGGCTTGGCAGGAAACAGGATGACGCGATGACAACACGTCTCCCTTCCTGCATGAGGGAAAAATGAACATCTTCCAAACCTTGGCGCACTACGGGGCCTACGCATTGACCTTCTACGCCTTGTACGTAGTGGTAGGCGCGCTGGCATTCGGCTACTTCATCTGGCGCAAGGTTTTCCGCAGCAGCGGGAGCAAACCGCAGGGCATTGCGGCTCGCCTTGGCGACTCCGATTCGCACCTGCCCCGATAGTCCCTGCAACCGCCCCGTCAGAACAGTTCCCGTTGCGGTGAAGTGACGCTGGCGAAGCTGTCGCCGACGAAAGCCAGGATGGCGTCGGCCACCGGCGCCAGCTGGCGCTCCAGATAGTGCGCGTAGTCGATGGCGGCGCTGCGTTTTTCCAGGGGCTCCGGCCCGGCCGTGGTCATCACGTAGTTGATCCAGCCGCCCTGCTGGTACTGCAGCGGCCGCCCGTCCCCCTTGTTCACCTCGTCGGCCATGCGCGCGGCGCGCACGTGCGGCGGCACATTCTTTTCATAATGGTCGAGTTGCCGGCGCAGGCGCTTGCGGTAGACCAGTTGCGCATCCAGCTTGCCCGCCAGCAGGTCGGCCACATACGCGGCGATGTATTCGCGGTAAGGCTCCTTCCTGAAGATGCGCAGGTAAAGCTCCTGCTGGAACTGCTGCGCCAGCGGCGTCCAGTCGGTGCGCACGGTTTCCAGTCCCTTGAAGGTCAGCTTGTCTTCGCCCTGGGCGGTGCGCACGTAGCCGGCGTAGCGCTTCTTGCTACCGACGTCGGAACCGCGCACGCTGGGCATCAGGAAGCGCTGGTAATGCACTTCGAATTGCAGTTCCAGCGCGCTGTCCAACTGGTATTGCTCGCGCAGGCGGCGGCGCCACCAGTCGTTGATCGTGCGCACCAGGTCCAGTCCGATGGCGCGCGCCTGTTCATCGCTGTGCGCGCGTTTCAACCAGACGAAGGTGGAGTCGGTATCGCCATAGATCACTTCATAGCCCTGTTCTTCGATCAGTTCGCGCGTGCGGTGCATGATCTCGTGCCCGCGCCGGGTGATCGACGAGGCCAGGCGCGAATCGAAGAAACGGCACACGGTCGAGCCCAGCACGCCGTAGAAGGAGTTCATGATGATCTTCAGCGCCTGCGACAGCGGCTGGTTGCCGTGCCGCTTGGCGGCCTCGCGCTCTTGCCAGATCTGCTCGATGATGGCCGGCAGGCTATGGCTGCGGCGGGAAAAGCGGGCGCCGTTGAAGCCCGGCACGGTATCGGCTTCGGGCTCGTTGTGCATGCCGTCCACCAGTCCGACCGGATCGATCAGGAAGCTGCGGATGATGCTCGGGTACAGGCTCTTGTAATCCAGCACGATCACCGAGTCGTACAGCCCCGAGCGCGAGTCCATCACAAAGCCGCCCGGGCTGGCGATGGCTTCGGCGTCGCCCAGGTTGGGCGCCACATAGCCTTTGCGGTGCATGTGCGGCATGTAGAGGTGGGTGAACGCCGCCACCGAGCCGCCGCTGCGGTCGGCCGGCAAGCCGGTGACGCTGGCGCGCTCCAGCAGGAACTCGAGGATCTCGGTCTTGGCGAAGATGCGGGTGACAAGCTCGCAGTCTTTCAGGTTGTAGGTGGCCAGGGCCGCCTTGTCCTCGGCGAACATGCGGTCGATCTCATCCATGCGCTGGTAAGGCGTGGCGATCGCCTTGCCCTCCCCCAGCAGCGTTTGCGCCACGTTTTCCAGGCTGAACGAGGGGAAATTCCAGAACGCCGAGCGCAGGCTTTCGATGCCGTCGATGACCAGCCGGCCCGGCGCCGTCACCAGCATGTGGTTGGCGCGAAAACCGTGCTCGCGCCATTCCAGCGGCGCGCCGCGGCGCCCCAGGCGCAATGGCGTCTTGAACTTGTCCGCCTGCTTCTGCAGCACGTTGAGGTCGAACTGGATCAGGTTCCAGCCGATGATGGCGTCCGGGTCGTGGCGCGCCATCCATTCGTTGAGGCGTTCGATCAGCTCCTTGCGGCTGGCGCAAAAATGCAGCGCGAAATCCACCGTGTCCACGGCGCCGCTGGCCGGCCCCAGGGTGTAGACGGTACGCTGCCCGCAGCCTTCCAGGGCGATCGAATACAGGTCGCCGTGCCAGCTGGTTTCGATGTCCAGCGAGGCCAGCCTGAGTTGCGGCCGGTAGCCCGCCAGCGGGCGGATGCGCACCTCCGTGAGCGCGCCGTCGGCCGCCGGCGTTCCCGAAAAAGCCAGCGGCGCATTGATGAAGCGTTCCATCAGGTAGCGCTCCGGCGGGCGCACGTCGGCCTCATAGACCGGGATGCCGTTTTCTATCAGTTGCTTTTCCTTCTTCAGCAGCTTGCGATAATGGCGCGCATACAGCCCCATCACCGGCCGCTGGCTGAAGTCTTTCAGGTTGTCCAGCGCACGCAGTTCGAAACTGCCGTCGCCGGCCAGCAAAGGTTCCACCCGTTCGCGCTCGGATCGGGGAATGAAGGCCACCGCCTGCTGCGGCGGCAAGCGCAGGCATTGCGGGCCGTCATCGGTGGCCAGCCACAGTTCGACCTCGATCCCGGCAGGCGTATCGCGCCAATGGCGGCTGAGGATGAATCCCCGGCGCTCGCCTTCCTGCACTTGATCCCGGCCATCCCGGCCGCCCTTGTCCTGCATTCCTGTCCGTCTCCCTGGTATCCCGCCGGCTTCGCTTCACCGTCGTGAAAACGCGATTTTACTTGGATAGGAAACGCGCCGCGCGCAATGCATCGGCATGCCATCGAAGCCGCATCCGGAATTCGGATGTAAAGAAGTCCGAACACGCTTTTTCACCTGCAAAGATTTTAAAAAAAAGACCTCTCTTCTTGTCGTTTTGCGCCTGCAACGGCGATGCCATGCTTGCGCATATCGCATCGCCGCAACATGGGAGGAACATCATGGAAACGCCGCTCACGCTTGCCCCGCGGCGCTTTCCGCTTTCCGCCTTCCAGTTCCCGATGCCGATCATCCGCCACGTCATTTCGCCAACGCCATGAAGAAAACCATCCTTTACGCTGCGGCCTTCGCTGCGCATTGCGCCTTCGCCAGCGCCCCGGCCGTTGCCGCCGGTTTCGATTGCAGCAAAGCCGGTTCCGCCAACGAAAAAACCATTTGCGGAGATAGCGAACTTTCCGCGCTGGACGACCAGTTGGGCAAGGCGTTCCGCCTGGCCCGCATGCATGCCGCCGACAGGCGCGCCTTCACCATCGCTTCGGACCAGCAATGGCGCTGGCGCGAACAGAACTGCCGCGATCGCGCCTGCCTGCTCGACTGGTACCGGCGCCGCCAGGCCGAGCTGCAGGCACAGGCCGGCAGCGCCCTTGCCGGCGACGTACGCCTGCCGGACAAGGCCGCAGCGGCAGCCCAAACCGTACGCGCGGAACCGCTGCGGCTCAAGCTCAACGATGTCCAGATTGCCGGCATCGCCCCGCCCGGAGCCATGCCGTGGCCGCATTATGTGCGCGTCGACAGCGGGGAGTATTTCTATGAAGATCCGCAAGCCGGCGCAGCGGCGGCGCTGGTGGGCGTGCGCTACTACGGCATAGAGAACGGCCAGTACATCATCGAGGCCAGCCGCGGCAAGGCCGTGCTGCGCTACACCTGCAGCGCGGATTGCGCCTACATCGGCCAACTGGCGCTGCCGGGCGATATCGAGAAAGATATGGTGATCGTCAGGAACGACCGCAATTCGCTGCCGTCCGTGATCGTCAACGATGCCGTCAACGGCCTGCTGGCGCCGACCGGGGCACGCTGACGGCGTCTCCAATTTGCGCGCCATGCCTGCCATGGCGCCTTATGCGCCGGCTCAGGCCGCTGAGAAGCCCACCCTCTCCATCGTCCCGATATGCATGCTGAGCAGCTGCAGCGCGCGGTCGACCTTTTTCTCTTTCAGCGCATCGATGATCAGCATGTGATCGTGGTCCGAACGCGGCTGCCAGCCGCGCTTGAAGCCGGTCGAAAACAGGTAGCGCGAATTGGTCAGTTGCAGTTGCCGCAGCACCGCCAGCAACCTGGGCATGCCGCATTCGCTGCTGAGGATTTCGTGGAACAGGTTATTGGCCGCGTCCCACTGCGCCAGCGAAGCGGCTTCCGAACATGCGGCATGCGCCTGCTCCAGGCGTTCGATGTGCTCCGGCGTGAATTTCGGCGCGCTGTGCCTGAGCGCCAGGATCTCCAGCGCGGCGCGCATCTCGACGTTTTCCTTGATGACGGCCGGGTTCAGCGAAGTCACGCGCACGCCGCGACGCGGCAAGGTCACCACCAGGCCCTGCGCTTCCAGGCGCTGGAACGCTTCGCGCACGGGGACATGGCTGGACTGGAATTCCTCCGCCACATGGTCTTGCCGGAGCGCCGCGCCGCCCGCTATCTCGCCGCGCACGATGCGCATGCGCAGCGCCTCGGCGATGCGTTCCGCGGTCGTGCCGGCGTCTTTCTGCTGATGATCCATTTATAGATAATCTATAAAAAAAGAAATTGTTAAATGAAAATGACGGAAGATAGAATCCGCCAAACGCACCATTCTACGTGATGATGTCGTCAATTTCATTTTATCTATACTTTTTGGAGGATATGATGCAATCAGAATGCACGATCCAGTGGGCGCCGCCCCAGCGCGGTTCTTCGGCTGCCGATTCCGCCTCCTCCCTTTGGAATGCGGACGCAGTCCAGGCGCTGTTCGACCTGCCTTTCCTCGACTTGCTGTATCGGGCGCAAACCGTCCATCGCGACAACTTCCCGGCCAATGAGGTGCAGTTGTCCAGCCTGCTGTCGATCAAGACCGGCGGCTGCCCCGAAGACTGCGGCTATTGCTCGCAATCGTCCCGGCACCAGTCGGCCGATATCACCGCGACCAAGCTGATGTCGACGCAGGATGTGCTGGCCGCCGCGCGCGACGCCAAGCAACAAGGCGCCAGCCGTTTCTGCATGGGCGCGGCCTGGCGCAATCCCAAGCAGCGCGACATGGACACACTCACAACCATGGTGCGCGAGGTGCGCGCATTGGGGCTGGAAACCTGCATGACGCTGGGCATGCTGGAAGAAACCCAGGCGCAGGCGCTCAAGCAGGCCGGGCTGGATTACTACAACCACAACCTCGACACCGCGCCGGATTTCTACGGCAACATCGTTTCCACCCGCAGCTACCAGGATCGGCTCGACACCATCCGCAAGGTGCAGGATGCCGGCTTGCGCGTCTGCAGCGGCGGCATTGTCGGCATGGGCGAGACGCGCCGCCAGCGCGCCATGCTGATCGCGCAGCTGGCCGCCCTGACGCCGCAGCCGGAGTCGGTGCCGATCAACCATCTGGTGCCGATCAAGGGCACGCCGCTGGAAGATGCGCCGCCGCTGGACGAGCTCGAATTCATCCGTACCGTGGCGGTAGCGCGCATCAGCTTGCCGAAGTCGATGGTCCGGCTCTCGGCCGGCCGCGAAAGCATGGGCGAAGCTACCCAGGCGCTGTGCTTCGCCGCCGGCGCCAACTCGATCTTCCTCGGGGCCAAACTACTGACTACGCCCAATGCCGCCCTCTCTTCCGACCAGGACTTGCTGGCGCGGCTTGGCATCAAGCCCATGCCTGCGGATTGCGCATCGTGATGCGGCAGGATGGCGCGCATCACGCACATGAGGCGCCCGTGGAATGGAACGAGGAATTTTGCGGCGGCGCCTGGATCATCAGGAGTTATGCCGACGTCGCCGCCGCCTTGCGCGACCCGCGGTTCTCGGTACGGCGCGCGGCCCGCTGGATCAACAGCACGCTCGCCTCGCCCGAGGGCGGCCTGCCGCATGCGCTGCCAGATCCGGGGCTGGACCAGTTCAAGCGCGTGTTCTCGCGCTCCCTGCTGTTTGTCGATGGCCGCGCCCATCGCCGGCTGCGCGGCATCGTCAACATCGGTTTCAAACCGAACGATTTGCAGTCGCTGGCGCCGGCCATTGCCGGCATTGCCGAGCAACTGATCGCCGCGCTCTGCGCAAAGGCGACAGCCGGGGAAAGCGGCGACGGACGGCGCCAGGTCGCCTTCGATTTCATCGAAAGTTTCGCCCGCCCGCTGCCGGCGCTGGTGATCGCCCGCATGCTGGGGATCACCTCCGGGCAGCCGCCCGGCTTCGTCGCCTGGGCGGCCGACCTGGCCGCGTTCATCGGCAGCCCGACGCCCACCGCCGAACAAGCCCGGCGCGCGCAGCAGGCGCTGGCCTGCATGACCGGATTCTTCCAGGATGAAATGTCGGCGCGCGCGGACACTCCAAGCGCCACTCCAAGCGCCACCCCAGGCGACGACCTGCTGGGACGCATCATGCTGGCGCACCGGCAGCATCGCCTGTCCCGCATCGAAGCCCTGGCGCAATGCTGCACCCTGCTCTTTGCGGGCTACGAAACCACCCGCAACCTGCTCGGCAACGGCTTGCTGGCGCTGCTGCGGCATCCGGAGCAATGGGCCAGGCTGAAGGCGTCGCCGCCACTGCTGCGCAACGCCATCCGGGAAATGCTGCGCCATGACAGCCCGGTGCAATACACCGGCCGCCGACTGCTGGCCGACATTGAACTGCGCGGCAAGACGCTGCGCAAAGGCCAGCTGGCGATCTTGCACATCGGCGCCGCCAACCGCGATCCGGAACGCTTCAGCGAGCCGCACCGCTTCGACATCGCCCGCGATGAAGGCAACCATCTCGCGTTCGGCCACGGCCCGCACGTCTGCATCGGCGCCGCGCTCAGTTGCATGGAGGCGGAGATCGCCTTTGGCGCACTGCTGCGGGCCATGCCCGACATGGCGCTGGGCCCCGCCGGCCTGGCCTGGCAAGACAATTGCGCCTATCGCGCGCTGGAACGGCTGCCCCTGACTTGCCATCTGCCGTCCATACCGCCCCTGCCATCCATGCATCAGGCGCGGCAAGCCACATACCACGGGAGCCCCCATTGAGCGCAAACCACTTCTCCCAATCCCTGTCCGAACTGGCCGCCCAAGGCCTGCGCCGCACCCGGCGCGTGGTCGACGGCCCGCAGGGGCCGATCCTGGAAGTCGACGGCGTGCCGTACCTGTCGTTTTGCAGCAATGACTATCTCGGCCTGGCCAGCCATCCCGGGATCATCGATGCCACGATCTCTGCGGCGCAGCGCTATGGCGTCGGCGCGGCCGCGTCGGCACTGATCTCGGGCCATGCGCGGGCGCACGAAACGCTGGAGCGGGAATTGGCCGATTTCGTCGGCATGCCGCGCGCCCTGTATTTTTCCAACGGCTACATGGCCAACATCGGCGCCATCACCGCGCTGGTGGGCGCCGGCGACGCGGTCTTCCTCGACCGGCTCAGCCATGCCTCGCTGATCGACGGCGCCCGGCTGTCGCGCGCCGACTTCAGCGTCTATCCGCATCACGATGTCGCGCGGCTGGAACATCTGCTGGCCAAATGCCGGAGCCCGCGCAAGCTGGTCGTCACCGATGCGGTCTTCAGCATGGATGGCGACCTCGCGCCGCTGGCGGAACTGACGGCGATATGCGAGCGCCACGGCGCCTGGCTGCTGGTGGACGATGCCCACGGTTTCGGCGTGCTGGGGCCGCAGGGGCGCGGCAGCCTGCAACACCTCGGCCTGCAATCCGATTGCCTGGTCTACATGGGTACGCTGGGCAAGGCCGCCGGCGTCGCCGGCGCCTTCGTGGCCGGGCCGGCCGAGCTGGTCGAGTGGCTCATGCAACGCGCCCGGACCTATATGTTCACCACCGCCAATCCGGCCATGATGGCATCGGCGGTCAGCGCCAGCCTGACCCTCATCGGCCGCGACGAATGGCGGCGCGAATGCCTGCGGGAAGGCGCCGCCTATCTCAGGCAGCGGCTGGCGCCATTGCCCTGGAAACTGCTGCCGTCATCGACGGCGATCCAGCCGCTGATCGTCGGCGACAACAAGGGCGCCCGCGACCTGATGGATTTCCTGCGCAGCCGCGGCATCTGGGCGCCGGCGATCTGTCCGCCGACCGTGCCCAAGGGAACGGCGCGCCTGCGGATCAGCCTGTCCGCCGTGCACACCGAACAACAGCTGGAACAACTGGCCGAGGCCTTGCTGCACGCCGCCTCGGCGCTTGTGGGGGAAGCTGCATGAATGATTCACGCTCCGGCGAGCTGGTCGCGCGCAGCCTGCGCAGCGTCTGGCATCCGTGCACCCAGATGCGGCACCATGAAAGCAGCCCGCCGATCGCCATTGCGCATGCCCACGGCGCCTGGCTGCACGATGCGGACGGCCGCCGCTATTTCGATGCGATCAGTTCATGGTGGGTCAACCTGTTCGGCCACACCAATGCGCGCATCAACAGCGCCCTGAAGGATCAGCTCGACCGGCTTGAGCATGCGATGCTGGCCGGTTTCACCCATGAGCCGGTGGTCGCCCTGTCGGAAAAACTGTCGGCCCTGACCGGCCACGCGCTCGGCCATTGCTTTTACGCTTCGGACGGCGCTTCGGCCGTCGAAATCGCCCTGAAGATGAGCGCGCATGCCTGGCGCAACGCGGGAGATGGCAACAAGCGCGAATTCATCTGCCTGCAAGGGGGCTATCACGGCGAAACCCTGGGCGCGCTCGGCGTCACCGACACGGCCCTGTTCCGCGCACCTTATGAAAGCCTGCTGCGGGCATCGCATGTCGCCGCCTCGCCCGACGCGCGCCTGGCGCGGTCCGGAGAAAGCGCCGCGGATGTCGCGCTGCGCGCGCTGGCGGACCTGGAACGACTGTTGCAGCAACGCCGGGGCCATATCGCCGCCGTCATCGTCGAACCGCTGGTGCAATGCGCCGGCGGAATGGCCATGCATGACGCCGGCTACCTGGCCGGCGTGCGCCGGCTGTGCGATGCCTACCGGGTGCATATGATCGCCGATGAAATCGCGGTCGGCTGCGGCCGCACCGGCAGCTTCTTCGCCTGCGAGCAGGCCGGCATCTGGCCCGATTTCCTGTGCCTGTCCAAGGGCATCAGCGGCGGCTACCTGCCGCTCTCGCTGGTGATGACGCTCGACGCCATCTATGAAGCGTTCTACGACGACGATGTGCGCAAAGGCTTCCTGCACTCCCATTCCTATACCGGCAATCCGCTGGCATGCCGGGCCGCGCTGGAGGTGCTCGCCATCTTCGAGGACGACGATGTGCTGGCGCGCAACCGCGTATTCGCCGCCGCGATGACCGAGGCGCTGCAGCCGCTGGCGCAGGACTCGCGCATCGCCCACTTCCGCCAGACCGGGATGATCTGGGCCTGCGATGCCGCCATTGACGGGCCACCCGGCTTCTCTCGCCGCTTCGCCGCCGCGGCCGCCCGCAACGAACTGCTGCTGCGGCCGATCGGCAACACCATCTACCTGATGCCGCCTTATCTCCTGGCGCTGGAAGACGCCGCCTGGCTGGCCGAACGGATACGGCGCACCTTCGATGCGGTGATGGAGGCCGCATGAATACGCATAATACAAATACGGCGGGATTTTTCATCACCGGCACCGATACCGGCGTGGGAAAGACTTTGGTATCGGCAGCGCTGATCCGCCTGTTCGCGCAGCGCGGAATCAGGGTGGCCGGCATGAAACCGGTGGCGTCGGGCGCATACCGCGATGGCGACGCTTGGCGCAACGAAGACGTCGAGATGCTGCGCGCCCAGGCCAACGTTGACCTTCCCGCGGCCATCATCAATCCTTACCAGCTGAAAGAGGCGACCGCCCCGCATATCGCGGCGCAGGCCGAGGGGATACCCATCGAGCTGGCGCATATCGAACGCTGCTACCGGGAAATCCGGCGCGCGGCGGATATGGTGATAGTCGAAGGCGCCGGCGGTTTCGTGGTGCCGCTCAATGACAACGCCAATAGCGATGATCTTGCCGCCCGGCTGGGCCTGCCGGTGATTTTGGTGGTGGGAATACGGCTGGGGTGCATCAACCATGCCCTGCTGACCCAGCGAGCCATCGCCGGCCGGGGCCTGCGCCTGGCCGGCTGGGTGGCCAATGTCATCGATCCGCAGGAACCTCGATCCGGGGCGATGGTGGCCAGCCTGCGGCAGCGCATCGACACCCCGATGCTGGGCCGCCTGCCGTGGCGCGACGGCATGGATGCGGCCATGGCGGCGGGCCTGCTCGATCCGGCGATCTTAGCCCAGGCCGCCCTCGCGGACGATGCGGCCGTGATCTAACTGATAGGCCCGGTCGCTGACCAGGCGGGCGAAGTGGAGGTTCTGCTCGCACAGCAAGACCGCCATGCCGGCCTGCTTGAGCTTGACGATCATGGCCGCCATCTGCTCCACGATCACCGGCGCCACGCCTTCCGACGGCTCGTCCAGCAACAGCAGGTGCGGGTTGCCCATCAGCGTGCGGGCGATGGTCAGCATCTGCTGCTCGCCGCCGCTCATCTGGCCGCCGGGCCGCTGCGGCATGGCGCCCAGGTTGGGGAACAGTGCAAACAGCGCATCCGGCGTCCATGCCGGGGCGCCGGGGCGCGGCGGCTGGCGTCCGGTTTCCAGGTTTTGCACGACGCTCAATTCGGTGAACACGCGGCGGTCTTCCGGCACGAAACCCAGGCCCAGGCGCGCCCGCTTGTAGGACGGCAGGCGCGCGATGTCGCAGCCGTCGAAAGCCACCCTGCCTTGCGTGCCGTCCAGCAGCCCCATCAACGCCTTCAGGGTGGTCGACTTGCCGGCGCCGTTGCGCCCCGTCAGCGCCACCACCTCGCCGCGCCCGACCTCCAGTTGCAGGTCGAACAGGATATGGGCCTGGCCATAGAAGGCGTTGAGCCCTTCCACTTTCAACAGCGGCGTGCTCATGCCATGTCCTCCTCCGGCCGGTCTTCGAAGGTGCTGCCGGAGCCGAAATAGACTTCGCGCACCTGCGCGTCGCGGCGGATGTCGGCGGCGACGCCGTCGGCGATGAGCCGGCCGCGCGCCAGTACGATGATGCGGTCGGCGAAGGCGAACACCACGTCCATGCTGTGCTCGGTAAACAGCACCGAGATGCCGCGTTCGCTGACCAGTTGCCGCGTCAGCGCCATCAGTTCGCGGCGCTCGTGCGCGGCCATGCCGGCGGTCGGCTCGTCCATCAGCAGCAGGCGCGGCTGGTTGGACAATGCCATGGCCAGCTCGACGCGCTTGATATCGCCATAGGCCAGGATGCCGCAGGCACGCTGCGCTTGCGGCGCCATGCCGACCTGCTGCAGCAAGTGCATCGCCTCGTCGCGGTAGTAGCGCGCGGCCGGGCGCCACAGCTGGCCGAGCTTGCGGTGGTGCGACAGTAAGGCGGCCTGGACGTTTTCCAGCACCGTCATCGAATGGAAGGCGGCCGACACCTGGAAAGTGCGCCCCACGCCGCGGCGCCAGATACGGCGCGGGCCGAGGCCGGCGATATCCTTTCCGTCCAGCAGCACGGCGCCGCCGTCGGGCTTGTGCTGGCCGTTGATGATGTTGAAGCAGGTAGACTTGCCGGCGCCATTGGGGCCGATCAGCGCCAGCAACTGCCCGGCCGGCAGTTGGAACGACACATCGTCGAGCGCCTGTACGCCGCCGAAGGCCTTGGAGAGATGGCTGACCTGCAGCAGGCTCATGGCGCAGCCTCCTCCGAACGGCGTTCGAAGCGGCGCAGCAGGCCGGCCACGCCGCCGGGCAAGAGCAGCACCAGCGCCAGGATGACCAGGCCCAGCAAGGCGCGCCAGTAATCGGTCTCGCGCGCCACCACATCCTGCAGCCAGGTGAACAGCGACGCCCCGAGCAGCGGGCCGAGCAGGCTTTGCAGGCCGCCCAGCATCACCATCACCAGCCCATCGACCGAGCGGTTGATGCCGACCACTTCGGGGGAAATGCTCCCCTTGGAAAAGGCGAACAGCACGCCGGCCAGCCCGCAGAACACGCCGGCCACGGCGAAGCCCAGCCACTGCACGCGCTTGACGTCGATCCCCAGCGCTTCGGCGCGCACGGTCGAATCGCGCGCGGCGCGCAGCGCCAGCCCGAACGGCGCATACACCACCCGGCGCAGCAGCCAGACGCCGGCCGCGGCACATGCCAGCGCCAGATAGTAGTAAGCGACGGGAGAGGCCAATGCTTCGATCGGCCGGATGCCGACCAGGCCGTTGCTGCCGCCGGTGACGTCGTCCCACTGGAAGATCACGGCCCAGACGATCTGGGCGAAGGCCAGCGTCAGCATGGCCAGGTAGACGCCCGACAGGCGCACGCAGAACCAGCCGAACAGCAACGCGCCCAGCAGCGCCACCACCGGCCCGGCGACGAAGGCGGCGGCCATCGGCCATTGCAGTTTCAGCGCCAGCAGCGCGGCGCCGTAAGCGCCCAAGCCGAAATACGCGGCATGCCCGAACGAGGCCATGCCGCCCGGCCCCATGATGAAGTGCAGGCTGGCGGCGAACAGCACGGCCACCAGGATTTCCACCATCAGCACCGGCAGATAGGGAAAGCTGTCGGCCAGCAGCGGCAAGGCCAGCAACAGCGCGAACAGCGCCATGCCCGCCAGGCGGGCGGCGCGGCTGGCCGGACGCAGCGGCAATTCATGCCCGGCGCCGCCACGCGCTGGCGCCAGCGGTTTGCCGAACAGGCCCCATGGCCGCACCACCAGTATCAGCGCCATCACCAAAAATTCCACCACCAGCGTCAGGCGCGACAGGGAAAACTCGATGCCCAGCAGCGAGACGTTGCCCAGCGCGATGCACAGGGCCTTGACCTCGGCGATCAGCAAGGCCGCCGCGAAAGCGCCGCCGATCGATCCCATGCCGCCGACCACCACCACCACGAAGGTGGTGCCGATGGTATCCAGGTCCAGCGCCAGGTTGGCGGGAATGCGCGGTCCTTGCAAGGCGCCGCCCAGGCCGGCCAGGAAGCAGCCCAGCGTGAACACGCCTGTAAATAGCCAGGCCTGGTTCACGCCCAGCGCGCCCAGCATGTCGCGGTCCTGGGTGGCGGCGCGGATCAGCGTACCCCAGCGGGTGCGGTTCAACAGCAGCCACAGCAGGCCGAACACCAGGGGCCCGATGAGGATCAGCAGCAAGTCGTATTGCGGCAGGCGGCGGCCCAGCAGGTGTACCGCGCCTTCCAGGCCCGGCGCGCGCGGCGCGAACAGGTCTTCCGGGCCCCAGGCCCAGAGCGCAGCGTCCTTGATCACCAGCACCAGGGCGAAGGTGGCCAGCAACTGGAACAGTTCGGGAGCGCGGTAGATGCGGCGCAGGATGAGGATTTCCACCGCCGCGCCGATGATGGCCACGGCAAACGCCGACAGCAGCACGGCGCTCCAGAAACCGCCGGCGCTGGCGCCGATGGCCTCGACCAGGGTGTAGGCGATGTACAGGCCCAGCATGTAGAAGGAGCCATGCGCGAAGTTGACGATGCGCGTGACGCCGAAGATCAGCGACAGGCCGGCCGCCACCAGGAACATGGCGGAGGCGTCGGCCAGGCCGTTGATCAGCTGGACGGTGAGGCTGGCCAGCGTCATGGGAGCCGCGCCCGCCAAAGAGGAATGCTCATGGCAGGCGCAATCAATCGGCCGGGCGCAGCTTCTTCACCTCGGCGTCCGGCAATTGCAGCGCGGCGCCGTCGATGTAGGTGAAGCTGGTCATGATTCCCTTGCCATCCTTGAGGCCGGTGCGGCCGACGAAAGCCCCCAGCGTGGACTGGTGGTCCTGCGCGCGGTAGACGATGGGCGCCACCGGGGTATCGACCTGCAGGCCGGAGAAAGCCGCGGCCAGCTTGTCGGCATCCGTGCTGCCGGCCTTCTTGATGCCGGCGGCGATCGACATCAGCGCGGCATAGCCGACCAGCGAGCCGTTGCGCGGATAGTCGTTGTATTTCTTGCGGTAGGCGTCGACGAACTTCTTGTGCTCGGGCGTGTTGATCGCATACCAGGGGTAACCGGTGACGATCCAGTTCACCGGCGCTTCGCCCTTGAGCGGGTCGAGGTATTCCGGCTCGCCGGTCAACAGCGAGACCACTTCCACGCCATCGAACAGGCCACGGGTATTGCCTTCGCGCACGAACTTGCCGAGGTCGGCGGCGAACAGCGCGTTGAAGATGGCGTCAGGCTTGGCGTCGGCCAGCGCCTGGGCGACCGCGCCGGCATCGATCTTGCCCAGCGGCGGCGCCTGTTCGGCGACGAACTCCACATCCGGCTGCGCCTGCTGCATCAGCGCCTTGAAACTGGCTGCGGCCGACTGGCCGTATTCGTAGTTGGGGTAGACGATGGCCCAGCGCTTTTTCTTCAGCTTGACCGCCTCTTTCACAACAGAAGCCACCAGCATGTAGGTGGAGGGACGCAGGCGATAGGTGTATTTGTTGCCGTTGTGCCAGACGATCTTGTCGGTCAGCGGCTCGGCGGCGAGGAAGAACACCTTGCGCTGCTTGGCGTAGTCGGTCAGCGCCAGGCCGGTGTTGGAGAGGAAGCCGCCGAACAGCAGCGCCACGCGCTCGCGCGTCATCAGTTCCTCGGCAATGCGCACCGAGTCGCCGGGATTGCCGTTGTCGTCGCGCGCGATCACTTCCAGCTTCTTGCCCAGCACGCCGCCGGCGGCATTGACCTCATCGACGGCCATTTCCCAGCCGCGGCGGTAGGGCTCGAGGAAAGCCGGCTGCGCCTTGTAGCTGTTGATCTCGCCGATCTTGATGGTGCTTTGCGCCTGCGCCAGCGGGCCTGCGGACAGGGCCAGGATGGCGGCGCCGACGGCCAGCAGGCTGCTGCATTTCAGGTATTGGAGACGTTGGAAGCGTTGGAGAAAGCCGATGCGATGTGTCACGTTGTTCCCTTCAGAGGTCATTGCCGTCTTGGCGCGGCGCGCAGGCGTAATCATAACCGTTGTCGCAGTAGCGGGCCTGGCGCGGTACTGCGGCTTATTTGATGCGCTGCTTTTCCAGCTTGCGCGCCAGGGTGCGGCGGTGCATGCCGAGCCGGCGGGCGGTTTCGGAGATGTTGAAGTCGGTTTCCACCAGCACTTCGTGGATGCGCTCCCACTCCAGAGTCTTGATCGAAGTCGCGCGCGCCGGCAATTCCAGTTCGGCCATGCCGGCCACATGGCCGAAGGCGGCTTCGATGTCATCGGTATTGGAAGGTTTGGCCAGGTATTGGCAGGCGCCCAGTTTGATCGCCTCGACCGCGGTGGTGATGCTGGCGAAGCCGGTCAGCACCACGATCAGCATGGCGGGATCGTGGGCGTGCAGCATCTGCACGCAGGCCAGGCCCGAGGCGTTGCCGGAGAGTTTGAGGTCGACCACGGCATAACCCGGATTGTGGTCCTGCAGATGAGCCGCGGCCTCTTCCTGGTTGGAGGCTTGCAGCACCGTGTAGCCGCGGCGCTCGAACGAGCGGCTCAAGGTGCGGGCGAAGGCGGCGTCATCCTCGATGATCAGGAGCAGGCGGTCAACCGTCATGTTGCAATTTCCATATTTCTTTCTACTTTCCCAACCCGCTATTGTATGGCGAGATCGGGTTTGGGCGCCTATGCCAGGCATGAAATAGGAATTGACCGGCGCCAGGCGGCAGCCGATGGGCTTGTGCGCCCGCTCAGCCAGCTTGCGTCGTGTTCTGCCGGGACGGGGATTGGACTTCCGGAGCCGGTGAATCGGGCGCCTCTTCCAGGCTGATCGCCGACAGCGGCAGCGTGAGCGTCACCGTGGCGCCCCCGGTTGCGCGGTTGCTGGCGGCAATCCGCCCGCCCAGCTTGCGGGCGACGTTGACCACGAAGAACAGGCCCAGCCCCCGGCCCGGCTTGCCTTTGGTCGACTGGTAAGGCTTGCCGAGCTGGCTGAGCATCCACTCCGGAAAACCGGCCCCGCGGTCGCTCACTTCCATCTGCAGCAGGTCCCCTTCCCGCTTCACCAGCAGCGAGATCCAGTCGGGCGATACCTCGAAGGCGTTATCCAGCACGTTGCCCAGCATCTGCTTGATGGCCGAGTCGAACACCACGGGCACGTCCTGTTCGATCAGGTTGCGGTACTCGAACTCGGCGACCGGCCGCGATTTGCGCCAGTCTTCGGCGACGCTGTCGAGGAAGGTGTTGAGGGTGGTCTTGACCGAGGATTCGCCGCGCGCTTCGCCGGCCGACAGCAGCACGCCGCTGACGATGGCCTTGCAGCGCTGCAGTTGCGCTTCCATCTCGCTGATGTCGTCCAGCAGTTCCTGGCGCTGGCTGATTTCCGGCATGCGGCGCCAGTCGCCCAGGATCACCGACAAGGTCGACAGCGGCGTGCCCAGTTCATGCGCCGCGCCGGAGGCCAACAGGCCCATGCGCACGATGTGGTCTTCTTCGGCGGCGCGCTGGCGCAGGTCGGCCAGCATGGCGTCGCCGGCGCGCAGGTTGCTGTTGATGCGGGTGATGAAGAACACCAGCAGCCCGGCATTGAGCAGGAAGCAGATCAGCGTGCCTTCCACATACAGGCTGAACAGGCCGTTGCTGTGGTCGGGCGGCAGCGCCAGCGGTTCGGAGAACAGCGCCAGTCCGGCCAGGCAACCCAGGGTGATGCCGACGATGGCCCAACTCGACCAGGGCTTGAGCAGCACCGCCGAGAGGATGATCTGCATCAGGTAGAGGAAGGCGAACGGATTGGTGATGCCGCCGGAGAGATAGAGCTGGAAAGTCAGCGCCGCTACATCCACCAGCAAGGCCAGGAACAGTTCGGCGTTGGTGACCGTGCGGCGTTCATGCCAGCGCAGGTGGCTGGCGATGTTGAAGGCGATCAGGCAGGACAGCACCTCCAGCATGTGCGGCAGCGGCAGGCGGATGTCGAACACCAGCGCCACGAAGGCGACGGTGGAGATCTGCCCCAGCACCGCCAGCCAGCGCAGCTGGATCAGCAGCAGCATGTTCTGGTGGCCGGCCGGGTTTTCCTGGCCCTGCCTCAGGCGCTGCCAGCGCTCCTTGAGCGTCCTGGGCTTGCCGGCCCCGGCGGCTCCGCCAGACTCAGTGCCGGCCGTCATCTTTCTTTTCCTGTTGGGGGCGTGCAAGGCCGGCGCGGCGGCGTTCATCGCGCACCACCCAGAAACCGGCGCCTGCGACCATCAGCGCCAGCGCATACCAGGTCAGCGCATAGACCAGGTGGCTGTTGTGGAAGGCGATCACGGTCAGCCCGCCGACCGGTTTTTCGGCATCGGGGGCGTTGCCGGCATTGGCTTGCGACGATGCGCGGTCGGCATCGACGAAGTAAGGCGCCACGCGCTCCGGCGCCAGGCCGCGCGCGGCAGCGATTGCCTGCACATCGCGCGAATACCAGCGGTTCTGCTGCGGCTCGTTGCTGCGCAGGAAACCGCCGCCCTGCTCGCTCATGCGCATCAGGCCCACCACTTCGACCGGCGGTTCGCCGGGGCCATCCTGCGCAGTGCTGGCGATCAGCTTGATCGGCGCGGCGCCGACAAAGCCGCGATTGACCAGCACCAGGTCGCCGTCGGCGGTCTGCAGCGGGGTCAGCAGCCAGGAGCCGCTGCCCAGGTCGGTGCTGGCCTGGACGGCGGTGGTCTTGCTATAGAGGAAGCGACCGCTCAGGCTGACGCGGCGGTATTCGTCAGCCTCCGACGAGACTTGCGGCCACAAGGCACGCCCGGGCGCCGGCACCGGCGCCGCATGCACGCGCGCATCGACCTTGGAGATGAGCGCCAGTTTCCATTGCAGGCGGTAGACCTGCCAGGTTCCGAGCGCGACGAAGACCATAAAGAAAAATCCCGCACAAAGCGCCAGGAAAATCAGGCTGGCTCTTGAGCGGGATGTCGGGGCGGCTTGCGCGCGCCCCGTTTCGATGCCTTGCGTCACGCGGTTGCGTGGCGTTTGGCTCATTTCGCCTGCTGCATCTCGTGCTGCATGCCGGGCATGCTTTGCTGCATCGACTGCGGCACGGTTTCATTGGGCATGTTCTGCGGCGACATGCCCGGCATCATGTTGTGGTTCAAGTGGTACATGACCCACAGCGAGCCGGCCAGCGTAATGCCCACGATGACGACGGTAAAGATCATCGCCAGCATGTTCCAGCCGCCTTCGGACTTGCCGTTCATGTGCAGGAAGTACTTGATGTGCACCACGATCTGCACGGCGGCGAAGGCCAGCAGGACCATGGCCATGCTGCTCGAGCTTTCGATCTTCTTGCCCATCACCAGCCAGAACGGGATGGCGGTCAGGATCACGGCCAGCACGAAGCCGGTGACGTAGTCCTTCATCGAACCATGCGCGCCGTGGTCGTCATGGTGGCCATGACCGTCGTGGTGGTCGTGCTGGCCCATCGGGCGGGCCGGGTGTTCTTGGTGGCCGCGGCTCATGGCAGGACTCCCATCAGGTAGACAAAGGTGAAGACGCCGATCCAGACCACGTCCAGGAAGTGCCAGAACATCGACAGGCACATCAGGCGGCGACCGTTTTCCGGGGTCAGGCCATGCTTGTTGACCTGGAACATCAGCACGACCAGCCAGATGATGCCGAAGGACACGTGCAGGCCGTGGGTGCCGACCAGCGCGAAGAACGAGGTCAGGAAACCGCTGCGGGTCGGGCCGGCGCCTTCGTGGATCAGGTGCAGGAACTCATACAGTTCGAAGTAGATGAAGCCGGCGCCCAGCAGGCCGGTGATGGCCAGCCAGACCAGCGTATTCTGCTGCTTCTTGGCCTGCATCGCCAGCATGGCGAAGCCATAGGTGATCGACGACAGCAGCAGCAGCGCGGTGTTCAGCGCCACCAGCGGCAGGTCGAACAGTTCGGCGCCGGTCGGGCCGCCCGCGTAGTTGCGGCCGAGCACGGCGTAGCACGCAAACAGGCAGGCGAAGATGAGGCAGTCGCTCATCAGGTAGATCCAGAAGCCCAGCAGGGTGCCGTTCTCCGGATGGTGATGGCGGGTCCAGAAACGCGAGCTTGGCGTCGCGTCGGCCGTGGGATTAATCGCTTCAGACATGGCTATTCAACAGGCGAGTGCGCTCTGCTTCGACCCGGACGACTTCGTCGGCCGGGATGTAGTAGTCGCGGTTGTAATTAAAGGTGTGGACGATAGTCGCTACCACCACGGCGATCAGGGCAGCCACTGCCGGCAGCCACATTTGCCAGATCATGGCGAAGCCGAACGCTGCCGACAGGGCCGCGATGATGAAGCCGGCGCCGGTGTTCTTCGGCATGTGGATCTCGACGAAGTCGCCCAGCGGACGCTTGTAGCCGTGCTTCTTCATATCGGTCCAGGCGTCGTTGTCATGCACCACCGGGGTGAACGCGAAGTTGTAGGCCGGCGGCGGCGACGCGGTCGACCATTCCAGGGTACGGCCGTCCCACGGGTCGCCGGTGACATCGGCCAGCTTCTTGCGGTCGCGGATGGACACGTAGATCTGGATGATGAACGAGGCGATGCCCAGGGCGATCAGGCCGGCGCCCAGCGCGGCGACCACGAACCAGATCTGCAGCGACGGATCGTCGAAGTGGCTCACGCGGCGGGTCACGCCCATCAGGCCCAGCACGTACAGCGGCATGAAGGCCAGGTAGAAGCCGACCAGCCAGAACCAGAACGAGCAGCGGCCCCAGAAATCGTTGAGCTTGAAGCCGAAGGCCTTCGGGAACCAGAAGTTGATGCCGGCGAACATGCCGAACACCACGCCGCCGATGATCACGTTGTGGAAGTGGGCGATCAGGAACAGGCTGTTGTGCAGCACGAAGTCGGCCGGGGGAACGGCCAGCAGCACGCCGGTCATGCCGCCGATGACGAAGGTGATCATGAAGCCGATGGTCCACAGCATGGGCACTTCAAAGCGGATGCGGCCGCGATACATGGTGAACAGCCAGTTGAAGATCTTGGCGCCGGTCGGGATCGAGATGATCATCGTGGTGATGCCGAAGAACGAGTTGACGCTGGCGCCCGAACCCATGGTGAAGAAGTGGTGCAGCCACACCAGGTACGACAGGATGGTGATCACGACGGTCGCGTACACCATGGAGGTGTAGCCGAACAGGCGCTTGCCGCTGAAGGTCGAGACGATTTCGGAGAAGATGCCGAACGCCGGCAGCACCAGGATGTAGACCTCGGGGTGGCCCCAGATCCAGATCAGGTTCACGTACATCATGGCGTTGCCGCCCATGTCGTTGGTGAAGAAGTTGGTGCCGAAGACGCGATCCAGCGAGAGCATGGCCAGCACGGCGGTCAGGACCGGGAAGGCGGCCACGATCAGCACGTTGGTGCACAGCGAGGTCCAGGTGAAGACGGGCATCTTCATCATGTTCATGCCTGGGGCGCGCATCTTGACGATGGTGACCACCAGGTTGACGCCCGACAGCAGCGTCCCTACCCCGGCCACCTGCAAGGCCCAGATGTAGTAGTCGACCCCGACGTCCGGACTGTACAGGATGCCCGACAGCGGCGGATACGCCAGCCAGCCGGTGCGCGCGAATTCGCCCACGAACAGCGAGGCCATCACCAGCAGCGCGCCGAAGGTGGTCATCCAGAAGCTGAAGTTGTTGAGGAACGGGAACGCCACGTCGCGCGCGCCGATCTGCAGGGGTACGACGTAGTTCATCAGGCCGGTCACCAGCGGCATGGCCACGAAGAAGATCATGATCACGCCGTGGGCGGTGAAGATCTGGTCATAGTGGTGCGGCGGCAGGAAACCGGGATTGTCGCCGAAGGCGATGGCCTGCTGGGCGCGCATCATGATGGCGTCGGAGAAACCGCGCAGCAGCATGACGATGGCCAGCACGATGTACATGATGCCGATGCGCTTGTGGTCGATGCTGGTGAACCAGTCGCGCCACAGCACGCCCCACAGGCGATACTTGGTCAGCAGCGCCAGCAGCACGATGCCGCCCAGGGCGACTGCGGCGAAGGTGCCGATGAGGATCGGCTCATGGTATGGAATCGCTTCCAGGCTGAGACGACCGAAGATCAGCTTTATCAGGTCAAAATTGTCAGACATCTTTACTTCCCGGGGAAAAAGGAAAATACGGTGCAGCCGGCAACTGCCGCGCCAATACAGCTACTGCGCTCGGAACGGTCATTCATTCTTCTGGCCGGGCTTCACGTTCAGGTCGGCGGCCATCATCTTGTCCATGCAGACCGTATTGGGCTCGACGCAGCGGTTGACGATCGCGTGGAACAGGCTGGGGTCGACATTGCCGAACCGGCGGGCAGGCTCACGCTCGCTGGGCTTTTCCAGTTGCAGGTAGTCGGCGCGCCCCATGGCGCCGGACTCGGCCTTGGCCTTCTTGACCCAGTCGTCAAAGCCTTGCTGGTCCAGGCCGTGGAACTTGAAGCGCATGTGCGAGAAGCCTGCGCCGCTGTAGTTGGCGGAGAAGCCCTCATACTCGCCGGCCTTGTTGATGACCGCGTGCAGCTTGGTTTCCATGCCCGGCATCGCGTAGATCTGGCCGGCCAGGGCGGGAATGAAGAAGGAGTTCATCACGTTCGACGCGGTGATCTTGAACTGGATCGGCGTATCGACCGGCGCGGCCAGCTCGTTCACGGTGGCGATGCCCTGCTCCGGATAGATGAACAGCCACTTCCAGTCCAGCGCCACCACTTCGACCGTCAGGGTCTTGGTTTCCGGCGGGATCGGACGCTCCGCGTCCAGGCGCGACAGCGGACGGTACGGATCCAGCGTGTGCGTGGTGATCCAGGTCAGCAGGCCCAGGGCGATGATGATCAGCAGCGGCGCGCCCCAGATGACCAGCTCCAGGCGGGTCGAGTGGTCCCACTCGGGTTCGTAGGGTGCGGAGGTGTTGCTCTTGCGGTAGCGCCATGCGAACAGCACGGTCAGCGCGATCACCGGGACGATGATCAGGAGCATCAGAACGGTGGAAATGACGATCAGGCGTCCCTGTTGGGAGGCGATATCGCCGGACGGATTCATCACTACGGTGTTGCATCCAGCCAACAAAATAGCGGGCAGGAGGAACAATCCGCGACGGAGTATTTGAGAAACCATGGAGGAAAAGTCCAGTCGTATGTAGCAGAGCATGCTAATGTAACGGCAATAAAGTGTGTTGGCGATTGGACGTTTTGTCCCACCCCGTCATGCAGCACCCGCCGGGATGGGAGTTCGTACTGCGACTAAACCTCTAACAGTGGGAGACAAAGCCATGGCAAGCAGCATCCACAACGGTCAAGGTTCCAGCGAGTTCCGGCCGCAATCCAACGTCGCCCCCGCAACCCATAGTCATGGGCACATCGAACCAGGTGAAATCGCCGTCGGCGTGGTGATCGGACGGGCGTCCGAATATTTCGACTTCTTCGTATATGCGCTGGCATCCGTGCTGGTGTTTCCGGCCATTTTCTTTCCTTTCGAGAACAGGCTGGAAGGCACGCTTTACGCGTTCGTGATCTTCGCGTTCGCGTTCCTTGCCCGGCCTGTGGGCACAGTGATATTCATGGCGATCCAGCGGGCATACGGAAGAGAAGTGAAACTGACGCTGGCGCTGTTCCTGCTTGGTTTTTCAACGGCGGGTATTGCCTTGCTGCCAACTTATGATCATATAGGCGCATGGGCCATCATCCTGCTGTCCCTGCTGCGGGTCGGACAGGGCGTCGCGCTGGGCGGCGCCTGGGACGGCTTGCCATCCTTGCTGGCGATAAACGCTCCTCAGAACAGGCGCGGATGGTATGCGGCCCTCGGCCAGCTTGGCGCGCCGCTCGGATTCATCATCGCCGCCAGCCTGTTTGCCTACATGCTTGCGGATCTTACCACGGAAGATTTCCTGGATTGGGGCTGGCGCTATCCTTTTTATGTGGCGTTCGCGATTAACGTTGTCGCGCTGTTCGCCCGCCTGCGCCTGGTTTCCACGCCGGAATACGCCAAGCTGCTCGACGAGCGCGAGCTGGAACCGGCCGGCGTGGTCGAACTGTCCCGTACCCAGGGCCGCAACATCATCATCGGCGCCCTCGCCGCGCTGGCCAGCTACGCGCTGTTCCACCTGGTGACGGTGTTCCCGCTGTCCTGGGCCAGGCTGTACTCGCTGCGGGCCATGGATGACTTCCTGATCACCCAGATCATCGGCGCGGTCATCATGGCCTTGGGCATTGTCGCCTCGGGCCTGATCGCCGACCGTTTCGGCCGCCGCACCGTGCTGGGTTCGATGGCGCTGCTCATCGCCATCCTCTCCGCCTTCGTGCCGACCCTGATGAATGGCGGCGAATACGGCCAGAACACCTTCATCCTGATCGGCTTCGCATTGCTGGGCCTGTCTTATGGCCAGGCTGCCGGCGCCGTGACCGCCAATTTCCAGAAGAAGTATCGCTACACCGGCGCCGCGCTGACGCAAGACCTGGCCTGGCTGGTGGGCGCCGGTTTCGCGCCGCTGGTGGCGCTGGGCCTGTCGGCGCACTTCGGCCTGGCTTACGTGAGTTTCTACCTGCTGTCGGGCGCGGTTGGCTCGTTGGCGGCACTGAGCCTGAACCGGGCACTGGAAGCCCGGGAAGACTGAGGTACTGATAGCCGGCCGTTTCGGCATCGGCAAGAACAAAACCCGGAGGTTCGCTTCCGGGTTTTGTTTTTTCCGGCTGGTGCTATATTGGATTTCCTTACCATCCGCGTCAGAGCCTGCCATGCACTATCTGCTCATCTACGATTTCGTCCCCGACTATCTCGCGCGCCGCCCCGTCCATCGCAACGAGCATCTCGCATTGTGCAAAGAGGCGGTGGCCCGCGGCGAACTGGCGGCCGGCGGCGCCGTCGGCGATCCGCCCGAAAGCGGCCTGCTGCTGTTCAACGCTGCGGCAGCCCATGCCGAAGCCTTCGCCGCCGCCGATCCCTATGTCCGGCACGGGCTGGTGACGCGCTGGCAAGTCAAGCCCTGGGCCACGGTGGTCGGCATTCCCGAACTGGTGCCCGACCCGCTCTGAACGCCTGTCGCAGGCCATCAAGGCCGACGATGCCGGCGCCGTTTCATCGCGCCCGGTTAAAAACATTCAACTGCAGGCCGCAGGGGAAAACGGGATAATACGCGCCAGACATTGTCTACCGAATACAAAACGGCCAGGCCCACCCTGCCCAAGCCGTGATCGGAACCAGGCGCCACAAGGAGACCCGCAATGCCCCAGAGCCAGCCATTCGCCCGCACCGCCCGCCATCCAGGCAAGCCCGACCCGGTACGCATCGTCAGCCTGGAAGGCGGCGCCATGCACAAGACCTTCACCCTGGAGCCGGGCCGCACGCTGCGCGACGCCATGAGCATTCCGCTGGACGAGGCCGGCATCGCCGGCGGCACCGTGCGCTTTGAAAACCTGAAGGTGACGCCGCACCATTTCCTGATGCCGGCGGTGGCGGTGGACGACCAGCATGCCGCGTTCTACAGCGCGCCTTACGCCATCGAGGAAGGCACGGTCATCGAATTCGCCTGCGCCACCTATGGCCGCAAGGACGGCGCCCCCTTCGTGCATTGCCATGCCGTCTGGCGCGGCAGCGACGGCCAGCGCCAGGGCGGCCATATGCTGATGGACCAGACCATCGTGGCCGAAGCCTGCCAGGCGCAGGCCTGGGGCGTGCATGACGCCACCATGGCCACCAGGTACGATCCGGAAACCAATTTCACGCTGTTCCACCCCACCCGCCTGGAAGAGCGGACACACGCCGCCCAAGGCAAGCGCATCGTCCTGGCCCGCATCCGCCCGGATGAAGACCTGACCATGGCCATCGAAGAAGTCTGCCGCTCGCACGGCATCGGGCATGCCATCATCCGCGGCAGCGTCGGCAGCATCATCGGCGCCGATTTCGAGGATGGCCGCGTGCTGGAAGACCGCGCCACCGAGATCCTGGTGCGCTCGGGCGAAGTCAGGAGCGGCCCGCAAGGCCTGCGCGCGCAACTGGACATCGCGCTGATCAATCCGCAAGGCAAGGTATGCGAAGGCGTGCTGGCGCGCGGCCGCAATCCGGTGCTGATCTGTTTCGAACTGGTGATCGAAGAGCAATGACAATAAAAAACGTCGCCGTCATGATGACCGGCGACGTTCCGCAAGCCGCGGCCGGCGCGGCTTGCCCCCCTTCACTACTCCCCGCGCATGCCTGCGTGCGTTAAGCGCCGACCAGCTTCTTGAAGGTCGGCAATACCGCGTCGCCCTTGAACGGCTTGACGATCCAGCCCTTGATGCCGGCCGCCTTGCCGCGCTCCTTCATGATCGGCGAGTTCTCGGTGGTCAGCATGATGATGTTGACGCTGGCATTGCCCAGTTCGCCGCGGATCTTCTCGGCCATGGTCAGGCCATCCATGTTGGGCATGTTGACGTCGGAGACCACCAGCTTGATGGACGGATCGCCCTTCAACTTGCTCAGGCCGTCGCGGCCATCCACCGCCAGCGCCACGTCCAGCCCGTTCTTCCTGAGGAAGTCGCCGACTTCGGCGCGCACCGTGCTTGAATCGTCTACGACCAGAATTTGTGCCATGTTGTTGTCTCTCTAGATAGTCAAATTGAATTGCAATGGATAGTGCGGATGGTGCGGATGTTGGCTCAGAACAGTTCCAGCTCGCCGGTGCCGGCATCGGCCTCTTCTTCCGACACGGAAAAATCCATCTCCGCATAGGCCGATACGCACAGCGTGACGTGGAAACGCGGCGCCTGCGGCATGTCCACCGCCAGATGGCGGAGATGCCCGAGATTGAGCGTCTGCAGGTAAGCCGCGCAGTTCTTGTCGATCACGTTCGGCGTCGACATGCCCAGGTGCGGGAAGAAACGCCCCAGGTCGCGGTTCAGGATGCCGCAGCACAGGTTGCCGCATTCGGCGATGGCATCCATGAAGGCCTGCTCCGACATCTCTTCCGGGGCGACCCGGTTCAGGCGCGCGAAATGCGCCTTGGTGGCGGCGTCCGGCGTGAAATAAAACATCACCATCAGGCGGAACAGATAAGACGACACCGTCAGCACCACCATCTTCTTTTCGCTGATGGCGGAGATATCGTCGATGGCCGACATCCCGGCCTCGGTATCGGCAGGCACCAGGCTGGTCCTGAGCGCTTGCCGCAACAGCGTATCGAAACCGTCCTTGGCGGATTGGCTGATCATATCTCGCACTCCATCGTCAGGCCGCCTCGGCCAGCGCTTCCCGGGTCCGCTTGTTGATCAGGTCCAGCCCGATCACGGCGCCCATGATCATCTTGCCGCCGGCTTGCAAGTCCTGGAAGGTGGTGGTGGTGATCAGGTCGTTCTGGTACAGGTTGGCGCGATAACTCTTGGACAGTTTCTCGGCGCGCTGCGCCAGGTCGCGCACTTCCGACGCCACCACCGCGAAACCGCGGCCGTGCGCGCCGGCCCGGGCCGCTTCGATGGAGGCATTGAGGGCGACGATGATGACCTGGTTGACGATCAGCGCGAACTCGTCGTTCTTGCGGTGCATCTCGCGGTTATGGGAAATGAGCACGTTCATGTCGTCGTGCCAGCGCTCGAAGGTGCGCATCAGGCCCAGCAGCTTGGAAATCGTGTCCTGCGAGGCCTCGCAGTTTTCCATCACGCGCGCCATGCTTTGCGAATTCTGCTGGCTCAGATTCGCCACCAGCGCCTCGCTTTCGCCGCGCATCTCGGCCATGCGGCGCTCGCTTTCCAGGCGCTCCGCCTCGGCGTTCTGCCGGTGCTCGGCCACCTCACGCTGCTGCGCTTCCAGCGTTTCCTGCACGCTGCGCTTCAGGGATTCCACCTGCGCCAGGTCGATCATGCGCGCCGCGCGGGCCTTCTGGCGGCGCCACAGCAGCGCCATCGGGATGCCGGCCAGCAAGGCGCCCAGCGCCAGGAAAAGTATCGGGTTCCACACCATGACATTCATTTCTCACCACCATCGCTTCACATCTGCGCCAAAGCGCGCAATCCTGCAACACCGGGCCGGACACGGCCCCTCATGCCACCCGGGGATCGCCGCCCTGCGGCAGATTCACCGCCGGCGCGGCCTGTTCCTGGCCAGCCACGGGATATGGCACGTCGATGCCATCCACTTCCACCGCCACGCTCTCGGGCAGCATCACGATGATCTGGAACGCGCGGAAAGCGGCGCCTTCATCCTGGCCGGTGAAACGGATCTCGATTCTGCCCTGCTCGCGGGTGACGAAGTCCAGCACCGCATCCATGCCCACGCCGCGGCCGGAAACATCGGTCACTTCGCTGCGGGTCGAAAATCCCGGCTGCATGATCAGGTTGGCCAGTTCAACATCGGTCATGGCCTGGTCGACGCCGATCAGGTTTTTCTCTACGCCGATCTGCCGCACCCGCTCCAGCGCCAGCCCGCGGCCGTCATCGGACAGCGCCATCTGGAACATGTTGTCCATCACGCCCATTTCCAGCCTGATCGTGCCGGCTTCCGGCTTGCCCCCGGCCACTCGCTCTTGCGCGCTTTCCAGGCCGTGGTCCATGGCATTGCGGATCAGGTGCATGAACACGTTCTGCAGCAGCGGCGAGGCGAAGCTATGCACCACATAACCGTTGTCCTCGATCTCCACCACCGGCGCCGCCTTGCCCAGGTCGGCCGCCAGCGCAGGCAACGAAGCGGTCACCGGCGCCAGCACGTCCTGCACGCTCTCGGTGCCCAACAGGCGCAGCGTGCGGCGTACTTCGTTGCGCACCGCCACCAGCTCGTGCAGGTTCGCCGTATTGACGGTTTCCAGGCGCTGCAGGCTTTCCTGGATGTACTTGCGGTCGATGGTCATGATGTGGCGCTCGTAGCCGGCGCCCGCTTCGCCCGGCTCGGCGGCCGCGCCGCGCCCCAGCGTGACGTCGTTGATGCGCCCATAACGGTCGATGATCTCGCGCACTTGCGCCAGCTGCAGCAGCAGGTGCCCCTGGTTCCAGACGGCGCCGGTCTGCGGATGGCGCAGGTCGTCGTAATGCTGCTCGGCATCGTGCACCACGTTGGCCAGGTGCAACAGGCCGTAAGTGCGGCCATTGCCCTTGATGGTATGCATGTTGCGGAACAGCTTGGCGATCGCAAAGGCGGTGGCTTCCGGGTTCTGGTGGACGATCTGTTCGTTCTCGTCCAGGAAGCGGCGCGCGCTGCCGATGAATTCGCCGAACTTGGACGGCGCCACGGCCAGGATCTCGCCGATCATTTCCAGTTCGCGCTTCTGTTCGTTGGCTTCGGCCGCCAGCTGGCGCAGCTCGGTGACGTCGCGCACGCACAGCATCAGGCGGATCACCGTATCGTTGCCGTCGGTAATGGGCGACCACGACAAATCGAGGATCTTCTTGCCGCCGCCGGCCATGGTCTTCTCGACTTCGCCCACCATCAGGTGTTCGTTGAATTCGAAGTTCATCACGTCTTCGCCGATGCAGGCGCCGCCGATGGCTTCGATCTGCGACAGCGTATCGGCGCCCAGGTTGGTGCCGGAGAACACCAGCTCCATCACGTCGCGGCCGGCAATGTCGGCGGTCTCGAACACGGTTTCCAGGAAGGCCGAATATTCGGGGTGGATCTTGTTGCCGTCGACGATGGTCAGGATGCCTTGCGGGATGTTCTGCAGCATGGCCTGCATGTCGGCGGTCTTCTGGCGCACCTGCGCGGAAGCCTCTTCGATCTTTTCCACCATGCCGTTGAAGGCGACGATGGAGTGGCCGACCTCGTCCATGCGCTGCACCGGCAGGCGGCGGGTGAAGTCCTGGCTGGCGGCGATCTCGCCCATCATGCTCGACATGCGGCTGATCGGGCCGGTGATCTGGCGATACAGCAGGAAACCGATGCCGGCCAGCAGCAGCACGGCCACCGCAGTGACGATGGAAATCGTGGCCGTGGTCGACGACAGCTTGCCGTTGAGCGAGGTGATGGCCGCGTCCTTGAAACGGTTCTTCTCGATGCGCAGGGTGTTGACGATGCCTTCCAGTTCGGTCTGGTACTGCATCACCCCGCCGAAGAACTGCGCCTGGGCGATCTCGTTCTTGCCTGCGAGCTTGAACTTGGCGGTGTTGTCGATGGCGCCGAAGTAGTTATCCAGGCTCTCGCGCGCCTGCTCGACCAGGCCGCGCTGGGCGACGCCGTCGGCATGCTGGGCCTGCATCTCCAGGGCCTTTTCCAGCGCCGCCTTTTTTTCGGCCAGCTTTTCGTTTTCCTGGGCTACCAGCTGGTTGTCGGCTTCGGTGACCATCACCATGGCCGCCAGTTGCACATCCTTCAGCTGCCCCATCAGGTCGGACGAGGCCAGCACGCTCGGCATCACCCCTTCCGTAACCGACCTGACCTCCGCCGCGCTGTCGCGAGACTGGATCATCGCGTAGCCGCCGATGCCGGCGATGGCGATGAATGTAAGTATGACGAGCAGCGTGATGCGCAGACGGATGGTCATTGAGTTCCCCTTGTGAAGGCGATCCGTGGCGCGGGTTCACGATCATCCCTGGAAAGTGAACAAAAAATCAGGCCGTAGCGGACGCGGGGCGGATTGTTGCATCGAAGTATTACGACTCAATGACAATAGAATTTCCAAGTCATGCCAAGAAATACGGCTCGTATTTTGGGGGGACAAGCCTGTTTGTTTTTGGTGTGTGGGGGGAACGCGCAGCAGGCGGCCGGCCGATCGACGGCGGCTCCCGGGGCGGGCCGCCTGGCGGACATGTCCCAGCCTGGGGGGCAAGAAATAAAGCGGCGGCCTCAGCGCGATGGCCGCTTGCCGCTCCACAGCTTGAGCGCCAGCGCCACCCACACCAGCAGGAACAGGGTATTGCATGGCAACCAGATCATCTGGGTCCAGACATAGTCGCTAACCCAGCGCGATACCGTCTCGCGGCAGCCGCAATACTGGTCGGCATACAGCAGCTCTCCCGATTCGCGCGCCGATGCGTATTGCGCCCACAAGAAAGCCAGCATGAGCGGGATCAGGACCACGCCGAAGGCGCACCACCGCCTGGTTTTGCGCTGCCGCCGGCGCCAGTCGGTGCCGCGCGGCGGTTTTTTCCCCTCCGGTTCGCGCGGAGGCATGCCTGACGCGCCCCCGCATCCGCTCATCGCATCGCTGTGCATTTTTTCCCCTTGCACGTGCATGTGTTTTACGCCCCTGGATCTCCGTACGGCCGCCTGCTAGACGCCCTCCGCCGCATGACGATCGCCTGCCGGCCGCCCTGGCGGGAAGCCGGTATTTCTTCGCATCTGGATGAACATATCGGACAGGCAGGACGCTTGCCCAGGCAAGCGTGTCCGGATGGGCTGAACCGGGGAGAAAACCCCGGCTCGCATTTCAGCGGTATCGGCCGATGGCATGGATATTCCATGCAGAGCCGCCGCCAATGTCTATTCGAGCGTCAAATCAGGCCATCCCCATGAATGGCCATCATTTGCTCTCGCAATAGGAGATTTGCCCAGAACCAATACGATACGTTTCGTCTCGGATTCTAGGTGCAAATTATCTAGCACTCAACAAAATTTACGATTGTTAGCTCGAATATTTACTCAGTCCTGTGATGACGCTGTGACGGAATGCTCAAGGGCGATCGTGCCGAGCACCAGCTTCAATTGCGCATTGACCTGGCGCTCATCGATGTCGGCACTGCCGGTAAGAAGCCGCTGCAACAAGGGGGCGTACAGCAGATCGAAAACCAGGTCCAGGTTGAGATCGTCCCTGAACTCGCCGCGTTGGGCGCCGCGGCGCAGTGCTTCCACCAGCGCCGAACGGCGCGGTTCCAGATAGTTGTCATTGAAGATGCGCATGGCATCGCCATCGAACTGCGCCAGCGCGATCATCTCCCGCACCACACGCCCGCTCTTGCCGCGAAACAACTGCGCCAGGCGGGTGACGTGATCTTCGATATCCTGGCGCGCGGAGCCGCTATCGCCAATCGACGGCATCGGCTCGACCGCGCGCAGCAGCGCTTCCATCGCCAGCGCGCTCTTGTTGGGCCACCAGCGATAAATGGTCGCCTTGCCCACGCCTGCGCGCGTGGCCACACCTTCCAGCGACAGCTTGTCAAAGCCGATCTCCTCCAGCATCACATAGGTGGCGTCGAGGATGGCGTCGTGGCTGACCGCGTTTCTGCGGCGGCCGGTGGCCGGATCGGAAATGAAGGTGAGAGAAATGATGTGCTCCAATGACAATTGCAGGTAATCCGTGTTGTATAACGGCATGCCTTGCTACAACTTGAGCATTTTTGCCGGCAAAAACAGGAAATTGTTGCAACAAACCCGGAGCAGCTTTGCCTGGCGCCGCCCAGGAACAGGCAGCGCCTCACATCATGAAATATTTAATCAAATAAAATCAAATACTTAAAAACGATAATTAAAGTGATTTATTAAATTTATTCTCACCCTGATCGCGGCTATTTCAACGGCCGAATGCCTCCTGCCGCCTCAATGTTGGGCAGTAACACCATCCAGCAGCCGCCCTGTACGACTCAGGCGCGGCAGGTAGCCGCGCTCGGCATCCAGTGAAAACGCAATGCGACGGGTGCGCCCCATCAGCTCATCGCGGCCGAAGAAGCCGTAATAGCGCGAGTCGGCGCTGTTGTCCCGATTGTCGCCCAGCATCAGGTAATGCTCGGCCGGCACCACCACCGGACCATAGCTGCTGCGCAGGCTGGGATGCGATTGCGACAAGCGCACCAGATGGGACATATCGCCCAGGCGCTCATCGCGGTAGGCGGCCTCGTCGATGCCGTCACCGGCTTGCGCCTTGACCGCGGCATGGCTGTAGCTGGCGGCCTGGCCATTGATATACAGGACGTTGTCGCGCAGTTCCACCACGTCGCCGGGCAGGCCGATCACCCGCTTCAACAGCAGTTCGCCAGCTTCCTTCGAATCGACGGTCACGATATCGCCGCGCTGGGGTTCGCCCAGGCGGGCGATGCGCAGATGCGTCAGCGGCACGCGCAGGTCGTAGGCCGTCTTGTCGACCAGGATGCGGTCGCCGACCAGCACCGTCGGCAGCATCGAACCGCTGGGCACCACGTTGTAGTCGGCGATGGCGCTACGGAATACCACCATCAGCGCCATGAACACCAGCACGCCCTTGTATTCGCCCAGCAGGCTCTTGATCGGTTTCATGGGATTTTCCTTGTCGATTGGCAATGGATTGGATATGGGAATCACAATGCGGCAGAGGACGATCCGGTTGACCGCCCTCTGCCGCATGACAGCCGTTATCGTATCGTTTTCAGCGCCACTGTGCCGGCGCCGAGCGCAATGGCGAAGCCGGCAGCTCCCAGCTCATGGGCACGCCGGCGATGGACAACGGCGTACGCAAGCGGCGCGCCGGCCCCCAGACGGTATTTTCCACGGCCGTCCCCAGATCGCCGGGCTGTTCGGCCGCGAACGCCGGTTCGGCGCCTGCCGGACGGTGCGCCGCCAGCAATTGCGCCGCCAGCAATTGCGCCGTGCGCGCCAGCGACAGGCGATACTCGCCGCCCTGCCCGGCCTGCTGCCGGCGCACCAGGCCGCGCAGCGCCGAGGCGGCCATCAGGTAGCCGGTAGCGTGGTCCAGCGCCTGCACCGGCAACGGGGTCGGCTGGTCGCGGCCCAGCAGGCGCATGCCGGCATCGGCGATCCCCGAACTCATCTGCACCAGGCTGTCGAAACCGCGCCGGCCGGCCCAGGGGCCGCTCCAGCCGTAAGCATCCAGCGCCACATCCACCAGCGCCGCATTGAGCTGGCGCCGCCGCGCCGCGCCCAGCCCCAGATGCTCCAGCGCCTGCGGACGGTAGCCATGCACCAGCACATCGGCCCGGGACAGCAGATGTTCCAATACGCGCCGGTGATCGGGCCGGCCCAGGTCGAGATGGGCGCAACGCTTGCCCAGCGTCATTTCCGGCACCACGCCCGGCTCGTCCCAGGAGGATGGATCGATGCGCAACACCTCGGCGCCGAAAGCCGCCAGGAAGCGCGTGGCAGTCGGCCCGGCCAGCACCCGCGTCAGATCCAGCACCCGCACGCCCGCCAGCGGCCGCGCCGGATCGGCGGGCGTCGTGCGTCGCCAGCCGGCGTCGAACGCCTGGCGCCCGACCAGCGATTCGGCGGCAACCGCCATCCCCTGCGGGTGGACGGCCCATTGCGACTGGCTGCGCATCTCCGCCGCGCATCCCTTGTTGCCCACGATGGCAGCCTCCAGCTCGCCCGCCTTCCAGCGCGCCACGGCTTGAGCCACCTGTTCGCGCGACGCTGGTTGCGCATCCAGCCCCAAGACCTGCAAGGCTGCCGCCCGGTGATGCGGCGCATTGGTATGCAACCGGATCCAGCCGTCGGCGCTGCGGTAGTCGCCCGCCACCGAATCCCACAAGGCCGGCGGCGTCCAGCCCTGGGCCCGCAGCGAGCCGGAAAACCACATCGAGGCCAGCCGCCGGTCGCATTCCACCGACGGCAACGGGCCGCCTGCGGCCTCGGCCAGTTCGGCGACCGCCAGTCCGGCAGCGGCCAGCGAGGCTTGCGCCAGGTCGCTGGCGGCAAACACCGAGGGCAACGCGCCGTCGCCAACCAGGCGCACGCTGGAGAGCATGGCTTGCGGGCCGTCCAGCGCGGCCCAGATTTCGGCCAGCATGGAGGCGGCCACCGGTGTGGTTGTCGTGGCGGCAGATTCTTGGGGCATGGCGAACTCCTTCTTGTGATCGTCCGGAATTGAGGATGAGGGCAGCTTAATCCCTCCGGCCGCCCTGTCAATCGCCGCCGCACAGCCAACCGTGGCGCGGCGGGTCACAAGCCGGCATCCCGGCGACGAGCGCCAGCAGCCGAAAGGTTAAAATCCCGGGATATGGAGAGCGCATGAAAATCCTGATTGTCGAAGATGAACAAAAGATGTCCGATTACCTCTGCAAGGGCCTCACCGAGCAAGGGTGCGCGGTCGACCTGGCATCCAACGGCATCGACGGCCAGCGCCTGGCGATCCAGCACGACTACGACGTGATCGTGCTGGACGTGATGCTGCCGGGGCTGGACGGTTTCTCGGTGCTGCGCTCGCTGCGCACGGTCAAGCAGACCCCGGTCATCATGCTGACCGCGCGCGACAGCGTGGAAGACCGCATCAAGGGCTTGCATGACGGCGCCGACGACTACCTGATCAAGCCCTTCTCCTTCCTCGAACTGCTGGCCCGCCTGCAGGCGCTGACGCGCCGCGGCCGCTCGCAGGAACCGGCGCAGCTGCGCATCGGCGACCTGCAGATCGACCTGATCAGCCGCAAGGCCTTCCGCGGCGCCGCTCGCATCGACCTCACTGCCAAGGAGTTCGCGCTGCTGGCGGTGATGGCGCGCCGCCAGGGCGAGATCCTGTCCAAGACGGCGATTGCCGAACTGGTGTGGGACATGAATTTCGACAGCAACACCAATGTGGTCGAAGTCGCCATCAAGCGCCTGCGCGCCAAGATCGACGCCCCGTTCGACCAGAAGCTGCTGCACACCGTGCGCGGCCTGGGCTATGTGCTGGAGCCGCGCGCCGCGGCCGACGTCGTGGCGGACTGAACGCGCCATGCAGCATTCCAGCCCAGCCCCCGAGCGGCCGCAACGCTTCCTGCCGCGGCGGCAGTCGATCACCGCGCGACTGGTATGGATGTCGGCGGCGTCGGCGCTGTTCATCTTCGCGCTCACCGGGATCGTGCTCTACACCGTGCTCAAGGAAGAGCTGCTGCGCCACGAGCGCGACGGCCTGGTCACCACCTTGAACGACATCAGCTTCCAGATCTCGCGCGCCGGCAACACCGAGCGCTGGTCGCGCGTGCAGCTGAAACTGGCCGCGCTGTCGCAGGCCGACCAGCGGGTGTCGTTCTGGATCTCCGGCGACGATGAACGTTTCCGCTATGGCGACCTCTCGCGCCTGCAACACGAGACGATCGAGCATGACAACAATGCCGTGGGCATGCTGCGCCTGGCGGGCAAGGAATACCCGCTGCACACCATGACGCGCACCCTGCCCGCGTTCGAGGAACGGCCCGAAGTGCGGGTGACCGTCGGCATCGATACCGAACCCTATTTCGCGATGCGGCGCACCTTCCTGATGGCGACCTTCATGTTCTCCCTGCTGGGCATCGTGCTGGCGGTGATTTCCAGCTACTGGATCGCCCGCGCCGGGCTGGCGCCATTGCGGCGCATGTCGGCGCACGCCCAGGGCTTCTCGCCGCGCAAGTTGTCGGCGCGCATGCCGGTCGGATCGCTGCCGGAGGAATTGTCGGTCCTGGCGCACGCCTTCAACGGCGCGCTGGAACGCATCGAGGATGCCTATACCCAGCTGGAAGCCTTCAACGCCGACGTCGCCCATGAGTTGCGCACGCCGCTGGCCAACCTGATCGGGGAAACGCAGGTGGCGCTGGCGCGCGAGCGCAGCGCCGGCGAGTTCAAGGACGTGCTGCAATCCAACCTGGAGGAGCTGGACCGCATCCGCTCCATCATCAACGACATGCTGTTCCTGGCGCGTTCCGACCAGGGCGAGGCCGCCACGTCGCTGGTGCATGCGCGGGTGGCCGACGAGGTGCAGAAGACGGTCGACTTCTTCGAGTTCGTGCTGGACGACGCCGGCATGGACATCGCCGTCAGCGGCGACATTCAATCCACGGCAATGATGGAGACGGCGCTGTTCAGGCGGGCGCTGACCAACCTGATCCAGAATGCCATCCAGCATTCGCCGGCCGGCGCCCTGATCCGCATCGACATCGCCGCGCAAGAGGACGGCGTGCGCATCGCCGTCACCAATCCCGGCCAGCCCATCGACGCGCGCCATTTGCCGCGCCTGTTCGACCGTTTCTACCGGGTCGACACCGCGCGCCAGGACATCAACGGCAGCCACGGCCATGGCCTGGGGCTGGCCATCGTCAAGGCGGTGGCGCGCATGCATGGCGGCCGCGCCTTCGCTTCCAGCGCGGATGGCTGCAACAGTATTGGATTCACTATTTCCCAGGCTTGACGCCCTAACCGCCGTCATCCCGGCGAAGGCCGGGATCCAGCGTCGTTCAGCGTTCCGGGATATGCAGCAAGCGTCTGCAGCAAGCGTCGCTGGGTCCTGACTTTCGTCAGGACGACAGTGTTACTCAATACCCGCGCCGCATATCCACATTGGCAGGTATCTCGCCGGTCTGGCGGTAATGCCGCACATTGCCGGCCACGATCGCCGAAGCCGTCTCGCGATTGGTCGGCGCCGAGCAATGCGGCAGCACCGTGACATCGGGATGGTCCCAGTGCCAGCTGTCGACCGGCAGCGGCTCGGTGGCGAACACGTCCAGCACCGCATGGCGCAACGCGCGCGCATCCAGCGCAGCGCGCAACGCCTGGTCGTCGACGATGGGCCCGCGCGCAAAATTGATCAGTTGGGCCTGCGGCGGCAACAGCGCCAGGCGCTGCGCATTCAGGAGGCCGCGGGTGTCGCCGGTAAGCGGCAGCAGGCACACCAGGATATCGCTCATGGCCAGCATCTCGGCCAGGCCCGGCTCGCCGCTGAAGGTGCGCACGCCGGCCAGCTCGCGCCGCTTGCGGCTCCAGCCGCATACCTTGAAACGCGCCTGCAGCAGCGCCTCCGCGGCCGCCTCTCCCAGCGCGCCCAGCCCCAGGATGCCAACCGTGCGCTGCTCGGGCAGCACATATTGCTCCGCCTGCCAGAGGCGCGAGCGCTGGCGCTGCGCATACAGCGGCATGTCGCGATGCAGGTAGAGCGTCCACGCCAGCACCGCTTCGGCCATGGTGGCGGCCAGCCGGGGATCGACCAGGCGGGTCAGCTGCAGGCTGCTGTCGCCGAGATCCTCGACCAGCCGTTCGACGCCGGCCCATACGCTATGCACCCACTCCAGCTGCGGCAGGCGCTTGAGTTCGGCCGGATCCGGATTGGCCACCACCGCCAGCTTGCATTGCGCCCGTTGCGCCGCGTTCAGTTCGCCCATCTCCACCACGCACTCGCCCGGCATGGCCGCGCGCAGCGCCTTGAGCCAGGCCTGCACCGCGGCGACATCGCCCTGGCTGACGAAAGGGATCGGCGCCATCGCCGGGCCAGCCGCCCCGCTCATTTGGCGTAGACCTGTTCCAGGCTGCCGAAGCCCTTGACCTCGATCGGATTGCCGAACGGGTCCAGGAAGAACATCGTGGCCTGCTCGCCCGGTTCGCCGGCGAACCGTATCTGGGGCTCCAGCACGAACTCCACCTTGCCGCTGTCGCCCAGGCGGGCAGCCAGCTGCTTCCAGTCGTCCATGGCCAGGATGATGCCCAGGTGCGGCATCGGCACCATGTGGTTGCCGACCCGGCCGGTATTGGAAACCGCAAAAGGCTCGCCCAGGTGCAGCGATAACTGGTGGCCGAAGAAATCGATGTCGACCCAGGTGTCGGTGCTGCGGCCTTCTTCGCAGCCGAGCAGGCCGCAATAGAAGCCGCGCGCCTGGTCGAGGTCGCGCACGTGATAGGCCAGGTGGAAGATCGATTTCATGGGGTTCCCTCGATAGCAAAAATGAACAGGTACGGAAAGGGCCTTAGGATAGCCGCTGCCCATCAAAAGAGATAGCATGTAATTTTTAATCGATTCGAAAGAATTTTTTATGGATAGCCGCTATCTCAAAAGCCTGATCGCCGTCATCGACAGCGGCTCCATTGCCGATGCCGCACGCGCCGAAGGCCTGACGGCGGCGGCCGTGAGCCAGCGCATCCAGGCGCTGGAACGTTCGCTCGGCTTCGCACTGCTGTCGCGCGCCGGCCATGCCGCCCGCGCCACCGAGGCCTGCCTGGCGCTGCTGCCGCGGGCGCGCCGCATCGTGCACGAAGTCGCCTTGCTGGCCGGCGACGCCGACGACGAAGGCTTGACCGGCACGCTGCGCGTCGGCGCCATTTCAACCGCGCTCACGGGCCTGCTGCCGGCCGCCCTGCGCATGCTGACGCAACAGGCGCCCGGCATGCGCCCGAGCATCGTCCCCGGCACCTCGCGCTCGCTTTACCAGGCCCTGCTGGCCGGCGAGATCGACGCCGCCATCCTGGTGGCGCCGCCGTTCGAATTGCCCAAGACCCTGCGCGCGTGCACGCTGCGCCGCGAGGAATTGATCCTGCTGGCGCGGCGCAAGCTGCGCGGCGACGCCGCCACGCTGCTGCGCACCCAGCCCTATATCCGATACGACCCGTCGGCCTGGGGCGGCCGCCCCGCCCAGCGCTACCTCGATGACCAAGGCCTGCAACCGGCGCTGCTATGCGACCTCGATGCCCTGGAAACCATCGCCATGCTGGTGGCCGATGGCGTCGGCATAAGCCTGGTGCCGCGCTGGAGCGGCCTGGAAAAACTCGCCGCCGGCTGCCGCATGGCAGCGGTCGAAGGCGAAGGCCATGCGCGCTACTCGCGCGACATCGTGCTGCTCATGCCCGCCCAGGGCGAACGTCCCAATATGCTGAAAATGTTGTCGCAGGCCATTCCGTCGGCCGAACCGGCCTGAAATTCAATAGCAATTCAATAGCAATTCGATAGCAAGAGGCGGAGTGCGCCGGCCCGGCAACCGGCCCACACTGGGCATTAATGCCGTTCAGTTAAGCCGAAATTTCCCTGTCGCCCTGACGAAGGTCAGGGTCCAGCGTCGCGTCATTCGTCATTCAACGGCCAATTCAACGGCCATTGAGGCGCAACGAAAGACACTGGATCCCGGCCTTCGCCGGGATGACGATTCACTGATGGAAGGCTTAACTGAACAGCATGACACACTGAGCATATTCATCGACCAGGATTTGCCATGCCCACCAACCCTACTCCCCTGTTTCCTCCCTTACCGCTGGAAGCCCCCGATGCCGGCGCGAACCTGCAGCAGCGCATCGCCGCACAAGCATGGAACGACATCGTCGCCGCGCTGCATGCCGATGGCTGCGCCTTGATTCCCGCCCTGCTGGATGCGCAGGAAGCGCTGCGGCTGGCGGCCCTCTACGACGACGACAGCCTGTTCCGCTCGCGCATCGCAATGGCGCGCCACAACTTCGGGCGGGGCGAATACAAATACTTCCGCTACCCGCTGCCGGCGCCGGTACAGGCGCTGCGCAGCGCCTTCTATCCGCACCTGGCGCCGCTGGCCAACCACTGGAACGCCCTGATGGATATCGGCGTGCGCTATCCCGCCACGCACGCCGAATTCGTGCGCCGCTGCAACGAAGCCGGGCAGGTACGCCCGACGCCATTGCTGCTGCGCTACGAGGCCGGCGACTATAACTGCCTGCATCAGGATTTGTATGGAGAACACATGTTTCCGCTGCAGGTGGCGATCCTGCTGTCGGAACCGGGGCGCGATTTCAGCGGCGGCGAATTCGTGCTGACCGAACAGCGCCCGCGCATGCAGTCGCGCCCGCAAGTCGTGCCGCTGCGCCAGGGCGACGCGGTGGTGTTCGCGGTCAGCCAGCGTCCGGTGCCAGGCGCGCGCGGGCCAGGGCATGTCTACCGGGTCAACTTGCGCCATGGCGTGTCGCGCCTGCGCAGCGGGCGGCGGCATACGCTGGGCATCATCTTCCACGACGCCGCATAGCGCTTCAATCCGGCGGGATATTCAGCGCGGCTTGGCCATCGCCTGGACGGCCGGCTCCAGGCGGGCGCGCTGCTGGATGCGCGCCTTGCGCTTGCGCACCCAGATCACCACGCCGGTCACCGACAGCATCGCCACCAGCGCGCCCATGAAGGAAATCAGGATGCGCCCCGGCAGGCCGAGAATGCGGCCGGAATGCAAGGGGAATTGCGCCTGCAGGAAGATGTCGCCGGCGCTGCCGTTGCCCGGCACGCGGCCGCCGGCGTAAGCGCCGGTATTGGAATCGAAATACAGCCAGGCATTGCCCAGGCCGCCGTCGCCATGATCGTTGCCGGCCTGGAAAAAGCCCACGCCATACACGCCGAACATCGAGGAATAGAACACGCCGCCGACCGGCTCGGCCAGGCCCTGCTTGCTTCCTTCCTGCCGGCCCAGCGCGACCGCCTGTTCACGCGAGATGCGGGGTTCGACCGCCTTTTCCGGCGCCACCGGGGTACGCGTATCGAAGGGGCCGGGCGTCAGGGTCGAGACGGTTTGCAGGATGGGACGCATGACCTGGCGCTCCAGGTTCATCGACACCGACGTCACCGCCAGCACCAGCAGCAATGCCCATACCCACACGCCGCCGGAGCGGTGCAGGTCGAAATTGAGCTTGTGGCCGCCGTCGCGCCAACGGAAGGCGAACGATTTGCGCCAGCTGCGCCAATTGGGAAAGGACAGGTAGAGCGCGATGAAGCAATCCAGCGTCCATACGATGCCGATGATCCCCATGAGCCAGACGCCGGTTTCGATGCCGCCCATGTCGGGCAGGTGCATCGTGTAGTGCAGCTTGTACAGGAACGGCAGCAGGTTCTCGCGCGACAGCGACACCGCTCCCCACATGCGGCGGCCCTGGATCTCGGCGGTAACGGGATCGACCGCGATCTGGTTATAGTCCAGCGCATAAGGCTTCCCGCTAGCGGGATCGATGCGCGGCTCGACCATCATGCCGATGGTGTGTCCGGGCTCGCCTTGGGTCAGCACATAGGTCACCCGCAGCCTGGGCTCGGCCTGCTCCACCAGGTTGGCCAGTTCCAGCCCGCCTTTGGGAGCGCCGGCGCCGGGCTGGCCGGCGCTGTTGGCCTGGAACAGGCCGGGATTGAGCCAGGCATCGAGCTCATGATCCCAGGAGATAACCGCGCCGGTGGCGCCGGAAATGAAAAGAAAGACCGCGGCGGCAAGGCCGAACCAGCGGTGGATGATGACGAACAGTGCGCGCATTGCTGTTTTACCTGGCTACTTTGGGTTTTGTCGGCTGGCTTGAATGATCTTCGGCGCTACGCCGATATCGCTTTGGAACGGCAACCTCTACAAGCACAAGCGACAGCCTTCCGGAGAGAACGGGAAGGCTGTCGATAATTGAGAACGAGAATTGCTTCTTTTTCGATATTTTACTACCTACGCACCTGCGATCAGAAAATCAGAAGATCAGAAAATCAGAAGATCAGAAGATCAGAAGTCCACCTTGGCGCTCACGCTGAAGGTGCGCGGATCGCCTGGCTTGATGTAGTTCTCCCACTGGTATTGCCAGTAGCGCTTGTCCAGCAGG
This sequence comes from Herbaspirillum sp. SJZ099, assembly GCF_007828355.1. Lineage (NCBI taxonomy): Bacteria > Pseudomonadati > Pseudomonadota > Betaproteobacteria > Burkholderiales > Oxalobacteraceae > Herbaspirillum > Herbaspirillum sp. SJZ099. Next base: position 1,085,121 of record NZ_VIUO01000001.1, on the reverse strand, counting down.
TTGTTGACCGCGGCCCGGAACGTGGTGTCGTACTTGCCGATGCGGGTGGTGTAGCTGGCGCCAAGGTTGAACAACGCATAGCCGGGCGCCTTGAGGTCGTTGGCCGCGCGCAGCATGGTATTGCCGGTGTACTTGGCGTCGGCCATCAGTTTCAGGCCGGCCAGTTGCGGCACCAGGTAGGACAGCTGCGCGGTCGCCACCATGTCCGGCGCGCCGGCCACGCGGTTGCCGGTGTAGGCCGAGCCCTTGCTGTACTTGGAATCGAGGAACATCAGGCTGCTGCCCAGTTGCCACTGCGAACCCAGCTTCAGTGCGCCGCCCAGCTCCAGGCCCTGGTAGTCGGATTGGCCATCCTGCACCAGCGCGCCGCCGGAATCGGTGTATTCCGCCGCCCGCTCGATACGGAACAGCGCCGCCGTGGCGCTCCAGAGGCGCTGGTCGGTCTTCACGCCCACTTCATATTGCTTGCTCATGAGCGGCTTGAGTTGCTGGCCGTAGTTGGTGTTGGTCGTGGCGGGCGTGCCGCCCTGCTCCAGCGACTCCACATAGCTGCCATAGACCGTGGTGTTCGGTTCAGGCTTGAACATCAGGGCCACCGTCGGGGTCAGCGCCGACTTGTCGTAACGGGCGGTCCGGGCGCCGGTGGCGTCGAAGCTGTCCTGCTGGAACTCGTTATAGCGGGCGCCCGCCAGCAGCGACCAGCGGTCGGAGAACTTCAGGGTATCGCTGGCGAACACCGCCTGCTGGGTAATGATGCCGGCGTGGTAGGTCTGCAGGTCGGTAGAACTGTCATGCGCATTGGTGTTTTGCGTGTACAGGTTGCCGCTGCCGATCTGCTGGTAGTACTGCGCGACCGAATAATTGTTGACCTGCTTTTGCCAGGATGCGCCGAGCACCAGCTGGTGCTCCAGGAAACCGGTTTTCACATTGCCTTCCAGCATGGCCTGCCATTGGTCGAAGACGTGGCCTTCGCGCGAATCGGAGCGCCAGTCGGCGTAATTGCCGGCGGCATCGGTCAGGCTTGCGATGCCTTCGTTGCGGAAGCGCTTGGAGGTGCTGTGGCTATAGCTGAGGTTGGCTTTCCAGTCCGGCGTGATGCGATAAGTCAGGCCGGTCTGGTACAACTGGAAATTGGTGTCGATATGCTGGCCGGGGCCTACCAGGTTGCGGTTGCCGCCGCTGATGACGGCCGGCAAACCGCCGCCGGCCAGGCCGGTTGTGACGATCGACGGCGTCTGGTCTTTCCCGTTGCTGTTCTGCCAGATCGCCTGGAAATCCCAGGTCAGGTCGCGCGTAAGCCGCGCATCCAGTGCCAGCGATACCGAATCGCGCTTGAGATGCCCCTCGTTGAAGGTCTCGCCCTGGTCATGCGTGGCATTGAGGCGATAACCGAACATCTGGTCATTGCCGAAGCGCCCGCCCAGGTCGACGTGCTCGCTCCAGAGGTTGTTGCTGGTATAGCCCACGCTGACGCTGCGTACCGGCGTGTCGGTCGGCTTCTTGCTGATGTAGTTGATCAGGCCGCCCGGCGAACCGAAGCCATACATGAAGCCGGACGAACCCTTGAGCAGGTCGATGCGCTCGAAATGGTCGTAAGGCAGCGTGATGGCGTAGCTGAGGAAAGGCTTGCCGTCGATGCGGAAGGAATTCTGCCAGTCGGCCGGCAAGCCGCGGATGGAGATGTAGGACGCCCAGGAGCTATAGCCGCCGCTGCTGTCGCTGACCGATGCATCGTTGAAAAACACGTCGCCCAGCTTGAGGATCTGCCGGTCGGCCAGTTCGTCGGCAGTGATGCTGGTGAGGGAGAACGGCGTATCCAAGATGGAACGCGAGCCCAGCGCGCCGCTGCTCGACTGGATCTGCAAGTGCTGCGTACCTTGGCCTTCGCCGCTGCCGGTGACGGTCACCGTGGGCAGGTTGGCGCCCTGGGCGTCTACGGCCTGGGAATCTGCGGCTGGCGCCTGCTGCTCAGCCGAGGCCGGTGCGGCCTGGGCCGCAGCCGGCATGCTTGCCAATGCCGGCGCCCCGGCCAGGGTCATATAAACAAGCGCCTTGCGCAGCGCGCGGATCATGACGCGCGGCCGCGTCGGAATCGGATGATGGCGGTTCAAGTTTTACCTTTTCAACAATTTAATATAAATACAAATGGTAATTGTTCGTATTTATATTAAATAAAACTAGTAAAAAAGGGAACAAGACTTACAAAGTTTGATCGTTGCCGGCGCGCTTCGATAGCGCCTTGGCAAGCTGCCGACGCCCAGGAGAGAGGCCAGTAAAGAGCCCAGGAAGGAAGAAAAAACGGCGGAACCGCCAGTGCACAGCCAGAGAAAACGCGACTGCCGCCGATCCCGCATGTGGCTCCGCTTGCGCCGGAACCACCGGAACCACCGGAATCAGCGTGACCTCAGGCGGCGGCCGCGATTTTCCTGAGGATGTCCCGTAGTTGGGCGATGTCGTAAGGCTTGGGCAGGGAGTGGGAGGCGAAGCCGACATTGCGCGCCACCGCCGCGCCGTAACCGGAGGCAAAGATGATGGACATGCCGGGAAAACGCGATAGCGCGTCCCGGGCCAGGTCGACGCCGGAGATGCCGGGCAGGTTGACGTCGGTAAACAGCACATCGAACGCCTGCTCCTCCAGCGCCTGTTGCGCTTCTTCCCCGGTGGCCACGCCGTGCGCCGCATGGCCAAGCGTTTCGAGCAATTCGCAGATCAGTTCCTGCGAATCGATGTTGTCCTCCACCACCAGCAAGCGCAGGCGCGGCGGCTGGCCGCCGTCATTCCCGGCCGGCCCATGCTGCGGCGACGCGCCGGCGGCATCCGCGGCTTTCCTGCGCTGGCGTTCGGCCACCGGCAAGACATGGATCGTGGCCGAGCCCGGCGCCTCATCCGCAATGTCGCCGCCCCGATCGCCGCGCATCGCCTGCATGCGATGCGCCCGCCTGGACAGCATGTGACGGATGCGCTGCGCCAGCTGGTTGAGGCGGTAAGGCTTGGAAAGCAGCTCGACCCCGGCATCCAGCCGCCCTTCATGCACGATGGCGTCGCGCGGATAGCCGGAAGTAAACAGGATCTCTATGCCCGGCAACAACTGGCGGGCCTGGCGCGCCAGCTCGGTGGCCGGGACGCTGCCCGGCATCACCACATCGGTAAACAGCATGTCGATCGGGACGCCGCTCCGGACGATGGCCAGCGCGCGCTCGCCATTGTCGGCCTTGAGCACGCGATACCCCAGCGAGGACAGCGTATCGGTCACGGTCAATTGCAGGCTGGGGTCGTCTTCCACCACCAGGATGGTTTCGTCGCCGCCATGCACCTCCATTTCGCGGATGTCGTCGACGGCGGCCTCCGCCTCCCGCGAACGCGGGAAACAGATGCGGATCGTGGTGCCCCGGCCCGCTTCGCTCTGGATACTGATATGGCCCTTGCTCTGCTTGACGAAACCGTAGGCCATGGACAAGCCGAGCCCGGTCCCCTCGCCTTCCTTCTTGGTGGTGAAGAACGGTTCGAAGGCGCGCTCGCGCACTTCCGGCGACATGCCGCAACCGTTGTCGGAAATCGACAGCTCCACGTAGTCGCCCGGCTCCAGATCGGCTTGCGCCAGGAAATGCGGATCGGACAAGCGCACGTTGCCCATCTGCAGCGTCAGGCGCCCGCCGTCAGGCATGGCGTCGCGCGCGTTGATGGCGGTGTTGATGATCAGATTCTCGACCTGATTGGGGTCGAGCATGGCGTTCCACAGGTCGCTTGCGACAATCGTGGAGATCTCGATGGTTTCGCCTACCGCGCGGTGCAGCAGGTCATCCATGTCATGCAGCACGCGCTTCAAGTTGATGCTGCGCGGCTGCAGCGGCTGCCGGCGCGCGAACGCCAGCAACTGCGACGACAGCTTGGCGCCGCGGTCGACCGCATCGATGGCGATCTTCACGCGTTGGCGACTCTTCTCTTCCAGCGCCGCAGCGGACTGCAGCAATTGCAGGTTGCCGCCGATGATCTGCAGCACGTTGTTGAAGTCGTGCGCCACGCCGCCGGTCAATTGGCCTACCGCTTCCATTTTCTGCATCTGGCTCAATGCGGCCTCGGCCCGGCTGCGCTCCAGGATTTCCTCGACCACGCGCTGCTCCAGCGTATCGTTGAGTTCGCGCAACGCTTCTTCTGCGCGGCGGCGCTCGGTGATGTCGGTGGATACCGCGATCATGGCCTGCGGCCGGCCTTTCGCATCGACGATGCGACTGATGTTGCTCGACACCCAGAAAGACGAACCGTCCGGGCGCACATAGCGCTTTTCCAGCGTGAAGGATTTGCCGTCCCCGATGCAGCGGTTGAACATCGACATGTTGACCGGCACATCGTCCGGATGCGTCACGTCGGCCAGCGTCATGCGCAGCAATTCCTCCTCGCTGCGGCACAACATGCGGCACAGGGCATCGTTGACCCGCAGGTAGCGTCCCTGCAGGTCGAGTTCGGAAAAGCATACCGACGCCTGGTTGAAAATCGCGGTCAGGCGGTTCTCGCTCGACAGCAGCGCCTGTATCCCGCGGCGGCGTTCGGTGAGGTCGACCAGGGTGCACAACACGCCTTCGACAGCGGCGCCGTCTGCCGCAAAAATCGGCACATAGGAAAAATCGAACCAGGCATCGACCGCGTCTTCCGGCCGCACCACGTGCTGCTCTTCCAGTGTTTGCGTGCGGCCGGCGAAGCATGCCTCGATCGCGGCCAGATGCGCTGCGCGGAGTTGCGGCCAAAACGGCGCCTCATCCAGGCGCGCGCCGAACACGCCGGGATGCTGGCTGCCGATACAGGCCGCGAAAGAATCGTTGTAGAGGATATTGCGCGCGTCGCCCCAGATCAGCAGGGCCGGCGATGGAGAATGCAGGGCGATGTTCAGGGATGCCCGCAGCGCCACCGGCCAATGCGCCGGATCGCCCAACGCATTGTCCGTCCAGTCGGACGCGGAAACGATCTTGCCGGCCTGACCGCCACCGCGCAACCAAGAAATTTCTGCCATGTCGTGAAAACGTATAAGGCCCACTATGTCGTCCGGGTATGGCGGCATCTGCGCCATGCACGGAGGCAAGGCACTTAACGGTTATATGATGACGCCAAGCGCGCAACGCATTACTGCGCCTGGCAAAGAACCTGCATGGGATCCGCCGGTCCGTTGCGGCCGGGATCGGCAATGTCCCCTTTTGCTGCCAAGAGTCCTGAGGGCATCCGCCATCAGGACATGCGCCCTCGTCAGCGTCCCTTCTTTTTTTGCGCGCGCTCTTCCCGCAAGATGCGATTGAGTTCGGCCAGTTCGTTGACCGTTTCGGGAGTCAGGATCACCGGTTCATTGGCATGGTAGGCGCGCCCGCCCAGGCGTCCGTTCATGCCGATATAGGCGCGCGCGCATTGGCGACGGTAAGCCAGGATGTCTTCTTCGCCGTGCAATGGCTGCCCGGATGAATCGCCCGGGGCGCCGGCCGGTGCGCTGCGGATCTCTTCCTCGCATTCGTCCGGCGTTTTTTGCGGATCGGCCGCGTGGCTTCCGATATGGTTCCGGTATGCATCCCAATCGCCTTGCTGGATGGAGATATTCTTGTCGGTCGGATGAGCGGAATCGGACTTGTCCATGACATTTCCCCTGTCAAATTTCCAAAGCTAGCAATCCTTGTTCCTCGCGCTTCCTAAGGCGCGTTCCGGCTTCGCATCGGCGCGCTGCAACTTGCGCCTCCTGTGGCGGGAAAAATGTGCCGGACGTTGGAAACTGCAATCGATTTTTCTTTATATTTCATCGACAACATGGTTTTCACTCCCTGATGTCCAGGTGCAAATACATGCGATGTTTCGCAAATGCCAGCCAGTTCATTTTAGCCAAACCACATGGATCCGGCAGATTTTGTTTGTGAAAAACGAGAGCTTGTATTGCCCATGAACATCATCGCCGCCATTGCCAGCACGCCATGGAAACGCCGTGCCCGGCGCGGCCCTCCTGGGCCCGGACTCCTCCTAAAAAAACAGCGGCAAAGACGCGCCGCGCAACCCTTACCGGACATGCAACACGCCTGGCGCAACCTGTTTTCATGTGCGCTTCCAGACGGGTTTGACGATCATAGGCGGTCGCCATGATGAGCCGTATCGGACGCCATCGTATTTATTTGTAGGACAAAGCGAAAGCCGCCGTATAACGGCGATACTGTCCGGATCGGCAACGTCGTCGGCGAACCTGCGCGGCTTGCTGGCACTGCCGCCTGCGCCTCGGCCGGAAGGCTCAGGCCGCCCTGGCCTGTTGCAGGTTGTCGTCGCGGCTGCAATTGCGGAAGCGGCGGATCAACGCATTGGTCGAACTGTCATGATGCAGCGGCTGGCGATGGTCCAGCAACTGGGATGCCGTACGCTTGGCCAGCGCCTTGCCCAGTTCGACACCCCACTGGTCGAAGGAGTCGATGTTCCAGATCACGCCTTGGGTAAACACGCTGTGTTCATACAACGCCACCAGCGTACCCAGGCTGTACGGCGTGAGCTGCTCGACCAGCATGCTGTTGCTGGGCCGGTTGCCGTCGAATACCCGATGCGGCACCAGTTCTTCCGGCGTGCCCTCCCCGCGCACCTGGGCAGCGCTCTTGCCGAAGGCCAGGGCCTCGGCCTGCGCAAACATGTTCGCCATCAGCAGTTCATGCCGCTCGCCGCCCTGTTCCAGCGGCTTCCAAAAGCCGATGAAGTCGCATGGCACCAGCTGTGTGCCCTGGTGCAGCATCTGGTAGAACGAGTGCTGGCCGTTGATGCCGTTGTCGCCCCAATAGATCGGCGAGGTCGGGTAATCGACAGTCTCGCCGTTGACGGTGACGTGCTTGCCGTTGCTCTCCATGGTCAGTTGCTGCAGATAGGCCGGCAGGCGCTTGAGGTATTGGCTGTATGGCAGCACCGCCTGGCTGGCGGCGTGGAAAAAGTTGGTGTACCAGACCGTGAGCATGCCCAGGATCACCGGCAGGTTCCTCTCCGGCGGCGCGCTGCGGAAATGCTCGTCCATGGCATGGAAACCGCGCAGCATCTGGCGGAAATTTTCCGGGCCGATGGCGATCATGGTCGACAGGCCGATGGCACTGGCCATCGAATAACGTCCGCCCACCCAATCCCAGAAACCGAACATGTTTTCAGGATCGATGCCGAACTGCGCGGCTTGCCCGGTGTTGGTGGTCACGCCGACGAAATGGCGCGACACGGCCCTTTCGTCGCCCAACTGGGCAACCAGCCAATCGCGCGCGGCGCGGGCGTTGGCGATGGTTTCGAGCGTGGTGAAGGTTTTCGAACAGACGATGAACAGCGTTTGCTCGGCCGGCAACGCACGCACGGTTTCCAGCAACGCGGCGCCATCCACGTCCGACAGGAAATGCATGCCGATATCGCGCTTGCCATAATAGCGCAACGCTTCATGCGCCATCATCGGGCCGAGGTCGGAACCGCCGATGCCGATGTTGACCACATGGCGGATCGGGCGGCCGGTATGCCCCAGCCATTGGCCCGAACGCACCCGGCCCGCGAAATCCTCCATGCGGCCCAGCACCTCTTGCACCTGCGCCACCACATCCTCGCCATCGACGATCAGCCGCGATCCCGGCGGCTTGCGCAAGGCCGTATGCAATGCCGGCCGTCCTTCGGTGCTGTTGATCCTCTCGCCACGGAACATGGCATCGATGCGATCTTGCAGGCCGCACTGGCGGGCCAATTGCATCAGCAGCGCCATGGTTTCGGCGGTGACCAGGTTCTTCGAGTAATCGAGGTAGATGCCGACGTCTTCGACCACCATGCTCTCGCCGCGTTTTGCATCGGCGGCGAACAGGCGTTCAAGCTGGAAGTGGCGTGCGCGGTCGCGGTAATGCTCGTCGAGCGCGGCCCAGGCGCTTTTTTCGGTCAACGGTTCACGCTGGGCATAGAGAAAGAGAGGCAACTGGATGTCGCTGGCGGGCAAAGTCGTCATGAGTCCTGCTCCTTGTTCCTGGTGTGCTGGGCGGGGGCGGGCATGGCATCGCTGCACGCCTGATAGTGCAACGCACCAACGATGGCCCAGGCAAGGCTCTTGTCTATCCGAGCCGCTTGCCCGTACATCGCCCCGATCTGGCCAAATGCTTGCTGGATAAGGATTCCAGCATGTTGGCATGGCATGCGAGACAGAGCCACAGGGTAACGGCGCAACTTATGCGCTGCGATAGGACTGCTCCGCTTTTCCCTGTAGGAAAAATGGAAATTGCCGCAATGCAGCTACGCATTGCGGCAATTCGATTGGCGCCTGATTACGGGATGAGTACGGGAATGACGAAAGGAAGGAATGAAGGAAAGGAAGGCTATGCCGCCATGCGGGCGGACTTCAGTCGACTTCTCGCTGCCGGGGACGGCGATGGTCGCCCTTGATCTTGAAGAATTCTTCCCGCCACCACAGCCGGTAGGCCAAATAGGCGCCGAACGCGCAACCGGCCACCAGGACATAGAGCGCATACCAGCTCAGTATGAGCACCCCGTACGACAAGATTTGATCCATGATCCCCATTGCGCTTCTCCCCGCTCGCTTCAGCTTGCGCCGCGCGCGCCAACCTGCCGTCAACCCGTCCTAGCAAATGCCTGCGCGCAGCCCGGGAGCAACGCATCCGGGGGCAGGTCCATCAGAAAATACCGACGACGGTCAATGACCCAATCCGCTGCGCCGCCAGACATACGCGCCGAATGCGCAACTCGCGATAAGCACATACACGGCATACCACAGCAAGGCTTGCGCACCGTAGCTCATCAAAAGGTCGATGATTTTCATATTGTCTCCACCGGATATTCTTTGCCGACGCGCCCAGCTCGCGCAGCTTATTGTTCAGTCTTATGCAGGCCCGCCTATGCCGCAGCCTTCAGAAATGCACCGGATTGTTGCACTTGGCCTGCTGCCATCCGCACCCGTTATCCACGGGCAATCCCGCGCAGTGACTGAACTTAAGTTCATCTTGCTCTTGCCATTTTACGAAGTAAAGCGGCACTTATTTCGCGCAGCAGCAATTTCCGCCTGTCATCAATAAAAAGCCATCCGGCAACGCTTGCCGGTTTGACTTTTCTCTTTCGGAAGATGGGGAGCCGACGGATTCGGCGCATGCCGATGCGTCGGCCAAATGGCATTTTGCAATGCAATACGAAAACCCCGGTGGCCGTCGCCATTTGGCGACGGCCATTCTAAAAAGCATCGCAAAAAATATAAACAATTATCGATAAAAGATGATTATCGGGAGATACGGCCGCAGAGCTTCTCCGCACCGGGACGCCGCTTCCCCCTTGAGGCCTCAGCGCGGCGAAGTCTTCCGCCACAACACCAGCGTCCCCAGCAAACCTGCCAGGATCGAACCGCCAAGCACCCCAAGCTTGAGCTTCGCTTCAAAATCAGCGCTCAACCCCTGGAAGGCCAGGCCGCCGATGAACAGGCTCATGGTGAAACCGATTCCGCACAGCATGCAAACGCCCACGAATTGGCGCGTGCTGGCGCCGGCCGGCGCGCTGGCCAGGCCGCTGCGTATCATCAGCCAGCTGGCACCGAAGACGCCGATGGTCTTGCCCAGCACCAGCCCGGCGGCAATGCCTAGCGGGACCGGATCGAGCAGGCTGTCCACGGACATCCCCCGCAGCGACACGCCGGCATTGGCGAAGGCGAACATCGGCAACACCAGGAAAGCCACCCATGGATGCAGGCCGTGCTCCAGCGCGCCGGCCAGCGGTTGCTCCTTCTTGTCCCGCATCGGGATGGCCAGCGCCGTCAATACCCCGGCCAGCGTGGCGTGAATGCCCGACTTCAGCACGCACACCCAGATCGCCAGGCCGACCACGATATAAACGTCGGCCCGCCGCACGCCTGCGCGGTTGAGCAGCAGCAGCACGATGCTGCCAACGCCGGCCGACACCAGCATGCTCAGCGACAGGCTTTCGGTATAGAACAGCGCGATGACGACGATGGCGCCGAGGTCGTCGATAATCGCCACGGCGGTCAGGAATACCTTGAGCGAGGTCGGCACGCGCGAGCCCAGCAGCATCACGATGCCGATGGCGAAAGCGATGTCGGTCGCCGCAGGAATCGCCCAGCCGCGCAATGCCGCCGCATCGCCCCAGTTGATCGCGGCATAGATCGCCGCCGGCACCGCCATGCCGCCCAGGGCCGCCACCGCAGGCAGGATGGCCTGGCGACGCGAAGCCAGCTCCCCTTCCAAGAACTCCCGCTTGATCTCAAGCCCGACCAGGAAAAAGAACACGGCCATCCACAGGTCGTTGACCCACAACAGCAGCGGCTTGGACAGTACGATCAGCCCGCCGATATCGACCGTGCCCTGGATGCGCGTGAAATTGCCATAGAGGTCGCGCCATGGCGAATTGCTGATGACCAGCGCCAGCACGGCGGCGATAGCCAGCACGATGCCGCCGGCCGCCTCATTCTCGAAAAACTTCATGAAGGCCTTGCCGCCGCTGCGGCTGTGGTGTGCATTGCTCAAATCGATACTCCTTGCCAGCTCATCATTAACCAAGGGCAGACTGTACCAACTGTGGCGCGATTTTCCAAATCGGCCGTCTTGCGCAACGGCATGGCGCTGCTTGAGCATATTAACGCCTATGTCATGCTCGAATTCATTGGGATATCGTCGCCAATCGCGGCAAGCGCTGATCGCACGCCCTCCGTTCATGCAAAAAAGGCCAGCATCGCTGCCGGCCTTTTTTGCATTGGCGCCGCCGTCAGGACGGCTTGAACGCCAGGTAACTCGTGATGAATTCCCGCAGCACCGGCTTGAGCTTGCCGGACAGCACCGCATCCAGCGCATAGGGCGCCTGCTCTTCCATGTAGCTGCGCTGCGCCAGTTCCAGCTGCACCGCGTGCACCTTGTCGGCAGGCCGGCCATAGTTGCGGGTGATGTAGCCGCCCTTGAAACGGCCGTTGAGCACCGCCGGATAATGCGGCGCCAATGCCTGCGCCTGCTTGAGCAAGGCTTCGGCCACGCCGGGAGCGCAGGACTGGCCGCTGGCCGAACCGAAGTTGAACACCGGCAGTTCGCCCTCGAACAGGTGCGGGATCACCGAGCGGATCGAATGCGCATCCCACAGCAAGGCGTAGCCGTGGATGGACTTAAGACGTTCCAGCTCGGCCTGCAGCGCATCGTGGTAAGGCTGCCAGTACAGCGGCAGGCGGCGCGCGACTTCGTCATCGTCCGGCGCCATGCCCGGCTTGTACAGCGGCACGTTGTCGAAGGTGGTCAGCGGGCACAGGCCGGTGGTGTTCTGCCCCGGATACAGGCTCTTGCCGTCGGCCGGGCGGTTCAGGTCGATGACATAGCGCGAATACAACGGACGGATTACGGATACGCCCAGTTCGCCCGCGAAGTCGTACAGGTCTTCGATATGCCAGTCGGTGTCGTCCACCTGCAGACCGACGTCGCTGAAGGCGGGCTGCAACTCCTCCGGCAGCAGCGTGCCGACGTGGGGCATGGAGATCAGCAAGGGCGATGTGCCCTGCCGCAGCTTGAATACTTCCTGGGTCATTGTTGCATCCTCAATCTTTCTCAATCGTTGAGCAAGTGCGACACGGTCGCACGGTAATCGGCGCGCGCCTGTTCTTCCAGCGCATGGCGTCCCCCGGCTACCACCTGGCGGCCGCCGACGAAGACGTCGCGCACCGGATTGCCCTGGTGTTCGCAAAACACCAGGGCCGACAGCAACTGCTCCGGGCCGCGGCCGGCCAGGTTGACGTCCTCGCCATCGAGCACCGCGAAGTCGGCGCGCTGCCCTGCGGCCAGTCCGGCCACAGCCCGCCCGGCAGCGAGCGCGCCGCCGGATACCGCCTGCGCGAACAGGCGGTCGGCCACGGCCGGCTGCGCTTGGGAGGCGAGCATGTTGCGGCGGCGATGGTGCAGGCGCTGCCCATATTCGAGCAGGCGCAGCTCCGAACGCAGGTCGATGGCGATGTTGCTGTCCGAGCCGATGCCCCAGTTGGCGCCGTCGGCCAGCAGGCGCGGCGCATCGATAATGCCGTCGCCGAGATTGGCTTCGGTGGTGGGGCACAGGCCCGCCACGGCGCCGCTCTGGGCCACGGCGCGGTACTCGTCGTCCGCCATGTGGGTGGCGTGCACCAGGCACCAGCGGGCATCGAGCTCCTGCAATGAAAGCAACAACTGTACCGGACGCTTGCCGCACCAGGCCAGGCAGTCGTCGACTTCCTTGGTCTGCTCGGCGATGTGGATGTGGATCGGCGCATCGGCCCCATGCGCCGATGCGCGCACGCCGCCGACCAGTTCGGCCAGGCCGTCGGCGGCGACCGCGCGCAGCGAATGCGGCGCCACGCCGTAGCGGCGCATGCCGTTCTCCGGCAATACGCGCTGCAGGCGTTCGCGCAGTTCCAGCATCCATTGCGGCGACGAGATGAAACGCGCCTGGTGCGGCATCGGGGCGATGCCGCCGAAGCCGCCATGCTGGTACAGCACCGGCAGTAGCGTCATGCCGATGCCGGCGTCCTGCGCCGCCTGCATCACGCGCAGCGACAGCTCGGCCGGGTCGGCATAGGCGGCGCCGCCTTCGGCGTGGTGCAGGTAATGGAATTCGCACACCGAGGTGTAGCCGGCCTTGAGCATCTCGATGTAGAGATGGCGCGCGATCGCTTCCATGTGTTGCGGCTGCAGCCGCTGGGCGAAGCGGTACATCAGCGTGCGCCAGCTCCAGAAGGAATCGGTCGGGCTGCCCATGGTCTCGGTCAGGCCGGCCATGGCGCGCTGGAAGGCATGCGAATGCAGGTTGGGCATGCCGGGAATCACCGGGCCGGCGGCCTGCGCCGCGCCGCCGCACACGCTGCCGGGCGTGGCCTGGATCAGGTTGCCGACGGCGTCCCAGCGCAGCAGCACGTCGCTGCGCCATCCCTCGGGCAGCAATGCGCGCGGGCAGAACAGCGCGCCATCGGCGGAATTGTTGTCTTGCTCGGTGTGAGTGTGCATGGACTCACCTTTCCCGTTCTTTGCATGGTTGAATGACACCGCGCGCCGGCTGGCGGCCACGGGCAGCGGATCAGGTCTTGCGGCGGATACGGATGGCCAGCGCCAGCGCGCCGGCCGCGCACAGCAAGTCGGGCAGGAGCGCGCCTTCACGCAGCCTGACGAATTCGCCCGCGCGCAGTTGCAGCAGCATCCCGGAGGCGTCGGAAAGACAGGCCGCGCCTTGCGCGACATACAGCAATACCGTATCGGCCGGAAGCCGGCGGGAATTCTGCTCGCTCAGCGCCACCACTTCGCCGCTGGCCAGATCGCGCCGCACCATCAGGTTGAAATCCAGGGTGGGCGCGCCGTGCAGGCTGACCGACACCTCCGCCTCGCCGGCAAAGGAAAACGGCGCGAAGCATTGGCGCAGGTCGTGTATTTGCGCGCCGTCGGCATGCATGGTGAAACCGCCGCCCTCCAGCAATACGATGGTGCGGTCGATGCCGGCAAAAGTCGAAAAGACGCCATCGCGCCCGACATCGGCCACGCTGGCGCGCCAGGCGAAGGAGGAGAAATCCGCCTCGGGCGGCTCCACGCACAGCTCGCGCGTCTGCCCGCCTTCGTTTTTCCAGGGCACCGCGGCAATCCGCGCGAGACTGCCGCTGGCGATGATGGCGTCGCCGGCTTGCGCCTTCGGGAAAGCCTCAGCCGCCATGGGCCGCCTCGCGCGCGAGCATGGTCTGCAGGAAGCTGCGGGTGCGCGCTTCCCTGGGCGCGGTAAAGATATCGGCCGGCGCGCCGGCCTCGACGATGCTGCCATGGTCCATCACCACCACCACATCGGCCACCTCGCGGGCGAAGCCCATCTCATGGGTGACGATCAGCATGGTCATGCCTTCGGCGGCCAGGTCCTTCATCACCTGCAGCACTTCGCCCACCAGTTCGGGGTCGAGCGCGGAGGTCGGCTCGTCGAACAGCATCACCTTGGGTTCCATCGCCAGCGCGCGGGCGATCGCCACGCGCTGCTTCTGGCCGCCGGAGAGCGTGCCGGGGTAGACCTTGGCCTTGTGCGCCAGGCCCACCTTCTCCAGCAGGCGCATGCCCTGCTCTTCGGCCTGCTTGCGCGGCGCTCCGCGCAGGCAGGTCGGCGCCAGCGTGATGTTGTCCAGCACGGTGAGATGCGGGAACAGGTTGAACGACTGGAACACCATGCCGACCTCGGCGCGCAGCTCGTCCAGCCGGGCTTCAGGCATCATGCGCCCGGCTTGCACCACCGGGTGTCCGCACACCGTGACGGTGCCGCCTTCGGCGGTTTCCAGGCCGTTCAGGCAGCGCAGGAAGGTGCTTTTTCCCGAGCCGCTGGGGCCGATCACCACCACCACCTGGCTGGGCTGCACGGCGAAGTCGATGTCCTTGAGCACCACATGGTCGCCGAAGGATTTCTTCAGGCCCTTGATGTCGACGATGGCTTGCGTCATCACACTCTCCCTTCCGAACGCAGTACTTTCTCGATCCGGCGCAGGATCAGGGTGGTCACGCTGGTGAGGATCAGGTAGATCGCGGCGATGACCAGGTAAACCTCCAGCGAGCGGTAGCTCACGCTGATGATCTTTTCGCCCTCGTGCATCAGGTCGGCGATGGTCAAGAGCGACACCAGCGCCGAGTTCTTGATCAGCGCGATGAATTCATTGCCCAGCGGCGGGATCATGCGCACGAAAGCCTGCGGCAGGATCACGCGGCGCATCGCCATCTTGTACGGCAAGCCGAGCGAGCGGGCTGCCTCCATCTGGCCGCGCTCGATGGACTGGATCGAACCTCGCACGATCTCGGAAACATAGGCGCCGCTGTAGATGCCCAGGCCGAGGATGCCGCATACATAGGCCGGCAGCAGGATGCCGAAATGCGGCAGGCCGAAGAACCAGATGAACAATTGCACCAGCAGCGGCGTGCCGCGCACCAGGGTCAGGTAGACGGTGCAGATGCCATAGATGATGCGGCGCTGCGGCGACAGGCGCCCCAGCCCGACCAGCAGGCCCAGCAGGCAGCCCAGCACCAAGGCGGCGGCAGTGATTTCCACCGTGACCGCGGTGCCGGTGGCAAGCGAATGCCAGCTTTCCCATACCGGCGAAAAGTCGAAATCCATGTGGGCTCCGGAAAATTGAAATGCGAATTGAAATGCAGAATGCACAACCGCGCCGGCTTGCCGCCGTGCAGGTCGATTGAAAAAGAAGAAAGCCGCCGCGGCCGCGCTCGCCGTCACGATGGCAATGGCGGCGCGGCGCTCAGGCCGGCATTACTCGCTCTTGCCGAACCACTTGTCGGTCAACGCGGTATAGGTGCCGTTCACGCGCAGGGTCTGCAGGGCGCGGTTCAACTGCTGCGCCAGTTCGGTATCGCTCTTGCGCATGGCGAAACCGTACAGCTCGGTGGTCAGGCCCTTGTCCAGCACGCGCACCAGCGGCTGGGTGCGGGCGTATTCCACCGCGGCCGGGCGGCCGGTGACGGCGGCATTGACGCGGCCGGTGGCCAGCAGGTCGAACATGGCCTGGTTCTTCTCGACCTCGACGCGCTCCACGCCGGGGAAGTTGTCCTTGAGGTAGGCCACCGACTTGGTGCCGACCTGCACCGATACCTTCTTGCCGCGGTTCAGGTCGTCCGGCACCTTGATGCTCTGGTCGTCGCGGCGCACCAGCACAGCCAGGCCGCCGCGATAGTACGGGTCGCTGAAGTTGACCACCTTGCGGCGCTCATCGGTCATGTAGATGGCCGATGCGGCGATGTCGAAGCGGTTGGAAATCAGGCCGGGGATCAGGCCCTTGAAGTCGATGTCCACCCATTGGATCTTCTTGCCCATGTTTTTGGCCAGCGCCTCCATCAGTTCGATGTCGAAGCCGGTGCGTTTGCCGTCCTTGACGAACTCCATCGGCGGGAAGGTCGCATCGGTGCCGACGCGGATCACGTTGTCGGCGGCCTGGGCCGCAGGGACGGCGGCGGACAAGGCGAAGACGGCCATACAGGCGCAGAGCAGCTTGGAAAATTTCATCATGTGTTCCTCAGTAAAAACGACGGATCGGACTGGTGCAGGATGATTTCCTGGCGGGATGACAACAACAAAACGCTCGGGCCGCTTCCCATGCCGTTTCAGCATGACTCCCTGTCGGCCTAGGCCCCAGGGCCTTTAACGAACAGGCCCTAACTTAAAAACGATTGCAAATGCGCTGCGCCGCTTCCACGGTCATGCGGATCAGCTCCTGCTCACGCGCCCCGACGCGCAATGCCGGCGCCATCAGCGTGATCGTGCCTTCCAGGCGGCCGTTGGACGTCATGATCGGCACCGAAACGCCCCAAACGCCGAGGTCGACCTCGCTCTCGCTGGTGGAATAGCCGCGGCGGCGAATCTCTTCAAGTTTCGCTTCCAGTGCGGCCGCTTCTTCCGGCTTGTCGCCCAACTGGTCGGCCAGCAGCTTTTGCTGCAGCTTGCGCGGCATGAACGCCAGCAGGCTTCTGGCCGATGCGCCTTTGTGCAGCTTATGCGCGCGGCCCTTGGTGAAGGAGCAGCGCAACGGCTGGGTGCTTTCTTCCATGGCGATGCAAACCATCTCGCCATTGGTATAGACCAGCAGGCCCACGCTCTCGCCGCTGCGCGCGACCAGCGCGCTGATCTCGTCCCGGCTTTGGCTGATCAGGTTGGAGTTCTGGTCGAAGCCCCAGGCCAGTTGCACGCCGGTCGGACCGGGTTCGAAGGTGCCGGAGTTCATGTGTTCCTGCAGCAGGCCCCACTTCTTGAGCGACGCCAGGTGGCGATAAACGGTGCTGACCGGCTGCTGCACCATGGCGGCAATCTGCTTGGCGCTCACAGGCTTGCCGGCGCGCGCCACGCCAGCCAGAACATGAAGTACGCGATCGACGGTGGTCGAGGTTTGAGGAGAGTCCATGGACGCAATATAAGTTTAAATTCTCAGTTTTGGATTTAATTTCCCGTGGGTAGAGAAATTTTCTTTAAAAATTTAAGAAGCTATTTCAGCTTTCTCAAATGGCGGCAAATTTTCTCACCTGCGATCCGAATTGACTCATGCTATTTTTTAACCGAATCAAGATAGAAATATTTAATTGTCGACACTTGCAAAACATTTCATGCAAAGTGCTATGATTAAATCAATAAAACAGCCAACATTGTCGACACTATGAGCGAGTTGATCACTTTGCCGGGTTCGGAACGAGATGGGGAGACACTTTCGGAACATGTCTTCCGGAAAATCCAGACCGCCATCGTCCAGGGCGCCATCGCCCCCGGCAGCAAGATTTCCGAGCCGGAACTGGCGCGCACCTACGGCATCAGCCGCGGCCCTCTGCGCGAGGCGATCCATCGCCTGGAAGGCCAGAACCTGCTGGTGCGCGTGCCGCACGTCGGCGCGCGCGTGGTGTCGCTGACCCTGGAAGGCCTGGTCGAACTGTTCCAGATCCGCGAATCGCTGGAAGGCATGGCCTGCCGGCTGGCGGCCGAACGCATGAGCCGCGCCGAACTCGACGAACTGCGCCGCGTGCTGGACATGCACGAGAAGGATGAAGCCTTCCAGGCCGGGCGCGGCTACTACCAGCAGGAAGGCGACTACGACTTCCATTACAAGATCATCCAGGCCAGCGGCAACGCAATCCTCACGCGCATCCTGTGCGGCGAGCTGTACCAGCTGGCGCGCATGTACCGCATCCAGTATTCCGCCACCCCCAACCGTCCGCGCCACGCCTTCGCCGAACACCATCGCATCCTCGACGCGCTGGCCGACGGCGACGGCGAACTGGCCGACCTGCTGATGCGCCGGCACATCGGCGCCTCGCGCCGCAATATCGAGCACCAGATCGCACAGGCCAACGCACAGCGCGATCAAGCCTGACAACGACACCCATTTACCGAGACAACCACGAGCCATCCGCCATGAACACTCAATACCGCAAGCAACTGCCCGGCACCAAGCTGGACTATTTCGACGCCCGCGCCGCCGTCAACGCCATCCAGCCGGGCGCCTGGGACGGCCTGCCCTACACTTCGCGCGTGCTGGCCGAGAACCTGGTGCGCCGCTGCGACCCGGCCACGCTGACCGACTCGCTGCGCCAACTGATCGAGCGCCGCCGCGACCTGGATTTCCCCTGGTTCCCGGCGCGCGTGGTGTGCCATGACATCCTGGGCCAGACCGCGCTGGTCGACCTGGCCGGCCTGCGCGATGCGATCGCCGACATGGGCGGCGACCCGGCCAAGGTCAACCCGGTGGTGCCGGTGCAACTGATCGTGGATCATTCGCTGGCGGTGGAATGCGGCGGCGACGACCCGCAAGCCTTCGAGAAGAACCGCGCCATCGAAGACCGCCGCAACGAAGACCGCTTCCACTTCATCGACTGGACCAAGCTGGCCTTTGAAAACGTCGACGTGATCCCGCCCGGCAACGGCATCATGCACCAGATCAACCTGGAAAAAATGTCGCCGGTGATCTACACCAAGGACGGCGTGGCCTTCCCCGACACCCTGGTCGGCACCGACAGCCACACCCCGCACGTGGATGCACTGGGCGTGATCGCCATCGGCGTGGGCGGCCTGGAAGCCGAGAACGTGATGCTGGGCCGCGCCTCGTGGATGCGCCTGCCCGACATCGTCGGCGTCGAACTGACCGGCCGCCGCCAGCCCGGCATCACCGCCACCGACATCGTGCTGTCGCTGACCGAGTTCCTGCGCAAGCAGAAGGTGGTCGGCGCCTACCTGGAGTTCTATGGCGACGGCGCTTCCAGCCTGACCCTGGGCGACCGCGCCACGATCTCCAACATGGCACCGGAATACGGCGCTACCGCCGCCATGTTCTCGATCGACCAGCAGACCATCGACTACCTGAAGCTGACCGGCCGCGAAGATGAGCAGGTCAGGCTGGTGGAAACCTATGCCAGGGAAACCGGGCTGTGGTCCGACAGCCTGAAGGATGTCGAGTACGAGCGCGTGCTGCGCTTCGACCTCTCGACCGTGGTGCGCACGCTGGCCGGGCCGAGCAATCCGCACAAGCGCCTGCCGGTATCCGAACTGGCCGCGCAAGGCATCGCCGGCAAGGTGGAAAACGAGCCGGGCAAGATGCCCGACGGCGCCGTCATCATCGCCGCCATCACCAGTTGCACCAACACCAGCAACCCGCGCAACGTGATCGCCGCCGCCCTGCTGGCGCGCAACGCCAACCGCCTGGGCCTGCAGCGCAAGCCGTGGGTGAAGAGTTCGCTGGCGCCGGGATCGAAGGCGGTCGAACTGTACCTGGACGAAGCCGGCCTGACCGGCGACCTGGAAAAACTGGGCTTCGGCATCGTCGCCTTCGCCTGCACCACCTGCAACGGCATGTCGGGCGCGCTCGATCCCAAGATCCAGCAGGAAATCATCGACCGCGACCTGTACAGCACCGCCGTGCTGTCGGGCAACCGCAACTTCGATGGCCGCATCCACCCCTACGCCAAGCAAGCCTTCCTGGCCTCGCCGCCGCTGGTGGTGGCCTATGCGATTGCCGGCACCATCCGCTTCGACATCGAGCAGGACGTGCTGGGCACCACTGCCGACGGCAAAGAAATCCGCCTCAAAGACATCTGGCCCTCCGATGAAGAAATCGACGAAGTGGTCAAGGCCGCCGTCAAGCCGCAGCAATTCCGCAACGTCTACACCCCGATGTTCGCCGCCCGCGTCGACCGCGGCGCCAAGGTCAGCCCCTTGTACGACTGGCGCCCGCAAAGCACCTACATCCGCCGCCCGCCCTACTGGGAAGGCGCGCTGGCCGGCGAGCGCACGCTGCAAGGCATGCGGCCGCTGGCGGTGCTGGGCGACAACATCACCACCGACCACCTGTCGCCGTCCAACGCCATCCTGCTCGACAGCGCGGCCGGCGAATACCTGCACAAGATGGGCTTGCCGGAGGAAGACTTCAACTCCTACGCCACCCACCGCGGCGACCACCTGACCGCGCAGCGCGCCACCTTCGCCAATCCGAAGCTGTTCAATGAAATGGTGAAGAAGGCGGACGGCAGCGTGCAGCAAGGTTCGCTGGCGCGCCTGGAGCCGGAAGGCAAGGTCATGCGCATGTGGGAAACCATCGAAGCCTACATGGAGCGCAAGCAGCCGCTGATCATCATCGCCGGCGCCGACTACGGCCAGGGCTCTTCGCGCGACTGGGCCGCCAAGGGCGTGCGCCTGGCCGGCGTGGAAGCCATCGTGGCCGAAGGTTTCGAGCGCATCCACCGCACCAACCTGATCGGCATGGGCGTGCTGCCGCTGGAGTTCAAGGCCGGCGAGAACCGTAATACCTACGCCATCGACGGCACCGAGACCTATGACGTGATCGGCCAACGCCGCCCGCGCGCCGACCTGACGCTGGTGATCCGCCGCAAGAACGGCGAACGCGTCGAAGTGCCGGTGACCTGCCGCCTGGATACCGCCGAGGAAGTATCGATTTACGAAGCCGGCGGCGTGCTGCAGCGGTTTGCGCAGGACTTTTTGGAAGCCTCGGCCAATGCCGGCAAAAACGACCACAAGTCGGTTTGATGGATCTCTGAAGCAGTGACTCCGTTCGCCCTGAGTAGCGCGCAGCGCGTATCGAAGGGCAGCTTCGGTGCGCTGGCTTCGATACGCCGCTAAAGCGGCTACTCAGCCCGAACGGGCAAAAAGAAAAGGAATGCAAGCATGAGCCAAGTCCCCCAGATCCGCATCCCCGCCACCTACCTGCGCGGCGGCACCAGCAAGGGCGTGTTCTTCAAGCTGGATGACCTGCCCGAAGCCGCGCGCGTGCCCGGCCGCGCGCGCGACAAGCTGCTGCAGCGCGTGATCGGCAGCCCCGACCCCTACGGCAAGCAGATCGACGGCATGGGCGCCGCCACTTCCAGTACCAGCAAGACGGTGATCATTTCCAAGAGCGCCCGCCCCGGCCATGACGTCGACTACCTGTTCGGCCAGGTCTCGATCGACAAGGACTTCGTCGACTGGAGCGGCAACTGCGGCAACCTGTCGGCCGCGGTCGGCCCGTTCGCCATCGCCGCCGGTCTGGTCGCGGCGGACAAGGTGCCGCAGGACGGCATCGCCGTGGTGCGCATCTGGCAGGCCAACATCGGCAAGACCATCGTCGCCCACGTCCCCATCGCCAACGGCCAGGTGCAGGAAACCGGCGACTTCGAACTGGACGGCGTGACCTTCCCGGCGGCCGAAGTACAACTGGAATTCATGGACCCGGCCGCCGACGAAGACGGCGCCGGCGGCGCCATGTTCCCGACCGGGAACGTGGTCGACACGCTGGAGGTGCCCGGCGTCGGCAGCTTCCAGGCCACCATGATCAATGCCGGCATTCCCACCATCTTCCTCAACGCCGAAGACATCGGCTACACCGGCGCCGAGCTGCAGGACGCCATCAACGGCGACCCGGCCGCGCTGGCGCGCTTCGAGACCATCCGCGCGCACGGCGCCATCCGCATGGGTCTAATTACCAGGGTGGAAGAAGCCGCCACCCGCCAGCACACGCCCAAGGTGGCATTCGTGGCCAAGCCGCGGGATTACATCTCGTCCAGCGGCAAGCCGGTGACCGTCAAGGATGCCGACGTATTGGTGCGCGCGATGTCGATGGGCAAGCTGCACCACGCGATGATGGGCACCGCCGCCGTCGCCATCGGCACCGCTGCGGCGATCCCCGGCACGCTGGTGAACCTGGCCGCCGGCGGCGGCGAGCGCAACAACGTGCGCTTCGGCCACCCCTCCGGCACGCTGCGGGTAGGCGCCGAGGCCAAGCTGGAAAACGGACAGTGGGTCGTGACCAAGGCCATCATGAGCCGCAGCGCGCGGGTGCTGATGGAAGGCTGGGTGCGGGTGCCGGGCGACGCGTTCTGACCGGAAACGGTCAGCGGGTACGCTGACCGGGATTCAGAACACCACGCCCGAAGACAGGATGATGTTGGCGTAAGGCGTGCATTCGCCGGTGCGGATGAAGGCGCGCGCCTGGCGCGTGCGCTGCTTGAATTCTTCATGCGGCACCAGCTGCGCCCCCGGCAATCCCAATGCCCCGATCTGCGCGGCCAATGCCGGGCTGCGCTGCGCCAGCTCCTGCGCCAGCACATGCTGCTCCACCTGCAGTTCGGCCAGGATGGTCTTGAGCGTGTCCATGAAACCGGGAATGCCCGGCGTCAGCGCCAGGTCGATCACCGGCACGCCTGCCGGCGCCGGCAGGCCGGCATCGCCGATGACGAGCGTGTCGCCATGCCCCATGGATGCGATCACTTGCGAGATGGCGGCGTTGAGCAGCGGTGTTTTCTTCATGCTTTTTCCTTGGCGGTACGGCAACTTACAGGCGCACTTCGTCGCGCATCGGGATCGAGGTCTGGGCGCCGGTGCGGGTGACGCTGATGGCGGCTGCGGCCTGGCCGTAGGCGATGGCGGTGAACTCGTCGCGGCCGGCATCGAGCGCGGCGATGAAGCCGCCGATGAAGGTGTCGCCGGCGGCGGTGGTATCGACCGCCTTGACCTTCTGCGCCTCCAGATGGCGCGCGCCGGCCCGCTCGAAGTGGCCGTATACGCCCTTCTCCCCCAAAGTCACCACCACGTTGCGGGCGCCGCGCGCGCGCAGCTTCGCCGCCAGCATGGGGATGTCGTCGGATTCTTCTTCGGCCAGCATCGCCGCCTCGATCTCGTTGAGGATGAGATAGTCGATCTTCTCCAGCATCCCCGCCGGCAAGGCTTGCGCCGGCGCGGGATTGAGCACCACGGTCTTGCCCAGCGCGTGCGCCATGTCGACGGCGTGCGCGACGACCGGCATCGGCACTTCCAGTTGCAGCAGCACGATGGAGGCCGAGGCGATCAGTTCGCGCGCCCGTTCCAGCTGGGCCACATCCAGCCGGCCGTTGGCGCCGGCAGCCAGGACGATGCTGTTCTGCGCCCGGTCGTCGACCAGGATGGAGGCGATGCCGGTGGCTTCGTCGGCGATGTCGGCGATGTAGCGGTCGTCGATGCCGTTGGCGACAATCGAGGCGCGCATCTGGCGGCCGAAGGCGTCGCCGCCCAGGCAGGCGACCATGGCGACCGGCGTGCCGTGCTGGCACAGGCGCGCGCAGGCCACGGCCTGGTTGGCGCCCTTGCCGCCGGGAATGGTCATGAACTTGCCGCCGGCCAGGGTTTCGCCGGGCATGGGCATGCGCGGCACGCGCAAGACCAGGTCCATATTGATGCTGCCGATGATGACGATCATGCTCTAAGCTTTCTTCAAAAACGGGGCCGTCGAGCCCCGGATCTGCAATTGCGGCGCGACCGTTTCGCGCCGGATGGGGCGTTTCGGATCGGCAATGCGCTCCAGCAGGCATTGCGCGGTCAGGTTGCCGAGCTGGCGCGTGTTCTGCGCCACCGTGGTCAGCGGCGGATGCACGAACTGGGCCAGTTCGATATCGTCGAAGCCGACCACCGACAGCGCTTCCGGCACGGCGATGCCGAGTTCCCCGGCCGCGCGCAGCACGCCGATGGCCATCAGGTCGTTGCAGCAAAAGATGGCGTCCGGCGCCGGCTGCGCCTGCAATAGCCGCATCGCCGCGCGATAGCCGCCGATGCTGGTGAAGTCGGCATGCAGCACCGCCGCCGGCGCCAGCTGGGCGCCCTGCTGCTCGATGCTGTCGCGAAAACCGCCGACGCGTTCGTCCGACAGCGCCAGCCCGCGCGGCCCGGCAATGCAGGCCAGGCGCGGGCGCCGCAGGGCCAGCAGGTGCTGCGCCGCCAAGCGGCCGCCCTGCACGTTGTCGGTGCTGACCAGGTCGATCTGCAGTTCCTTGGGCGCACGGTCCAGCAGCACGGTGGGAATCTTCAGCCGGCCCAGCAGCGCGTGATCGGTCTGTGTCAGGGTGGCGATGATCAGGCCGTCGCAGCGCTTGGTCAGCAGCACCTGCAAGTAGTCGTTCTGCTTGTCGGGGTCGTCATCGGAATTGCACAGGATGACGCTGTAGCCGGCGCCGTAGCAGAAATCCTCGATGCCGCGCGCCAGCTCGGAGAAATACGGATTGGTGTTGTTGGGGATGATCAGCCCGATACTGCCGGTTACCTTGCTCTTGAGCGAACGCGCCAGCGCGCTGGGCACGTAGGCCAGCTCTTCGACCGCGCTGAGCACGCGCTGGCGCGCCTCGGGGCTGACCGGCCGCGTCTCGTTGAGCACATGCGAGACCGTGGTGAAGGAAACCCCGGCCAGCCGTGCGACGTCCTTGATGGTTGCCATAAAAAGTTCAGATGCCCGGCGCTTAGCGGCCGTTGCGCTCGCCGCGGCGGCGATAGGTGTCGAGGATCACCGCTGCGACGATGACTGCGCCCGTGATGATACGCTTCATCGGCTCGGAAACGCCGATCTGCGCCAACCCCGCCTCCAGCACCGAGATGATCAGCACGCCGATGAAAGTGCTGATGATGGAACCGCGCCCCCCCATCAGGCTGGTGCCGCCGATCACCACCGCCGCGATGACCTGCAGCTCCATGCCGACGCCGCCATTGGGGTCGGCCGCTTCCAGGCGCGAGACCTGGAACAGCGCGGCGATGCCGGCGAACGCGCCCATCAGGGCGAAGGCCAGCACCTTGCTGGGATTGGGATTCACGCCCGACAGCCGCACCGCCTCCTGGTTGGTGCCGATGCCGATCCAGTAACGGCCCAGCACGGTGCGGGTCAGCACCAGGTGCGCCGCTACCACGATGGCGATGGCCGACAGGAAGGCCGGCGACATGCCCAGCAGGATCGGCGAGCTGACCACGTCGACCGCGCTGCCGATGTATTCGGTGCGCGAATTGGTGACCTGGTAGGCCAGTCCGCGGGCGATTTCCAGCACGCCCAGCGAGACGATGAAGGATGGGATACGCCAGTGCACCGAGATCATCCCGGTCACCGTGCCGCAGGCCGCGGCCAC
Organism: Herbaspirillum sp. SJZ099; assembly: GCF_007828355.1. Lineage (NCBI taxonomy): Bacteria > Pseudomonadati > Pseudomonadota > Betaproteobacteria > Burkholderiales > Oxalobacteraceae > Herbaspirillum > Herbaspirillum sp. SJZ099. The sequence goes on along the minus strand of NZ_VIUO01000001.1, from coordinate 1,060,255 downwards.
CACCACGCCCAGGGACGCGGCGGCGTACAGCGGCCAACCCCAGCGCACCATGGCCATGGACAGCATCGAGGCCGCCAGCGCCATCACCGAGCCGACCGACAGGTCGATGCCGCCGATGATCAGGATGAAGGTCATGCCCACCGCCATCACCACCAGCGGCGGGATATCGTTGGACAGCGTGATGAAGGTGGCGGCGGACAGGAAGTTCTCGCTCTGGAAGGCGAACATCGCGCACATCGCCAGCAGCGCGATGACCAGCCCGGTGTAGTTCTTGAAGCCGGCCAGGGCAGTCTGGCGGCGCTTGGACGAAGTCGACATGTTTCGGTTCTCTGTGTGTTCTTTGCTGGATAAAAGCTGGCTTGCAGCCTCAGACAATGTTGTCGGCCGGCTCGGCGGCGCCGGCTTCCTGCCGGCCCACGTAGCCGCTGAAGGCCGCAGCCAGGATGCGCTCCTGCGACCAGTCGGCGCGGGCGAAGGTCTCGACGATGCGCCCGGCGCTCATGACGGCGATGCGGTCGCAAATCTGCATCAGTTCGCGCAGGTCGCTGGATACCACCAGCAAGCCCTTGCCCTGCCCTGACAGTTCCGCGAACAGCTTGTAGATATCGGCCTTGGCGCCGATGTCGATGCCGCGCGTGGGCTCGTCGAACAGCATCACCGGGCAATCGCGGTACAGCCAGCGTGCAATCACGACTTTCTGCTGGTTGCCGCCGGACAGCTCGCCGGCCGCCTGGCCGACATGGCTGGAGCGGATGCGCAGCTTGCCCACGAAATCGCGCGCGGCGCTGTCTTCGGCGTCATGGTCGAGCACGCCGGCGCGGCTGACGCGCCCCAGGTCGGCCAGCGAAGTATTGACGCTGATCGATTGCGGCAGCAGCAGGCCCTGGCCCTTGCGGTCTTCCGTGACCATGGCGATGCCGGCCCTGACCGCATGCCTGGGACTGCGCAGGTCGGCTGCGCGAGCGGCGTCGCCGATGAAGACTTCGCCGCTGTCGGCGCGGTCGGCGCCGAAGATCAGCCGCAGCAATTCGGTGCGGCCGGAGCCGATCAGGCCGGCCACGCCGAGAATTTCGCCGCTATGCAGGTCGAAGCTGGCCGGCTGCACGGCGCCGCTGCGGCCCAGCCCGCGCACCTTGAGCAGCGGCGCGCCGATGCGGCGATGTTCGGCATCGAGGTCGACCTTGGTCAATTCGCCGGCCATCATCTGCACCAGTTGTTCGGTGCTGTGGCGGGTGATGTCCTCGTCGCATACCAGGCGGCCGTCGCGCAGCACCACGATGCGGTCGGCGATGCGCTTGAGTTCTTCCAGCCGGTGCGAAATATAGATGATGGCCACGCCTTCGGCGCGCAGCTTTTCGATGCGCGAGAACAGCAGCGCCACCTCGCGGCTGGTCAGCATGGCGGTAGGTTCGTCCAGCACCAGGCAGCGGCAGCTGCCGATCAGGTTGCGCGCGATCTCCACCATCTGCTGGTGGCCCAGGCCCAGTTCGCCCACCGGCGTCCACGGGTCGAGCTCGCCCAGGCCGACCACTGCCATCTGCACTTGCGCGGCGGCGGCCAGCTTCTTGCGGTCGATCCAGCCGAAACGCTGCGGCAGCTTTTCCAGGAACAGGTTTTCGGCGATGCTGAGCGTGGGGATGAGGTTGAGCTCCTGCATCACCATGCGGATGCCCAGCGCCTCGGCCTCGGTGCGCGAGCCTGGCGCGTAGGGCTGGCCGTCCAGCGACATCCGGCCGGCGCTGGCCTCGACCAGGCCGCACACGATCTTGGACAAGGTGCTCTTGCCGGCGCCGTTTTCGCCGGTCAGCGCCAACACCTGGCCGGCGCGCAGTTGCAGCTCGATGCCTTCCAGCACCGGCGCGGCGTAGCTCTTGCCGATACCCGACAGGGTCAGCAAGGGAGAAGATTGGGATGGAGAATCGGTTGGCGACATGGGCGGCGACACTGGTTGGAACATGGCTAAGAGCCGGCGCCACAGCCCTGGGCTTGGGCGCCGGCTCTTCGCAGGTCAAGTCAAGGCAAGCTTGCTTACTTGGTGATCAGCGCAACCTTGGTCTCGACGATGCCGCCCAGGCTGCTTTGCGACTTTTTCTCGGTCACGGCCTTCAGGGCGATTTCGATGCCGTTCACAGCCTGCTGCGAGGCGAACTGGTCGACGGTCGCCAGCACGCGGCCGTCCTTGAGCATTGGCTTGATGGCGTTGATATTGTCGTAGCCCACCAGCAGCACTTTGCCGGCCTTGCCGGAAGCGCGGATCGCGGCTACCGCGCCCAGCGCCATGTTGTCGTTGCCGGCCAGGATTGCCTTGATGTCAGGATGGGCGTTGAGGATGGAAGCGGCCACCTTGTTGCCCTGGTCGATTTCCCACTGGCCCGATTGCACGGTCACGACGTTGGCGCCGGCTTCCTTCATCGCATCCTGGAAGCCCAGCGTGCGCTGCTGCGCGTTGACGGTGGTCGAGACGCCCTCGATGATGGCGACCTTGTCGCCCTTCTTCAGTTGCTTGCCGAGGTAGTCGCCGGCCAGCTTGGCGCCCTTGCGGTTGTCCGGCCCGACGAAGGGCACGCTGATGCCCTTCTCCTTGAGCGCCGCGTCATCGAGCTTGTTGTCGATGTTGACCACGATGATGCCGGCGTCGATCGCCTTCTTCACCACCGGCACCAGGGCCTTGGAGTCGGCCGGCGCAATCACCAGCGCGTTGACCTTGGAGACGATCATCTGTTCGACGATCTTGATCTGGTTGGCGGTGTCCTGCTCGTCCTTGATGCCGTTGGCGATCAGGTCGTACTGGCTGGCGTGCGCCTTCTGGTGTTCGCGCGCGCCGTTTTCCATGTTCAGGAAGAATTCATTGGCCAGCGATTTCATCACCAGCGCAACCTTGGGCTTGGCCGGCGTCTGCGCCATGACGGAGGCGGGCAGCACCGAGCAGGCGAGCAATGCGGCGAGCGCGAATTGGCGGCGGGTCAGGTTTTTCATGTATGTCTCCATATTCTGGTGTTATCGGCTTTTCAACGAAGTTGAGTACCGTTAATGGTTGCGCAAACGTTTGCGCGCAACAGAGGATAGCACCGAAAAATATCGTCGGACAAGCTGCACCTGCACATTTCCTGCCTGCCACATCCCGGGGGTATAGCCGTTCCTGCGGTTTCTCCGCATCGCCCGGCACGAATCGCCCACAAAAAAAGGCTTCCCTCAGGAAGCCTTTTGGTTGATGCGCCCGCGGGCAGATCGCTCACGCAATCAACTGCCCTTGCGATCCTTGAATGCCGGCACGAACATCTCGTTCCATACCGCCGGCTTGGTCTTGATGGTGCCGGCTTTGCTCATGAACAGCACGTATTGCATGATGTCCACCGGCGTGGTCAAGAACTCGGTGCCGGGGTCGGCCAGCATCTGTTCCACTTCCTCCTGCGGCAGCTTCATCTTGGATACGCGCAGGAAGGTCTCGGCGGCGCCCTTGCGGTTCTTGGCGATATAGGCGTTGGCTTCTTCCTGCGCGGCCATGAAGGCTTGCGTCAGCTTGGGGTTCTTCTCGGTGAAAGACTTCAGCGCAAACACCACGTCCATGGTGATGTGGCCCAGCACGTCGGAGGTGTTGAGCACGCGGCTGATGCGCGGGTCCTTGGCTTCCTGGTAGGAGAATGGCGGCGAGGTGAAGTGCGCGGTGATCTCGGTCTTGCCCGACAGCAGCGAACCCATCGCCTCCGGGTGCGACAGGCCGACCGTCAGCGGGTCGAGCTTGGCGTAGTTCTCGCTGCCAAAGGTCTTGGCCACGGCCATCTGCAGCAGCACTGCCGACAGCGAGGTCTTGATGCCGGGGATGGCGATCTTGTCCTTGGGCGTGAAATCCTTCAGCGACTTGACGTTGGGGTTATTGGTGTTGAGCCACAGCGGCGAAGTCGACAACGCGCCCAGGCCCACCACTTCCGAACGCGGGATGCCGCGCGCCTTGGACCACAGCGTCACGAAACCGGGCGCGCCGGTGCCGGCGATGTCGAGATTGCCGGCCAGCATGGCGTCGTTGATCACGTTGCCGCCGTCAAGCAGCACCCACTTGGTCTTGACGTCGCCCAGGCCGAGCGCCTTGGCGTGCTTCTCGACCAGGCCCTGGTCGCGGATCACCATCAGCGGCAGGTACAGCAGGCCGTAGCCGTGGGAAATGCGCACCTCGGGCGCTTCGGCGCGGGCGGTGCCGGTCACGGCGGCGGCCGACAGCGCCAGCGTGGCGGCGATCATCATGCTTGAAAAAGTGCGACGTTTCATTCTTGTCTCCTTGGGTCGTCAGTTTATCGGTATTGCGGCTGCCTGCGCCGGCCGCTTAGTGGGCCATGCCCCAGCGGCGGATGGTGCGTTTTTCGATCTGGGCGAAGATCAGGTTCTCCACCACCAGGCCGATGATGATCACGAAGAACAGGCCCGAGAACACGTTGGCGGTTTCCAGCTGGTTACGGTTTTCAAAAATGTACCAGCCCAGGCCGCCGGTTCCGGAAGACACGCCAAATACCAGTTCGGCGGCGATCAGCGTGCGCCAGGCGAAGGCCCAGCCGACCTTCAAGCCGGTCAGGATGCTCGGGAAGGCGGCCGGGATCAGGATCGACTTCACCAGCGAGAAACGGCGCAGGCCATAGTTCTGCCCCACCATGCGCAGGGTGTTGGACACCGCGCGGAAACCGCCGTGGGTATTCAGCGCCACGGCCCACAGCACAGAATGCACCAGCACGAAGATGATGCTGCCGGTGCCCAGGCCGAACCAGATCAGCGCCAGCGGCAGCAAGGCGATCGCCGGCAGCGGATTGAACATGGAGGTCAGCGTTTCCAGCAAGTCGTTGCCGATGCGGGAGCTGATGGCCAGCGTGGTCAGCAAGCCCGCCAGCAGGATGCCCAGGCCGTATCCGACCAGCAGCGTCTGCAGCGACACCGCGGCGCGCTCCAGCAGCACGCCGCTGGCGATGCCGTGCAGGAAAGCCTCCAGCGTCTGGCTAAAGCTGGGAAACAGCAATGCGTTGTCCAGCCAGCGGCCGTAGATTTCCCAGATCGCCGCCAGCACCAGCAGGATCGCCGTCTTGCGCAGCCAGCCCAGGCGATAGAGCGATTCAAAGGCCGATAATGGGCGCTGCACTTCAGCGCTGGCGTTGCGGTTGGGTTCCACCACGATTTCCGGGCGGACGAAGGGCAAGGTATTGTTGTTCATGCGTGTCTCCTGGTTGTCGCCTGTTGATTGACCGCTGGTCAGTGATGGGCGAACAACATGTCGTTGATGCGGGTTTCGAGCTCGGCCTGGGCCGCGGTGCCCATCTGTTGCGGATCGATGCTGTTCAATTCGGCGCGCACCTGGCCGGGATGCGGCGTGAGCAGCAGGATGCGGGTGCCGATGCGGATCGCCTCTTCGATCGAGTGCGTCACGAACAGCACGGTGAAGCGGGTGTCGTCCCACAGGCGCAACAGCTCGTCCTGCATCTTGCGGCGGGTGAGCGCGTCCAGCGCGGCGAACGGTTCGTCCATTAGCAGCACGTCCGGCTCCATGGCCATGCCGCGCGCGATCGAGACGCGCTGCTTCATGCCGCCCGAGAGCATGTGCGGGTAACTGTCGATGAACTTGGCCAGGCCGACCTTCCCGATGTAGTACGCCGCGCGCTCGGCGGCTTCCTTGCCGTGCAGGCGACCGCTGGCGTTGAGTGCGAATTCGACGTTCTGGCGCACGGTCTTCCAGGGCAGCAACTGGTCGAACTCCTGGAATACCATCATGCGGTCCGGGCCGGGTTCGTGCACCTCGCGCCCTTTCAGGCGGATCGCGCCCGAGGTCGGCTGCAGGTAGCCGCCGATGGCCTTCAACAACGTCGACTTGCCGCAGCCCGAGGGGCCGAGCAGGATGTAGCGGTCGGATGGATGGACGTTGAAGCTGACCTGCTGGGTCGCGGTCACCAGCGAATCGCTGGTCTTGTATTGCAGGGTGACGTTGTCGATTTCCAGCAGCGGACGGGACGGATCGATAGCCGGCGCGCCATGGGCAGGATTGCTCATGCAGGTCTCCAGTTTGTTTTAATGATTGGGACGGATGCTAGGGCGCGAAGCTGTAACGAATCTGACTAAATCCTGACGCCCGGATTTTTTTGCGCTGACGAGCATACAATTCAGCCTGCCCAAGCCGCGCCCACGAATGCGGCATCGCAACAAGACCGGAGATCCCATGCGCATCCTGCTAGTTGAAGACACCTCCGACGTGGCCGAAGCCATCGTCTCCCACCTCGCGCGCATCGGCCATACCGTGGAGTGGGAAAGCAACGGCGCCGCCGCCGGCCGCCGCATGGCCGACTCCTACGACCTGGTGATCCTGGATGTGATGCTGCCGCAGCAGGACGGCTTCTCCCTGCTGGAGCAATTGCGCGGGCGCGGCCAGAAAACGCCGGTGCTGATGCTGACCGCCTGCGCCGAAATCGAGGAGCGCGTGCGCGCGCTCGACCTGGGCGCCGACGACTACCTGATCAAGCCCTTCGACTTCCGCGAACTGGACGCGCGCATCCGCGTGCTGCTGCGCCGCAGCGGCGGCGAATCGACCAATCTGATCCATTGCGCCAACGTCAGCATCGACCGCAAGAGCCGCAGCGCCACGCTGGACGGCGCACCGATCGAGCTGACCCGGCGCGAGGTGACGCTGCTGGAGATCATCGCCGCCCGCCCGGGACGCATCTTCAACAAGGACGAACTGATGGACCGCCTGTTCACGCTGGACGATACCCCCAACGCCAATACCGTCGAACAATACGTCGCCCGCCTGCGCAAGAAGCTGGCCGGCGCCGCCTTCGAGATCCGCACCCTGCGCGGCCTGGGCTACCAGTTGGTGCTGCATGCGCCGCAGGCCCCGGCCGACGACGGCGCGCTCCACTGATGCTGCCGCGCACCCAGCACGTCGTCGCCGGACGCTCGCTCTATACCCGGCTGGTCACCCGCATGGGCGCGGTGCTCACCGTCAGCGCCGCCGCCCTGCTGATCGCCATCTGGATCTCCACCCAACTGGCCGCCAACCAGGCCTACGACCGCATCCTTACCGGCAGCGCGCTGCAGATCGCGGAAAATACCTGGTACGAGAACGGCGCCGTCAACATCGACGTGCCGCTGGCCGCGCTGTCGATGCTGGGCACCGGCGATCATGCGATCTACGTCGTGCTCGATCCGCAAGGCCGGGTGATCGCCGGCGACGGCGAATTCCGCCCCGATATCCCGTGGGACAAACTGGAGCAAGGCCCGCTGCTGCGCGACGGCGAATACCTCGGCACGCCGGTGCGCATGGCCATCATCGGCCGTCGCATGCCGGTCGACGGCCCGCATCCGTGGGCGGTGATCGTGCTGGCGCAGACCAACAATGCCCGCATGTCGTTCGCGCACAGCCTGGGCAGCAAGGCGCTGATGGTGATCATCGCCATGAGCGTGCTGACGCTGGTGGCGGCCATGTTCACCCTGTACCAGGCGCTGGCGCCCTTGAAACGCATCGAGGCCGCCATCCGCGAACGCGACCTCAACGACCTCTCGCCGCTGAACCTGACCGTGCCGGCCGAGACCCACGCGCTGGTTTCGGCCATCAACGCCTTCATGCAGCGCCTGGCGATACACCGCGCCACCATGCGGCGCGTGATCGGCGACGCCGCCCACCAGCTGCGCACGCCGGTCACGGCCCTGGTCTCGCAAATGGAATTGCTGGACACCGAGGCCAGCGAGGAAAAGCGCCAGCGCCATCTGGACCAGTTGCGCGAGCGCACCCGCAACCTGGGTGCGCTGGTGAACCAGCTGATCAACCACGCGATGGTGCAGCACCGCAGCGACATCAGCCTGCAGCAGCGCATCGACCTCGGCGAGCTGGTGCGCTCGCAGATGACCGATGTGCTGTCCAACCGCGAACGCACGCCCGACCTGGCGCTGGACATGCCGGAGGCGCCCTGCTTCATCCGCGGCGACGCCATCAGCCTGGGCGAGGCCATCAAGAACATCCTCAACAATGCGCTGCAATACGGCTCCCCCGGCCTGCTGCATGTGCGGCTCGATACGGAGGAGGTGCGCAATGAAGCGCGTTATGTACTGCGTTTCATCGATGACGGCCCCGGCATCCCCGCCGCCGACTGGGAGCGGCTGCGCAAGCCCTTTTCGCCGCGCGGCGAAGGCCGCATGGGCGCCAGCCTGGGCTTGTCGATCGTGGAAGAAGTGATGCGCGCGCATGCCGGCGGCATGCGTTTCGAACATACGGCGCAAGGCCATTTTTCGGTGGCGCTGGACTTTCCGGCATGGCAGGCACCGGCCGAAGAGCCGGCCTGAACAGACTCTTTACTTGCCGCCCAGCTCGCGCCGCATCGCCGTATAGTCGAACTCGCGCTCCCATGCCGCGATTACCACGCAGGCCAGGCAATTGCCGACCACATTGGTCAGCGAACGGCACTTCATGAGCCGCTCCACGCCCAGCAACAGCACAATCCCGCCCACCGGCACCATCTGCAGCGCGGCCAGCGTCGCCGCCAGCGCAATGAAGCCGGAACCGGCCACGCTGGTGGCGCCCTTGGAGGTCAGCATGGCGATCGCCAGCAGCGTCAGCAACTGCCATGCGCCCAGGTGCACGCCCGAGGCCTGCGCCAGGAACAGGGTCGCCATCGCCAGGTAGAGATTGGTGCCGGAAAGGTTGAAGCTGTAGCCGGCCGGCAGCACCAGGCGCACCACATTGCGCGAGCAGCCGATCTTTTCCATCTTCTCGATCAGCCCCGGCAACGCCGCCACCGAGGAAGCGGTGAAGATCACCAGCAGCAGCTCGTCGCGCACATAGGCGATCACCCGGAACAGGTTCACGCCGACCGCGCGCGCCACCAGCGCCATCACCGCCGCGACGAAGACAATGCTGGCCAGGTAGATGGCGCCGACGAAGCGCAGCAACGGCAGCATCGAGCCCAGGCCATAACGGCCGATGGTAAAGGCCATGGCGCCGAAAGCCGCCAGCGGCGCCAGCCTCAGGATCAGGCTGACCATCCCGAACAGCACCCCGAGGATGGCGTCGATGAAGTCGCGCAGTTGCGCCATGCGGGGATTGGCCGCCGACAGGCGCCCCAGCGCGACGCCGAAGAACACCGCCAGCTGCAGGATCTGCAGGCTGTTGTTGTGCACGAAGGCGCCGGCGAAACTATCGGGAATCAGCCCCAGGGCGAACCGGTCGAAGCGGAAGTCTTCGGCCCGGCGTATGTAGCCCGACACCATCTGGGCGCCGCCGCCCGCCGCCTCCGCCGCCGTGGCCGACAAATCGAGGTGAAAGCCGCTGCCCGGCTGCAGCAGCACCGCGGCGGCAATGCCGAGCGCAAGCGAAAGCAAGGTCATTGCCTCGAAATACAGCACCGCCTTGCCGCCGACCCTGGCGGTCCGGGCCTGCCCCTGCATGCCGGCAATGCCCGACACTACCAGCGCGAACATGATCACGCCGATCAGCATGCCGATCAGCTTGACGAACCCATCGCTCAACGGCTTCATCTGCACCGCCAGGTCGGGCTGCCATTGGCCCAGGGCGATGCCGGCGACAATCGCCGCCGCCATCTGGACCAAGCCGTTCCTCAATATCTTCCCCGCCATCGATGCTGGACGCCGTCGAAACGGCGCTGTCTCCCTCTTGTTGTGTTGCGTGGGTGTTGCGTGTTGTGTGTCTTGTGTCTTGTTTTTTCCGGCCATCCTGGCGATGGCCCGCAGCACGGAGTTTACCGGCCAAGCTTGCCGCGCACGCTAAGGGATATCCGTCATTGCCGGCGGCGCACAGTGCGGATGGGATCTGTAAAATATATCGAAAATAATATTTTCAGATAAACAAAATATGGAGACAGAATGGAATTGCGCCATCTCCGCTATTTCCTCGTGGTCGCCGAAGAACAGCACTTTACCCGCGCCGCCGAACGGCTGGGCATGCAACAGCCGCCGCTGAGCCACCAGATCCGCCTGCTGGAACAGGAGCTGGGCTTCGAGCTGTTGCGCCGCCATCCCAAGGGCGCCGACCTGACCGCCGGCGGGCGGGTCTTCCTGGAAGAAGCCAAGGCCATCCTGCATAGCGTGGAATTGGCCTCGCAAAAGGCCGCGCGCGCCGCGCAAGGCTTTGCCGGCACCCTCGCCATCGGCTTCACCAGCTCGGCGGCGGCGCATCCCCTGATCCCCGGCATCATCCGCGCCTACCGCGAAGCCTATCCCGGCGTGCATATGGCGCTGACCGAAGCCAATGCAGCGGAACTGACCGAAGACATCATGCACGGCAAGGTCGATATCGGCTTCCTGCGCCAGCCCGTGGCCCGGCCGCAAGGCATCGCCTTCCACGAATTGCTGGAAGAGGAAATGCTGCTGATCCTGCCCGCCGGCCACCCGCTGCTGGCGGGCCGGCGCGACGCGCCGGCGGCCGATGACAACCTGCCCTCGATCCCGTTGAACGCGCTGGCTGCGGAGGAATTCATCCTGGTGCGCCGCCACGGTGCGCCGGGCATGTATTCCAATCTGATCGCAGCCTGCGAAAACGCCGGCTTCACCCCGAAGATCGCGCTGGAAATCGATCGCATGCTGACCAACATCAGCCTGGTGGCCGCGGGCGTGGGCGTGTCGGTGGTGCCTGCATCGATGAAGAGCTTTCACCGCGAGAGCGTGGTGTATTGCCGGGTAAAAGACGCCAGGCCGGCGCTGCTGGCGCCGATCAACCTTGTGTGCCGCGGCGAGGCGGGCGAGCCGACGCAGCAGAACTTCCTCAAACTGGCGCGGGAATTCGCCGGACGTTGAAGGCGGCGTGCTTGGCCTCCCTCCCGCGTCGCCGACAACTTACTTCCACTCCAGGATCGCATTGCCGCGATCGAGCCAATGCACCTTGATGCCGCCCGGCGCCACCTTGCGCCCGGCGCAGGCGCTGGCCGCAAGGCTGAACGGCGCATCGTAGAAACGGCCGCCGGCCGATGAGCGCATGGCGGTCTGCGGCGCGTTCCTGGCGATCCAGTCCGCCGCATTGGTGCGCAGGAAAATCATGCAGGCGCTGCCGCTGGCCTGTGCCACCTGGCACGCGCAGCTGTTGCCGGAAGTGGTGATCGGCTCGCTCGGCTGCTGGCTGCGGTTCAGCGGATCGGGCACCGGGATCGGTACCGGGACAGGAACGGCCTGATGATGCGTGCCATAGCTGCCGCCCAGGTCGCGGGTGGTCACCTGGGCCGATGCCGGTCCCGCGCAAGCCAGCGCCAGCGCAATGGCAGCACCGCGCAGGAATACGGCATGGATGGCATTGGCGTTCATCGTGGTCCCCCTCGGTTTGACAAGATAATCAGGCGCGCGCCTTCAAGCGCCACAAGGTAGTGGTTTCCTTGCTGCGCGCCGCGTACAGCGGATCGTCGCGGTCGGCGGCCTTGCCGTGGCGCGGCTTGGTGTCGATGCGGCCGGCCACTTCCAGGCCGGCGGCGGCGATCGCTTCGGCCAGCATGCCGGGGGCGCGCAAGCCCAGGTGTTCGGCAAAATCGGACATGATCAGCCAGCCTTCGCCGCCCGGCTCCAGGTGCCGGGCCAGGCCGTTGAGGAAGCCCAGCAGCATGCTGCTGTCCGGATCGTAGACGGCGTGCTCGATGGGCGAACTGGGGCGCGCCGGCAGCCAGGGCGGATTGCAGACGATCAGCGGCGCGCGGCCTTCCGGAAACAGGTCGGCCTTGTGCAATTGCACCTGCGCCAGCAAACCCAGGCGGTTCAGGTTTTCGCGCGCGCATGCCAAGGCGCGCTCATCCATGTCGGTCGCTACCACCTTGCGCACGCCGCGCCGGGCCAGCACTGCCGACAAGACCCCGCTGCCCACGCCGACATCGAACGCCAGCGCGGTCGATGGCAGCGGCGCCTGCGCCACCAGGTCGACGTATTCCCCGCGCACCGGCGAGAACACGCCGTAGTAAGGATGGATGCGGGCGCCCAATGACGCGATCTCAACCCCCTTCTTGCGCCACTCATGGGCGCCGATCAGGCCCTGCAGTTCGCGCAGCGAGGCGGCGAACGGCTGCGCGCCCAATTGCGGCCCATAGGCTTCTGCGCAGGCATCGCGCACATCTGGCGCGCGCCGCAGCGGGATGCTGAAACCGGGATCGAAGGGAATCAGCAGCATGCCCAGGATGCGCGCGCGCTGCGCCTGCATCTGCCGCTGGTGGTGGAATGCCTGTGCCGGCTGCGCTGCGGTGGCCTTGTCGGCTGCCTTGGCATCGGCCCGCTCGCGTGCGCGGTCGACGCGGCGGCCCAGGGCTTGCAGCAACAGGCGCGCGTTCTGGAAGTCGCCGCGCCACAACAGGCCGGTGCCTTCGCAAGCCAACTTGTAGGCGGTGTCGGCCGGGATCTGGTCATCCGCCTCCACCACGCGTTTGGGCGGGCCGTTGCCGGCTTCCGAGTGCCAGGGCAGCGTGTGCTGCGCGCCGTCGGCCTGCCATGCGATGTGGGGAGCTAAATTTTGGGATAAGGTCATTAATTGGCAATAAGAATGGCGGCGCCATGGGGGCTCCGCCGGAAACAGCCGCCAGTGTAGCAAGCGTACTGCCGCAGCGCTTGGGGAACTTGCCTTTTCAGGCGGCAACCAACCAATCGACGGCATTTGATGCCGGGCAAACTCCCGACAGCTTTTTTCGCCGGCACTGCCACATTCTGGCTATGATGGGGAACGGCCAACAACCGAAGGAGAAAAGATGAGCGACACGCAAACGGATACGCCGGACTTCGATCACCAGCGCTTGCTGCAGATGGTGAACGAATTTGAACTGGAATTGCAGAAACAGCCCCCCGGCAGCCTTGACGCGCAACAACTGAGCGCAGACATCGCCCGCCTGAAGGAGCACTTGTCGGCGCCGCAACCGCACACCGGCTCGGTGCGCGACTCCTGGCAGTCGCTGCGCCGGGCCGCCGACAGCGTGGAAAACGCGGTATTGAAAGACAGCCCCTACATTGCCGAGATGGGCCGCATCATCGGTTTGATGTAGCGCCTCCTTCCAATGAAAAACCGCCTGCCGCATCGACTGCGGCAGGCGGTTTTCTTTTTCATGCAGCCGATCTGCTCAATGCGCCGGCAGCGGAATCCATTCGGTCTCGCCGGGGATGTCCGGGAACACGCTCTTGTCGCGCGCATTCCAGGCGGTTTTGGCGGCTTCGATCTTGTCTTTCGACGTGGAAACGAAATTCCACCACACGAAACGCGGGCCATCCAGCGGCTCGCCGCCCAGCAGCATGAAGACGGCATCACCGCCGGCCTTGAGCGCGACCGCGGCGCCCGGCTCCAGGATGGCCAGCGTGCCGGCCTCCAGGGACTCGCCATCCAGCGACACATCGCCCTTGACGACATAGACGGCGCGCTCGGCAACCTCGGCCGCAATCTCCAACTGCGCGCCCTTCTCCACGCTGCCGGCCACGTACAGCGTCGGGCTGGCGGTCGCCACCGGCGAAGTAACGCCGAAGGCCGAGCCGGCCAGCACATGCAGCCTGGCGCCGCCGACTTCGGCCACCGGCATATCTTCGGAAGCATAGTGGCGGAACAACGGCGCGCTGTCTTCCTGGTCGGCCGGCAGGGCCACCCACATCTGCAAGCCATGCACCGGCACCTTCTGCTCGCGGATATCGTCGGGCACACGCTCGGAATGGACGATGCCGCGCCCGGAAGCCATCCAGTTCACCGCGCCCGGCGTGATGCGCTGGACCACGCCCAGGCTGTCGCGGTGCATCATGGCGCCGGAGAACAGGTAGGTCACGGTGGCCAGGCCGATGTGCGGGTGCGGGCGGACATCGCCTTCGGTGGTGCCGGCGTCGAATTCGACCGGCCCCATGTGATCGAAGAACACGAATGGGCCGACGGTACGGGCGGCGGCCGACGGCAGCAGGCGGCGTACAGGAAAGCCGATGTCGCGGGTCAGGCCGTGGATCTTGTGGCGGATGTTGCTCATGCAGTACTCCCTGATGGCAGATGACGGATGGCGGACGCCCACTCGGGCGCCCGCGGATATTGTCGGAGGCGGAATGTCCGTTCGGAAATCCGCTTAAAAACGGCCGGCGCGGAAATCCTCGATGGCTTGCTCGACCTGCTCGCGGGTATTCATCACGAACGGCCCCCATTGCGCAATCGGCTCATTCAGGGGCTTGCCTGCGATCAGCAGGAAACGGCTGCCCTGCTCTGCCTGCACCGACACCCCGGCCGCGCCGGCGGCATTGTTGAGCACCGCCATGCGGCCGGCATCGGCCATCCGGCGCTCACCGCGCTCTCCGCCTTCGGCGCCGACGGCCAGCTTGCCTTCATACACATACAGGAAGGCATTGTGCGTGGCCGGGATCGGCAGGTCGATGGCCACGCCCGCCTCCAGCGCGATGTCCAGGTACAGCGGCTCGGTGGTGTCGCGGTGGATCGCGCCGGCCGTGCCGAAAGCGTCGCCCGCCAGCACGCGCACCTTCGCGCCGGGCTGCGGCGATACCTCGGGGATGCCGGCCGACGGGATGTCGCTGTAGCCGGGATCGATCATCTTGTCGCGGCCGGCCAGGTTGACCCACAGCTGGAAACCGCTCATCAGGCCGTTTTCCTGCTCCGGCAACTCGGAGTGCACCAGGCCGCGGCCGGCGGTCATCCACTGCATGCCGCCCGGTTCCAGCAAACCTTCATTGCCGGCGTTGTCGCGATGGCGCATGCGGCCGGCCAGCATGTAGGTCACGGTCTCGAAGCCGCGGTGCGGATGGTCGGGGAAACCGGCCAGGTAGTCGCCAGGCTCGTCCGAGTGGAAAGCGTCCAGCATCAGGAACGGATCCAGGCGACGTTGCAGGTCATGGGTCAGCACGCGGGTGAGGCTGACGCCGGCGCCATCCTGGGTCGGGATGCCGTTGACGAGTCGTTCGATCTGGCGGGTATAGGGGGTGCTCATGGTGCTTTCTCCTTGGGTGCCTCCGCTTCATGCGCCAATGTCATGCGCATGGAGGGCTGCCTGGGTCATTCAATTTCATGCAATGCTGTTTGCTGCGCCCGGCCGGCGATGCGCCAGGCGCAGACAACGATTTAGTGAGGCCGCTCGGGCTGGGCTTCCGGATCGATCGACGACACCAGCAGCAAGGCGCCGATCAGCGACAGGTTCTTCAGGAACTGGGTCAGTTGCGCCTGTGCGGCAGCGCCTTCCATCGTCCAGAAATGGTGGGCCGACAAGGTCGCGCCGACCGTGAACAGCGCGATCACCAGCGACACCGGCTTGACGCCGCGGCCGAACATCAGCAACAGGCCGCCGCCGACTTCGACCAGGATGGTCACGATTACCGCCAGCGTAGGCACCGGCAGGCCCAGGCTGGTGAAATAGCCGACCGTGCCGGAAAAACCGAGGATCTTGAAGATGCCGGAAATGACGAACAGCGATGCCAGCAGGATGCGGCCGATGCGATAGGTGTTGATATTGGTGATCATGATGTTCCTCTCCGTATTGGATTTGGTTTGCAATGCTTCGGGGCGTTGCTCCGCCGGTTGTCGTTTTTCCCGGTGGCCTGTCTTGCTGCAACCGGTAGCGACAGAATAAGCAAAATTCCCGACAAACAAAACAGATTATCTTTATATAATCAATATCTGATTATTAGATATAGTTGGGAGCCGCTACCATGAACATCGAACGCCTCTCCCTGGACCAGTTGCGGGTCTTCGCCCAGGTCGCCGACAGCGGCAGCTTCCTGGCGGCGGCCCGCAAGCTGGCGCGGGCGCAGTCGGCGGTCAGCTATGCCATCGCCACGCTGGAAGAACAACTGGGCGTCGCCTTGTTCGACCGCAGCGGCTACCGGCCGCAACTGACCGGCCCCGGCATAGCGCTGCTGGCTGACGCGCGCCAGGTACTGGACCATGTGGATTCGCTGCAGGTGCGCGCCAGTTCGTATGCCAAGGGACAAGAGCTGGAAGTGGCGCTGGCGGTCGACGTGTTCTTTCCCACGGCTTGCCTGGTGGATTTGCTCCAGCGTTTCCGCGATGCCTTTCCGGCGGTCACGGTGCGGCTGGATATCGAAGCGCTGGGCGCGGTGGCCGAACGCGTGCTGGACGGGCGCGCCATGCTGGGCATCCTCGGCACCTTGCCGACCACCCCGCCCAACCTGCTGCGCATCACCCTGCCCAGCGTGAAGCTGGTGGCGGTCGTGGCGCCGCACCACCCGCTGGCGCAGGTCAAGGGGCGGATATCCGAAAAGCTGCTGTTGCAGCAGACCCAACTGGTGCTGTCGGACCGCAGCGAACTGACCGCGCGCCAGGATTTCTCGGTGCATTCGCGGCTGACCTGGCGCATGAGCGACCTCGGCACCAAGCATGCGCTGCTGCGCGCCGGCATGGGCTGGGGCAACATGCCGCTGCATGTGGTGCAGGACGACATCGCTAGCGGCCGGCTGGTGAGCATCGCCACCATCCACCATCCGCCGCAGGGTTCCGAACTGCCGGTGCAATGCGTCTACAAGCCCGACTATCGCGCCGGACCGGCGCTGTCGTGGTGGCTCGACTCATTGGCCGCGCTCAACACGCTGGAACCGCTCAAGCCATGATCGGCCCGCTCGCGCTCAATGCGCGGCAAAGCGCTCGCGGTACTGCGCCGGGCTCACGCCCAGCTGGCGCTGGAACACGCGGCGCAGGTTCTGTTCTTCGCCATACCCGGCATCGGTGGCGATGCGCTTGAGGGGCAGCGAAGTTTCTTCCAGCGCGCGCCGGGCGGCTTCCAGCCGCATCAGTTCCACCGTGCGCGCCGGGGTGCGCCCAAGCTCGGCGACGTAGGCGCGGGCAAAGGTGCGCGGGCTCATGTTGACGTAGCGCGCCAGGTTTTCCACCCGCAGGTCATCCCCGAGATGGGCGGCAATCCAGGCATGCAGCTCGGCAAAGCGCCCCGCGCCCGCCGATTGCGAGGCCAGCGGCATGCTGAACTGGGATTGCCCGCCCGGGCGCTTGATGAACATCACCAACTGGCGCGCCGTGGCGATGGCTTGCCGGTGCCCGCCATCCTGTTCCACCAGGGCCAGCGCCAGGTCGATGCCGGCAGTCACGCCGGCCGAGGTCCAGATATGCCCTTGGCGGATGAAAATCGGTTCCGCATCCACTTCCAGGCGCGGATATTGCCGCTGCAATTGTGCGGCCCAATTCCAGTGCGTGGTCACGCGCAAACCATCCAGGATGCCCGCCTCGGCCAAATGGAAGGCGCCGGTGCAGACCGAACACACCCGCTGCGCCTGCGGCGCGCGGCGGCGTATCCATTGCACCAGCGCGGCATCGGTAGCGAAGGTTTCGCCGGTGCTGCCGCCGGGAGAAATCAACGTATGGATGCCGGGCCCGGATTCCAGCTCGGCATCCAGCGCCGCCAGCGATTGCGTGGCTACCGGCAAGCCGGCGCCGGTGACAATGCTGCCGCCGCTGGCCGACACCACATGCAGACGATACGGGCCGGCCTCGCCGGCAAGCCGGTTGGTGGTGGCGAACACCTGCAGCGGGCCGGACAGGTCGAGCAGGTTCATGCCTTCGTAGGCCAGCAGCACCACGCGCCTGGGCTGGGTGGATGCGGTTTTCTTCGGTGCGCTGGAGCTCACTATCTGCCTCGCGAAAATCTGGTCGGTATCTGCCGATGTTATCCCATGCGCCACTCAAGCCTGACGTTCAAGCCGGTCGAGGCTGGCTGGCGCGCTGCGCAAGCATCCAGTATGCGGTCGCCAGCGCACTGAGCAGCAGGATCGGCAGGATCGCCGCGTTGAGCGTCTGCCAGCCGAACCGCGCCAGCAAGGGGCCGGCGCCCAGCGTGGCCAGTGCCGTAGCGGCGTAGCGCAGCAGTTCGGAAAAGCCCTGGGTCTTGGCCTGTTCGGATGACGCATAGGAACGCGCGAGCAAGGTGGTGCCGCCGACGAACATGAAATTCCAGCCGATCCCCAGAAACAGCAGCGCCGCATAGAAGGCCGGCAGGCTGGTGGAAGCCATGGCGGTCGCGGCGCAGGCCAGGTTCAGCGCCAGCCCGGCCATCAGCACCGCCCCCAGGCCGAAGCGCTTGATCAGGCGGCCGGCGAAAAAGGATGGCGCGTACATACCCACCAGGTGCCACTGGATGATGGCCGCGCCGTCATCGATGCGATAGTGGCAGGCCACTGCCGCCAATGGGGCCGCGGTCATGATGAACATCATCACCATCGAACCGGCCACGTTGTTGGCCACCGATGCGATGAAGACCGGCGTGCGCGCTATCCGGCCCAGCGTGCGGGCCGGGGCCTGCGCCTGCGCACCGGCATCGGCCGATCCCTGTGAAGGCGCCGCATCGCGGTACAACAGCAGCAGGACCAGCACCGACAGCGCCCCCATGACAGCCACCACCAGATAGGCCCCGGCGAACAGGGCCGAGGGGAACAGGTCCTTGCTCCATGCCGCCAGCGCCGGCCCGGCGATGGCCGCGATCACGCCGCCGGCCAGCACCGTGGAGATGGCGCGGCTCTTGAATTCGTCGGAGACGGCATCGGCCGCGGCCAGCCGGTAATACTGGGCGAAGGCCTGGAATACGCCCACCAGCGCGGTGCCTGCGCAAAAGGTCCAGAAGTCGCCATGCCATACCGACCAGACCGACACCAGTCCGCCCACGCAGCAACTGGCGGCGCCCAATGCGAACGACAAGCGCCGCCCCAGGCGCTGGATCAGGAAGGCGGCGAACCAGGTCACGAGCGCGCCGGCAACGGTGATCAGGGCGAACGGCAAGGTCGCCAGCGCCTTGTCCGGCGCCAGTTGCCAGCCGGTCAGCGCGGTCAGCGTCAGGTCGATGGAAATGGCGCAGGTAAACAGGCCCTGGCATACCGCCAGCACTGCCGGGTTGTATCTTCCCGCGGCATAAGCGGGCGGTAAGGAAAGTGCCTTAACATGCTCGGATTGCTGCCCCGGATGGCTTGTCGGCGGTGTTGTCATGGTTTGTCGCTCCTGGGGCTGTTCCCATTAAATCGGTATGTTGTCGGAGG
The DNA here is from genome assembly GCF_007828355.1 of Herbaspirillum sp. SJZ099. Classification (NCBI taxonomy): domain Bacteria; kingdom Pseudomonadati; phylum Pseudomonadota; class Betaproteobacteria; order Burkholderiales; family Oxalobacteraceae; genus Herbaspirillum; species Herbaspirillum sp. SJZ099. Next base: position 1,041,301 of record NZ_VIUO01000001.1, on the reverse strand, counting down.
AAAAATTGTCGATTTGGCCCGGCATGGCGTCAATGACACAAACCATTCAATTCCTGCCAACCCACCCGGCGCAGCCCTTGCAACCATTTGACGAGAACCCTGCCCATGCTGATCGATGCGAGCCAATCCGTACTGCTGGTGGTCGACCTGCAGCAAAAACTGCTGCCGGCGATCCATGACAACCAGGCCATCCTGGCGCAGGCCGTGCGCATGGCCACCATTGCCGGCCTGCTCGGCGTGCCCGTGATCGGCACCGAGCAGATTCCCGACAAGCTCGGCCCCAACCATCCCGATATCCGCCCCCTGTGCGGCCGGACATTGGCCAAGAGCCACTTCGACGCCTGTGCCGAAGGCCTGCTGCCGGCCTTGCCGGCGTCCGCGCGCCAGATTGTCATCGCCGGTTGCGAGGCGCACATCTGCATGCTGCAGACAGCGCTCTCGCTGCTGGAGCACGGCTATCAGGTGCTGCCGCTGCTGGACGCCTGCGGATCGCGCAAGCCCGGCGACCGCCAAGCCGCCTTCGCGCGGCTGCAGCATGCCGGCGCGGTGCCGGTGACGGTGGAAATGGTGGCGTATGAATGGCTGCGCGACGCCCGGCATCCGCTGTTTCGGGATGTGCTCAAACTCATCAAGTAAAAACAGCCAGGTCGGCCAACGCATTCCTGCGGCAGGCAACAGATGAAAATTTCCCGACGGCTTGCCCGGCCCCGGAACTGTGGTACAAGAGCGGGGATCCCCCCGCTGTCCGTCGATTTGAATGCGCTTGCCGCATCGTATGATGGCGCAGCCGGATTGCAAAACGGCAATCCCTGCGGCGCAAACATGAAGAAGGTATCCGAAACACTTATGTCCAGCTTATCGCCCTCTGCCTTGCCCCCTCCTTCGCCCCGCCCCTCGTCCGGCGCTACCGTGCAGGCGCTGCGCGCCAGTTGCTCGGCCTGCGGCATGCACCAGCTGTGCCTGCCGATGGGGCTGGACCAGGGCGACATGCAGCGGCTGGAGCAAGTGATCAATCGCCGCCGCAAGGTCCGGCGCGACGAGACGCTGTACCGCGTCAACGACAAGTTCGACATGCTGTACGCGATCCGGCTGGGCCACTTCAAGACGTTCCAGCACAACCCCAATGGCGGCCAGCAGATCACCGGTTTCCAGATGGCCGGCGAATTGCTCGGCATGGATGCCATCGGCGCCGGCCATCACCTGTGCGAGGCGGTGGCGCTGGAAGACAGCGAAGTCTGCGAGATTCCCTTCGCCAGCCTGGAAGACCTGTTCCGCGACATGCCGGTCCTGCTGCGCCAGTTCCACCGCATGATGAGCCTGGAAATCTCGCGCGAACAACGCGTGATGCTGACCTTGGGCAGCATGAGCGCGCAGCAGAAGATGGCGGCCTTCCTGGTCAACCTGTCGTCGCGCTACGTGAGCCGCGGCTATTCCTCGACCCGCTTCCAGCTGCGCATGACGCGCGAGGAAATCGGCAACTACCTCGGGCTGGCGGTGGAAAGCGTGAGCCGCCTGCTGTCCGCGTTCAAGAAAACCGGCGTCATCGACGTCAACCACCGCGACGTGGAATTGCGCGACCTGCCATCGCTACGCGCCATCGCACTGGGCAGCGATCCCTGCGCCTGAGCGGACTGCTTCAAATGCATCGCGCGGGTTTCGCGCCGCGCTAGAATGTCCGGATGACATATCGGACACACAACCCATCCCCCTCTCCCCGCGGATTCCTCCAGGCGCGCCTCATGCGCGGCCATCACCTCGGCCTGCCGCTGACCACCGGCATACTGGCCGTGGCCGCCACCGCCCTGCTGTTCGCCCTGATCGCCTGTGAAATCACGACCCATGGCGCCTTGGCGCGGCTCGACCAGCAACTGGCCGACTGGTTCAACCGCCATGCCTTTTCGCCCCTGACGACGCTGGTGCTCGGCTATACCCACTTGCACGGCACCATCGGCGTGCTGGCCATGGGAGCGCTGCTGCTGTGGCATATGCTGCGCCGGCGGCAGTGGCATTGGGCGGCCGACCTGTTGCTGGTGCTGCCGGGCGGCATGCTGCTCAATTTCGGTTTGAAGCATGTCTTCATGCGGCTGCGCCCGCATTTCGACGATCCGATCCTGGTGCTGCACAGCTACAGCTTTCCCAGCGGCCACACGATCGGCGCCACCTTGCTGTATGCGATGCTGGCGGCTTACCTGCTCCGGCTGCCGGCGCTGGCCGGGCGCGGCGCGCAGGCCGCCATCGTCTGCACGGCCTTGCTGCTGGTGCTGCTGACGGCCTTCAGCCGGGTCTATCTCGGCGCCCATTTCCTGAGCGATGTGCTGGGCGCGATGCTGCTGGGCACGGCCTGGTTCGCCTTGTGCACCACGGCCATTTTCACGCTGCACCGGCACTATCGGGCGCGGGCGCGCTCCAACTGATTGCCGGCGCATGGCCGGCCCTTTTGCGATGCCGCCTATGACGACATATCAGCCGCCAGGAAAAACCACCCCCGCCGGATTTCCGGCAGGCAAGCAGCAACAGGATGCCAACCTGGGCCGCCCCGACGTGGTCGCCACCATCAATGCCACGGCCGGCGGCGGCCATGCGCAGGAACTGGCCGAACACATCGCCGCCGAGTTCGCCAGGCATGGCTTGCGCGCCAGCGTGTGCCTTGCGGCCAGCGGCGAAGAAATGCTGGCCGCCGCGCGCCAAGCCGTGCGCGACAGGATCGGGATCGTCGCCGTGGGCGGCGGCGACGGCAGCGTCAACGCGGTGGCCTCGGCGCTGATGGCCGATGCGGCTTGCGGCAGCGCCCTGGGCGTGCTGCCGCTGGGCACGCTCAATCATTTCGCCAAGGACCTCGGCATCCCGCTGGCGCTGGACGAGGCCATCGCCGCGATCGCCAACGGCCGGCGCATCCGCGTCGACAGCGGCGAAGTCAACGGCATTCCCTTCATCAACAATTCCAGCCTGGGCCTGTACCCCGACATCGTGCGCGAGCGGGAAAAACAGCAATCCCGCCTGGGACGCGGAAAATGGCTGGCCTTCAGCTGGGCCGCCATGGGCGCGCTGCGGCGCTACCCCTTCCTGCGGGTGCGCCTGCATATCGGCGGCCGCGACCACTGGCGGCATACGCCCCTGGTCTTCATCGGCAACAACGAATACCTGATGCGCGGGCTCGATATCGGCAAGCGCTCCTCGCTCATGGACGGCAAGCTCAGCCTCTACGTCTGTCACCGCACCGGCCGCCTCGGCCTCCTGCGCCTGGCCGTCAACGCCTTGTTCGGACGCCTGCACGAGGCGCACGACTTCGACGTCCTCACGGCCAGCGAAATCCTGATCGAAACCCACAAGAAACGCATGCTGGTGGCCACCGACGGCGAAGTCACGATCATGCAGACGCCGCTGCAATACCGCATCCGCCCGGCCTCGCTGGAAGTGATCGTGCCGGATCGCGCAACCCGCCCCATTCCCGGGCCAGCCCAGGCGGCCATCGCGCCGACATGGAGAAAGGACGACTGATGCGCACCATCATCCACCTCTCGGACCTGCATTTCGGCCGCATCGACGCCGCCATCATCGCGCCGCTGATCGCGCAGGTACATGAACTCAAGCCCGACCTGGTGGTGGTGTCCGGCGACCTGACCCAGCGTGCGCGCAGCGCCCAGTTCAAGCAGGCGCGCCGCTTCCTCGATGCCCTGCCGCAGCCGCAACTGGTGGTGCCGGGCAACCACGATGTGCCGCTGTTCAACATCGCCGCGCGCCTGCTGCAGCCGCTGCGCAAATACCGCCGCCATATCGAGGCGGATCTGCACCCGGTTTTCATGGATGAGGAGATGGTGGTGGTCGGCATCAACACCGCGCGCTCGCTGACCATCAAGGATGGCCGCGTCAACGACCGCCAGATCGAAATCACGCGCCGCCAGCTGGCCGCCGTCGGCGACCACATGGTCAAGATCATCGTCACCCACCATCCCTTCGACCTGCCGCCCGGGCCGCAACACCACAGCCTGGTCGGCAAGGCGGCGCCCGCCATGCGCGCCTTCGCGCTCTGCGGCGCCGACCTGCTGCTGGCGGGCCATGCGCATACCAGCTCGGCCGTCAGCAGCGCCGGGCGCTACAACATCCCGGGCTATTCGGCGCTGGTGGTGCAGGCCGGCACGGCCACTTCCACCCGCGGGCGCGGCGAAGCCAATTCATTCAATGTATTGCGGATTGAGGCGCACCGGATCGCGGTGCACAGGCTGGGCTGGGAGCCCGGGGAGAACAGCTTCTCGCTGGCGGCGTCGCAGTCTTTCGTGCAACGCGGCAGCGAATGGTTCGAGACGGATGACCTCAGCGACGGGCCAAGCGACGGGATAAGTGCCAGCGCAACACATCGGCCAGCAAGAACAGCAACAGGCTGAGCCCCATCAGCGGCAGGCTCCACCCCAGGGCGATGGCCAGCGCGCCCACCGCCGTGCGCTGCGCCGGCGGCAGCCGCATGAAGGCCTCGGACAGCGGCGCCAGGGCGGATCCGGCAGCCGGACGGCGGCGCCACCACATCACATAGCCCAGCACGATCATGGCCGTGAGCGCAATGCCGAAGGCGGCCATCAGGATCTGGTTCCACACGCCGAACAGGATGCCCATGTGCGCATCGACGCCCCAGCGGATCAGCTTGGCCACCAGCGGAAACGTCTCGAAATCGGCACGGCTGGTAATGGCCATGCGCTCCGGATCGACTGCCACCGTATCGACCTGGGTCGGCCAGGAGCGGTCGACTTCGCGTACCATCCACGCCTGGTTCCGCGCACGCGGAGGACGGATCTCGATCTCGCCGGCATCGATGCCGCCCTGGCGCGCGATCGACCGCACCAGGTCGAACCGCGCCGGGTCGCCACCCGCGGGCATCGGCATGGCCATGCCGGCCTGTCCATGGTGCCCCATGTGCCCGGCATGCTCGCCCATGCCGGCATCGGCATCGACGCCAGCGCCAGCGCCGGAGGACTGCAACTGCATCGAGGCCGAAGGCGTCACCCATCCCATTGCAGCGCGCAGCATGTTGACGTGTCCGCCGGCCCACTTCGACCAGGTCAACCCGGTCGCCGAGAAAAACACCAGCCCGACCACGATCCACAGCCCCAGCAACGCATGCAGGCGGCGCGCATTCATCGGCCGGCGCGCGGCAGGACGCGCCTTGCGCCGCGCACTCCACCACAGCCAGAGACCGCCCAGCGAGCCCAGCCACAGCCACGATGCCGCCAGCTCGCTGTAATTGCGGCCCAGGCTGCCCAGCATCAGGTTGCGGTGCAGGTAATCCAGCGCGGTGCGAAAAGGCAGCGTGCCGCTGGTGCCATAGACGATCAGGTCGCCCTTGACCGCCAGGCTCACGGGATCGATGAAGACCGCGCGGCTTTCAGAGTCGCCCAGTCCCTCCTGGCTGAACATCACGCGCGTATTCCAGCCCGGCTCCTTGCCCGGGCGCACCGCAAACAGGCGCGGCCCTTCGCCGATATAGCTCTGTGCCGCGGTCACCTGCGCCGCCAGCGGCTGCGCGACGCCTTGCGAGCGGTTCAACAGCTGGTCGGCATACCAGCGCGCCTCGATCTGCGGCGTCACCACGAACAGCGTGCCGGTGACGGCGGCCACCAGGATGAACGGGCCGACGAACAGGCCGATGTAGAAATGCAGGCGCAGCAGCAAGGCCGCCAGTGCCGATGCGCTCTTGCGCTGGTCGGCCACGCCGGCGACCGGCTGGTAGGTATGGGTGGTCATGGCAGGAAATCGTGTCCCCGATGAGACATCACGGGATGCATGGAAGTGGCAAGAATAAGCGACTCATTGTAGGCCGCGCGCCATGCGCTGCGAATGCGGCAATTTGTCGCACGAACCGGGCGGTACCGGGTGAAAACCGGCCCAACGGCTCACCGGATGGGATCGCAATGAAAAAGAGCCGCAATATGCGCAATGCCGTTCAGTGAAGGCTGATTCTGAAGCACTCATCCCCCCTATCCCGTTCGGGCTGAGTAGGCCCGCCAGGGCCGTATCGAAGCCAGCGCGCCAGCGTGCCAGCATTCCCGGTCTTGCCTGCCCTTCGATACGCTGCTGCGCAGCTACTCAGGGCGAACGGAGTCTGGACTTCGCAATCACAAACAAAAATGCCGTTCAGCGCTTAACTGAACGGCATTACCGCAATATGCGGCTCTTCCGTATGGCCCGTTGCCTGGCGCGTTGCCGACGGCATTGGCTTAGAGGGGGTTCTGGTCGATCCAGTCGCCCGAGAAATCCAGGATGTAGGCAATGGCCTCATCTTCGGAATCGAACTCGTTGGTCGGCGACTTGCGTTGGTAGCGCAGCTTGCCGCTGCTGTCCTTGCCTTCGTGGATCACGAAGCAGGCCATGAATTTTCCATTGTCCATTTTTTGGACCTGTGGAATGACGGAATTTCCCTTGTAAGGAAAGAGATTGGACATCAAAAAGCCTCCTGATTGCGAGGCGCAATGCTAGCACGAAGCGGCTTTTTTCTCAGGGGAGCCCATCGCAGGCGAAATTTGCAACTTTGTTGCATTTATGGGATATTACGCAACTCAGTTGCATTTAACCCAGTCGATTCCCATCGTTCCCTTTTGACCGTTCCCTTTTGACGCCCACACCCCTATTCCCATGCCAACCACCACCTTGCGACCTGCCGACGGCAGGCTTCCCGTGACCGTGCTCTCGGGCTTTCTCGGCGCCGGCAAAACCACCCTGCTCAACCACATCCTCAATAACCGCGAAGGCCGTCGCGTGGCCGTCATCGTCAACGACATGTCGGAAATCAATATCGATGCCGCCCTAGTCAGGAACGGCGGCGCCGAGTTGTCGCGCACCGATGAAAAGCTGGTGGAAATGAGCAATGGCTGCATCTGCTGCACGCTGCGCGAGGATTTGCTGCTGGAAGTGCGCAAGCTGGCGCGCGAACGGCGTTTCGACCAGCTGGTGATCGAATCCACCGGCATTTCCGAACCGCTGCCGGTGGCCGAGACGTTCGCCTTCACCGGCGAGGATGGCGCCAGCCTGTCCGATGTGGCGCGGCTGGACACCATGGTCACCGTCGTCGATGCCTACAATTTCCTCAAGGACTACAGTTCGCAAGACAGCCTGGAAGAACGCGGCCAATCGCTGGGAGAGGAAGACACCCGCACCGTGGTCGACCTGCTCATCGAACAGATCGAGTTCTGCGACGTGCTGGTGCTCAACAAGCTGGACCTGGTGTCGCCGCAGGAGCGGGAACGGCTCACCGCCATCCTGCGCGGCCTCAATCCGCGCGCCCGCATCGAGACCGCGATCTTCGGCAGCGTGGCGCTAGAGCAGGTCCTGGATACCGGCCTGTTCGACTTCGAACAGGCACAGCAGGCGCCGGGCTGGCTGCAGGAGCTGCGCGGCGAACATGTTCCCGAATCCGAACAGTACGGCATCTCCAGCTTCGCCTACCGCGCGCGTCGCCCCTTCCACCCGCAGCGCTTCTTCGACCTGATCAATACCGAATGGCCGGGCGTGGTGCGTTCCAAGGGCTTCTTCTGGCTGGCCAGCCGGCCGGCGCAGGCCGGTTCCTGGTCGCAGGCGGGCGGCGTATGCCGGCACGGGCTGGCGGGCAAATGGTGGGCCGCCGTGGCGCGCGAGCAATGGCCGCAAGACCAGGAGTCGGTCGACTTCATCATGGCGCAATGGGACGAAAACGTCGGCGATGCGCGCCAGGAACTGGTGCTCATCGGCATGGCGCTGGACCAGGCCATGCTGCGCGCCAGGCTCGATGCCTGCCTGCTGGACGATGCCGAAATGGCGCAAGGCCCGCTGGGCTGGGCGCGCATGGCCGATCCGTTCCCGCTATGGGGTTGAGCGTGGCCTCCGCGCTGCCCGATGTGGCCCGCCACGAAAGTTCAGCCATCGCTCTGGCGCTGGATTGGGTCGGCATGCGCGGCATCGCCATCCCGTTGCCGCCGGGCGGCCGGGAAAGCGGATCAGGCGCACCGCTGGCGGCCACGGCCGAGCTTGCCGTGGACTTGCCCGATCCGCTCGCCAAAGGCATCCACATGTCGCGCCTGTACCGTTTATTGGGCGAGTTCGCCCGGCATGGGGAATTGTCGCCGCGCGCGCTGCGGCGGCTGCTGCTCGGCATGATCGAAAGCCACGCCGACTGCGGATCGCGCGCGGCCCGCCTCGGGCTGGCGTTCGACTTGCTGCAACAACGGCCGGCGCTGCGCACGCCCGAGCTGGCAGGCTGGCAAAGTTATCCGGCCAGCGTGCAGGCGGTGCAGCGCGGCCACGCCACGCAGGTGGAACTTGCGGTGCGCATCCAGTATTCCTCCACCTGCCCCTGTTCGGCCGCCCTGTCGCGCCAGGCGGTGCGCGATGCCTTTGCGGCAGACTTCGACGATACCGCACTGGTCGCGCGCGGCGACGCGCTCGACTGGATTTCCGCCAGGGCCAGCCTGGCCACGCCGCACAGCCAGCGCAGCGAAGCCGAGGTGCGCATCCGGCTTTCCCCCGATGCCGCAGCCCTGCCGGTCTCGGCACTGATCGACTGCGCCGAAACGGCCTTGGCCACGCCGGTGCAGACCGCCGTCAAGCGCGCCGACGAGCAGGCGTTCGCCCTGCTCAACGGCGCCAACCTGATGTACGTGGAAGATGCCGCGCGTCGCCTGCGGCGGGCATTGGAGCAAAATTTCGGCGCCTGCTCGGTCACCGTCAGCCATCACGAAAGCCTGCATCCGCATGATGCGGTTGCCTCTTGTGCGACGCCCGGCTGGGAGCGCATCGATTAAAGCAGGCCGATGGATGAAAGATGCGCGCCGGCGCGAACCGGAGTATCTTTCATCTATTACCAGAACGACAGATTCCCTCATGATTTCCAGCAGCATCCCCAGCACCTTGCAACGCCACCAATTCGCCGCGCTTGAACCCGGCCCGCACCTGCTGGTGCTGGGCGCGGTACACGGCAATGAAACTTGCGGCACGCGCGCCATCGAACGGCTGCTGCGAGAACTGGACAGCGGCGACCTCGCCATCGCGCGCGGCCTGCTGACCTTGGTGCCGGTCACCAATCCCCTCGCCTACCGCAACCAGCAGCGCCAGGGCGAACGCAATCTCAACCGCAACATGCGGATCAATCCCGCTCCCGCCAATTTCGAAGACCGGATATCCAACCTGCTGTGCCCGTGGATCGCCGAACATGATGTGCTGCTCGACCTGCACTCGTTCCATACCGCCGGCGTGCCTTTCGCCATGCTGGGGCCGGAAGACAACGATGGCGACATCGAGCCCTTCGCCCATGCCCAGGCGGAACAGCGCATGGCCGCCCACCTGGGAACGACACGCATCGTGGAAGGATGGATGGCTACCTATGCGCGCGGCGTGGAACGCCGCCGCCAGGAAGGCAAAGTGAGCGCGCCGGACCTGCTGGACCGCAACTATGGCGTAGGCACCACCGAATTCGCCCGCACCCAGGGCGCCTATGGCATCACGCTGGAATGCGGGCAGCATGACGATCCGCGCGCACCGGAAGTGGCCTACCAGGCGATCCGGCAAACGCTGGCGCTGTTGGATATGATCGATGTGCCGCTGGAGCCGCCTCGGGAAAACATCGAGATCATCCGCCTGGTCGACGTGATCGACATGGAGCATCCGGACGATGCCTTCACCCGCGAATGGGCCAGCTTCGACCGCGTGACCAAGGGACAGACCATCGGCCATCGCCACGGCGGCGCGGCAGTGACGGCGCCGGATGACGGCTACATCGTCTTCCCCAACCCCAAGGCGCTGTCCGGCAATGAATGGTTCTATTTCGGCGTGAAAAGCGGGCGCCAGCTGTAAGCCTCTCGGTCAGCCGCAATCCAGCACATAGAAGCGCGTGTCCACCGCCATCACCGGAAACGCGGGCGGCAGCGCGGTTTTCTCGACCAGCGCGAAACCGTTCTTCTCATAGAAACGGTGCGCCGCCAGGAACTTGGCGGTGGTGCCCAGGTAGATCTGTGTCACCCCCTTCTCCCTGGCCCAGCCGATCGCGCCGTCCAGCAAGCGCTTGGCGGCGCCATGCTCCTTGCCGCGATGGCTGGCGGCGACGAACATCTTGCGCAGCGCTACCTGGCCGTTGCCGATATCCAGCAGCGAGACCGTGCCCACGACTTTTTCGCCATCCAGCGCCACCCAGAAATTGCCGTTGCCCTTCTGGTAGAAACCGGAGATGTCGTTCAGGTCGGGCTGGCCTTCCAGCGTGATGGGAATGCCGAACTCCTGTTGCTGGATCGGCAGGATGACGTCGACGACGCCGGCGGAATGTTCGGAAGAAAACGGCTGGATTTCAATCATGGTCTTGTCGGTGTCCAAAAATTCACTTGAGTTCATTGCCCGGCGTCAGCTCCCAGCAGCGCGGACTGTGGGCGAAGCCGATATGCCCGTAGTAGTCGGCCGCATCGGGCGCGGCCAGCAAGCGCAGGCGGCAGCGCGGGCCGAGCCGGCTGCGGGCATGGCGGATCAGTTCCTTGCCGATGCCGCGGCGCTGGTAGTTTTCATCGACCGCCAGTTCCGACATGTAGCAGGCATAGGTGAAATCGGTCACGCAGCGCGCCACGCCGACCAGCAGTTCGCCGTCCCAGGCGGTGGCGAGCAGGTTGGCGTTCTCGACCATGCCCTGCATGCATGCGAGGTCGTCCAGCGGACGGCGCGGGCCCAGCGAGGTGCGCGAAAGAACGTCGATGAACTGCTCGACGGTGAGGGCGACGTCGGTCTTGTAGGCGATGGTCATGGCAGCAGGCGAGCGAAGGCTAAAGCTAAAGCCAGCATGATACCGAAACAGAGGGCGACTGGGAGAGCGGCTGTCAGGACGTGCCGCCCTAAAGAAAATCGCCGGCGCAAGGCCGGCGATGGATGACTCGCGACATCGGAATCAAATCGGCATCGTCAGCCGTTCTTCCACACCGGGCTGCGTTTTTCCAGGAAGGCATTGACGCCCTCCTTCTGGTCCTGCGTATCGAACAGGTCGATGAACAGTTCGCGCTCGGTCTGCAAGATGGTGCCCAGCGGATTGTGGCGCGCGCCCTGGATCAGCTTCTTGCTGGCCGCCACCGATGACGGGCTTTGCTTCTCGGCCTGCAGCGCCAGTTCCAGCGCCCGCGCACGGGCCTGGCCCCTGGCCACCACCTCCTCCACCAGGCCGATGCGCAAGGCGGTCTCGGCATTGACGCGCTCGCCGCACAGGATCATGCGCTTGGCCCAGCCCTCGCCCACCAGCCACGGCAAATTCTGCGTGCCGCCGGCGCAGGGCAACAGGCCCACGGCCGCCTCCGGCAAGGCCATCTGCGCCTGTTCCTCGGCGATGCGGATGTCGCAGGCCAGGGCGCACTCCAGCCCGCCGCCCATGGCGTAGCCGTTGATGGCAGCGATCGAGACGCCGCGGAAATTGGACAGCGTCTCAAACGCCTCGCCGAAACGGCGCGCCATCTCGCGCGCCATGGCGCGGTCGCCGTCGGCGAACAGCTTCAGGTCGGCGCCGGCGGAAAAGAACTTCTCGCCCTCGCCGGTCACCACCAGCGTGTAGATGTTGCGGTCGGCGTTGAGGTCGTTGACCAGTTGCGTCAGGCTGGCCAGCGCATCGCGGGTCCAGGTGTTGGCCGGCGGGTTGGACAATGTCAGGACCGCGGTGTGGCCGGTCTTTTCCAGCTTGAGATTGGTATAGGTACGCATGAATGCCTTTCGGGGAATCGCTTATCGGATGTCGTCCAGGTTGTCGCTATTGAGCAGATGGCGCGAGACGATCACGCGCATGATCTCGTTGGTGCCTTCCAGGATCTGGTGCACGCGCACGTCGCGGAAATAGCGTTCCAGCGGGTATTCGCGGATGTAGCCGTAGCCGCCGTGGATTTGCAGCGCCTCGTTGCAGATGCGAAAGCCCAGGTCGGTGGCCAGGCGCTTGGCCATCGCGCAATAAGTGGTGGCGCCGGGCGCCTTGTTGTCCAGCTTGACCGCCGCCAGACGCACCATCTGGCGCGCCGCGACCAGTTCGGTCTGCATGTCGGCCAGCTTGAACTGCAGCGCCTGGAAGTCGGCGATGGGGCGGCCGAATTGCTTGCGCTCCTTCATGTAGGCGTGCGCGGCATCAAGCGCGGCCTGCGCCGCGCCGACCGAACAGGTGGCGATATTGATGCGCCCGCCGTCCAGGCCCTTCATGGCGAACACGAAACCCTCGCCCTCGTTGCCCAGCAGGTGGTCGGCCGGCACCTTGACGTTGTCGAAGCTGATGGTGCGGGTCGGCTGGCTGTTCCAGCCCATCTTGGTTTCCTTCTTGCCGTAGCCGATGCCGGGAGCATTGCCCGGCACCACGATGGCTGAAACACCCTTGGCGCCCTCGCCGCCGGTACGCGCCATCACCACCAGCACGTCGGTCGAGCCGGCGCCGGAGATGAAGGCCTTGGAACCGTTGAGCACATAGTGGCCGTCCACCAGCCTGGCGGTGGTCTTGAGCGAGGCCGCGTCGGAACCCGAACCGGGTTCGGTCAGGCAGTAGGAGCCGATCTTGCGGCCGGCCGCCAGCTTTTCGCACCATTCAGCCTTGATGGCGGCGGTGCCCCAGGAGGCGATCATCCAGCTCACCATGTTGTGGATGGTCAGATAAGCGGCGGTGGACGGACAGGCGCGCGCCAGTTCCTCGAACACCACGGTGGCATCCAGCCGCGTCAGGCCCAGGCCGCCGACCTCTTCCGGCGTGTACAGGCCGCAGAAACCCAGCTCGCCGGCCTTGGCGATCACGTCCAGCGGGAAATGCGCTTCCTCGTCCCACTTGGCGGCAAACGGCGCCATCTCGCCGGCGGCGAAGTCACGCGCGCTTTGCTGGAAAGCCAGTTGATCCTCGTTGAGTTCGAAGTCCATGCTTGTCTCCTGTTTTGGTCTTGATATCGGTCTAGATTAATGGAATTTGGGAAATGGGGTTGTCGCTGGCGCGACATTGAGGGCATTGTCTTACCGGAAACGGCAACGCCACCGGATCCCGGCCTGGCCGGGATGACGGCGTACAAACTACGCTCCGTCATCCTGACGAATGTCAGGATCCAGCGGCTTTATCCAGTTGCTTCAAGCGGCCGCATCCAATGCAGGACTGCCGGTGCCAACCTTGCCGAACGCGGCAAGCAAACTCGCCCGACGCTCCCGCATCGCCGCTACCGCCTTGTCCTTGACATGTCCATAGCCGCGCACCTGGTCCGGCAACTGCGCCAGTTCGATGGCAAGGGCATGGTTGGAGGCGTCCAGCCGCGACAGCAGGCCCAGCACCATCTCGCGGTAATCGACGATCAGTTGCCGCTCCATGCGCCGCTCTTCGGTGCGGCCGAAGATGTCCAGCGCCGTGCCGCGCAGCCCCTTCATCCTGGCCAGCAGCTTGAAGGCCTTGAACATCCAGCTGCCGTAGCTGGCCTTGAGCAGGCGGCCCTGCGCATCCTTCTTCGCGAAGATCGGCGGCGCCAGATTGAAGCTCAAGGCAAAGTCGCCCTCGAACTGTTGCTCCAGTTGCTGCATGAACTTGCCGTCGGTGTACAGGCGCGCCACTTCGTACTCGTCCTTGTAGGCCATCAGCCTGGACAGGTTGCGCGCCACCGCCAGCGCCAGCTTGTCGCCGCCCAGCGGCGCTTCGGCGGCGCGCACCGCTTCCACCACTTCGGCGAACTGCGCGGCATAGGCGGCGTTCTGGTAATCGGTCAGGAAAGCGATGCGGCGCTTGACCAGCTTGTCCAGCGTCTCGGGCATGCGCAGCACCACCGGCTGGGCCGGCACGGCGATCTTTTCCACCTTGGCCAGATCCACCGCGGCGCGGCGGCCCCACAGGAAGGCGGTCTTGTTGGCGTCCACCGCCACGCCGTTCATCTCGATGGCGCGCAGCAGCGATGCCTCGGTCAGCGGCAATTCGCCGCGCTGCCAGGCGTAGCCCAGCATGAACAGGTTGGTGGCGATCGAATCGCCCATCAGCGCGGTGGCCAGGCGGGTGGCGTCGATGAAGTCGGCCTGGCCGTCCACCGATTCCACGATCAGCGCCTTGACTTCCTCGAACGGGAATTGCCAGTCCGGATTCTTGGCGAACTGCCCCGGCGGCTGCTGGTGCACGTTGACCACGGCGCGCGTGCGGCCCGGGCGCATCTTGGAGATGGCGTCGAAGGAGCCGGCGGTCAGCATGTCGCAGCCGAGGATCAGGTCGGCCTCGCCGGTGGCGATGCGTTGGGCGCGGATGGCCTCGCGCGTGGCGGCGATGCGCACGTGCGACGTTACCGAACCGTTCTTCTGCGACATGCCGGTCATGTCCAGCACTGAAGCGCCACGGCCTTCCAGGTGCGCGGCCATGCCCATCAAGGCGCCGATGGTGATCACGCCGGTGCCGCCGATGCCGTTGATGAGGATATTGAACGGCGTGTCGCAGGACGGCAGCGCCGGCTGCGGCAGCGCGCCGAAATCGTCGGCCTCGCCCTTCCTGATGATGCCCGCCTTCGACTTCTTCAGCTTGCCGCCGGTGACGGTGACGAAGCTGGGGCAGAAACCCTTCACGCACGAGTAATCCTTGTTGCAGGACGACTGGTCGATGGCGCGCTTGCGGCCGAATTCGGTTTCCAGCGGCAGGATCGAGGTGCAGTTGGACTGCACGCCGCAATCGCCGCAGCCTTCGCACACCGCCTCGTTGATGAACAGGCGCTGGTTGGGGTCGGGGAATTCGCCCTTCTTGCGGCGGCGACGCTTCTCGGCGGCGCAGGTCTGGTCGTAGATGATCACCGTCACGCCCGGCAGCTCGCGCAGTTCGCGCTGCACGGCATCCATGTCCTTGCGGTCGTGCACGGTGACCGCCGGCGGCAGGTTGGAGCGGTCGGTGTAGCGCGCGATGTCTTCCGACACCAGCGCAATGCGCTGCACGCCTTCGGCCGCCATCTGCTGCGCGATCATCGGCACCGACACCGTGCCGTCCACCGGCTGGCCGCCGGTCATCGCCACGGCGTCGTTGTAGAGGATCTTGTAGGTCATGTTGACCTTGGCCGCCACGGCGGCGCGGATGGCCAGGTAGCCGGAGTGGAAATAGGTGCCGTCGCCCAGGTTGGCGAACACGTGCGGCACCTGCGAGAACGGCGCCTGGCCGATCCAGGGCGCGCCCTCGCCGCCCATGTGGGTGGTCAGCTTGTTGAATTCAGGATAGATGGCGGTGGCCATCACGTGGCAGCCGATGCCGGCCAGCGCGAAGCTGCCTTCCGGCACCTTGGTCGAGGTGTTATGCGGGCACCCCGAGCAGTAATAAGCCGGGCGCGGCGGCGTGTTGACCGCCTTGGACAGCACCGCGTCCTTGGCGTCGAGGAACGCCAGGCGCGCCTTGATGAGGTCACTGGTGTGGAAACGCGCGATGCGCGCGGCGATCACGCGGGCGATCTGCGCCACCGAGAAGTCGGCCTTGGAAGTCAGCAGCCACTCGCCGCGCGGCGCCACCCATTCGCCCTTCTCGTCGAACTTGCCGATCACGCGCGGGCGCACGTCGTCGCGCCAGTTGTAGAGCTGCTCCTTCAACTGGTATTCGACCATCTGGCGCTTTTCTTCTACCACCAGGATCTCGTCCAGGCCCTGCGCGAATTCGCGCACGCCTTCCGGCTCCAGCGGCCAGGGCATGGAAACCTTGAACAGGCGCAGGCCGATCTCGGCCGCGAAGGCTTCGTCGATGCCCAGTTCGGACAACGCCTCCAGCACATCGAGGTAGGACTTGCCGGAGGCGATGATGCCCAGCCGCGCCCTGGGACTGTCGATCATCACGCGGTTGAGCTTGTTGGCGCGGGCGTAGGCCAGCGCCGCGTAGATCTTGTAGTCCTGCATCAGCGCTTCCTGCTTGCGCGCCTGCACGCCCAGCGTGTCGGTCGACAGGCGAGCGTTCAAGCCGCCTTCGGGCATGACGAAGTCGGCCGGATATTGGATATCGATGCGGAACGGATTGGCGTCCACCGAAGCGCTCGACTCGACCGTGTCGGCCAGCGCCTTGAAGCCCACCACGCAGCCGGAATAGCGCGACATGGCCCAGCCGTGCAGGCCGAGGTCGAGGTATTCCTGCACGTTGCAGGGATAGAGCATCGGGATCATCGATGCCGAGAAGATGTGGTCGGACTGGTGCGGCAATGTCGAGGAATAGGCGCCGTGGTCGTCGCCGGCCACCAGCAGCACGCCGCCGTGGGCGGAGGTGCCGGCATGGTTCATGTGCTTGAGCACATCGCCGCAGCGGTCCACGCCGGGGCCCTTGCCGTACCACATGGCGAACACGCCGTCGTATTCGGACGGGCCGATCAGCTTGACCTGCTGGGTGCCCCAGACGGCGGTGGCGGCCATGTCTTCGTTGACGCCGGGCTGGAACTTGACGCGGTGCGCCGCCAGATAAGGCTGCGCCTTCCACAGCGCCTCGTCCAGGCCGCCCAGCGGCGAGCCGCGGTAGCCCGAGATGAAGCCGGCCGTATGCAGGCCGAGCTGTTGGTCGCGGATTTGCTGCAGCATCGGCAGGCGCACCAGGGCCTGGATGCCAGACAGGTAAATCGAGCCTGCGGTGGCGGTGTATTTGTCGTCCAGGCTGACGGGCGCCAGCGGGACAATGTCGGGAGAACCGCCCATGCGGTTTGCAGATGCATGTGCAACGGCGGTATGCAAGCCGCCTGTCGCGGGGTTGCCGGCGGTTTCCTCGGTATTACCGGGGACCGGCGAGTGAGCGCTCACTTGGGTCGCAGCCAGATCGGAATCGCGAACGCCTTCTACGGTTGGCGCCGTCGTTCCGACAGGCTCAGCTGCCGAACGGATTTCCATTGCTTGTCTCCAAAATTTTGATTCAGATAGCGCCTGTCATTACCGCGCCGGGTACGGCGCATCACTGCCAGACACTTCGACCGTGGTAGCGGTCATCACAACAATCCCCGTCTCGAAAACTGCTGTGACTGAAGTCTATCCCCGTGTTGCCCGGACATGGAAATACCGATTGGGGATAGGGCCATAAGGAAAAATGATACCCCACCGTTTCCGCCGGATCATTGGGCGCGGCGGCTTGCCTCCCCTGGATTTCATCCGATGCTCATCCATACGCGGTATGCTTGTGCATGCTTGTCCGCCGCCAATGCGCGCATGCGGCTTCACATGGAATGGTTGATGCATGCTGATACTGCTCCATGCAGCAAGCAATACGCGTGAATTTCCATGTGCCAACAATTCTTGAGCCACTTACCTCACATAACAACATGAGCGAACGGACCGAAGACCAGATGGAACCCGACAGCACCGTCTACAAGACGCTGCTCGAATCGACCAAGGCGATTCCGTGGAAAATCGACTGGAGCACGATGAAATTCGCCTACATCGGCCCGCAGATCGAGGAACTGCTGGGCTGGACGCCGGAGAGCTGGGTCAGCGCCGAGGACTGGGCCATGCGCATCCATGCGGAAGACCGCGAAGCGGTAGTCAATTTCTGCATCTCGCAATCGAAGTCCGGCATCGACCACGAGGCCGACTACCGCGCCCTCACGCGCGACGGCGAGCACATCTGGATCCGCGACGTGGTGCATGTGGTGCGCAACCCGGACGGCAGCCCGAATTCCCTGATCGGCTTCATGTTCGACATCACCGAACGCAAGAAGACCGAGGCCCATCTGGTCGAGCTGCAAAAGGAACTGGAGGCGCTGTCTTATCGCGATGGCCTCACCAACGTGGCCAACCGCCGCATGTTCGACTCGGCGCTGGAAGTGGAATGGACCAATGCGCTCAACAATCGCTCGCCGCTGTCGCTGATCATGCTCGACATCGACTACTTCAAGCAGTACAACGACCATTACGGCCACATCCGCGGTGACGAATGCCTGAAGAAAGTGGCCGCTGTACTGTCCAAGGCAGCCACCCGGGCACGCGACTTCTTCGCCCGATATGGCGGCGAGGAGTTCGTGCTGATCCTGCCGGAGGCCGATGCCAAGGCGGCGCTGCAGGTGGCGCAACGCTGCCGCAAACTGGTGCTGGACGAGGCGATCCCGCATGAGACTTCGCAAGTGGCGGAAGTGGTCACGATCAGCCTTGGCGTATCCACCATCATCCCTTCCGGCCAGGACCAGCGCATCGAGTTCATGGAAACCGTCGACCAGCGCCTGTACAAAGCCAAGCAGCTCGGCCGCAACTGTATCGCCGTGGATGAGTGAACTGTATCTGTCACGCGACATGGGCGGCCGATAGAATCGGCCGCTCCTCCATCACTGCGAGAGCACCATGCCTGCCACCTACGCCTACCGCCTGCTCAACGTGTTCGCCGAATCCACCTTCGGCGGCAATCCCCTGTGCGTGTTCGAAGACGCGCGCGGCATCGACGACGCCACCATGCAGGCGCTGGCCTTGCAGTTCAACCTGTCGGAAACCACCTTCATCCTGCCCTCGGCGGTAGCCGATGCGCGCGTGCGCATCTTCACCACCGGCTACGAGATGCCGTTCGCCGGCCATCCCACGCTGGGAACGGCGCATGTGGTGCGCGAACTGTTCAAGACCGGCGATCAGCTGACCCTGGAATTCAAGGCCGGCGTGGTGCCGGTGAACGCCGCGGGCGATGTCTGGACCTTCACCGCGCCCAGCGCCGGCGCCCCCAAGACCGCGCCCTCGCAGTTGCCGCCGGCCGAAGTCGCGGCCCTGGTCGGCTTGTCGGCCGAAGACCTCGCGGGCGACCCCATCTGGGTCGATACCGGCGCCGACCAGTTCCTGATCCCGCTCAAGTCCCCGGCGGCCGTGCGCCGCGCCCAGCCCGACAGCGGCGCGCTGGAACGCTGGCCGCAAAGCAGCCTGGGCCGCAAGACGGCGTATGTCTTCGCCTTCGATGACAAGGAACCGGGCAATGTGCTGGCGCGCTATTTCTTCACCAAGCAAGGCGGCGGCGTGGCCGAAGACCCCGGCACCGGCTCGGCCTGCGCCAACCTCGGCGGCTGGCTGCTGGCGACCGGCCATGCGCTGCCGGCGCGCTACGCGATCGACCAGGGCGTGGCGGTCGATCGCCCTTCTCGCCTGCATCTTTCCGTATCGGAAAACGGCACGATCCAGGTTGGCGGCCGCGTGATCGAAATCGGGCGCGGCACCGTCACCATCGATCCGATCGGGCGCACCGCGCAGGCCTGAACCCGGGGACTATGCCCGCCCTTCTTGCGTCAGCGGCAGGATCAAGGCGTGCAACCAGTCCATGAAGCCGGCCACGCGCGCCGGCACATGGCGGCGGCTGGCGTAGAGCAGCGATACCGGCATCGGCGCCGGGCGATACTGCGGCAGCACTTCCACCAACGCGCCCTGCGCCAGCAAACGGCGCTTGGTCGGCCCCACGAGCGGCAGCTGGATCATGCCCAGGCCTGCCTGGCAGGCGGCGTCATAAGTTTCGGTGCTGTTGACGGTGAGGCTGCCGGCCATCGGCACATAGTGGGTCTGGCGGCCATCGAACCACTCCCAGCCTGGGGAGCGGCCGCCCAGCACCTGGCGGTAATGCACCAGCTTATGGTGCGCCAGATCCTCCAGTGTGCGCGGCACGCCATACCGTTCCAGATACGCCGGACTGGCGCAGTTGATCTGCACCAGATGCCCGATGGGGCGCGCCACCAGCGACGAGTCGTCCAGCGTCCCGGTGCGCAGCACGCAATCGAATCCCTCGCCGACCAGGTCGACGCGGCGGTCGCTGGCGGAAAGCTCGATCTCCAGCTGCGGATGTTGCTCCAGAAAGGCCGGCAGTTCCGGCAACACCACTTCGCGCGCCATGGCGCTGGACATGTCCACCCGCAGCTTGCCGGTCAGCGACTTGCCGCCGCCCCGGAACATCGCCCGCAGCGACTCGAAATCGTCCAGCAATTCCTTGCTGCGCCGGTAAAAGGCTTCGCCGTCGCCGGTCATCTGTACGCGCCGGGTGGTGCGCTGAAGCAATCGCGTGCCCAGCATCTGCTCCAGCTGCTGCACCGCCAGCGAAACCGTGGCATTGGGCAGGCCAAGCTGGCGCGCAGCGCCGCTGAAGCTGGCCAGTTCGGCCACGCGCTGGAAGATCTGGAGGGTGTCGAGCTGGTTCAAGGAGCGCTCCGATTATTATTCAATATTGAAAAGTCTAATATTAAATAAGAAATTTATTAACAAAAATCTTCTCAATATACTGAGCTCCGTAGTCAGACCCATCCCTATCCCATCTCATCGACAGGAGCCCAGCATGACCCAAGCAGACAACACATCCCCCCGCATCGCCCTGGTCACCGGCGGCAGCCGCGGCCTGGGCAAGAATACCGCCCTGCACCTGGCGCGCGACGGCGTCGGCGTGATCATCACCTATGTCGGCAACCGCGCCGCCGCCGAACAGACCGTGGAAGACATCCAGGCCGCCGGCGCCAAGGCCGTGGCCCTGCAACTGGATCTGGCCGACAGCCGCAGCTTCCCCGGCTTCGCCGATGCCGTGCGCGCCGCGCTCAAGCAGACCTGGAACGCCGAACGCCTCACCTACCTGGTCAACAACGGCGGCATGGGCATGCACGCCAGCATCGCCGAGACCAGCGAAACGGTCTTCGACGATCTGTACAACGTGCACCTGAAGGGAACCTTCTTCCTGACCCAGGCACTGCTGCCGCTGATTGCCGATGGCGGCCGCATCATCAACACCTCCAGCGGCCTGGCGCGCTTCTCCCTGCCCGGCTATGCGGCCTATGCCGCGATGAAGGGCGGCGTGGAAGTGATGACGCGCTACATGGCCAAGGAGTTCGGCGCGCGCGGCATTGTGGTCAACACGGTGGCGCCGGGCGCCGTCGAAACCGATTTCGGCGGCGGCCGCGTGCGCGACAATGCCGAGCTCAACGCCTTCGTCGCCAGCCAGACCGCGCTGGGCCGCGCCGGCCGGCCGGATGACATCGGCGCCGCCGTGGTCTCGCTGCTGCGCCCGGAAAACGGCTGGATCAACGCCCAGCGCATCGAAGTATCGGGCGGCATGTTCATCTGATCGTGCCATCGGCGGCCGGCCGTCGGCCGCCGCCGCGCCCTGCCGTTGGCGCCGCGGAGCAGCGCTCCCTGCGGCGCTACTCCCATCACTCCCATCACTCGCATTTTTCGCAGCCCGCTTCGGGCCCCGCCATTTTCCCTCCGCTTGCCTGCACACGCAGGCTCTCCGCACTTGCCGCACTTGCCGCACATGCCCTGTGCAAGCTCATCCATGACGATTGCAAAGGTCGATGCATTGTGTTGCGGATTGCATTGTGCTCGGGTAACATCGCTCGGCGTCGAGCTAGAATTTTTTCAATAAATCGACTCACTTTACAGGGCCTGTTTGTGCACGCACAAACAGGTTCTTGCACCTGGGTCGGAGTCGGCGCATCAGCATACGGTTGCGCCTGCGCGGCCGATCGGGAGAGGCACTGGCGAATGGACGAAGGCAGGCGGCACATGCCGCCCCTTCGCTCCGGCATCCGGATGCCCAATGGCGGAGTACAAATAGGGGGCGGGTATTTTCAGTCATATCTTTCGCAATCGCGCGGTACGTTCTTCCGGCTGCGCAGCCGCCCTGCTGATTGCCCTGCTCCCGTTCGCCAGACCCGCTTCTGCCGCCCCTGCCGGCCCCGATTGCGCCCGCCCGTTGACGCTGGCGCTGCACGACCACGGCTTGCTGTACTCGTCGGCTACCGATACCGGCATCGACAAGGATTTCGCCGATGAACTGATCCGCCGCAGCGGCTGCCAGATCAACGTCAGCCTGATGTCGCGCGCGCGCATCTGGCAATTGATCGAGTCGGGCGCGCTGGACTTCAGCCTGTCGGGCATCGCCAGCCGCGAGCGCGAGCAGTTCGCCGCCTTCGCCTGGTACTTCAGCAACAAGTATTACCTGCTGGTGCGCAAGGATTCCGGCATCGCGCGGCTGGAAGACTTCGCGCGCAACGAGCGTTTCCAGCTCGGCGTCATCCGCAGCTTCCGCTACAGCGACAATGCCAACCGCCTGGTCGACAAGCTTGCCGCCGCCAACCGCGTGAGCCAGGCCGGCGGCCTCGAACCCTTATATGAAGCCCTGCTGCTCGACCGCATCCAGGGCATGATCATGGAGCCCTTCGACTATCCGGCGGTGCAGGAAAAACGCATCCGCGATGTCACCTCCATCATCGGCTTGAGCGACCCGTCGGTACCGCATGGGCTGATCATGTCCAGGAAGGCGCTGCCGCCGGCCGAGCAGGAAAAGTGGCGCGCCCTGGTCAACGGCATGCTGGCCGACGGCACCGTGCTGCGCATCTTCGAAAAATATTTCAACCCGGAACTGGCTGCTTCGATGGTCGGCCAGGCCAAGCCGTGAACTGGCTCCGCAAGACCGCGCTCCCGCTGCTGATCCTGCTCACCGGGCTGGCCGTGACCTGGGTCGCCTGGGACCATGAGCGCCAGGCGTCCAACAAGGAGCTCCATACGCAGTTTGCTTCGGCGCTGCGCGAGACGGTCAGCCGCATCGAACAGCGCATGGCGTCCTACGAGCAGATGCTGCATGGTGTGCAAGGGCTGATCTCCGCCACCGGCGCCATCGACCGCAACAGCTTGCGCGATTACGTCAGCTCGCTGAACCTGGACGCCAATTTCTCCGGCATCCAGGCCATCTCGATCGAGGAATGGATACCTGCCGGGCGCCTGGAAGCCCACCTGGAACGCATGCGCAAGCAAGGCTTGGACGGCTACGCGATCCGCCCGTCCGGCGACCGCGACGCTTACGCGCCCCTGACCCTGCGCGAACCTTACATCGGCCGCAACCGCATTCCCTTCGGCTTCGACCACTGGTCGGATCCGATCCGTCGCGCGGCCATGGAAAAAGCGCGCGACTCCGGCATGGCGGCCATCTCCGGCAAGATCGAGCTGGACCTGGAAAACGGCAACAAGACCGAACCCTCCTTCCTGATGTATTTGCCGCTGTACGAACGCGGCAAGCCGCAAGGCACCATCGCCGAGCGCCGCGCCAACCTGCTGGGCTGGGTGCATGCGGTATTTCGCATGAACGACGTGATCGCCAGCCTGTATGGCGAAAGCTCCCGCGGCATCGCCTTTTCGCTGTACGACGGGGTCGAGGCCGAGCCGCAGGCCTTGCTTTACCGTTCGCGCAATGAGGATCCGCAGCAGCAGGCGCGGCCGCCGCGCATCACCGCCACCGAATATCTGGTGGTGGCGAACCACAACTGGACGCTGAGCATGAGCGCGCTCGACAGCTTCACCGTCCAGTTCGGCCGCAACGCCGAACACCTGATCGCCGCCACCGGCATCGGCATGAGCATCACGCTGTCGCTGCTGGCCTGGCTGATGATGTCTTCCCGCGTGCGCGCGGTGCGCCTGGCGCAGCAGATGACCGCCGAGCTGCGCGCCAGCGAGGAGCAGTTCCGCGCCATCGCCGACTGCACCGTCAACTGGGAGGTCTGGTGGGGCCTGGACGGCCGCCCGCGCTGGGTCAACCATGCGGTGCGCGACTATACCGGCTACACGGTCGAGGAGTGCCTGGCGATGCGGGACTTCGTCGGCACCATCGTGCATCCGGAAGACGAACAGCGCATCCGCGCCGAGTTGTCCAGGTGCATGGACGGCCAAAAGCGCGAAGACGTCGAATTTCGCTGCGTGCGCAAGGATGGCTCGGTATTCTGGCTGTCGCTGTCGTCGGCGCCGATTACCGACCCGCACGGCACTTTCACCGGTTTTCGCACCAGCAGCCGCGACATCACCGACCGCAAGCAGATCGAGGCCGAGCTGCGCATCTCGGCGGTGGCCTTCGATTCGCGCGAAGGCATGCTGATCACCGACGCCAACAGCAAGATCCTGCGCGTGAACAAGGCCTTCACCGAGATCACCGGCTACAGCGCCGAAGAGATCGTCGGCAAGCACCCCAACCTGCTGCGCTCGGACCGCCACGGCCCCGCCTTCTTCCAGGAGATGCGCGAAAGCATCCGCCGTTTCGGCAAATGGCAGGGCGAGATCTGGGACCGCCGCAAGAATGGCGAGGTTTATCCCGAATGGCTGACCATCTCCGCCGTCAAGAACAAGGACGGCCACGTCACCCATTACGTCAGCACCCACCACGACATCAGCGACCGCAAGCTGGCCGAGGAACGCATCCGCGAACTGGCCTCCTTCGATGCCCTGACGCGCCTGCCCAACCGCGCCTTGCTGCTGGAACGCCTGAAACAGGCCATCGCGCTGTCCGCGCGCGGCAAGACCTGCTCGGCGTTGCTATTCATCGACCTCGATCATTTCAAGACGCTCAATGACACCATCGGCCATGAGAAAGGCGACCTGCTGCTCAAGCAGGTATCGCAACGCCTGCTGGCCAGCGTGCGTGAAAACGATACCGTGGCGCGCGTGGGCGGCGACGAATTCGTGGTGGTGCTGGAAGGCCTGAACGAACACCCGCAGGAAGCGGCCAACCAGACCAAGGCGATCGGCGAGAAGATCCTGGCCACCCTGGGCAACACCTACCAGCTCGACGAAGTCGAATACCGGACCACCGCCAGCGTCGGCGCCACCATCTTCCGCGGCCGCCAGGCCTCGGTGGACGAGCTGATGAAGCAGGCCGACCTGGCCATGTACAAAGCCAAGGGAACCGGGCGCAATGCCCTGCGCTTCTTCGACCCGGCGATGCAGACCGTGGTGCTGGAGCGCGCCGCCCTGGAGACCGGCCTGCGCAAGGCCATCGAAGGCGACCAGTTGCTGCTGCACTACCAGGCGCAGGTGGTCGCAGGCGGCGGCGTGACAGGCGCCGAAGTGCTGGTGCGCTGGCAGCATCCGCAGCGCGGCATGGTGTCGCCGGGCGACTTCATCCCCCTGGCCGAGGAAACCGGCCTGATCCTGTCGCTGGGCAACTGGGTGCTGGAAACCGCCTGCAAGCAGTTGTCCGCCTGGGCGCGGAACCGGCATACCGAACACCTGACCATTGCCGTCAACGTCAGCGCGCAGCAATTCCGCGAACCGGATTTCGTGCAGGCGGTGCTCGATGCGATCGAGCGCACCGGCGCCAACCCGCGGCGCCTGAAGCTGGAGCTGACCGAAAGCCTGCTGGTGGACAACGTCGAAGACATCATCCAGAAGATGTTCGCGTTGAAAGCCTACGGCGTGGAATTCTCGCTGGACGATTTCGGCATCGGCTACTCCTCGTTGTCCTACCTCAAGCGGCTGCCGCTGAATCAGCTTAAAATCGACCAGTCTTTCGTGCGCGACGTCTTGATCGACCCCAACGATGCATCGATCGCCAAGACCATCGTCAACCTGGCACAGAGCCTGGGCCTGGGGGTCATCGCCGAAGGGGTGGAAACCGATGCCCAGCGCAGCTTCCTGGCCGCTGCCGGATGCCATGCCTACCAAGGGTATTTCTTCTGCCGCCCGGTTGCGGTCGACGCTTTCGAGAAGTTCGCGCAGGAATTCGATCCCCGATTCACTGCCGCATAGGACGCATACATGAACGCATTGTCGAACTTCGCCATCAACGACAAATGGCCGGCCCGGCACCCCGACCGTATCCAGCTGTATTCGCTGCCCACGCCCAACGGCGTGAAGGTATCGATCATGCTGGAAGAAACCGGCCTGCCCTACGAGCCGCACCTGGTCAGCTTCGACACCAACGACCAGATGTCGCCGGAATTCCTGTCGCTGAACCCGAACAACAAGATCCCCGCCATCATCGACCCCAACGGCCCCGGCGGCCAGCCGCTGCCGCTGTTCGAGTCGGGCGCCATCCTGCTGTACCTGGCCGAGAAGACCGGCAAGTTCATCCCGGTCGATCCGGCCGCGCGCTACCAGGTGATCCAGTGGGTGATGTTCCAGATGGGCGGCGTCGGCCCGATGTTCGGCCAGCTCGGCTTCTTCCACCGTTTCGCCGGCAAGGAATACGAAGACAAGCGCCCGCGCGAGCGCTACGTCAACGAATCCAAACGCCTGCTGGGCGTGATGGACAAGCGCCTGGCCGAGAACAAGTGGCTGGCCGGCGACGAATACAGCATCGCCGATATCGCCACCTTCCCGTGGATTCGCAACCTGGTCGGCTTCTATGAAGCGGGCGAACTGGTCGGTTTCAAGGACTTCCCCCATGTGGCGCGCGCGCTGGAAGCCTTCGTGGCGCGTCCGGCCGTGGCCAGGGGCCTGAACATCCCAGCCCGCGGCTGACGGCCTCCGCGCCAGCGCCGTTTCCTCTATAGCATGCGCCGCTGCCCGTCTGCGGCAGCAGCGGCAGCTGTGGCAGGGAACGGCGGCGGCGCCCCCCATTCAACGCGGGTGTAAATCCCCTTTGTGCATTCGGATCGACGGATTAACATAGCGTCAACGCCTTGTGATAGCCATGCCCTGAACGCTTGCCCATGACGATCCGAATCCCCCTTCTCGCCTTCTGCCGGGCGTTGCTACTGTCCGGACTGTGCCTTTTCCTCATCAGCCCGGCGGCGCAAGCGGTCGACCTGTCGCTCAAGTCGATGCGCGTGGGCAACCTGGCGCGCGCCTATTTTTCCGAACGCGGCGGCCGGGGCATGCCGCAACCGCTGATCATCGCCCTGCACGGCAGCGGCTCCAGCGGCTCCCTGCTGGCGCGCAACACCGGCCTGACCGAAATCGCCGAAGCGGCCGGCTACATGGTGGCCTATCCCAACGGCACCGGCCTGACCATCGATGCGCGCACCTGGAATTCCGGCGGTTGCTGCGGCTACGCGCAAATGCACAAGGTCGATGACGTCGCGTTCATCCGCGCACTGATCGACAAGCTGGTGTCCGAAGGCCTGGCCGACCGCAGCCGGGTGTATGTCGCGGGCCTGTCCAACGGCGGCATGCTGGCCTACCGCCTGGCGGCCGAAGCGCCGGAGCTGTTCAAGGGCGTGGCGGTGGTCAGCGCGGTCCTGGATGTGCCGCCCGAGACGGTCAAAGCCGGCGTGCCGGTGCTGCACATCCATGGCAGCGACGATCCCTTCATCCCGTTCCTGGGCGGGGTCGGCCCCAAGGAAGCGACCCAGGTGCCGCGCCTGTCGGTCGCCAAGACCATCGACGCCTGGGTCAAGGCCAACGGCGCCGATCCCAGGCCTGACATAAACGACATCCCCGACACCGCCGGCGACGGCACCTCGGTACGCCAATACACCTACCACAGCAAGAGCGATCCGCAGGCGGTGGTGCTCTATGAGATCAAGGGCGGCGGCCACAACTGGCCGGGCGGCACCGCGCCCATGTCCAATGGCGGCAAGGCGTCGCAGAACCTGGATGCGTCGCGCGTGATTGTCGAGTTCTTCAATCGCCACGGCGGCCAACGCCCGGCCGACGACGCGGCCGACCGCAACCTGCCGCCAGGGACGGCAACGCCCATGGCGCCGGCCGCGCCCACACAGCCAACCCGCTAGGCGCGGCAAGGCCGACCGACGTACACCAGCGCCACCGACGGGCGAAATCGCACTATCATAGCGGCCAGCGTCCAACCAACATCGCCATGCCAATGAAAAGACTCATCACCAGCATCCTGATTGCCGTCGCGTTGTATTTCCTGCTGCCCTTCGTGACCAAATTCATTCCCCAATACCGCCTCGCGGTATGGTGCATCACCGCCGGCGTCGTCTCGTTTGCGGTATCGGCGCTGATGGACAGGGTCTGAGCCGGCTGCGCCCGGAAACCGCAGGACAATGAAAAACGGCCGCGACGTACTGCACGTCGCGGCCGTTCTTTCTGGCTACCGGCCTACTCGACCGGAGCGTAATCAGCACTCTCCCTTTTTGGCATGTCCCGGCGGGCAATGGTCGCGGTCATTGCCGCGCCCGGGCCGGCGCTCGCCATCGTCGTGGCGATGCGGGTTGCCGCGCCAGCCGCCCCGATCCAGCACCCACCCGTTCGGGCCCTGGCGCCAGACCGGCTGGGCGTAGGAATAACCGGAGCGCTCGCGCATCCAGCGGCCTTCGCGCCAGACGTGGTCATGACCGTTCCAGTCCCAATAGCCGGGCGCCCAGATGTAGCCGTGGCGCGGCGGCGGCAATGGTTCGACCCGCAGCGGCGGCGGGCCGATATTGATGCTGACGGAAACCTGGGCCTGCGCAACGGCGGGCAAGACGGACGCCGCGCTTGCGATGGCGATCAGAGAGGCGAAGATTATTTTTCTCATGATGAGCGATGTTGTGATGACGACAAGTAAAAACGATACATAGGCAATGCGCCGCATGCCCTGCGCATTATGGCCAGACAATAGCATCGATCACCGGGAACTGCAGCCTGGATTACAATCCGTATCTCTTTTTACAACGTGCCCAACGATGAGCGCCATCCGCCACGCTCCCCGCGATTGGGTGCTGCGCGCACCGCAATCGGTGCGCATGGAACGGCCTGGATCTGACCGGAAAATGAAAACGGCGCGCAAATTGCATTGCGCGCCGTTCCAGGCCATAAAGACCGGCGTCAATTGCCCTTGGCTGCCTTGAACATGGCCTTGATCCCGCGCACCGCCTGGCGGATGCGCGACTCGTTCTCGATCAGGGCGAAGCGCACATACTCGTCGCCGTATTCGCCGAAACCGATGCCCGGCGACACGCAGACCTTGGCCTGTTCCAGCAATATCTTGGCAAATTCGAGCGAACCCAAAGCGCGGTAAGGCTCGGGAATGCGTGCCCAGATGTACATCGAGGCCTTGGGCACGTCGACCATCCAGCCGGCTTCGTGCAGGCCCTTGACCAGCACGTTGCGGCGCTTTTCGTAATTGGCGCGGATCTCCTCCACGCAGGACTGGTCGCCTTCCAGCGCGGCGATCGCCGCCACCTGCACCGGCGTGAAGCTGCCGTAGTCGTGATAGCTCTTGATGCGCGCCAGCGCCGCCACCAGTTTCTGGTTGCCGACCATGAAGCCGATCCGCCAGCCGGCCATGTTGTAGCTCTTGGACAGCGTGAAGAATTCCACCGCGACGTCGCGCGCGCCGGGAACCTGCATGATGGACGGCGCCTGCCAGCCGTCGAAGGTGATGTCGGCGTAGGCCAGGTCATGCACCACCAGGATGTTGTGCTCGCGCGCCAGCTTTACCACGCGCTCGAAGAATTCCAGCTCGACGCATTGCGCGGTCGGGTTCGAAGGGAAACCCAAGATCATCATCTTGGGCTTGGGATAGCTTTCGCGCACCGCGCGTTCCAGCTCGTCGAAGAAATCCACGCCCGGGCTCATGCGCACCGAGCGAATGCTGGCGCCGGCGATGACCGCGCCGTAGATGTGGATCGGGTAACTGGGGTTGGGCACCAGCACGGTATCGCCCTTGTCCAGCGTGGCCAGCATCAGGTGCGCCAGGCCTTCCTTGGAACCGATGGTGACGATGGCCTCGCTGTCCGGATCGAAGTCCACCGCATAGCGCGATTTGTACCAGTGCGCGATCGCGCGGCGCAGCCGCGGAATGCCCTTGGACGAGGAATAGCCGTGCGTATCGGGCCGCTGCGCCACCTCCACCAGCTTTTGCACGATATGCGGCGGCGTGGGGCCGTCCGGATTGCCCATCGACATGTCGATGATGTCCTCGCCGCGGCGGCGCGCGGCCATTTTCAGTTCGGCGGTGATGTTGAAGACGTAGGGCGGCAGGCGGTCGATGCGCGGGAAGCTGACCGGGATGGCGTTGGCGTCGGGAACAGGTGAAGAAAGAGAAGCGGAAGAAGAAACGTCAGGCGTGCGCGAAGGCTCGCGCGAATCTGCGGATTGCGTCATGTTGGACTTTCACGTTAGCGCCCGGAACCGTCCGAGCGACGTTGGGGTGAATACCCCGAGAAAGATTCTATGCGGGAACCGGCCGCCGCACAAGACATAACGGCGGCCGATCTCGTTGCGCTTCGCTCATTCGTATTTGCGCGCGTCCTCGATCACCTTGCCATCGTTAGGCAGGCTACCCGGCGCCACGAACATCACCTCGCCGCGCAGCTTGGTCAGCTCGCGCAGGCTGCCGGCCACGGCCGCCGCGTCGACGGCGGGGTCTTGCGGATCGCCGACTTCGCAATGCAGGGTCATGATGTCGTTGGCCATCTCGCCGCTCACTACCAGCCGCGCCTTGAGCACATCGCCATGGCGGCGCAGCACGTCGGCCACCTGGGAAGGATGCACGAACATACCGCGCACCTTGGTGGTCTGGTCGGCGCGTCCCATCCAGCCCTTGATGCGGGTATTGGTGCGCCCGCAGGGCGATGCGCCGGCGACCACCGCCGACAAGTCGCCGGTGCCGAAACGCAGCAGCGGGTAATCCGGGTTGAACGAGGTCACCACCACCTCGCCCACCTCGCCGGCGGCGACCGGGTCGCCGGTGCCGGGGCGCACGATCTCCAGGATCAGTTCCTCATCGAGCACCATGCCGGGGTTGACCGCGCCGTCGCTCATGGTTTCGTAGGCGATGTTGCCGATATCGGCCGAGGCGTACAGTTGCAGCACATGCGGCACGCCATGTTCATGGAACCAGCTCCGCAGCGACGGCGGCAAGGCCTCGGCGCTGACCAGCGCGCGTTGCACGCTGCTGATGTCGGCCTGCATCTCGCGCGCCTTCTCGATGATGATCTTGAGGAACGACGGCGTGCCGACATAGGCATCCGGTTTCAGGGCCGCCATCGCGTTGACCTGCAGCTCGGTCTGGCCGATGCCCGCCGGGATCACCGCGCAGCCCAGCTTGGCGGCGGCGCCTTCGACCATGAAGGCGGCCGGCGTGAAATGGTAGGCAAAGCAGTTCTGCACGATATGGCCGGCTTCCAGCCCCAGCGCCTTCATCGGGCTGGAAAAACGCCACCAGTCAGCGCAATGCCCTTCCGGATCGTAGATCGGCCCGGGCGAGACGAACAGCCGCCGCAATTGCCGCACCGGGGTGCTGTTGAGGCCGCCGAACGGCGCCTCGCGCGCCTGCAGCTCCTTCAGGTCGGACTTGCGCGTGACCGGCAATTGCGCCAGGTCGGCCCGCGTGCGCACCGCCTGCGCGTCGATATCGTGCAGGATGCGCGCCCAACCCGGCGCCGCCTGCGCGCGCGCCAGCAACTGCGGCAGGCGCCGCAGCAATTGTTCTTCACGCTGCTGCGGATCGCGCCGTTCCAGCGCATCCAGTTCCGCGAGGACTTGCCTGCTGTCTGCCATGTCGCCTCCCGATCTCAAGCGAGCCAGCGCTTGCGGCGGCGATAGAACTTCATGTCGCGGAAATTCTTGCGCCCGCCCGAGGACACGCCGAGATAGAACTCCTTGACGTCTTCGTTATCCGACAGCTCCCCGGCCGCGCCTTCCATCACCACCCGGCCGTTTTCCAGGATGTAGCCGAAATCGGCGTAGCGCAGCGCCACCATGGTGTTCTGCTCGGCCAGCAGGAACGAGACTTTCTCCCGGGTGTTGAGGTCCTTGACGATCTCGAAGATCTCTTCGACGATCTGCGGCGCCAGGCCCATCGACGGTTCGTCCAGCAGGATCATCGACGGCTTGGCCATCATGGCGCGGCCGATCGCCGTCATCTGCTGCTCGCCGCCCGAGGTGTAGCCCGACTGCGACTTGCGCCTGACCTTCAGGCGCGGGAAATAGTCGTAGATCTTTTCCAGCTCCTGCTTCACTTCGCCGTTGCTGATGCCGCGCGTGTAGGCGCCGGTCAGCAGGTTCTCTTCCACCGTCAGGTGGCCGAAGCAGTGCCGCCCTTCCATCACCTGGATCACGCCGCGCTTGACCAGGTCGTTGGGCGTCATGCGGTCGACCCGCTCGCCTCGGAATTCGATGCTGCCCTTGGTGACGTCGCCGCGCTCGGCGCGCAGCAGGTTGGAGATGGCCTTGAGCGTGGTGCTCTTGCCGGCGCCGTTGGCGCCCAAGAGCGCCACGATCTTGCCGTCCGGGACGTCCAGCGAGACGCCTTTCAAGACCAGGATCACGTGGTCGTAGATGACTTCAATATTGTTGATCGAGAGCGCAGTACTCATATGTTCGTCCGCAATTCAAAAAAGCGCCGGCGACGGATGGGAGACGTGCAAGGCCGCCGGCGCAAGCACCTACTTCATGCAGGCAGGAGTAATGCCTTTTTCTTTTGCGTATTTGGCGGCGGAAGCCTTGAACAGCGGGTGGATCAGGTTCTTGTTGCCTTCGATCCAGTCCGACACCAGCACCCACTTGCTGCCGTCCCACTGCTGGATCTTGACCTTGCCGGAACCTTCATGGTTGTCGCACGAGGTCTTGATCTCCGGCAGCAGGCCGGTGGCGCCCAGTTGCTGCAGGCGGGCATTGGTGATGTTCATGTTTTCCAGGCCCCAGCGCACCTGCTCGCCGCTCATGACCTTGCCTTTGCCAAACTTCTCCTGCGCGGTGCGCACCGCCTCCACCGTGGCGATGGCGGCAGAGACGCCGCGGTTGTAGAGGATCGAGCCGACCTTGTTCTTGTCCTGCATGTTGCCGCGGCCGGCGCCGTAGAGCACCTTGTCGATGTCGGCGATCACCGGCACGTTCTTGCCGGCCACGTTCCAGGTCGCGCTCATGTAGCCCTTGGCGGCATCACCCGCGGGGATCGTGTCTTCCTCGGAACCGGCCCACCATGAACCGATGATCTTGTCGCGCGCGTAGCCGACCTTCTGCGCCGCCTTCAGCGCGGTCTGGTTCATCACGCCCCAGCCCCAGAAGATCACGTAGTCCGGATTCTCCTGGCGGATGCGCAGCCATTGCGCGCCCTGCTCGTTGCCGGGATGCGCCACCGGAATCTCGATCAGCTTGAACTTGCCGATGCTGGACTCGGCCTGCAGCGCCACGATCGGCTCCTTGCCGTAGGCCGAGTCGTGGTACAGGAACACGATCTTCTTGCCGGCCAGCGAACCGCCGTTCTTGCCGGCCAGGAACTTGACGATGGCCGAGACCTGCATCTGGTAAGTAGTCACCAGCGGGAAGGCATACGGGAACACCGAACCGTCCACCGCATCGGTGCGGCCGTAGCCGATCATCAAGAGCGGCACCTTGTCTTCGGCGGTCTTGTCGATCAAGGCATAGGAAATGCCGGTAGCCATCGGATTGATCGCGGTGCCCTTGGTCACCGGGTTCTTGTTCTTCATGCGCTCGTAGCACTCCACGCCCTTGGCGTTGTTGTACTCGGTCTCGCATTCTTCCCAGGACAGCTTGACGCCGTTGATGCCGCCGTCCTTCATGTTCACGTAATTGAGGTAATCGACATAGCCGCCGTAGTAGGACTGGCCGTTGGTGCCGTAGGGCCCCACGCGGTAGCTGGGAATGGCGATGAACTGCTCGCCTGTCTGCGCCGCGGCCGGCAGCGCCGTCGACAGCAGGCTGGCGGCAGTTGCCGCGGCCAACATCAGGTGTTTCACGCTCTTCATGGTCTCGTCTCCTCTTGTATTGTCGTTTCCGACTTATGCGTTGCCGGTGAGCCGGCCCTTCCAACTCATGAACCTGTTGCGCCGCCCGTCAATGCGGGAACGGCCACAGTCGCAATTTCTCCTTGGCGATCTGCCACAACCGCGCCAGCCCGTGCGGCTCGACAATCAGGAAGAAGATGATCAGCGCGCCGAACACCATCAGCTGGATATGCGACACGGTGGCGTTGGTGAACGGCAGGTGCAGCAAGGCGGCCAGCGGCGGCAAGGCGTTGTCGAGGAAGATCGGCAGCAGCAGGATGAAGGCCGACCCCAGGAAAGAACCGAGAATGCTGCCGACACCGCCGATGATGATCATGAACAGGATGCGGAACGACAGGTCCAGCGAAAAGCCGTCCGGCTCCACCGAGCCCAGGTAGCAGAACGCATAAAGCGCGCCGGCCACGCCGCAGTAAAAGGAACTGACGGCGAAGGCGGTCAGCTTGGTGCGCATGAGCGGGATGCCGATCACCTCGGCCGCCACGTCCATGTCGCGCACCGCCATCCAGGCGCGGCCGGTGGAAGAGCGCACCAGGTTCTTGGCCACCAGCGCCATGACGCACACGATGGCCAGCACGAACAGGTATTTCTTGACCGGCGTATTGATGTCGATGCCGAACAGGTCGATCTTGGGCGCGCTGATCACGCCCGAGGAGCTGTTGTTGGAGAACCAGGCGAACTTGGTCAGCGCCCACACCACGAAGAACTGCGCCGCCAGCGTCGCCACCGCCAGGTAAAAGCCTTTGATGCGCAGCGAAGGCAGGCCGAACAGCACGCCCACCAAGGCCGCGCAGCCGCCGGCCAGGATGAAGGTCAGCAGGATGGGAATGCCTTCCACCCGCAACTGGAAGTTGTAGGCGGCATAGGCGCCCACCGCCATGAAGGCGGCCGAGCCGAGCGACAACTGGCCGGCATAGCCGGTCAGGACGTTCAACCCGAGCGCGGCCAGCGCGAACACCAGGAACGGGATCAGGATCGCCGAAAACCAGTACTCGCTGCCCAGAAAAGGCACGGCGACGAAGGCCACCGCCATGAACAGCGCAAATACGATCCGATCCTGCCGGATCGGGAAGATCTGGCTGTCGGCGATGTAGCTTGTCTTGAATTGTCCTGCTTCACGGTACAGCATGTTTTTCTCCTATGCCTTGCCCACTGTGCTTCATCTCTTCCCGTTCGGGCTGAGTAGCCGCCATCGGCGGCGTATCGAAGCCAGCGCACATGTGTTTCCGTCCCGCTCCGAAACTGCCCTTCGATACGGCCTGCGGCCTGCTCAGGGCGAACGGCGCCGTATCGTATCCATCCTTTTTCTCACACCCGGTCGATATGCCGTTCGCCGAACAATCCCTCCGGCCGCACCAGCAGGAACAGCAGCGCGAACACGTAGGGAAACCAGCCTTCGATGCCGCCGAAATTGCCGCCGAAGGCGTCCTGCATGACCGGCGGGATATAGATCTCGGCCAGCTTCTCGGAGGCGCCGATGATCAGGCCGCCGACGATGGCGCCGGGGATCGAGGTGAATCCGCCCAGGATCAGCACCGGCAGCGCCTTCAACGCCGTCATGGTGAGCGCGAACTGCACGCCGTTGCGCGAGCCCCAGAGCAGTCCGGCCACCAGCGCGACGAAACCGGCCACGCCCCAGACCACCGCCCAGATGTGCTGCAGCGGGATGCCCAGCGACAATGCCGCCTGGTGGTCGTCGGCCACCGCGCGCAGCGCGCGGCCGACCTTGGTCTTCTGGAAAAACAGCGCCAGCGCGGCCACCAGCACCACCACCATGCCGGAGGCGAACAGGTCGAACTTGGAAATGCCGATGCCGATGCTGTCCATTACCGACATGATGGGCTCGTCGACGATGCCCAGGTCGATCGGGCGCACTTCGTTGCCGAACAACAAGGGTCCCAGCCCCTCAAGGAAGAAGGTCAGGCCGATGGTGGCCATGAACAGCGTGATCGGCGGCTGGTTGACCAGCTTGCGCAGCACGAAGCGTTCGGTCGCCAGGCCCACCAGGATCATCACCAGGAAGGCGCCGATCACCGCCGCCCACATCGGCATGCCCTTGTCCATCAGCCCCACCACCGCCAGCGCCGCGAAATACACCATCGCGCCCTGGGCGAAATTGAACACGCCGGAGGCCTTGTAGATCAGCACGAAGCCCAGCGCCACCAGCGAATACATGAGGCCGGAGAGCAGGCCGCTCAGCGCCACTTCGAAAAAGAATTGCATGTCGTCTCCCGATCGCCTTGCGTTTTTATTTCCGGCCCGCTCAGTGCGAGGTGCCGAGATAGGCCTTGATCACTTCCGGATTGTTCATCACCTCGTCGGGCGTGCCGTCGCCGATCTTCTTGCCGTAGTCCAGCACCACAACGCGGTCGGAGATGTCCATCACCACGCCCATGTCGTGCTCGATCAGCACGATGGTGGTGCCGAACTGGTCGTTGACGTCGAGGATGAAGCGGCACATGTCCTGCTTTTCTTCCACGTTCATGCCGGCCATCGGTTCGTCCAGCAGCAGCATGCCGGGCTCGGCCGCCAGCGCGCGCGCCAGCTCCACGCGCTTTTGCAGGCCGTAGGGCAAGCGCCCCACCGGAGTCTTGCGGATATGCTGGATTTCGAGAAAATCGATCACCTCCTCCACCTTGCGCCGGTGTTCGATTTCCTCGTTGCGGGCGGCGCCCCACCACAGCGCGTTCGACAGCAGGCCGGAACGCATCTTGGTATTGCGCCCGGTCATGATGTTGTCGAGCACGGTCATGCCCTTGAACAGCGCGATGTTCTGGAAGGTGCGCGCGATGCCCTGGCGCGCGATCGCGCTCGGGCGCATGCCGCGCCGCTGCTGGCCGCGGTAGACGATGTTGCCCTTTTGCGGATGGTAGACGCCGTTGATGACGTTGATCATCGAGCTCTTGCCGGCGCCGTTGGGGCCGATGATGGCGCGGATCTCATGCTCGCGCACATTGAAGGAGATATCGGTCAGCGCCTTGACGCCGCCGAAGGACAGCGAAATGTTCTGCAAGTCGAGGATCACGCCGCCGATCCGACGGCCGCTGGCGGCCGTGCCCGCGTCTTGCGCATCCGGGCTCGATACCGGCGGTTGCCCGGAGGGGATAATTTCTGCAGTCATGTGTCGTTTCATGATCGTATTCATCGATAGGTCAGGATACGCTTGGGTTCGGCCGGACCGACAGGCCCGGTTCGTGTGGCTGCATGCATGCGTCGGCGCGCCGTTCAGGCCGCGCGCCCCAGCGCCGCGAAGGTCTTGGCCTCGGCGATCTTCAGGTCGGCCGCAATCATGCCCTGCCGGCCGTCCTCGAACTTCACCTGCGTCTCGATGTATTGCGACGCACGGCCGTCATACAACGCCTCGATCAGCACCGCGTACTTGTCGGCGATGAAGCCGCGCCGCACCTTGCGGGTGCGGGTCAGTTCCTCGTCGTCGGGGTCGAGCTCCTTGTGCAGGATCAGGAAGCGGTGCACCTGCGAGTCGGCCAGCAACGGATCGGCGGCGAGGTCGGCATTGACCTTTTCCACGCATTCGCGCACCAGCTCGTAGACGGCGGGATTGGCGGCCAGGTCGGTATAGCCGCTGTACGGCAGGTTGCGCCGCTCGGCCCAGTTGCCCACCGCGTCCATGTCGATGTTGATGAAGGCCATGCACTTGTCGCGTCCGTTGCCGAAGGTGACGGCCTCCTTGACGAAGGGGAAGAACTTGAGCTTGTTCTCGATGTACTTGGGCGCGAACATGCTGCCGCTTGCCATCTTGCCGACATCCTTGGCGCGGTCGATGATCTTGAGGTGGCCGTCGCTGTCGAAGAAACCGGCGTCGCCGGTATGGAAATAACCTTCGGCGTCGATGGCTTCGGCGGTAGCGTCGGGGCGCTTGAAGTATTCCTTCATCAGGCCGGGCGAGCGCACCAGCACTTCGCCGTTGTCATCGATGCGCACCTCCACGCCCTTCATCGGCCGGCCCACGCTGTCGAGCTTGACGTCGCCCGAAGGCTGCATGCAGATGGTGACGCAAGTCTCGGTCATGCCGTAGAGCTGCTTCAGGTTGATGCCCAGCGAACGGTAGAAGTCGAACAGGTCGGGGCCGATGGCTTCGCCGCCGGTATAGGCCACGCGCAAGCGCGACATGCCCAGCACATTCTTCAGCGGGCCATACACCAGCAGGTCGCCCAGCGCATACTGCAGGCGGTCGACCAGCGATACGCCGGGCTTCCTGTCGAGGATGCGCATGCCGACGCGGCGCGCCACGCGCATGAAACCGTGGAACATCGTGCGCTTGATCCAGCCGGCGTCCTCGATGCGGATCATTACCTGGGTCAGGATGTTTTCATAGATGCGCGGCGGCGCGAAGTAATAGGTCGGGCCGATCTCGCGCAGGTCGCTCATGACGGTATTGGGCGACTCCGGGCAATTCAGGCAGAAGCCCGCCACATGCTGCTGGGCGAACGAGTACAGGAAGTCGCCGATCCAGGCCAGCGGCAGGTAGCAGAGGATGTCATCGTCTTCGTCGAGGCGGTCGAACTCCACCAGCGTGCGCGCGGTGGCGATCATCGCGCGGTGCGAATGGCAAACGCCCTTGGGCTTGCCGGTGGTGCCGGAGGTATAGAGGATGATGGCGACGTCGTCGGGGTTGCCGGCCTTGACCTGGTCCATGAAGAAATCGGGATGCGCGCGCTCGTAGGCGCGGCCCAGTTCCTGGACGCGGGCAAACGACAGCAGTTCCGGCTGATGGTAGTTGCGCATGCCGCGCTCATCGTCGTAGATGATATGCGCGATGCGCGGCAGGTTTTCCTTGATCTCGAAGACCTTGTCGACCTGCTCCTGGTCTTCGGCCATGACGAAGTCGACATTGGCGTCGGCCAGCACATAGGCCATGTCGGCGGCCGGCGCATCCTGGTACAGCGGCACCGGCATGCCGCCCAGCACCTGCGCGGCGGACATCGCCCAATACAGGCGCGGGCAATTGTTGCCGATGATCGCCAGGCTCATGCCGCGCCTGAAACCCAGCGCGGCCAGCCCGCAAGCGAAGGCGCGCACTTCGTCGGCCACCTGCTGCCAGCTCGTGGCTTGCCAGATGCCCAGGTCCTTCTCGCGGAAGGCCGGGCGCTGCGGCCGTGCCTGCGCGTGCGCAAGCAGCAGCTGCGGAAACGTTGGCGTTTCCGTCTCTTGTCTCGTCTCCACCATCTTCCCACCTTCTTTTTGTAGGTTCGGAGGATATTGCCAGGATGCTGGAAATATCCGGTGTCGGATCAGTCTGTGCCGCCTTGCTTACGTCGGTCTTACTACGTCCGTCGTGAAGTCTTGCGTGCCAGCCGTCCTGTATTTACATACTCTTTTTTTGGATGATAGTAGAGTCAGTTGTTGCCAGCGGATGTCATCTCACCGACAATTGTCAAACTTTCGATATTGCGACGCATCATGATGGAGACACCGATCAGAACCATGCTGGCAAAAAGCATCTGGGCGCAAGCACTGACAGAAGCTCAGTTGGCCCGGGTGGAGGCCGAGGTATCGAGCCGCAAGATTGCCGCCGGCGGCTACGTATGCCGCAAGGGCGATCCGGTGACGCATTGGATCGGCGTGCATGAGGGCTTGCTGAAAATGAGCAGCGTCTCGCCGGAAGGCAAGACGGTCTCGTTCGCCGGCATGGCCAACGGCGGCTGGCTGGGCGAAGGTTCCCTGCTCAAGGATGAACCGCGCAAGTATGACGTGGTGGCGCTGCGCGAGAGCGAGTTGCTCTACATGCCCAAAGCCACCTACATCTGGCTGCTGGACAACAGCATTCCCTTCAACCGCTTCCTGGTCACGCAATTGAATGAGCGCCTGGCGCTGTTCATCTCGCTGGTGGAATACGACCGCATGCTGGAACCGGATGCGCGCGTGGCGCGTTGCCTGGCGGCGCTGTTCAATCCTTACCTCAATCCCGGCATCGGCCTGAACCTGCAGATTTCCCAGGAGGAAGTCGGCAATCTCTCCGGCACCTCGCGCCAGCGCGCCAACCAGGCGTTGCAGGTGCTGGAAAAGGCCGGTTTGCTGAAAGTGGATTACGGCAGCATCACCATCAACGACCTGGATGGGTTGCGCCAGTTCCCCGGATGAACTCCGCTTGGTCGCCCGGCATTTCTTCGCCCAAAGCCGGCAGGCCAGCCTGCGTTAATGCACAGCAACACCAAAGGACGACAAGCGCCGGAACCTGATTCCGGCTAAATCCCACGCTGGCTTTCGCCAAACAAGCGCACCTGCTCCCTCACCTCTTCGAACAAGGCCTTGCCCCAGTTGCTGCGCATCTTCGAGAATCGCACACACGATGCCTTCGGTCATTTCCTTCTTGATTCGGCCTACAAACTTCATCGTCCTCCCTGCTTTGATGTCATCGTCCCTGCGTGGCGGCCTGCGGTCTTTCAAAATTCATTGCCGCGGCGGCCTGGCCAGTTTTCGATATTGTTCTACAGCTGCCTCCAAGGCGCCATCTCCTGCGTCTTCCTCCGCCTTGGAAAAACCTTCGTCCCGGTTGCTGTTTTGGCCATTTACGGCATTCAGGGTGGTGACTACCTCATTGATTGCCACTTGTGCCGGCC
This sequence comes from Herbaspirillum sp. SJZ099, assembly GCF_007828355.1. Classification (NCBI taxonomy): domain Bacteria; kingdom Pseudomonadati; phylum Pseudomonadota; class Betaproteobacteria; order Burkholderiales; family Oxalobacteraceae; genus Herbaspirillum; species Herbaspirillum sp. SJZ099. The sequence goes on along the minus strand of NZ_VIUO01000001.1, from coordinate 1,001,427 downwards.
GGGCCAGCTCTGCGACCGTCGGCAACGAGAGTGCCCCGCATAGCGGCGAATTCGGCGCGGCGGCGCAGGCCTCAGATGGGGTTTCCGGCGTGGGCTTCGGTATCAGCGTCGCCGTGACCGGGCCATTCCTGTCCGTGACAGTACCGCCGTTTTGCACGTACGCCGTTGCCGTCATGGCCACCGTGCCGTTAGTCGATTTGACTACCGCCGCATTGCCGATAGTCAGCGTATTGTCCGGGTTATAGCCGGGGCCGGAGATCAGCGCAATCGAGCCGCTGTCCGACAACACCTGGCCATTCACCGCCAACGGGCCATTGGCTTGCAGCGTGATCGCTCCGGCGCCGGTCGAGACAGTGCCGGCAGTCGTCATGCCGCCTGTGTTGGCGATCTTGATGGCGCCGCCATTGCCGCCTCCGGCATCGACCTGCTGCACGTCATGCACGATCAACACGTTCGTATTATTGCCGGTGTTGGCGATATTGATCGGCGCGACCGAATTCGCGCCGGCGGTATTGGTAGCAGTCAGTTCAGCCACCCTGGTCAGCAGCGCACTGGCGGCGCTGCCAACGCCGCCGGTGGTATTCAGGGTCAAGGCCTGCCCCGCCAGGGTGCCGGCGCCGCTGATATTGTTGGCTGACAGGCTGATGTTTTGCGTCTTGGCGTCTACCACGCCATCCACCGCGATATTGCCAGGCGTAGTCACGTTGATGGCGCCGCCGCTGCCAATGCCGGTCAGCGTGATGGCCTTCAATGCAATGCTGTCGGCATTGTTCACCGTCAGCGAGCCGATGCCGGGCGCCGTCAGTGCGCCAATGCGATTGGCGGTGCCGCTCAGGTTGGCCGAGCCAGGCGCTGCCACACTCAATAAAGGCGTTGTCAGCGTCGTGTTGTTATTCTGGTTGATGTTGCCGCCCGCCGTCAGCGAGATGCCGGTTGCGCCGCTGATATTGCCATTGATCGTCAAGTCGTTGGCAGCCGTGAAGCCGAAGTTGCCGGTGGTGGCGCTGCCGCTGATGCCGCCCGCCATATTGCTGCCGGTCAGCGCGACCGAACCGGCGTTGACGACCAAACTATTGGCGGTAACCGGCCCGGGGCCACTGACCGAGCCGCTCATGCCGTCCAATGTCAATTGGCCCCGGGTTTTGAGAGCATCGGATACCGTGATCAGATTGCCGCGCAGGTTGAGCTGTTGGTATCCGGCCGCGCTATTGGTCAAGTCGATCGCACTGGCTACTGTCAGTGCGGCGCTGTGGCTCGTGTTCTGGCCGATGTTCAGTATCGGTGCATCCAGTCGATTCAATTCGGCGTTGGTCAGGCTCAGCTGGCCGGCAACTTTGGCGCCGAGGTTGATACCTGTGTTTGTGCTGTAGGTATCGATATTGATGATGCTGCCTGTGACGCTACCATTCAGATTGATGTTGTCGGCAGTGAAGGACAGCGATGAGTTGTTGCCGGCGCTACTGCTGATATTGCCGTTGGCGCCAAGCGTAATGACACCTCCCGCCACGGTGGCATGCGCATCGAAATTGCCGCCGGACATTGATACAGCACCATTAATGGTGACATAACTGCCTTTCAAGGTCGCATTACTGCCGTAAGTGCTCAATGCATCAATACCGCCCAAGTTCGCCACGGTCACCCCTCCTGTGCCGGAGGCGCTGCCGCTGGCAGCATCGTTGGCACTGAGCGTGATGCCTCCATACATGTCAATCGGTGCATTGACTTGAATGTCGTTGCCGGCCTGCGCAGTCAGCGAAACGTTGGCGCTGTTAAATATCGCGCTGTTGAAGGTGATGTCGTGCTTGGCTTGCAGCACGACATTGCTCATCGATTCCGAGATCAGGTCGGCCCCGATCGAAGTCACGCCGCTTGCGGGGCCTGTATCGAAGGTCGCCACATCGGTCAGGGCGCCGCCGCGGCCGGATACCACGGCAATATCATACGGATCCAGCAACCAGTTGCCGATCTTGCCTGCGGCCGCGCTGGTGTTGACGCGCGCGCCGGCAACATCGAGATAGCCTCCCGACGTTTCCACCAGCCCGCCATTGCCGCCGGCCGCGCCGCCGCGCGCCGTCAATGTGCCGTACATGCGCGTCGCATCCCGCCCCCACACCACCACGGTGCCGCCATTGCCGTTCTGCGTAGCGTCGGCGCGGATCGTCGCGTCCTGGCCGACGTAGACGGCGTCGGCATTCATCACCGTCGCATTCTTGCCCTGGTAGTCGCCGCCCACCAGCACCTTGCCGCCGCCGCTTTCGCCGCTGGCGTCCACCACGGCATTGCCGGTCACGCCTACCTTGGTGCCCAGCAGCATGATCTCGCCGCCGCTATTGAGATTGCTGCCGGTGGCGCTGGTCACGCTGCCGGCTTCCACCATCGTGGTGTCGCTGGCTTTGAGTACGATCTTGCCATTTTCGCCGCGCACCGCGCTGTTGGCGTTGATGATGCCGCGCTGATTGATCAGCGCGCCGTATACGCCCACGCGGCCGCCCTGCGCCACAATGCTTCCCAGGTTCAACGCCTGGTCCGACGGCGCCGACACCACGACCTGCACATTCGGATCGGCCGAATCGAATAGCTGCACGCTCTTGCCGGCCGCCAGCACCACATCGCCATTGGGTGAGGAAATGATGCCGCTGTTTTCCACCGATGGCCCGATCAGGAAAATCTGTCCGCCGGACGGCGTGGTAATCGTGCCCTGGTTGCTGACCTTACCGGCACTGTCGCTGCCGCTGAAAATATTTTTCCCGGCAAGAAAATCGGCATTGGAAATATTGAGGCTGGAAGCCACCAGGCCGTTGACATCCACGCGCGAACCGACGCCGAAGATCACGCCGTTCGGGTTGATCAGGAACACCTTGCCGTTCGATTGCAGGGAACCGAGGATCTGGCTCGGATCCTGGCCGGTAATCCGGTTCAGTACCCGGCTGTCGCCGCCTTGCTGGATGAAACGGGTGATTTCCCCGGCCGCAATCGAGAAACTGTTCCAGTTGATGATGGTGTTGGGGGTGTTGGTGATGGTGTACTGATTGCCCTGCTGGCTGAACGTCGCGGCGCCATTGACCACCGTCGGAGCCACCGGATTGGCTTGCGCGGCACCGAAGGCGGCTGCCATCGTAACGGCCAGTGCATTGCGTCGCAAGTGGAATGGGGTGTGCTGTTTCATTTCGGATTTTCCTCGATTAGTAGGCCAGGGCCAGGCGCGCATGCAGGCGATTGGAATCGGCGCGAGGAGTGATGCCGGCGTTGATCACATGGCCGTAATCCAGTTGCAGGTTGGCATAGCCCGACAGCACGAAGCGCACCCCAACGCCGACGCTGGCGATGGTGATGCTGTCCAGCTCGCCCGGCAGCGCCTTGTTGCGGCTGAGATGAGCGGTATCGTAGAAACCCAGCAGACGGCAATTCCAGCCGACCTGTGGACACAGATTCGGCGTGTATGCCTCCAGGTTGACGGCCAGGCCGGAATCGTTGGCGAATTCGCGTTCGAGGAAACCGCGCACCGACGCCGCCCCGCCGGCGCCGAATTGCTCGCCGGGGACCAGCGCATCGCGGGTGTACTGGCCGTTGGCGATGGCGCGCAGTTGCCAATCGTTTGCCAGCGCACGGGTAATACTGCCGCTCATGCGCAGGATCGAATAGTCGGCTTTGGCATTCATGCGCGCCTGCATGAAGGCATGCCGGTCGCCGTTCGGACCACCGGGGATGTTATGCAGCAGCGTGACCAGTCCCGCCACCTCGCCCATCCTGATCGGCGCATTGGCCTGATAACCGATGCTCACCGGATGCACCGTCACGTCGTTGCCCAGTTCTACCCCGGCAAACTGCACGCTGTTCTTGAAAGCCTTGACGTCGATGCCGTACGACAAGGTAGAGCTGAAATCGCTGCGCCGAACCAGGGCCTGGTTGTAGCGTGCGCCATACGCCGAGCCCTTGCCGCTGACTGCCAGGTTGAACAGGCCGGCATTGATGGTGCCGGAATCGATGTTGGAATAGCTGGCATACAGGTCCAGCGAGTCGCCCAACGCATAGAACGGAATATGATAGCTGGCGCCATAGACCTTGACGCGCCCCGGTTCCTCGGCCGAGGTGATGTACTGCAACGTGGCGAGATGGTCGCGGCCGAACAAGTTGGCGTTTTGCAGGGCCACGGCAAGCTGGGTCCTGCCGGTGGAGGCATTGCCGGTATTGGCGGCGCTGCCCATGATTTTCCAGGGCGACTCGTCTTTCACGTCCAACACCACGTCGACGCGATCCTTGTCCTCGCCGCCTTGCAGGCGCATCGTTACCTTCCTGGCCTGGCTTTCGTTGCTCTGCTTCAGGTTGGCAGAGACCGCGTCCAGGTCGGGCGGCTGTCCTTCCTTCAGCGCAGGCAGGCTGCGGCGGATATTGGCTTCATCAACATACCGGTTGTCCCTGACCGTCACGCGGCCGACCTTGGTTTCCTCGACCCGCAACGTCACCACGCCACCGTTGAGCTCCTGCTCCGGCAGTTCGATGACGACCAGCTTGTAACCTTTGTCGCGATAGGCTTTTTCCAGCGCTTCCTGCGCCTCCTTGATATCGCCGAAACCACGTTCCTTGCCGGCGTACCGGCTCACTGCGGCATCCACCTCGGCTTGCGGCAACAAAGTGTTGCCCTCGACCTCGAAGCGCGAGATTTCAAAACGAACGGCGCTGTCATCCGCGCCCCGGGCCGACGCCATGGCAACGGCCAGAAGGGTGCCGGCAAGCAGACGCTTTAAACCAGGCTTCATTTGCGAATTCATGGTGCTTCTTTCTGATTCTTGTTGTCATGCGCGAGATGGGCGCAGTCACTGCTTGCCATTCTGCAAAACCGCAAGCCGTTTGTCTCTACTGCATATGTAGTATTGACACCTGCTTCGGATACCCGGAAATAGCGCACGGGAGCGCACGGGAGAACGCTCCGATGCCAAAGCAGCCGGGGGATGGACGGAAAAACGGCGAAAAAAAACCGCTCATTACCTGAGCGGTTTTTCATCTCCATCGATATCAGGCAAGAATACCCAACCGACCGGAAATAAGAATCGGAAGATTTGCTGCGCGAATCAAGGCGTAAACTCGAGGCATAAACGTAAAAACGCCCGCTTACACGGTAATGCCGTTCAGTTAAGGCCAATTCTGAAGCACTCATCACAGCCCCGTTCGGGCCGTATCGAAGCCAGCGTGTCGGCCCTACCTACCAGTCTTGCCTGCCCTTCGATACGCTGCTGCGCAGCTACTCAGGGCGAACGGAGTCTGGACTGCACAAACCTCCACAAACAAAAATGCCGTTCAGCGCTTAACTGAACGGCATTACCGCTTACGCGGGCGTTTTTATCTGGCGGAGCGGACGGGGCTCTCCTACACTTGCGCAGGCCGCGGAATCGCTTGCAAGCGATTCCCTTCTCGCCCCGCCGCAAGCCGCGCAGGCGGCTTGCTCCGCACCGCCACTTTTTGCTGCGCAAAAAGAAAAAGGGCCTGCTCAATGAGCAGACCCTTTTTAACTGGCGGAGCGGACGGGGCTCGAACCCGCGACCCCCGGCGTGACAGGCCGGTATTCTAACCAACTGAACTACCGCTCCTAAACTTGTTCAACTGCTCGATGCCGATGGTGGGTGCTGAGAGGCTCGAACTCCCGACCTAAGCCTTGTAAGGGCTCCGCTCTACCAACTGAGCTAAGCACCCCGATACCTTAACAGTTTTCCGCTTTGTCACCAGCGGCGAAGTCCGTTATTTTATAGCATCTTTCAGCGCCTTGCCAGCTTTAAATTTGGGCACTTTCGCTGCCTTGATCTTGATCGCTGCGCCGGTCTGCGGGTTGCGGCCGGTACGCGCTGCGCGCTTGCCGACTGCGAAGGTGCCGAAGCCAACCAGGGTCACGCTGCCGTTCTTCTTCAGCGTGGTCTTCACCGCGCCGATGAAGGCATCGACTGCGCGGCCGGCGGCGGCCTTGGAGATGTCTGCGGCACCGGCAATATGTTCAATCAGTTCGCCTTTATTCACTTACGCCCCTTGTACAAATAAGTTTGATTATTAGTGACAGCGCTTGCGACTCAACGACAGAGCCCTTTCACCGTCGCTTGCCTTGCGGAAAAATTCCGCAGCGGCTATTAAACAAGTCGCAAATCCTTGTGTCAAGCGGGTTTCCGTCTTTTGCGGCAATTTTCAGGCTGGCAGGCCTTTTTCCGGAAAGAAGCCAGGCCGGTAGCGGCTTCAGAAAGAAAAAACGCCTCCGAAGAGGCGTTTCCAACTTGTCGCGTTACCTGTTCCGAGGCAGCGCTTTTCAGTGCTTGACCACCGGATCAACAACGCCGTCCTTGGGGGCGACGGCCGATTCGACGATCGCCTCGTCTTCCGGCAGTGCAACCGGCTGGCGCTCCAGCGCGATTTCCAGGACTTTGTCGATCCAGCGCACCGGGACGATCTCGAGCTTGTTCTTGACGTTGTCCGGGATCTCGGCGAGATCCTTCACGTTCTGCTCGGGGATCAGTACGGTCTTGATCCCGCCGCGATGCGCCGCCAGCAGCTTTTCCTTCAGGCCGCCGATCGGCAGCACTTCGCCGCGCAAGGTGATTTCGCCCGTCATCGCCACATCGGCGCGCACCGGGATGCCGCTGAAAATCGATACCAGCGCGGTCGTCATGGCGATACCCGCGGACGGGCCGTCCTTCGGCGTCGCGCCTTCGGGCACGTGGATGTGGATATCGCTCTTCTCGAACACTTCGTTCTTGATGCCCAGCTTGCGGGCGCGGCTGCGCACCACGGTGCGGGCCGCTTCGATCGATTCCTTCATCACGTCGCCCAGCGTACCGGTGCGGATGATCTGTCCCTTGCCGGGCATGTTGACCGCCTCGATCGTCAGCAGGTCGCCGCCCACTTCGGTCCATGCCAGCCCGACCACCTGGCCGATCTGGTTTTCCTTTTCGGCGATGCCGAAATCGAAACGGCGCACGCCCAGGAACTTGTCCAGGTTGCGCGAAGTCACGGTGACCTTCTTCTCCTGCTTTTTCAGCAGCAGCATCTTCACCACCTTGCGGCAGATCTTGGACACTTCGCGTTCCAGCGAACGCACGCCGGCTTCGCGGGTGTAGTAGCGAATGATGTCGCGGATCGCCGATTCGGCGACGCTGATTTCACCTTCCTTCAAGCCGTTGTTCTTGATCTGCTTGGGCAGCAGGTAACGCTGCGCGATGCTGGTCTTCTCGTCCTCGGTGTAGCCCGACAGGCGGATGACTTCCATCCGGTCCAGCAGCGCCGGCGGGATGTTGAAGGAGTTCGAGGTGGCCACGAACATCACGTCCGACAGGTCGAAGTCCACTTCGATGTAGTGGTCCGAGAAGGTGTGGTTCTGTTCCGGATCCAGCACTTCGAGCAGGGCCGACGACGGGTCGCCGCGGAAATCCATGCCCAGCTTGTCGATTTCGTCGAGCAGGAACAGCGGGTTGCGCACGCCGACCTTGGACAGGCTTTGCAGGATCTTGCCCGGCATGGAGCCGATATAGGTACGGCGGTGGCCGCGGATCTCGGCCTCGTCGCGCACGCCGCCCAGCGCCATGCGCACGAACTTGCGGTTGGTGGCGCGGGCGATCGACTGGCCCAGCGAGGTCTTGCCGACGCCCGGAGGACCGACGAAGCACAGGATCGGCGCCTTCAGCTTGTCGACGCGCTGCTGCACGGCGAGATATTCGAGGATGCGTTCCTTGACCTTGTCCAGGCCGTAGTGGTCGCCTTCCAGCACCTTCTCGGCGTTGGTGAGGTCGTTGTTGACCTTGGACTTCTTCTTCCAGGGCAAGCCCACCAGCGTATCGATATAGTTGCGCACCACGGTCGCCTCGGCCGACATCGGCGACATCAGCTTGAGCTTCTTGAGTTCGCCCTGGGCCTTTTCCAGCGCTTCCTTGGGCATCTTGGCCGCGAGGATCTTCTTTTCCAGCTCTTCCAGATCCGCGCCGTCTTCGCCTTCGCCCAGTTCCTTCTGGATGGCCTTGACCTGTTCGTTCAGGTAGTACTCGCGCTGCGACTTTTCCATCTGGCGCTTGACGCGGCCGCGGATGCGCTTTTCCACCTGCAGGATGTCAAGCTCGCCTTCCAGCTGGCCGAGCAGGTGCTCGTAGCGCTTGGCGACGTTGAAGATCTCCAGGATCACCTGCTTCTGCTCCAGCTTCAACGGCAGATGCGCGGCAATGGTGTCGGCCAGGCGGCCGGCATCGTCGATGCCGGCCAGCGAGGTCAGGATCTCGGGCGGGATCTTCTTGTTCAGTTTCACGTACTGGTCGAACTGCTGCACGATGGTGCGGCGCATGGCCTCGACCTCGGCTTCGTCGCCCTGCTCGGACTCGACCGGGGTCAGGTCGGCCACGAAATGCGTTTCCAGTTCGCTGATGTGGTGGATGCGCGCGCGCTGGGCGCCTTCGACCAGCACCTTGACCGTGCCATCCGGCAACTTCAGCATCTGCAGGATATTGGCCACGCAACCGATTTCATAAATGTCATCGGCGGAAGGCTCGTCCTTGGCGGCGGCCTTCTGGGCCGCGAGCATGATGCTCTTGCCTTGCTCCATGGCCGCTTCCAGCGCTTTGATCGACTTGGGGCGACCAACGAAGAGCGGAATCACCATGTGCGGGAACACAACCACATCCCGTAACGGCAACAGCGGCAATTGCGATTGTTCTGTAAGTATTGGAGTCGTCATGGCGGGCCTTATCAATGAATACTGTGAATGATGTTGGCACGAGTGACCAAAACACAAGTCCGGCTGAGTTAAAAAATCAGTGCAGAAAGACCGATGTCATGATCGCAACAAAATAAAAAAAGCCACACACGAAGTCGCCCTCGGGTGGCTTTGCGATGGAAGCCAGAGTGAATTGCGCCGGTTTATTTTACCGCGTTTGGCGAATACCGGACTTGATGCGGCCTGTTACTGCGTGGAGCGCCGCACTATGCCGCGGCGCTCCCTTGCTGCTGAAACTGTTTCCGGGAATCCCGCGCCCCCTCAGGCGCCGGAAACCTTCGGTTGGTCATGGTAGATCATCAACGGCTTGGCGCCGTTGGTGATGGTGTTTTCATCGACCACGACCTTGGCCACATTCTGCTGGCTGGGCAACTCATACATCACGTCCAGCAAGGCATGCTCAAGGATGGAGCGCAAACCGCGCGCGCCGGTCTTGCGGGCCAACGCTTTCTTGGCGATCGCATTCATGGCGGCGGGACGGATTTCCAGTTCGGCGCCTTCCATCTGCAGCAGCTTGGCATATTGCTTGACCAGGGCGTTCTTCGGTTCGATCAGGATCTCGATCAGCGCGGCCTCATCCAGCTCGTTCAGGGTCGCAATCACAGGCAGGCGGCCGACCAGTTCCGGAATCAGGCCGAACTTCACCAGGTCTTCCGGTTCGGCGTTGAGCAGCACTTCGGAGGCGGTCTTCTCGGACTGGCTCTTGACGCTGGCCGAGAAGCCGATGCCGCTCTTTTCCGAACGGTCGGAGATGATCTTGGCCAGGCCATCGAAGGCGCCGCCGCAGATGAACATGATGTTGGTCGTGTCGATCTGGACGAAATCCTGGTTCGGATGCTTGCGGCCGCCCTGCGGCGGCACCGATGCCATGGTGCCTTCGATCAGCTTCAACAGCGCCTGCTGCACGCCCTCGCCCGAGACGTCGCGGGTAATCGACGGGTTGTCCGATTTGCGCGAGATCTTGTCGATTTCATCGATGTAGACGATGCCCCGCTGCGCCTTCTCGACTTCGTAATTGCAGTTCTGGAGCAGCTTCTGGATGATGTTCTCGACATCCTCGCCGACATAGCCGGCTTCGGTCAGCGTGGTGGCGTCGGCGATCACGAAAGGCACGTTGAGCATGCGCGCCAGCGTCTGCGCCAGCAGCGTCTTGCCGGAGCCGGTGGGGCCGACCAGCAGGATGTTGCTCTTGGCCAGCTCGATATCGTCCTTCTTGCCCAGGTGCTTCAGGCGCTTGTAGTGGTTGTACACCGCCACCGACAGGATGCGCTTGGCGGTCGACTGGCCGATCACATATTGATCCAGCAGGTCGCAGATTTCCTGCGGGGTAGGCAAATCCGACTTGGCGCCTGGAACAGACTCCACGCTGGCGGCTTCATCCCGGATGATGTCGTTGCACAAATCGATGCATTCGTCACAGATGAATACCGAAGGGCCGGCGATCAGCTTTTTGACTTCGTGCTGGCTTTTGCCGCAGAAAGAGCAATAAAGCAATTTTTCGCCGCTGGAAGATTTTTTCTCGGACATAGAGCTAAAGGAGATAAGTTACGGCCTGATCATACCTGCGAAATGCGGATTCGTCACGGCTTGGTCATTTTCGACCATTCGGCCCAATCCCCAATCCATCACATGGCATTTATATGTCATCTCCGGCCCGATTTATCAAGGAAACAGAGCCAAAAAAGCCGTTCTTTGCGACATTCATAAGAAAAATGCCCGGACGGCAATTCGTCCGGGCATTTTTACGCAGCCTGCTGCAGCGCAAACTCAGGCGCGCTCGTGCAGCACCTTGTCGATCAGGCCATATTCCACGGCGGCATCGGCCGACATGAAGTTGTCGCGATCGGTATCCTTGCTGATCTGATCGACCGTGCGGCCGGTCTTTTCAGCCAGGATATTGTTCAGGCGCTCGCGCAGGTACAGGATCTCGCGCGCCTGGATCTCGATATCCGACGCCTGCCCCTGGGCGCCGCCCAGGGGTTGGTGGATCATGATGCGGGAGTTCGGCAACGAGAAACGCTTGCCCTTGGCGCCGGCGGCCAGCAGGAACGCGCCCATGGATGCGGCCAGGCCGGTGCACAGCGTCGACACTTGCGGCTTGATGAACTGCATGGTGTCGAAGATCGCCATGCCGGCCGAAACCGAACCGCCCGGCGAGTTGATGTACAGCGAAATGTCCTTGTCCGGATTTTCGCTTTCCAGGAACAGCAACTGGGCGACGATCAGGTTGGCCGAAGCGTCATTGACCGGTCCGACCAGGAAAATGATGCGTTCCTTCAACAGGCGCGAGTAAATGTCGTACGCGCGCTCGCCGCGGCCGCTCTGTTCAATCACCATCGGCACCATGCCGAGCATTTGCGTGTCCAGTGCAGACTCCTTGATCAGACCTGTCATGTGTGCATCCTTAGCGTAAAAGTTTTCCGATACTACGCGAGAAAACCGGATTACGCTTGCGCCTGATTGCCCATCAGTTCGTCGAACGAAACCGGCTTTTCCGAAACCTTGGCCTTGCCGAGAACGTAGTTGACGACGTTTTCTTCCAAAACAAGAGCTTCGACTTCGGCCAGGCGGCGGCGGTCGGAGAAGTAGTACTTCAGCACTTGCTGCGGATCTTCGTAGCTTTGCGCGAAGTCTTCGATCTGCGCCTTGACCTGCTCTTCGGTGGCTTCCAGCTTGTTCTGCTTAACCACTTCAGCCAGGATCAGGCCCAGGCGCACGCGACGCTCGGCCTGGGCGGTGAACAGTTCCTTGGGCAGTTGCATGACCTTCGGGTCCATGCCGCGCTGGGCCATGTCCTGCTTGGCCATTTCCGACAGGCGCTCGACGTCCTGTTCGACCAGCGCCTTGGGCACTTCCAGGTCGCTCGCCTTGATCAGCGCGTCCATCACGCTGTCCTTGGTCTTGGCCTTGGTGCGCGCGGTCACTTCGCGTTCCAGGTTCTTCTTGATGTCTTCGCGCATCTTGGCCAGGTCGCCGTCTTCGATGCCCAGCGACTGTGCGAAGTCGGCGTCGACTTCAGGCATGTGCGCCCATTCGACCTTCTTCAGGGTGATGGTGAATTCGGCGGTCTTGCCGGCTACGTCCTTGCCGTGGTAATCCTCGGGGAACGGCAGCGGGAAGGTCTTGGACTCGCCGACCTTCAGGCCGAGGGTGGCGGCTTCGAATTCCGGCAGCATGCGGCCTTCGCCCAGCACGAACGGGAAATCGTCAGCCTTGCCGCCCTGGAATTCGACGCCGTCGATCTTGCCGACGAAGTCGACCGTCACGCGGTCGCCATTCTGTGCCGACTGGTCGGCGCCGCCGTCGCCGTGCGCGCCTTGCTCGCCCTTGACGTGGTAGTGCACGCGCTGCTTGCGCAGGATGTCGATGGTCTTGTCGATTTCAGCGTCGGACACCGATGCGGTGGTCTTCTCGACTTCGGCGCCGGACAGGTCGCCGATGGCCACTTCCGGATACACTTCGAAGGTGGCGTTGAAAGCCAGTTGGCCTTCGCCGGCTTCTTCGCTGGTCTTGGGTTCGATCGACGGGAAACCGGCCACGCGCAGGTTGTTCTCGACCGCGGCGTCGTTGAATGCGCGGCCGACCTTGTCGTTGAGGACTTCGGTCTCGACCTGGTAGCCGAACTGTGCGGCAACCATCTTCATCGGCACTTTACCTGGACGGAAGCCTGGCGCCTTGGCAGTGCGGGCACGCACCTTCAGGCGCTTTTCCACTTCAGCCTGAACATCGGCCAGCGGGAAAGTCAGGGTCATACGACGTTCGAGTTTGCTCAGGGTTTCGACTGCAGTTGCCATTTAAATCGTCCAAATAATTAAGAATTCCGTAAGCCGGAGCATTCGCTTTCCCATCCGCATCGATGTGCCCGGACGAAAAGCGGCCTGCCCGACCGCGCTAAAGCTCTCTATTTTATACGCAAAAACCGCGCGGAGTCCAAAATTGGACGCACGGCCGCGCAAAGCCCATCCCAAATGCCGGCGCTGCCCTGAAACGCAGGCCAAGGCTGGCAGTTGCAAGAATTTCATCGCGCCTGGCAGCGGCCGCCTGCAACGCTGATTTCCGCCGGGCAAGCAGCACCGGCGAGCAGAGCCGGACCACCGCAACGCTTATGTTACTTGACCGGAATCGGCGTCGACGCCGCCACCGGCACGGCCGTGACCGCATTCATCGGGCTGCCGTCGATCAGCTTGTCCGAATAGGTCAGGTAGACCAGGGTATTGCGCTTGACGTCCACCACCCGCACCACATGCAGGCGCTTGAACAGGATCGACATGCGTTCGGTAAACACGTCTTCCTGCAGCGGCAGCTTGCCGTTGAATTGCACCGCGGGCGCAACCTGGCGGCAGGCGATCGACGCTTCCGCCTTGTCTTCGGCAAAGCCGACCGTCCCCTTGACGCCGCCGGTACGCGCGCGGGAGACGTAACAGGTCACGCCGGTCACCTTGGGATCGTCATAGGCTTCGATCACCACGCGGTCGTTCCTGCCCAACCAGCGGAAGGCCGTGCTCACGTCCGCCAGCTCATCTGCCGCCGCGCTGCCTGCCACGACGGCGCCGACACAGAACAAAAGACCCGCCAGGGAATGTACGTTGAGTTTCATGATCATGGATCTCTATATCTGCCAGCTGTGAATGGATGAAAGAAAAAGGCTGCGGCAACAATGTGCCAATGTATCGTCGGCGCCGGCCGCAACCGGCTGTCAGCGAATCAGTCGGCCAGCCGCTCGAAGCGCGGCACTTGCTTGCCGTCGACATCGACCGTCTCATGGAAGACCTCGCGCGGCCGTATCCACAAGCTGCCGTTGGCGGCGCGATAGACCACCATGGGCGTCAGGTCCGACTCCAGCGTGGCTTCGCCGACGAATTCATAGATGCCGCCTTTGTAATGGCGATAGCGTGTCATGGCAATGTCCGAAAAGTGAGATAAACACTGGCGCAACGCCAGGCCCGGCATGGTACTCCCGCACCGGCAAAACGCAACTCCCGGCAGCAGCGCGCAAGCGCGTGCGGCCCCTTGCCCGCGGCGCGCACCGGGTGTTTCCGAAAAACACAGACATGCGCAACGGCTTGCAGTACAATAGCGCGCTTTACGAAAATGCTACCCGCATCGGTAGCGGCAGGCCTGCCGCAACACGGCTTCCAGACTGCTATCGCGCCGATGTCCGACACCTTCAGCGAGGATGGCGAAATTGGTAGACGCACCAGGTTTAGGTCCTGACGCCAGCAATGGTGTGGGGGTTCGAGTCCCCCTCCTCGCACCAGACGATCCCTTGATATTGCATGCCTCCCGGCCCTGAACGATCCAGGCACCCGGAGGCCGTTCAGGCCAGCGCCCAGGAACCACCATGCCGACCCAGGAAGAATTCGACGCCTTGAAGCAAAGCCACAACGCCTTGCTCAACAAATTCATCGAAAACAATACCGCCGACCAGATCCTGTTCTCGACGTTGTTTACCGCCGCCGCGGTGCTGTCCAAGGATGGCCGCCAGTTCACCCAGGGCGCCATGGGCATCGCGCGTTCGCTGGCATCGCAATTGGCGGCCGGTGGCACCATGCCCAAGTCGCTGCTCGACACCGTCGAGACCCGCATCGCCACCATCGAAGCGCTGCTCCAGGACAAGTTCTGAGGTCTCTCCGCCCGCTGCATGCCATGGCGTATAGTCGACCCCACATTTTGCAACGCGAATAGAAAAGCGGCTTCATGGCTGTCGACCACTACGAAAACTTCCCTGTCGCCTCCCTGCTGTTGCCGGCCCGCCTGCGGCCTGCGGTGAGCGCCATCTATGGCTTCGCACGCAGCGCCGACGATATCGCCGACGAGGGCGATGCCCAGCCCGCGCAGCGCCTGGCCGCGCTGCAAGCCTACGAAGAACAGCTCGACCTGATCGCCGGCGCCGGGCATTGCGAGGCCCCCATCTTCCAGCGCCTGCAGCAGGCCATCGGTCAACACCAGTTGCCGCTGCAGCCCATGCGCGACCTGCTCTCGGCCTTCAAGCAAGATGTCGTGACCACCCGCTATGCGCGCTATGAGGATCTACTGGACTATTGCCGCCGCTCGGCCAATCCGGTCGGCGCCCTGATGCTGCACCTGTACGGCGCCCCGACCGAACAGAACCTGCGCGATTCCGATGCCATCTGCACCGCCCTGCAACTGATCAATTTCTGGCAAGACGTCGCCATCGACTGGCAAAAATCGCGCATCTACCTGCCGCTGGAAGACCTGGCGCGCTTCGGCGTGAGCGAGCAAGACATCGCCGATGCCCGGGCAGATGCGCGCTGGCAGGCGCTGATGCAGTTCGAGGTGGAACGCGCGCGCGCGCTGATGCTCTCGGGCGCGCCCTTGACAAAACGCCTGCCGGGACGGATCGGCTGGGAGCTGCGGCTGGTGGTCCAGGGCGGGTTGCGCATCCTGGAGCGCATCGGGCAAGTCAACGGCGATGTATTTCGCCACCGGCCCAAGCTGGGCCGGGCCGATTGGCTGGCAATAGGCTGGCGCGCCCTCACCATGTGACAACGCCCGCCGGGCCATTCCGGCCGGGCGGGCGCAGCAGCGTCGGCAGCTTGTTGATCAGACCAGCAAGGCCGTAGTCAGCGAGCGGATCTGCTCTTCCGAATCGTCCAGCAAACCGCGTAACGACTGGTCGCCGATGTAGTCGTCGACAAGGCTCTCGCCGCCGATGCCGGCTTCTGCCACCGTACGCTGGAACGGCGAAGGCACCGGCGACAACTCCTTGGCCAGCAGCAAGACATCGCCGATGGTGACCGGCGGCAGCACGCGCACGCCATGCCACAAGGATTCGATCGCCTCCGTCACCGGCTGCGGCACCCCCAGCTTCTTGAGCACGGCGCGGCCGATCATCTTCTCGCCATACTCCGCCCAATCCTCGGCCCCGCCCGCCAGCAAATCGGGGAATTCATCGGTGCGCGAGAGCAGGTAAAAACCGCCGACCTCATGGACGATGCCGGCAAACATCGCCGTTTCCGGGTCGCCGTTGGTCAGCTTGGCGGTCAGCACGTGGGCCGTGGCCGCCACGTGGGCGCAGTGTTCCCACAGCTGCGCGGCCTTGATGCGCATGGCCGGGTTGCCGATAGTGCGGCCCAGCTGGCGCACGATGACCGAGGTGGTGATGGTATTGAGGGTGCGAAAGCCCAGCCGCATGACGGCGACGCGCACATTGTTGATCTCGCCGCCGGAGCGGTTGTAGGCGGCCGAATTGGCGATGGCAACGGTGCGCGCCGACACCAGCGGCTCGGCCATCACCAGCTTGGCGGCCTGTTCCAGGTGGCAGTCGGGGTCCGACAATGCCTGCTGCAGCTTGATCGACGCGCTGACGTTGGCCGGGAACACCAGCTCCCCGCGTCC
The DNA here is from genome assembly GCF_007828355.1 of Herbaspirillum sp. SJZ099. NCBI lineage: Bacteria > Pseudomonadati > Pseudomonadota > Betaproteobacteria > Burkholderiales > Oxalobacteraceae > Herbaspirillum > Herbaspirillum sp. SJZ099. The sequence continues at coordinate 985,334 of NZ_VIUO01000001.1, read as the reverse complement.
GGCCTGCGATGCGATGTTGCGAAAGATTTCCAGTCTGTCCATGACGTCTCCAGCCTCCCAGGTTATCCGGCGGCATGCTGCAAGGCAGCATGCCGTCCGCGTGCGTTCTTTCTTGTCCGTGCGACCGTCCAGTTGCTTCCATATCGGCAGGAGCCGTCCTGTTTTGACAGGCTTCGCGCATTTTTTACAGCGGCGATTCGATGCATTCGATGCCTTGAGCTTAATGGACATCGATGACCGCCGCAATACGATGGGCCGCGCCGCATTTGCCCTCCTGTGCGCACTCGGCTAGCATAGCGCCTTTGCCGGATTTTGCCCGTCCCGGCGCCAAACGGCCCTCAAAGGCATTTGTACGCCACGCCACCCACCGCCGCCATCCATGTCTCCAGACGAATACTGCCAGCAGAAGGCCGCCGCCAGCGGCTCCAGCTTTTACTACAGCTTCCTGTTCCTGCCGCCGGAACGCCGGCGCGCGATCACGGCGCTGTACGCTTTCTGCCGCGAAGTCGATGACACCGTCGATGAAATCGAAGATGCGATGGTGGCCCGCACCAAGCTGATGTGGTGGCGCAAGGAAATCGCCGCCATGCTGGAGGGCGCCCCGACCCACCCGGTGACCAAGGCCCTGCATCCGCACGTGGCCGTCTACCAGCTCAAGGGCGAGCACCTGCAGGCCATCATCGACGGCATGGAAATGGACCTCGACCAAAGCCGCTATCTCGACTACCCCGGCCTGCAGCGCTATTGCTGGCACGTGGCCGGCGTGGTGGGCATCCTCTCGGCCAGCATCTTCGGCCATACCCAGGGCGGCACCCTACTCTACGCGGAAAAGCTGGGCCTGGCCTTCCAGCTCACCAACATCATCCGCGATGTCGGCGAAGACGGCCGCCGCGGCCGCATCTACCTGCCCGTCAACGAACTGCAGCAATTCAACGTCACCGCCGCCGACATCCTCCACGGCCGCCATAGCGACCGCTTCGAGGCACTGATGAAATTCCAGGTGCAGCGCGCCCAGGCCATCTACGACGAAGCCTTCGCCCTGCTGCCCAAGGAAGACCGCCGCGCGCAGCGCCCCGGCCTGATGATGGCGGCGATCTACCGCACCCTGCTCGACGAAATCGAGCGCGACGGCTACCAGGTGCTGAGCCAGCGCATCTCCCTCACGCCCATCCGCAAGCTGTGGCTGGCGTGGAAAACCTACGTATTCGGCTGATGCCCAACCACTCCGCGCGCCACTATGCGCGCCACTACGCCGTCATCGGCGGCGGCTGGGCCGGCTGCGCGGCGGCCGTCACGCTGGCGGCGGCCGGCCGCCGGGTCAGCCTGTTCGAGGCCGGCAAGATCCTCGGCGGACGCGCGCGCCGCGTGGAGATCGACGGCCGCACGCTGGACAACGGCCAGCACATCCTGCTGGGCGCCTATGGCACCTCGCTCAAGCTGATGAAGCAGGTCGGCATCAAGCCGGCCGCGGCCTTGCTGCGCCTGCCGCTGCAGATGCGCTATCCGCTGCAAGCCGGCGGCGAAGGCATGGACTTCGTCGCGCCGCGCCTGCCGGCGCCGCTGCATATGGCCATCGCGTTGCTGCGCGCCAAGGGATTGGGCAAGGCAGACAAGATGGCGCTGGCACGCTTTTCCACCAGCGCGCGCTGGATGGGCTGGCAGTTGCACCAGGACTGCAGCGTGGCCGAACTGCTGGAACGCTTCGAACAAACGCCGCGCCTGATCCGGCTGATGTGGAACCCGCTCTGCATCGCGGCCCTGAACACGCCCCCGGAACGGGCCTCGGCCCAGGTATTCCTGAACGTTCTGCGCGACAGCCTGGGCGCGCGCCGCGCGGCATCCGACATGCTGATCCCGCGCATCGACCTGAGCGCCCTGCTGCCGCAGGCTGCCGCCGCCTACATCGAACGACGCGGCGGGCAAGCCATCGCCGGCGCCGCGGTCGCCGGCCTGCACGCCAGCGGCGCGGCCGGCGCCTGGCGCCTGGAAGACCGCCAGGGCGGCAACCTTGGCGAATTCGCCGGAGTCATCGTCGCCACCGGCCCCGATGCCGCCGCGCAATTGCTGGACGGCGCCCAGGGGCTGGATGGCGCTTGCGACACCGGCGCCTTGCATGCGCTGGCGTACGAACCGATCACCACCTGCTACCTGCAATACGCGCCGGCACTGCGCCTGCCGCTGCCGTTCTGCGCGCTGGCCGACGACGGGCAGCGCCGCGCCTGGGGGCAATTCGTCTTCGACCGCGGGCAACTGAGCGCCGATGCGGCCGATGCCGGACTGCTGGCGGTCGTCGTCAGCGCCGCCGGCCAGGCCATCGCCGACGGCCACGCAGCGCTGCTGGACGGCATCGCCCGGCAATTGGCGGCCGACTTCGGACGTCCCGAGTTGTCCGTTCCGCAATGGGGCAAGGTCATCACCGAAAAGCGCGCGACATTTTCCTGCACGCCGGGGCTGCAACGGCCGACCAATGCCGGCCTGCCGCCCGGGCTCGCGCTGGCCGGCGACTATGTGGCGGGCGACTACCCGGCCACGCTCGAAGGCGCGGTGCGCAGCGGCATCGCGGCCGCCCGGGCCATGCTGGCCTGAGGCGGATGCCAAAGCAGATGCCAACGCGGATGCCAACGCGAATGCCGCACCGGGAAAATCCGCATCCACATCATCCAAAACCCATAGCGCAGCGCAGGTTGGGCCACTATCCCGGCAACCCGGGGCCATATAAAATTTTCATGGATCGGCGGAAAGGGATTCACCCCACGCATCGCCGCTTTGATCTAGCATACGGACAAGCTCGGAGCAGCCCCGATTCCGGTTCGTGCCGGCGCTCCAACCCGCCCCGCGGCCATGTGCCGCGTTTCATTTTTACGGAGAAAACAATATGCCGGTCATGACCTGTGTCGAAGACTTTCGCCTGCTTGCGAAAAAACGGGTTCCCAAGGCCTTCTACGACTACGCCGACAGCGGCTCCTATACCGAGAGCACCTACCGTGCCAACAACGACGACCTGGCTGCGCTGAAGCTGCGCCAGCGCGTGGCGATCAATGTCGACGAACGCAGCACCCGCAGCACCATGATCGGCCACGATGTCACCATGCCGGTGGCCATCGCCCCAACCGGCCTGACCGGCATGCAATGGGCCAACGGCGAAATGCTGGGCGCCATCGCCGCCGAGAAGTTCGGCATTCCCTTCACCCTGTCGACCATGAGCATCTGCTCCATCGAGGATGTCGCCAGCGTGACCACCAAACCGTTCTGGTTCCAGCTTTACGTGATGCGCGACCGCGGCTTCGTCAAGTCGATGATCGACCGCGCCAAGGCCGCCAAGTGCTCGGCCCTGGTGCTGACGCTGGACCTGCAGATCCTCGGCCAGCGCCACAAGGACCTCAAGAACGGCATGTCGGTGCCGCCCAAGCTGACCCTGGATACCCTGCTGGACCTGGCCAGCAAGCCCGGCTGGGCGCTGCGCGCGCTGGGCGGCCGCAAGACCTTCGGCAACCTGGCCGGCCACATCAACGGCGGCAACAGCGGCAGCGGCGTGCAAACCCTGTCCAAGTGGACCGCCAGCCAGTTCGACCCGACCCTGAACTGGGACGACGTCGCCTGGATCAAGGAACAATGGGGCGGCAAGCTGATCCTCAAGGGCATCCTCGACGTCGAAGATGCCAGGATCGCGGCCCAGACCGGCGCCGACGCGCTGGTGGTCTCCAACCACGGCGGCCGCCAGCTGGACGGCGCGATGTCGTCGATCCAGGCGCTGCCGGCGATTGCCGAAGCGGTCGGCGACCAGATCGAAGTCTGGTTCGACGGCGGCATCCGCTCCGGCCAGGACATCCTCAAGGCCGTGGCGCTGGGCGCCAAGGGCACCATGATCGGGCGCGCCTTCCTCTACAGCCTGGGCGCCATGGGCGGCGAAGGCGTCTCGCAGATGCTGGAAATCCTGCGCAAGGAACTGGACGTGAGCATGGCGCTGACCGGCACCAAGGACATCAAGGACGTCGGCCGCCAGATCCTCGTGCCCTGATTCCTCACAAGAAGCTGCAGCCAATAAAAATCCCGGGCGCCGCAAGGGGGCCCGGGATTTTTTGTATCAGGAAAAACTGTCCAGAAATAGTACCGCCGTCGCCCTGACGAAGGTCAAGGCCCAGCGTCGTTCAGCGGCCATCGGGATACAACGAAAGACACTGGATTCCGGCTTTCGCCGGGACGACGATTTGCAGAGTACCAGGGCTTAACTGAACGGCGGCTCAGGAACGCGGCTTTTCCTGCAATACCCCGATTACTTCGGTCTGCCCGTAGCGCCGCGCCAGGTCCAGCGCGGTCAGGCCATCCTTGTTCTTCAGCGTGAGGTCGGCGCCGCCGTCGCGCAATGCCGCGACCGCCGCCACCCGGCCGCGCATGGCGGCCAGCATGACCGGGGTCATCTGCTCGTCCGGCGACTCGGCATCGATGTAGGCCGACGCTTCCAGCAGCAGGCCGACGATTTCGGCATTGCCGTTGATGGCGGCGTAATGCAAGGGCGCCCAGCCCGGCCGGTTGACCTCGACCTCGCGCGACAGCAGCAGCCTCACCACCGGCACGTTGCCGTAGAAGGCCGCCAGCATCAGCGGCGTATCGCCGTTGGTGGCTTGCGCCTCCAGGTTGACGTCAGGCGCGTTGACCAGCAGGTCGAAGGCCTGCATGGAATCCTCGCGGATGGCCAGCATCAGGCCGGTATAGCCGCGCTTGGGTTCGATCAGGTTGGGTCCCATTCCCCGCTGCATCAACTGCTTGAGGAAATAGACATTGTCCATGCGGATCGCCTGGAAATAGTCTTCATAGGCGCCGGCCCGGGCCGCGCCCGGCAGCAGCATGGAGGTGTACAGCAATACCCGGCCGAAACGGCCGAAGCGGGAACGGATCTTTTCCAGCAAAGACGTCATGGCGCGATTCCAAACAGCTTGAAGAAATTGTCGCTGGTCTGGCGTGCGACTTCGGCGGCGGAAATGCCGCGCAGGTCGGCGATGAATTCGCCGACGTGGCGCACATAGCCGGGTTCGTTGGTCTTGCCGCGGAACGGCACCGGCGCCAGGTAGGGCGAATCGGTCTCGATCAGCATGCGCTCCAGCGGAATGGTGCGCGCCACCTGCTGCAGCTCCTTGGCCGACTTGAAGGTGACGATGCCGGAAAACGAGATGTAAAAACCCAGTTCGATGGCGGCATCGGCCACTTCCTGCGACTCGGTAAAGCAGTGCATCACGCCCGCCGCGCCGCCGGCCGCCGGGCTGGCGCCTTCTTCGCGCAGGATGCGGATGGTGTCTTCCGAGGCCGAGCGGGTATGGATGATCAGCGGCTTGGCCGTGGCGCGCGAGGCGCGGATATGCGTGCGGAAACGCTCGCGCTGCCATTCCAGGTCGCCTTGCAGGCGGTAGTAGTCCAGCCCGGTCTCGCCTATGGCGACGATGCGCGGATGGTCGGCCAGCCTGACCAGTTGCTCGACGTCCGGCTCGGGCGTGTCTTCATAGTCGGGATGCACGCCGACCGATGCGTAGATATTGGGATATTGCTCGGCCAACGCCAGCACTTGCGGAAAGTCAGGCAGGTCGACCGATACGCACAAGGCATGGCTGACCTGGTTTTCGGCCATCTTGCCGAAAATCTCGGGCAAGCGCGCGGCGAGATCGGGAAAATTGATGTGGCAATGGGAATCGATGTACATGGGCACTATTGTAAAGCGATGCGTCCCCGCCTGGGGCTTTGACGGAATGCTACTTCGCCACCGGCCGCTTGGCGAGCTTGCGCTGCAAGGTGCGGCGATGCATGTTCAGCGCGCGGGCGGTGGAAGAGATATTGCCCTCGTGCTCGGCCAACACCCGCTGGATATGCTCCCACTCCAGGCGCTCCAGCGACAGCGGAGCCGCCTCGTCGGCCGGCGGGGCGATGCCGGGCGCCGCCTCCCGCGCATCCCCGTGGGCCAGCGCCGACAGGATGGAGTCGACATTGGCCGGCTTGGACAGGTAATTGTCGGCGCCCGCCTTGATCGCCTGCACCGTGGTGGCAATGCTGGCATAACCGGTCAGCACCAGCAGGCGCGCATCCGGCAATGCCTGGCGCAACGGCGACACCCATTGCAGGCCGGAATCCTTTTCCAGCTGCAGGTCGATGGTGGCGTAGTCGAAGCTTTCCCTGCGCGCCGCCGCCAGCGCCTCCTCGCCGCTGTGAGCCACAGTGGCGCGAAAACCCCGGCGCGTGAGCGAACGCGCCAGGGTACCGGCAAAAACGTCGTTGTCGTCGAGGATCAGGAAAGCGGCGCTCATCAAAAAATCGGGAACCTGTCGTTATCGATACGTAAAACCAAACCGCGTCAGGATACAGGAAACTGCAATTCAGCCACCGTGCCCGCCCCCGGCGCCGAACGCAATTGCAAGCGGCCGCCCATGTGCGCCGCCGCGGCGAAGGCCAGCATCAGGCCGATGCCTTGCCCGCCGGAACGGCTGTCCACCGGCATGCGGCCCAGACGCGCCAGCAATTCGGGAGCGATGCCGCAACCGTTGTCGGCAACCCGGATGATAGCCGTCTTTCGCCCCGCCTTGGCCGCGGCGCTGTCGTCGGCGGCCAGCGACAGGCGCACTTCGCCATCGGCGTTGCGCGCCTTGATCGCATGCGCTGCATTGTCGAGCAAGGTCAGCAGGATCTGCGACAAGTCCTGCAACTGGCCCGCAGCCGCGCCTTCCCAGCGCAGGTCGGCGGCCAGCGGCACGGCCGGATGGCGCAGGCGCCAGCCGTCGATCAGCGTTGCCAGCCACGGCCCCAGCGCGGCAGTCCGGTCGGCCTGGGCATCCGCATCCAGGCGCATGCTTTCCAGCGCGGCCTTGCAGACGGCAATCTGTTCCTCGATCACGCGCAAGTCTTCCTGGTACGGCGCCAGCGCGGCGTTGCCGGCCATGTCGCGCCGTATTTCACCGACGATCACGGCCACGGTGGACAGCGGCGTATTGAGCGCATGCGCCGCGCCGGCGGCCTGCGTGCCCAGCGCCAGGATGCGCTGGCTCTGCAACTGGCGTTCGCGCGCCAGCGCCAATTCGCCGTCGCGCGACCTGACGGCTGCGGCAATGCGGGTGACGAACCAGGTGATCAGCAGCGCCGAGATCGAGAAGTTGATCCACATCCCGGCCAGGTGGTAGGCCATCGCCTGCCCCTGGTCGTGGATGTGCAAGGGCTGGTAGAAGTAGACCAGCCCGGAATAGGCGGCCAGCGCGCACAGCGCCAACGCCAGGGCATACGGCCAGGCCAGCGTCGCCGCCCCGGCCGCCAGCGCCGGCAGGTAGAACGAAACAAACGGATTGGTCGCTCCCCCCGAGAAAAACAGCAGGGCCGAGAGCACGGCGATATCCAGCAGCAGTTGCAGGAACAGCTCGCCCTGCCCGGCCGGCGACACCCAGCGCATGCGTCCCCAGGTGGCGGCGTTGATCAGCACCTGCAGGCCGATCAGCGCCAGCAAGGCCGGCAGCGGCAAGGCGATCTGCAACCAGAAATGCGCGCCGGCCAGTACGAGCAGTTCGCCGGCGATGGTGGCCCAGCGCATCCAGAACAGGCGCGCCAGGATCTGGTGCTGCGGCAAGACAGGCACGCCGCCGGAGAAGAGAAAGGGAAAGGAAGGCTGCATGGCCCGATTATAAATGTCCGCCAGCGCAGCGCCCTGGGTGCCGGGCATGTCCGCAACGGCGCATGCCCGGCAGCGATCAGGCCACTCGCTTGCCCAAGATCACCAGGTCGCGCTCCACGCCATCCAGCGTCGCCACGCGCGGCATATGGGCCCAGCGTTCGAAAGCGAAGGCTTCGAACAGCTTCAGGCTGGGCGCGTTATGGCCGAAGACGAAGCCCAGCAAGGTATGCACCTTGATCTGCGGCGCATGGGCGATGGCCTGCTCCAGGAAATAACGCCCCAGGCCCTGGCCGCGCGCCTTTTCATGGATGTAGACCGACAACTCGGCGGTGCCGGCATACGCCGGGCGGCCATAGAAATTGGAATAGGACAGCCAGCCGAGGATGTCGCCATCGCGCTCGGCCACCCATAGCGGGCGCTTGCCCGGTTCGTGGTCGTCGAACCAGGCCTGGCGCGACTGGACTTCGACCGGTTCGGTATCGGCCGTGACCTGGCGCGAGGCGATGGTGCTGTTGTAGATGGCGACGATGGCCGGCAGGTCGCCCTGGACGGCGAGGCGATGGGTGTAGTGGGAAGCGCTCATGATAAAAACAAGGGAAACAAAACAGGAATGCCGGCCGGCACGGCCATTAATCAATCAATGAGCGATGACCGATGACCGCTGATCGGTCATCAATCATCGGTCAGTCGAACAGGCCGGCGTAATCGATCAGCATCTCCTCGATGAACAGCTTGGCCGACAACGGATGGTCGGCGATAGCGCGGCGCTCGCCCATGCCTTTGATCGCGCGGGAGATGGCAATGGCGTCGGCGCGTTCGGCCAGCCGGCCCAGCTCTTTCGCATAACGCGGGTAATAACGGATGTGGCCGGCGGACTTCAATGAGAACAGGTCGTACAGCCAGCGCTGCACCCAGCCGACCAGCTCGGACACCGGCGCCTTCTGCAGCTTGTCGGCCGTGCGCAATGCGCCATCCACGCCGGGCTGGGCCAGATGGCGCAACAGTTCGTCGAGCGCCTCGCGGCTGTCGCCCTGGGCCGCTTCCAGCGCCGCCAGCGGTGCGCCGCCCTGTTCGGCCAGCCAGGCATCGGCGTCCTTGACGCCCTGCTCCTTGAGCCAGGCCAGCGCGGCCTCTCGCGGCGGCGCCGGCAGGGCGAACTTGCGGCAGCGCGAGAGGATGGTCGGCAACAGCCGATCCAGGCGGTTCGACAGCAGCAGGAACATGGTGCCCGGCGGCGGTTCTTCCAGCGTCTTGAGCAAGGCGTTGGCGGCGGCGGTATTGAGCGCTTCGGCCGGGTACAGCATCACCACGCGCAAGCCGGAGCGGTGGGTAGAGACGTTCATGAAGTCGGCCAGCGCGCGGATCTGGTCGATCTTGATTTCCTTGGAGGGCGTCTTGCTGGCCTTGGCGCTTTTCTTTTCCTCGCCGCCCTCGTCGTCGGCGATTTCGTCTTCCAGCGCCTCGGGCCGCACGCGGCGGTAGTCGGGATGGTTGTATTGCGCGAACCAGTTGCACGAAGCGCAGGCGCCGCAGGCATGCGCCTCGGGTGTCGGGGTCTCGCACAGCAGCGACTTGGCGAAGGCTTCGACGAAGACGGTCTTGCCGGTGCCTTGCGCGCCATAGAACAGCAAGGCGTGCGGCAGGCGTTCGCGCAACTGCTGCAGTTGCGTCCAGCTCTCGTGCTGCCAGGGCAGCAGCGTTGAATCAGTGGGTGTGCTCATGGAATGGCGATCTCAATCTCAGCCTCAGAGGGCCGCGACGATGCCGCGCAGCTCTTCCCGGATCTCGGGGATGGGCCGGGTGGAATCGATGATGCGAAAGCGCGCCGGAAATTCGGCGGCGCGGCGCAGGTATTCGGCGCGGGTGGCGGCGAAGAAGTTGCTTTTCTCCTGCTCGAACTTGTCCGGCGTGCGCTCGGCATCCAGGCGCGCGCGCGCCACGTCGAGCGGCACGTCGAACAATAGCGTCAGGTCCGGTTGCAGATGCGGATGGACCCAGCGCTCCAGCGCGTCCAGCTTGTCCAGCGGCAGTGCGCGGCCGCCGCCCTGGTAGGCGAAGCTGGCATCGGTGAAACGGTCGGAGATCACCCAGTCGCCGCGCGCCAGCGCCGGCTCGATCACCTGCGCCAGGTGTTCGCGGCGCGAGGCGAACATCAGCAAGGCTTCGGTTTCCAGGTGCATTTTCTGGTGCAGCAGCAGTTCGCGCAGCTGTTCGCCCAGATCGGTGCCGCCCGGCTCGCGCGTGGCGACCACGGTCAGGCCGCGCGCGCGCAGCTGCTCGGCGACGAATGCGATATGCGTCGACTTGCCGGCGCCGTCGATGCCTTCGAAGGTAATGAATTTGCCTGATGCCATGAAGGGATCGCTGAATGGATAAGTGAAGGAATCAACGCTGGTAGCGGTTGACGGCCTGGTTGTGTTCGTTGAGGTTGCTCGAAAAATGGCTGGTGCCGTCGCCGCGCGCGACGAAGTACAGGGCCTCGGTCTTGTCCGGGTTCATCGCCGCCGCCAGCGAGGCGGCGCCGGGCAAGGCGATCGGCGTGGGCGGCAGGCCCGAACGGGTATAGGTGTTGTAGGGCGTATCGGCCAGCAGATCGGCCTTGCGGATCTTGCCCTGGTAGCGCTCGCCCATGCCGTAGATCACGGTGGGATCGGTCTGCAGCAGCATGCCTACCCGCAGGCGGTTGACGAACACCCCGGCCACCATGCCGCGTTCGGATTTCTGGCCGGTTTCCTTTTCCACGATCGAGGCCATGGTCAGGGCTTCGTAGGGCGTGCGGTACGGCAGCGACAGGTCGCGCTTGCTCCAGGCTTCGTTCAGTTTCTTGTTCATCAGGGCGAACGCCTGCCTGTAGACCTGCAGGTCGCTCGCGCCCTTGGCGAAAAGATAGGTATCCGGGAAGAACAGGCCTTCCGGGTGGGTATATTCGGTCGTCAGCTTGGCCAGTACCTGCTGGTCGGTCCAGGTGATGGTGTCGTGCTTGAGGGCCGGCTGTTCGGCGATGGCGCGGCGCATCTGCTTGAAAGTCCAGCCTTCGATCACGGTCAGCGCCTCCTGCGCGAACTCGCCGCGCACCAGTTGCTGCAGCAGGCGGGCCGGCGTGTAGCCGGGCTTGAGCTCATAGCTGCCGGCCTTGATGCGGCTGCCCTCGCCGCTCAGGCGCGCATACATGGTGAACAGGTCGGGGTTGATCGGCACGCCCGCCGCCGCAATCTGCTGCGAAGCGCCCGACACGCCGCTGCCCGGCGTGATGGTAAAAGCGATGGCCTGCCCGGTCGCATCGACGATGGGCTGCTTGGACCAATAGAGGCCGGCTGCCGCCACCAGGGCCGCCAGCAAGAGCAATGTCACAAATAACTTCTTCATACCAAATCGAAAATCCCTGTTTCCTGACGCGTTTTTTCGGACATCACTATAATCGAGGCATCAATGATAATCGCTGGCACGGCAGTTGCCTAATTTGCCTGCCGCGCCGGCATCTTTCGGCTGCGATTCGAAGAATTTGCGACAATTTATGACAATTGCAGCGGCAACCGGCAAGCAACACTTCTATCGCACGTTTAAACCGTGCGTAAATTATTTATGACTGAACTGACCGCCTCGACCTCCGTCTGGCTCGACTTCCTCAAACAGCAAGGCGCCCGCTTCGACGCCGACGGCGCCGAACTGCTCGGTTTCGGCGCCGCGGCGCCCGCGCCTGAGAGCCTGGAAAGCTTCATGGCGCCGCTGACCGGCCTGGGCATCATCGGCGTGGCCGGCGACGATGCCGCCAGCTTCCTGCACAACCAGCTCACCAACGACGTGGAGCACCTGGACACCTCGGCCGCCCGCCTGGCCGGATATTGCTCGCCCAAGGGCCGGCTGCTGGCCAGCTTCCTGATGTGGCGCAATCCCGAGTTCATCTTCCTGCAACTGCCGCGCCCGCTGCAGGCCGCCATCCAGAAGCGCCTGCAGATGTTCGTGCTGCGCGCCAAGGCCAAGCTGTCCGACCAGGGCGCCAACACCGCCATCATCGGCCTGGCCGGCCCGGCGGCGAACAATGCGCTGGCCGAGTGGTATCCGGTGCTGCCGGCCGCGCCGTACGCCAAGATCGACAACGCCAACGGCACCCTGATCCGCCTGGCCGATTCCGCCGGCAGCGCGCGCTACCAATGGATCACCACGCCGGAGATCGCCATCGCCGCCTGGCCCAGGCTGTGCCAGCACCTGACGCCGACCGGCCCGCAAGCCTGGCGCCTGTCCGACATCCGTGCCGGCGTGCCGCAGATCACCGCGCCGACGCAGGAGCAATTCGTGCCGCAGATGGTCAACTTCGAGCTGATCGGCGGCGTCAATTTCAAGAAAGGCTGCTACCCCGGCCAGGAAATCGTGGCGCGCAGCCAGTACCTCGGCAAACTCAAGCGCCGCACCATGCTGGCGACCGTGGACAGCGATGCCGCGGCGGCCGGCAACGAGGTGTTTGCCAGCGCCGATCCGGCACAACCCTGCGGCATGGTGGTCAATGCCGAGGCGGCCGGCCCAGGACGCTCGCTGGCACTGGTGGAAATCAAGCTGGCGGCAGCCGACGGCCCGGTCCGCCTGGGTTCGGCCGATGGCCCCACCCTGCACTTCCACGACCTGCCCTACGAACTGGCCGATCCGCAATAAGCGGACCACGCCCCCAGGCCATGGATCTCTACATTTACTACCGCGTCCCGTCCGCGCAAACGCAGGCGCTGCAAGCCAGGCTCAAGGACGTGCAGGCGGCGCTGCTGGAGCGCTTCGGCGTGGCCGGCGGCATCAAGCGCCGCCCGGGCGAGCAAGACGGCCGGCAGACCTGGATGGAGGTCTATGAACATATCCCATCCGGCCAGGAAGACGGTTTCAGCCGCGCGCTGGAACAGGCCCTGGCCGATGCCGGCATCCCGGCCCTGATCGACGGGCCGCGCCATGTGGAACATTTCGAGGATGTCGCCCTATGTGCCTGATCATCTTCGCCTGGAAAGTCATCCCCGGCATGCCGCTGATCCTGGCGGCCAACCGCGACGAATTCTATGCCCGCCCGACGGCCGATGCCGGCTGGTGGAGCGATTATCCCAAGGTGTTCGCCGGCCGCGACCTGCAAGGCGGCGGCACCTGGCTGGGCACCACCCGCGACGGCCGTTTTGCCGCCTTGACCAATGTGCGCTCGCCGTCGGAACGCCGCGCCGATGCGCCGACCCGCGGCCTGCTGGTGTCCGACTACCTGGCCGGCGACATGGCGCCGGACGAATACCTCAGGCACATCGAGCCCACCGCCCAGCGCTACAACGGCTTCAACCTGCTGGTGGGCGACCGCAACACCATGCTGTGGTATTCGAACCGCGGCCAGGACGACGCCCGCAACGGCAAGCCGCTGGATTACGGCGTCTACGGCCTGTCCAACGCCCTGCTCGACTCGCCCTGGCCCAAGGTCACGCGGGCCAAGGCGCAGTTCGCCAGCCTGCTGTGCCAGGGCGCGCCGGAAGAGACCTTCTTCGAGATGCTGACCGATGCCACCCGCGCCAACGACTGCCGCCTGCCCGATACCGGCGTCGGCCTGGAAAAGGAGCGCATGCTCTCGCCGATCTTCATCCGTTCGCCGGACTACGGCACCCGCTGCTCGACCGTGTTGCGCGTGCCCATCGTGGGCGAGCCGCTGCTGACCGAACATGTCGTCGACCCGATGGCCGTGCAATATGCGGCCGAGCCCCGCACCGACGCCAAATGCAAGATCCCCTGCAAACCCGGCGTGCAGCCCGCCGCCGAAGAAACCACGACCGCCGGCAAGACCATCGACGGCATCTGAAGGCATGATCTGAAGGCATGGCCGGGCTGCACAGGGAAGATTCCCACAAGAAATAAGCAAATCGAATATCTGATATTTGAAAGATAAATTGGCCTGATTTGATGCGCAGCAGTAAAGTTGCACCTGTCTCCTCCAATTTCCTCCTTAAAGAATTGGATTCAAGCCCACACCGCAAGGTCGTGGGCTTTTTTTTCGCCTGCACGCGGCCTGTTGGCGCCGCACCAAAAAGAAAAGCGGACCGAAGTCCGCTTTTCCGCTTGCCGGCCATCCCGGCGGCGCCGTTTCCGGCCCATCCGGGGATCAGTTGTGCATCTTGGATTGCGTGCGATCCAGCACGGCTTCCGGTGCACTTGCCTCCTCGTTGGTCTCATTGTTCAGCGCCGCCTGCAGGCGCTTCTCATCCAGCTCTCCACTCCATTTCGCCACGACCAGGGTCGCCACGCCGTTGCCGATGGTGTTGGTCAGCGCGCGCGCTTCGGACATGAAGCGGTCGATACCCAGGATCAGCGCCAGGCCCGCCACCGGCAAGTGGCCTACCGCCGACAGCGAGGCCGCCAGCACGATGAAGCCGGAGCCGGTGATGCCGGCCGCGCCCTTGGAGGTCAGCATCAGCACCGCCAGCAGGGTCAGCTCCTGGACGAAGGTCATCGGCGTATTGGTCGCCTGGGCGATGAAGACCGCCGCCATGGTCAGGTAGATCGCGGTGCCGTCCAGGTTGAACGAGTAGCCGGTGGGGATCACCAGGCCGACCACGGTCTTCTTGGCGCCGGCGTTTTCCATCTTGGCCAGCATGCGCGGCAGCACCGATTCCGACGACGAGGTGCCCAGCACGATCAGCAGTTCTTCCTTGATGTACTTGACGAACTTCCAGATCGAGAAGCCGTGCAGGCGGGTGATGATGCCCAGCACCACGAAGATGAACAGCAGGCAGGTCAGGTAGAAGGTGCCCATCAGCTTGCCCAGCGACAACAGCGAACCGACGCCGTACTTGCCGATGGTAAAGGCCATCGCGCCGAAGGCGCCGACCGGGGCCACCTTCATGATGGTGCCCACCACCGAGAACAGCACGTGCGAGATCTTTTCGATGAAGTCGAACACCAGGGTGCCGCGGCCGCCGAACTTATGCAGCGCGAAACCGAACAGCACGGCCACCAGCAGCACCTGCAACACATCGCCCTTGGCAAAGGCATCGAACATGCTGCTGGGAATGACGTTCATGATGAAGTCGGTGGTGCTGCCCAGCTTGCCCGGCGCGGTGTAGGCGGCAATGCTCTTGGTGTCCAGCGAGGCCGGGTCGATGTTCATGCCGGCGCCCGGCTTGAGCACATTGACCAGCACCAGGCCGATGATCAATGCCACGGTACTGACGATTTCAAAGTACAGCAGGGCCAGGCCGCCGGTCTTGCCGACCTTCTTCATGTCTTCCATGCCGGCGATGCCGATCACGACCGTGCAAAAGATCACCGGCGCGATGATCATCTTGATCAGCTTGACGAAACCGTCGCCGAGCGGCTTCATGGCTTCGCCGGTGGATGGGTAGAAATGGCCCAGCAGAACGCCGATCGCGATGGCGACCAGGACCTGAAAGTAAAGCGACTTATACAAAGGCTGTTTCGCCGTCATTTGTCATTCTCCAAAAAACATCAATTTCCGGCCTGCCCCGGGTAGGTATGGCGTCAGGCGCCGGGCAAACCGCCGGCCCGTCGCGGTTCGTCGCCCGCGCAGGCCATTTCGCGTCCGGGAGGCTCCTCCTCCCCGGTTCGGGCGCAAGTATGTATCAGAGCGGGCCCTGGCCGGTATTGTGGGAAACCACATCGGCGGACAAAGACGGCTCATCCCGGGCTATTGCACCGGGGGAAACGCACCGGAATGGGAACGGGAAGGCGATTCGCCGGCCGCCATCGGGCGATGGCGCCGGCAACGAGGCATGCTTACCGGGGCTGCTTACCGAGGCATGCTTACGCCAGGCTGGCGCGCATGGTGATGTGGGGAATGCCCGCCTCCATGAACTCTTCCCCTTCGCGGGCAAAGCCATGGGCGACGTAGAACTGCTCGGCGTGGGTCTGGGCGTTGAGGATGACCTCCTTGTCGCCGCGCGCGCGGGCCGCCCCGATCAGGGCCTGCAATACCGCCCCGCCGACGCCCTGGCCGCGCCCGGCCTTCAATACCGCCATGCGGCCCACATGGCCGTCCGGCAGCAGGCGGCCGGTGGCCAGCGGCGAACCGTCCTCGGCATAGGCCACGGCATGCACGCACACCGCATCCATCTCGTCGAGCTCGATCTCGGCCGGCACTTTCTGTTCGTCGACGAAGACCTCGAAACGGATCGGCTGCGCGTGGGCGCGTAGTTGCTCCCAATTGCCGACGATGATTTTCATTGGCGTCTCCCTGCGCTTGGCTGTTGCATTACTCATGGTCGAGCTTCCTGCCGATGTCGAGCCGGTGGATCAGCTTGAAGGTGCCCATGGCCTTGGCCACCAGCTTGTCGCCGTTCCACAGCTCGGCCTGGCAGAAGCACATGGTGGTCGAGCGATGATAGGTATGCCCGCGCGCGACGATGGTCTCGCCCGCGTGGCCGGCCGGCTGCAGGAAGCTGCTGCTCATCTCCACCGTGGCCGACGACTTGGCATCCGGCACGCCGGCGCGCGCCGACAGGCCCATCGCCACATCCATCAGCGTCATCGAGATGCCGCCCTGGGCCACCTGCCAGCTGTTCATGAATTCCGGCTTCAGGCGCAGCGCCATCACGGCGCGGTCGTCGCCGTATTCCAGCACCTCCACGCCGAGTTCGTGCAGATAAGGATTCCCCTGCGGGAACACATCGGTCAAGGCAAGGCTCATCGTCTGGCCGCTCAGATTTCGTAATCCATGCACTGGCGCGCTTCGCGCACCGCGCCGATGAAGGGCTTGATGGCCACATGGTCGGGGTGCTCCTGGTAGGCATCCAGCGCCGCGCGCGACTCGAACTCGGAGTACAGCACCACGTCGTAGGTCGCTTCCAGGCCGGGTTGGGCCACCATCGCCTCGAACTTCAGGATGCCGGGCACCACGTTGGCGCAACTATCGAGCAGCGCTTTCATCTTGACGATGTTGGTGGCGCGGTCGGCGCCTTCGGCTTGCTCTTTCAACTTCCACATCACGATATGCTTGATCACGTCCGGTCTCCGATGACTTTCTTGGGCAAACCGTAATGATAAGCGAAAGGCCTCTTTCCGGCAGGGAACTGCGCCTCAGCCGCGCGCCGCGATCTTCATGAAGGAACCGACCAGCCGCCCCTCGCGCCGCTCGGCCAGGCAGTACACATAGGTATGCGTGCTGACCGGGTCGCCCTCGATGCGCACCATGCGAAAACGCGGGTCCGGCACGAACTCCGCCTCCGACACCGTACCCAGCCCCAGCCCGCGCGCCACCGCCTCGCGCAGCGCTTCGCGGCTGCCGATCTCCATCACCACCCGCGGCGCCACGCCGGCATCCTGCATGGCCTTCTCCAGCGCCAGGCGCGTGGTCGAGCCCTTCTCCCGCATCAGCATCGGCTGCCCGGCCAGCTCGGCAAGCGCCACCGATTCGCGCTTGTAAAAGGGATGGCTGCGGTGCGCGAACAGCACCACCGCGTGGTCGGCATAAGGCACCGCGAAAAAACGCGCATCGTCGGTGAAGCTGGCCAGCACCGCCACATCGGTGACGTAGTTCTCCAGGTCGGCCAGCGACTGCGCCGAATTGCCCAGCTTGATCGACAGCTCGACCTTGGGAAAACGCGCCCGGTAGGCATCTACCATCTCAATCACATGGAACGGCCCGACCGCGCCGATGCGCAAGTGACCCACATGCAGCGCGCCGGAATTGACCAGCAGGTTCAGCGCATCCAGCTCCAGCTCGGCGATGTTCTGCGCGATCGGCAGCAGGCGCTGCGCGGTCTCGGAAAGGTCCAGCCGGCGCCCGCGGCGGAAGAACAGCTCGACATTGTGCTCGCGCTCCAGCAATTGCACCTGGGTGGTCAAGGTCGGCTGGCTCACGCCCAGGGCGCGCGCCGCGGCGGAAAAACCGCGGTGGCGGGCCACCGCCAGGAAAGCGCGCAGTTGCGAAGGAGTCATCTATAGCTCCAATCAATAGTTGACGGTATTTTTTCGGATTATATCGATAATACAGCCGTCACAAAGCCTCTTTAATCTTTGCCCTGTTCGGACCGAATCCCTCTGTCATCCCCGCATGCCTGCCGCCGCCCGGGCAGCGCCTGCCGACCGCGCCACAAGATTAAGGATAGAACATGAAACGACGCTCCCTCTTCGCCCTCTGCCTGTGCGCCCTGACCGCATCGCTGCTGAGCCAGCCGGTACTGGCGGTACAGCCGCTGACCGTGGGCCTGATCCCGGCCGAAGACTCGCAAGCCATGCTGGAAAACAGCAAGGCCGTCATCGACAGCCTGCAAAAGCAGCTCGGCATGCCGGTCAAGCCCTTCATTGCCACCGACTACAACGGCATCATCGAAGCGCTGCGCGCCAGGAAGCTCGACGTCGCCTACCTCGGCCCGTTCTCCTACGTGCTGGCCAGTTCGGTCGCCAATGTCGAGGCCTTCGCCGTGGCCGAAACCAAGAAGAGCGGCAAGAGCGCCTACAAGAGCCTGATCATCAGCCGCAGGGACAGCGGCATCCAGAACCTGGAGCAACTCAAAGGCCGCACCATGGCCTTCGTCGATCCGTCGTCCGCCTCCGGCCACCTGTTCCCCAGCGCCGGCCTGCAAAAGCTCAACATCGATCCCAACAAGTACTTCTCGCGGGTGATCTTCTCCGGCTCGCATGACGCCAGCATCCTGGCGGTAGCCAACAGGAAGGTCGACGCCGCCGCGGTGGCCGACCGCATCCTGGCCTCCGCCGTTGCCAAGGGCGTGGTGCAGCAGTCCGACCTGAACGTGGTGTGGACCTCGCCCGACATTCCCGAGTCGCCGATGGTCTGGCGACGCGACCTCGACCCGGCGCTCAAGCAAAAGATCGCCGCCGCCTTCGCCAACATCAAGGATGTGCAATGGGGCGACCAGGGCATGCTCAACGGCTTCGTGCCCACCAGCGACGCCGCCTACAACGTCGTGCGCGACACCGCCAAGATCCTCAATCTCGACCTCAAGGCAATGAAATGATCAGGATCCGTTCGCTCACCAAGCAATACGGCAGCAATGCCGTACTGCGCGGCATCGACCTCGATGTCGCCGCCGGCGAGTTCCTGGTGGTGCTGGGCCCTTCGGGCGCCGGCAAGTCGACCCTGCTGCGCTGTATCAACGGCCTGGTCGCACCGACTTCCGGCGAACTGGTGGCGGCCGGATACGACGCCACCGAAGCGCGCAACGTACGCCGCCTGCGCCGCAACGTGGCCATGATCTTCCAGCACCACAACGTGGTGCCGCGCCTGTCGGTGCTCAAAAACGTGCTGACCGGCCGCCTCGGCCAGGTGTCCTCGCTGGCCTCCATCCTGCAGCTGTTCTCGCGGCAGGATGTGGCGCTGGCGATGGATTGCCTGCGCCGGGTCGAACTCGACCACAAGGCGCATGAGCGCACCGACGCCCTCTCCGGCGGCCAGCGCCAGCGGGTGGGCATCGCGCGCGCCCTGGCGCAGCGGCCGCAGGTGATCCTGGCCGACGAGCCGGTCGCCAGCCTCGACCCCAAGACCTCGCGCCTGGTGCTGCAATACCTGCGCGCGGCCTGCCGCGAACTGGGCATCACCGTGGTGTGCAACCTGCACCAGGTCGACTACGCCCGCGAATTCGGCGACCGCATCGTCGGCCTGGCCGGCGGCAAGCTGGTGTTCGACGGCCGCGGCGACGAGCTGCGCGAGTCGCACCTCAACCTGATCTACGCCGGCCTGGAGCAGTTGCAGGGCACGGAACCCGGCGCCGCCCACCCGCCGGCGCCGGAACTGGCCTTGCAAGGAGCCCTGTGATGAATACGCCCATGCAATCCGCCCAGGCGCGCGGCAGCTACCACGACTACATCTGGACCGGCCCGCGCCCGCTGAACCTGCGTTCCTGGCTGCTGTGCGTAGCGGCTGTCGCGCTGGCCGCCCTGGTGCTGGCCTGGAGCGCGCAAGGCACGCAACTCTCCTGGGGCGAACTGGCCAGCGGCCTGCCGCAGATCGGAGACTTCCTCAGCCGCTCCTTCCCGCCCAACTGGAGCATCCTCGGCAACCTGCTCAACCCGGCCATCGAAACCGTGCAGATCGCGCTGTGGGGCACGCTGCTGGGCGTGCTGGGCGCCATCCCGGTGTCCTTCCTCGCCGCCCGCAACCTGAACCGCAACCGTGTCGTGTACCAGGGCGTGCGCCAGCTGCTCAACGTCACGCGCAGCATCAACGAACTGATCCTGGCGCTGGTGTTCGTCTCGGCGGTGGGCCTGGGGCCCTTCCCCGGCGTGCTGGCATTGGCGCTGCATGGCGTGGGCATGGTCGGCAAGTTCTTCGCCGAAAGCATCGAGGAGATCGACGACGGCCCGCTGGAAGCGCTGCGCGCCACCGGCGCCCGCCCGCTGCAGGTGATCGCATTCGGCGTGCTGCCGCAGGTCATCACGGCCTGGATCGCCACCGTGCTGTACCGCTTCGAGGTCAACCTGCGCCAGGCCACCGTACTGGGCATGGTCGGCGCCGGCGGCCTGGGCTTCGAACTGGTCAACAGCCTGAAACTGTTCAAGTACCAGGACACCGCCACCTGCATCGTCGTGGTGACGCTGATGGTGGTGGCCGCCGACACGATCTCCAGCCGCCTGCGCCAACTGATCCAGGACGGCCGCGTCCACTGATCCCTCCCATCCGAGAACCCGAACGACAAGCCCCCGAACGACAATCTTATGTGGACCTATCACAACCCGGTATCCATCCACGCCGGCAGCGGCAGCCTGGCGCAATTGCCGGCGCTGCTGGCCGGCCGCCGCGCCCTGCTGGTGACCTTCCCGGAGGCCGCCGCGCTGGGCCTGGAGCAATCCATCGCCAATCTGCTCGGCGCGCAACTGGCCGGCACCGAAAATGCCGTGCGACCCAACCCCGACGTCAGCTGGCTGTCGGCCATGCATGAGCGCGTCTGGTCGGAACATGCCGAGGCCCAGTGCGTGGTCGCCTTCGGCGGCGGCAGCGTCATCGACTGCGCCAAGGCCATGCTGGCGTCCACCCCGTCGGGCCGCTTCGACGAATTGCTGGCGCACCTGCGCGACGGCACGCCGCTGGCCGCGGGCCGCGCCAAGGCGCTGATCGCCATCCCCACCACCGCCGGCACCGGCAGCGAGGTCACGCCCTGGGCCACCCTCTGGGATGCCGCCGCCGGCAGCAAATATTCGCTGCACCGCGACTGGACCTGGCCCGAAGCCGCCATCATCGATCCCAAGCTGATGCTGAGCCTGCCGCCCGGCGCCACCCTGGCCAGCGGCCTGGATGCGCTATCGCACGCGCTGGAGGCGATCTGGAACGTCAACCGCAATCCGGTCTCCTCCAGCCTGGCCGCGGCCGCCGCGCGCGCCATCGTCGCCACGCTGCCGCTGCTCATGCGCAAGCCCGCCGACCTGGCCCTGCGCGAACGCATGGCCATCGCCGCGCTGCAGGCCGGGCTGGCCTTCTCCAATACCAAGACCGCGCTGGCGCACTCGCTGTCCTACGACATCACGCTGCACCACGGCATCGCGCACGGCATCGCCTGTTCGTTTTCGCTGCCGCACGTGATGCGCCTGGCCTTCGGCCGCGACGCCCAGGTCGATACCCTGCTGCTGCAGATCTTCGGCGCCGCCGACCGCGACGGCGCCGTGGCCCGCCTGTCAGGCTTGCTGGAAAACCTGGGCGTGTCGACCGACCCCGCCCACTACGGCATCGCCGATGCCTGGGACACGCTGGTGCAGCGTGCCCTGCAAGGCCCGCGCGGACGCAACTTCATCGCCGCCGTCCACTGAAACATACACATACAGATTCATCAATAAAGGAGTCCCCATGCCCACCGCAAACAAAGCCGCCATCGCCCTCGAAGCCGTCATCTTCGACTGGGCCGGCACCCTGGTCGACTTCGGCTCGCTGGCGCCGACCCAGATCTTCGTCGACGCCTTCAAGAGCTTCGACATCGACATCACGCTGCAACAGGCGCGCGGCCCGATGGGCCTGTCCAAGTGGCAGCACATCCGCACGCTATTGGACGACGCCGATATCGCCGGCCAATGGCAGCGCTACACCGGCCATGCTCCAAGCGACAAGGATGTCGACGCCATCTACGCGCGCTTCATGCCGATGCAGATCGCCAAGGTTGGGGAATATTCGCAGCCCATCAACGGCGCCGCGCAGATGCTGGCCTGGCTGCGCGGACGCGGCCTGAAGGTCGGCTCCTGCTCGGGCTATCCGCGCGAAGTGCTCAATGTGCTGCTGCCGCTGGCCGCCAGGGAAGGCATTGCGCCCGACCACGTGGTCGCCGGCGACGAACTGCCAGCCGGCGGCCGCCCCGGCCCCTACATGGCGCTAGCCAATGTGCTGGCGCTGAAGATCGGCGACGTGGCCGGCTGCATCAAGGTCGACGACACCGTGCCCGGCATCGAGGAAGGCATCCGCGCCGGCATGTGGAGCGTGGGGGTGTCGCTGTCGGGCAATGAGGTCGGCTATACCCAACGGCAACTGGCCGGGCTTGAACCTGCCGAGGTGATGGCGCTCAAGGCGCAGGCAGAACAAAAGCTGCGCGCGGCCGGCGCCCATTACGTGATCGATTCGGTGGCGGATTTGCCGGAAGTCGTCGCGCAAATCGAGGCCCGCCTGAAAACGGGCGAGCGCCCTTGACGCAAGCCGGGGCCCGACGCCGCTCCCGCCGCCTTCAGGTCGCGCAGATGCTGCAGCTATGCCCCTTGCAGTTATGCAGCACGCTGCTGCGCGCCGCTCCCGCATGCGCGCCCGGGCCGGCGGCGCCCTGTCCGGCCAGTTGCTCGGCCCCGTTGCGCGGGCGCCAGCGCTCCTTCACCTGCAAGCCGACCCGCCCGCCCGTGAGCATGGGCGCGGCAGCGGTCTCCTGCTGGCAATAAGGGCAAGCCACCTCGCCATGCAGCGCCTGCATACTGAGGAATTTCTCGAAAATGCCCGCGCAGTGGCGGCAACGGATGTCGTATAAGGGCATATCTGACTCCCCCACAAAATGAAGTTCGGATTCGATTCCGCGCGGCTGCGATGGGATCGCGGCCGCGCGGCCACTCTTTTTTGAACTAGCGCGTTCGTCCCCAGTACGACTTGTCGTTGAGCATGCCCTTGGGCGTGATGTCCTGGTCGAAGATGGACGTCGGCAAGGCCACCGTGCAGGCGCAGTTCGGGATATCGACGATGCCGCCGATGCGCCCTTCCACCGGCGCCGCCGTCAGCAACATGTAGGCCTGGCTGCCGCTGTAGCCGAAGTGGGTCAGGTAGTCGATCGCCTTCAGGCAAGCCTGGCGATAGGCCACCGTGGCGTCCAGGTAGTAGTTGACGCCGTTCTCGACGCTGATGCCCTCGAAGGTCAGCCATTGCTCGTAGTGCGGCTTGACGATGCTGGGCATGAAGATCGGCGAGGTGATGTTGTACTTGGCCATGCCGCCCTTGATCAGGTCGAAGCCGACGTGGCTCACGCCATCCATTTCGATGGCGCCGCAAAAGCCGATCTCGCCGTCGCCCTGCGAAAAGTGCAGGTCGCCCATCGAGAAGCCGGCGCCCTTCACGTACACCGGGAAGAAGATGCGCGTGCCGGCCGACAGGTCCTTGATGTCGGTATTGCCGCCATGCTCGCGCGGCGGCACGGTGCGCGCCGCGACCTTGGCCATCTCGTCGAACTTGGCGCCGGAGAGGCCGCGCAGCACCGCGGTGCTCGGATCAGGCGGCTTGGCCAGGCCCTTGGCCGCCAGCGGCGCCTCGCGGCGGTTCCATTCGGCCAGCAAGTCATGCGACGGCAGGCAGCCCATCAGGCCCGGATGGGTCAGGCCGGCGATGCGCACGCCGGGAATGTGGCGCGAGGTGGCGTACAGACCTTTCAGGTCCCAGATCGCCTTGTCGGCCTCGGGAAAGTAGTCGGCCAGGAAGCCGCCGCCGTTTTCCTTGGCGAACACGCCGGAAAACCCGACCGGCGTCACCGGCTTGATGTCCAGCAGGTCGATCACCAGCAGGTCGCCCGGCTCGGCGCCTTCGACGTGGAACGGGCCGGTCAGCGGGTGCGCGCGCGTGAGGTCGACATTCTTGACGTCGGAGACATCGTCGGTGTCCTTGATCTGGGCGTCGAGGAAGTCCAGCGACTCGATCAGTATCGACTCGCCCGGCTTGACCGACGCCAGGAACGGCAGGTCGGGATGCCAGCGGTTGTGGCCCAGTTCCGGCTGCTCTGCCAGCGGCACGCCGGGCTTGATCTTGAAGTGTTGCATGCGATCTCCTTGGTGGTAAGTAGGTTCGTGGGTTGCTGTGCGCAGAAAAGCACCTGGGCCGGCACCGTCCCTTCGCCGTGGTTCTCCCTGCTTTTTCTCCTCCCGTTCGGGCTGAGTAGCCGCAACGCGGCGTATCGAAGACGCTCCGGATATTGGCGGACGGTATGTGCGCCTTCGATACGCCCCTTCAGGTCTACCCAGTCCGAACGGAATTCCGGATTCCGGCAATGGAATGCTGTTGCGCGCTCATCCCGCCGGCTCGGCCGGGATTCCCGGCACCGGGCATTCCGGCGTGCCGGCGGTCGTGCGCGTGATGGCCTCGACCTGGTTGCGCGCGCCTTGCGGGTCGGTGACCCAGGTCTTGTAGAAATCGAAGGGGCAATCGGCCACGCCGGCCGGCGATTCGCCGGAGTTGATCTTGCCGGTGTAGCCGCGGTGCAGCAGCTTGAACAGGTGGTTCTGCGACTGCCAGTTGCGGCGCGCGTCGCGGATCGCGCCCACCGACAGCTCGGCATACTGGATGCCCATCTCCTCGGTGCCGCATTCGCCCAGCGTGCGGCCGTCGAAGCCGACGATGGCCGAGTGGCCGAAGTAGGAATACACGCCGTCGAAGCCGGCCGCGTTGGCCACGGCGACATAGACGTTATTCATCCACGCCATGGCCTTGGCCACCAGCACCTGCTGCTCCTTGGCCGGGTACATATAGCCCTGGCAGCGCACGATCAGTTCGGCCCCCTTCATGGCGCAGTCGCGCCAGATCTCCGGGTAGTTGCCGTCGTCGCAGATGATCAGGCTGATCTTCAGGCCCTTAGGCCCCTCGCACACATAGGTCGTGTCGCCCGGATACCAGCCCTCGATCGGCGTCCACGGCATGATCTTGCGGTACTTCTGCACGATCTCGCCCTGGTCGTTGATCAGCACCAGCGTGTTGTACGGCGCCTTGCGCGGATGCTCCTCGTGGCGCTCGCCGGTCAGCGAGAACACGCCCCACACGCCGGCGATGCGGCAAGCCTCGGAAAAGATGCGGGTCTCGTCGCCCGGCACGGTGGCGGCGGTCTCGTACATCTCCGCCTCGTCGTACATGATCCCGTGGGTCGAGTATTCGGGAAACACCACCAGGTCCAGCCCCGGCAGGCCCTGCTTCATGCCGACCAGCATGGCGGCGATCTTGCGGGCGTTGTCCAGCACTTCGCTGCGGTTGTGCAGGCGCGGCATCTTGTAATTGACCACTGCCACGCCGACGGCATCCTTGCTGCTCGATATGTCTCCATGCCTCATGGCTTCACTCCTTTGCGAAAACTGCGGTGAAAAATCGGCTTAAAAAATCAGTTCAAGAATCGGCTTAAAGAACCGGCTTACACCGACAGGTACTTGCTGATGGTCGGCGCATCGACGTGGTCGCGCGCATCCTCGTAGACGAAGCGCCCCTTGTCGATCACCAGGAAACGGTCGGCGATCTCCAGCGTGAAGCTGAGCACCTGCTCCGACACGATGATGGTCAGCGCGCGGATCTTGCGGATCTCCTTGAGGCTGCGCGCGATGTCCTTGATGATGGACGGCTGGATGCCCTCGGTCGGCTCGTCCAGCAGCAGCACGCGCGGATTGGTCGCCAGCGCGCGAGCGATCGCCAGCTGCTGCTGTTGCCCGCCCGAGAGGTTGCCGCCCTTGCGGCCGCGCATGTCGTAGAGCACCGGGAACAGCGCGTACAGCTCGTCGGGCACCTTGCCGCGCGCGGCCGGGCCGAGGCCGGTCTGGATGTTTTCCAGCACCGTCATGCCGGGGAAGATCATGCGCCCCTGCGGCACGTAGGCCACGCCGCGCGCCACGCGCTGGTGGCTTTCCATGCCGCCCAGCTCGACGCCGTCGATGCTGATGCTGCCGCCGCGCAGCGGCAAGATGCCCATCAGGGTCTTGAACAGCGTGGTCTTGCCCATGCCGTTGCGGCCCATGATGGCGATGATTTCTTCCTTGGCCACCGACAGGTTGATGTCGTGGATGACCGCGCTCTGGCCATAGCCGGAGGCGAGTTGCGAGACGTTGAACATGGCTGGCTCCGGATGGTTTAGTGGCCGAGATAGACGTCGATCACCCTGGGGTCGGACTGCACCTTGTCCATGCTACCCTCGGCCAGGATCTTCCCCTGGTGCAGCACGGTGACCTTGTGCGCGATGCTCTTGACGAAGTCCATGTCGTGTTCGATCACCACCACCGAGCGCCCCTGGCTGATGCGCCCCAGCAGCTGCGCGGTCTGCTCGCGCTCGGAAACGCTCATGCCGGCCACCGGCTCGTCCAGCATCAGCAGTTCCGGTTCCTGCATCAGCAGCATGCCGATCTCCAGCCACTGCTTCTGCCCGTGCGAGAGCAGGTCGGCCTGGGTATGCAGTTGCCGCTCCAGGAAGATCTCGGCGGCCACCGCCTCCACCCGCGCCACCACATCCGGCGAACGCTTGAAGGTCAGCGCGCCCAACACCTTGCGGCCGCGCGGGAAGGACATCTCCAGGTTCTCGAACACGGAAAGGTTCTCGTAGATCGACGGCGTCTGGAACTTGCGCCCGACGCCGGCGCGCACGATGGCGTGCTCGCTCATCTTGGTAAGTTCGTGGTTGTTGAAGCGGATGCTGCCCGAGGTGGCGCGCGTCTTGCCGCAGATCAGGTCCAGCACGGTAGTCTTGCCGGCGCCGTTGGGGCCAATCACCACCCGCACCTCGTTGCGCTGCACGTACAGGTTCAGCTTGTCGACCGCCTTGAAGCCGTCGAAGGAAACGGTGAGGTCTTCGATCGCCAATACCGGGTGGGCATCCGATTCGAATCCGATGGGTGCATCGCTCATTTGCTGGCCTCCAGGGTGGCGACGGGCTCGATGCCGTCGCGGGTAGTCTCGGCCACGGCGGCCCTGGGCTTGGCCGGTTCCGGCGCGGCCGCCGGCTTGCCGCGCAGGCGCGCCAGCAGCCGCTTGCCCTGGGTCTGGTACAGGCCGGCCAGGCCGTTAGGAAAGTACATGACCACCGCGATGAACAGGCCGCCCATCAGGAACAGCCAGAGCTCGGGGAAGGTCTCGGAGAAATAGGTCTTGCCGAAATTCACCAGCAGCGTGCCGTACACCGCACCCAGCAATGACATGCGCCCGCCCACCGCGGCGTAGATCACCATCTCGATCGAGGGCACGATGCCCACGAACGAAGGCGACATGAAGCCCACCTGCAGCGTGAACATGGCGCCGCCGATGGCCGAGAACATGGCCGCGGCGCAAAACACGAAGATCTTGAAGCTGGCCACGTCGTAGCCGGAGAAGCGCACCCGTTCTTCCTTGTCGCGCATCGCCACCAGCAGGCGGCCGAGCTTGGAAGACAGGATGTAACGGCCGGCCAGGATGCAGGCGAACAGCAGCCCGGCATTGACGAAGTACAGGATCAGCCTGGCGCTGTCGGTACGGATGTCCCAGCCCATGAGCGTCTTCAGGTCGGTGATGCCGTTGACACCGCCGGTCAGGCCCTGCTGGCCGATGATCAGGATCGACAGGATGGCGGCGATGGCCTGCGTGACGATGGAGAAATACACGTCGCCCACGCGCCGCTTGAACATCGCCAGGCCGATCAGGAAGGCCAGCAGCGTCGGCGCCGCCAGCACCGCCAGCACGGTGAAGCCGAAGCTGTGGAAGGGTTGCCACATGGCCGGCAGTTCGGTCAGCTGGTTCCAGTCCATGAAGTCGGGAATGCCCGGGGTCGACTGGATCTTGGTGCTGATGGGGTCGGATGCTTCCAGCTTCAGGAACATCGCCATGCAATAGCCGCCGACGCCGAAGAACACGCCCTGCCCCAGGCTCAGGATGCCGCCGTAACCCCAGCACAGCACCAGCCCCACCGCCACGAAGGCGTAGGACAGGTACTTGCCGACCAGGTTGAGGCGGAACATGTCCAGCGCCAGCGGGAACACCGCCAGCAGCAAGACCGCCATCGCCAGGAGCCCGATCAGGCCTGACTTGCCGCCCAATAATTTTTCATACGCTGCATTCATGGTCGAACCTCGCGGTGGATAAGTCGGGAAAAGGCCGCCGGCATCATTTGCGCACCTTGGACGAGAACAGGCCCTGCGGACGCAGCATCAGGATCAGGATCACCGCCGACAGCGTCAGCACCTTGGCCATCGAACCGGTCAGGAAGAACTCGGCGGTGGACTGGGTCTGGGCAATCGAGAACGCCGACGCGATGGTGCCGACCAAACTCTGCGCGCCGCCGAACACCACCACCAGGAAGGTGTCGACGATGTACAGCGAGCCGCTGGTGGGGCCGGTCGAACCGATCGTGGTGAACGCCGCCCCGGCCACCCCGGCCACGCCGCAGCCGAGCGCGAAGGTGGTGCGGTCGACCTTGCGGGTATTGATGCCCACCGCGCCGCTCATGACCCGGTTCTGCATCGTGGCGCGCACCTGCAAGCCCCAGCGCGAACGGAACAGCAGCACGAAGATGGCGCCGGTGAGCAGCACCGTCAGCCCCATCATGAACAGGCCGTTGATCGGGATGTCGATCGAGTCGGTCGGCTTGAACGAACCCAGCAGCCAGTCCGGCAAGGTGGCGCTGACTTCCTTGGCGCCGAAGATGGAGCGGAAGGTCTGCTGCATCGCCAGCGACAGGCCCCAGGTCGCCAGCAACGTGTCCAGCGGGCGCTTGTAGAGGCGGCTGATCAGCAACAGTTCGGTGAGATAGCCCACGCCGTAGGCCACCGCGAAGGACAGCGCCACCGCGCCAAAAAAGTAGAACGGCTGCAGGCTGGGCGCGTAGGTGGTGGTCAGGTGCGACAGCAGGTAGGTGATGTAGGCGCCGATGGTCAGGAACTCGCCATGCGCCATGTTGATCACGCCCATCTGCCCGAAGATGATGGCCAGGCCCAGCGCCATCAGCAGCAGGACGCAAAATACCGAGAGGCCATTGAAGCCCTGCATGGCGAGGATGGCGCCGAATTCGGATAGAGAAACCATGATTGACTCCCGCCTTGGGAAACGATTTACAGGGGCGGCAGCGCCCGCATGTCACAACAGGCGCCGCCGCTTTGCTGCTCGGAGGCCGGATCAGCTCCGGCCGTGAAGCCTGATAGCCGGTCACGCAATCGACTGATCGCCGTTCGGACTGGGCAGGCCCGCAGGGCCGTATCGAAGGCGCGCCGTTCATCGCCTTCGATACGCGGCTGCGCCGCTACTCAGTCCGAACGGGGAAAGCCCGATCGCGGGACCATGCACGACCAGCGCTTACTGGTAACCCTTGGGGAAAGGATTGGGCTCGATCAGATCGGACTCGTAGACGACCTTGAACTGGCCATCCTTCTGCGCCTGGCCGATGCGGGTCTTGCTCCACAGGTGATGGTTCTCGTGGACCTTGACGTAGCCTTCCGGCGCGGTCTTGAGTTCGATGCCGGGCGAAGCCGCGACCACCTTGTCGACATCGAAGCTGCCGGCCTTCTCGACCGCCGCCTTCCACAGCCAGGGGCCGAGGTAGGCGGCCTGGGTGACGTCGCCGATCACCGAGTTGGCGCCGAACTTGGCCTTGAACTCGGCCACGAATTTCTTGTTGTTGGCGTTGTCCAGGCTCTGGAAATACTTCATCGAGGCGAAGAAGCCTTCGACGTTCTCGCCGCCGATGCCCAGCATTTCATCCTCGGTCACCGAGATGGTCAGCAGGTTCTGGGTCTTGGCGGTGACGCCGGCCGCCTTGAGCTGCTTGTAGAAGGCCACGTTGCTGCCGCCGACCACGTCGGCGAAGATGACGTCGGGCTTTTTCAGCTTGATCTTGTTGATCAGCGAACCGAACTGGGTATTGCCCAGCGGGTAGTACTCCTCGCCCACCACCGAGCCCTTGAGCACGTTTTCGATGTGCTTGCGCGCGATCTTGTTGGAGGTGCGCGGCCAGATGTAGTCCGAGCCGACCAGGAAGAAGGTCTTGGCCTTCTTTTCCTTGGCCACCCAGTTCAGCCCGGCCAGCACCTGCTGCGTCGCCTCCTGCCCGGTATAGAACACGTTCTTGGACTGTTCCAGGCCTTCATAGAAGGTCGGGTAGTACAGCAGGCCGTTGTCCTTCTCGAACACCGGCAGCACGGCCTTGCGCGAGGCCGAGGTCCAGCAGCCGAACACGGCCGCGACGCGGTCGTTCTCCAGCAGCTTCTTGGCTTTCTCGGCGAAGGTCG
Source organism: Herbaspirillum sp. SJZ099 (assembly GCF_007828355.1). Lineage (NCBI taxonomy): Bacteria > Pseudomonadati > Pseudomonadota > Betaproteobacteria > Burkholderiales > Oxalobacteraceae > Herbaspirillum > Herbaspirillum sp. SJZ099. The sequence goes on along the minus strand of NZ_VIUO01000001.1, from coordinate 955,342 downwards.
GCCAGTCGCTGGCGCCGTCTTCCTGGATGATCTTGATCTTGCGGCCGAGGATGCCGCCCATGGCGTTAATCTGGTCGATCGCCAGGCGCTCGGCCTGGATCGAACCGGTTTCGCTGATGGCCATGGTGCCGGTGGCCGAGTGCAGCTGGCCGACGGTGACTTCGGTGTCGGTGATGGCCAATTTGGTGGTGTTGACCTTGGCGGTCGGGAACTGCTGCGCCGAAGCCAGGCCCGGCAGCGCGGCGGCAGCCGCACCGGCGGCCAGTCCCGCCAGGATCTTGCGGCGTTGGGGCGAAGGCGGTCTGGAAGAGGAACGGTGCGACATGCGGTACTCCTTTCGAGGCTTTGTTGGATGTTGTAGAAGCGATCGTGGCCTTGCCAGGCCGGCGCCGGAACGGGCCGGTCGAAACGAATGCGGACGGCGCCGCGGCCTGGATGCGGGCATGCGAGCTGTTCCCCCGCTGCGCCCGCCGGCACTGCGCTGTCCGTCGTTCTGGGACGAAGAATAGGGTTGGCGATGCAGCGCAACAATACGTTGTTCGACGTAACGGCCGGACGCATCCGGCCAGGCCCGCGCGCACATGTTTGAACACGCGCGGCATGTTATTGGTGCATCGGGCATCCATTGCCGTGCCGCGCAAGCCTGCGCAAAACCCCTGGCCTGCGATGTTTTGGTGAAACCGGCGAGAAATGGCCCGGCGGCATACGTCATTTGACGTATGCCCTCGCCGGCCGATTGGTTTGAAAATTGCTAGCAAGAAGCGCAGGAAGCAGCGCCGTCGAAAGATGCTGTCCCGCAGGATGGGACAGGCTCCGCCACCATGGCCGGGGCTCGCGCGCACGGCCGCCGGCCCCCAGATAACAACGCGAGCAATATGTGACCAATCCCGCCACGCAACGCATCGTCAAAGTCCGGCGCGACTACAACACCTGGGTCGCCAACGAGATGCTGGAAGACTACGCGCTGCGCTATACGCCGCGCTCGTTCCGGCGCTGGTCGGAGTTCCGCCTGGCCAACACGGCGCTGGGCGCGACCTCGTTCCTGGCGCTGGAGGCCATCAGCGGCGCCATCACCCTGAGCTACGGCTTTACCAACACCTTCTGGGCCATCGCCTGCGTGGTGCTGCTGTTCTTCCTGACCGGGCTGCCGATCAGCTACTACGCCGCCCGCTACGGCGTCGACATGGACCTGCTCACGCGCGGCGCCGGCTTCGGCTACATCGGCTCCACCGTCACTTCGCTGATCTACGCCAGCTTCACCTTCATCTTCTTCGCGCTGGAGGCGGCCATCATGGCCCAGGCCATCGAGATCTATTTCGGCCTGCCGCTGGTCTACGGCTATGTGCTGTGCTCGCTGATCATCATCCCCATGGTGGCCTACGGCATCACCCTGATCAACCGCCTGCAGATGTGGACGCAGCCGCTGTGGATCGTGCTGCTGGCCCTGCCCTACATCTGCGTGCTGTACAAGGAACCGGAGGCGCTGGCCAACCTGCTCACCTTCGCCGGGCGCGCCGAGGACGGCAGCTCGTTCAACATCCTGCTCTTCGGCGCCGCCGCCACGGTGGCCTTCTCGCTGATCGCGCAGATCGGCGAGCAGGTCGACTTCCTGCGCTTCCTGCCGGAAAAGACCGCGGCCAACCGCGGCCGCTGGTGGACCGCCCTGCTGCTGGCCGGGCCCGGCTGGATATTGCTGGGCGGCGCCAAGATGCTGGGCGGCGCGCTGCTGGCCTTCCTCGCCATCCAGCACGAGGTGCCGATGGCCAAGGCGGTGGAGCCGACCCAGATGTACCTGATCGGCTACCAGTACGTCTTTTCCAATCCGGCGCTGGCGCTGGGCGCGGTGGTGCTGTTCGTGGTGGTGTCGCAGATCAAGATCAACGTCACCAACGCCTACGCCGGTTCGCTGGCCTGGTCCAACTTCTTCGCGCGGGTGACCCACAGCCATCCCGGCCGCGTGGTGTGGCTGGTGTTCAACGTGCTGATCGCGGTGCTGCTGATGGAGCTGGGCGTGTTCAACGCGCTGGAGCATGTGCTGGCGCTGTACAGCCTGGTGGCGATTTCCTGGATCGGCGCGGTGGTCTCGGACCTGGTCATCAACAAGCCGCTCAAGCTGAGTCCGGCCCATATCGAGTTCAAGCGCGCCCACCTGTACGATGTCAATCCGGTGGGCGTGGGCGCGATGGCGATCGCTTCGCTGCTGTCGGCGATCGCCATGTCGGGCGTGCTGGGCAAGCTGGCCGCGGCGATGGCGCCCTTCATCGCGCTGGGCACGGCGCTGCTGTGCGCGCCGCTGATCGCCGTCGCCACCAGGAGCCGTTACTACATCGCCCGGCGCGACACCTTGTCCGACCACAGCCACGCCCAGGGCCAGCTCGACTGCGTGATCTGCGGCAACCGTTTCGAAACGCCCGACATGGCGTACTGCCCGGCTTACCAGGGCTCGATCTGCTCGCTGTGCTGCTCGCTCGACGCGCGCTGCAACGACCGCTGCAAGGCGCCCGCGGCGCGCCTGCCCAACCAGATCTTCCAGACCTTGCGCAGCCTGGTGCCGGCGCGCTTCACGCTCAAGCTCAATACCCGCATCAGCCACTACCTGATCGTGTTCGGCACGCTGGCCGGCGGCCTGGCGGTCATCCTGTGGATGCTGTACTTCCAGCAGATGGCCGACAGTTCCGGCCTGGCGACGGCCGGGCCGGCCTCCATCAAAAGCATCTTCGTCAAGCTGTTCTGCATGCTGCTGGTGCTGCTCGGGGTCGGCTCATGGTGGCTGGTGCTGACCAACGAAAGCCGCGCGGTCGCGCAGGAGGAATCCGAGCGCCAGACCAACCTGCTGCTGCAGGAGATCGAAGCGCACAAGCAGACCGACGCCGAACTGCAGCGCGCCAAGGAAGCCGCCGAATCGGCCAACCTGGCCAAGAGCCGCTTTGTGGCCGGCATGAGCCACGAGCTGCGCACCCCGCTCAACAGCATCCTCGGCTATGCGCAGATCCTGCATGTCGACGCCACCATCCCGCCGGCGCGCAAGGACGCCATCGCGGTCATCCGGCGCAGCGGCGAGCACCTGCTGAGCCTGATCGATGGCCTGCTCGACATCGCCAAGATCGAGGCCGGCAAGATGCGCCTAGCCTCCGACGAAGTGGCGCTGGCCGGCCTGCTGGAACAGATCACCGGTATGTTCGCGCCCCAGGCCGAGCAAAAGGGCCTGGCCTTCAGCTTCGAGAAGATCGGCCGCATCCCGCACATCGTGCACGCCGACCAGAAGCGGCTGCGCCAGATCCTGATCAACCTGCTGGGCAACGCCGTCAAGTTCACCGACCGCGGCAGCGTGACGGTGCGGGTCCACTACATGCGCGAGATCGCCTATTTCGACATCATCGATACCGGCATCGGCATCGCCGACGACGACCTGGAACGCATCTTCCTGCCCTTCGAGCGCAGCAATGCCGCCAACCTGCGCGAAGACATCGGCACCGGCCTGGGCCTGGCGATCAGCCGCATGCTCACGCACATCATGGGCGGCGAACTGTCGGTCAAGAGCGAGGTCGGCCGTGGCAGTAGCTTCCACCTGAAGATCTACCTGCCGGAAGTGCACATGCCGCGCCCGCGCCTGCAGCTGGAAGACCAGATGACCGGCTATGCCGGCCCCGCGCGGCGGGTGCTGGTGGTGGACGACCAGGCCTCGCAGCGGCGCCTGCTCAAGGAGATGCTGCTGCCGCTGGGCTTCGAGGTGGCCGAAGCCGACAGCGGCATCGCCTGCATGGAAGCGCTGGCGCGGCGCGTGCCGGATCTGGTGCTGCTGGATATCGCCATGCCGCTGATGGACGGCTGGTCGGTCGCGCGCGCCATCCGCGCCCGCGGCCTGGCACAGCTGCCGGTGATCCTGGTCTCGGCCGATGCCTTCGAGAACCTGCACGAACGCAGCGACCCGCCGCTATACGACGACTTCGTCGTCAAGCCGGTGTCGTACAACGAACTGCTGGCCAAGATCCGGCAGCATCTGCACCTGGAGTGGGTGGCGCCCCCGCCCGCTGCTGCAGCAGCGACGGCAGCGACGACGGCGCCCGCGCAGCCGGTGATGCTGGTGCCGCCCCGCCATAAACTGCAGGCGCTACTGGAGCTGGGCGCGATCGGCTATGCCAAGGGCATCCTGCACCAGCTCGACGAACTGGAACGGCACACTCCCGCCTACCTGCCCTTTACCACCGACCTGCGCCAACTGGTCAGGCAATTCCGCCTGAACGAATATGTCACCCGCATCGAGGAGCTGATCCGCCATGATCTCAACGACGTTCGATAGGCACGTGGTCCTGATCGTCGACGACATGCCCGACAACCTGGCCATGCTGTCCGACGCACTCGACGAGAGCGGTCATATCGTGCTGGTCGCCACCGATGGCCTGTCCGCGCTGGAGCGCCTGGACCGCATCACGCCCGACCTGATCCTGCTCGACGCCATGATGCCCGGCATCGACGGCTTCGAGACTTGCCGCCGCATCAAGCTGATCAGGAGCATCAACCATGTGCCGGTGGTGTTCATGACCGGCCTGTCGGAAACCGAGCATGTGGTGCGCGGCTTCGAGGTCGGCGGCATCGACTACGTCACCAAGCCGATCCGGCCGCAGGAAGTCGTCGCGCGTATCGGCGCCCACATCCGCACCGCGCGCATGATGTCGCAAACGCGCGGCGTGCTGGAGCATGCCGCGCACGCGGTGATCGTGCTCGGCCACAACGGCCTGCCCTTGTGGCAGACCAGCAAGGCGTCGCTGTGGCTGGAGAAGTATTTCGCCGGCGCCGGCCACAAGCTGCCGGCGGCGCTGCAGTCCTGGCTCAACGAAAGCCTGGTGCGCCACCGCCAGGACGGCGGCAAGATCGAAGACATCCCGCCGCTGGCGCTGCGGCAAGGCGACTGCGAGCTGCGCATCGCCGTCTCGGGCGCCGGCGCCGGCCACGGCCTCACCCTGCTACTGGAAGAAAAGCGCCTTGCCGCGGCAGCGCCGGCCGGCGGCGAAGCTGCCCCCTGCTTCGAAGGCTTTCGCCTCACCCCGCGCGAGAACGACGTGCTGATGTGGCTGGGCAAGGGCAAGACCAACCGCGACATCGCCGACATCCTGGGCATGAGCCCGCGCACGGTGAACAAGCACCTGGAGCACATCTTCGTGAAACTCGGCGTTGAAACGCGTTCGGCGGCGGCGGTGCTGGCCAGCAACGGCCTGCTGCAATAAATAGCCGGCAATAACTGGCGCGCAAAGACGGCCGGGAAGATATTCCGGCGCGATCGCGGGCTTTGGCATATCCTTGCAGCTGCAGTGCCCGAACCTGAACGAAGCAAGGAAATATCATGCCCAAAAAAGAGAAACTGGATCCGGAAACCGAAGCCCTGATCCAATGGTGCACCGAAGTCGAGCAGTTCCTGGTCAAGGGCGGCGCCACGCTCGACCAGGCCCAGGAACATATCGAAGAACAGGTCGAGTGGTTCACCGACCTCTTCTACGATGGCCTGACGCCGGAAGAAGCCGCCAAGGAAGCGCTGGCCTGAGCCTGCATCGCCCTCCCCAACCCGTCCCGGCCTTGCGCCGGGACTTTGCTTTTCTCACCGCCCGAAGCGGGACTCCAGTTTCTTCAAGGCCTCATACAGAGGCAGCGCTGCATCGGCCAGCCGCTCCAGGCTGGCCTCGCGCAGCGCGTCCAGGTCAACCGGGGCGGCGCCGTCCAGTCCGGCCCATGCCAGCAGCGCCGAAAACGCCTGCGGCGTGTCGAACATGCCGTGCAGGTAGCTGCCGAGGATCTGGCCATCTTCCGACACCGCCCCTTCGCCGCGGCCATCGATGACGAAGGCCGGGCGCTGCAAGGCCGCGCCTTGCGATACGCCCATATGGATTTCGTAGCCGCGCACGCCGGCTTCCTCTGCGCCGAAAGCACAGCGGCCGCTGACCTGCAGCAGGCGCTTGTCGCGCGTGAGCTCGGTGCGCATGGCCAGCAGGCCCAGGCCGGGCGTGCTGCCCGGCGCGCCTTCCACGCCGTGCGGGTCGTCCACGCTCTGGCCCAGCATCTGGAAGCCGCCGCAGATGCCGATCAGCTTGCCGCCGTAGCGCAGGTGCCTGCCGATCGCCTCCGGCCAGCCTTGCTGCCGCAGCCAGGCCAGGTCGTCGCGGGTGTTCTTGCTGCCCGGCAGGATGATCAGGTCGGCCGGCGGAATCGGCCGGCCCGGGCCGATGAATTGGAGGTCCACCTCGGGATGCGCGCGCAGCGCATCGAAGTCGGTGTGGTTGCTGATGCGCGGCAGCACCGGCACCGCCACGCGGAATTGCCCGCGCGCGTTCTGCGATGAGGCGATTGCATCCTCCGCATCGAGCTGCAAGCCGTGCAGGTAAGGCAGTACCGCCAGCACCGGCTTGCCGGTACGCTGCTCCAGCCAGTCCAGCCCCGCTTGCAGCAGGCCGGGGTCGCCGCGGAAACGATTGATGACGAAGCCGACCACGCGCGCACGCTCGCTCTCGGAGAGGCAATCCAGCGTCCCGGTCAGGTGCGCGAACACGCCGCCGCGGTCAATGTCGGCGACGATGACCACCGGGCAATCGACCGCCTCGGCGAAGCCCATGTTGGCGATATCGCGCGCGCGCAGGTTGATCTCGGCCGGGCTGCCGGCGCCTTCGACGATGATGGCGCGATACTGCGCGCGCAGGCGATGGTAGGACGCCAGCACGGCCTGCATGGCCTCGCTCTTGTAGCGGTGGTAATCGCGCGCGTGCATATCGGCGCGCACCTTGCCATGCACGATCACTTGCGCGCCGGTGTCGCTGGAAGGTTTCAACAGCACCGGGTTCATGTCGGTATGCGGGGCGATGCCGGCGGCCTGCGCCTGCAGCGCCTGGGCCCGGCCGATCTCGCCGCCGTCGGCGGTGACTGCGCTGTTCAAGGCCATGTTCTTCGGCTTGAACGGCGCCACCGCGATGCCGTCGCGCCGGAGCAGGCGGCATAGTGCCGCGACCAGCGTGCTCTTGCCGGCATCCGACGTGGTGCCCTGGATCATCAGGGTATGGAAGGGAAATTCAGCGGCCATCGGCGCTCCATTGCAGTAGCGTTTTTTCCAACGTTTTTTCCAACGCTTGTTCCAGCGCTTGTCCCAGCGCCTGTTGCAGTCGTTGCCAGCCGGCTTCATCCGGCGGCAAGCCGATGCGAATGCCGCCGGCGCCGCCCGTAAACAGCCGCACCCAGATGCCCTGCTGCGCCATCGCCGCATGGAACTGCCGCGCCTGCGCCTGCGGCCACGGCCACCACTGGTACAGCGCGCTGCCGGATGAGGCGATGCCATGCCGCGCCAGCAAGTCACGCAAGCGCTCGCCTTCGGCCAACAAGCGCCGCAGCGTGGCGCGCTGCCAGGCAAGGTCGCGCAAGGCGGCCGTACCAATCTGCTGGGCCGGGCCGCTGACCGACCACGGCCCAAGCCAGTCGGCCAGTTCATCCAGCAAGGCGGGTTCGGCGGCGACGAAGCCCAGCCGCAGTCCGGCCAGGCCGAAGAACTTGCCGACCGAGCGCAGCACGACCAGCCCCCGTTGCCCGGCATGCGCGGCCACGCTGCGCTCGCGCATGGTATCGCCGAAGGCTTCATCCACCACCAGCCAGCCGCCGCGCGCGGCCATCGTTTCGGCCCAGCGCAGCAATTGCGCCGGCTCGACCAGCGCGCCGGTGGGGTTGTTGGGATTGCACAGCACCAGCACTTTGCAATTGCCGGCATCGACCTCGGCCGCCAGCTGCGCGTAGGGCACTTCGCGCACCGCATGCCCGGCTCGCGTCCAGCAATGCGCATGTTCGGCATAGATGGGGGCCGCCACCAGCACGCGCGCGGGCCGGCCGTCGCGCTGCAGACGCAGTTGCGGCAGCGCCTGGATCGCGGCCTGGGTGCCGGCCACCGGCAACATGTGCGGCGCGCCGTAGTAGGCGCAGGCAGCCTGCGCCAGCTCCACCGATGGTTCCGGCAGGCGGTGCCAGGCGTTGGCGGCCAATGCCGGCGCCGGGTACGGCACCGGATTGATGCCGGTCGACAGGTCCAGCCACGCGCCGGGCGCACGGCCGTAGCGCGCCATTGCCTCACTGAGGTTGCCGCCGTGTTCAAGCATGGAAGGCTCCGAAGAAAAGCAACGCCAGCGCGCCCACGATGGCCAGCCACAGCAAGACGGCCTGCGCCACCAGGCGCCAGGCGCGGACAATGTCGGCGCCCTCGGGCGGCTTACCGCAGCCCAGCGGCGGGCGCTGTTCGAGTGCGCCGTCATACACCGCGGGGCCGCCCAGCGTCACGCCCAGCGCGCCGGCGCCGGCTGCCATTACCGGCCCGGCGTTCGGGCTGCTCCAGGCGGCGGCCTGTTGCTTCCAGCAGGCCAGCGCCTGGACGCGGTTGCCGAGCCAGGCGTAAGACCATGCGGTGAGCCGGGCCGGCGCCCAGTTGAGCGCGTCGTCGAGGCGCGCCGCGGCCCAGCCGAAATGGAGGAAGCGCTCATTGCGATAGCCCCACATCGCATCCAGCGTGTTGGCCAAGCGGAACAGCAAGGCCCCCGGCCCACCCGCGACCAGGAACCAGAACAGCGTGCCGAACACGGCGTCGTTGCCGTTTTCCAGCAGCGACTCGACGCCGGCCCTGGCGAGCTCGGTTTCATTGGATTGGCGCGTATCGCGGCTGACGATGCGGGAGGCCAGTACCCGCGCCGCCGCCAGGTCGCCGCGCGCCAGCGCCAGCGCGATCGGCAGCGCGTGGTCGCGCAGGCTGCGCAGGCCGATGCAGAAATACAGCAGCGCCGCATGCAACAGGCAAGCCAGCCACCATGGCGCCAGATGGATGATCCAGGCCGCCAGCGCCACGCCCGGCAGCACCGCCAGCATCCATGCCAGGATGCCGCGCAGGCGCGATGCGGGTGCCCGGTTGAACGCGCCCTCGATACGCTGGGCCAGGCTGCCGAAACCGACCAGCGGATGCCAGCGGCGCGCCTCGCCCAGCATCAGGTCGAGCGCCAGCCCGACCGCCATCAACAAGCCCAACCAGGGCCAGGACAAGCCGCTCAGCATGAGGCGTCCTTGAAACTCAGCGGCAAGCCAGCGGCCACCCATTGCACCCGCTCGCAGATCGCCGCCACCGACTGGTTCAGGCGCCCGGCCTCATCGACGAACCAGCGCGATACCGCGCCGGTGGGCACGATGCCCATGCCCACTTCGTTGGACACCAGGATCACCGTCCCCTGCGCCTCTTGCAGCGCGCGCAGGAAGTCCTCGCGTTGCCGCGCAAAGGCGGCCGGCGCGGCGATCGGCCCCAACTCGGGAAACGCATGGCCTTCCGCGAACAGCAGGTTGGACAGCCACACCGTCAGGCAATCGACCAGCACCACCTTGCCGGGGCCGGCGTTGGCGCGCAATGCCTGGCCCAGCGCCAGCGGTTCTTCCACGGTGCGCCAGCGGCTGCCCAGCGCCTCTCGCCGTTGACGGTGGTGGGCGATGCGCGCGGCCATCTCGGCGTCGGCCGCACTGGCGTTGCAATCGGCGGTGGCGATGCAGACGATCTCGCCCGCGCCGGACCGGGCCGCCGCCAGCGCCTGTTGCTCGGCATAGGCGCTCTTGCCGGAGCGCGCTCCGCCAAACACCAGGGTGCGCCGCGATTGCGCCGCGTTCGTGGGCACATTCGGGGGCGCGTTCATGGGCGTTTTCCTTGCCGGCGGTGTTCGAACATCATTTCATCCAATCGAAACGGATAGGGGGATAAACAACCGCGCGGGGGTTCGCGCGCGGCTCATGGGAGCGGAGCGGGTATGACGTATATGGAGTGGAAATCGAAGCGGAAATGCGCGCAGCGTGCCGTTGCGGCAAAGGCACCGGACGCCGGTAACGGGCATGCGGCTGCGGCCGTCCCCTATGCCGGAAAACCGCCCGGTCCGTGAATTTGTTTCGCGCACGATATAGCGACCGGCGCATGCCGGCCTGATGGAGTTGAACAGCGATGGTGGAAGCTGCCAGTATGATCGCCCTCCGCGATACCACCCTGAATTCGCTTCGGGCCGGTTTCCGGACTGGCGAGATGAAGCCGTCGGCTTCGCGGACAGATGCCTTCCCATGCATGCGCACAGTGGCGTGGTGCGTGCCCTTCTCGCTTACCGTTGCGGGGGCAGCGCCGGCTTTGGCGCCGCCATGGCGATGGCGGGCCGCATCGGCTTCCCGTTTCAATCCCTTGCGCGGCTGCGCGCGGGATACCAGAAGCAATCTTGTGCCGCGCAGTATAAAGGCCGGCCCCGCTTAGGGCAACCGCAGCGCCGGGGTCGGGCCGCCTCCTCAGCTCCCGCTGGAGCGGTCGACGGCGTCGCTGGCCGGGAAGGTGTCGGCCAAGGCCTGGTCGATTTCGGCTTCCCGCTTGCGGTCTTGTTTGTCGTGCTCTTTATTGCGTTCGTTGTTGCGCACCGTCTTGTTTTGCTCGGCCAGCTTGCGCGCATCGTCCTCGACGATGTCGCGGCCCGGCTCATTGTCGGAGGCGGCCTGTTTCACTGCGGGTTCGTGCGCGCTGTGGCTGCGCCGGCGCTCCTGCTCGTCGGAGGCCGGCGACGCCGGCGCCACCGGCATGGCAATGAGCGAACCCATGCCCATCGCAAGCATCCTGGCGAAACGGGGAATGAGGAAATCGGGTTGGTGCATGGCAAGCTCCTCTATATGAAACCGGATGCGCTCCGGAACGCGGGGCTATCTTCCTTTTGCCGCATACGGACAGGCTTGTCCGCAGGGCGCGGATTGAGCGGCGGATCCGCGACCGGAATCGGGTCGTCGTCGGGCAATTCCGGCGGCGGCAGATGGGGATCGGGAATCGGCGGCGTTTCCTGCGGGGTATGCAAAGCGTTTTTCAAATGGCGCCTCCTGTTGCGCATCGCCCGGCGGCACGTTTCATCATTGCCGGTTGGGATGCTGGTGGGGAATCGGCTCTTGCGGCGGTGTCGGATCCAGGGGCGGAACCTCCACCGGCGGAACATCCTGGGGTTTGTGCATGATCGTCTCCGTGTGCATGGCGGCTCAGGCAGACCTCAATCCTTGCCTGGGCCGGACATCAGCGCATCGTCGGCGCTGGCGCCCGGGTCTTCGGTGCCGTCCGGTTCCGGCGCCTGGAGCGCTTCAGTCTCCGGCGCCGGCAGCTTGTGCCCGGCGGTCAGCGCGCAATTGCCGCCGAAACGCTTGCCCTTGGTGTCGCGCGCGGGGTCTTGCGCGCCCGCTGGCGCCTGCTTGTCCATATCCGGCCCTCCTGCCTGAATGTATCTGACCATCCTAGGGAGGCGGCAGCGACCGGGCAACCGGACATTGGAGAAATCGCATGTAGGAAGTCCGGAAGAAAAAACGCCGGTTGCCTTGCAGCAACCGGCGTTTGCAGGCAAGCGCGGATACTCGCTCAGCCGGCCTTCAGCGCGCGCGTCACGATCTCCTGCGCCTCGGCGAAGATCCTGTCCAGGTGCGCCTGGTCGCGGAAGCTTTCGCCGTAGATCTTGTAGATGTTCTCGGTGCCGGACGGGCGCGCGGCGAACCAGCCGTTGTCGGTGACGATCTTGAGGCCGCCGAAGGGCTTGCCGTTGGCCGGCGCGGTGGTGCGCACCTCGCGGATAGGTTCGCCGGCCAGTTCGGTGGAACTGACGTCGTCCGGCGAGAGCCTGGACAGGCGCGCCTTCTGCTGCGGCGTGGCAGCGGCTTCGATGCGGCCGTTGCGCGGCGCGCCGAGCTGCTGCGTCAGTTCCTGGTAGATGCGGCCCGGATCGTTGCCGGTGCGGGCGGTCATCTCGGCGGCGAGCAGAGCGGCGGTAATGCCGTCCTTGTCGGTGCTCCAGGGCTGGCCGTCGAAACGCACGAAGGAGGCGCCGGCGCTCTCTTCGCAGCCGAAGGCGATGCTGCCGTCATACAGGCCGTCGACGAACCACTTGAAGCCGACCGGCATTTCCAGCAGCTTGCGGCCGAGATGGCCGGCCACGCGGTTGATCATCTGGCTCGACACCAGGGTCTTGCCGACCGCCGCGTCGGCGCGCCATGCCGGGCGGTGGCTGAACAGGTAATGGACGGCGACGGCGAGGTAATCGTTGGCCGGCAGCAAGCCGGTGCTGCCGGCGATGATGCCGTGGCGGTCGTGGTCGGTATCGCATGCCAGCGCGACGTCAAAGCGTTCCTTCAACGCGATCAGCTCGCTCATCGCGTACGGCGAAGACGGGTCCATGCGGATCTGCCCGTCCCAGTCCTGCGGCACGAAGCGGAAAGTGGGGTCGACCTCGGTATTGACCACCTCCAGGTTGAGCTTGTAGCGCTCGGCGATGGCCGGCCAGTAATGCACGCCGGCGCCGCCCAGCGGATCGACCCCGATCCGGACGCCGGCGCCGGCGATCGCCGCCAGGTCGATGATGTTGGGCAAGTCGCCGACATAGTTGTCGAGATAGTCGTAGCGGCGCGTGGTGCCGGCCTTGAGCGCCTTGTCGAAGGTCATCCGCCTGACGCCGTCCAGGTGCTTTTCAAGATAGGCGTTGGCGCGCTGCTCGACCCAACCCGTGACATCGGAATCGGCCGGGCCGCCATTGGGCATGTTGTACTTGAAGCCGCCATTGTCCGGCGGGTTGTGCGACGGCGTGATGACGATGCCGTCGGCCAGCGCCGTCCGGTTGACGCGATTGTGCGCCAGGATCGCGTGCGACACCGCGGGCGTGGGCGCATAGGGGCTGCCTTCGGCCAGCATGGTCACCACTTCGTTGGCGGCCAGCACTTCCAGCGCGCTATGCCAGGCCGGTTCGGACAAGGCGTGCGTATCGATGCCCAGGAACAGCGGGCCGGTGAAGCCCTTGCCGTTGCGGTAGTCGCAGATGGCCTGGGTGATGGCCAGCACATGCCATTCATTGAAGCTGTGGGCATTGGCATTGCCGCGGTGCCCGGAGGTGCCGAAGGCGACCCGGTGGGTGGCCTCGCCCATGTCGGGGCGCAGGCTGTAGTAATTGGAGAGCAGGACTGGCAGGTTGACCAGTGCCGAGGGCGCCGCGCGTTTGCCGGCCAGTGGATTGGCGCTACTACTCATGGAATATTTTTTCTTGATGGATGAAAACAGGGTCGGGCGTATTGACAGCCACTGTTCGCGCCATGCTCATCAAGCGCGACAATGACTCTGTCAAAACGGCATTGTAGGGCAAGCTTGCCGTCTCGGACAAAGCGAAAGAAGCCCCTTCCGATGCGGCGGCATCGGGGGAGCCTCGTTTTTCCGGCTGGGCCAGGCTACGCGCGCCTGGAAAACGCCCGCACGATGACGAGCAGGACGATCGCGCCCAGCGTGGCGGTGAGAATCGACGCCAGGATGCCGCCGCCGATGGAGATGCCCAGCAGTCCGGCCAGCCAGCCGCCGATGACGGCGCCGACGATGCCGATCAGGATGTCGGCCAGCAAGCCGAAGCCGCCGCCCTTCACCAGCACGCCGGCGAGCCAGCCGGCCACGGCCCCGATGATGAGCCAGGCAATGATTCCATGATCCATGATGTTCCCTTTCGTATGATGTTGTGGAGGGGACTTCTTGCGGTTGACGCTGTGCCGATGGCAGCAACGGATGAGGCAATGGTAGGCAGCCGCGCTCCGGCCAGCTATCGGACAGCGGCCCATTTCCTTGTAGGACAAGCGCGGCGTTTTCTTGCTGTTTTCCTGCCGTTTTTCTCCTGTTTTCCTACAGCCCAAACAGCGGCTTTCCTATAGCCGGCATCCAGGTCTTTTTTTAAGCTTGCGCCAACCATGAAAAACGGAATCGGCAACCGGCAAGCAAGCCGGAACAATCGAAAAACAGGCCTCGAGCCTGCGCAGCAATGGGAGAGGGCGCCACGTTCATCAATCAACCTCTACTTGGGCCTACCATGAAAAAAATCACCAAAGCAGTCTTTCCTGTCGCCGGCCTGGGCAGCCGTTTCTTGCCCGCCACCAAGGCGCAACCCAAGGAAATGCTGCCCATCGTCGACAAGCCGCTGATCCAGTATGCGGTCGAAGAAGCCGTCGAAGCGGGTATCACCGAAATGATCTTCGTCACCGGCCGCAACAAGCGCGCCATCGAAGACCATTTCGACAAGGCCTACGAGCTGGAGAGCGAACTGGAAGCGGCCGGCAAGCAGAAGCTGCTGGAAACCATCCGCAATGTCATTCCCAAGCATATCAATTGCGTCTACGTGCGCCAGGCCGAGCCGCTGGGCCTGGGCCACGCGGTGCTGCTGGCCAAGCCGCTGGTGGGCAACGAACCCTTCGCGGTGCTGCTGGCCGACGACTTCATGGATATCGATGCCGGCCGCAAAAATGTCATGGCGCAGATGACCGAGATGTTCGAGCGCGAAGGCAAGAGCCTCCTGGCCGTGCAGGATGTGCCGCGCCAGGATACCCGCCAATACGGCATCGTCAGCGGCACCCGCTACCGCGACCGGCTGGAACAGGTCGGCGGCATCGTCGAGAAACCGACGCCTGAAACCGCGCCCTCCACCCTGGCCGTGGTCGGCCGCTATGTGCTGACGCCGGCCATCTTCACGCGCCTGGAAAACATCACCGCCGGCGCCGGCGGGGAGCTGCAGCTTACCGACGCGATCTCGGCCCTGCTGGCGGAAGAGCAGATCCTGGCATACCGCTACGAAGGCCGGCGCTTCGACTGCGGCTCCAAGCTGGGCTACCTGAAGGCCGCCGTGGCCATGGGCATCAAGCACCAGGAAATCGGCGGCGACTTCGCGCATTTCCTGCGCGACTTCAACGCCGGGCATGAGCTCCAGCCAAGCGCGCCATTGAAAGTTGCCGCCATCAAAGAATTCGAGCCCGCCGCCGCGCAGCAGCGCCGCCCGCTGCCCGCGGCTGCCGACAGCCAGCCGGCGGCGGCAACCCGGCGCTTCATGTAATCCCCGGCGGGCAACCCAGCCCATCCGGAAGCCCGGCCGTTGGCGCCGGGCTTTTTCCATTGCGCCATGGCTCCGGCATCGCCTTTCGCCGGACTACGCAACGACTCGCCGCAGCGGGCTTATCCATCGCTGCGGCGAGTTCAAGACACAGTCTGCCAACGATCGGCATTCGAGCAGAGCCGCCTGATTTCCAGCTGCGCGCCCGCGATGAAAGCCTCAACCTCAGGCGCATGTTCGGCCAGATTATCCGGCGCTTCACCAAGATAGCCGGCCCTGGCGTTGGCCAGCACCGCCCGATGCTGCGGTTCGATCCGCTCCAGCAGCCAGGTGGCCGAAAAATCCTTTGCGGCGATTTCGCCTGTGGTTGCCGTATACCAGATGCGAGCGAGCGCGAGAATGATGTTTCGCTCCTCGCCTTCCCAGTCTGCTGGCGCGTTCCATTGCGCCACAGTATCCAGGAGCGCGCGCACCAGGTCTGCGCGCGGGACTGCATTGAAGACGTCTCCCGCACTTGATCCGACGATTGCGATGCTGCTGGCCCGGGCTTTGGTAAGGAGGATAGCCAGGTCATGGTCCAACGCGGGTTCTTCGAAAACGCCTGCCAATATGTCCTCGCGCAGCCATTCGCCAAACTGGAGCTCCCGCCTTGGCGGATAACGCCAAGGCACGATCTGCCCAAGCGCCAGCACGGTGACTTCGAGCGCGCGCAGGGACGTTGATGATCCGGGAGCGGCGGATACCGTCAACAGCTCGGTCATCAACGCGCGTCGGATCTCCTCGCCGGGAGGTTCGGCCACTGTGACAAGCAGGTCGATATCGCTGTAGGGGCGAAGTCCGCCGTCTACCGCAGAACCGAACAAGTGGATGGCGACCACATGGCCGCCCAGATGCCGCTCAATGATGGCTTGGGCCTGCGCCACTTGAGGCGCGATGGAGAGTGGAATGATATCTGTCATGGGGAGCAATAATAGCCGAGAATTCCCATGCAATATCCCCATCCGGCACGAGCGGCCCACAGCCATATTCGGCGACGCTGGCCTGAGCAACCAGCGTCGATCGCAACGTTGGAGAAGCGCGAGGTTTCGCCGGCCGTCATGAGGGCGAGCGGGCCGCGCCAACCGGCCGAAGATGGCAGGCATTTTCCATTTCCCTTCGCTCCCGCCTTGCCGGCCGGCGCGACGTAAATTGTTTTCCGGCGTTGTCACAATGCTTTAACCTGGGCTTGCTAGGATCGCCGGCATGGCATTCGCGCTGCTCCATCCCCTGCTCCGCCTGCGTTCCTGGGCATTTCCCGCCCTCGGGCGGCGGCCGCTTCTTTCCATCCGGTGTGTCTTTTTCCGGCACGGAAATGGCCGATGTAAACGTTTGCAGCGCAAACAGGAACGGATGGAATCGTTCACATCCTGCCGCCACGATTGCGGCAGCGTGACAAACAATATATATTGTTTATATTAATTTTTAACAGGAGGGTTCATGGCAACCAGAGTTCAAGCCGCAACAACCGCAAGAAAAAAAACCGTGGCCAAGGCCGCGCCCGCCGCCCGGCCAACCGTGAAGAAACCCGCCGCCAAGCCGGCCGCGCGCCCTGCTGCCAAGGCATCATCCAAGGCCGTCCCCAAGGCTGCAGCGCCCGCCCCGAAGGCGCCCGCGGCTGCGCCGAAGGCAGCAGCGCCGGTGCCTAAGAAGCCTGCCGTCGCCGTGCCGGCCAAGCCGCTCCAGAAGCCGGCAGCGCTGACCAAGGCGGAGAAGAAGGCCGCCAAGCCGAAGAAGGTCAAGCAGGTGCGCGACAGCTTCACCATGCCGGAAAACGAATATGCGGTGCTGGCGCAGGTCAAGAAGTCCTGCCTCAAGGCCGGCGTCGAGATCAAGAAGAGCGACTTGCTGCGTATCGGCGTGTCGCTGATCAAGAACCTGAAGATCGCCGATCTGAAGGACATCCTCAGCAGCCTGACGCCGCTGAAGGTCGGCCGCCCCAAGAAATAAGGGAACGCTGCGCCGTGCAGCGGCCCGCCGACGGGCCGCAACACCCCAAAAAAAGCGCCGCTCCGATGATCCCGGAGCGGCGCTTTTCGCTTGGAGCCGCCAACAGGAGCCGCAACGCCGCCGCCGGCGTTTTGCCGGCGGCGCTTGGCTCAGAAATTCAATTCCCAGCCGCAGGCCTGTCCCGCGCGTATGCGGCCGCCCATGCCGCCGACGACGATGGCATTCTGACCGAAGGTCAGGCCGCCACCCACGCGCGGATTGGCGCGGTAGGCGGCCAGCGTATCGAGCGGTTCGTCCGGCCATTGCGGATCGCGCAGGCCGGTGCGCTGGTCGATTCCCGGCACCGGGCAGCGCGCGCAGGGCTTGACCAGCTTGAGCGTCACGACGCCGCCATCGCCATCGTCCAGGGTGATGGTATCGATGAAATCTTCCTCGTAGGCCTCCAGCCCCTGGATCACCAGGTTCGGGCGAAAACGCTCCATCGGCAACGCCGGCGCGCCCTTGGCGCCCAGCCGCGCATTCAGGTCGTCCAGCGATGCCTGGCCGATCACCAGCAGCGGATAACCGTCGGAAAATTGCGTCGTCGCACGGTGCTCGCCGGTCCAGCGTTGGTTGCAGGCGCGCGTTGCATTCGGATCGAAGCGCACCAGGCGGGCGTCGATGCCCAGATAGTCCGAGAACCACTGGCGGGCGCGCGCGCCCTGGTCCAGGGCGGCCACCCTATCCTTCCACACCTGCACCAGAACGCTTGCGCCATCTTCGCCGGCGGCCGCCAGCTGCAGTTCGGGCATGCCGGGGGCCGTCAGCAGCAGCGCGCCCTCCTCGAAACGCGGAACGATGCAGGCCATGCGCGCATGGCTGCGCTGCGTCAGGAACTCCCCGGCGCCGTCCACCACCATCCAGTGGCGGTCCAGCGCCAGCCCGAGCGGGCCGATCTGGGCCTGCTCCAGGGCGATGCCGCCGCACGACTTGATCGGATAGATATTGATTGCGCTGAGTATTGCCATGCCGCTCCCTGTTCTCGATGATCGCTGCCGTAGCGAACGCCGCGATACGACGTTGCCATTAAGGCATGACATTATCACAGGCAGCGCGCCGATATCCGGCGCAACGACACGGGCCGCGCCATCATGCGACAATGCGCCAATCGTTCTTCCAACTGCGCTTACCTGACGGGATTGAAATGCTGCTTGCGAAATTCTTCCATCTGCTTGGGCTGACCATCTGGGTCGGCGGCATGTTCTTCGCCCACATGGCGCTGCGTCCGGCGCTGGCGTCCTTGCAGCCGCCGCAGCGCCTGGTGCTGATGGCGGCGACGCTGGGCGCGTTCTTCATCTGGGTGTGGATTTCCATCGCGCTGGTGCTGGGCAGCGGCCTGCACATGATGCTGCTCATGGGCGGCCACGCGGCGCCCTATGTCCACGCAATGGCCGGCATCGGCATCCTGATGATGCTGGTTTTCGGCCACATCTTCTTCGCGCCGTTCCGCCGCCTGAAACTGGCCGCCGCCCGGCAAGACTGGGATCGCGCCTCGCGCGCCCTGGGCCAGATCCGCATGCTGGTGGGCATCAACCTGTGCCTTGGCCTGCTGACCATCGCCATCGGCGCGCTGGGACCGATGATGGCTTGAGAAGCTGTTCCGCGCGGCGGCACCGGCATGGCCGCGCCATCGCCGCATATCGACAATACGACAACAATAGGGGGAAATAGACGTGCTGAATGAATCGCAACGCCAGCAGGCCGCCGACTTGCTGTGGGACTGCTGGGCGCATGGACGCCGTATCGCACAGCTGCCGCCGGAGCTGTGCCCGGCCGACCGCGCGGAAGCCTATGCCGTCCAGGCGCGACTGGAAGCGCACAGCTTCGCGCCGCTGTCCGGCTGGAAGATCGGCGCCACCGGCCCCGGCGGCCAGAAGCTGCTTAACGTCGACGCGCCGCTGGCCGGCCGTCTGCTGGCCGAGCGCATCCATCGCAACGGCGCCGTCATCTCGCTGGGCAACAGCCTGATGAGCGTGGTCGAGGTGGAAGTCGCCTTCCGCATGCGCACCTCCTTGCCGCCGCGCAGCGCGCCTTATTCGCAAGAGGAAGTGCTCGATGCGGTGGGCTCGGTCTACCCCGCCATCGAACTCCCCGATACCCGTTACGACAACTTCAAACAAGTCGGCGCCGCCCAGCTGATCGCCGACAACGCCTGCGCCGACCAATTCGTGCTGGGCGCGCCGGCAGAGGTCGACTGGCGCGCGCTCGACCTGGCCGCGCTCCCGACCTTCGGCCGCATCAGCGGCGGCGAGCAACGCGACGGCAGCGGCGCCCAGGTGCTGGGCGACCCGCGCATCGCGCTGACCTGGCTGGCCAACGAACTGTCCCGGCATGGATTGACGCTGGCCGAAGGCCAGATCGTCGCCAGCGGCTCGACCATTGTGCCGTTGCCGGTGCGCGCCGGCCAAGGCGTCCTGGCCGACCTGGGGCCGCTGGGCTCGGTCGCCATCGAACTCGCCTGAAGCGAAGGCGCAGTGCAATAAAAAAAGGACAGCCAACCGGCTGTCCCTTTTTCATTGGTGCGCGACGCTGGCCAACCGATGGCCGGCCATCAGCCCGGCTTGACTTCCTCGAAACGGCGCTCCAGCTCCTTGCGCAGCGACTTGCGCAGCACCGCGGCCTCGAAACGGCGCTTCTCTTCCCGGGAGAACGGCCGCAGCGGCGGCACGGCGATCGGCTTGCGCTGGTCGTCCACCGCCACCATGGTGAAGAAGCAGCTGTTGACGTGGCGCGTTTCCTGGGTGCGGATGTTCTCGGCCACCACCTTCACGCCGATCTCCATCGACGACGTGCCAGTGTGGTTGACGCTGGCCATGAAAGTCACCAGTTCGCCCACATGGATGGGCTGGCGGAACATCACCTGGTCGACCGACAGGGTCACCACGTACTGGCCGGCGTAGCGGCTGGCGCAGGCGTAGGCGACCTGGTCCAGCAGCTTCAGGATGGTGCCCCCGTGCACATTGCCGGCGAAGTTGGCCATGTCGGGCGTCATCAGGACCGTCATGGTGAGTTGGTGAGATGGCAGATCCATGGTGCTTGGCTCTCTCTGTATTGCTGTCAGCGTTTGGAATGGATGAAAGCCGGAGCGCATCCCCGCGCAATCCGGCCGGCCGCAGATATTACCAGCCTTGGACGGGCTTGAGGCGCCTCCCGGCCCTCAAAAAACCCGCAAATCCGCCGTTCAGGCCCGTACCGCCGGCTCGGCGGCGGCGAAATGCTCTTCGCAGTTGCGCAGGAACTGTTGCACGGAAGCATCGATCGATTCCGGCGACCAGCCGGCGACGTGCGGCGTCAGCACCACATTGGACAGGCCGACCAGCTCCTGCGGCGGCTTCGGTTCGCTCTCGTAGACATCCAGCCCGGCGCCGGCCAGGCGGCCCTCGCGCAAGGCGGCCGCCAGCGCGGCGGTATCGACGATGCTGCCGCGGCCGATGTTGACCAGGTAGCCTTGCGGGCCCAGCTCATCGATCACGCGCGCCGACACCAGATGCTGGGTATCGGCCCCGCCCGGCGCGGCGACGATGATGAAATCGGCCCAGGCGGCCAGTTGCGCCACATCCGGGAAATAGTGGAAATCGACGTCGTCGCGCTTCTTGCGGTTGCAATAGCCGACTTCGATGTCGAAGCCGGCGGCGCGCCGGGCGATCTTCTTGCCGATGTTGCCCAGCCCGACGATGCCCAGGCGCTTGCCCGTCATCTGCGGCTGCAGCGGCAGGCTGTCGCGCCAGCCGCCGGCACGGGTGGCCTGGTCCAGCGCCGGGATATGGCGCACGGTGGCCAGCAGCAGGCCCATTGCATGGTCGGCCACGCAATCCTCGTTGGTGCCGGCGCCGGTGGCGATGTCGATGCCGGCCGCCTCGGCGTGGGCCACGTCGATGTTTTCATAGCCGGCGCCAAAGGCGCACACCAGTTGCAGGCGCGGCAAGGCGCGCATCTCGTCGGCGCGCAGCCCGGTGCTGCCATTGGTCAGCACCACCGCGACATGCCGGGCCGGGCCGGCGATCATGTCGGCGCGGCGCTGCTTGTCGGGAGCGTAGAGGATGTCGTAGTGTTCGCCGATGGTGGCGAGGCTGGTGTCGGAAAGGTGGATCAGGACGAGCAGTGGCGGCTTCATAGGGTCGGGACGTGAATGTGAAAAATCGCGGTGCCCGACATTCTATGGCGAAAAGCGGCCAACCGTATGCACGGCTGCCGCGTCGGGCGGGCGCATTTCCCCATGCGATTTCCATGCCACCGGAGATGCGGCCCGGCGCCGCTGGCGCAGAAACAACACCAGCGACGCCAGCAGCGCCAGCGGCATCGGCTCAGTGATGCGATCCCGGGCCTCGGCGGGACTCCAGCAGCTCATGCGCCACCTGCAAGGCCCCCTGCTCGGCCGATTTTTCATCGCCGAAAGTCTGGTCGGGCAACACCCGTTGCGACGGAAATACCGGATTGCGGTGCATGGGGTTGTGCGACGGCCCAAAGATGGCCACATTGGCCACCCACTCTTCGCCGCCGATCACGCGCACGCCCGAGTACTCGATATCGTAGTCGCCCATGTGTTCGGTTGGCATGACGGTTTCCTCCTTGGTTCATGTGGCATTGCGCACGGCATCATGAAGCGCCGTCGCCGGCGCGGTCGCCCAGGTGGGTGATGGCATAGCCCTTCTGGCTGATCTGCACGAATGCGTCATCCGGCTGCAGCGTGAAATGCCGCCGCCCGTCCTGCTCGACATCGGCGCCCCGTTCATGCATCTGCCAATCGGTATTGGTGACCTCTTGCGGCAATGGCTTCTGGTGCGGGATGAGCAAATAGGAAAACAGTCCGTCGCTGTCCGGGCGTTTGTAAACGTCGACTTTCATCGTGGGGCTCCTGGTCGGGTTGAACACGGTTTGCGCAATGCTGCAAACATCGATGCAAGTACAGCCCGCGCCGTGCCATGGCAACACGGCTTGCTGGTCCGACTTGGGCCTGTTTTATAAGTTCAGGCACGAATGTGCACAGCACCACGTCTTCAACATAGCACTTGCACAGGGGCGATGCCAGTAATCCCGATTCGGTTCCCGCTATGGATCAGCTATTGGCCGGAGATTGCAAAGGAAGAACGCGGCGGGACCGGCAAGCCGCTGGCGGCGGCCTCAATCGGCCTGGCGCCGCAGCCAGGTCAGCGCCCCGGAAAAGCTGCGGAAGTCGGACAGGGAGCGGCATTCGATCTGCGGATGGCGACCGCGCAGCATGCGCGACAGGGCCGCGCAAGAACCCAGCTCCAGCGCGACCGTGACGCCGCGTTCGGCGCAGGCGTCCATGCAGGCGGCCCACTGGATGGTCTCGGTCAGTTGCCTGGCAAGCAAGGTACGCGCTTGCGCCGCGTCGTCGACGGCCTGCCCGGTGATGCCGGCCAGCAAGGTCAGCGCCGGCGCCGCGCAGGAAGCCTGCGCCAGCACATCGGAAAACGGCGCGGCGGCCGCCTGCATCAGCGGCGTATGCGAAGCCAGTCCGACCGGCAGCTCGCCGGTGCGCGCGCCCATGGCGGCCAGCTCATCGGCGGCGGCGCGCAGATCGCGGCTGGCGCCGCCCGCAATCAGCGACTCTTCGCCGGTATCGATGGCCACATAGGCGCCGTGGCGTTGCAGCACCGCGCGCGCCGCGGCGGCGGCCATGCCGCTGACCGACATCAGGCCCTGCTCGCGCTGCATGGCCGGCGCCTGCTGCCGTGCAGCATCCATCAGGCCTGCGCGCCGGGCCGCGATGCCCACGGCCTCTTGGACCCCGAACACGCCGGCCACCGCATAGGCGGACAATTCTCCGACGCTATAGCCGGCCACTACCGCAGGCGCGCCGGCGATAGCGGCCAGCTCATCGGCAATGGCATGCCAGGCGGCAAGCTGGGCCGCGACGATCAGCGGTTGCGCATGGCGGTTGGCATAGAGCTGCTGCGGATCGGCCAGCACATCGGCCAGCGGCGCATCCAGCCACTGTTGCAGTCCGCATTGCGCCAGGAAAGCGGCGCCGTTCGCATCGGCGCGCGCCATGTCGAACATGGCGGGATGCTGGCCGCCCTGGCCGGGACAGAGGATCGCCAGCCGCATGTTCAGCCCCTCTCGCGCGACGGCAAGCCGGACGCATCGCCCAACGCGCACGCCTGATGCACCAGGCACGCCGCCGCCAGCAGGTCGGCCGCGCCGCCCGGCGACAGGCGTTGCGCCACGAAGGCGCGGTGGCAATCGAGGGCCATCGCATGCCAGCCGGGATTGGCAGTACCGCCGGCGGCCAGGAAAGCGGCGCTGCGCGCACGCACCAGCGCAGCCCCCTGCGCACCGCCACGGTGGTAGACATTGGTATCGCTGACATGCTGCATCAATGCAAACAGCGCATCGATCTTGGCCGCTTGCCAGTCGCGGCCGTGTGCCAGCGTCTGGCGCATGCGCGGCAGCGCGATCTCGAATACCGACGGAAACCCCAGCGCACCCTCTTCGCGCGCGCCGCCCACGGCATGCGCGGCGGCCACTTGCTGGCCGTGGCTGGGCTGGCCCGGCGCCTGCGCATGGGTATGGCCGGCCAGCGCATCGCCCCACTGGATCAGCAGCGTGGCGCGTATCGTGGCGTCCGACAGCGGCATCTTCTGCGCCCGGCAATATGCCATCGCCGCACATAGCATGCCCAGCGCGAAAATGGCGCCGCGATGGGTATTGATGCCGCCGGTGGCGCGCAGCATGCGCCGTTCCGCGGCAATCGCCAGGCGCTGCAATTCATTGAAGGGCGCGCCCCGCATGCCGGCTTCGGCAATCAGGAAGAAATAACGGCGCAGCGCAAACAGGCTGCACATGAAAGTGGAGGCATCCATATCGCGATGGCTGCCGTTATCCACCAGCGAGACCAGCCCCGGCTTGGGATACAGCACCAGTTCCTGATACAGGCTGCGCAACGCCAGGCGCGCCAACGTGCGGCTGAAGGCAAGGTTGTCGCGCGCATCGCGGCGCTTCTGCGTGTAGTGCGGGACCGGCGCAAGCGCGGCGCGCCAACCGTCCCCGGGAGGATTGGCGGGACGGTTCAGGCCGCGCATGGTCGGCCCTCCTGTAGTTCGCGCCCCTGTGGTTCACTGCACGATTGCGGCAGGCTTGCCGCGAGTGCGCCGACGCGTTCCAGCTTCACCGCCTCCGGCGTCTTGACCAGCACCTTGTTGTCGGGATCGCCGCCCTTGACGGCGACCTGCCGCCATTCCTTCCACGACACCGCGGCGCCGCCGGGAAAGACGATTTCGCCATCCAGCGGCAAAAACATCGCGTGGTAGGCCAGCAGGCGCACGCCCTGCGCCAGTTGCGCCTGGCTGGCCGGCTCGAACAGCAGGTCGATGTCGGAGCCGCCGCGCAGATATTGCTGTCCGGTGATGGCCTGCCAGGCCAGCGAGCCGAACACGCCCAATGCAATCTCTTCGCGCGCCATGCTTTCCTGCAATTGCGCCATCGGCTCATGCCATGCCGGCGGCAGGCCCGGCAAGCGCGCGGCGGCGATGTCGCGCAGCAGGAACGGCGCGCGGCGCGACGCCACCTCCGAAGCATGCAGGCGCAAGGCGATGCGCGGCTTGTTGCCGTGCGCATCGGGCGGCAAGGCGATGCCGGCGCAGATCTCGCCGGCATCGGCGTCGATATCGGCATCGGCGCGGCGCACCACCACCGGCCAGCGGTTGCGCTGCCAGTGCGCCATCGCCTCGCGCTGGCGGGCGTCTCCCGCGCGCTCCTGCGCGCGCTGCCAGCCCGCTTCGCTCAGCCAGACCAGGTGATGGCGTGCATCCATTGGGCAATCCCGTTCAATCGAGCGGCACATCGTCGGCCACGGCGTCGATGACGCGCTGGGCCAGCTTGCGCCCGCCGCGCTCCAGGCCGTCGATGGCGCGCCGGTCGGTCGAGCGGTCCACCGCCAGCGCCTCGCGCAGCGCCTGCGCCAGGTCGCCGTTCCAGATTCCGGCCACGCCGCCCATGCGCAGATAGTTTTCCGGGCCGGGCGCGAACACCGGGTTGCTCCGGGCCAGTTCGGTCAAGCGCTCTTGCGGCACCTTGGTAATGCGCGCCATGGCCGGCAGCCCCATGACGCGGATGGTGGCGTCCGGCAAGGCATAGCAGGCGTCGGCGATGAGTCCGCTGGTGATGAAGCCGCCCGACAGCGCCTGGTCGTAGACCAGCCCGACCACGCGGTGGCCGGAACGGCGCGCCAGTTCCACGCATTTGCCCAGGTGCGCCATGTAGCTGTTGATGCCCAGCATCTCGTCGCGGTGGCGCAGGCGCTGGCCTTGCGTATCGACCAGGATGACGATGGCGCGGCCGGGATGCTCGCGCACCGTCTTGAGTATCTCGGCGGCCTGCGCCAGCGCGATCTCGATGCCGATGGGCGTATGGCCGGTGGTGCCGACCACGGTCACGGCGGCGCCATCGACCCGGGCCGTGCCGGACAGGAAATTGTCCTGCTCGGCGATGTCATGCCCCTGCGGAAACAGCTGTTGCGCGAGCGCGCGCCAGTCAACTTGTCTGATCTCTTCGGCGGCGGTATTGGCTGCGGTTTGCATGCGTGGATTCCTTATGCTTGGGTGCGGACGCGATGGGCATCGGCCAGGGCGACGAAGGGTTCGGCTTCCAGCATCGGCACCGCCTCCGGTTGCGCTATGCCCAGCGCTTTCCAGATCTCCATCGGATCGTGGGCCTGGCCGAAACGCGCGATGCGCTGGCGCAGCGCCTCCTGCTCCGCTTCCAGCCCCTGCAGCGTCAGCGCGGTCGGGCCGGCATTTTCCAAGGCCTGCGCAGCGGCGGCGCGGAAGGCGCGGATATCGTCATTGACCAGCACCTGGCAATCGCCGGTCAGGTAGCGATGCTTGCCGCCGGTGGTGCGCCACACCAGCGCACGGTCGCGCGAGTCGAACTCTTCCACGCCGTTGGCGGTCTCGATCACCTCGGGGCCGGACATGGCCAGCCGCCCCTCTTCCGACATGATCACTGTGCTGGCGCAACGCGCCACGATGCCCATGCCGCCGAAGCAGCCGTTGGCGCCGCCCACCAGCACGATCACCGGGATACCCTCCGCGCGCGCATCGAGCACGGCGCGCATCACTTCCGATACCGCGATCAGGCCGGCGTTGGCCTCATGCAGGCGCACGCCGCCGGTTTCCAGCAGCAGCACCACGCCCGCGGCTTTCTTGCGGATGGCGCGCTTGAACAAACCGACCAGCTTGGCGCCATGCACCTCGCCCACCGCGCCGCCCATGAAGCCGCCCTCCTGCGCGGCCGCCATCACCGCGCGGCCGTCCAGCATGCCTTCACCGATCACCACGCCGTCGTCGAACGAAACCGGCGCATCCAGTTGCCCCAGGTGCGGGCTGACCACGCGCTGCGCGGGCGGCAGCAGTTCCGTGAAACTGCCGGCGTCGAGCACTTGCAGGATGCGTTCGCGGGCGCTGGCTTCCAGGTAGCTGACGCTCATTTGGCGTCCTCCACCATGGCTTCCACCGCCTGGTCCAGACGCAGGCTGACCACCGCCGGGGTGGCGCCCATGTCGTTGATGGAAATGCGCGCGTCGGCCAATTGCCAGCGCTGGAAGAAGTCGCCCATCACCGCCTCCCAGATGGCGCCGAAACCGCGCGCGGCGGTCTTGACCTCGATCGCGCAAGCGCCATTGAGCGCGGCGTTCTCGATCAGCACTTCCAAGTTGCCGGAGCTGACCACGCCGACCAGTTCGGGTGCGGCCTTGAGACGGCGCCTGCCGTTTTGAAAGCGAAAAGTTAAGGTTTCCATAGCCAATATCGTCGTTGCCTGTGCTTGCGATGCGTGTTGATGTTCATGCCTGCAGCAGCGCCGGCCGCCGCTTGCGTTCCCAATGGGTGGCCTGCTCGTAGGCATAGGCCAGCTGCAGCACTTCGTAGTCAAAGAACCGTTTGCCGATGATCTGCACGCCCATCGGCAGTCCTTGCCTGCCGAATCCGGCCGGGACGCTGATGGCGGGCGTGCCGGCCAGCGACGCCGGGATCACCGCTTCCATCCAGCGATGGTAGGTGTCCATCGGTTTGCCGGCGATACTCTTGGGCCAGTGCTCCTGCGCGCTGAACGGAAATACCTGGGCAGTCGGCATGAGCAGGTAATCGTAGCGTTCCAGCAGGCGATGGATGGCTTTGTACCACGCGCTGCGCTCCACCGATGCGCGGTAGAAATCGCGCGCGCTCCACTTCATGCCATTTTCCACTTCCCATACGAATTCCGGTTTCATCAGCGCGCGCCTGGCCGGGTCGGCGTAAGCCTCGCCCCAGGCGCCGGCCAGTAGCGACTGGCGGTGCACCAGCCACGAATGCCACAAGCGTTCCGGCGCGAAATCCAGTTCGGCCTTGCCGACTTCGGCCACGCTGCAGCCCAGGCTTTCGAACGCGCCGAAGCTACCGCGACAGACCTCCATGACGCCCTCTTCCATGGTCAGGTAGCCATGCAGGTCGCCCAGCCAGCCGATGCGCGTGCCCTTGAAGTCGCGCTGCAGCGGCTGCGCATAGCGCGCCGCATCCTGCACCGTCGACATCGGCGCGCGCTCGTCGTAGCCGACCTGGGTCGCCATCAATCTTGCCAGGTCGCTGACATTGCGGCCCATCGGGCCATTGGTCGACAGCCCGCCGAGATAAAGCTCCGGCCCCGGCCCGCTGGGGATGGCCCCGGCCGAGGGACGAAAGCCGTAGACATTGTTGAAGGCCGCCGGATTGCGCAGCGAACCCATCATGTCGCTACCGTCGGCCACCGGCACCATCTGCAAGGCCAGCGCAACCGCCGCGCCGCCGCTGCTGCCGCCGGCGATGCGGCTCTGGTCGTAAGCGTTGAGCGTGATGCCATAGACCGGGTTGTAAGAGTTGGAACCCAGCCCGAACTCCGGCGTGTTGGTCTTGCCGATCAGGATCGCGCCCTGCTTCCTGATGCGTTCGACGAAGATATCGTCGGTCTTGGGCACATTGTCCTTGAACATCGGCGAACCGAAGGTGGTGCGGATGCCGCGCGTGAGCGCCAAATCCTTCACCGCGTGCGGCATACCGTGCATCCAGCCCAGATACTGGCCGGCGGCCAGTTGGCGGTCTTTCTCATCGGCCTGCCGCAGCAAGGCATCGCCGTCCTGCAGCGCGACGATGGCGTTGACCCTGGGATTGACGCGTCCGATGTGCGACAGGTAGGCCGCCATCACTTCGCGGCAGGAAACCTGCCGGTCGCGGATGGCGGCCGACAACGACAGCGCGTCGAGCGCGACGATGTCCGGCGGCGAATAACGTTGCGATGAAGTCATGGTCTTGCCGTTGTCTGTTGAATTTGCCGTGGTTGCGCCCGCTGCCGGCCCGGATGCCGCCATGCCAAGCGCAGTCCCTCCCAATAGCAGGCCGCTGCCTGCGACGAACCGGCGCCGTTGCTGGTTCACCTCCTGGGAATCTATACCGCTGATGCCGTCACACTGCCGCATGGTGTCCTCACTATCGGATAACTGCGGTTGAGAATGCCTGCCCAACAACGTGATACGGGGATACAGGCAGGTTGCGTTTTTCGACCGCCTTACCTTCCCGCCAACCGGCTGTTTTCCATCGTTACCAGTTGCGGAACCGCTTGGGCGGGTTGTACAAGCCGCCCGATGCGCGCACCAGGTCCTTCATGTTCTTGGCCGCCAGCAGGTCGCGGGTAGCCAGGCGCTTGTCGATGCCCATGTCTTCGGCGCGGCGGATCACGCCGCGGTCGCGCAGGTTTTCCACCATGCGCTTGTCGCGCCCCAGGCCCACCGGCGTGTAGCCGGCCACGCCGCGGATGGCTTGCTCGCGCTCTTCGTCGGTGCGGCACAGCAACAGGTTGGCGATGCCTTCCTCGGTCAGGATATGGGTCACGTCGTCGCCGTAGATCATCACCGGCGGGATCGGCATCTTGGCCTGCTCGCCCAGTTGCCACGCATCCAGCCGTTCGACGAAGGCCGGCTGCATGTGTTCGCGGAAGGTCTCCACCGTCTGCACCACCAGCTTCTGGCCGCGCGGGATGGTATTCCTGCCGGCGCGCGCCTGCTGCCCGGCCTTCAACCAGGCGGGGCTGGCGTGGCGCCGGCCGCGCGCGTCGGCGCCCATGTTGGGAGCGCCGCCGAAGCCGGCGATGCGGCCCAGCGTGGCGGTGGAGGAATTGCCCTGCAAATCGATCTGCAGCGTGGAACCGATGAACATGTCGCAGCCGTAATGACCGGCCGTCTGCGAGAACGCCCGGTTGCTGCGCATGGAGCCGTCAGGGCCGACGAAGAAGATATCGGGCCGGGCGCGGATATATTCCTCCATGCCCAGCTCGGAACCGAAGGAATGGATCGATTCGACGAAGCCGGCCTCGATCGCCGGGATCAGCGCCGGGTGCGGGTTGAGCGCCCAATGCTTGCAGATCTTGCCGCGCAGGCCGAGCGACTCGGCATAGGTCGGCAGGATCAGCTCGATGGCGGCGGTGTCGAAGCCGATGCCGTGGTTCAGGCGCTGCACGCCGTATTCGGCATAGATGCCCTTGATGGCCATCATCGCCATCAGCACCTGGATCTCGGAAATCTGCGCCGGATCGCGCGTGAACAGCGGCTCGATGTAATGCGGCGTGGGCGCCTTGATGGCAAAGCTGACCCAGTCCGAGGGAATGTCCACGCGCGGCAGTTCATCGACGATCTCGTTGACCTGGGCGATCACGATGCCGCTGGAAAATGCCGTGGCCTCGGCAATCGCCGGCGTGTCTTCGGTGTTGGGGCCGGTGTACAGGTTGCCGTGGCGGTCGGCCGCCTGCGCCGCCACCAGCGCCACGCGCGGCGTCAGGTCGATGAAGTAGCGCCCGAACAGTTCCAGGTAGGTGTGGATCGCGCCGATGTTGAGCTTGCCGGCCGAGGCCAGTTTTGCCAACCGCCCGGCCTGCGGGCCGGAGAAGGAAAAGTCCAGCTTCGAGGCGATCCCCTTTTCGAACACATCCAGATGCTCCGGCAAGGCCAGCACCGAGAACAGCATGTGCAGGCCGTGCACCCGCGCCGGATCGAGCGCGGCCAGGCCCTTGGCCAAAAAGTCGGCCTGCTTCTGGTTGTTGCCCTCGACGCAGACCCGGTCGCCCGGCTCGATCACCGCATACAGCAGCTCGGCCAGTTGCGCCGCCGGCGCGATCTTGCCTTGCAGTTTTCCGCCCAGCACCGCCGCGGCGCGCGCCAGCCGGTCGTCCCGGTTCTTCTGGCGCACGTTCCAGACGCGTTCGCTACCGCTCATATTTACTTCGCTCCCATCAGTAAGTCAGGCAATACGGTCGCGATGCCGGGGAACATGCACAGCAGCACGACCGCCAGGAACATCAGCGCCAGGAAAGGAATGGTGCCCTTGATGACGTCGCCCAGGGGAATGTCCGGCGCGATGTTCTTGATCACGAACAGGTTCAGCCCCACCGGCGGGTGGATCAGCCCCATCTCCATCACCACCGTCATCACGATGCCGAACCAGATCAGGTCGAAACCGGCTGCCTTCAGCGGCGGCAGGATGATGGGCGCGGTCATCAGGATGATCGACACCGGCGGCAGGAAGAAGCCCAGCACGATCACCATCAGCAGGATCACCGCCAGCAGCAGCCATTTGGACAGGTGCAGGTCGACCACCCATTGCGCCGCCGACTGGCTGATGTGCAGGTAGCTCATCACGTAGGAATACAGCAGCGACATGCCGATGATCAGCAGCAGCATGCCCGACTCCTTGATCGTCGAGGAGAGGAACGGCGCGATCTCGCGCGGCTTGTAGATGCGGTAGACGATGGCGATCAGCACCAGCGCCAAGAGCGCGCCCAGGCCGGCGGTCTCGGAGGGCGTGGCCAGCCCGCCGTAGAGCGCCACCATCACGCCGATCAAGAGGATCAGGAACGGCAGCACGCGCGGCAGCATCTCCACCTTCTGCGCCAGCGTGAAGTGCTCGTCGTCCAGGTAGGCCGACTTGGCGCCGCCGGCGCTGTAGACCGCATGCGCCAGCTTGTATTCCTTGCGGGCGCGGTAGACGGCATAACCGGCGAACAGCAGCACCAGCAGCACGCCCGGGCCGATGCCGGCCAGGAACAGGCGGCCCAGCGACTGCTCGGCGGCCACCGCGTACAGGATCATGGTGATCGACGGCGGCAACAGGATGCCCAGCGTGCCGCCGGCGGCGATGATGCCGGCCGCGAAGCCCGGCGAATAACCGCGCCGGCGCATTTCAGGAATGCCGGCCGAACCGATCGCCGAGCAGGTCGCCGGCGAGGAACCGGCCATGGCGGCGAACAGCGCGCAAGCGAACACGTTGGCGATGCCCAGCCCGCCCGGCACCCGGTTCAACCAGGCGTGGATGGCCGAATACAGGTCCTTGCCCGCCGGCGATTTGCCGATGGCGGCCCCCTTCAGGATGAACAGCGGGATCGACAGCAGCGTGATCGAGGCGATTTCTTCGTAGACGTTTTGCGTGATGGTGTCCAGCGAAGAGGCCGGCATGAAAACGTACATGAAACCGGTGGCCACCACGCCCAGCGCGAAGGCGATGGGCATGCCAGAACACATGACGGCGATGGTGACGATCCCGTACAGGGCGCCAAGCGTGAGCGGGCTCATTGCGCGCCCCCTTTCGCTTCCACCGTGCCGGTGATGCGCACCAGCACCTGCACCAGCAGTTGCAGCGTGAGCACGGTCATGCCCAGCGCCATCATCGAATAGGGAATCCACAGCGGCGGCGCGAAGGTCGACGATGTGGTCTGGCCATCGACCCAGGCCTCATGGAACAGCGTCCACGATTTCCACGCGAAGAAGGCGCAAAAGAAAAAGGAAAACAGGTCGACGATGAACATGCGCACGCGGTTGGCGGCCGGCGACAGGAAGCCGGCCAGGGCTTCGATGCCGATATGGCCGCGCAGCGACTGCACGTAGGCCGAGCACAGGAAGATCACGCCCACCAGCATGAACACCGAGGCCTCATCCTGCCAGTCGGTGGGGTGATGGAAGAAATAGCGCACCACCACCGAATAGGTCAGGATGCACGAGGTCACCACCAGCGCGATCATGCCCAGGAACACCGCCAGCTTGTGGAACTTCTCCAGCGCCGCGGCCAGCCACGCCAGCGGCGCCCAGGCCGGCACCGCCGGACGTGCCGCAGCGGCGCCCGGCATCTCGAAACCGTGGCTCATAGGGTTTTCTCCGCCAGCTTCAGCAGGTTGGCGCAGTTGGCGTTACGCGCGGCGAAATCCTTCCAGGCGGTATTGCGGGCGATGTCCTGCCACTTCTTGACCACTTCCGCATTCAGGTCGACCACCTTGGCGCCGGCCTTCTGGTAGACCTGGGCCACGGCGATGTCGTCGGCCTGCGCCGCCTTCATGGCGAACTGCGCCATCTCGGCGCCGACCGCCATGACGACGGCCTGCTGGTCCTTGGACAGGCGCTCGAACACCGCCTTGGACATCATCAGCGGCTCGAACATGTACCAGTAAGCCTTGTCGCGGCCGGTGGTGAGCGCCTTGGCGACTTCTTCCAGGCGGAACGACATGAAGGAGGTCGACGAAGTCATCGCCGCATCCATGGCGCCGGTCTGCATGGCGGCGTAGATTTCGTTGGAAGGCAGCGTCACCACGGCCGCGCCGGCTTCCTTCAGGATCAGGTCCATCTCGCGCGAGCCGCCGCGCACCTTCATGCCCTTGGCATCGGCCGGATCGACGATCGGCTTGCCGCGCGAAGCCACCCCGCCGGCCTGCCAGATCCAGCTGACGATGACCACGCCCTTCTCGCCCAAGATGCGCGCCAGCTCCTTGCCGACTTCGGCGTTCTTCCACGATGCGCCCTGCTGGTAAGAAGTCACCAGGCCGGGCATCAGGCCGATGTTGGTTTCGGGGACTTCGCCGCCGGCGTAGTTCAGCGGCACCAGCGACATGTCCAGCGCGCCCTTGCGCATGGCGGAGAACTGCGCATTGGTCTTCATCAGCGAAGAACCGGGATAGATCTCGAACTTCAGGCTGCCCTTGGTGCGTTCGCTGACCTGCTGGGCGAACATGCGCACCAGGCGGTCGCGGAAGTCGCCTTCATTGATGGTGCCGCCGGGAAACTGGTGCGAGATCTTCAGGTTCGTCGCCTGGCCCCAGGCCAGTTGCGTCCCCGCAAAAAAGGGCGCGGCAGCGAGCGCGCCCAGCAAATGCCGACGTGTCTTGGAAGTCATTTCGTGTCTCCTCCTTAGGATTGATGGATACTGCGTGTGTTTTTATGATCTCATCGTGTATACAATTTCTTAGGAAACGAATACATTGTCAAGCATAAATTCATATAAAATAATTGTCTTGTATGCAATCCCAAAAAAGGATTCCCAAGATGGAGACCGCCAAGAAACGCTCTGAAACCCTGCGCGAATCGATCGAGGAAATGATCGCCGTCGGCAAGCTGGCGCCGGGGCAGCACCTGGACGAGACCTCGCTGGCCGAGGAATTCGGGGTTTCGCGCACGCCGATCCGGGAAGCGCTGATCCAGCTGGATTCGATGGGCATCGTCGAAATGCGCCCGCGGCGCGGCGCCATCGTGGCCGAGATCGGCCCGCAGAAACTGATTGAAATGTTCGAGGTCATGGCCGAGTTCGAAGCCATGTGCGGCCGCCTGGCCGCGCGCCGCATGACGCCGGCCGAGCACGCCGAGCTGATGGCGGCGCACCAGGCCTGCAAGGCGGCGCGCGATGCCTCCGACCCGGATGCCTATTTCTACCTCAACGAAGCCTTCCACGACCGCATCTACGCCGGCAGCCACAACAGCTTCCTGGCCGAGCAGGCGCGCGCGCTGCACCGCCGGCTGCGCCCGTACCGGCGCCTGCAGTTACGGGTGCGCGACCGCCTGAAGATGTCGTTCGACGAGCATCAGGCGGCGGTCGACGCCATCATCGCCGGCGATGCGGAAAAGACGGTGGAGGTGCTGCGCCAGCACATCATGATCCAGGGGCAACGCTTCGCCGATCTGGTGGCGTCGCTGCACCAGCTGAAATCGGCGGCCTGAGCCTGTTCGAGACCTGACCCTGCAAAAAAACGGCGGCCCGTCATCGGGGCCGCCGTCTTTCCTTCCTCTCCTGCCTTTCCTTCGTGACTTACTGCCGCTTCAACGGCGCATTCACTTCACTGCATTCACTTCACCGTATTTACTTCACCTTATCCTGCGCCACGTCCATGATCAAGCGCGTGGACAGGTACAGGCGCGGCACGATGGTATCGAGCAGCACGTATTCGGCATCGTTGGAGTGTGCGCCGAAGCCGCTCAGGCCCATGCCTTCGATCACCGCGCCGCGGCTCTTCAGGGCTGCGAAGGCCGCATCGGTGCCGCCGCCGGTGGCGACTTCGGCGACCTTCAACGGCATGCCGATTTCTTCATAGATCGCGCGCGCATGCGCCGCCACCTTGCGCGAGGCTGGCGTGGCTTCCAGCGGCGGACGACGCATCTCGAACTTGACGCTGACCTTGGCCTCGGGGATCAACTGCTGCCTGATGCCGTCGTTCAGGCGCTGCTGCAACTGATCGAAGTCGCTCACTTTCAGCGCGCGCGCATCGGCCTGCGCGCTGGCGGCAGCGGGAATGACGTTGCGGTTGGTGCCGGCCTGGGCCACGGTCCAGTTCAGCTTCAGGCCGCGCTCGGGCTGGGACAGCTTGTCCAGCTGCAGCAACTGGTGCGACAGCTCGTACAGCGCGTTGACGCCCTTCTCCGGCGCCGCGCCCGCGTGCGAGGACTTGCCGGCCACCGTCAGGTAAGCCGCGCCGATGCCGCTGGTGGCCAGGCGCAACTGGCCGTCGGCGCCGCCGCCTTCGAACGACAGCACCACGTCCTGCTCGGCGCCGTATTTCGTGTGCAGGCTGCGCCCGCCCGGCGAGCTGATTTCCTCGTCGCCGTTGATCAGCACGGTCAGCGTGTCATAGTCCTTGAAACCCGCCTTCTGCAGGATGGCGATGGTATGCAGGATGGTGGCGATGCCCTGCTTGTCGTCGGCGATGCCCAGGCCGTAGGCCTTGTTGCCGTCGACGCGGAACGGCTGGTCTTTCAACATGCCGCGCAGGTACACGGTATCCATGTGCGCGATCAGCATGATCTTGCGCCGGCCGCTGCCCTTGAATTCGGCATGCACGATCCGGCCAATCTTCTCCGGCGTGTCGCCCATGCGGTAGACCTCGGGCGCATCCAGCAGCTCGACCTTGCCGCCGAGCGCGGCCAGGCGGTCGCGGATCAGCGCGGCGATCTTCGCCAGGCCTTCCAGGTCCTTGCTGCCCGACTCGATGCCGACCAGGTCGCGCATGGTGTCGATCAGGCCGGCCTTCTCTTGTTGCGCCATGTCGTAGAACGGCGCCTGCGGCGCGGCCAGCGCGGATTGCGCGCCGAGCGCAAACAACATGGCGGCAAGGATGTTCAACGGGGTCTTCTTATGCTGTGCGAAAGCAGATGTCATCTATGTCTCTCTCTTGGATGGATTGTGATCATGCCGGTACCGATTGTAGCGGTCTTGCCGCTGAGAACCTATCGGCTTCTCAGAGGGTGCGTTCGCTGCGGAAATGGCGCTCGCTGCCATCCAGCGGATCGATGAAGAACAATGAACGCGCCAGCAGCTTCAACGGCTTGTCGAGGTCATCGGCCACGCCCACCGGCACCGCCTCCGGATAGAACAGGTCGTTGAGGATGGGAATGCCCAGCGAGGCCATGTGCACGCGCAGCTGGTGGCGCCGTCCGGTCACCGGCTCCAGGCGATACAAGCCCAGTTCCCCGCGCGGCTCGACCAGCGAGATATGGGTTTCCGAATTGGGCTCGCCCGGCGCTTCATGCATCTTGAAGAACTGCCCCGGGATCTCTTCCACGCGGCTGCGATGCACCAGCGGCAATGCCAGCTCCGCGCGCAATGGCGCGATGGCTTCGTAGACCTTGTACATGGCGCGCCGCTGGAACATGGACTGGTATTTGCCGCGGCTGTCCGGATGGTGCGAGAACACGATCACGCCGGCCGTCTCGCGGTCCAGGCGATGGATCGGCGTGAGATGTTCCAGCCCGGTTGCCTTCTTCAGGCGCACCAGCAAGGTCTCCTGCACGAAACGCCCGGTCGGGATCACCGGCAGGAAATGCGGCTTGTCGGCCACCAGCAGATGGTCGTCGATGTGAAGGATCTTTTCCTCCACCGGAATGCGCGCCTCGCCTTGCGGCAATTGGCGGTAATAAAAAATGCAGTCGCCGCTGCGGTAAGGGGTTTCCGGCCGCAGCGCTTCGCCGCGCTGGTTGCGCACTTCGCCGCGCAGCAGGCGTTCGCGCCACACGGGCGGCGGGACGGCGGTGAAGCGCTCGGCCAGGAAGGACAGCATGTCGGGCCACGGCCCCGGCTGCAGCCATAGGTAACTGGGCGCAAGGCCGTCGCGCACCGGCAAGGTCGGCGTCGGCCTCACTGCTTTTCTCCTCGCGCGGTTTGCTTGCGCGCCGCGCGCCGCCGCCATGCGGCCACGCTGGCATTGGCGTCGATATGCGCCAGCAGCTTGCCGCGCTGCGCGTCGGTAAACGGCAATTGCGCGACCAGCGCCGGCCAGTGCGTCATGGCGCGCGCCACCGTCTCCACCAATACCGCCTGCAGCTTGGGTTCCGGGATACCCCAGATATTGGCAAGCTGGCGCAGGATCGCCGGCGTGAGCAGTTGCTTGCCCTGTTGCCCCGGCACGAAATTCAAGGCATGGCCATTGCCGCCGACATACGCGGCATAGGCGACGATGTCATAGGCCGGCGACAGCGCGGCCTGCCGCGGCGTGCGGTACAGGAGGCTGAAGTTTTTCAGGTGCGCATCGAAATTGCCGAGCAGTTCATTCACCTTGATCCGCCGCAGCAGTTCGAACACATCGTCGGCGCCGCGCACGCTGCGCTCCAGCAGCACCATACCGATGGCGGCATAGGTGCCGGCGTATTTGGCGCCGGGCGCGGTGCCGGTGACCTGGGCGAAATCTTCCATGTGCAGACGGCCGGTGGGCGTAGGCGCGTCGCGGTCGAAACGATGCACCAGCAAGAAACGGCTGGCGTCGTTGCGCAGGCCGAACGGCAAGTGCTCGGCAATGGCCGACAGCGGCTCCAATGCGAACTGGCAGACCTCGACGCCGGCGGCGGCGGCCAGCGTCAGCGAAGCGAACTCCACCTGCGGCATGTTGGGATAGTCGGAGGCCGGCAGCTTGGCGATGAAATGGCTGCCCTGCCGATCCCTGGAACGCATCACATAGCGGCCGCCCTCCTGCACCAGCGCCAGTTTCGGCTGCACGCCGGACAGCGATTCGCCCTCCGGCACCGGCAATTGCCCCGAACTCATTTCGTAGCTGTCATGCCCCTGGCCGAGCAAGCGCCCCAGATGCCTGTCATCGAGCTGCTCGGCCAGGGCCGAGACATCGCCGGGCAAGTCCTTGCCGCAATAGGCCAGCAAGCCGAATTCGTCATCCGGCGACAAGCCTGCGCGCTGTATCAGGTGCTTGCGCAACTGGCCTTCCGGCAGCAGGTTCTGGAAAAACGGCGGCAAGCCGCCCTTGCCATCGCCGCGGTTGACTGCCAGGGTCGGGTTCAGGAGCTGGGCCGCGGTGCGCTCTTCGCTGGCGGCCTGGTACAGCTGCGACAGCACGGGGCGTGCGGCGTTGGCGGCATAGGCGTCGTCAAACCGGAAATAGCAGCGCCCGTCATCCAGGGCAAACAGCGATCCGACATCGTCGAGCCCCAGGCGGATGCGCAGGGAACGCAGCATGCTCATGGGCGGCTCCGCTTATGCATCAGCCCGTGCAGTTGCTCGGACAACTCGGTCATGCTGCCGGCGCCGGCAGCGTCGGCATCGGCGCGGCGCAGCCGGGCTACCGCCTGCGGCACCAGCTCCAGCTCCAGCTCCAGCTCGCTGCAGATGGCCAGCAACCTGGCCAGTTCGATATTGCCCTTGCCGGTTTCCAGCGCCAGCAGCGTATTGCGATGAATGCCGGCCTGGGCCGCGAGTTCGACCGCGCTCAGTTTGCGGGCCTTGCGGGCGCGCCGGATCTGCTCGCCGATATCCAGGATGCTGGCCATGAAATGTGCCCCAGTGTTCAGGTGAAGAATGGTTTGCCTGTATTTTCACCCAAATAACTGTTCAAAACAAGAAATGACCAATTTATTATTTATTTTAATTAATGACCAATAAAAAAGGCATATTCAATCGCGGCGCGCAAATCTGCTGCCTTGGAGCAAGAGAAAAACAACGTATCAAAACCACATCTTCTTTACAGATGCGCCGGCCCGGGCATTGATTAACATTTACCAACATTGACTGGCATTTACTTCAGCCTGGCGGGGGCCTGCCCTCCGCATCC
Organism: Herbaspirillum sp. SJZ099; assembly: GCF_007828355.1. Taxonomy (NCBI): domain Bacteria; kingdom Pseudomonadati; phylum Pseudomonadota; class Betaproteobacteria; order Burkholderiales; family Oxalobacteraceae; genus Herbaspirillum; species Herbaspirillum sp. SJZ099. The sequence goes on along the minus strand of NZ_VIUO01000001.1, from coordinate 917,108 downwards.
ACGCGCGGGGGCGCGTACGGCACACGAATAAATCATGACAGCGCGATTCCCAATCGGCTGATCGGCACAAAGGTTAAGTGATGGAAGCTTTGCGGTTGCCCTTTCTTCGTCCATTTTCTTCTGCGGCATCGCATCGGATAAAAAGGCCCGGCGCCCTGGCTGCGCTGGCCGCCGCCTTGGTGCTGGCAGGCTGCGGCTCCGTGGCCGTGCAACCTTACTCCGAGGCCGAACTGGCCGAACGTACCGCCGCCGACCGCGCCGCCGCGCAGCAGGATGTGCCCCCCCATCGCCGGTCCCCTGTCGCTGGATGAAGCCATCGCACGCGCGCTCAAGTACAACCTCGATCGCCGCGTCAAGATGATGGAAGAGGCGCTGGCCCTCAACCAGCTCGACACCGCCACCTGGGACATGCTCCCGCGCTTCATGGCGCAGGCCGGCTACAGCCGCCGCAACAAGGACCTCATCACCAACAGCGTCGACTCCGTCACCGGACAGCCTTCGCTGTCCCATCCCTATATTTCCAGCGACAGCGCGCATGCCACTTTCGACCTCGGCCTGACCTGGAACCTGCTCGATTTCGGCCTGAGCTACATCGCCGCCAAGCAGCAGGCCGACCGCGTGCTGATCGCGTGCTGATCGCCGCCGAACGCCGCCGCAAGGCCATGCACCTCCTGGTGCAGGACGTGGTCAGCGCCTTCTGGCGCACGGCCAGCGCCCAGAAACTCAATGAGCAGGTGACCCTGGCGATCATCAATGCCGAGAGCGCCCTGGAGGATGCGCGTCGTTCCGAGTCAGAACGCGTGCGCTCGCCGATCGATGCCTTGCGCTACCAGCGCCAGTTGCTGGAAAACCTGCGCCTGCTGGAAAACATCGACCAGGAGCTGTCCGTCGGCCGCCTGGAACTGGCGCAGTTGATGAACGCGCCGCTGGATATGCATTTCCGCGTGGTGGAACCGGACGACCGCCTTGCCACGCCGTTGCTGGGCATGCCCATGCGGCAGATGGAAGAACTGGCCATGACGCACAACGCCGACATTCGCGAGCAGCAATACAGCAGCCGCATTGCGGTCGAAGAAACCAAGCGCACGATGCTCAAGCTGTTTCCCAACCTGTCGTTCAATGCCGGCATCCGCCACGACACCGATCGCTACATGATCAACAACACCTGGAACGAGACCGGTATGCAGCTCTCGTACAACATCTTCAACCTGCTCGCCGCGCCGTCCCAGAAAAGATTCGCCGAGGCCGGCGTGAAGCTGGCCGACCAGCGCCGCATGGCCACGCAGATGACCGTGCTGGCGCAGGTCTATCTCTCGCGCCTGCAATACGAAGCCGCCTATCGCCAGTATCTGCGCTCCGATGAAATCTGGCATGCCGACGAGAAGATTGCCGAGCACAGCCGCAACCGCGAGATGATGCAAACGCAGAGCCGGCTGGAACAGGTCTCCAACAACACCGCCGCCATCGTCAGCCTGCTGCGTCGCTACCAGTCAATGGCGCAAGTGCAGAACATGCGCGGCAAGCTGCAGGCCACGCTGGGACTGGAACCCGACATCGGCAGCGTGGACGAGCTCTCGCTCGAACAGCTCACCAGGCAAGTGGGCGACGCCATGCAGCAATGGCAGGATGGCGCAGCCGTGCCGCCGGCAACGGCTGCGGCGGCTGCAGCGGCGGCCGTGGCAAAGTAACGATAAGGAATTCCATGTTTGCATCACCTGTCCGCTATCGGTTCGCCATTGCGATGAGCCTGTTGGCGCTGGCGCCTTTCACGCCGGGACTGGCGCAGCCCGCGGCCCCTGCCGCGGCGGCGCCGCGCTCGGCCATAGAGAAGCAGGATATCCGCGCCCAGCTGGCGCCGCGCCGCTACACCACGCTGGCCGCGGAAGTCGGCGCCAAGATCAACCGCATCGAGGTTGCCGAAGGCGCCCGCTTCCGCGCCGGCCAGACGCTGGTCATCTTCGACTGCTCGCTGCAGCAGGCCCAGCTGCAAAAGGTCAAGGCGGCACTGGCCGCGGCCGACCAGACCTACAGCGCCAACAAGCGGCTGGCCGAACTGAATTCGATCAGCAAGCTGGAGCTGGAAGTGTCGCAAGCCGAAGCCAACAAGGCGCGCGCCGACGTGTCGTACATGAACATCTCGCTGGACAAATGCCGCATCCCGGCGCCGTTCAACGGCCGCGTGGCCGAACAGCGCGCGCGCGAGCAACAGTTCGTGCAACCGGGCCAGGCGCTGCTCGATATACTCGACGATTCGGTGCTGGAACTGGACTTCATCGTGCCCAGCAAATGGCTGGCGTGGCTCAGGCCGAACCAGAAATTCCAGGTCGCCATCGACGAGACCGGCAAAAGCTATCCGGCCAAGGTGCTGCGCATCGGCGCGCGCGTGGATCCGATCAGCCAGTCGGTAAAACTCACCGCCACCATCGACGGCCAGTTCGATGAGCTCATGGCCGGCATGAGCGGCAAGGTGCTGATCGCACCGCCATGAGCGCGCAGCCGGCAAACTCCGCTCCCGTGCCGCAGCGCCATCCGCTGCTGGTGCTGCTGGACCTGGGCCGCCGCGCCCGGGCCGCGCGCAGCGTGGAGGAGCTGAACTTCCTGATGGTCAACGACAGCCATGCGCTGGGCGCCTATCGCCAGGCCGCCCTGTGGCTGGCCGACCGCGGGGTGGAAAGCTTGTCCGGCGTGGTCGAACCGGAAGCCAATGCGCCTTACGCGCAATGGCTGGACCTGGCCTGCCGCGCCCTGGCCGAGAGCCTGCAGGAGGCGGCCGCCGTCGGCCCGCGCCGCCTGCCGGAGGCATTGGCCGGGCAATGGTCGCAGTGGCTGCCGCCGTATGGCCTGTGGCTGCCCTTCGCCGGCGGCGGCCTGTTGTTTGCCGCCGACGCGCCATGGAACGAGGAAGCGGTCGCGCTGTTCAAGGAATGGGGCGACACCTGGCATTACGCCCGCTCGCGCCAGCAGACCACCGCCTCGGCCTGGTCGTGGCGGCGGCTGGGGCATGCGATCAAGACCGCGCTGGCCCCCGATCCGGCCAGGCCCTGGTGGCGGCAGCGACGCGCACTCATTGCCGCCCTCGTCGTCCTCGCGCTGCTGTGTCCGGTGCGGCTGTCGGTGCTGGCGCCGGGCGAATTGGTGCCGGCCAATCCGGCGTTCATCCGCGCGCCGCTGGACGGCGTCATCGCGCAATTCCAGGTACAACCCAATGAGCAGGTCAAGGCCGGCCAGGCGCTGTTCAATTTCGACGAAGCGCCGATCGCCACCCGCATGGAGATCGCCACCCAGGGGCTGGCCGCGGCGCAGGCCGAATATCGCCAGTACGTCCAGCAAGCCCTGTCCGATTCCAAATCCAAGACGCAGTTGGCCAGCCTCGGCGGCAAGATCGAGGAGAAGCAGGCCGAAGCCGATTTCGCCCGCGCCCAGTTCCAGCGCTCGCGCGTGGTCGCGCCGCAAGCCGGCATCGCGCTGTTCGACGCCCCAAGCGAATGGATCGGCAAGCCGGTGCAGACCGGCGAACGCATCATGCGCATCGCCGCCCCCGGCGATGTGGAAGTAGAGGCCTGGCTCCCGATCGGCGATGCCATTCCCCTGGCCGACGAGGCCGAGGTGAGCCTGTACCTGGCCTCCGCGCCGCTGTCGGCGGTGCAGGCGCGCTTGCGCTATGTGGCGCATGACGCCGTACCGCGTCCGGACGGCAGCTATGCCTATCGCGTGCGGGCACGGCTGGCGGCACATTCCGACCTGCGCGTCGGGCTCAAGGGCACGGCCAAGTTGTCCGGCCCGTGGGTGCCGCTGGCGTACTGGATGTTGCGCCGGCCGCTGGCCGTCATCCGCCAGCATGTCGGCCTATGAAGATAGCGCTGCCGGCCCTGCGCGAAGAACTGGCGCTGCTGCCGGGACCGGTGCTGGCCGACGGCCAGCCCAGCCACACCTTGCACGACCCGGTGCGCAACCAGTTCTTCCAGATCGACTGGCCGACCTTCGAGATGCTGCGGCGCTGGGGCCTGGGCGAAGCCGGCGCGGTGGCCGCTGCCGTCAGCCGGGAGACCGCCCTGCAACTCGGGCCGGACGATGTCGAGCAAACGCTGCTGTTCCTGCGCGAGAACCAGCTGCTGCGTCCCCAGGCCGGCGCCGCCGCCGACTATGCCGCGCGCCTGCGGCAACGGCGCGGCGGCTGGGGCCAGCGCCTGCTGCACAACTACCTGTTCTTCCGCGTGCCGCTGGTGCGGCCCGATGCCTGGCTGGCGCGCTGGGCGCCGCGCCTGTCGCTGTTCTATTCGCGGCTGTTCCTGGCCCTGACCCTGGCCGCGCTGGGCTGGGGCGCGATCGAGGTGTTCCGCCAGTGGGAGTCGTTCTCGGCCACGCTGGTGGATACCATGTCCTGGCGCGGGCTGGCCAGCTACGGCATCGCGCTCACGGCGGTCAAGGTGCTGCATGAGCTGGGGCATGCCATCACCGCCAAGCGCTTCGGCTGCCGCGTGCCGACCATGGGCGTGGCGTTCCTGGTGCTGTGGCCGGTGGCCTATACCGATACCAACGAGGTCTGGAAACTGACCGGCCGCCATCAGCGCCTGGCGGTGGTGGCAGCCGGCGTGCTGACCGAACTGGCGGTGGCGGCATGGTCCACGCTGGCCTGGGCGCTGCTGCCCGAAGGCACCTTGAAGTCGCTGGCGTTCCTGCTGGCCACGACCACCTGGATCGCCACGCTGGCCATCAACGCCAGTCCGTTCATGCGCTTTGACGGCTATTTCTTCCTTTCCGACTGGCTGCAGATGCCCAACCTGCACGCGCGCGCCTTCGCGCTGGCGCGCTGGGACCTGCGCGAGCGCCTGTTCGCGACGGGCGAGGCGCCGCCGGAATATTTCTTGCGCGCGCGCCGCATCGGCCTGGTCCTGTTCGCCTATGCCACCTGGATCTACCGGCTCACCGTGTTCCTCGGCATCGCCGCGCTGGTGTACGCCTTCTTTATCAAGGCGGTGGGCATCTTCCCGTTCATGATCGAGATCGGCTGGTTCGTGTTGCGCCCGCTGGCGCAGGAACTCAAGGCCTGGCAAACGCTGTGGCCCGCCATCCGGAGTAGCCGCCGCGCCCGCATGAGCGGCGCCGCCGCCCTGCTGTTGCTGCTGCTGTTGGCCGTCCCCTGGCCGGCCCGCATCAGCGCATCCGCCCTGCTGCGGCCGGCGGCGCAACTGGTGCTGTACGCGCCGCCGCATGCGCAGGTACGGGCCATGCCCGTGGCCGAAGGGCAACATGTCGCGGCGGGAACCACCTTGCTGGAACTGTCTTCGGACGAACTCGAAGGGCGCCTGCGCGCCGCCACCGCGCGCAAGGAACGGCTGCAATGGCAGACCACCTCCGCCCCCTTCGACCCGGAACAGCGCGCGCAATGGCTGATGGCGCAAGAACAGTTGGGCGCGGCGCAGGCCGAGATAGCCGCCATCCGGGCCGACGCGGCGCGCTATGCGCCGGTGGCGCCATTTGCCGGCGTGTTGCGCGACCTGTCGCCGGAGATGCGGCCGGGCGTATGGCTGTCGCGACAGGAACCGCTGGCGCGGCTGATATCGGACCAGGGCCTGACGGCGGTGGCCTATCTCGACGCAGAGGAAGTCAGCCTGATCAAGATCGGCGACACGGCGCGCTTTTATGCCGACGCGCCCGAAGGTCCCTCGGCCATGCTGGAAGTGACCGGCATCGACCGCGACGCCAGCCGCACCTTGCCTGAGCCGGAGCTGGCCAACCTGTTCGGCGGCGCCGTCGTCGTCCGCGAGAAGAACGGGCAGATCTATCCCGAGGGCCCGGTCTACCGCGTCACCCTCAAGGTGCGCGATGCCGGCAATACCAGCACGCAACATGCCTGGCGCGGCACGGTGGTGTTGCGCGGCCGCTGGACCGTACCGGCATGGCGCTACCTGCGCGGCGCGCTGGCGGTGGTCCGGCGCGAGGCCGGGTTCTGAGACCCCCGCCCTTCTGAGACTCCCGCCCTCAGGCAGGCAAGGTGGCCACCAGCTTGGCAAGCTGTTCGACCATCTCATTGCGATGCGGCTGCGCCGCCAACCTGATCTGCTCGGACAAGGCAATGCAACCGGCATGTTCAAGCGACATGCCCGAGGTGCTTGCGCCCGAATTCGCATTGGCGCCTTGCTCGCCGACGCGGATGTGGAATTGCGCGGCCACGGCCTTCCCGTGACTGTCGTGCGCCACTACCTTCACGCTGACATCGGCCGTCAGGCAAGCCTTGGCGTCGACGACGAACTTGCCGGTCGCGGGATTGAAGCTGACCCAATAAGGCAGGGGCTTGCCGTCGCCCTGGGTGGCCGACAGATAGACCGCGGCGCGCGGATCGGCGTGGGCAAAAGCATCCGTCGGCACGAAGAACTCGGTATAACTGGTGGCGGCCAGCACCTGGTCGCGGATGCCCTGCTTGACCACCAGCCCGTCGCCCGGCTGCCTCCCGGCAAGCACCGCCACGGCAAAACCGCCGCCTACCGTCAGCTTGCTCTGAACCGTCGGATCGGCCAGCCTGGCGTCGGCCGGCACGCCCGTCCCCTCCTGTTCAGCCGAAGAGATCTCTACGAAGTCGCGGTTCCATTCGGGCAAAGCGAATGACGACGCCACCAGCGCCGGCTCGCTGCCGCTGCCGGTATCTGTTCTCGACATGAACAACGGGAACGCCGGCGACGATAGGAATGCCAGTGCGCGACTGAAGACCGGCCTGAGCACAGACGGAGGCGTCGCGGCCGACATTTGCAGCGTGGTGCTGGCGCTGCTGCTGTTGCCGGCCAGGTCGATGGCGGTGACCGTCACGGTGTAATTGCCGCCCGAGATCAACGACAGGCTGCCGATACTGGGTGTGGCGCTGGCCAGGTCCAGGCTCCAGCTGCCATTGGCTGCCACGATCACGTTATATGTCGCGCCGCCCACCGTCACTGTCAGCCGTTCGCCACTGCCCAAGGCGGCCGATCCGCCAAACACCGGCTGCGGATCGCTGGTATCGACGCGGTCGATGACTGGCGTGGCCGGCGGGATAGTGTCGATCACGATGCCGGCGTGGCTGTTCAACGCCCCGCCCAGGTTCAGCTGGGCATTGGCCTGGAGGCCGCCGGCATCGACGATGACCCCGCCATTGAGCAACAGGGCGCCGCCGAGGTCCAGCCCGTTCGCATTTTCACCGGGAGCCACCGTATAGGTGAACACCAGCGTCGAGGTGCCGGCGCCGCTGGCATAAGTCGCCACGCCGCCGCTGTTGAGCGCGAAAGAAGGCGTGCCGTTGAAGGTATCGACCGCCACCGGACGATCGTAGGTGACCACGATGGTGATCGTGCTGCCGGCGCCATAGGCGCCGCTGCCATTGGCGACAGCGACATTCACCACGTGCGGGTCGAGGCCGTCGACATTGACGGCCGCCGTGCTGCCCAAGCCGTTGAGCGCCAGCAGCGCGTCGTTGCCGGCGATGTCCTTGACCTGGCCGCCGTTGGTCGTCAGCGCGCCCACCGTCACTCCGGTCAAGTCGCGCGCATCATTGGACACCGTGTAGCGGAACAACAGGCTGTCCGTGCCGGAGCCGGACACATAGACGGCCTGCACCGTGCCGCCGGTATCGAGCGTCAGGGCAATGGAGGGAATGCCGCCGCTGGTATTGACGACCACCGCTTCCGAGAAGCGGACGACGAAGTCCAGGTTCTGTCCCAGCAGATAGGTGCCGTCGGACGGCACAGAAACCGACGCCACGGCAGGCGGCGTGGTATCCACCGTATAGGCTTGCGACCACGTCGCGCCGCTATTGCCGGCCACGTCCGAGACCCTGATCTTGACGGTCGATCCGGCCGCATCGAGGATGCCGTCGATGCGCCATGTATTGTCGCCGATGATGGCATCGGCCCTTGACCAGGTATTGCCGTTGTCGAGCGACACCTCGACCGATTGGCCCGCGCCCAACGCCGCGCTCAATGTCCCGCTGATGGTGTGCGCCGTGCTGGAGGTGACCAGCTCTCCCGCCAGCAGGCCGGCGGGGGCCGAGAAGTTCACGTCGCCCACGGTCTGGGTCGGCGCCGTGGTGATGATCGTCACCGACAGCGCGGGGGAACTGCCGCTGACATTGCCGGCGCTGTCGATGGCCAACGCGTCGATTTCATGCGTGCCTTCGCCCAGCGCGGACGTGGTGATGGACCAGTGGCCGCTGCCGTCGGCAACACCCGAGCCCAGCACCGTGATGCCGTCGGTATCGTAAAGGATCACCGTGGCGCCGGCTTCGGCGGTGCCGGTGAAGGTCGGCGTGGTATTGCTGGTAATCCCGTCGCTGTTGGAGATGCCCGTGTCGGAGGCGCTGCTCATCGCCGGCTTCGACGGCGCGTTTGGCGCCAGCGTGTCGAACGTGAGCGTGGGCGCGGCCCCTGCCGCGCCGCCGTTGCCCGCGGCATCGGTATAGCTGCCCGCCACCACCGTGATGCTGGCCGTGCCATTGTTGACGCCTGCGGTGGGCGTGAAGGTCGCCGTGCGCGTCAGGCCGCTGCCGCTAATCGCCGACAGCGTGCCGCCCGTCACCGTCACATCCCCCAGGTCGAAGCTGCTGCCCGGATCTTCGCTGAAGGTGAAGGTGATGGTCGCCGTCTCGCCGCTCTTGAGAGTGGACACGTTGCTGCTGATGGTCACGCCCGGCGGCGTGGTATCGATGACAACGACCGCTCCTGCCGAGCGTGCGCCGATGTTGCCCGCGCTGTCGGTGGCCCGGGCCGTGATGGTGTGCGTCCCTTCGCCCAATGCCGAGACGGTAATGGACCAAGTCCCACCGGTCGCCACCGCAGTGCCCAGCACCGTGGTGCCGTCAGTATCGTAAAGCGTCACGGTCGATCCGGCTTCGGCGGTACCAGTAAAAGTCGGCGTGGTGGTGCGGGTGATGCCGTCGCTGTTGGACACGCCCGTGTCGGAGGCGCTGCTCATCACCGGCGCCGACGGCGCATTCGGCGCCAGCGTATCGAACGTGAGCGAGGGCGTGGCCCCCGCCGCGCCGCCGTTGCCCGCAGCATCGGTATAGCTGCCCGCCGCTACCGTGATGCTGGCCGTGCCGCTATTCACGCCATCGGTAGGCGTGAAAACCGCCGTACGCGTCAGGCCGCTGCCGCTAATCGCCGACAGCGTGCCGCCCGTCACCGTCACATCGCCCAGGTCGAAGCTGCTGCCAGGGTCTTCGCTGAAGGTGAAGGTGATGGTCGCCGTCTCCCCGCTCTTGAGGTTGGAGGCGCTGCTGCTGATGACCACGCTCGGCGGCGTGGTGTCGATCGTGATGGTCAGCCCGGCAGATACGCTGCTGGTATTGCCTGCAGCGTCCGTACTCAGGGCATGGATGGTATGGACGCCCTCGCTCAGGGCCGATGTCGTGATCGACCAGGTGCCGCTGGCGGTGGCAGTGGTGCCCAGCACGGTGATCCCGTTGCTGTCGTAAAGCGTCACCTCCACCCAGGTGCCCGGCGTGGCCGATCCCATGATGGTGGGCGTGGCGCTGTTGATGATGTTATCGGTGCCCCCGACCAGCGTAAGCCCCGAAGGAGCATCCGGCGGCAGCGTATGTACGCTCAACAGCGGCGAAGTGGCGCCGCTGCCGCTATTGCCGGCGGCATCGGTATAACTGCCGGCGGTGACGGCCACGCTGGCGGTGCCGTTGCTGACGCCGGCCGTGGGCGTGAAGATCGCCGTGCGCGTCAACCCGGAACCGGTAATGGCCGACAGCGTGCCGCCGCTGACCGCGATATCGCCCGCGGTAAACATGCTGCCAGGATCTTCGCTGAAGGTAAAGGTGATGGTCGCCGTAGTGCCGACCGCCAGAGTGGCAATATTGCTGCTGATGGAAACGGTTGGCGGCGTGGTGTCGATCGTCACGCCCAGCCCTGCGGAGCGGGCGCCGATGTTGCCGGCGGCATCGGTGGCCCGGGCCGTGATGGTGTGCGCCCCCTCGCTCAACGTCGAGACGGTAATGGACCAAGTCCCGCCGGTCGCCACCGCAGTGCCCAGTACCGTGGTGCCGTCAGTATCGTAAAGCGTCACGGTCGATCCGGCTTCGGCGGTACCAGTAAAGGTCGGCGTGGTGGTGCGGGTGATGCCGTCGCTGTTGGACACGCCCGTGTCGGAGGCGCTGCTCATCACCGGCGCCGACGGCGCGTTCGGCGCCAGTGTGTCGAAGCTCAGCACAGGTGTGGCGCCCGCGCCGCCGCTATTGCCTGCCATATCGGTATAGCGGCCGACCGGCACCCTGATGTCGGCCGTGCCGCCATTGGTATTGGCCGTCGGTGTGAAGATTGCCGTACGGATCAGGCCTGTGCCGGAAAAGGAGGACAGTGTGCCGCCGCTGGTAATGATATCTCCCAGGGCGAAGGTGCCGCCGGGATCCTCGCTGAAGGTGAAGGTGATGGTCGCCGTCTCGCCGATCTTGAGGCTGGACACGTTGCTGGTGATGACCAGCGTCGGCGGCGTGGTGTCGATGGTGATGGCTGCCGCTGCCGACAAGCCGCTCACATTGCCGGAGCCGTCGGTCGCCGTCGCATGCAGGGTATGGCTGCCTTCGGCAAGCGGGGTGCTGGTAATGGACCAGTTGCCGCTGCCGTCGGCAATACCCACACCCAACACCGTGGTTCCATCTGTGTCATACAGGGTCACCGTGGTACCGGCCGCGGCCGTGCCGGTGAAAGTCGGCGTGGTGTTGCTGGTGATGCCGTCGCTGCTGGAGATGCCCGTATCGGAGGCGCTGTCCATCACCGGCGCCGACGGCGCTGCCGGCACCAAGGTGTTGAACGTCAATGTCGGCGTGGCGCCGGCGCCGCCGCCGTTGCCCGCCACGTCGGTATAGCTGCCCGCCGTCACGGTGATGCTGGCCGTGCCGTTGTTCACGCCTGCGGTGGGCGTGAAGGTCGCCGTGCGCATCAGGCCGCTGCCACTGATGGCCGACAGGGTACCGCCGCTGACTGCGATATCGCCCGCGGTAAACGTGCTGCCCGGATCTTCGCTGAAGGTAAAGGTGATGGTCGCCGTCTCGCCGCTCTTGAGGCTGGACACGTTGCTGCTGATGGAAACGGTTGGCGGCGTGGTGTCGATCGTGATGGCTGCTGCCGCCGACAAGCCGCTCACATTGCCGGAGCCGTCGGTCGCCGTCGCATGCAGGGTATGGCTGCCGTCAGCAAGCGGGGTGCTGGTAATGGACCAGTTGCCGCTGCCGTCGGCAACACCCACGCCCAACACCGTGGTTCCGTCTGTGTCATACAGGGTCACCGTGGCGCCGGCCGCCGCCGTGCCGGTGAAAGTCGGCGTGGTGTTGCGGGTAATGCCGTCGCTGCTGGAGATGCCCGTGTCGGAGGCGCTGTCCATCACCGGCGCCGACTGCGCTGCCGGCACCAAGGTGTTGAACGTCAATGTTGGCGTGGCGCCGGCGCCGCCGCCGTTGCCCGCCACGTCGGTATAACTGCCCGCCGTCACGGTGATGCTGGCCGTGCCGTTGTTCACGCCTGCGGTGGGCGTGAAGGTCGCCGTGCGCGTCAGGCCGCTGCCACTGATGGCCGACAGGGTACCGCCGCTGACTGCGATATCGCCCACGGTAAACGTGCTGCCCGGATCTTCGCTGAAGGTAAAGGTGATGGTCGCCGTCTCCCCGCTCTTGAGGCTGGACACGTTGCTGCTGATGACTACGCCCGGCGGCGTGATATCGATGACGACGACCGCTCCTGCCGAGCGTGCGCCGATGTTGCCCGCGCTGTCGGTGGCGCGCGCTGTGATGGTATGCGCCCCCTCGCTCAACGTCGAGACGGTAATGGACCAAGTCCCGCCGGTCGCCACCGCAGTGCCCAATACCGTGGTGCCGTCGGTATCGTAAAGCGTCACGGTCGATCCGGCTTCGGCGGTACCGGTGAAGGTCGGCGTGGTGTTGCGGGTGATGCCGTCGCTGTTGGACACGCCCGTGTCGGAAGCGCTGTTCATCACCGGCGCCGACGGCGCGTTTGGCGCCAGCGTATCGAACGTCAGCGAGGGCGCGGCCCCTGCCGCGCCACCGTTGCCCGCGGCATCGGTATAGCTGCCCGCCGCCACCGTGATGCTGGCCGTGCCGTTGTTCACGCCTGCCGTGGGCGTGAAGACCGCCGTGCGCGTCAGCCCGGTGCCTGAAATGGCCGACAGCGTGCCGCCCGTTACCGTCACATCCCCCAGGTCGAAGCTGCTGCCAGGGTCTTCGCTGAAGGTGAAGGTGATGGTCGCCGTCTCGCCCGCCTTGAGGCTGGATACATTGCTGCTGATGGTCACGCCCGGCGGCATGGTGTCGATGACGACGACCAATCCTGCCGAACGCGGGCTGATGTTGCCTGCGGCATCGACGGCCGAGGCGCGGAGAATGTGCGTGCCTTCGCCCAGCACTGACGTGGTAATCGTCCAGGTGCCTCCAACTGCCACCGTCGAGCCCAGCACGGTCACGCCGTCGCTGTCGTACAGCGTCACGGTCGATCCGGCTTCGGCGGTGCCGGTAAAGGTCGGCGTGGTGTTGCTGGTAATGCCGTCGCTGTTGGACACGCCCGTGTCGGAGGCACTGCTCATCACCGGCGCCGACGGCGCGTTCGGCGCCAGCGTATCGAACGTGAGCGTGGGCGAACCACCCGCCGCGCCGCCGTTGCCCGCAGCATCGGTATAGCTGCCCGCCGCTACCGTGATGCTGGCCGTGCCGTTGTTCACGCCGGCGGTGGGGGTGAAGACCGCCGTGCGCGTCAACCCGGAACCGGAAATGGCCGACAGCGTGCCGCCGCTGACCGCGATATCGCCCGCGGTAAACGTGCTGCCTGGGTCTTCGCTGAAGGTGAAGGTGATGGTCGCCGTCTCGCCCGCCTTGAGGCTGGATACATTGCTGCTAATGACCACGCCCGGCGGCGTGATATCGATGACGACGACCGCTCCTGCCGAGCGCGCACCGATGTTGCCCGCGCTGTCGGTGGCCCGGGCCGTGATGGTGTGCGTCCCTTCGCTCAACGCCGAGACGGTAATGGACCAAGTCCCGCCGGTCGCCACCGCAGTGCCCAGCACCGTGGTGCCGTCAGTATCGTAAAGCGTCACGGTCGATCCGGCTTCGGCGGTACCAGTAAAAGTCGGCGTGGTGGTGCGGGTGATGCCGTCGCTGTTGGACACGCCCGTGTCGGAGGCGCTGCTCATCACCGGCGCCGACGGCGCATTCGGCGCCAGCGTATCGAACGTGAGCGTGGGCGAACCACCCGCCGCGCCGCCGTTGCCCGCAGCATCGGTATAGCTGCCCGCCGCTACCGTGATGCTGGCCGTGCCGTTGTTCACGCCGGCGGTGGGGGTAAAGACCGCCGTGCGCGTCAACCCGGAACCGGTAATGGCCGACAGCGTGCCGCCGCTGACCACGATATCGCCCGCGGTAAACGTGCTGCCCGGGTCTTCGCTGAAGGTGAAGGTGATGGTCGCCGTCTCGCCCGCCTTGAGGCTGGACACGTTGCTGCTGATGACCACGCCCGGCGGCGTGGTGTCGATGACGACGACCGATCCTGCCGAACACGGGCTGATGTTGCCTGCGGCATCGACGGCCATCGCCTGGAGGACATGGGTTCCCTCGCCCAGCGCCGACGTCGTGATAGACCAATTCCCGCTGCCGTCAGCAACGCCCGATCCCAGCACCGTGACGCCGTCGGTGTCGTAAAGGGTCACCCGGGCGCCGGCTTCGGCGGTGCCGGTGAAGGTTGGCGTGGTGTTGCGGGTAATGCCGTCGCTGCTGGAGACGCCCGTGTCCGAGGCGCCGCTCATGACCGGCGCCGACGGCGCGCCCGGCGCCAGCGTGTCATAGGTCAAGGAAATGGAAGCGCCCGGACCGCTGATGTTGCCGACGACATCGGCATAGCTGCCGGCCGCGACGGTGATGGTGGCCGTGCCGCTGTTCACGCCGGCGGTGGGCGTGAAGACTGCCGTGCGCGTCAGGCCGCTGCCCATGATGGCCGAGAGCGTGCCGCCGACCACGATCAGGTCGCCGCTGCTGCCGTTCCAGGTAAAGGATGCGCCCGGATCTTCGCTGAAGTTGAACGTGATGATGGCGGTTTCGCCGGCGGCGAGGTTGCCGGCGCTGCTGGTGATGACGACCGTCGGCACGATGTTGTCCAGCTGGACCGCGCCCGATGCCCTGGTCGTGGTGTTGCCGGCGTCGTCCATGACCGTGACCGATGCGGTGCGGTTGAGCGCGTCGATCGATCCGGCGGCGATGGTGTAGCTGGCGCTCCAGACGCCGCCGGCATTGGTGGCCGAGACGGTGGAGCCGCCAAACTGGCTGAAGTCCACCGTGACGCCGGAGATCACATCGCTGTTGTTGTCGCCTGAGGCGGTGTCGTTCCACGTCACGGTGACCGTGTCGCCGATCTTGTAGGCGCCGCCGGCGCCGGTCGCGCCGGAGATTGAAATCTGGCCGGCGGTGACGGTGGGGGCGATGTTGTCGACGGTCAGGTTGGTGCTGTCGGTGGCCGACGCGGAAACGCCAACGTTACTGGTCACCTGCACCGAGACATTCCGATTGACCATGTCGATATTGCCGGCCGTTATCGTATAGCTGGCGGTCCAGATGCCATTGACGTTGGTGCCGGCGACCGTGGCGCTACCGCCGAACTGGCTGAAATCGAAGGTTGCGGCTGCAATGCCGCTGTTATTGTCGCCACTGCTGGTGCTGTTCCATTGGGCGGTGATTGTGTCGCCGATTTTGTAGGCGCCGTTGAGGCCTGTGCCGGTAGACGTAATGGAGATATTGTTATCCGTGACCTTGACGAAACTCCTGATGTCGGAAATGGAGATGCTTTGATATACGAGGCTGCTCCCAGGAAAACTGTCGCCGGCAAATCTCACCCGAATGACGTCATTGGCAATCGTTGAAAGGCTCGGGTTGCTGCCATCCAGACGGGAGAGGGTCGTGTAGGTGGCGTATCCGCTGTCGCTCGTGATGAAAGTGATAGCGCGTTCCACCCCGGAGGTGTCGGTTACAAAAATGGCCATCCTGCCGCCTGCCGGCGCCGCGATCATGATTGAAGTCAGGTCGAAGGAATAACCTGCCTGTGCGACGATTTCAAACGTCGAGGCGTTCGTAACATACAGCCCGCCGATAGGCGTGCCATCCGAAGTGAATGCAAGCTTGTTGCTAGGATTGCCTGCATACCCCCGAAAAGTAATCGATACGCCATCGATCACCTTCGTGACGCTGGACTGGGGAGCTCCGGGCACGTCGCTGGGAACGAAAGTAGCTCCCCCCATCACGCCGTCATAACTATCGATGCCGAGCGCCCGCGCATCGATCTCCCCCACGTGCGACTCCAGCGTCCAGTTGCCGCCCATGCCGGCCGCGCCGGTGATGTCGGTGGAGGCCGCCACGTCGGCTCCGGTCAGCCGCGCGATGTCGTTGATGAGCAATTGCCCGTCGTCCCCGGCGGCGACGTCGCAGCCATACAGCAGGAGGTCGCCGCCATCGTTCAAGGCGCGGCCGATGTCGGCCAGCCCGGCCTTGACGCTATCGGATGCCAGCGCCGCCTCATTGAGCACCGTGGCGCCGAGATTGAGGATGCCTTCGGAGCCGTGCGAGAAGATGTGGATGGCGTCGTAGCCGGTATTGCCGCGCGCCCATTGCGCGATCTGCGCCAGGCCATCGGCGCTGCCGTCGAATTCGACGATCGCCACGCCGGCCCGCACCCCGGCTTCCAGCGCCTGGTAATTGGCCAGCGATGTATCGACGAACACCACCTCCTTCTTGCCTTCATTGGCGCCGGGATCGGCTGCGCGCACCAGGTGGGCTGCCGCGGTGTCGGCCGCATGGGCGGCATCGTGCGTATCGTTGTTGTGCGCCGCATCGGCGGCAGTGGCCACTGCCGCGGCGTCGAACATGAAGCGCTGCTCCAGCGACAGCAGGCGCGAAGCGCGCCGCAGCAATGGACGCGGCGATGCGGTGGACGATGGTGTGGATTGCGCGTGCAACACGCGAAAAGGAACGCGAATGTCGTTCATGACGAATCCCCTCAAAAACGTCAATGAAATGCAGCCTTCAGGCTTCGGAAGCGCCGTGCATCGAACCCTGGCCCGACCTCGTCCTTTCGCGCCCGCCATCCGATGCTTCCCGGGCATCTGCGCGCGGCCCCATCCGGATTCTCAAGCGTGCCGCCATGGAGGCGGCTGCCGTCGGCCCTGGATGTCGCATCGCAGGCGGACGAAAGACCGATGGAATGCCGGATGTGGGTAAAACGAGGAAGGTAATCTTTTTCTAATGGCCTTCTGGTTTCAGTTCATTACACTTGCCGACAATCATCTTTCCCTAGATTTACATGATCGGCAAGAAAAAAATTGAGATAAAAACAAAAAAATTCGACAAAGGTTTACCCGACTATCGAGACGCTGCGTTCCGCACCTGAACGCAAGTTAAGGCTAATTCTGAAGCACACATCACAAACCCGTTCGGGCTGAGTAGGCCCGCCAAGGCCGTTCGAAGCCAGCGTGCTGGCATCAGCGGCCTTGCCTGCCCTTCGATACGCTGCTGCGCAGCTACTCAGGGCGAACGGAGTCTGGACTCCACAAACCTCCACAAACAAAAATGCCGTTCAGCGCTTAACTGAACGGCATTACAGCCCGAAGGCTGCGATTTCCCAAACCCGACGACAACTGCTCAGGCGGTCGTATTCACGTTCCGCCCGATATTCGGATTGGCCGACAACTGCGGCAGTGCCTGCAGCAGCCCGATTGCGGCTGCAGCCTGTGTATTCAAGGCTTTCTTGAGCACCAGCATGTTGACCGCATCGGAGGTTTGCGCCGAGGCCAGGTTGGTTGCCACCGAAGCAATTTGAGTAACATCCATGAACCACTCCTTTTGAGGACAAGATCACTGCCGGCCGGCTTCAGGCAGGCAGTCATCCATATAACGGCATTCAAACCCGTTTCTTTACATCAATCAATCATTTTAAAGAAATAAAGGGAATTCTTTTCATGGCGCCCCAAGTATTTCAATTAGGAAATATTGAAAAATAATCAAGCACAGCAAAAAAAATCGCATCCCGGAGGATGCGATCCAAGCGCATGCGCCCGACTGCTGCGCATAGCATGCCCAGGCGACTAGGCGATGGTGTTGATGATGCGGCCTATATTGATATTGGCTGGCAGGCGGAGAACCGCCCCCACGGTATCGACCACGTCGTTCGCCACATTCTTGGCGACCTTGGTCAAATCCACGCCGACGGACTGCGCCGCCTTGTCGGCCAGCCAGGCGGTTGCCGCCCCGCTGGCAATCGTTGCCATCTCCATGAGAACTCCTTGATTGATATGCAACAGGGTGCCATCGCGCAAAGCTTGCCCGCCGCATGTATGCCTCCTCCCCGATCTGGCAAGCATGCAAGCGTGTTCTTTACCCAATGACCACATGTGTTAGCGGCAAGCGCCATCGAAGTCTTAACCGCGATTGCATCGTCCTTACCTTAATTTTCAGATGTTAATTTTCCGGGAGGTTGGGCGCGGTAAACTTCGCCGCTAGACTTGCCCTTTTCCCCGACGAAGACTTCATGCTGCCTGCCCTCGAAAAAATTGCCTCCGCCCCGCTGTCCACCGATCTCTCCGGCATCGCCGAACTGGTCGCCTGCCTGCGCCCGGGGCGCAACGGCGATCCGGCTTCGGCGCTGGGCCGGGTGCAGACGCTCACGCTGCTGCTGCATGACAACGCGCACTACGCGGCGGCGTTGCGCACCCACCTCCTGCATCTGCTGTCGGTACGGCGCCAGGCCAGCCTCTACACGGACACCGGCATCCTCTCCAACGATGGCTTCTTCCATGAGCTGCGTCGGCGCTTCGCCTATCGCGTGCTGCCGCCGGCGCTGGATGAGCGCAACCTGCAGGATTGCCTGGATATCGTTTTCCCCGATGCACGCGATCACCTGTGGTTGCAGGCCATCCCATTCGAAACGTGGGATGCGCTGTGGCAAACCATCGCCGCGGCGGAGCCAACGCCGGCCTTGCCGCCCGGCGCCGGCCAGCCGGACCGGGGCAAGACGCTGACTGAATTGCTGCAGGCAATCCAGGTGCTGTCCTACCGCATCAGCGCCATCGGCACGGAACCGGAGCTGATCCGCATCTACAGCGACGTCAAGGCTTTCGAATCGCCGTTCCTGATGCAAAACGTGGAGCTGCATGCCTGGATGGAAAGCTACCGCCGCCGCCTGCAGGACGAGACCGCGCCGATGGAGGATGCGCGGCATGTGCTGGTGCTGCTGGACCAGTGCCAGGAGGTGGTCGACAAGATCCGCAAGCATGCGCTGCGCCTCGGCACCAGCGTCTCGCTCACCTACCGCCTGCTGCGCCTGGAACAGAACCTGTTGCGCCTGCGCCAGTTGCTGGCCTTGGCCGAGCCCGACGCCGGCGGGGATGCGCAGGAAAAACGCCGCACCGGCTTCGCGCTGGCGATGGAGCTGGTGGAGGCGCACAACCGCAAGTACACCATCCGCGGACTGCTGGCCGGCAACATCAACCTGCTGGCGCGCAATATCACCGAAAACGCCAGCCGCACCGGCGAGCACTACATCGCCGAGAACCGCCGCGAATTCGGCGCCATGTACCGCTCGGCCGCTGGCGCCGGCTTCATCATCGGCTTCATGGCGCTGATCAAGATCCTGTTTTCCGAACTGCATGCGGCGCCGCTGGTGGAGGCTTTCCTGTTCAGCTTGAATTATTCGCTGGGTTTCATGCTGATCCACGTGCTGCATTTCACCGTGGCCACCAAGCAGCCGGCCATGACCGCCTCGCGCATCGCCGCTGCCCTGCACCGCAGCGGCGACAGCCGCAACATCGACATCCAAAGCCTGGTCGACATCATCGTGCAGGTGTTCCGCACCCAGTTCATCGCGGTGCTGGGCAACCTGACGCTGGCCTTCCCGATGGCTTACCTGCTGGTGACCGGGTATTTCCGCCTGACCGGCTCGCACTTCGTCGACGCCGACAAGGCCGCCCACCTGCTGCACGACCTCAACCCGATCGGCAGCCTGGCGCTGTTCCACGCCGCCATCGCCGGCGTCTGCCTGTTCCTGGCCGGTCTGATCTCGGGCTACTACGACAACAAGGCGCTCTATACCCGCATGTCGCAGCGCGTGGTGCGGGCGCGCTGGCTGACCGCCATCATCGGCCAGCGTCGCGCGCGGCGGCTGGGGGATTATCTGGAAACCGGCCTGGGCGGCCTGATGGGGAATTTCTACTTCGGCATCATGCTGGGCACGATCGGCACCATCGGCTTCCTGCTCGGCCTGCCGATCGACATCCGCCACATCACCTTTTCCGCCGCCAACCTGGCCATCGCCATGGAGGCGCTGCAATGGGGCGTCGGGGTCAAGGTGTTCGTGCTGTCGGCGGCAGGCGTGCTGGCGGTGGGCGCGGTCAACCTGTGGGTGAGTTTCGGGCTGGCGCTGTTCGTGGCGCTGCGCTCAAGGCAGGTGCGTTTCCGCCAGGGCGGCAAGCTGCTCAAGGCCTTGTCGCAGCGTTTCCTGAAAAAGCCGGGGGAATTCTTCTGGCCGCCCAAGGATGCGCCGCAAGCGGCGAACGGCGCCGCCGACGAGGCGCGCCAGCCGTAAGGACGGCGCATCGCTCAATCGGCCGCAGGCGGCGCCGTTTCCAATTGCGCGTAGACCGAGCTGGCGATGCGCGAGAGTTCATTGCGCGCAATGCCGCCCGAAAGCGCATAGCCGAACTGGCCGTCGATCCAGTAAAACACGTTGACCTTGCCTTCCTGGGCGAAACGGAAACCCGTTCCCCGGCTTTGCACCTGGTCGCGCGAAACATACAAGGTCAAGCGCTGGCCGCCGGCATCCTGGTACATGAACTGCGCCACCGGCCCGCTCTGCCCCGGCAGCAAGCGGCCGCCGATCAGGTCGTAGCCCAGCGGCGCCAGCTTGGGCGCACGCACATTGGCGCCGATGCGGCGCGACAGCCAGGTGACCAGCGCCTGCTCCTGGTCGGCGCCGACTTCGACCGGACGCCGCAGGTCGGGGCTGTAGACGCTATGCGCCACCGCCGCCTGGCGCGCCAGGGTGATCGGCGCCACCGCCGCCAGCCGGGCGTGCATACCGGGCAGCCATTGCATCGCCCCATCCTGGGCGGCATCGCGCAGCAGCCAGCCGCCGGCGCCGCCGGCCAGCACCAATGCCAGCATCGCGGCATAACGCAGCCAGGAGGCGTAGTTCGCCGCGCCGGCGGGATTGGCGCGTGCCGCCCCGGTTAAGCGCGCAGGGATGGCTTCGTCCAGCACCTCGTCATACAAGGCATGCAGCGCGGCGTTTTGCCGCCGGTAGGCGTGCACGCGCTCCAGCGTTTCCTGATGCGCGGGGTCGCGCTCCAGCCAGTCGGCAACCTCGCGCTGGCGCGCAGCCGGCAACTGGCCGTCGATATAGGCCTGCAGGTCGTTTTCGCTGATTGCCGAGGATTTCATTTCACCACCTTCAACGACGCCGGCCCGGCCCCGTGCGCACCGCCATCCATCAGCAGGCGCAAACGCTCGCGGCCGCGCGACAGGCGCGACATCACCGTCCCCACCGGGACGCCGAGCGCCGTCGCCGCCTGTTCGTAGGACATATCTTCCAGCACCACC
Organism: Herbaspirillum sp. SJZ099; assembly: GCF_007828355.1. NCBI lineage: Bacteria > Pseudomonadati > Pseudomonadota > Betaproteobacteria > Burkholderiales > Oxalobacteraceae > Herbaspirillum > Herbaspirillum sp. SJZ099. The sequence continues at coordinate 896,500 of NZ_VIUO01000001.1, read as the reverse complement.
AGCAGCAGGGTTTCGCGCTGCCCTGCGGGCAACAGGCGCAACGCCGCCTCCAGGTCCAATGCCAGGCCGTGGTCGGCCGGCATCGCGCCGGATTCAGGCAGCTCCATCTCGTCCAGCCCGACCATGGCCAGCGCGGGCCGGCGGCGCTGGTCCACATACAGGTTGTGCATGATGGCAAACAGCCAGGGACGCATGTCATCGCTGCGCTGCCATGAGGCCAGCTTTTCCCAACCGCGCTCCAGGGTGTCCTGCACCAGGTCGTCGGCGGCGCTGCGCTCGCCCAGCAACGCGCGGGCGTAGCGGCGCAAACGCGGCAGGCAGGCGAGCATCAGTTGCTCGTCGGCCTGCCGCGCCGGTTCCTGCCGGGCTTTGCGTCCGAACATATGAGGTGGAAGGGAACGGCCCGGGTCGGGCTTATTGCTTGACCACGTGCCAGATGTCCTTGAAGTTGTCGCCGGCGCGCTCGCCCGGTTTCTGGTCTTTTTCGTACAGGTACAGCGGCTTGCCGTCATAGGCCAGCTGGGCGCTGCCGTCGTCGCGGGTGATGCTGGAATACGGCGCGGCCGGCGTGCCCATCGGCGCCACCGGCGGCCATGCCTTGGCGCAAGGGCCGTTGCAGACGCTCTTGCCGCTGTTGGCGGTGTCCTTGTCGAAGGTGTAGACGGTCATCCCCTTGCTGTCTACCAATATGCCGCCCATGGCTTTCACGCCGGCGCCCTGCGCCGATGCGCCCAATGAAACGGTGGCGCAAGCCAGCGCTACCAGGGAAGTTGCAAGCAGTCTCATGTCATTTTCCTTTCAAAGAACCTGCCCAACTCCCGCCGAGGCGTTGAACAGGTTCTTAACTGGGTTACGCGATGTGCCATACCCTGACTCGGTATACGCCAACCATCCCCGATTATTCCAGTCCGGGAAAAATATTTTTCCTGACAACAGGCTCTAACAACTGGCCCTAACAACAGGTGCTAACTGCGCGACGCGGTCAGGTAGCCGATCACGGCCGGCAGGATTTCCGGGCGCACGCTGCCGGCGGACAGGCCGCCGGGGCCGGTCAGCACGACGGCGTTGATCAGCGCCTTGAGCATGCGCTGCAAGACGAAGGTCGCCACGTCCAGGTCGGGCGTGGTGATGCTGCCGCGATGCTTCTCCAGCACGCCGCGGATGGCGTCGAAGAAGCGCTGGCGGATTTCGGTGGAGACCGGCAGGTTGTAGGCGGGAAACTCTTCTTCCAGGATGCGGTTGAGTTCGGGCTCGACCAGGTGGGCGGCGACCAGCGCGTCGATCAGCGCCTCGAAGTCGCTCTGCAGCGAACCGGCGCCGTCGATGTGCGCGGCCACGTCTTCGAACAGCGCCAGCATGCGCGTGACATGGCGTTCGCGCAGCGCGAAGATCAGGGCGTCCTTGTTGGGGAAGTACTGGTACAGCGAGCCGACGCTGATGCCGGCCGACTCGGCCACGAGATTGGTATTGGTCTTGGCGTAGCCGCGCTCGACCAGCACGCGCGACATGGCATCAAGGATAGTGTCGACCATCGCACGGGAGCGTGCCTGGCGAGGTTCTTTGCGAGGTTGCAGTTTCATTTTCCGCTTCAGTGAGGAATCCGCCGTCTCCGACGCGGATTCGCAACATGAGTTATTGTTCGTATCTCAGAGTATAATACAAAAATGAGTTTTTACTCGCCAGCATGCGCGGCGGGCTCGCGTCGATCGGCGCGGGCAGCAGGACTTCCCCGCCGCGCCTGCTCCAGCGCCCGATGCGGCAACGCCGGGCCAGGCGGGGCAAAACCGTTATACGAGATCCCCAAGAAACTCGCATCGCCAAAAATTTTCAACGTGGAGAATTCTATGAAACGCACCATGTCGCCCGCCCTCCGGCCGCGGGCGATCGCCGCTTGCGCCGCCATGATCGGCCTGCTGGGCCTGTCCGGTTGCGCCAGTTTCAGCGGCATCGGCAGCGACCGGCACATCGCCCAGGCAAGCGATTTTGCCACGCAGCGCAGCTTGTCCGATCCGCAGCAGCAAAACACCGGCCAATGGCCCGGCAGCGACTGGGTCAGGCAATTCGGCGATCCGCAACTCAATGCCCTGATCGAAGAAGCGCTGGCCTCCAGCCCCAACCTGCAACAGGCGCAGGCGCGCATCGCCGCCGCCGGCGCCCTGGCCGAGACCCGCGGCGCGCCGTTGCTGCCCACGGTCACGGCCGACGCCTCGGTGATCCGCAACCAGTTCTCCAGCACCACGATCTATCCCGAGCCGTATGGCGGCAACTGGTACAACGAGAAGAAGGCGATGCTCAACATCGGCTACGAACTCGACCTGTGGAACAAGAACCATGCCGCGCTGGCGCAAGCCATCTCCAGCGAAAAGGCGGCCGAAGCCAGCGGGCAGGAAGCGCGCCTGGCGCTGACCGCCTCGATCGTCTCGGCCTACAGCCAGCTGGCGGCGCAATATGCGCTGCACGATATCCTGCAGCGCACCGTCGACCAGCGCGAAGCGCTGCAAAAGATCACCATCGAGCGCGTGCGCACCGGCCTGGATACCCAGATCGAACGCAACCAGTCGCGCAGCAGCAGCGCCGACGCCCGCGCCCAGCTTGAGCAAAGCGAAGGCCAGATAACGCTGATCCGGCAGCAGCTGGGCGCCCTCACCGGCCGCGGCCCCGACCGCGGCCTGCAACTGGCCGCGCCGCAGATGACCCGGCTCGCCACGCCCGGCCTGCCGGCCGACCTGCCCCTGAACCTGCTGGGCCGCCGCCCCGACATCGTGGCCGCGCGCTGGCAGGTGGAGGCTGCGTCCCAGGGCATCGACGTGGCCAAGTCGCGCTTTTATCCCGACATCAACCTGAGCGCGGCCATCGGCTTCGACACCCTGCTCAATACCAATCCGTTCACCGCGGCCAGCAAGTCGATCGCCTTCGGACCGGCCATCAGCCTGCCGATCTTCGAAGGCGGCGCCCTGCGCGCCGGCCTCAAGGGCGAGTACGCCAATTACGACCTGGCCGTGGCGACCTATAACAAGGCCGTCAACGACGCCTATGCCGACGTGGCGCGCCAGATCGCCTCGATCCACTCCACCGAGCGCCAGTTGCCGATCCGCCGCGAAGCGCTGGAAGCGGCCGAGCGCGCCTACGACCTGGCCAGGGAACGCTATCGCATCGGCCTGGCGTCGCAACTCACGCTGCTATCCGCCGAAACCGGGGTACTGGCGCAGCGCCAGGCCATGGTCAGCCTGGAAGCGGCGCGCCGCGACCAGCAGGTGGCGCTGTACAAGGCGCTGGGCGGCGGCTTCGAGGCCCAGCAGGCCGGCCTGGCGCTGGCCGGCAAGCCCGGATCGGGACAGCCGCAACAACCCTGAATGCAAACCTGACATGGCCTGCCGCCGGACTCTCATCCATCCGGCCGGCGGCAGGCCCGCTGTGCCGGCCAGGACGGCGCAGCCAGACAACCGCTACGAAGAAAATCAAACGGAGTAATCCATGAGTGAAAGCACCACCCAAAACGCCAACGGCAACGGTAATGGCAAGGCCAACGGAAATGGCAACGGCAAGCGCAAGCGCCAGTTGTTCCTGCTGACGCTGGCCCTGCTCATCGTCGCCGCCATCTGCTTCCTGTACTGGTTCCTGCACGGCCGCTTCTTCGAAGAGACCGACGATGCCTACGTCGGCGGCAACATCGTGCAGATTTCCGCCCAGGTCGGCGGCACCGTCACTGCCATCAAGGCCGACGATACCCAACTGGTCAGCGCCGGCCAGCAGCTCGTGACGCTGGATGCGGCCGACACCAGGCTGGCGCTGTCGCAGGCCGAAGCCGCGCTGGCCCAGGCCGTGCGCCAGACCCGCCAGCTGTTCCTCAACAACGACACGCTGGCCGCCAATGTGGCTGCCGCCGAATCGAACCTGGCGCGCGCCAAGGACGACCTGCAGCGCCGCCAGGCCGGCCTGGCCTCGGGCGCGGTATCGACCGAAGACGTCTCGCACGCCCGCGACGCCTTCAAGAGCGCCACCGCCGCCCTCGACCAGGCGCGCGCCGCCGCCGCCGCCAACCGCGCGCTGACCGACCACACCAGCGTGACCGAGCACCCCAACGTGCAGCAAGCCGCCAGCGCCGTGCGCAACGCCTACCTGAACTACGCCCGCGTCAATATCGTGGCGCCGGTGTCGGGCTTCGTCTCCAAGCGCTCGGTGCAAGTCGGCCAGCGCATCGCCGCCGGCAACCCGCTGATGGCCATCGTGCCGCTGGAACAGATCTGGATCGACGCCAACTTCAAGGAAGGCCAGATCAAACACATCCGCATCGGCCAGCCGGTTGAAGTGGTGGCCGACGTCTACGGCTCCGACGTGAAGTACAAGGGTACCGTGGTCGGCTTCTCGGCCGGCACCGGCGGCGCGTTCTCGCTGCTGCCGGCGCAGAACGCCACCGGCAACTGGATCAAGGTGGTGCAGCGGGTGCCGGTGCGCATCGCGCTCGACCCCGAGCAGGTGCGCGCGCATCCGCTGCGCATCGGCCTGTCCACCACCGCCACGGTTGATATCCACGGCGACGGCAAGCAGCTGGAAAACGCCCCGGCCAACTACCAGACCAGCGTCTACGACGACCTGGGCAAGCAGGCCGACGCCATCGTCGAGCGCATCATCGGCGACAACGCCGGCGGGCTGTCGATGCAGAAAAAGGGCAAGGCATCCGTGGCCGTGCCGCATACCTGATTTGCAAGACCTGACCTGAACCGTACCCGAATCATTTATGGCGAACAGCCCTACTCCCTATACACCGCCACCACCGCTGACCGGCGCCAACCTGGTGCTGGGCACGCTGTCGGTATCGCTGGCGGTGTTCATGAACGTGCTCGATTCGTCGATCGCGAACGTGGCGATCCCCACCATTTCGGGCAACCTCGGCGTTTCCGTCGACGAGGGCACCTGGGTGATCACTTCGTTCGCGGCGGCCAATGCGATCTCCATTCCCCTGACCGGCTGGCTGACCCAGCGCGTGGGCGCGGTGCGCCTGTTCGTCACCTCGGTGCTGCTGTTCGTGCTGGCGTCGTGGCTGTGCGGGCTGGCGCCGACCCTGCCCATCCTGCTGGCCGCGCGCGTGCTGCAAGGCCTGGTGGCGGGGCCGATGGTGCCGCTGTCGCAGTCGCTGCTGCTGGGGGCCTACCCCAAATCCAAGTCTTCGTTCGCGCTGGCGCTATGGGGCATGACGGCGGTGGTGGCGCCGGTGGCAGGACCCGCCCTGGGCGGCTGGATCACCGACAGCTATACCTGGCCGTGGATCTTCTACATCAACGTGCCGGTGGGCCTGGTCGCGGCCGGGGTCACGCTGGCCATCTACCGCTCGCGCGAAACCCCGACCCACAAGCTGCCGATCGACAAGATCGGGCTGGCGCTGCTGGTGACCTGGGTAGCGGCCTTCCAGATCATGCTCGACAAGGGCAAGGACCTGGACTGGTTCTCCTCGTCCACCATCGTCACCCTGGCCATCATCGCGGCCGTGGCCTTCGCCTACTTCATCGTGTGGGAGCTCAACAACGACCACCCGGTGGTGGACCTGCGGCTGTTCGGCCGGCGCAATTTCGCCGGCGGCACCATCGCCATCTCGATCGGCTACGGCGTGTTCTTCGGCAACCTGGTGATCCTGCCGCAATGGCTGCAGCAATACCTGGGCTACCGTTCGATCGACTCCGGCCTGTCGACCGCGCCGATCGGCATCTTCGCGGTGATCCTGATGCCGTTGATCGGGCGCTTCCTGCCGCTGGTGGATGCGCGCAAGGTGGCGACCGCTTCCTTCATCGGCTTCGCCCTGGTGTTCTGGCTGCGCTCGCGCTACAACCTCGATGTCGACCAGTGGACGGTGATCATGCCGACCCTGCTGCAGGGCATCCCGACGGCGATGTTCTTCGTGCCGCTGACGGTGCTGCTGCTGTCGGGCCTGCCGCCGGAACGGATTCCGGCCGCGGCCGGCCTGTCGTCCTTCGTGCGCGTGTTCTGCGGCGCGGTCGGCACCTCGATCTCGACCACCGCCTGGAACAACCGCTCCATCATGCATCACGCGCAGTTGACCGAGCATGCCACGCCGTACAGCCCCTGGCTGCAGCAATCGGTGGGCAACATCAGCAGCCTCTTGGGCCTGGACCAGCAGCAGACGGCCGGCATGATCGAGCGCACCATCACGTTCCAGGCGGCGATGCTGGGGATCAACGACATCTTCTATGTGTCGGCGCTGATCTTCCTGGCGATCATCCCGCTGATCTGGATCATCAAGCCGTCCAAGGGCGGCGCCGGCGCCGCCGAAGCCTCGGCGGCGCACTGATGGCCGCACGGACCGGCCAGGCGCTCAACGCAGCCTGGCCAGTCCGTTCTGCAGCCGGACGATGTCGATCAGCTTGCGCAAGGCCGGATGCGCATGGCGCCGGCTGCTGTAGTACATATGGAAAGGCTCGCTGGGCGCGGCCCACTCGGGCAGCACCACCTCCAGCGCGCCCTCTTCCAGTTCCTTCCTGATTCTTCCCTCCAGCAGGTAGGCAATGCCTACTCCCGCCCTGGCGGCCGCAATCGTGGCGGCCGTATTGTTGATCGTCACCAGCCCCGGCACACGCAGGCGCCGGCTGTTTTTCCCCTTGCCGAATTCCCACTTGTAGCTGGAGTTGTCGCCCAGCAGCAGCTGGATGCAGTTGTGGCCGGCCAGCTCTTCCAGCGCCTGCGGACGCCCATGCCGCTCCAGATAAGCCGGCGAGGCCGCCGCCACCCAGCGCTGCGCGCGCGTGAGCGGCGCCGTCGCCATGCCCTCGGGCACGTAATGCCCATAGCGGATTCCCGCGTCATAGCCTTCGCCGATGATATCGATGGGCTTGTCATCGACCACCACCGTCAGCTTGACCTGCGGGCATTGCCGGACGAATTCGGGAATGGCCGGCTCGATCAGCAGATGCGCCGCATCGGCGAAGACATTGATGCGCAACTGGCCCAGGCTGCCGAGCACGGCGCTGTCCAGGCTGCCCAGTGCGGCGCCGATCTTCTCGAAGCCCTCCTCCAGGCGCTGCGCCAGCTCCGCCCCGGCAGCCGTGGGCGCCACCGCCCGGCTGGAGCGGTACAGCAGCTGCGTCGAGAGCCTTTCTTCCAGCCGTTTCATCGCATGGCTGGCGGCCGATGGCGTCAGGCCCAGCTGGATCGCCGCGGCCTTGAAACTGCCGGTGCGCAGGATGGTGACGAAGATGCGCAGGTCCGAAAAGTCGATGTGATCGAGGAGGGACATGGATGAATTACGTTCACTATAAAAATTAATGTGAATCATCTTAAACCATCCTCGCGCGCGCGTATGAAGCGGTATAAATGACGGTCTGCCATGGATCGGCCTCGGCATGCCGTGCAAGGCGATCCATGCAATGCCAACGCAAAGGAGCAAGCAACATGAAATCAAGACAGTTCGGCCGCACCGGCGCGGCGGTATCGGAAATCGGCTTCGGCGCCTGGGCCATCGGCGGCTCCTGGGGCGACGTCTCCAGCCAGGATGCCAAGGCCGCCCTGCACGCGGCGCTCGATAGCGGCGTGAGCTTCATCGATACCGCCGATGTCTATGGCGACGGCCGCTCGGAACAGCTCATCGCCCAGGTGCTCAAGGAGCGCGGCGGCGCGCGCCCCTTCGTCGCCACCAAGGCCGGCCGCCGGCTCTCGCCCCATGTCGCCGACGGCTACACGAAAGAGAACCTGCAAGCCTTCGTCGAACGCTCGCTGGCCAACCTGGAGGTGGATTGCCTGGACCTGGTCCAGCTGCATTGCCCGCCCACCGAAGTCTATTACCGGCAGGAAGTCTTCGGCGCCATGGATGAGCTGGTCGCCGCCGGCAAGATCCGCCACTACGGCGTCTCGGTCGAGAAAGTGGAAGAAGCCCTCAAGGCGCTGGAGTATCCCAACGTCGCCTCGATCCAGATCATCTTCAACATCTTCCGCCAGCGTCCCAGCGCCCTGCTGATGCGCGAAGCGCAGCGCCGCAACGTCGCCATCATCGCGCGCGTGCCGCTGGCCTCGGGCCTGCTGAGCGGCAAGATGTCGGCGCACACCACCTTTGCCGCCGATGACCATCGCCACTTCAACCGCAATGGCGAAGCCTTCGATGTCGGCGAGACCTTCTCCGGTGTACCCTATGAGGTGGCGCTGGCGGCGGTGGAAAAGATCCGCCGGCTGGCGCCGCAGGATGTACCGATGGCGCAGTTCGCGCTGCGCTGGATCCTCATGGAAAGCGGCGTGAGCACTGTCATCCCCGGCGCGCGCAACGTGCAGCAGGCGCAATCCAACAGCGCCGCCAGCGCGCTGCCGGAGATCCCGGCGCCGCTCATGCAGGCCCTGCGGCAGCTGTACCTGGACGACATCGCGCCCTACGTGCATCAACGCTGGTAATCCCTCGCGACTGACTCAACAACAAGGACAATATGGATCCCATTCAACTTGCCATCGCTGGCGTCGGAAAGATCGTCCACGACCAGCACGTTCCGGCCATTCGCGGCAATGCCGACTATGCGCTGGCGGCCACGGCCAGCCGCAACCACAGCATCGAGGGCGTGCGCGCCTACAAGACCATGGCCGAGATGCTGGCCGCGGATATCCGCATCGACGCCATCTCCCTGTGCATGCCGCCGCAATACCGCTACGAAGCGGCGCGCCAGGCGATCTGCGCCGGCAAGCATGTATTCCTGGAAAAGCCGCCCGGCGCCACCCTGTCCGAAGTCGAGTCGCTCAAGGCGCTGGCAGCGGAACACGGCGTGACCATGCTGGCCAGCTGGCACTCGCGCCATGCGCCGGCCGTGCAGGCGGTCAAACGCCACCTGCAAGAACATCGCCCGCGCCGGGTCCAGGTGATCTGGCGCGAAGACGTGCGCCACTGGCATCCCGACCAGGAATGGATCTGGCAACCGGGCGGGCTGGGCGTGTTCGATCCGGGCATCAATGCCCTGTCGATCGTGACGGAAATCCTGCCGGAAATGGTCTTCCTGACCAAGGCGGCCCTGGAAGTGCCGGCCAACAGGCAAACGCCGATCGCGGCGCGGCTGGCCTTCACCGATGCGGCGGGCACGGAGGTGCAGGCCGATTTCGACTGGCGCCAGACCGGTGAGCAGACCTGGGACATCGTCATCGATACCGACAGCAGCCACCTGCACCTGAAGAAGGGAGGCCACGAGCTGTGGATCGACGGCGCCCAGTGCGCGCTGGCGGCCGAGGGCGAGTATCCCTCGCTCTACCGGTACTTCAGCCAGCTGATCCGCGGCAAAGCGTCGGATGTGGATGTGGCGCCGCTGCGGCATGTCGCCGATGCCTTCATGCTGGGGCAGCACATTGTCACGGACGCGTTTATCTGAGGAAGGTGCTGGCAGAAAAGACCCAGGCCAGCCAGTAATGCCGTTCAGTTAATTCGAAATCTTTCTCCGTCGCCCTGACGAAAGTCAGGGTCCAGTGTCGTCCAACGGCCATTGAGGCACAACGAAAGACACTGGATCCCGGCCTTCGCCGGGACGACGAGTTGCAGAGGGAAGGATTAACTGAACGGCATGGCAGGCCAGCCAGGGATTTAGCGGGTCAGGATGCCATGATGGAAGCGCAGATGGTCTTCCATGAAGCTCTGGATGAAGTAATACCCGTGGTCATAGCCCTCATGGCGGCGTAGCGTCAGCGGCTGCCGCGCCGCCTGGCAAGCCGCCTCGAACTGCTCGGGCAGCAATTGCCCGGCCAGGAATTGGTCGGCCAGCCCCTGGTCGACCAGGATGCCTTGCGGGAATGGCGAACGCAGTCCGCGCATCAGTTCGCTGGCGTCGTAGGCCTTCCACGCCTGGCGATCGGCGCCCAGGTAATTGCCGAACGCCTTATGGCCCCACGGGCATTGGCTGGGCGCGGCAATCGGCGCGAACGCCGACACCGAGCGATAGATGTCGCGGTTGCGCAGCGCCAGCACCAGCGCCCCGTGGCCGCCCATCGAATGGCCGAAGATGCCGATGCGTTGCGGGTCGGCCGGGAATTCGCGCAGGATGGCCTGGCGCAGGCCATGCACCACGTACGAATACATGCGGTAGTTCTTCTCCCACGGCGCCTGGGTGGCATCGACGTAAAAACCCGCGCCTGCGCCGAAGTCCCAGCTATCGCTCTCGCCTTCGATGCCGGCGCCGCGCGGACTGGTGTCCGGCGTCACCAGGATGATCCCCAACTCGGCCGCCACGCGCTGCGCGCCGGCCTTGATCATGAAGGTTTCCTCGGTGCAGGTCAGGCCGGCCAGGTAGAACAGCACCGGCAGCTTGCCGCCGGCCCCGGCCTGCGGCGGGACGAACACCGAGAAGCGCATCGGCAGGCCGATCTCCGCCGATTCGTGGCGATAGTAGCCCTGGACGCCGCCGAAGCAGCCGTGCTCGCTGATGGTCTCCAGCATGCCCGTTCCTTTCATCAGAACTCGACCACCGAGCGGATCGACTCGCCGCTCTTCATCAGGTCGAAGCCTTCATTGATGCGCTCCAGCGGCAGCTTGTGGGTGATCAGGTCGTCGATGTTGAGCTTGCCTTCCATGTACCAGTCGACGATCTTGGGCACGTCGGTGCGGCCGCGCGCGCCGCCGAAGGCCGAACCCTTCCAGACGCGGCCGGTCACCAGCTGGAACGGACGGGTGGAAATCTCCTGGCCGGCCGCCGCCACGCCGATGATGATGGACTGGCCCCAGCCCTTGTGGCAGCACTCCAGCGACTGGCGCATGGTGGTGGTGTTGCCGATGCATTCGAAGCTGTAGTCGGCGCCGCCGTCGGTCAGGCCGATGATGGCGTCGACCACGTTGGGCACGTCCTTGGGATTGATGAAGTCGGTCATGCCGAACTTGCGCGCCATGGCTTCGCGCGCCGGGTTCAGGTCGACGCCGATGATCTTGTTGGCGCCCACCATCCTGGCCGCCTGGATCACGTTCAGGCCGATGCCGCCCAGGCCGAACACCACCACATTGGCGCCCGCCTCCACCTTGGCGGTGAACAGCACCGCGCCCACGCCGGTGGTGACGCCGCAGCCGATGTAGCAGACCTTGTCGAAGGGGGCATCGGAACGGATCTTGGCCAGGGCGATCTCGGGCACCACGATGTAGTTGGAGAAGGTGGAGGTGCCCATGTAATGGAACAGCGGCTTGCCGTCCAGCGAGAAGCGGCTGGTGGCGTCCGGCATCAGGCCGCGGCCCTGGGTGGCGCGGATGGCCTGGCACAGGTTGGTCTTTTGCGAGAGGCAGAACTTGCATTCGCGGCATTCCGGGGTGTACAGCGGGATGACGTGGTCATCCTTTTTCAGCGACTTCACGCCGGGGCCGACATCGACCACCACGCCGGCGCCTTCATGGCCCAGGATGGCGGGGAAGATCCCTTCCGGGTCGGCGCCCGACAGCGTGTAGTAATCGGTGTGGCAAATGCCGGTGGCCTTGATCTCAACCAGCACTTCGCCGGCCTTGGGGCCGCCCAGCTCGACTTCCTCGATGGTCAAGGGCTTGCCTGCCTGCCACGCTACCGCTGCTCTTGTTTTCATGGGGATGTTGTCCTTTGTCAATGATGGTGAAATAACTCCGCGCCTGGTCCGCCCGCGGCCGGACACACAAGGCTGCATCGCCTGGATATGCCCGGAAACGACGGAAAATTCCTGATGTTCGCGCGAAACCAAGGCGGTATTATCGCATCGCAAACAGAAATGGGGCAGCGGCGCCTCCTTGCCGAAAACTTTCCCCCCGCCTGCGCAATCCCTCCGGGGATCCATTCCCGGTAGCGATAATGACAAAGGCCGCCGCATGCGGTAAGGTTCGGACAAATAAAAGCACCGAGACGCCCGCAAAAAAAGCAGGCGCGAGTGCAAACGGGAAGACGCACTGGCCTGCCGAACGAACAGCAACAAAACATCCGGCGGGCAAAACAGGGAGTGGCACACTGCCTGGCTGGTTAAGCCAACTTGATGGTATCTGCACGCAACGCATGCGCGCCCTGGTCGCGCGGGATGCGTTGCGGCGGATGCGCGCCTGCAACGCGCCGCATACCGGGCGCGCTGGCGCATTCCCGGCAATGGCCGGCGCCGCCTGTTGCCGCAGGCGGCCGCTGCAAGCTGGCGGCAAGTTGGCAATGGACGGCCGGCAGTGCTAAGCCGCATGGCCGCGGGTGTTATCGATATTCGTCTACATGGGAAAACAGAAAAAGACCGCCGGACGGGCCGGCAGCACCCTCCGGACCCTGTTGATCTTCGTCGCCTTCGTCGGCTCGTTCATCGTCATCCAGACATGGTGGGAAATCCGCCAGGATCGCCTTTTGACCATCGAAGCGGAAAAGAGCAGCTCGATGGTCGCCGTGCGCAGCGTGCAGGAACACGCCGAGCGCGCCTTCCGCGACATCGATGCCATGCTGTGGGCGACTTCCGAGGCCATCCGGCACGCCGGAGCCGGCCTGCCGGACGACGGCCCCGGCCTGCACCGCCTGCTCGCCGGGCAAAAGCAGCCGCTGCCATCGGTGCTGGCGCTGCGCTATGTCGACCCGGCCGGGATCAACCGCGCCAGCTCCTGGTTGCCCCACGAGCAGGACAACTTCGCCGACGACCTCAAGCTGAAGTATGCGGACCGCGATCCGGCGCGCCCGCGCCTGTTCGTCGGCCAGCTCATGCGCAGCCATTACAACCGGGAACTGGTGCTGCCGGTGGCGATGAACCTGTACGACAGCGCCGCCCGCCCGGCCGGCATGCTGGTGGCCGAACTGCGCGCGGCCTATTTCTTCGACTTCTACAAGCACATCACCAACTACCAGGCGATCGTCTCGTTGCGCAGCGACGACGGCGCCATGATGATCCGCTCCCCCTTCGAAGAGCGCTGGCTCAATGCCAGCATGCGGGATGCCAGGAGCATGGCCAGGATCAGCAGCGGCCCGGAGGAAGGCGGCTTCGAGGAAGTCTCCTACCTGACCGGCGAGCAGTTGCTGTTCACCTACAAGCGCCTGCGGGACTGGCCGATGCTGGTGGTGTATGCGCGCCGCATGGACGATGTGCTGGCCCCGTGGCGCAGCCGGACCGCAAACCGCATCCTGCTGGCCGCCGGCATCCTCGGCTTCATCCTGATCGCGCTGGTGTCCTTCCTGCTTTACTATCGCTACCAGCGCCACATCGACAATGCGCTCTCGGTCAGCGAATACCGCTACCGCAAGCTGTACGAAGACGGCAACGACCCTATCGTGCTGATCTCGGCCGACCTGCGCTATCTCGACTGCAACGCGGCCGCGGTGCGTTTCTTCGGCGTGCTGGACAAGCAACGCATCATCGGCCGCAAGGTCGGCCTGTTTTCGCGCCACAAGTCGCTGCACATCGCGCAGCCGGACATCGACGACCTGGTCGCCAAGACCCTGTCCGGCCAGCCCCAGCAATTCGAATGGGTGACGATACGCCGCAACAAGATCGTCTATACCGACGTCACCCTGCACCGCGCCGAACTCGACCGCGGCTACGCCATCTTCACCATCCTGCGCGACATCACCGCCCGCAAGCGCGCCGAGTTGCTGCAAAACGAGCAAAACCGCGTGCTGCATATGGTGATGGCCGACGAGGAGCTGGACGCCATCCTCTCCGCCATCGTCAGCTTCGCCGATGCCCAGATTCCCTACAGCGCATGCTGCATCCTGCTGGCCAACGAACATGCCACGCATTTCACCTCGATGCTGAGCCACCGCCATCCGCAGCGCATCGCGCGCATGCTGCAGGGCATGGCCATCCGCCACGGCAACGGCGTGGCGGCCGAAGCGGTGCTGCGGCGCGCGCCTTGCATCGTCACCGACATCGCGCGCGACCCGATGATGGAGCATCTGCGCCCGCTGATCGACACCGAGGCCTATCCCTCCTGCGGCGCCTGGCCCATCATCGGCAAGGAGGGCCAGCTGCTCGGCGTATTTTCCGCCCTGCTCAAGGAAAACCAGGCGCCCAGCAGCGAGTACCTGCAATTGGCCAACATCGCCGCCGACCTGGCCAGCGTGGCCATCGAGAGCCGCCGCGCCGACGAGCGCATCCGCCACCTGGCGCACTATGACGAACTGACCGGGCTGCCCAACCGCTTCCTGTGCACCCAGCACGTGAGCAATGCGATCACCCACGCCGAACATCGCGAGGGCATGGTGGCGGTGCTGCTGCTCGACCTGGACCGCTTCAAGAACATCAACGACACCTTCGGCCATGAAACCGGCGAGGCCGTGCTGCAGGAAATCGCCCTGCGCTTTCGCGGCAGCCTGCGCGAGCTGGATATCCTGGCGCGCGTGGGCGGCGACGAATTCATCGTGCTGGTGGACGATTTCGACGATCCGCTGCAACTGGGCGAAATCGCGCAAAAACTGCTGGCCGAGGCGCGCAAGCCCTTCGTCATCGCCGGCCAGGAGGCGACGCTCTCGGCCAGCATCGGCATCGCCACCTATCCCGGCGACGGCAACAATGCGCAAGCGCTGATCAAGAACGCCGACATCGCCATGTACCGCGCCAAGCACCACGGCAAGGACGACTACCGCTTCTTCTCCGACGAGGTCAATACCAACACGGTCGAGCGCATCGCCTTGGAGTCCGAGCTGCGGCGCGCCATCGAACGTGGCGAGTTCGTGGTCCATTACCAGCCCAAGGTCAACCTGGCGGGCGCGCGCATCGTCGGCGCCGAAGCGCTGGTGCGCTGGCAACATCCGGTGCGCGGCCTGCTGCCGCCGGCCGAATTCATCATGCTGGCCGAAGAAACCCGCCTGATCGACCAGATCGGCCTGGCAGTGCTGGAGGCCGCCTGCCGCGATGTCGGCCAGTTGCTGGCGCGCAGCCTGGAATTCGGGCGCATCTCGATCAACCTGGCCGGCAGCCAGTTCGGCGACGCCAACCTGCTAGAAGACATCAAGCGGGTGGTCGAACGCCACGGCACGCCGCCCTCCTGCCTGGAGTTCGAAATCACCGAAAGTATGGTCATGCACAACCGCGACCAGGCCATTGCGATCATGGACGGCATCCGCGCCGAAGGCTTCACGATCTCCATCGACGATTTCGGCACCGGCTATTCCTCGCTGGCCTACCTGAAGCGCTTCCCGGTCAATACGCTGAAAATCGACAAGTCATTCATCAGCGACATCCCGGACGATCCCAACGACAGCGCCATCGTGCAGGCCATCATCGCGATGGGCCATGCATTGAACCTGAAGGTGGTGACCGAAGGCGTGGAAACCGAGAAGCAATTGAATGCGCTGCGCGAGTTCGGCTCGGACGATTACCAGGGCTACTACTTCAGCAGGCCGGTACCCTACGCGCAATTCCTGCAGTTGCTGCAAGCCCAGCAACCGGCGTGAGCCGCCGGAGGGATGCCGCCTGCAATGAAAAAGCAGCGCGGCTATACTCCTTTGCTACGCCCACAACGACAAGGAGAAATGCATGCAGTATCGCCAACTTGGCCGCACCGATGCCAAGGTCAGCCTGATCACCCTGGGCACCATGACCTGGGGCCAGCAGAACACCGAAGCCGAAGCCCACTCCCAGCTCGACCTGGCGGTGGAGCGCGGCGTCAACCTGATCGACGTGGCGGAAATGTATCCGGTGCCGCCCAAGGCGGAAACCCAGGGCCTGTCCGAACGCTACCTGGGCACCTGGCTGAAGAAGTCCGGCCTGCGCGACAAGCTGCTTATCGCCACCAAATGCACCGGCCCCGCGCGCAAGCCGCACAACCCGCGCCACATCCGCGGCGGCGTCAACGACCTCGACCGCAAGGGCCTGACCGATGCGCTGCACGGCAGCCTGGAGCGGCTGCAGCTGGATCACGTCGACCTTTACCAGTTGCACTGGCCCGACCGCAGCGTCAACAGCTTCGGCCAGCTCGACTACCAGCACGTGGCCGATGAAAAGACGGTGCCGATCGAAGAGACGCTGAAGGTGCTCTCCGAATTCGTGCAGGCCGGCAAGATCCGCCATATCGGCCTGTCCAACGAAACCTCATGGGGCGTGGCGCAATTCCTGCGCGCGGCCGAGCAGCACGGCCTGGAACGCGTGGTCACCATCCAGAACCCGTACAACCTGCTCAACCGCACGTTCGAGATCAACCTGGCCGAGTTCACCCACCGCGAACAGGTCGGCCTGCTGGCCTATTCGCCGCTGGCCTTCGGCATGTTGAGCGGCAAATACCTGGATGGCGCGCGCCCCGCTGCCGGCCGCCTGACGCTGTTCGAACGTTTCGTACGCTATACCAACCCGCAAGCCGAACGCGCCACCGCCCAATACGTGACGCTGGCCAGGCAGCATGGGCTGGATCCGGCGCAGATGGCGCTGGCCTACGTCAACAGCCGTCCGTTCCTGAGCTCCAACATCATCGGTGCCACTACCCTGGAACAGTTGCGCAGCAACCTGGACAGCGTAGAGGTGAAACTGAACGATGAAGTGATCGCCGGCATCGAAGCCATCCATAAGGGCCAGCCGAACCCGGCGCCCTGATGCGGATGCCTTGATACACACTCCCGTACCAACAACAAAACCGGCCTGATGGCTGGTTTTGTTTTCATGGCATTGGCATTGCATCCATTTCAATCGCCGCCGCTTTCCGTGGCGACGGCAGCCTGCACCTCTTCCTCGCGCGCCCCGTAGCGTTGCGCCAGCACCGCGCACACCATCAGCTGCAATTGGTGGAACAGCATCAGCGGCAGCAGCACCATGCCGATGGCGCCGCTGGAAAACAGCACCTTGGCCATCGGCACGCCGCTGGCCAGGCTCTTCTTGGAGCCGCAGAAGACGATGGTGATTTCATCTTCCTTGTTGAAGCCGAGGCGGCGGCTGCCGTAGGTGGTGATCAGCATGATGGCGGCCAGCAGCAGCACATTGATCACCAGCACCGACACCAGCATGGTGGGCGGCACCTGGCGCCACAAGCCCTGCACGACCGCCTCGCTGAAGGCGACGTAGACCACCAGCAGGATGGAGCTCTGGTCGACGAACTTGAGCCAGGATTTGTTGCGCTCGATCCAGCCGCCGATCCAGGGACGTAGCGCCTGGCCGGCGACGAAAGGCAGCAACAGCTGGTAGACGATCTTGAGGATCGAGCCCAGCGAAGCATGGCCGTCGCCGTTGTGCGCCACCACCAGTATGCCCACCAGCAGCGGCGTGAGGAAAATGCCCAGCAGGTTGGAGGCGGAAGCCGCGCAGATCGCCGCCGGCACATTGCCGCGCGCCACCGCGGTAAACGCGATGGACGACTGCACGGTGGATGGCAGCACGCACAGGAACAGCAG
This sequence comes from Herbaspirillum sp. SJZ099, assembly GCF_007828355.1. Classification (NCBI taxonomy): domain Bacteria; kingdom Pseudomonadati; phylum Pseudomonadota; class Betaproteobacteria; order Burkholderiales; family Oxalobacteraceae; genus Herbaspirillum; species Herbaspirillum sp. SJZ099. The sequence continues at coordinate 879,257 of NZ_VIUO01000001.1, read as the reverse complement.
TCCGAGATAAAGCTCAGGCGTGATGAAATAAGTGAGCAGCGGCTTGGCGGCCAGGCCGATCAGCGGGAAGATGGCGAAGGTGCACAGCAGCACCGTGACATGCAAGCGCCAGTGCGTCATGCCGGCCACTACCGCCTGGCGCGAGAGCTTGGCGCCGTGCATGAAAAACAGCAGCCCGATCATGAACGTGGTCAGCCAGTCGAAACCGATGGCGACGTCGCCGGTACAGGGAAAAATGGACGCCGTCGCCACTACGGCGATCAGCAGCAAGGTCATGTTGTCGGGAATAAAGCGTGGGCGGGCCATGGCGTTGTCGTTGATTGTTTCCGGATGCGTGGTACTTCTTCTGGATGCGGGAAGGCGGCCGCAGGAGGCCGCCCGGGAATCGTTCAGACTTTCTTGACGAACTCGGTCTTGAGTCCCATCGAGCCGAAACCATCGATCTTGCAATCGATGTCATGGTCGCCGTCGACCAGGCGGATGTTCTTGACCTTGGTGCCCATCTTGACCACGCCGCCTCCGCCCTTGAGCTTCAAGTCCTTGATCACGGTCACCGTGTCGCCATCCTGCAGGACGTTGCCGGCGGCATCGCGCCAGACCTTGGCTTGTTCGACGGCAGGCGCGGCCTGCTGCGCCGACCATTCATGCGCACATTCCGGGCAGACCAGCATGCCGCCATCCTCATACGTGAATTCGGATTGGCATTGGGGGCAGGCGGGCAAGGTACTCATGGCGGATTCCTGTACGAAAAATGGAAAGGCGGGATTGTACCGCGCCGTGCCCGGGCCGGCCTTGCGCCAACCCGGGCCGGCAACAAAAAACGGCAAATTCCTTGATCAGAATTTGCCGTTTTGCCAAACCGTTCAGTGCCGCCATCTCACCAAAGCCAGAACATCAGCAGCCAGGCATAGTTGACCAGGGCCAGGCCGCCCACCAGCGGCGCCATGGCGACCAGGCGCTGCGGCCAGGATGTGGCGTAGCGCGCCACCACCTTCCAGGCCAGCACCAGGCTCCACAGCGTCATCGCCGACAACAGTGCGGCGCGCACGTCGTTGGCCCAGTACACCGGCCAGTGCTCGGCGCGCAGCAGGCTGATGGTGGTGGCCGACAGGCCGACAAACACGCCGCAGCCTGCCAGCGGGATCAGCGACTGCACCAGGTGGTTGAAGCGGCTCCATTCCCACTTGCCCAGGAGACGCGTGCCAAGGGCGAACAGCAGCGACACCCCGGTGCCCAGCACCAGCGCGGTCGCCATGATGTAACCCACCACCATGGCGCCGTCCAGCCAGGTGAAGACGTCGCTTTGCTGCGGGTAATTGGTCAGCAGCCACCAGGGCGCCTGGGTGCCGAAGGGCCACATGATGTCGCGCTCGATCAGCCAGGTGGCGATGTCCTGCTTGATGGCGATGAACCAGGGGCTGGCGGTCCAGTGAAAGGCGCCAATGGCGATGCCCAGCAGGCCGTAGAGCACCAGGGCGCTTTCCCACAGGTTGTTCTGGGTCTTGCCGAACTTGACCACTTCGACCGTGGGCGCCCGGAAGCTCAGTTCGATGGCATCGCGATGGCCGCTGCAGCGTCCGCACATATGGCAGTCCGAGGCGCCCTTCATGTTGCGCAACGGCACCAGCGGCGCGCAGTTGATCGGGATGATCTTGTGCTGGGGATGGTAGGAGGCGCGCCAGGCATCCTCGTTGACCTTGTAGTGCAGCGGCGCCAGCTTGGCCAGCAGGCCGAACACGCCATTGACCGGGCACAGGTACTTGCACCAGACGCGCTTGTCGCGGCCATACAGGTAGCCGACGATCATGGCGCCGACGGTGGAGCCGCCCAGCACCAGCAGCACGGCCTTGGGATATTGGTAGACGCTGACCATCTGGCCGTAGACCGTGGTCAGCGCGAACGCGACGAAAGGCCAGCCGCCCCAGCGCATCCATTTGGGAATGGCGCGGCCGCGGCCGTACTTGCTGGCGAATTCGGTGAGCGCGCCTTCCGGACACAGCACGCCGCACCATACGCGTCCCATCAGCACCATGCTCACCAGCACGAACGGCCACCAGATGCCCCAGAAGGCGAACTGGGCGATGAGCGTCATGTTGGACCAGAGGTGGGCGGTTTCGTCAGGCAGCGGCATGAACACCGGCACCAGAATCAGGATGGCGTACACCGCCACCACGATCCACTGCAAGCCGCGGATGAATGCGCCGTTGCGGCGCATCCAATCGCCCGTACGCGAGAGCAGGGTCGGCGATTGCGCACAGGTATTCATAGCGGGCTCAGACGGCTTCTTGCCTCTTGGGCTGAAGCTTGGGTTTTCGGTAAAGGGCCGAGCATATCACAAGCCAATAACCCGCATAGACGATCACCGAGAGCAGCGCCGGGCGCGCGCGGTAGCCGGTCAGCGTCGACAGCAGGCTGCCGATGGTGGAAGAGTCGTCCAGCAGCCAGGAAGTGTCCCACACCGGCGCCGTCAACGTCATGGTCCAGTCGGCCGAGGCCAGCGCATCGGAGCTTTCCAGCAGCACGTCGAACAGCTTTTCCACGCCGGTGACCAACAGGCCGGCCGCCAGCAGCAGCAGGATCACTTCGGTGACCTGGAAGAAACGGCGCCAGGAAAAGACCTTGCCGCCCAGTTGCAGGATATAGAAGGTCAGGAACGCCAGGCCGAAACCGATGATGCCGGCCAGCACCAGCGAAGCCGTGCTGGCCTCCTGCTGGCCCAGGCCGATACCGTACAGGAACACGGCGGTTTCGCTGCCCTCGCGCGCGATGGCCAGCGCCACCAGCACGAACACGCCCCACCAGTTGCCGCTCTCGACGCTGGACTGCACGGAGCTTTCCATGTCCTTCTTGAGCGTGCGGCCGTGCTTGCGCATCCAGAACACCATCTGCACGATCAGCACCGAGGCGACCAGCACGATGGCGATCTGGAAATACGTCTGGGCGTCGCCCGACAGCAATTCGGAAAAGCCCAGCAGCGCCGCGCCCAGCGCCAGCGCCAGCAGCACGCCGGCCACCACGCCGCTCCACAGGTACGGCAAGCCGCGGCGCGCGGAGATATCGCCGTTCGTCAGCCAGGCATACAGGATGCCGACCACCAGAAGCGCCTCGACGCTTTCGCGCCAGACGATGAACATGACCTGTCCCATTGAAACCCATCCCTTGCAAAACTTGCTGCGTTCAATTCATTGCGCCCGGCCGCATGGCAGCCGGGACGACGCCGTTGCTCCCCGCGTCTCGCGCTTGGGCGGAATACCGCCCTTTGTTTTTACCCCGCCCCCGGGCGCGCTCCGGTGGGGGTTCCAGGTTGCCCGGGTTATTTCGCGACGATCACGCCTTGCGGCATGTTCAGGTGAAAGTCGTCGAAGAACTTGTACTCGCCGGGACGCAACGGGGCGATCACCACGAAGGACTGGGCGCCGGGCGCCAATACCTTTTCCTTGCGCAGTTCGATGCTTTCAAATTCGGCGGCGGATTTGCCGATGTTGTGGATCTCGATCTTGATGCGCTGGCCGGCCGGCACTTCGATGCGCGGCGGGATCAGCTTGCCGTCCTGCATTTCCAGCTTGAAGGTCGGCAAGTCGGAGGCCGACGCCAGCGACGCGCCGGCCATCAGCAGCGCTGCGCCGAGCATCAGTCGGGCTTTACGTAAAAACATGGGCGCTCCAAAACTCTGGGAACCGGTTCACCCCTGGCCGGGATCTTGAACAGGTTCACAATGGAAGCCGGCTGCTCTGGCGATCAGGCAGCCGGTATTCAACACTGCACATTGGCGGCACCGTGCGGTTCTGCCGCAGGAAGCATCCTTCCTGTCGCAGAACCGGCGCGGATCAGTAACCGCCCTTCTTGCCGATGCCGGCGAAGGTGAAGTCGTAGTTCAGTTCAAACGTCTTGAACCATGGGCCCACACCGGTTTCCTTGTCGACGTGGCGGCCGAAGTGGGCGTGCTCGTTGGCAGTCGGGGGGGAGATGATCAGCTTGAGCTTGTACTTGCCCGGGCCTTCCAGCTTGACGTTGTCGCCATAGTGCGGGCCGTCGTTGGCCACCATCGGCATCATGTCGCCCTTGATGGTCTTGGCGGAGCCGGCCTTGGTCAGTTCGTACTTGATCGCCAGGTAAGGCATCCAGTCGCCCTCGGCGAAGCCGTTGGGGTTCTTGGCCACGGCGCGGATGTCGGCCTCGAGGTGGATATCGGACTCTTCTGCCTTGCGCATCATGCCGTCCGGTTCCATCTTGACCGGCTGCAGGTAGACGGCATTGACTTCGAAACCGTTCTGGATCTGCGGCTTGCCGATCGGGTATTCGGCGGCCATGGCCACGCCTGCGGTACATGCCATCAGGGCGGCGGCAACAGCGAGTTTCTTGATACCAATCATCGTAGTGTTCTCCTGGTCGATCAAATGATAATGATTAGCATTAATTGTATCATTTCTAAATAGCGGTTGCATGTCCGGATGGAAACCAGGCGGCGCGATTGCCCCATGCCCTTCCGGGCATAAAAAAAGCCCTTCGTCGAGGTAGTGCCATTCAGTGAAGACTCATTCTGGGGCGCCCATCACAGAAGCCGTTCGTGACGAGCAGGCCCGCCAGGGCCGTATCGAAGCCAGCGTATCAGCGTGCCAACCTTACCGATCTTGCCTGCCCTTCGATACGCTGCTGCGCAGCTACTCAGGGCGAACGGAGTCTGGGCTGCACAAACAAAAATGCCGTTCAGCGCTTAACTGAACGGCATTATCCTCATCGAGGAGCTTTCTCTTGCAGCAGGAACACCGGGTTATTTCAATCCCCGCCCTGCCCAACTGGCGGGATCAGAATTCCATCAGAACTCCTCCAACTCCATTTCCAGCTTCTTCACCGTTGACGCATCGCTCCTGAGGCGCGCGCTTTGCGGAGTGATGTCGATGGAACTGCGCGCCATGGCCGGCGCCGCGGCGGTCGGATTGGCCAAGCGGTTGGCATCCAGCTTGAAGACGCTGACCACCCGCTCCAGCGTCTCGGCCTGCTGCTGCAAGGCCTGCGCCGCAGCGGCCGCTTCTTCCACCAGCGCGGCATTTTGCTGCGTGGTCTGGTCCATCTGCGAAACGGCCTGGTTGACTTGCGCAATGCCTGAACTCTGCTCTTCGCTGGCTGACGAGATGTCGCCCACGATCTGGGTGACGCGTCCGACGCTGTCGACGATCTCGCTCATGGTGACGCCGGCCTGTTCGACCAGCTTGCTGCCGGCGCCGACCTTCTCCACCGAATCGTCGATCAGCGCCTTGATCTCCTTGGCCGCCGCCGCCGAACGCTGCGCCAGCGAACGTACCTCCGACGCCACCACCGCGAAGCCGCGGCCCTGCTCGCCCGCGCGCGCCGCTTCCACCGCCGCATTCAATGCCAGGATGTTGGTCTGGAAAGCGATGCCGTCGATCACGGCAATGATGTCGACGATCTTGCGCGAGGAGTCGTTGATCGAGTTCATCGTTTCCACCACCTGGCGCACCACGTCGCCGCCTTGCGAGGCGATATGCGATGCCGACAGCGCCAGCTTGTTGGCTTCGCGCGCGTTTTCGGTGTTTTGCTGCACCACCGAGGTCAATTGCTCCAGGCTCGACGCGCTTTCTTCCAGCGCCGCCGCCTGTTGCTCGGTACGGGAAGAGAGGTCGGCATTGCCGGCGGCGATCTGGCGGGCGGCCACGGTCACCGAATCGGTCGAGCTGCGGGTGGTGGTCACCACCTCCACGATGCGCGCCAGCAGCTTGTTGAAGGCGGTGGCGGTACGGCCAATTTCATCCATGCGATCGACCGGCACCGGGCGCGACAAGTCCAGCGTCTGGCTGACATGCTCGAAGGTGTGCTGGATCTTGGACAGGCTGCCGCTTACATTGCGCAACGTCTGGAAACCCAGCAAGGCGGTCAGCAGCACCGCAACGACGATCACCGCCACCATGGTGCGGAAGGCGAAGGCGTAGGCCTCGTCGCTCTCGGCGCGTATGGCCGCAATCAGCTTGCCGCTGGCGACGATATGGTCATCGAAGCCCTTCTTGGCCGCAGCGGCAGTGAGGGCCAGCGGCGTGCCGGCTTCCAGCGTGGCGCGCACGCCATCCATGTCGTTGGCATAGGCGGCTGCGAAGAACGGCACCAGCGCCTTGCGATAGGCCTCGACGTTGGCCTTGTCGACCTCCAGCAGCTTGCGGTCGTCGTCGTTGAACACGCGTTCGCGGTCATAGCGCGCGAACTCGTCATCCAGGGATTTATTGGCCGCGTCGATCGCCTTTTGCAGACCGGTCTTGTCGGACAGGTTGGCGAACACCGACAGACGATAGCCGGCCAGGCGCGAATCGGCAAGGAAACCCTTGAGGGCGTTGAGGCTTTCGATGCCTGGAATGATGCGGTTCTGGATCGTATCCAGGCGTTGCTGGGCACGCTGCAATTGCCACAGGCCGTCGATACCGACGAACAGCAGCGCCAGCAAGGCGGTCGATAAGGTAATGATCAGGCGCTTGGTGATCGTCATGATGAAAAGTCCATGAAATGAGTGAACAAAACCGGAAGCATGTCCCGGCGCCGTGGTTGTCTCCGCCTCCGCGATGCCTGGGGCGCCGGCAGGTTCTTATGCCGCCAGCGGCGCCGTCCGTTCCGGCACGCCCAGCGCATCGCCATGCGTACGGCAGAATTCGAGGCCGGCGCGGTAGCCGACATCGAACAGCAATTGCATGTTGGAAGATGACCAGTCCAATATTTCCGGCCAATGCTGCTGCGGCACGTCCCTCATCAGGTCGACCTTGAGCATCTTGCGGCGCGGCTTGCCGGTGGCCGGATCGGTGTTGTGCTCGAGTTCGAACAGGCGTTGCTCGGCCTTGGAAATCTTGACCAGCGGCGTGATGATGGAACGCACCCAGGCATCGTAGAGATTGCGCGGCTTGCGGATCAGGCGGTCCTCGCCCAGGATGTCCAGCACCACCAGCGTGTCGACATCGTCGTGCAGCGGCGGCTCGCCGTTGGCGCCCGGGATGAACGGATCGAAATTGAGGGTATCCAGCGCCGCGCCTTCGATGTAGTTCTCGCCATCGATCTCGGTCGGCGCATAAAGGAAGGGAAACGACAGCGAGGCCCGCACATGGGCCGCGGTGATGTCGCGCTTGCCCCAGATCTGCATGCGGTGGCGGTCGATGTTGTAGGCGTTGATGTAGAACTCCGGCCCCATCCTGGCGACGGCGTCGAAGTCGATGGATTGCTCCAGGAACGGCAGGTGCGCGCACAGGCCAAGGCTGCCGGAATGCAGATCGGACGGCGACAGGGCCGACATCAGCAGATGCATCCAGTCGTTCCATTTGGCCGAGGCTTCGGCGAAATGGTGGGTAAACATCTCGGCGAACGGGTTCACCCCCATGCTGGGCAGGCTCTTGAGCTGCGCCATCATCGAATCGCGGTAGCTTTCGGCTTGCGATCCGGGTTTCTTGAACACCTTGTAGTTGACCGGGAACAGCTTGTAGATGCTGTCGGCCACGCCGACCTCGGCCCAGCGCATGAGCGCCTCGCGCGGCGATGCGTCGCGCGGCGCGGTGTACAGCAAGCCCATCAGGACGCCGGCACCGGACGCCGAAATGACGTCGAACTCGACTCCCTCCGAGAGAAATGCCGCCAATGCCCCCGCGATCAGCGTCGAATTCGGCGCGCCGCCCCCGATCACCAGAGCCTTTTTCCCCTGCCCTTGCGAATTGCCCATGAAATTCCCCCGTATGCGCGTTTGCCCGCCGGGTTTCCCCCACCAGCGCGCTGCATGAAGTTGCTCAGGGAGGCGCGGCCTCCCAACGTAACTATCGCGTACGTCGAGAATATATCCGCAAAGCAACTAGCGATTCCCGGGACGCGCGATTTTATTCCCGCATATCAGGCATTCAGAAATTTAATAAGCTTGGCCTGGCATAGCCAACAAGGAAAAGTGAACGGTCGTTCAGCGGCAAGCCCGGCAGTTTGTAATCGTGCCGTAAGGAAATTCGGATACGCCGGGCGATGGCACAATATCCCGGATCTGGAATTTCAATAAGCCGCAGGCACTTTTCTCCCGCACACCGGGAAAATCAAGATGTCCTCCTACCCTCTTCGTCTTACAATTTCAACAACAATAAAAATCGAAAAACGAATTGGCCTGTCCCGTCGATATGCCTGCTGGCGCGCCCTCGCCCATGTCGCCAGGCCCTTTCATTTTATTGATTTATTTACAATATTTATCGTAGTGACGGTGCATTGCCGGCCTCAGGCAATCCCCAAAGGAGAATAAAAATGAAATGGTTCTATGATCTGAAAATTTCCAAAAAGCTGATCACTACTTTCCTCGTCATCGTGGCCATGGTGGCCGCCCTCGGCGCCTTCTCGGTACGCGAGCTGGACAAGGTCAACGGCGCCTCCACCGAAATCGCCGTCAACTGGCTGCCCAGCATCCGTTCCTTGTCCACCATCCAATTGACCCTCTCGCGCATCCGCAGCTTCGAGATGCAGCACCTGCTCGCCAAGGATGCCAAGGAATATGAGGAAATCGAGCGCAGCACCAATACGCAGATCGCCGCCCTGAAAAAAGAACAGGCGGCGTACCTCACGCAGATTTCCGAGCCGGAAGAGAAGGCGATCTATCCTGAGATCGACAAGCAGATCGCCGCCCTCCTGTCCGAGCATGACAAAATCCTCGCCATTTCAAGACAAGGCAATAGCGAAGAGGCGCGCAACCTGCAGCGCGGCGAAGCCACGCTCGCCTATCGCAACGTGCTGCAAGGCCTGGACAAGCTGATCGCCATCAACAACAAGGGGGCCGACGCTTCCAATGCGCAGGCAGATGTCCTCTATGACCAGGCGCGCCTGATGATCATGGGCACCGTCGTCATCTGTATCGCGCTGGCCATGCTGCTGGCGGTCTGGGTTTCGCGCCTGATCGCCCGGCCGCTGGAGCAGGCCGTTTCGGTGGCCCAGCGCGTGGCCGGCGGCGACCTGACCGCAGATATCCGCTCTTCCAGCAAGGACGAAGCCGGCCAGTTGCTGGATGCATTGAGGAGCATGAACGACAGCCTGCTGGGCATCGTCACCGAAGTGCGCCAGGGCACCTCCACCATCACCGTCGCATCGACTGAAATCGCCAGCGGCAACCTCGACCTTTCCTCCCGCACCGAACAGCAGGCCAGCTCGCTGGAAGAAACCGCCTCGGCCATGGAAGAACTGACCTCCACCGTCAAACAGAACGCCGACAATGCGCGCCAGGCCAACCAGTTGGCGACGTCCGCCTCGGAAGTGGCGGTTGCCGGCGGCAACGTGGTCGGCAAGGTGGTCGACACCATGGGAGCGATCAACCAATCCTCGCGCAAGATTTCGGACATCATCGGCGTCATTGACGGCATCGCTTTCCAGACCAACATCCTGGCGTTGAACGCGGCGGTGGAAGCGGCGCGTGCCGGCGAACAGGGCCGCGGCTTCGCGGTGGTGGCCTCCGAAGTGCGCAGCCTGGCACAGCGCTCGGCTGCAGCCGCCAAGGAAATCAAGGGACTCATCGAAGGCTCGGTGGCGCAGGTCGACCTGGGCAGCAAGCTGGTTGAGGAAGCCGGCAATACCATGAGCGAAGTGGTCAACAGCGTGCGCCGCGTGACCGACATCGTGGCCGAGATCAGCTCGGCCAGCCAGGAACAGAGCGACGGCATCGAACAGGTCAATATCGCCATTTCGCAAATGGATGAAGTTACGCAGCAAAACGCTGCGCTGGTGGAACAGGCCGCCGCCGCTGCCCAGTCATTGCAGGAGCAGGCCGAGAAGCTGACCGATACCGTGAGCATCTTCAAGCTCAACCAGCATGCCGTGTCATCGCCTGCCAGGACGGCCAAGACGGCGCCGCCGAAAAGCGCCGCCGCCCGGCCGGCCGCAGCCGCGCGCAAGCACACTGCAGACGTGACGCCGAAGAAAGCGGTATTGCCCGCAAAACCAGTCGCCGCCGCCAGCGCCAAATTGACGGCCGGCAGCGATGGCGACTCATGGGAACAGTTTTGATCAGGACCTGACTTGATTCCGGCGTGCCCGGGATCAACGCATGAACGCATGCGCAGAAGAAGGCGGGCCGTTTCATACGGCCAGCTTTGTTTTCCGGCAACAAGGAAGGCGAGAAAGAAAAAAGGGCCCATCTTGCGATGGACCCTTTATATCTGGTGCGGCTGGCAGGAATCGAACCCACGACCCCTTGGTTCGTAGCCAAGTACTCTATCCAGCTGAGCTACAGCCGCGAAAAACAAAATTATAGCACCGGCCTTGCATTAATGGGAAGCCCCTCTCCTGAAATTTCTCGTTTGCCGGCCTCAATGGCATAGCGACAAGATTTTCCGGCGCGGCGCGCCCGCTTTGCCCTGCATCAACCTTCTGCGCAGCGACCTGGTGACCGCGCTGCGCATGCCGGATATGATTGGCGTTTTCAATTCCGACCGCGCCCGACATGCCCCAGGAAATCATTTCCGGCGACCCATCCGGGGAAGCCCTGTCTCTTACCGAAAAAATCCGCGAACAAGAGCGCGCGCGCATCGCCCGCGACCTGCACGATGAGCTCGGCGCCCACCTGACCGGCATCAAGATGGCCCTGGGGCAATTGCGCGAATCGCTGGCCCAGGCGGCAGGAATGGAAAAACAGCATGACCAGGCGCATTACGCCGAGGAACTGGTTGACGAGGCGGGCGACGCCATGCACGGCATCATCGATGACCTGTGCCCGCCCATCGTCGAGTTCGGCCTGGCCGAGGCGCTCGAGTGGCAAAGCCGCATGTTCACCCGCCAGACCGGCATCGTCTGCCGCCAGCGCTGCGGCGACGGCCTGGAAGGACTGGAGGAATTCGAGGTGATCACGCTGTTTCGCATCGTGCGGGAAGCCCTCAATAATGTCGCCAAGTATGCGCAGGCCGACAACGCCTTGATCACGGCCGGGCGCGAAGGCGATGTGCTGTCGCTGCGCATCGAGGACGACGGATGCGGTTTCGATCCCTCCGCCGCCCTGCGCAGCGGCCACGGCCTGGGCAACATGCGGCGCCGCGCGCAGGCGCTGGGCGCAACGCTGCAGCTCGATAGCGCGCCAGGCAAAGGCACTGTGATCCGGGTGGAGATTCCTGTCGCGCGCTGAGCGAACGCTATAGAATACCGGCTCGCCATATACAGAGGGTCGACGCATCCCGCCCATGAGCAAAAAAAACACCGCTTCCATCAAAGTCCTCATCGCCGACGACCATGCCATCGTGCGCGAAGGCTTGCGCCAGATCTGCGCCGGCACCAAGGATATCGTCGTGGCCGGCAATGCCGCCAACGGACTGGAAGCGATCAAGCTGGCGCGCGTGGGCAACGGCGACGTGATGCTGCTCGACATCGTCATGCCCGACCGCAATGGCATCGACATCCTCAAGCAGATCCGCAAGGAGCATCCCCAGTTGCCTGTATTGATGCTGTCCATCCATCGCGAAGACCAGTATGCGATCCGTGCGCTGCGCGCCGGCGCGGCCGGCTTCCTCAACAAGCAGGTGGCGCCGTCCGAACTGCTGGCTGCGATCCGCCAGGCCGCCACCGGGCGCAAATACATCAGCCCGTCGCTGGCGCAGGAGCTGGCCAACCAGATCGGCTTCGACCATGAGACGCCGCTGCACGAGACGCTGTCGGACCGCGAATACCAGACCATGGTCATGATCGCCTCCGGCAAGACGGTCGGCGATATCGCCGCCGAGCTCTCGCTCTCGGTAAAAACCATCAGCATGTACCGCTCCCGGGTGCTGGCCAAGATGAAGATGCGCCATAACGCCGAACTCACCCACTACGCCCTGAAAAACGACCTGGTGGAATAAAAAGGCATTCCCGCCGGTCGCCCGCCGGCCTTGACAAAAAACCTTCAACGCCAAAACGCTTGACGTAAAATGGCCCGAGATTTTTCGAACCGATCGCAAGCCTTGCGACTGTCGCGCGCATGCAATGCGCGATTGCCAACGGGCCCTAAAGGAAAAGGCCGGATGAGCCGTTACCAGCGCACAATACTCCTTGTCGCAGTGATATAAAGCGGCCAACAACATTGTCTGCCGACATGTCCAAGAAAACGCCCACCTTAAGCCCCGTCGAAATCGCCCGCGAGGCTTTCCAGCGCCTCGGCACCCGCCGCATCGCCCCCACCCCGGAAGCCTATCGCGTCGCCTATGAGGAAATCCTGGGCGGCCCGCCCGAAATCCGCGCAGAAACGGTACTGGCCGACCTGGCCGCCAGCTTGGCCAGGCAGCCGGGCGAGAACGGCCTCCTGGGGATGCGCCTGGTGCGCGCCCAGGAAAACAGCGACTGGGGAGAATATGCACGGCAACTAGGCGAATTCGCGCAAGAGAACTGGAGCACACGCCCGCTCGTCCCGCACGGCGAACTGATGCCGGTGGATCTGGAACGGCAGTTCATCCGCGACAGCAAGAAGGAAAAGATGCTGCGCGAAGTGCTGGCGCGGGTACTGGTGTTCAACCTGTCCTCGCTGCTGGAAAGCGCGCCGGAACTGGCCAACGAGTCGAAATCCAGCGGCCAGGACCTGAAGACGGCGTTCTCCGAACAGGCGATGACCGAGATCATCGGGCGCATCAAGCAACTGAGTTTCCAGATCGAGCTCAAGGCCGACGACATGGCGCAGCAGCAGGAATTGCTGATGCGCCTGTTCCAGCTGCTGCTGGAAAACATAAACGGGTTGCTGGAACAGGGCTCCTGGCTCTCCACCCAGATCGAAACCGTGCAAGCCCTGATCGCCGGCCCGATCAGCAAGACCTCGCTGGCCGACGCGACCAAGAACCTCAAGGAAGTGATCTACAAGCAAGGTTTGCTGAAGAACACGCTGGCCGAGGAAAAGGTGGTGGTCAAGAACATGATGCTGACCTTCGTCGACCGGCTCTCGGCGATGCTCTCGACCACCAGCAACTACCAGAAGACCATCAGCGGCTTCTCGCAGCAGATCAGCCAGGCCGGCAACATCAGCGACCTCAACTCGGTACTGAGCGACATCATGCGCGAAACCCAGAACGCGCAGGAAGAAACCAGCCGTTCGCGCGACGCCATGGAAGATGCGCGGCAGGAAGTGGAAAAAGCCGAAGCCCGCATCCATGCGCTGGAAAGCCAACTGGTGCAGATGGGCGAACTGGTGCGCGAAGACCAGCTGACCGGCAGCCTGAACCGGCGCGGCATGGACGAGTCGCTGGAGCGTGAAATCGCCAACGCCGAACGGCGCGACACGCCGCTGTGCATCGCCTTGCTGGACCTGGACGACTTCAAGCGCATCAACGACACCCACGGCCACGACACCGGCGACGAAGTGCTGGTCCACATGGTCAAGGTGATCAAGGAAACCTTGCGCAAGCTGGACGTGATCGCGCGCTTCGGCGGCGAGGAATTCATCGTGCTGATGCCGGAAACCGAACCGCAGGATGCCGTCCAGATCATCACCCGGGTCCAGCGCGAACTGACCAAGCGCCTCTTCATGCATGAAAGCCAGCGCCTGCTGATCACATTCAGCGCCGGCGTCGCCGAACACCACAAAGGCGAAAGCCAGGCGCAACTGATCAAGCGCGCCGACGTGGCCCTCTATAAAGCCAAGAATGCGGGCAAGAACCGCATCGTCTTCGCCGATCCGCCGGCGCCCGACGCCTTGCCGGCGGCATAGGACGCCGCATCCGGCCTTGTTATTCCGAATGCCGCCAGCTGCGCCAGCCGGCCATCGCCATGATGACGAACAGGCCGTACAGTATCGCCGTCAGCGTCAGGTGCTTGTAGAGGTAGAGGCCGACATACAGCACGTCCACCAGGATCCACACCAGCCAGTTTTCGATTTTCTTGCGCGACAGCAAGAGTTGCCCCACCAGGCTGCCGGCGGTAAGGAAGGCATCCATGTGCGGCACGTCGGTATCCGTATAGCGGCGCAGGAACCAGGACAGGAGCGCAAAGCCGGCGCCCCATGCCGCCAGCGTCAACGCCCAGCCGGCGCGGTCCAGGCGCGACACCGGCAACGGCCTGTGCTGCTGGCCGCCGCGCAGCCATTGGTACCAGCCCCAGATGGACACCGCGACGAAGACGAACTGCAAGCCGGAGTCGCCGTACAGGCGGGCATCGACGAACACTGCCGCATACAGCAACGAAGACAGGATGGAAAACAGCCAGGCCCAATGGTTCTGGCGGATGTTGAGCCAGACGGTGAGCACCGCCAGCAGGAAGGACAGCAGCTCCAGCGGCGTGGTGGACAGGCCGGACAACGACAGCGGCGTATCGATCGACATTCGTGCAGGTCCGGGACGGTAGGAAAATGGTCGGGAGATCGGGGGCCGGGCAGGCCTGCATTCGGCTTATCCCGCCGCAGCCTGCGCAACGTGCGCACAACGTGCGGCTAGCGCGCGGCTCTGGGCGCTTCGGCGCTCCCGCCCGACGACGGCGCCGCGGCAGGCACGGAAACGCTGTTGGGCTGGCCGGAGCCTGGCATGTAGGGATTGGGATTGGCCGACGCGAATGGCTTGCCCGATGCGCCATCGATCACCTGGATGAAGACCTCGTTCTGCTTGATCATCCCCAGTTCGAAACGCGCGCGCTCTTCGACCGCGCCCTTGCTCTGCTTCAGGTCGTCGACTTCGGAAGCCAGCTTGGCATTGCGTTCCTTGAGCTCATCGTTCTTCTTGCGCGCCTGCTGGACCTGGCGGTCGAGTTCCCAGACCTTGAACCAGCCGCCCTTGCCCAGCCAGAGCGGATACTGGATCAGCACCAGCAAGAGTGACAGGCAAAGGATGATCAGGCGCATGGCCGGGAGCTCTCAGCGCGGCGCGTGCATCGGGTTGCGAGGCACGCGCCGCTACGCTTTACTTCAGGTTGTAGAACGCAGCGCGGCCCGGATAGGTGGCGATATCGCCCAGATCCTCTTCGATGCGCAGCAGCTGGTTGTACTTGGCCATGCGGTCCGAACGCGACATCGAGCCGGTCTTGATCTGCAGCGCGTTCATGCCCACGGCGATGTCGGCGATGGTCGAGTCTTCGGTTTCGCCCGAACGGTGCGAGATCACGGCGGTGTAGCCGGCGCGCTTGGCCATTTCGATGGCGGCGAAGGTTTCGGTCAGGGTGCCGATCTGGTTGATCTTGATCAGGATCGAGTTGGCGATGCCCTTGTCGATGCCTTCCTTCAGGATCTTGGTGTTGGTGACGAACAGGTCGTCGCCCACCAGCTGCACCTTCTTGCCCAGGGTTTCGGTCAGCAGCTTCCAGCCGGCCCAGTCGTTCTCGGCCATGCCGTCTTCGATGCTGATGATCGGGTACTTGTCGCACCACGACGCCAGCAGGCCGACCTTCTGCGCCGGGGTCAGCACCATGTTTTCGCCGGCCAGGTGGTAGTTGCCGTCCTTGTAGTACTCGGAAGCGGCGCAGTCCAGGCCCAGGGCGATCTGGGTGCCCGGCTCGTAGCCGGCCTTTTCGATGGCTTCGATGATCAGCTTGATGGCTTCTTCATGGCTGGAGACGTTCGGTGCGAAACCGCCTTCGTCGCCCACCGAGGTAGCCAGGCCGCGGTCGTGCAGGATCTTCTTCAGGGTGTGGAACACTTCGGCGCCGTAGCGCAGCGCTTCACGGAAGCTCGGTGCGCCCACCGGGATGATCATGAACTCCTGCAGGTCCAGGTTGTTGTCGGCGTGCGCGCCGCCGTTGATGACGTTCATCATCGGCACCGGCATCTGCATCGAACCGCTGCCGCCGAAATAGCGGTACAACGGCAGGCCCGACTCTTCAGCGGCGGCCTTGGCCACTGCCATCGAGACCGCCAGCATGGCGTTGGCGCCCAGACGGCTCTTGTTCTCGGTGCCGTCCAGGTCGATCAGGGTGCGGTCCAGGAAAGCCTGTTCATTGGCGTCCAGGCCCATGATGGCTTCGGAGATTTCGGTGTTGATGTTTTCGCAGGCTTGCAGCACGCCCTTGCCGAAATAGCGGCTCTTGTCGCCGTCGCGCAGCTCGATCGCCTCGCGCGAACCGGTGGACGCGCCCGAAGGGACAGCGGCGCGGCCCAGCACGCCGGACTCCAGCAGCACGTCGCATTCAACGGTGGGATTACCGCGGGAGTCGATCACTTCACGGCCGATGATATCAACGATTGCACTCATTCCAAATCTCCATCAAGGTTTTAAAAATTGTAGGCGGTGGCGCGGGCCTGCCGGGGAGGCTGCTGCAACCCGGCGTGCGCACACAACGAAGCGGCCGCCGGACGGCGGCCGCTTGACGCGCGATCAGGAAAAGTTGTTTTCCAAAAAGCCCGCTTTCTTCACGATGCGGTCCAGCTCGATCATCGTGCCCAGCAAATCCTTCATGCGCGCCAGCGGCACGGCATTGGGGCCGTCCGACTTGGCTTCGGCCGGGTTCGGGTGGGTTTCCATGAACACGCCCGACACGCCCGTAGCGATCGCCGCGCGCGCCAGCACCGGCACGAACTCGCGCTGGCCGCCCGAAGACGTGCCCTGCCCGCCCGGCAGCTGCACCGAGTGGGTGGCGTCGAACACCACCGGGGCGCCGGTCTCGCGCATGATCGCCAGGCTGCGCATGTCCGAGACCAGGTTGTTGTAGCCGAAGGACACGCCGCGCTCGCAGGCCATGAAATTGTCGGTCGGCAGGCCGGCTTCCTTGGCCGCGGCGCGCGCCTTGTCGATCACGTTGACCATGTCGTGCGGCGCCAGGAACTGGCCCTTCTTGATATTGACCGGCTTGCCCGACTGCGCGCAGGCGCGGATGAAATCGGTCTGGCGGCACAGGAAGGCCGGCGTCTGCAGCACGTCGACCACGGCGGCGACAGGCTTGATCTCGTCGATCTCGTGGATGTCGGTCAACACCGGCACGCCGATCTGTTTCCTGACCTTGGCCAGTATCTCCAGCCCCTTCTCCATGCCCAGCCCGCGGAAAGACGAACCGGACGAGCGGTTGGCCTTGTCGAAGGACGACTTGTAGATGAACGGGATGCCCAGTTCGCCGGTGATTTGCTTCAAGGTGCCGGCCGTATCGAGCGCCATCTGTTCGGACTCGATGACACAGGTGCCGGCAATCAGGAAGAACGGCTGGTCGAGGCCGACCTCAAAACCGCAGAGTTTCATGCTTTTCCTTTTGCGGCCGCATCGTGGTGAACCAGCGCATGATGGGCCAATGCTGCGCGGATGTACGAAATGAACAGCGGGTGGCCGTCACGCGGGGTCGACTTGAACTCCGGGTGGTATTGCACGCCGATGTAGAACGGGTGGGCGTTCTCGCCGGTACGCGGCAACTCCATGATTTCGCACAGGTCTTCGGTCGGCGTACGCGCCGACACGACCATGCCGGCCTCTTCCACGCGGCCGAGATAAAAATTGTTTGCTTCGTAGCGGTGGCGGTGACGCTCGGTCACCGTTTCCCCATAAATTTCAGC
The DNA here is from genome assembly GCF_007828355.1 of Herbaspirillum sp. SJZ099. Taxonomy (NCBI): domain Bacteria; kingdom Pseudomonadati; phylum Pseudomonadota; class Betaproteobacteria; order Burkholderiales; family Oxalobacteraceae; genus Herbaspirillum; species Herbaspirillum sp. SJZ099. Next base: position 861,850 of record NZ_VIUO01000001.1, on the reverse strand, counting down.
CGCCAGCGTGCCCGGCTTGATGCTGCAAGTCTGCGCGCCCAGGCGCATGGTGCCGCCCAGGTCGGAATTCTCGTCGCGGCGCTCGACGCGGCCGTCGTGGTTTTGCCACTCGTCGATCAGCGCCACCACCGGCTGCTCGGTATCCGGATCGAACTCGGTCGAGTTGGCCTTGGCCAGGCCGGCCTTGTTGCGCGCGTATTCCAGCAGCGCCACCTGCATGCCCAGGCAGATGCCCAGGTACGGCACCTTGTTCTCGCGGGCATAACGGGCCGCGGCGATCTTGCCTTCCACGCCGCGCTTGCCGAAACCGCCCGGCACCAGGATCGCATCGTACTTGGCGAGGCTGCCGGTGCCGTTGGCTTCGATTTCTTCCGAATCCAGGTATTCGATGTTCACGCGGCTGCCGGTATGGATGCCGGCATGGCGCAGCGCTTCGGTCAGCGACTTGTACGACTCGGTGAGGTCGACATACTTGCCGACCATGCCGATGGTCACTTCGTGCGAAGGATTGTTCTGCGCGTCGATCAGCTTGTCCCACATCGACAGGTCGGCCGGCTTGGGCGACAGGCCCAGCTTTTCGCAGATGATGGTATCCAAACCCTGGTCGTGCAGCATCTGCGGAATCTTATAGATGCTATCGGCATCCCACACCGAAATGACGGCGTCGACGGCAACGTTGGAGAACAGCGAGATCTTGTCGCGCTCGTCGTCCGGGATGCGGCGGTCGGCGCGGCACAGCAGGGCGTCCGGCGAAATGCCGATTTCGCGCAGCTTTTGCACGCTGTGCTGGGTCGGCTTGGTCTTGAGTTCGCCGGCCGATGCCAGGAACGGCACCAGCGTCAGGTGGACGAAGGCGGTGGCGTTGCGGCCCGAGCGCAGACTCAATTGGCGCGCGGCTTCGAGGAAAGGCAGCGACTCGATGTCGCCGACGGTGCCGCCGATTTCCACCAGCGCAACTTCATAGCCTTCGGCGCCGCGATGGATGAATTCCTGGATCTCGTTGGTGATGTGCGGGATCACCTGCACGGTCTTGCCCAGGTACTCGCCGCGGCGCTCCTTGCGGATCACCGACTCATATACCTGCCCGGTAGTGAAGTTGTTGACCTTCTTCATCTTGGCCGAGATGAAGCGCTCGTAGTGGCCGAGGTCGAGGTCGGTCTCTGCGCCGTCGTCGGTGACGAACACTTCGCCGTGCTGCAGCGGGCTCATCGTGCCGGGGTCGACGTTGATATAGGGATCGAGCTTGAGGAGGGTGACTTTGAGGCCACGCGATTCGAGGATCGCAGCCAGGGACGCGGCGGCAATCCCTTTACCCAGGGAAGACACGACGCCGCCAGTGACAAATACAAACTTGGTCATTACAGATGAGTGCCGAACGGCACATGCGGGAAATTCAAATTATACCCCAAAGCGCTCGTATTTTTAATCCCCTTGCGCCGATATCTGTCTCGCCGCGGCGAAACTTGCGTGGAGAAAACACGGCCCGCGAGGCCTCCCGTCTTGACAACCTCCGTCCCGCTTAGTTCTTCGCCCTTTCCGCTTGCAACAAGGCCTGGATCATCTCGTGCGTGGCCTGGGCCGCCAGCAGCGGCGACTCCATGGGAAACAGGTGGCCGCCGGGGATCTGCCGGAAGTGATTGCCCACCAGGCGCCGGGTGGCGCCCAGCCCGGCCAGCCGGCACTCGACCGAATCGGCGCCGCCGACAAACCCGACCGGCACCGGATAAGGCCGGCGCGTCAGGCCACCAAGATGATGGGGAATGGTGCGATAGACCGCGGTTTCCGCCTCGCGCGTGAAACGCAGGCGCACGCTGCCGTCCGCTTGCGGCGCCAGGCCATGTTCCACGTAATCGCGCAGCACGCGCTGCGGCCAGGCGGCGAACATGGCCTTGGCGGCGTAATGCCGGTAGGCGCTCTCCATATCCGGCCAGACATTGCGGCGCTTGACCGACGCCACCGCCGGCGAACGCTTGCCCTCCAGCTTGAGCAATTTGGCCACGCGCAAGGCCTGCGCGCGCCAGCCCGCCACGATGGGCGAATCCAGCAGCACCACGCAGCGCGCCAGGTCGGGACGCTTGCGCGCGGCCATCAGCGACAGGATGCCGCCCATCGAGTGCCCCACCAGGATCGCCGGTTCTCGGTAATTGCGCTCCAGCTCCTCGACCAGCTCGCGCCCCAGCTTGCGCCAGCCGTCATCGACCGGATAACGCGGGTTGTGCGCATGCATGGCCAGCGCGCGCACGTCGTAGTGCTGGCGCAGTTGTTCGAAGAACATGCCATAGGTACCGGCCGGGTAACTGTTGGCATGCGCGAAATGCAAGATCGGCAAGCTCATAGAATGCGATGGAAGAAAGTAATGGCAGCATAGCAAAACCGCAATCACCCTGAGCGTGCTATTTTCCCGGATCGCGAAATATTGCGACTAGCGTCCGTACCAATAGCGCGCATGCGTCTTGCGGTACTCCTCCACATTCAACTGGTCGCCGAAGGTGAGCGTCACCGCCCCCGATTCATCGGTACGCAAACGGCGGATGCCCAGACGCTGGTAGCGCTCGAAGACTTCCGGATTGGGATGGTTGAAGCGGTTGCGGTAGCCGACCTGGAAGATCGCCACCTCCGGCCGCACGGCGCGCAGGAACGGCTCGGTCGAGGAAGTCTTGCTGCCGTGATGCGGCGCCAGCAGCACGGTTGACGGCAACTGCTCGGCCATGGCGCCATTGAGCATCTGATCTTCCTGTATCGCCTCGACATCGCCGGCCAGCAGAATCGATTGGCGCCCGATCTGCACCTTCAGCACGCAGCTGAGCGCATTGGGTTTCCACTTGGTGCTCTCATAGATGGCCGGCACCGGATGCAGCATGGTGAAGCCGATGCCGTCCCAATTCCACGATTGCCCCGCCACGCAGCGCTGGTGCGACGGCGCAGCCTTGACGATGGGGCTGCCCTCGGCCAGCGACGAATAGACGCTGTCGATACGCACACCCTTGAGCAGGGACAAGGCGCCGCCGGAATGGTCGATATCGCTATGCGAAATGACCAGGCGGTCGATCCGGTCGATGCCACGCGCGCGCAGGTAAGGCAGGAGCACCCGGGTGGCGCCGTCGGATTGCGGCGTGTAGTACGGGCCGGTGTCATACAGCAGGCGATGGCCCGGGGTTTCCACCAGCAGCCCCATGCCCTGGCCGATATCGAAGGCGGTGACGCGCATGGTGCCCTCCGCCGGCGTGCCGGGCGCATTCAGGATCAGCGGCAGCCAGCCGAATACCCCCAGCCAGCGGGCCGGCCAGCCGCGCGGCGCCAGCACCAGCAGCGTGCCGCCCAGCGCCAGCAGGAACATCCACCAGCTCGGCAACGGCGTTTCCCATACCGCGAACGGCAGCGCCTCCAGCCAGCCCAGGAATCCGGCCAGCCACACCAGCAACTGGTGCGGCACCTGCAGCACCCATTCGGCAGCAAATGCCGGCAAGATGCTGCCCAGCAGCGACAAGGGCGTGACCACCAGCCCCACCAGCGGGATGGCGACGGCATTGGCGATCGGGCTGACCAGCGAATATTGGCCAAACAGCAATACCGTCAGCGGCACCAGGCCCAGCGTGATGATGTACTGGGCCTGGGCGCCGGACTGGACTGCCAGCCACAGCTTCTGCCACCAGCGGGTACGCGCCGCCGCCGCCATCGCATGACGCGGCTGCATGCGTCCGACCGTGCCGTACAGCAGCAAGCCCACGGCGCCGAAGGACAACCAGAATCCCGGCCACAGCAGGGACCAGGGATCGAGCAGCAACACCAGCCCCAAGGCCAGGCACAGCACCACCGACACGCGCACGATGCGCCCGCTCCAGAAAGCGACGCCGACCACGATCAGCATGTAAAGCGTGCGTTGCGCCGGCACGCCGAAGCCGGCCAGCAAGACATACACCAGCGCCATCAGCATGCCGGCGATGACCGCTACCTTCTGCGCCGGCAGCAGCAACGGCAATTGCGCGCCGGTAAAAAAAGAGCGCCGCCACAGCCAGCTCGCAAGACCGCCGCACATGGCCGCCAGCATGGTGATGTGCAAGCCTGAAATCGCCATCAGGTGGCCGATGCCGGTGCGGTTGAAGATGCTCCAGTCGGATTGGCTGATGCCGCGCTGGTCGCCCATGACCAGCGCCGCAACCACCGGCGCGTAGGGTTCGCCCGGCAATGCCGCCAGGATGCGGTCGCGCAGCCAGCCGCGCGCGTATTCGATGGCCTTCGACGGCGTCCAGACAAAGGCGTCGAGGCGCCGGTTGGCCGCGCCCGCGGCCGCGCCAGGCGCAGCCGGCGTCCCCACGACGTAGCCGGTGGCGCGCACGTCGTCCTGCAACAGCCACACCTCGTAATCGAAACCGCCCGGATTGGCGTTGCCGTGCGGACGCTTCAGGCGCACCGTCAGCCGCCAGCGCTCGCCGGGCCGGATATCGGCCACCGGCTGGCGTCCCGGCGCCGCCGCTTCGCCATCCTCCACCGGCGCCTGATAACGGCGGTTGCCGTACCATGCCAGGGCCAGCCTGGGCGGCACCGGCGGCGTCACCGCCCCCTGCTGCGTCACCTGCTGCACCACCTGCTCGACATCGAAACGAAAGCGCACGCCCTGTTCATTGCGGTCCGGCAGGTTGGCCACGGTGCCGATCACGGTCACGTCCCTGCCCTCCCACGCCGATGGGAGTTCCTGCTCCAGGTAATAGTGCGCAAAGGCCGCGGCCCACAAGAAACCCACCCAGGCGCCGCAGGTCAGCAGCAACGGGATGCGCAGGAAGGGTTGCCAGAATTTCCATGCTGTGAGCGCCAGCAGCACGGCCAGCACCAGGCCGGCCGCATACCACTCCATGCCAGGCAGCCGCGCCTGCATCTGCAGTAATCCAATACCGAAGGCAAAGCCGATGATCACACTGCGCATCAGAGGCCCAATCCGGAACAGGCAAGCCGCGGCAAGGCGGCCAGGGCATTGGCGCAAGTGGCGGCGGCGATCTCTGACGGCGGCATGCCGCGCAACTCGGCCAGCACCTCGCCGATGCGCGGAATCTGGTCGGGCGTGTTGACGCCGGGATGGCGCCAGGCGGGGGCGATGTCAGGGGCGTCGGTCTCCAGCACGATGGCCGGCAACGGCAGCTCGGCGGCCAGCCGGCGGATCTGCAGCGAACGCGGGAAGGTCATGGCGCCGCCGAAGCCCAGGTGCAGCCCCAGGTCGATAAACGCCTGCGCCTGCTGGAAACTGCCATTGAAGGCATGGGCGATGCCGCCCGGCACGCGGATGCGGCGCAGATGTTTCAAGATGATGTCCTGCGAACGGCGCACATGCAGCAGCACCGGCAGCCCGAAATCCCGGGCCAGCTTCAGTTGTTCGGAAAAGAAGAACTCCTGCTTCTCGCGCAGCGGCGCCTCCTTCAGTTCCGGCACGAAGAAATCCAGGCCGATCTCGCCCACGCCGATGAACAGCGGGTCGGCCAGGGCGCTTTCGATGGCGGCGCGCAAGGCTTGCAGGTCGGCTTCCTGGGCGGTCGGCACGTAAAGAGGGTGGATCCCCAGCGCATAGACGCCATTGCCTACCTCACGCGCCAACTGCGCCACGACGCCGAAATTGGCGCGCGCGATGGCCGGAATCACGATCGCCCGCACACCGGCCCGCGCCGCATCGTCAGCGACGGAGGCGTTATGGCCGCCGAATTCCCCGGCGTCGAGATGGCAATGCGTGTCGACCCACATGTGCGTACTGGTATGGCGTGAAGACTCAATGAAAACACATTAAGAGCCGCCGGCCTGCGCCGGCGCGTACGCAAGGAGGGCTGGACTGCCATGATCGTCCTGGCATGCTTCCCCCGAAGCGTATTTTTTTAATGCAGCATACCCGGATTCGTTCCAGGTCCAGGAGAGGGAGTTTACCGTTTAACCGCCGCTTGCAACTCTTAACATGAGTAAAGAAACGAGCAAACAGAATTTAACCCGGATAAACCGCAATCCATTCCATCTCCGACAGGACAAACAAAAAAAAGGACGCAATCTCTTGCGTCCTTTTTCCTGAGCCTGGCACGAAAAGCCCAGTGCTATCCCTGCAATCTCGTCAGACCGCTTCCAGCGACTTGCCCAGCTTGCGCAGGAACTGCTCGCAATGATCCAGCTGCGCCAGCGTCACGAACTCGTTGGGCTTGTGCGCATTGTCGATGCTGCCGGGGCCGCACACGATGGTGGGAATGCCGATCTGCTGGAACAGGCCGGCTTCGGTGCCGTAGGCCACCTTGCGCGTCTGGCGGTCGCCGGTCAGCGTGCGCACCAGCTCGGTGATCGCCGCCTGCTCGGCCGCCTCCAGCGCCGGGCTGCCGGCGAAATTGTCGATCTCGATGCGGGCGTCGGCGAACTCCGCCTTCATCTTCGGCAACAACACGTCGCGCACGTAGACATCGATCTGCGCCTGGATATCGGCCACCGTCATGCCCGGCAGGTTGCGGAACTCGTAGGTGAACTCGCACAGCTCGGGAATGGTGTTGACCGCGATGCCGCCGCGGATCTGGTTGGTGGTCATGGTGGTAAACGGCACGTCGAAGAACTGGTCGTACGGGCCGTTGGCCTTGTAGGCGTCGGCGAAGTCGCGGATGGCGCAGATCATGCGCGCGGCGTATTCGATGGCGTTGCAGCCCTGCGGCGTGAGCGACGAGTGGGCCGACTTGCCGTGTACCTTGCAGGCGAACACGTTGATGCCCTTGTGCGCCACCACCACGTTCATGCTGGTGGGCTCGCCCACCACGCAGCCGTCGACCTTGATGCCGCGCTTGACGATTTCTTCCAGCATCGCCGGCGCGCCGATGCAGCCGATTTCTTCATCATATGAGAACGCCAGGTGCAGCGGCTTGGTGCGCGGCATGGCCAGGAACTCCGGCGTGAGCGCCATGGCCGTGGCGATGAAGCCCTTCATGTCGCAACTGCCGCGCGCGTACAGGGCGCCGTCCTTCTCGACCAGCTTGAACGGGTCGGTGTCCCATTTCTGTCCGTCCACCGGCACCACGTCGGTATGCCCGGACAGGACGATGCCGCCCTGGGTCGCGCCCGCATTGGCGCCGGCCGTGGCCGGCAGCGTGGCGAACAGGTTGGCCTTGGTCTTTTCCTTGTTATGGGCGAACCAGGGCTTGATGCCCTGCTGCTCCAGGTTGTCGCGCAAGGCGGCGATCAGTTCAAGATTGGAATTGCGGCTGGTAGTGTCGAAACCGACCAGTGTTTCCAGCCATTGTCGCTTATTCATTTGGTATTACTCCCTTTCAAAACAGGTACGCGGCAGGCGCCCGCTGGGCCCCGCCGCCACCGATGCAGCCATGCAGCCATGCAGCCATGCAGCAAGCTTACTCCGTAATCGGCCCGGCCTGCTGCAGGCCGTTTTCCGACAATCTCAGGACCCGCCCGCAACGCGCGGCCAGGTCGCTGTCATGGGTCACGATCACGAAGGCCGTGCCCAGCGTCTGCGACAGTTCGAGCATCAGCTCAAAGGTCTTGTCGGCGGTGGCGCGGTCGAGGTTGCCGGTGGGCTCATCGGCCAGCACGCAGGCCGGATGCGTCACCAGGGCGCGCGCCAGCGCCACGCGCTGGCGTTCGCCGCCGGAGAGCTCGCCCGGCACGTGCGACACGCGCTGCTCCAGGCCGACCCGGGCCAGGATCTCGCGCGCCTGCTGCTGCGCCTGGTCGCGCTTGACGCGGCGGATCATCAGCGGCATGGCGACGTTATCCAGCGCCGAGAATTCCGGCAGCAGGTGGTGGAACTGGTAGACGAAACCCAGCGACTTGTTGCGCAGCTCGCCGCGCGCCGACTCGCCCAGGCTGGCGAAATCCCGGCCCTGCAGCACGACCGAGCCGGTGGATGGCGTATCCAGCCCGCCCAGCAGATGCAGCAAGGTCGACTTGCCGGAACCCGAGGCGCCGACGATGGCCACCTGCTCGCCATGACGCACATCGATGTCGATGCCGGCCAGCACCTTCACCGAATATTTGCCCTGGGTGAAGGTCTTGCCCAGGCCGCGCGCGGCCAGTACCACTTGGTTGTTGTCCATTGCCTTATTCATAACGCAGGGCCTCCGCCGGTTTGACGCGGGACGCGGCCCAGCTCGGATACAGCGTCGCCAGGAAGGCCAATACCACCGCCACGCCGCCGATGGTGTAGACATCGGACCAGATCAGGTCGGAAGGCAACTCGGAGATCACGTAAATGCTCTTGGGCAGGAACTGCACGTGGAGCGCGCGTTCGATGGCCGGCACCACGACGTCGATGTTGAGCGCCACCGCCACGCCCAGGCCGACGCCGATGGCCGTGCCGATCAGCCCCACCAGCGCCCCCTGGATGACGAAGATCTTCATGATGGAACCGGGCGAAGCGCCCAGCGTGCGCAGGATGGCGATGTCGGCCTGCTTGTCGGTCACCGTCATCACCAGCGTGGACACCAGGTTGAAGGCCGCCACCGCAATGATCAGCGTCAGGATGATGAACATCATGCGCTTCTCGGTCTTGACCGCCGCGAACCAGTTGCTGTTTTGCTGCGACCAGTCGCGCAGGTAGAGGTCGCCGGTCAGCGTCGAGGCCAGTTGCTGGGTCACCTGCGGCGCCTGCAGCATGTCGCGGATGCGCAGCCGCACGCCGGTCGGGGCATCGAGACGGAACAGGGTTTCCGCGTCCTGGATATGGATGAAGGCCAGCGAAGAGTCGAACTCATAGTGTCCGGCCTCGAAGATGCCGCCCACCGTGAATTGCTTCAGGCGCGGCAACACCCCGGCCGGCGTCACCTGCCCTTGCGGCGCGATCAGCGTCACCTTGTCGCCGATGCCCACGCGCAAGCCGCGCGCCAGCTCGCCGCCCAGGACAATATTGAATTCACCGGGCTTGAGCGAGGCGAAACTGCCCTGCTTGATCTGCTTGGCGACATCGGAAACCTTGGGCTCCTCTTCCGGCAGCACGCCGCGCACCAGGACGCCGCGCACATTGTCATCGCGCGTCATCATCGCCTGCGCCGCCACGTAGGGTGCGGCGCCCTGCACTTCCTTGTTCTGGAAGGTCTGCTTGGCCACCGCTTGCCAGTCGCGCATGGCGCCGGAAGCGTCGAATACCTCGATGTGCGCCAGCACCGACAGCATGCGATCGCGCACTTCCTTCTGGAAACCGTTCATGACCGACAGCACCACGATCAGCGCGGCCACGCCCAGCGCGATGCCGGCCATGGAAATCAGGGAAATGAAGGAAATGAAACTGTTGCGGCCGCTGCGCTTGCCAGCGCGCGTATAGCGGATGCCGACCAACCATTCGAACGGCAGGTTTTTTATTAGACTCAAAATTGCTCCGAGAGAAGGCTGAATCAAAAGCGCGGCCAATCATGTCCCCATCACGACAGATAGCGGCGCATTTCGACAGGCGAAGCGCGAAGTTTGCCACAGAATGGGCCAGACGGCCCACCCCGGTCACACGTTCGCTGCCGTGCCGGGATAGAGCCCGGCTTTGCCCATAGGTTCTCGGCGACATGAAGTCTTACATTTGCGGCAAGCGCCGCGGCCATCCCAAAACACGTTCCATTCCGGCAACTTCTGCCGCGCATTTTGCCACGGCGCCGCATCCGATATTGCGCACGGAACTGGTTATATATACAGTGCAAAGCTTTAAGCAACACCAACCCCGCCACCCCGATGCCGCCAGATCCAGCCGCCGCCCTTGATACCGCCGCGCCCGCCGCCGATGCCCGCCACGCCCTCTTTGCCAAGCTCAACGAGCAACAGCGCGCCGCGGTAGAACATGGCGGCAAGCTGCCGCCCGCCCGGCATGATCCGTTGCTGATCGTGGCCGGCGCCGGTTCCGGCAAGACCAGCACGCTGGCGCACCGGGTCGCCAGACTGGTGCTGGATGGCGCCGATCCGCAACGCATCCTGCTGCTGACCTTTTCGCGCCGCGCCGCCGCCGACATGGGCCGGCGCGTCGGCCAGGCGATCGGGCAGGCGCTGCAACTGCCGCCGTCGGCGCAGCCGCCGCAGTTGCCGTGGTCGGGCACCTTCCATGCGATCGGCGCGCGCCTGCTGCGCGACTATGCGGCGCAAATCGGCCTGGAAAAAGATTTCACCATCCAGGACCGCGGCGACTCGGAAGACCTGATGGGCCTGCTGCGCCATGAGATGGGGCTGACGGCCACCGACAAGCGCTTCCCGCTGAAGGCCACCTGCCTGGCCATCTATTCGCGCGCGGTCAACACCCGCGAAAATCTCGGCACGGTGCTGCACACGCAATTCCCCTGGTGCCGCGAATGGGAGGCCCAACTGGCCGAACTGTTCTCTGCCTACGTCGACGCCAAGGAACGGCAGCACGTGCTGGACTATGACGACCTGCTGCTGTTCTGGGCCGACATGCTGTCCGACGCCGAGCTGGCGCGTCATGCGGGTGAACGCTTCGACCATGTGCTGGTGGACGAATACCAGGATACCAACCGCCTGCAGGCCGAGATCCTGAAGCGCATGAAACCCGACGGCGCCGGCGTCACGGCCGTGGGCGACGACGCCCAATCGATCTACTCCTTCCGCGGCGCCACGGTGCGCAACATCCTCGACTTCCCCGCGCTGTTCTCGCGCCCGGCGCGCATCGTCACGCTGGAGCGCAACTACCGCTCGACCCAGCCGATCCTGGCGGCTTCCAACGCCGTCATCGCCGAGGCTCCCGAACGCCACCACAAGAACCTGTGGAGCGACCGGGCCTCCTCGCAAAAGCCGCAACTGGTGCTGATCCCGGACGAAGTGGAACAGGCGCGCTGGATTGCCAACCGGGTGCTGGCGCACCGCGAACAGGGCCTGACGCTGAAGTCGCAGGCGGTGCTGTTTCGCACCGCCACGCACAGCGCGGCGCTGGAGCTGGAACTGGCCCGCCGCAACATCCCTTTCCTGAAATTCGGCGGCTTGAAGTTCCTCGAAAGCACCCACATCAAGGACCTGCTTTCGCTGCTGCGCCTGGCCCACAACCCCAACGGCCGCATGGCGGGCTTTCGTGCGCTGCAGTTGATCGCCGGCATCGGCCCGGCCACCGCCAGGAAGGCGCTGGACCTGATGGCCGCCGCCGACGACCCGGCCGCCGCCCTGCTCGACTTCGCCCCGCCGGCCAATGCGGCGCTGGAGTGGCAGGCCTTCGCCGACACCTATGCGCTGATGCGCCATGCATCCACGCCATGGCCGGACGATCTCCATGCCGCGCGCGACTGGTACCTGCCGCAACTGGAACGCAAGTACGATGACGCCGGCGCCCGCAGCGCCGATATCGAACAGCTGGCCGCACTGGCCGGCGGCTATGCCTCGCGCGAGAAGTTCCTGACCGAACTGACGCTGGATCCGCCCGAGGCCAGCAGCGACTATGCGGAACCGCCCTACCGCGACGAGGACTACCTGACGCTGTCCACCATCCACTCCGCCAAGGGCCAGGAATGGCGCTCGGTGCATGTGCTCAACGTGGTGGACGGCTGCATCCCGTCGGATCTGGCCACCGGCAACGACGCCGAGATCGCCGAAGAGCGCCGCCTGCTGTACGTAGCCATGACACGCGCCAAGGAATACCTGCACCTAGTAGTGCCGCAGCGCTTCTACGTCACCCAGCAGACGCCGCAAGGCGACCGCCACGTCAACGCCATCCGCAGCCGTTTCATCACGCCGCGCATGCTGCCGCACTTCGAAGACAGCCTGTGGCTCTCGGCCGAAACCAACGGCGCGCGCACGCCCATGCCCGACAGCGTCAGGATGCTGGTGCGGCAGCGGGCCAGGAATGCCTGGAAGCAAGACTAGGCTCGCCTTCCAGGCGCAAGCCGGGCCCGACTGCGCCAGAACGACGGGTGCAATGCGGGATGCCCGCAGCAACGCCCGCATCGCTTGGGCTGCCAACCGCTAAAATAGCGTCCCATGAATCAACTCGACATCCTGATCCCCTTCGCCCTGCCCCCGGCTGCAATGGCGCGCGACTTGCTGCGCCAATGCCAGGCGCCGGCGCTGGCGATGCTGCTGGCGCGCGGCAAGCACGCCGCGCCGCCCCAATCCCACGATCCTTTTTCGCGCGCCTTGCCGCATGAGCACTGGCTGGCGCAACGCTTCGGCCTGCCGCAGCCGGCCCAGGACAGCAGCCCGGCCGCCGCCGCGGCGCTGATGCGCAGCCTCGGCCACACGCCGGTCGCCGGCCAGTGGTTCGTGCTGCATCCGGCCCACATCCACGTCGCGCGCGACCATCTGGTGCTGACCGATGTGGCGCAGTTGCAGCTGGATGAGGCGCAATCGCAAAAACTGTTTGCCTCGGCCGCGCCGCTGTTGACCGACATCGGCCATGAAGTGGTGTATGGCGACGCCCGCACCTGGTTCATCCGCGCCGACGCCTGGGCCGGCCTGCGCACCTCGACCCCGTCCGCTGCCAGCGGCCGCAATATCGATATCTGGATGCCGGAAGGCCCGGGCGAACTGGCCTGGCGCAAGCTGCAAAACGAAGTGCAGATGCAATGGTTCTCGGAAAGCCTGAATGAAGAGCGCGAAATGCGCGGGCTGAAGGCGGTCAACTCGATGTGGATCTGGGGCGGCGCCGATGCCGCGGTTGGCGCCACGCCGGCCTATGCCGCCAGCTATGGCCTGAACGGCTGGATGCAAGCGTTCGGCGCCGCGGCGGCTACCCCATTCACCGCCGCCGAGGTCGCCGCCGGCAGCGGCCACCGCTTGCTGCTGCTGGACCAGTTGCTGGAAGTCGCCCTGGCCGAGGAATGGGGGCTGTGGCTGCAGCGCATGGAAACCCTGGATCGGGAATGGCTGGCGCCGCTCTTGGCATCGCTGCGCGGCGGCGCCTTCGACGCCATCAATTTGATCCTGACCGGCGCCGACCAGCTGGCGCAGATCTCCACCACGCGCAGCGCGCTGCGCAAGTTCTGGCGCAAACCCTCGTTACAAAGACTCGCCGCATGATCCGCATCGCCACCCGCCCCTATTCCATCCAGCAATCCGAACAACTGATCGCCGAAGGCGTGCATCCGGTGCTGGCGCGCGTGTACGCGGCGCGCGGCCTGGCCAGCGCGCGCGAACTGGCCAGCGAGCTCAATGCCCTGATCGCGCCGTCCGGCCTGCTGCATATCGACGCCGCCGCCAGTTACCTGGCCGACGCCATCGCCGCGCGCAAGAAGCTGGTGATCGTGGCCGATTACGATTGCGACGGCGCCACCGCCTGCGCCGTCGGCCTGCGCGGCTTGCGCCTGCTGGGTGCGCAGGTGGACTACATCGTGCCCAACCGCTTCGAGTACGGCTATGGCCTCACGCCCGAGATCGTCGCGCTGACCGTGCGCGAAAAGGCGCCGGACGTGATCATCACGGTCGATAACGGCATCGCCAGCATCGACGGCGTGGCCGAGGCCAAGCGGCGCGGCATCGACGTGGTCGTGACCGACCACCACCTGCCGGGCGACGCGCTGCCCGACGCGCGCGTGATCGTCAATCCGAACCAGCCCGAATGCGGCTTCCCCAGCAAGAACCTGGCCGGCGTGGGCGTGATGTTCTACGTGCTGCTGGCGCTGCGCGCCGAGATGCGCAAACGCGGCATCTTCGATGCGCAAACCCAGCCAAGGCTGGATACGCTGCTGGACCTGGTGGCATTGGGCACGGTGGCCGACGTGGTCAAGCTGGACGCCAACAACCGCATCCTGGTGGCGCAGGGCTTAAAGCGCATGCGCAGCGGCAAGATGCATGCCGGCATCGCCGCGCTGTTTCGCGCGGCCGGGCGCGAAGCGCGCCGCGCCACGCCGTTCGACCTGGGTTTCGCGGTCGGACCGCGCCTGAACGCGGCCGGGCGCCTGGCCGACATGGCGCTGGGCATCGAATGCCTGACCACCGACGATGAAGGCCGGGCCTGGGCCATCGCCCAGGAGCTCGACGCCATCAACCGCGAACGGCGCGACATCGAAGCCGGCATGCAGGACACCGCGCTGAACCTGCTGGACGACTTCAACCCGGCCGACCGCCGCACCATCGCCGTGTTCGACGCCTCCTGGCACCAGGGCGTGATCGGCATCGTGGCTTCGCGCCTGAAGGACAAGTTCTACCGCCCGACGATCACCTTCGCGCCCGGCGACGAAGGCTTCATCAAGGGCTCGGGCCGCTCGATCGCCGGCTTCCACCTGCGCGACGCGCTCGACCTGGTTTCCAAGCACGCGCCGTCGGTGATCACCAAATTCGGCGGCCATGCGATGGCGGCCGGGCTGACCATCCATGCCGAGGCGTTCGACGCCTTCGCCCAGGCGTTCGAAGCGGTCGGCCGGGACTGGCTGACGCAAAACCAGCTGGAGCGGGTGATCGAAACCGACGGCGCGCTGGAGGACGCCTATTATTCGGTGCAGTTCATCGGCGTGATGGATGAGCAGGTCTGGGGCCAGGGCTTCGCGCCGCCGGTGTTCTGCGATACCTTCCGCGTGCTCAACCAGCGCATCCTGAAAGAAAAGCACCTGAAGCTGCTGCTGGAAAAGAATGGCCAGAAATACGACGCCATCTGGTTCGGCCACGCCGATGCCCTGCCCGACTACGCCACCGTCGCCTTCCGCCTGGACGCCAACGAATACAACGGCAAGACCACCGTGCAATTGATGGTGGAGCACGCCGAACCGGCCTGACAGGTTCCCGCCTCCATCCCGCGACACGATGCGCAAACAGCATGCCCGCCGGATCAGCGTACCGGCAGGAACTGCAGGAACGAACCGCCCAGCAGGTTCTTCACATAGCTGATCCCGGCGCGGCGATATTTCTCGGTGATGAAGGTGGCGAGCAGGTCGAGGCGTCCGACGATCTTGCCGAACTCCCGTTCGAAACTGAGGTTGCGCATGTCGGCGCTGATCTCGTCGGACAGTAGCAGCGGGCCGCCTGCCGCATTGCGGCGGCTGGCCAGGATCCAGGCGCCAATTTCGACATTGCGCGCGGCGTTGTACAGGTGCTGGGCGTCCAGCCCGTCGATGAGGAAAAATTCGATCTTGTTGCCGTGCGCGACAATGAGCATGTCGGCGGTAGCGTAAATGAAGGCGGCCACCCGGTCGCCCTTGAAGTCCGTGCTCAGCGCCAGCGCCATGGCGGCGATATCGCGCTTGCCCTGCAACTCGGGCCAGGGCTGGCGCTTCTCCACAGCATCCCTTACCTTGGCGAGCGCCTCTTCGCGGCTGGCGGCGGTCTTTTTCCATTCCCCCGGGTTACGCCGATAGAGCTTGTCCATCAGCAGGTAGAGCCCGTCGAGGTTGGCGCGCATGGCCAGCGTAGACATCCGGTTGGTGTCGGACTGCCCCATCTCGCGCGAACTGGCGTCCGCGCCCTTGACCTGCCCGTGCGGCGCCGGGGAACTGGCGCAGCCGGCCAGCAAGGCGGTGCACAGCAGCGTGATCGGCAGGAGGCGCGTTCCGGTTATTGTCATCGGCAGGCAAGTGAAAGCAAGCTGATAGGACTGATCCTAGCAGATTGCGTTCACTGCCCGAATGACGATTTCAGGTTGCGCCCTGCCACGGCGCAACCGGATGGGATATCACCCCAGCGGCACGCCGGTCAGGTAGCCCACCGTGGCGCCGAAACGGTCCTTGTAGTTGGCGCGCACCAGCGGATCGAGCGTGGCCTTGACCTTGTCGTGCAAGCCCTTCTCCCAGTCGCCTGCGTGCTGGAAATTGCTCATCACATAGGTCCAGCCATTGATCTCGTCGACCGCTTGCAAGCCGGTCGACTCGGCCCCCGCCGGGCAGGACAGCACGCGCGTCAATGCCTTGGTATCGACGTTGTAGGCCCACAGGAAGTTGTTGACGTGCATGCCGCTGTCTTCGCCGATGAACAGCGTGCGCAGCTTTTCCGAGAACTTGATGTTGTCCGGGTTGGCGATGCTGTCTTGCGCTGCCAGGTTGCCCAGCGCGTCCGGCGTCTTCAGGTCCACGCCCACCAGTTCAGCCGGAGGCGCCATGTCGACCGGCACCCATTCGCTGGCGATAGCATGGCCCGCCGCGTCGCGCTGGCCGCTACGCAGGTTCAAGGCATACACGGCGCCGGCCTTGGGGCCTTGCACCTTGATATGGCCTGAGCCGTCCAGCATCGAGGTCTGCACATAGGACATGGCCGAATAGGCGATCTTGTCGCGCGCGTTGACGGTGGTGCCTTCCATCTTGGTGAAACCCAGGCTGCCGCCGGCCAGCGCGGCGTAGCGGTGGGTTTCGAGGAAGGCCGCGGCCTTTTCCATGCCCGGCTTGAGGCGTATCCAGTTGGTCTTGCCTCCGAACGGAATCTTCGTGAACGAGGCATCCGAAGGATCGCTGGTGCGGATATCCATGATGTCGGCGGCCTTGTAGCGCTCGGCCATGGCCTTGATTTCATCACTGGTGGCGCTGCCCAGCTTGACCCACGACAGCTTGCCGGCCCCCGGGCCGACGCCCGAGACCTGGTTCCAGCGCGCCACATACAGGGTACCCGCCGACAGGTCGGCCGCGCGCTCGGCGATGAACATGAACAGGCCGCCATTGGTGGCGTCGTCGCCCATCAGCACGGTGCGCCGGTCGGGCATGACCTGCACCAGTTCGTGCGAGATGCGGCCCAGGCAATAATGCTTTTTGATCGAACCGGTGCCGTCGGCATGTACCGTGACTTCGGGCAAGTGGCCGTAGTGGTAGGGATTGGCGCGGGTTTCGTCGCCGTACAGGTTCTTGCTGAAGGCCTTGAATTGCGGGTTGGAAGCGATGGCCGCGGCGTCCGGCTCGTACTCTTCGCTGGAGAGGTGGGTGTTCCACGGCGACAGGCTGGCGCCGCAGGTGATCCACAGGCCGTTGACCTGCGAAGTGTCGACATTGTGGTACCTGACCAGCGACAGCTTGCCCGAGGACGGGTCCTGGTCCAGCGTCAGCACCGCGATCGGCGATGGCAACTGGCCGTACATCGCGGCCTGCTTCTGGTCGCGCGTGGTGTATTCGAACTGCACCACGGCGAACACCGTATTGCCCTTCACGCCGGGCACGCTGGCGCCCTTGACGGTCAGCAGCGACGAGCCGTCCGGGCAGTCCGAGAAGAACTGGCGCTCCTTGCCCGGCACCGAGCGGTCGATGATCGGATTGTTGTTGATATCGACATAACCGCCGGCCAGGATGGCGCCGCCACGGCCGTCCGGCACCATGTCGCCGGTCATGAAGAAAGGCTGGTAGGCCAGCTGGTAGGTCTGCTTGCTGCCGTCGGCGAACGCCACCTCCAGCGCCGAGCCCACGGTGGTGCTGGCCATCGCCGCCGGATCGGCCAGGGTCGGCGCCGGCATGCCGGTGAAACGGGCCGACACGAAAGGCTTGCCCGCGCCCGGCGTGGCGCAGGCCGATAACATGGCGGCGGCGCCGCCGGCCAGCGGCAGCAGCGGCGCGGCGGCCAACGCCTTGAGCAGGCCGCGGCGGCCTGCCTGCGGGATGCCGTCTGGGGCGTCGGATTGGATGGCGTGTTGCTCAGGCTGTCTCATTGATGTTTCTCCGTATCAACGTATCAACTTAAGGGACCCGCGGCGCATTGCGCCCGAGGCGGCGTCAGTGTTTTGTCAGTCATGCAAGCGCTGCGATGGTAGCGGCCGAAAATGACAGGCTTGTGACGGGGCGGCAGCCGAATTGGCGCGCTCCTCTTGTATAATGTGCGGTTTGATCGCAAAAGAAACCATCATGGAAGCAGAACGCCTCAATTCCCTCCAATCCCTGCTCGACGACCTGGCCACCCGCGCCACCGAGCTACGGAGGTATCTTTGACTTCGATGTGAAGTCGGAGAAACTCGAACAAGTCAACGCCGAACTGGAAGACCCGAACGTCTGGAACGACCAGAAGCGGGCGCAGGACCTCGGCAAGGAAAAGAAATCGCTGGAAGCGATTGTCCACACCCTCATCAAGATCGACGCCGACCTCGGCGACGCCAAGGATCTCTTCGAGATGGCGCGCGAGGAAAAGGATGAAGACACCATCGCCTCCATCGAAAGCGATGCCGAAGGCCTGAAGAAGCTGGTGGAAGAAATGGAATTCCGCCGCATGTTCAGCGGCCAGATGGATGCCAACAACTGCTTCATCGACATCCAGGCCGGCGCCGGCGGCACCGAGGCGCAGGACTGGGCGTCGATGCTGCTGCGCCAGTACCTGCGCTATTGCGAGCGCAAGGGCTTCAAGGCCGAGATCCTGGAACAGTCCGACGGCGAAGTGGCCGGCATCAAGACCGCCACCATCAAGGTCGAAGGCGACTACGCCTACGGCTTCCTGCGCACCGAGACCGGCGTGCACCGCCTGGTGCGCAAGTCGCCGTTCGACTCGAGCAACGGCCGCCATACCTCGTTCTCGAGCCTGTTCGTCTACCCGGAAGTGGACGAATCCTTCGACATCGAGATCAACCCGGCCGACGTGCGCGTGGATACCTACCGCGCCTCCGGCGCCGGCGGCCAGCACATCAACAAGACCGACTCCGCGGTGCGCCTGACGCACGCGCCGTCCGGCATCGTCGTGCAATGCCAGAACGACCGCAGCCAGCACCGCAACCGCGCCGAAGCGTGGGAAATGCTCAAGTCCAAGCTGTTCGAGCTGGAACTGCGCAAGCGCATGAGCGAGCAGCAGAAGCTGGAAGACTCCAAGACCGACGTCGGTTGGGGCCACCAGATCCGCTCCTACGTGCTGGACCAGTCCCGCATCAAGGACCTGCGCACCAACCATGAAACCGGCAACACCAAGGCGGTGCTCGACGGCGACCTCGACGACTTCATCGCCGCTTCGCTGAAACAGGGCGTCTGACGGCGCGCGCCGCGGAGCCCCGGCTCCACGGCGCCGCCGCCTCCGACCGACCGTTCAACATTCAAGATTCCAACCATGACCACGCAAAACAACAACGCCGCCCAGCCGGCACCTGCCGCCGACGAGAACAGCATCATCGCCGAGCGCCGCGCCAAGCTGGCCGCCATCCGCGAACAGGGCATCGCCTTCCCCAACGACTTCCGCCCGGCCGACAAGGCTTCCGAGCTGCACGCCAAATACGACGGGCTTGAGAACGAAGCGCTGGAAGCCAACCCGGTGAACGTCTCGGTGGCCGGGCGCATGATGTTGAAGCGGGTCATGGGCAAGGCCGCCTTCGCCACCCTGCAGGACGCCTCGGGCGAGCGCGCCGACGGCCGCATCCAGCTTTACGTGACCAAGGACGTGACCGGCGACGAAGCCATGGCCGCCTTCAAGCATTACGACCTGGGCGACATCCTGGGCGCCGAAGGCACGCTGTTCAAGACCAAGACCGGCGAGCTGTCGGTCAAGGTGACCCGCCTCAAGCTGATCACCAAGTCGCTGCGCCCGCTGCCGGACAAGTTCCACGGCCTGGCCGACCAGGAAATGAAGTACCGCCAGCGCTACGTCGACCTGATCATGAGCGAGGAAACCCGCCGCACCTTCAAGGCGCGCACCGCGGCCATGTCGTCGATCCGCCGCTTCATGGAGACCAACGGCTTCATGGAAGTGGAAACCCCGATGCTGCACCCGATCCCGGGCGGCGCCGCGGCCAAGCCCTTCATCACCCACCACAACGCGCTGGACATGCAGATGTTCATGCGCATCGCCCCCGAGCTGTACCTCAAGCGCCTGGTGGTGGGCGGCTTCGAGCGCGTGTTCGAAATCAACCGCAACTTCCGCAATGAAGGCGTCTCGCCGCGCCACAATCCGGAATTCACGATGATGGAGTTCTATGCCGCCTACGTGGATTACCAGTGGCTGATGGGCTTCACCGAACAGGTGATCCGCCAGGCCGCGATCGATGCCCACGGCACCGCCACCCTGACCTACCAGGGCCGCGAGCTGGACCTGTCCAAGCCGTTCGACCGCCTGACCATCACCGGCGCCATCGTCAAGTACGCGCCGCAATACACCGAGGCGCAACTGGCCGATATCGCGTTCCTGCGCACCGAACTGAAGAAGTTCGGCGTCAAGACCGACCAGGCGCCGCTGGCCGGCGCCGGCATCGGCGCGCTGCAGCTGGCGCTGTTCGAAGAGACCGCCGAATCGCAGTTGTGGAACCCGACCTACATCATCGACTACCCGGTTGAAGTCTCGCCGCTGGCGCGCGCCTCCGATACCGTGCCGGGCATTACCGAGCGCTTCGAGCTGTTCATCACCGGCCGCGAGATCGCCAACGGCTTCTCCGAGCTCAACGACGCCGAAGACCAGGCCGCGCGCTTCCAGGCGCAAGTGGCCGCCAAGGACGCCGGCGACGAGGAGGCGATGTACTACGACGCCGACTACATCCGCGCGCTGGAATACGGCATGCCGCCGGCCGGCGGCTGCGGCATCGGCATCGACCGCCTGATGATGCTGATCACCGATTCGCCCAACATCCGCGACGTGATCCTGTTCCCGCACCTGCGCCGCGAAGACTGAATCCCGCTCTCCCGCGCGCTTTCCCGCACCCCGGCTCCGGGGTGCGGGCGCCGTCCCTGTCCCGCCGACGCAACATTGCCGCGGCGACAACATCCATCCCCCTCCAACCGTGCCCTGCGCGCCTTCTCTGCTGCCCAGCCGGCAAGCGGCCGGTTTCCCCCTCCCTGCCATTACAAGTTTTTACAACTGACACACTATCCCGATTTTTTTCGACGACATACCTCGCCATAATCACCATCACATCAACACAATAAATGGAGAGGCCATCATGGACACTACCGTAGCCAAGCAATCGTCTTCGAACCGTCTGCACCCGCTGGTCGCCGGCGCGGCCGTTGCCGTCATCCTGGCCAGCCTGGTCGGCGTCGCCGCCATCACCGGCTTGCTGCCGAGCTCGAACAGCGCCAACTCGCCGCAACAAGCGACGGCCATGGAACAGCAGGCCAACCAGCCGCAGTCCAATGTCCAGCAACCCGTGCCGCCCCAACGGGCTCCGGTCAGGCAAGCCGCAATGGCCGGCGCGCCCAGCCAGGCAGCCCCGGCTGCCATCTGCAATAGCTGCGGCGAAGTGGTCGCCGTGCGCGCGATACAGCACACCCCCAGCACCAGCGGCGTAGGCATTGCCGGCGGCGCCATCGTCGGCGGCCTGCTGGGCAACCAGATCGGCGGCGGCACCGGCCGTACGCTGGCCACGGTGGCTGGCGCGGTAGGCGGCGGCTATGCCGGCAACGAAGTGGAAAAACATGCCCGCATCACCACCAGCTATGTGGTCGACGTGCGGATGGAAAATGGCAAGACCCGCAGCTTCCCGCAAACCGCCGACAACTGGCGCCCCGGCGACCAGGTGCGCGTCGTCAACGGCCATCTGGAAGGCCGCGGCTAACCAGCCAGCAAAAACGACAGGCAAGCCCTCTGCCCGGCCCTTCGATGCAAATCGAAGGGCTTTTTTCATTGGGCGGGATTTCCCCTTGCCGGCGGTCGATTTCATGGCGGCAAGGCGGCGCATGTAAACCAAGGAGGGTGGTGTTGCGTTAGAAGCGGATGGCATCGCCCGACTCCCATCCATTGAAACTCCCCCGCCCGCATGGACGCATCGGAACGATTAACGCTGGCAACATTCAGCCCGGACGGTTAGACTTTTGCAAAAAAGCCCGCCCGCGCCACGGGCGACCATCGGAAATGCATCCGGGAAACACAGAGCGCGCGCCAGGCAGCCGCGCCATCCTGCATGCTCGGGGGCGAATGGTTCGCCAGAAAGATTGCCGGCTTGAATGCGGGCGAATAATGATTTATGGACTTACCGTCATCCACTGACATCACGGCAGCCGTCACCGGCTCGTCGCAGGCTGAAGAACGCCACGGCGGTCCGCACAAGGAACATGCCGTCATCCTGCTGCACGGCTTGTGCGGCTCCCTGCTCGAGCTGGGCTCGATCCCCAAGCAATTGAAGAAGGCCGGTTGCGCCGTCATCCCGATGACCATCGACAACTATTCCGCCTCGCTCACCGATCCGCGCGTCTCGCCCAATTGGGAAGACTGGTGCGCCGCCGTCGAAAGCAAGGTGGCGCGCCTGCGGGAAGAGTTCAAGACGGTTTCCGTCTGCGGCCTCAGCATGGGCGCGACGCTGGCGCTGGCGGTCGCCTCCCGCAGCAACGAGCTGCTGAGCGTGGTGCTCCTGTCGCCGGTGCTGCAATACGACGGCTGGTCGGTGCCGTGGTACCAGAAGCTGCTGAGGCTGGTCTACGACGCCGGCATCCGCAACTGGTCGTACAAGGAAAGCGAACCCTACGGCATCAAGAATTTCGACATGCGCCGGCGCGTGGCCAACGCCCTCGAAAAGGACGGCGTGGCGGCGGTCGGCGCGGCGTCGATACCGGCGCGCCACCTGCGCGCGGCGCAACGGATGATGGCGTATGTGCGCGCGTCGCTGCCGCTGGTGCGCGCCAACACGCTCATCATCCACTCGATCGACGACGAAACCGCCTCCCCGAAGAATGCGGAAATCATCCTGCAAGCCATTTCCTCGGAAGTACGCAAGGTGATCTGGCTGGGCGACTGCTACCACATCATCACCGTCGACAACGAGCGCGAGATCGTCACCAACGAAACGGTGATGTTCATCAAGCGCGGCATCGACCTGCACGGCAATGAACTGTCGCGCAAGTACCTGGCGCACTCCTCGCCGCTGAAAGACCGCCGCCAGTAGGCCGGCGCCCCTGAATACGACATCGGCCGCATGAAAAAAGGCTGCCGTAAGTTCTTCGACAGACAAGTTTCTTAACATGAGGCCATTGCACCGTGCTGCAATGCAAGAGAAGATGGATCCGACCCGCACCCACTCCAGAGCCGTCATGAGCCTGATCAAACTCAAAAATGCAAAAAGCTGGCGCCCGCAGGGGTTGCGGCCGCTCTACATGAGCGTGGTCGGGTTCATCGTGGCCTTCGGCCTGCGTTACGCGCTGGCCCCGTTCGTCGACGAGGCGCTGTCGATGTTGTTTTTCGCGGTCAATTGCATCGTCATCAGCTACCTGGCCGGTTACCTCTATGCATTGGGGCTGCTGGCGGTCAGCATTCCCACCGCGATGTTCTTCTTCCGCAAGCCGTTCTACATGATCGACGGCATCAACGACAAGGACATCTTCATGATCATCGTCTACACCGTGATCGTCATGACCGCCTCCATCATCATCGAATGGCTGCAGCGCGAGCGCTATGCCGCCGTACTGCAGCAGCGCGTCTCCGAAACCCGCTACCAGTTGCTGATCGAATCGGACCAGGCGCGCCGCGCCGAATATGGAAAACAGTTCGAAGGCGGCGCCGAAAGCTGAGAAACCGCCCTTCCGCCCCCTCCCTGCGTCGCCCCTTCGCTCAAGCCTGCCTGAGCGCCCATAAGGCATCCAGCATGTACTGCGTGGCCGGCTCCGGTTGACCGGTCCGGTGCGCAATCCCCAGCGGCCGCCACAGTTTCGGCTTGAGCGGCCGCATGGCAATGCGCGGGTCGGCCGGCGGCACGTCCGTTTGCTGCTGGCCCCGCTGTCCTACCTCATGCGGCAGCAAGGTAGCGCCATAACCTGCCGCCACCAGGCTTTTCACCGCATCGTTGAAATTGAGCTGGATGCGCGCCGCCGGATGTTCGCCCGCGGCCGCGAACCACTCCGCCGTCAGGCGCGACAGCCGCGTATTGGGCGCATTGAGGATCAGCGGCTGCGCCGCCAGCCATTGCGGCGTGACCGTGCGCGGCGCATTCCAGCCGGCCGGCACAAACGCCATCACCGGATCGCGCCGCCACGGTTTGACCGACAAGCCGTCCACCGCCGCCTGCGGCAGCGCCACCAGGCCGATATCGAGGGTGCCGCCGGACAGGCGCGCCAGGGTCTCTTCCGATGTCAGCACCATGACCTGCACATCGATGCCGGGATGGCTTTGCCCCACCATTTCCAGCGCCTGCGGCAACAGGTAGGCAATGGCGCCGGTCGACGCCCCCAGTCGCACCCGCCCCTCCAGCCCCTGCACCTGGCGCTTGACCTCCTCCAAGGCCTGCTCGGCATCGGCCAGCAATTGCCGCGCCCGGGCCACCAGCGTCTCGCCCACGCCCGAGGGCCGGACCCGGCCGCGCTGGCGCAGCAGCAAGGTCGCGCCGATGCGGCTTTCCAGTTCGCTGATATGCAGGCTTACCGTGGGCGGCGCCAGATGCAAGGCCCGCGCGGCAGCGGCAAAAGAACCCAGGTCGACAATGGCGACCAGGGTACGCAGGCGGTCGAGATTGAGTTCGCGCATGGTGGCTGGTGGAAACAGGTTGGATTGGCTCGGATTCCGGTACTCATTCAGAAAACCTGAATCATCCCTTTTAAATATTCAACTTTTCCAATTATAGGGTTTATCGCAAGATAGCTGCCTGACCCCATTTCACCGCGCCGTACCGGCGCACCGACAGGAGAACCACCGTGAGCAAGCTTCCGCTGATTTTCATCGACGGCGACCAGGGCACCACCGGCCTGCAAATCAATGAACGCCTGCGCGGCCGCACCGACCTGCGCCTGCTGAGCTTGCCGTCGGCCGAGCGCAAGGACCCGCGGCGCCGCGCCGAGGCCATCAACTCGGCCGACATCGCCCTGCTGTGCCTGCCGGACGCCGCCGCGCGCGAAGCCGTGTCGCTGATCGACAACCCCAAGGTACGCGTCATCGACGCCAGCTCGGCGCACCGCACCGATCCCCAATGGACCTATGGGTTTCCGGAAATGGCCTCCGGCCAGTCCGAACGCATCGCCGCCGCGCTGCGCGTGACCAACCCCGGCTGCTACCCGACCGGCGCCATCGCCCTGCTGCGCCCGCTGGTGCAGGCCGGATTGGTGCCGGCCGACTATCCGCTGGCGATCCACGCGGTATCGGGCTATTCCGGCGGCGGCCGGGCCCAGGTCGAACAATACGAAGGTCCGGACGCCGCCAACGCGGCGCCCTTCGTCACGTACGGCCTGGCCTTGCAACACAAGCATCCGCCGGAAATGCAGTTGCACGCCGACCTGTCGCAGCGCCCGATCTTCGTGCCGTCCTACGGCGCTTTCCGCCAGGGCATCGTGCTGACCATCGCCCTGCATGCGCGCCTGCTGCCCGCGCATGCCGGCCAGGAACAACTGCGTGCGGCGCTGCAGCGCCACTATGCAGGCGCACGCCACATCAAGGTGCTGGCGGCCGGGCAAGGCGCCGCCGCCGAACGCCTCGACCCCACCATGCACAACAACAGCAACGACATGACGCTGGGCGTATTCGGCAACGATGGGGAAGGCCACATCCTGCTGTGCGCGGTGTTCGACAACCTGGGCAAGGGCGCCTCGGGCGCGGCGGTGCAGAACCTGGATCTGATGCTGCGCGCCCTGTGAGCCGGCACAGGCGGAAAACCCAAAAGCCGGCAGCCTCCGGGCCGCCGGCTTTTTACGTCATCGATTGATGGTCGATTGATGATCGATTGACGGCAACCGTGTTCAGGCATGCTCCGGGATCTGGTCGAGAAAACCGGTAACGTCCTTGATACGGCCATCCTCCAGCACCACGAAATCGGTGCCCTTGACCGGGCCATCCGCGCCATCGGGCCCCAGCGACCACGAAAAACGCAGGTAGGAACCGTGCAGGTCGGGCGTGCCCAGCAGGCTGAACTTCCAGCCCGGAAAACGGTTCTGCACGGCCCCGATCAGCCCGTCGATCTGCTCGCGGCCGGCGCCGCTCATCATCGGATCGACGTAACTGGGCGCGTCGCTCCATGCCGACTCCAGCAGCAGCTTGCGTTGCTGCGGATCGCTGGCGTTCCAGGTGTCGAGATAGCTGTGGGCGAGAATGGCGGCATTGGTTTGTACGGTGCTCTGGCTGGCGTTGCTCATGCTGCTCTCCTTCAAGGTAATGAGGTAAGGGCAAATAAATAAACTCGATCGATTGCCGCGGCGCTGCTTCGGACTTCTCCCGTTCGTCACGGTGAGTGAACTATCGCCGCCTTCGCGCGGCCAGTCGATTACCTGCGAGGTAATGGACTGCACGCACGCCGTTGCGCTATCCTGCGCAGCATCATGAGCGCTCCCTCCTCCCCAGCCTCTCCAGCCTCCCTTGGCGACCACCTGCGGCACTGGCGCCAGCAACGGCGCCTGAGCCAGCTGGAGCTGGCTTGCGATGCCGGCATCTCGGCCCGCCACCTGAGCTTCATCGAAACCGGGCGCTCGCAGCCCAGCGCCGAACTGCTGCTGCGCCTGGCCCAACAGCTCGACATTCCGCTGCGCAACCGCAACAGCATGCTGTTGGCGGCCGGCTATGCGCCGCGCTACCGGGAGCGCCCGCTGGACGATAAGGCCATGCAGCAGACGCGCAGCGCCATCGAAGCCATCCTGCATGCGCATGAACCCTATCCGGCGCTGGCGGTGGACGGCCACTGGCACATGCTCATGGCCAACCGCGCGCTGGCGCCGCTGCTGCAAGGGGTGGACGGCGCACTGCTGCAGGGGCAAGTCAACGTTCTGCGCCTGTCGCTGCATCCGCGCGGCGTCGCGCCGGCCATCATCAACCTCAGGCAATGGCGTGCGCATCTGCTGCACCGGCTCTCGCACCAGGCCGCGCAGACCGCGGATCCCTTCCTCTCGGCTTTGCTGGAAGAACTGGCCGCCTATCCCGACGAAAACAGCTTCAGCGCCGCGCAGCCCGCTGCGGCACATGACGGCGGCGACGCCATCGCCGTGCCGTTGCGCCTGCATGCGCCCGGCGCGCCGGGAAACCAGCTCTCCCTCATCAGCACCACCATGGTCTTCGGCACGCCGCAAGACATCACGCTCTCCGAACTCGCCGTGGAAACCTTCCTGCCGGCCGATGGCGGCACGGCCCAGGCGCTGCGCGACATGCTGGCCGGCAGCGCCGGGCTGTCGTCCTGAGGATCGGCCGTATCGGCTAGAATTCCCGGAGCCACCGCACGTGGTTTCCATCAGACCGACAAAGAACAAGGACCAGCGAGACATGAAGAAACTCATCAACGACGTCGCCCATGTCGTCCCCGACATGCTGGCCGGCCTGGCCGCACTGCACCCTCACCTGTCGCTCTTGCAGGGCAAGAACATCGTGCTGCGCGCCGACGCCCGCGAGGCTGCCGCACGCGGCGAAGTCGCGCTGATTTCGGGTGGCGGCGCCGGCCATGAGCCGGCACACGGCGGTTACGTTGGCGCCGGCATGCTCAGCGCGGCCGTGGCCGGCGAAGTATTCACCTCGCCTTCCACCGACGCCGTGCTGGATGCCATCCGTGCCGTCGCCGGCCCGGCCGGCGTGCTGTTGATCGTGAAAAACTACACCGGCGACCGCCTCAACTTCGGCCTCGCGGCCGAGATCGCGCGCGCCCAGGGGATCGCGGTGGAGATGGTGGTGGTGGCTGACGATGTCGCCCTGTCGGCCCATGGCGACCATGCCGGACGACGTGGCTTGGCCGGTACCGTGCTGGTGCACAAGATCGCCGGCGCCGCGGCCGCCCGGGGGCATCCCTGGCCGAGGTGGCGCAAGCCGCGCGCGCAGCCGCCGCCGCGATGGGCACCATGGGCGTGGCGCTCACGCCCTGCACCGTTCCTGCCGCAGGCAAGCTCGGCTTCACGCTGGCCGACAACGAAATCGAATGGGGCCTGGGCATCCACGGCGAAGCCGGCATCGAGCGCGGCATGCTGGTATCGGCCGATGAAGCCGTGGCGCGCCTGCTGCGGCAGATCGCCGACGACCTCAAGCTGGAGCACGGCGATCGCGTCGCCCTGCTGGTCAACAACCTGGGCGGCACGCCGGCCAGCGAACTGGACATCGTCGCCGGCGCGGCAATGAAGCTGCTGGCGCAGCGCGGCATCCGGGTCGAACGCGCCTGGGCCGGCACCTTCCTGTCGGCGCTGGAGATGGCGGGCATTTCCTTGACCCTGCTGCGCGTGGACGAGCAACGCCTGGCGCTGCTGGATGCGGCAACACCAGCCCCGGCCTGGCCGTCCACCGGTGGGCGCGTGGCGGCCGCGGCCGACGCCGCGATGCACGTCGCCCCCGTCCCCCCGCCGTCCGCCCACACCGAACGCCTGTCGCGCGACGCCCAACTGCGCCGCGTGATCGATGCCGTCTGCGCCTGCCTGGAACAGGCCGAACCCGTGCTGACCGACATGGACCAGAAGGTCGGCGACGGCGACCTCGGCATCAGCATGGCGCGCGCCGCGCAAGGCATACGCGAAGAGATCGGCGACTGGCCGTCGGAACAGGATCCGGCCGCGGTATTGCGCGCCATGTCGTCCACCGTGCGCCGCGTGGTCGGCGGCACCTCGGGGCCGTTGTACGCGATCATGCTCATGCGCGCCGCCGCCAGCCTGGAACAGCAAGGCCGCGCCGATGCCGCAGGCTGGGCCGCCGCTTTCAGCGAAGCGGTGGCCGGCGTGATGGAACTGGGCGGCGCCAGGGCCGGCGACCGCACCATGGTCGACGCATTGCTGCCGGCCGCCGAGGCGATGCGCTCTGCCCTGTCATCCTCGGCCGATGCCCATGCCGCCGTTGCCGCCGCCGCGACCGCCGCCGCCGAAGGCGCCAGCGCCACGGCAGCGATGGTGCCGCGGCGCGGCCGCTCCAGCTATATCGGCCAGCGCGCGCTGGGCCACCCGGATCCGGGCGCGCATGCCGCCGCCTTGTGGCTCGCGTCGGTACGGGATGCCCTGAAGTCCTGAGGCGCCTTGGGCACGCCGCAAAAAAAATCGGCCCGCATCGCTGCGGGCCGATTCTTGCAACAAGGCAGCCGGCGTCAGTTCGGTCAGTTCATCTTCACGCCAGCGGCTTCGCTTTCCTTGTAGATGGCGTCGATCAGGTCCTTGCCGACGCGCGACGCCATGCTCTTGTGCACGGTCATCAATGCCTTGCGCCACTCGGCCTTTTCTTCATCGCTCAGGTAATAGACCTTGGTCTTGCCGGAGGCCTTGATGGCGGCCAGCGCATCGTCGTTTTCCTTCTGCGCGATGGTGTTGGCATAGGCAGTGGCCTCCTTCATCGCCCCTTCCAGCTGGGTGCGGACATCGGCCGGCAGCGAATCCCAGAACTTCTTGTTCACGATCACCGCATAGCCGATGTAACCGTGGTCGGACACCGTCAGGTTGGTCTGCACCTCATGCATTTTTTGCGTGAAGACGTTCGAAGGCGTGTTCTCGCTGCCATCCACCACGCCGGTCTGCATCGCCTGGTACACCTCGGAGAACGCCAGCACCTGCGGATTGGCCTTCAGGGCGCGGAATTGTTCGTCCAGCACCTTGGAGGACTGGATGCGCATCTTCAAGCCACGGAAGTCCGAGACCTTGTGCAAGGGCTTGTTGGCCGTCATCACCTTCATGCCGTTGTCCCAGTAGGCCAGCCCCTTGATGCCCTTGCCTTCCAGCTTCTGGAACAGCCCCTGGCCGACCGCTCCTTCGGTCACGCGCTGCAGCACCGTGCGGTTGGGGAAGATGTAAGGCAGGTCGAACACCTCGAACTCCTTCACGCCCAGCGGGCCGAACTTGGCCAGCGACGGTGCCAGCATCTGCACCGCGCCCAGTTGCAACGCTTCCAGCTCTTCCTTGTCCTTGTACAGCGTGCTGTTCGGATAGACCTCGACCTTCACGCGGCCGTGGGTGGCCTTCTCGGCCAGTTCCTTGAAACGCTCGGCGCCCTTGCCCTTGGGCGTGTCGTTGGCCACCACGTGGCTGAACTTGATGACGATGGGCTGCTGCGCGTATGCAAATGGCGAGTGCAGCGCCAGGGCGCCCAGGCCGGCCATGGCAATGGCGGCCTGGATCGCCCTTCTCGTGCTGCTGAATGTTTTTTTGGTCATGCCGGGTCTCCTCCTTGTGATGCCTCCGCGCGGAGGCGTTAAAACACGATCAGGTCCCGCAATCCTTCGCCGCTGTGCAAACGGTCGAAGCCGCGGTTGATATCGGCCAGCGCCATGCGCTCGCCCATCAGTTTGTCGATCGGCAGGCGGCCGGCCTGGTACAGCCCGATGTAGCGCGGGATGTCGCGCAGCGGCACGCAGGAACCGATGTAACTGCCCTTGACCGTACGTTCCTCGGCCACCAGGCTGACCTGCTGCAGCGGCCAGCGCGCGTCCGGCGGCGGCAGGCCGGCGGTCACCGTCATGCCGCCGCGGCGCGTCATGCGGTAGGCCATTTCCATCGCCTGCACCGAGCCGGCCATCTCGAACGCGTAATCGACGCCACCCTTGGTGAGCGCCTTGACCTTCTCCACCGCATCCGGGTCGCGCGCGTTCACGGTGGCCGTGGCGCCCAGCGACTTCGCCACTTCCAGCTTGCTGTCGTGCAGGTCGACCGCGATCACCTCGCGCGCGCCGGAGGCCAGCGCCCCCAGCATCGTGCACAGGCCGACGCCGCCCAGGCCCAGCACCACCGCGCTGGTGCCGGCCTTGACCTCGGCCGTATTGACCGCCGCGCCCACGCCGGTCAACACCGCGCAGCCGAACAGCGCCGCCTCGACCGGATCGATGTCGGCCTCGACCTTGACGCAGGAACGGCGCGACACCACCGCATGGTCGGCAAAGGCCGACACGCCCATGTGATGGTTCACATGCCCACCCTGCTGATGCAGGCGGCGCTGGCCCGACAGCAGTTCGCCCAGCGTATTGGTCGCGGCGCCCGGTTCGCACAGCGCCGGCCGGCCCTCCATGCAAGGCATGCAATGGCCGCAGCTGGGCACGAACACCAGCACCACCGGGTCGCCGGCGCGCAGGTCGGTCACGCCGCTGCCCACCTGCACCACCTCGGCCGACGCCTCATGCCCCAGCGCCATCGGCACCGGGCGCGGACGCACGCCGGTAATCACCGACAGGTCCGAATGGCACAGGCCCGCGGCCTTCATCTTCACCAACACCTCGCCCGGACCGGGCGGATCCAGTTCCAGCTCTTCTATCTTCAGCGGCTGGCTCTGCGCAAATGGGTGGACGTCGGTCATTTCGCGCAATACGGCGGCCTGGATTTTCATGTCTCGCTCCTTAGCTGTTGGGAAGAAACATTCAGGTTACACGACGCCGCCGCGTTGCAGGAAGCGCTGCGCCTGCAGGATCACCGGCTTGTCGATCATCTTGCCGTCCAGCGAAATGGCGCCGCCGTCGCTCTTGTCCACGGCCGCCATCACCGCCTTCGCCCAGGCCAGTTCCCCTGCCGTGGGGCGAAAGCCTGCGTTGACCGCCGCCACTTGCCTGGGATGGATGCACAGCTTGGCGCCGAAACCCAGGCGCAGCGAGCGCTGCACGGCGGCCGCCAGGAACGGCATGTCATCGAACGTGGTGGTCACGCCATCGATGGGCGGCGCGATCCCGGCCAGACGCGAGGCCAGCACCATCTCCACCCGCAAGTGCGCCAGCTCGCTCTCGATGGCATCGCATTGCATGCCCAGGTCCACCTGCAGGTCGATGGAGCCGAAGGCCAGCCGCGCCACGCCGGCCGTACGCGCGATGTCGCGCATGGCGGCGATGCCGGCCGCAGTCTCGATCAGGGCGATCACGCCCTGCCTGTGCTCCTTCAAGCGTCTGGCGATGGCGGCAACGGCCGCCGGATGCTCCGCCTTGGGCAGCACGATGCCGGCGATGTCCATACCGGCAAAAGCGGCCACATCGGCTTCGTGCCAGGCGGTGTCCGCGGCATTGACGCGCACCCACAACCTGGGTTGCGCGCCGTTGTGCCGCAGCCATCCGGCCAGCGCGGCGCGCGCCTCATCCTTCAATTGCGGTCCGACGGCGTCCTCCAGATCGACGATCACCGCGTCGGCGCCGCTGTCCAACGCCTTGGCATAACGATCGGTACGATTGGCCGGCACGAACAGGTAGCTGGCTGCGGACATCGTCTGCGGCGCTGCCATCACACCGCCCCCCGTGCGCGCATCGCCGCGATCTGTTCGGCGCCGTAACCCAGCGATTCCAGGATGCCGTCGGTGTGCTGGCCCAGCGCCGGCACCGCATCCATGCGGTAGTCGTAGCTGTCGTTGGCGCCCGGCGGCAGCAAGGCCGGCAGCGCGCCGGCCGGCGAGCCGACTTCGGTCCAGCGCTGGCGCGCGGCCAGTTGCGGGTGCTGCCACAGGTCTTGCATGGTGCTCACCCCGGCGTTGGCGATCTGGGCCTCGTCCAGTCGCGCCACGACTTGCTCTGCAGTCATATCGGCGAACATCTTGAGGATCAGCGCGCGCAATGCGTCGCGATGCTCATGGCGACGCGAGTTGTTGGAAAAGCGCTCGTCGGACGCCAGCGCCGGGTCCCGCAACACCACTTCGCAAAACACCTTCCACTCGCGCTCGTTCTGCAGGCCCAGCATCACCGTCTTGCCGTCGCCGGCGGCAAAGGGGCCGTAAGGGTAGATGGTCGCGTGCTCGGCGCCCGAGCGCACCGGCGCCGACGCGCCCTGGTAGGCGTAGTACATGGGAAAGCTCATCCATTCGGTCAACGCCTCCAGCATGGAGAGGTCAATGTGGCTACCTTTGCCGTCGCGCCCGCGCTTGATCAGCGCTGCCAGGATATTGGAATAGGCATACATGCCGGCGGCGATGTCGGCGATCGAGCAACCGGCCTTGGCCATGTCGTCGCGCGTGCCGGTCACGGACAGAAAACCGGCCTCGCTCTGGATCAGCAGGTCGTAAGCTTTCTTGTCGCGGTAAGGGCCGTCCTCGCCATAGCCGGAGATGTCGCACACGATCAGGCGCGGGTGCTTCTGGTGCAGCACCTCGGCCGACAGGCCCAGGCCGGCGGCCGCGCCTGGCGCCAGGTTCTGCACCAGCACGTCGGCTTGCTCCAGCAGCTTGCCGATGATCTTCTTGCCCTCGTCATCCTTCAGGTTCAGCGTCAGGCTTTCCTTGGAGCGGTTGGTCCAGACGAAGTGCGATGACAGGCCATTGACGCGGGTATCGTAGCCGCGCGCGAAATCGCCCACGCCGGGGCGTTCGATCTTGATCACGCGGGCGCCGAGATCGGCCAGCTGGCGCGTGCAGAACGGCGCGGCAATCGCGTGTTCCAGGCTGATGACTGTGATGCCCTCGAGGGGACGGTTGGAGTGCAGCATGATGTTTCCTTTTTTCCTTCATCCGGGGCGGCCGGGCCGGCCCCGCTCAGAACAGTTCGGAGAGTTGTTTTTCTTCGTGCAGGCGCCAGGCGCGCGCGATGATGTTGCCGATCTCGGCGTCGCTGGCGGCGCCGGAGAAAGCGATCAGCTTGGCCGCCTTGCGCTCCAGCTCGGGGCGCGACAGCGTATTGTCCGGATCGCCCTTGGGCACATCGACGGCCGCCGACAATCTGCGGCCGTCGGTGGTTTCCACCTCCACCCGGCCCAGCCAGCGCGCGGGATAGGCGCCGTCGACCTCCTTGTCCAGCGTCATCTTCACCTTCTCGCGGAACTGCGCCACGCGCGGGTCCTGCAGTGCCTGCTGCTCGAACTCGGTCAGGCCGGCCTGCTGGTGCACCGCGATCAGGCCCAGCACGGTGCCCATCGAGAACTTGGCCTGGTGCACCGTCTGCGGATTGAGCACCGGCCCCAGCACATCGATGGCGCCCTGGTGCACGCGCGTGTTGACGGCGGCGATCTGGTCGTGGCGCAAGCCTTCGCGCTGCATCAGCACTTGCAAGGCATCGGCTGCCGGATGCGTATGGCGGCAGGAGGCGTGGAACTTGAACGACGTCTCGGCCGTGGCCCAGCGTGTGCCCAGGCCGTCGGTCAGCCTGGCCGGATCGGCATCCGACGACATGCCGGCGGCCATGCCTTGCGCCCCTTCCAGGATGCGCTGCGCGCCGGTAAAGCCGTCGCGCGTGAGGTAGGCCGCCAGCAGGCCATCGGCGGCGGCCTTGCCGGTATGCAGTTGCTTGGAATCGGCGGCGTCGCGCAGGAATTCCCACAGGCCGGCGGCCTGGGTGCCGGCCGAACCGAGCGCGTGCAGGAACTGGTTGATGTCGAAGTCCATCAGCTTGCCCACCGCCACCGCGGCGGCCAGCGTGCCGACGGTGCCAGTGGTGTGGAACACGCAGTAGTGCGAACGGCCCATGAATTCGCCGATGCGGATGCCCGCCTCGTAACCCGCCACCGCCGCCGCCAGCAGCTCGGCGCCCGACTTGCCGAGATCCTGCGCCGCCGCCAGCGCGGCCGGGAACACCACCGCCGCCGGGTGGAACACCGAACCGTTATGCACGTCGTCCTGCTCGACCAGGTGCGAAGAGGCGCCGTTGACCAGCGCCGCGAAGTAAGGCGAGCTGGACTTGCGGCTGGTGAGGATGGTGCTCGGCCCATCCTGCGGCCCCATCGCGGCGGCATAGCGCTCGATGATCTCGATCTGGCGCGCGCCCTTGCCGGCCAGCGCCGAGGCGAACCAGTCGAGGAACAGGTCTTCGGCGCGGGCGATCACCGCCGGCGGGATGTCCTGGTAGCGCAGGCCGGCCAGGAAGGCGGCCAGGGTGCGGGATGGGCTGTCGCTGGTCTGGCTCATGGACGTCTCCTTGTTGTTATACAGGCTCAGAACTACAGGCGTCAGAACGAGCGCGGCAGGCCGAGGATGTGCTCGGCCACGTAGGAATAGATCAGGTTGGTCGAGATCGGCGCCACCTGGTACAGGCGGGTCTCGCGGAACTTGCGCTCGACGTCGTATTCGCAGGCGAAGCCGAAGCCGCCGTGCGTCTGCAAGCAGACGTTGGCCGCTTCCCACGAGGCCTTGGCCGCCAGGAACTTGGCCATGTTGGCCTGGGCGCCGCAGGGCTGGTGCGCGTCGAACAGTTCGCAGGCCTTGTAGCGCATCAGGTTGGCCGCTTCCAGTTCGATGAAACTGTCGGCAATGGGAAACTGCACGCCCTGGTTCATACCGATCGGGCGGTCGAACACCACGCGCTCCTTGGCGTACTGCGCCGCCTTCTCGATGAACCAGTAGCCGTCGCCGATGCACTCGGCGGCGATCAGCGTGCGTTCGGCGTTGAGCCCGTCGAGGATGTATTTGAACCCCTTGCCCTCTTCGCCGATCAGATTCTCGGCGGGGATTTCAAGGTTGTCGAAGAACAGCTCATTGGTCTCATGGTTGACCATGTTGAGGATGGGACGCACCTCCATGCCACGGCCGATGGCCTGCTTCAGGTCGACCAGGAAGATCGACATGCCTTCCGACTTCTTCTTCACTTGGTCCAGCGGCGTGGTGCGCGCCAGCAGGATCATCAGGTCGGAGTGCTGGATGCGCGAGATCCACACCTTCTGGCCGTTGACTACGTAGCGGTCGCCCTTCCTGACGGCCACGGTCTTGATCTTGGTGGTATCGGTGCCGGTGGTGGGTTCGGTCACGCCCATCGACTGCAGGCGCAGCTCGCCGCTGGCGATCTTGGGCAGGTACAACTGCTTCTGCTGCTCCGAACCGTGGCGCAGCAGCGTGCCCATGTTGTACATCTGGCCGTGGCAGGCGCCGGAGTTGCCGCCGGTGCGGTTGATCTCTTCCATGATCACCGAGGCCTCGGTCAGGCCCAGCCCGGAGCCGCCGTAGTCTTGCGGAATCAATGCCGCCAGCCAGCCGGCCTTGGTCAGCGCGTCGACGAATTGCTCGGGATAGCCGCGCGCTTCGTCTACCTTGCGCCAGTATTCGGGGGGAAAGGTATTGCACAGATCGCGCACTGCATCGCGCAAATCGCCATAAGCGTCATTGGGCGCCTGATACGACATGGTAAGTCTCCGGAACGTTATCGGTGATTGATGAATGAAGGGAATCGGGTCAGCCGAGGATCGCCTCGGCCTGCATCGCCAGCTCGCCGCGCAGGTTCTGCGCCCACAGCTCGGCCGACTTGCCGTCGGCGGCCAGCTTGCCGCACAGCTCGAAGCCCTCGATGTCGAACAGGCTGCCCACCGCGCGGAAATTGAATTCGCGCAGCACCGCCTGCGGCAGCTCGCGCGCCAGCAGGTCGGCCAGCAAGGTGGCGATCAGCGGGCCGTGCACGATCAGACCGGGATAGCCTTCCACGCCGGTGACGTAGCTGCGGTCGTAGTGGATGCGGTGGCCGTTGAAGGTCAGCGCCGAATAGCGAAACAGCAGCACCGGATCGGGATCGACGCGGCGCTTCCACTGCGCGCCCGTCGGCGCGGCCTTGGGCGGCACCGGCGCGGCGCCGGGCCGCGGCATGTCGCGGTAGACGATGTCGTGCTCTTCATGGATGCAGACCTGGCCGCCGTGGCCGATCTCATGCTTGACGGTGACGAAGGCCAGCGCACCGCTGCGGCCCTGCTTGACGTCGACGCTGGCGATGCGCGAGGTCTTGTGCGCAGCCGCGCCGATGTGCAGCGGCGCCGCGAAGCGCAGGCGGCCGCCGGCCCACATGCGACGCGGCAAGGGAATCGGCGGCAGGAAACCGCCGCGCTGGGGATGGCCGTCGGCGCCGACTTCGGATTGCTTGCACACCGTCCAGAAATAGATCCAGTGCCACAGCGGCGGCAAGGCCTCGCCCGCCTGCGGCTGGCGCGGGCCGTCGATGGTGGCCGCCAGCGCCGCGGCGAAAGCCGGGTTGATGTGGTCTTCGCGGCCTTCGGTCTTGTCCACCCATTGCCGCAGCATCGTCAGATCGAGATCCTGATTCGACATGTGCTCCTCTGCATTCTTGTTGATCCGTTGGAATGCGGGCAAGTCTGTTCCGGCGTCGGCTGGAGGACAATCTGTATTTTTGGAAGGGGGGCTTTGGCAAGGATGAAGCCACGCCCCATGCGTTCCGCACCTCGGAACAAGGCGCGCATGCGGCGACGCAGCAAGAACAGCCGGCATGGGCATCGGCAAATCGGCGTAACATGGCAAACCACCGAGGCGACGCACAAGCGCAAGGTTTCTGGCAGTGCGAACGCGCCCTCTGCATCCTTAGTCACCATCAGCCGGAACACACCATGCTCTTCGACCTGACCGACCTGCGCCTTTTCATCCTGATCGCCGAACTCAACAGCTTAACGCGCAGCGCCGAGCGCATGAACCTGTCGCTGGCGGCCACCAGCAACCGCATCAAGGAACTGGAAACGCGCTTCGGCACCCGCCTGCTCTACCGCGAAAGCAAGGGCGTGCAACTGACCCCGGCCGGGCAGACGTTGCTGCACCATGCGCAACTGTTCATGCAGCAAGTCGAGCACCTCAAGAGCGATATGCAGCAGTACAACAACGGCATCAAGGGCTATATCCGCATCTTCGCCAATACCACGGCGGTGACCGAATTCATGCCGGAGATCCTGGGCAAGTTCCTGGCGCTGTATCCGCAAGTCAACGTGGCGCTGGAAGAGCGGCTCAACCACGACATCATGCGCGGCATCCAGGAAGGCACCGCCGACATCGGCATCGTGGCCGGTCCGGTACAGAGCGACGGACTGGCCATCCTCAATTTCTCCACCGACCGCCTGGTGCTGGCCACCGCGCTGGAACATCCGCTGGCCGGCGCCGGCGCCATCCCGTTCGTGGAAACGCTGGAGTACGAACACGTCGGCCTGCATGAAGGCAGCACGCTGCATCACTTCCTCAACAAGATCGTGTCGGAAAACGGCCAGCGGCTCAAGCTGCGCATCCAGGTGCGCAGCTTCGAAGCCATGTGCCGCATGATCGAGACCAACGTCGGCATCGGCATCGTGCCGCTGTCGGCCGCGCAACGCCACCAACAGACCATGCAACTGGCCATCGTCGAACTGTCCGACCCGTGGAGCGTGCGCGAGCGCAGCATGGTGTTCCAGGACATCGACACGCTGTCGCCGCATGCGCGCAACCTGGTCGACTTCATCGGCGAGCAGATGGCGCAAGCCGCCGATGCCGCCGATACTGCCGCCGAGGGCAATGTCAGCGCCATCGCCAAGGCAGCGAGGAAGAAACGCCGCAGCGATGTCAAATTCGGATAAGGCAATCCGGCGTCCCCGATGCCGGCGCTGTGCCGGCTACCGGCCTTATTCGTTTTTCCGCCCCTGTGCAGCGCATGCCCCCGGCACGCATCCGACGGTGCCCCGCCATCAAAGACTCTGCAGCAATAATCCCGCTCTGGGGCAACGGATCTGGGGGCACGGAATAAGACCTGCCGCGCCGCAAACATAAATTTACAAAAGATAACAATTATCATTTAGAATCCCGTTTCTTCGAATATTTACGGATTCTTATGTTTGTCCGCATGGCCAACTCGGCCTCTGCTCGCGTTCTTGCCGCTGGCTTGCTCTCCGCTTCTCCTTTCGCCTGCGCACAAGGCGCCGGCAGCGAAGCCGCCGAAGGCGCCCTGCCGGAAATCCAGGTGTTCACCGACAAGGCCGCCACCCGTTCCTACCGCCAATCCAGCAGCAGCGGCGCCACCCGCACCGACACCCCGTTGCGCGAAGTGCCGCAGTCGGTGCGCGTCATGGGCGCCCAGCAAATCGAAGACCTTGGCGCATTGCGCCTGGCCGACACTGTGGACTTCGTCAGCGGCATCGCCCGCTTGAACGATTTCGGCGGCACCTGGGACAACTTCGGCATCCGCGGCTTCAGCAGCACCGACATGGGTTTCCTGGTCAACGGCTTTCCCGGCTCGCGCGGCTACAATCCCCCGCGCGATACCGCCACCGTGGAACGCTTCGAGTTCCTGAAGGGACCGGCCTCGGCCATCTACGGCAGCAGCGAGCCCGGCGGCACCATCAATATCGTCACCAAAAAGCCGGAGTTCACCTCACGCAATGTAGCCGACCTGTCCATCGGCAGCCGCGGCCTGCGCCGCACCACCTTTGACAGCACCGGCCCACTCACGCAGAACCTGGCCTATCGCCTGAACCTGATGGCCGAGGAAGGCGACAGCCGCTCCAACCTGCTGCACAACAAACGCTCGCTGATCGCGCCGGCCTTTGCGTGGGTCATCGACAGCAGCACCATCCTCAACTACGAGGGAGAATTCCTGCGCGCCAATACGCCGCTGGACCGCGGCGTAATCAACGTGCGCGGCGTGCTGGGCACGCTGCCGCGCGACCGTGTGCTCAACGAACCGGCCGACGGCAACATGACGCTGACCAGCAATACCCACCAGCTGACGCTGGATCGCACGCTCTCGGACACCTGGCGCGCGCGCTTTGGCGCCAGCTACAAGGAAAGCACCTTCAGCGGCAACTACACCGAAGCCATCTCTCTGGCGACCGATAACCGCACCCTCAACCGCCAGGCCACCTGGCGCCAGCTGCCCTCGCGCGATACCTCGTTCCAGGCCGAGCTGGAAGGCAAGCTCAAGACCGGCGGCATCGAACACACGCTGCTGTTCGGCGCCGAAGCCTCCAGCCTGTGGATGAACACCGAGATCCTGCGTTCGCCCAATGTCCCGATCCAGTACTACCCGATCGATATCTACGACCCCATCTACGGCAAGCCGGCGCCGGCGCTGACCAGCCGCACCTCCAGTTCGGACGAGCAACAGCGCGTCAAGGCCCTGTTCGTGCAGGACCAGCTCAGCTTGTCGCCGCAATGGAAGCTGCTGGCCGGCCTGCGCTGGGACCAGTACGACCAGAATCTGCAGAACCGCGTGGCCAACACCGACATCTCGCAGCGCCAAAGCGCGCTATCGCCGCGCGCCGGCGTGACGTATCTGCCCAATGCGTGGAGTTCGCTGTACCTGTCGGCCGGCAAATCCTTCCGCGCCAACAACGGCACGGACATCAATGGGCGCGCGTTCGATCCGCAGTATTCCATCGCCTATGAAGCCGGCTGGAAAATACAGACCGACGACGACCGCCTGGGCGCCAACTTCGCCGTATTCGACATCGCCAAGACCAATGTAC
This sequence comes from Herbaspirillum sp. SJZ099, assembly GCF_007828355.1. Taxonomy (NCBI): domain Bacteria; kingdom Pseudomonadati; phylum Pseudomonadota; class Betaproteobacteria; order Burkholderiales; family Oxalobacteraceae; genus Herbaspirillum; species Herbaspirillum sp. SJZ099. The sequence goes on along the minus strand of NZ_VIUO01000001.1, from coordinate 822,200 downwards.
TGACCGCCAGCGACGTGCCCGGTTACCAGATAGCAGCCGGCGAGGTCAAGAGCAGCGGCTTCGAAGCCGATGTCTACGGCCAGATCGACACCCATTGGCGCCTCTCCGGCAATTTCGCCTGGACCGACGCCCGCGTGACCAAGGACAAGACGCTGGCCGCCGGCACACGCCTGAGCAACATCCCGCAGTTCAGCGCCGGCCTGCTGGCGATCCGCGAAGACGCCCTGGCCAACGGCAGCCGCTATGGCGTGGGCGGCGGCGTGAACTACGTGGGCAACCGTTCGGGCAACACCGGCGATACCTACTCGCTGCCGGCCTACACCATTGTCAAGCTGCTCAGCTACTGGCAGGTGAGCAAGAACGTACGGCTCTCGCTGGATGTGCACAACCTGTTCAACCGCAACTACTACACCTCGTCGTGGAATGCGCTGTACGTCACGCCCGGCGCCGAGCGCAGCGTCGTGGCCCGGATCAAGGTGGATCTCTGAACGAGGCAGGCGCCCTTTCCAACGCAAAACGGGGAGCCGCAATGGCTCCCCGTTTTGCATTGCCCCGCCCGGTCCCGCTCAGCCGTTGAACATCATCCAGATCGACAAGGCGATCAGCGCGCCGCAAAACAGGATGCGCAAGCGGCGCTCCGGCAGGTGGTGCGCCAAGGCCACGCCCCATGAAATGCTGAGCACGCCGCCCAGCGCCATCGGGATGCCCACCGCCCAGTCGACATGGCCGGCATGGGCATAGGTCCATAGCGCCACCAGCGTGCCCGGCGTGACCATCGCCAGCCCCAGCCCTTGCGCCGCGGTCTGCGTGGCGCCGAAGAAAGCCGTCAGCATGGGCACCGCGACGATCGCGCCGCCGACGCTGAAAAACCCCGCCGAGGCCCCGGCCGCCATGCCCACCGCGAAGATGTACTTGCGCGGCAGCACGATGGACGACTGCACATTGCGCTGCCGGCGCAGCAACGTCCACAGGTAGTACAGCGCCAGCAGGCCCATGAAGGCGGCAAAGCAGAAATGCAGGCTGCGCGCATCGATGCTGGTGGCCACGCGCGCCGAGAAATAGGTGGTCACCACCGCCGGCACGCACATCATCAATGCCGAACTCCATTCGATCCGGTTGCGCTGCTTGTAGCGCCAGAAGGCGATCACCACGTTGGGCACGATCATCACCAGCGAGGTGCCCTGCGCCAGTTGCTGGTCCATGCCGTACAAATAACCCAGCACCGGAATGGCGATCAGCCCGCCGCCGATCCCGAACAGCCCGCCCATCGCCCCCAGCACGCCGCCCAACAGGAAGTTGAGCGCGCTCGACAAAAACAAAGAATCCATCATCGGTGTAAAGTTACGGGTCTGCCGCACAGGCATGGCCTGGCATCACTGCCAGCCCTGCCGTGCGGCGTTCAAATCAGACAAGGAGACTGTCATGAGCGGCGCCATCGTATTCGCGTTGGAAATAGGCGTAGTCGCCATCATCGCGCTGGCCATCTACATGGTGGTCAAGAAGTAGGCTCTGCAGCGCCCCGCTGCATGCGCCTGCCAAGCCCGCCAGTGTAGCGCAGCCGGCCCCGGCTGTCATAAGCCTGGGCATGCGCGCGCCGCCCGGACCGATCTCCTGGAATGCAATGGCATGCATGATGTACCACAATCGGCACAAAAGACGGTCACCAACCGTTCCTCACCTCATGCAAAGGAAGAAAACAAATGGATTTAGGACTCAAAGGTAAAACCGCGCTGGTATGCGCTTCGAGCAAGGGACTGGGCCGCGCCTGCGCGCTCTCGCTGGCGCGCGAAGGCGTGGCCGTGACCATGCTGGCGCGCGGCCGGGAGGCGCTGGAAGCGGCAGCCGCCGAGATCCGCGCGGAGACTGGCGCCACCATCACCACCGTCGCCTGCGACATCACCACCCCCGAAGGCCGCGCCGCCGCGCTGGTGGCCTGCCCCGACCCGGACATCCTGGTGACCAACGCCGGCGGCCCCAAGCCGGGCGATTTCCGCGACTGGTCGCGCGACGACTGGATCGCCGCGGTCGACGCCAACATGCTGACCCCGATCGAGCTCATCAAGGCCACGGTGGACGGCATGATCGCGCGCGGCTTCGGGCGCATCGTCAATATCACCTCCAGCGCCGTGCGCGCGCCGATCGACATCCTCGGCCTGTCCAACGGCGCCCGCTCCGGCCTGACCGGCTTCGTCGCCGGCCTGTCGCGCAAGACCGTGGCGCATAACGTCACCATCAACAACCTGCTGCCGGGCCCGTTCGAGACCGACCGCCTGCGCGCCACCGCGCAAGGCGCCGCCCGCGACAGCGGCAAGAGCGTGGACGAGGTGCTGGCCGAACGCCGCAAGCAGAATCCGTCCGGCCGCTTCGGCGACCCGGCCGAGTTCGGCGACGCCTGCGCCTACCTGTGCAGCGCCCAGGCCGGCTTCATCACCGGCCAGAACCTGCTGCTGGACGGCGGCGCCTATCCGGGAACGTTCTAGGTTGGCGTGAAGGCGCGACAATGCCTCGCCCCGCCAATCGGCGGGGCGAGGCATTGCATCACATGACAGGCGCCTTAGCGTGCGGCGGGAGCGGCAGCGCCCGGCGCCGGCGAGCTTTCCAGCCTGGTCACGACGTAGCCGACAGGCGTCCAGCGGTCTGCGGTTTGCACCATCGAGACCTTCTCCACCGTCGGGGATTTAGCGAAACGGGAGGCGAACACCACATTCACGTATTCTCCCGGCGGCAGGTTGGCCGGGTTATTGATGCGCACGATCTGTACCCATTCGCGGCCGCCGGCGCTGCCCAGCTCGCTATGCAGGGCGGCCAGGTACTTGACCCAGTCTTCCTTGCTCACGCCTTTTTGCATGATGGGGCCGCTCAGGCTCCACATCCGATCGGCTTGATTGGCGTCTGCCAGTACCGCCCAGCGCGTCGCCGCGGCGACGGCGGTATCGATCGAGGCGGTTGATTGCGCCGCTGCCTGATGCGCCGACATGATGGCCCCCAGGGAAAATGCAGCGATGCAAGCGGATTTCTTAAGCGATTGGTATGAGGCCATTTTTCTCTTCCTATAAAGTGACACGACAATTCAACGAACAAAGATCGACTACGGGTACTGCATAAAGATGTATTCGCGACAATGCGATTCAACGCAATGTCATCCGACTCAATTCGATGCGACGAAGTTGGCGCACTCCTGCTCCTTCCAGTAGGCGCCTGCGACCAGCATGTCATCGTCGAATTGCACCTGATACTGGCAACTGACGATGTCGTTGCCCTTGCGGAATTTGAACAGGTAATTCCATGCCCGCACGCGCCAGAAGCCCTCGTCGAAGTGCGGCACTCCCAGCAGGTCCCTCGTCTGGTCCTTGTTCAGCCCGATGGCCACCTTCCTCAGGTTGCCCTGGATCGGAAATACGCCGCCCTTGAGCGTGATCGCCGACAGCGGCGGAAATACCGGCGCGGCCTCTTGCGCCTTGGCCAGCGCCGCCACCGAGAGCAGCGCCGCCGCCATGCAAGCCCCCTTGCAATACGCCCCGATCAGTTTTTTTCTCATGTTGTTTTCCCTTTTTCAATCCGGCACATCACCATTGGAAACCGGCGCCGACCACCGCGCCCGTCTTGCCGCGGCTGTTTGTCGTTGCCGCGGCCTTGATGATCCAGCGACCATTGTCGGTATAAGTCGACAGGCCCAACGCCAGGCCGGTTTGCCCTTCATAGGTACTGCCGGCAATCGCGACCATGCTCTTGCCAGGCGCCCCAGGTTGCGGCAAGCCGGCCACCGCCATGGCCGAAGCCGTGCCGCCGTTGGCATCGTTGCGATACTTGTCCAGGTCGCCGCGCAGATTGCTGATCTGGCTATCGGTGTATTGCTTGGATTGCGTCACCGCGGTGTTGATATCCCCGAGATTCGTCACATTGCCGGGGCCGTTGGTAATGCCGGCCGCCACCGCCTTCAACTGGCTGACGTTGACCGCGTCGGTATCGGCGCTGCCGGCCGCCACGCCGGTGATCTTGCGGTTGCCGATGTTGACTTCGCCGGCCGATGTCTGCGCTGCCGCCAGCGCATAGGCTACGTAGCCGACCTGCGCGCCGACCGTCGTGGTCGATCCGGAGCCCAGCGCGATACTGTCCGCATGCGCGGCGTTGGCGCCGGAACCGATGGCGATGCTGGAGCCGCCGGCAGCCTTGGCGTTGGCGCCCTGGGCGATGGATTGCGCGCCGCTGGCGATGGCGCCATTACCCATCGCCATGGCATCGGCCTGCAGCGATTTCGCGTTTTGCCCGATCGCCATGCCGCCGACGGCCGCGATGTCGACCACGGCGCCGTTGCCGATGCCAATGCCGTTATCGCCGTTGACCACCGTATTGGGCCCCACTGCCACCGAGTTGATGCCCACTGCCAGAGAATCCGATTCGGTCGAGTTGGCGTGGAAATACTTGGTGGTGCTCGTCGCAAACGAGGTCAGCGCGCCGGTCAGTTGCCGCACCGTGACCGCATCCTGCGCTTGCGTGCCGTCGGCGACATTGGTGATCTGGCGGTAAGTACCGGCAGCGCTGTCGCCAACCGAGATCGCGCCCAGCAATATCTTGTCCCCCGTGTTGTAGGGAATCCCGGTCGAGCCGACAGGCATAGTGCCGTTCGTTGCCGCAATCACGCGATCGGAGACGGAACCGGAACCCAGCGCCACCCCGCCGAAGACCGAAGCCACCGCGGTATTGCCGATCGCCACCGCATTCTCGAACGATGCCTGCGCGTTGTAACCGACCGCTGTCGCGCCCTTGGCCGACGCATGCGCATCGTCCGCCGTCAGCCCGGTATCGTTGGTGCGCACATATTTGACGCCGCTGCCGTTGTTGGTGATATAGGTTGCCGACGTATTGCCGGCGATATTGTTGATCACGTTACCGAGGTTGGTGACGTTGGTATTGGTCGCGAACAATTGCGAACCGTTGACCGCGTCGGTGCTGGTCGCGCTCAGCGTGCCATCGGCCACATTGGTGATCTTGTTGGTGGGCGATGCGCCATGCGCCGCACTGAAAGCGCCGAGCGCCGGATCCCACAGCAAGGCGTCGCTCACCGTTGCCGCCACCGCCTTCAACTGGCTGACATTGACCGCGTCGGTATCGGCAACGCCGGCAGCCAGGCCGGTGATCTGGCGGTTGCCGATATTGATTTCACCCGCCGACGTTTGCGGCGCGGCCAATGCGTACGCGGTGTAATTCGTCAACGCGCCCACCGTGGTGGCAGAACCGCTGCCCAAGGCGATGCTGTTGTCCTTGTCGGCAACCGCGCCGGCGCCCATCGCGATCGCTTGCACGCCGCTGGCGTTGGCATCGGCGCCCATGGCGATACCGCCCTGCAGGCTGGCCTTCGCATTCGATCCCAGCGCCAGCGACTTGATGCCGCCGGCATTGGCATTGTTGCCCAGGGCGATGCCTTCGGCGCTCAGCACTGTCGCCGCCTGGCCGATGGCGATGCCGCTGGTTGCCGTACCCTGTATCGTTGCGCCATGCCCGATGCCGATGCTGTCGTTGCCGGCAGCGACGGTACTGGCGCCCACCGCCACCGAATACGTGCCGGACGCCACTGAATCGTCAGCGCCGCCGGCAACCGGCGATTGCGCGTGGAAATACAACTGCCCCGAGACCGAGAACGAAGACAAGGCTCCCACCAATTGGCGCAAGGTCACCGCATCGTTGGCCTGGGTCGCGTCAGCCACGTTGGTGATCTGGCGGTAGCTGCCGCTGGTGCCATTGCCCAGCGATACCGCGCCCAGCAGGGTGCCGTCGGTGGTGTCGTAAGACACCGGGCTGCCGGCAACCTTCCCTTGCGTTGCCGCAACCGCACGGTCGGATACCGAGCCGGAGCCCAGGGCCACGCCGCCGGCCACCGAAGCATTGGCGCCGTTGCCCATCGCCACCGAATTGGCGGCCGAAGCCGTCGCCAACGGCCCCACAGCCACCGAATCGGTACCGGTCGGCGTGGAATCGCCCAGGATCGAATTGGCATGGAAATACTTGGTGCCGGTCGTCGTCAGCGCATCGAACACTTGCTGCACGCTGGTATAACTCGAGTTGCCGGCGTAGGTAAAGCCGCCCGTGACCTGGCCGGTGGCCGGGTTGTAGCTGGTGGCGCCGCCGAAGACATTCGAGATCGAATTGCCCAGGTTGGCCGCCGCGCCGGTAAGTTGGCTCACGTTCACCGCATCGGTTGGCGCGCTACCTGCGGCGACGCCTGTGATCTGACGTTCGCCCTGCGTATAAACAGTGCCGTTGTCGGGATCGGTGAAGAGATACCGGCCAACGGCGACTTCACCAATCGAAGTTTGCGCCGAAGAAAGGCCAAAGGCCGTATAACCGGTGTTGGCGCCTCTGGTTGCGCTGGACAGAGACCCCAATGCCACACTCTGGTCCTGATTGGCAAGCGCGCCAATACCCAGTGCCACGCCGCCGCTGCCGCTGGCTTCGGATGCAAAGCCAAGTGCGGTCGCATACTGTCCCGACGTATTTGCGCCGCGACCAATCGCCGTCGAATACAAGCCTCCCGCAACTGCGGCATTACCGAACGCCGATGTGCTGACATTGGTTGCCTGCGCACCTTCGCCCACCGCGGTGCTGTTGGCCGCGCTGGCCAAGGCGCTATTACCGATAGCGGTTGAGATCGTGCCGCTTGCGACCGCGTTATTGCCAACTGCCGTCGCGCTTTGCGCCGTGGCCTTCGCATTCGTTCCCAATGCCAGCGTGTCATTTCCGCTGGTCACGACGTTGTTGCCCAGCGCCAGGGAACCCGTGCCGGAGGCATTGTTATTGATACCGATGGCCAGGGAGCCATCGCCCGTCGCGTTATTGTTGCTGCCCAGTGCGGCCGCACCGATGCCGCTGGCCGTATTCGTATTACCGATCGCCAGGGCGCCTTCCCCGTTCGCCGTATTGGCATTGCCGACGCCGACAGCGCCAGTTCCAGTGACGGTGTTATTGGCTCCCAGGCCGACCGCACCGGTGCCGCTCACCACGTTCGGATCGCCGATCGCCACCGCGCCATCGCCATTGGCGGTATTGCCGACACCGATGGAAATCGCTTTGCCGCCTTTCGCAATCGCGCCATCGCCGATTGCAATCGCGCCATCGGTTTGCGCTTGTGCGTTACGCCCCGCTGCGATGGCGGCGACACCGGCCGCAATCGCATTGGGTCCCATTGCAGTCGAGTCAAGGCCCGTCGCCTGACTGTCGGCCAGGATGGAATTGGCGTGGAAATATTTGACGCCCGCACCGTTGTTGATGCTGTTGAGCGCGGTATTGGTCGCGAACAGTTGCGAACCGTTGACGGCATCGGTCGAGGTAGCCGAAAGCTGGCCCGCCGCGACGTTGGTGATCTGCCGCTCGGCGCCGCCGGCGCCGACGCTGACCACCCCGGCCGGGCTGGCGCCGGCAAAGTTATAGGTCGTGCCGCTGAGCACCACGCTGCCGGTCGGCACCGCCGCCGCCGCCACCTTCGAGCCCTGGCCCAGCGCCACGTTGGAACCGGTCATCCCGGCCCCGATGCTGGCGCCCTGGCCCAACACCGTCGAGTTGGCCACGCCATTGTCGGTGGCCGCATTGCCCAACACCGCCGACGCCGCGCCAGTGGCTGAAGCGGCGAAGCCGCCGGCCAGGGCATTCGCCCCCGACGACACCGGCTGTATCGACGTCACCGAGCCATCGGAAACGAAGGGCCCGGCCTTGCCGGTGTTCAGGTTATTGATCGCGGTATTGGTCGCGAACAGTTGCGAACCGTTGACCGCATCGGTGGACGAGGATGAAAGCTGGCCTGCCGCCACATTGGTGATCTGCTGCTCGGCCCCGGCCGCCCCGACGCTGACCACGCCGGCCGGGCTGGCGCCGGCAAAGTTGTAGGTCGTACCGCTGATCACGGCGCTGGCAGTCGGCACCGCCGCCGCCGCTACCTTCGAACCCTGGCCCAACGCCACGTTGGAACCGCTCAGGCCGGCCGCGATGCTGGCGCCCTGGCCCAGCACCGTCGAGTTGGCCACGGCGTTATCGGTCGCCTGGTTGCCGATCACGGTCGAGGCCGCACCGGTGGCCGACGCGCCGAAACCGCCGGCCGACGCATTGGCGCCCGACGACACCGGCTGCGTCGTCGTCACCGAACTGTCGGAGACGAACGGACCCACCGTGCCGCTGGTGATCCTGGCGTTCACCGCCGCCAGCTGGTTGACGTTGACCGCATCGGTGCCGCTGATGCCGGCCGCCACATGGGTGATAGTCCGCTCATTGCCTGCCGAGCCGACCGACACTTCACCCACCGAGTTTTGCGGCGCCGTCAAGGCAAACGCGGCGTAGTTGGTTTGCGCGCCGACAGCGGTTGTTGCGTTGGCGCCCAGCGCCACGCTGTTGGCCTGGTTGGCCACCGTATCGCGCCCCAGGGCCAGCGCATTCGCGGCAGACGCCGTAGCGTTGTAGCCGACCGCCGTCGATCCCAGCGCCGAGGCATGCGCATCGTCAGCCGGCAAGCCGGCGCCGGCCGTGTCGTTGGTGCGCACATACTTGATGCCGCTGCCGTTGTTGGTGATGTAGGTGTTGCTGATATCGCCGGCCAGGGCAAACAGCTGGCTGCCGTTGATGGCGTCCGTGCTGGTCGCATTGACCGCGCCGACCGCCACATTGGTGATCTTGTTGGGGCCGGCGCCCAGGTGGTTGGCGCTGAAGGCCCCCGCCCCTCCGTTGGCCGCCGGGTCCCACAACAAGGCATCCTGCTGCACCGCGACCAGCTTGGCATCTGCCGCCTTCAATTGCGCCACGTTGACCGCATCGGTGTCGGCGCTGCCGGCCGCCACATTGGTCAGCTTGCGCTCGGCGCCGGCCGAACCGACCGACACTTCGCCCACCGAGTTTTGCAACGGCGTCATTGCATAGGCCGTGTAATTGCTCTGGGCGCCGACCGTGGTCTTGGCGTTGGCGCCCAGCGCCACGCTGTTGGCCTGGTTGGCCACCGTATCGCGTCCCAAGGCCAGCGCATCGGCGGCGGAGGCCGCAGCGTTGTAGCCGACCGCCGTCGATCCCAGCGCCGAGGCATGCGCATCGTCGGCCGTCAGGCCGGCGCCGGCCGTGTCGTTGGTGCGCACATACTTGATGCCGCTGCCGTTGTTGGTGATGTAGGTGTTGCTGATATCGCCGGCCACGGCAAACAGCTGGCTGCCGTTGATGGCGTCCGTGCTGGTCGAATTGACCGCGCCGGGCGCCACATTGGTGATCTTGTTAGGGCCAGCGCCCAGGTGGTTGGCGCTGAAGGCCCCCGCCCCTCCGTTGGCCGCCGGATCCCACAGCAAGGCATCCTGCTGCAGCGCCGTGAACTTGCTGTTGACCGCGCTCAATTGGTTGACGTTGACCGCATCGGTGCCGTTGATGCCGGCCGCCACATTGGTGATGGTCCGTTCATTGCCGGCCGAACCGACCGACACTTCGCCCACCGAGTTTTGCGGCGCCGTCAGCGCAAACGCGGTATAGCCGGTCTGGGCGCCGACCGAGGTCTTGGCATTGGCGCCCAGCGCCACGCTGTTGGCATTGACCGCCTGTGCGCTGGCGCCAAGCGCGATGGCATTGGCTTGATTGGCCAACGCCGTATCGCCAAAAGCCAGTGCTCCCGCCACCGTTGCCTTCGATGCATTGCCCAACGCCACTGAACCTTGGCCGGTAGCCGTGTTGGTGTTGCCCAGGGCGACAGCGCCCTGGCCGTTGGCCGTATTGGTAGTTACCCAGCGCCACCGCCCCGGTACCTGTTGCCGTGTTCGGATCGCCGATGGCTACCGCGCCATTGCCGCTAGCCGTATTGCCGACGCCGATCGACACCGCCTGGCCACCGGTGGCGGTTGCATTTTGACCGATCGCCACCGCGCCGTCCGCTAACGCCTGCGCTTGCTTGCCTGCCGCAAAACTGGCGACGCCGCTGGCTACCGACAATGGGCCGATGGCAATGCTGTCCGTGCCGCTTGCCGTGCTATCGGCCAATATTGAATTGGCATGGAAATATTTTGTCACGCCGGCCGCCACGCCGCCGATGGTGCGGTTGCCGACATTGACTTCGCCCACCGAGGTCTGGGGCGCCGCCAATGCATAGGCGGCGTAATTGGTCTGCGCGCCGACTGCCGTTTGCGAACCCGCGCCCAGCGCAATGCTGTTGTCATGGCTTGCCTTGGCGCCGGAACCCAGCGCCAGGCTGCCGGCGCCGCTCACGTTGGCGCCGGAACCCAGGGCGACCGACTGGTTGCCGCTGGCCGTCGTGCCGTTGCCCAGCGCCAGCGCATCGGCGGCGCCGGCGGTGGCGGTCTGGCCGAGGGCCACGCCGCCCGGCGCACCCGCCTGCACTGTCGCGCCGTTACCGATGCCCACGCCGTTATTGCCGTTGACCACCGTGTTCGGACCGACCGCAATCGAGTCGGCGCCCATCGGCAGGGAATCAGCCCCGGTGGAGTTGGCGTGGAAATATTTGGTGGTGGTGGTCGCAAACGCCGTCAGCGCCCCGGTCAACTGCCGCAAGGTCACGGCGTCTTGCGGTTGGGTACCGTCGGCCACGTTGGTGATCTGGCGATAGGCGGTGGACGAACCTACCGACACCGCCCCCAGCAAGTTCTGGTCCGAGGTATTGAACGGCACCGCGCCGGTCGCCACCGTGCCCGAACCTTGCGTAATCGGGCGATCGGACACCGAACCCGAACCCAGCGCCACACCGCCGTTGATCGATACCTTGGCGGTATCGCCCAGGGCGATGCTGCCGGGATTCGACGCCTGCGAGCTGTAGCCCAATGCCAGCGAGCCCTGTCCGGTGGCCGTATTGTTGTTGCCCAGCGCCAGCGCGCCGACGCCGTTGGCGGTATTGTTCTGGCCCATTGCCACGGCGCCGTTACCGGTGGCGCTGTTGGGGTCGCCGATGGCGACGGCGCCGTCGCCGTTGGCGGTATTGCCCACGCCGATCGACACCGACTTGCCGCCGGTGGCCGTGGCATTCTGGCCAATGGCCACCGCGCCGCCGGTCACCGCATTGGCAGCGTCGCCGATGGCCACCGAAGAGGCCCCGCTGGCCGTAGCCGCATTGCCGCCGGCGAAGGACTTGCCACCGGTAGCCTGGGCGCCGGAGCCGACCGCCGTATCGTCGGTCGCTGTGCCGGAGCCGGAGACGCCGGCCACCGCGTTATAGCCCAGTGCGGTATCCCCGGCGTTATAGGCGATGGCGCTATTGCCGCCGGCCAGCGAATTGTCGCCCACCGCTTGCGTATTGGCGCCCAGCGCCGACGCATTGCTGCCGGACGCGGTCGAATTGGCGCCGATGGCGGCGGCGAAGACGCCGGAAGACACCGACGAGGCGCCGATGGCGATGGTATCGGTGCTGGATGCCGCCGCCGCATTGCCGAGCGCCACCGACGACACGCCCGAGGCCAGCGCCGCAAAGCCGCCGGCAAACGCGCTGCCGCCGGTCGCTTTGGCGGTCGCGCCGATGGCGGTATCGTTGGTGCCCGGGCCGGCGGAGATGCCGGCCACCGAATTGAAGCCCAGGGCCACGTCGCCGCTGTTATAGGCAATCGCACCGGCGGCGCCGGCAAAGGCATTGTTGGCCAGCGCCTGCGTGCTGGCGCCGATGGCCGTGGCCGACAAGGCCGAGGCAGTCGCGCTGCCGCCCAGCGCGGTCGTATTGTTGGCGCTGGCCTTGGCGCTCACGCCGACCGCAATCGACGAGGTGCCGCTGGAGAGCGAATTGGCGCCTTCCGCAATCGCGCCCTGGCCGCTGGCCTTGGCATTGAGGCCCAGTGCAACCGTATTGACATTGGTAGCTTGGGAAGTATCGCCCAGGGCCACCGACGAGGCGCCGGATGCGGTCGCCGCATTGCCGCCGGCAAAGGCATTGCCGCCGGTGGCCGTGGTGCCGCTGCCGACCGCGGTATCGGTGGTCACGCTGCCGCCGGAGACGCCGGCCACCGCATTGCGGCCCAGTGCCACGTCGCCCAGGTTGAAGGTCCTGGCCGCATTGCCGGCCGCCAGCGAATTTTGCCCGGCAGCCGCCGCCGACAAGCCGAAGGCCGCCGCGCCAATGCCGGAGGCCGCGCTGGAAGCGCCGATCGCCACCGCATTGGTGTTGGAGGCATTGGCGCTGTCGCCCAGCGCGGTCGAGGAAGCCCCGGAAGCCAGCGCGCCGACGCCGCCGGCGAAGGAGCGGCTGCCGCTGGCCTGCGCACTGGCGCCGGCGGCGAATGAATTGCCGCCGGTGGCCTTGGCCGAAGCGCCGATCGCGGTATCGTTGGTGACCGCGCCGGCGGCAACGCCGGCGACCGCATTCTGGCCGATCGAAATATCGCCGGCGTTATAGCTGGTTGCCGTATCGCCAAACGCCACCGACGACGCCCCCGCGGCCTTGGACGCATTGCCGGCCGCAAAGGAATTGCCGCCGCTGGCCTGGGCCGTCTTGCCGACCGCGACATCGTTGGCCGAGGAGGCAGCGGCGCTGACGCCGATCGCAATCGCGTCGGCGCCGGTCGCGCCCGAGTTGGCCTTGGTATTGCTGCCGGCGCCGGTGGTGGTGGAATTGGCATTGAAGTAATTGACGGTCGACGCCGCCGCCGCCGAAACCTGCTGCGCCACCGCATACAACTGGCTGCCGTTGATGGCATCGGTGCTGGTGGCGCTGACCAGGCCGGTCGCCACGTTCTGGATCCGGCGTACGCCGCCGCCGTCCGAACCGACGCTGACCACGCCGACCGGCGCGGCTTGCCCGCCGCCATAGCTATAAGTGACGCCGCCGATGGTGCTGCTGGCATAAGCCGCGCCGCCGGTGGTATTGGCGGTAGCCCCGCCGGTGGTGGTCGAATTGTTGCCCAGCGCCAGCGAATTGGCCAGGCTGGCCGTGGCATTCTGGCCCAGCGCAATCGCGCCGGATCCGTTGGCGGTGGCAGTATTGCCCAGCGCAATCGACGACGCGCCGGATGCCGCCGCCGACAGGCCGGCCGCAAACGTATTGCCGCCCGTGGCTTTCGCACCGTTGCCCAGCGCGATGTCGTTGATGATGGTGGTCGGCGAACCGGATACCCCGGCCACGGCGCCATTGCCGATCGCCACGCTCTGGTCGCCGTAGGCGGTGGCCGACTTGCCGTAGGCCGAAGCGCTGGCGCCGGAAGCCGCCGCCAGCGGACCGGAGGCAATCGCATCCGTGCCGGTGGCCGCAGAGTCGCCCAGGGTCGAATTGGCGTGGAAATACTTGATGCCCGCGCCGCCCGTGGCAATGTTGTTGATGGCGGTATTGGTCGCAAACAGTTGCGAGCCGTTGACCGCATCGGTGCTGGTGTTGCTGAGGCGGCCGGCCGCGACATTGGTGATGGTGCGCTCGGCGCCGCCGGCGCCGACGCTGACCGTGCTGGCCGGCGTGGCGCCGGCAAAGCCGTAGTTGACGCCGCCGATGGTGGCGCCGGCAGTGCCGACCGCAGTCGTTGTCACGCTGCCCGCGCCCAGCGCCACATCGTTGGCATTGGCGGCACTCGCGTTGGAACCCAGCGCCAGGCTGCCGGCCGCCTGCGCCTGCGAGGCATTGCCCAAAGCGACCGAGCCCTGGCCGGTAGCCGTGTTGGTATTGCCGAGCGCGACAGCGCCCTGGCCGTTGGCGGTGTTATCGGCGCCCATCGCCACCGCGCCGGTACCGGTCGCATTGTTGGGGTCGCCGATGGCGACCGCGCCATTGCCGCTGGCGGTATTGCCAACGCCGATCGATACCGCTTTGCCGCCGGTGGCGGTGGCGGTATTGCCAATGGCCACGGCGCCCGCCGAATTGGCGACGGCGGTATTGCCGATCGCGACCGAATTGCCGCCGGTCGCCTTGGCCGTATTGCCGATGGCGACATCGTTGACGATCGCCGTCGATCCGCTCACGCCGGCGACGGCAGAGGTACCAAAGGCGATCGAATTCGGACCGAAGGCGCGGGTGTTCGTCGTGGTGTCTTGGGCATAGCCGCCAGCCGGACTGGAGCCGAGTGCCAACGCGCCGGCACCCGATGCACTTGCCGAATTGCCAATGGCGACGCCGCCCACTCCCGTAGCGGTCGCTACGTTCCCCATGGTGACAGAAAAATCACCTGAGGCCACGCCCATACGTCCGACGGAGATCGCAGCATTGCCCGCAGCATAAGCGGCAGGCCCCACCGCCGTCGTCATCACACCGGTAGCGTTAGCGCTTGGACCAAGAGCGAGTGCGGCCGATGCGGAGGCGACGCTGCTGGATCCGATGGCAGTTGCCCCGGCACCGGTCGCCTGAGCCCCATTTCCCTGCGCCATGCTGTAATAACTGAGCTGAGTGCCTCCACCGGAAGCATTACTGGTGGGGTAGCCAAGTCCGTCGCTGCGGCTCTGCGCAAAACTCGTCCCCCCTCCCGAGGCCTTTGTATTGTTACCTATAGCAACGGAATTGCCGCCGGTAGCCTGGGCCGTATTGCCGATGGCGACATCGTTGGTAATCGTCGTTGCTGATCCCGAGACACCGGCCACGGCACTCTTGCCGATGGCAATGCCTTGATCGCCATAAGCGGTCGCATTACCGCCCGCAAACGCATAAACGCCTGATGCAGTAGCTGCATAACCCAAAGCAGATGCCCCTGCCCCCGATGCGACAGTATTATTGCCAACCGCCACGCCGGCGCCACCTGAGACAATTGCATTGGCGCCGAGAGCCACGGCTTGCCCGGTGGAAGCCTTCGCGCCATTACCGACCGCGATGGAATTGCCGCTCGTCGCCTGCGCGCCACTACCGGCCGCGAAGGAATTGCCGCCCGTCGCCTGCGCGTTATTACCGATGGCGACATCGTTGACGACGCTACCCGACCCCGAAACGCCCGCGACAGAAGCCGCACCGATCGCAATGGAGGACTGGTTATAGGCAACCGCCCTGCCCAGCGCAACCGAATCAGTTCCCAGCGACTGGGCGCCAAGGCCATTGGCGCCGCCACTACCGCCGCCGCCGGCAAAAGAGTAGTTGCCGCTCGCCTTTGTGTCGTTGCCAAGGGCCGTGGCTCCGGTACCGGCAGCTTGGGCGCCCGTACCCAGCGCAGAGGAAACCTGCGCTGAGGCGCTCGAGTTAAAGCCAACCGCCACTGCGTTGCCAGCCGTTGTTGTTGCACCGTAGCCGATCGCCGTACTGTTGCTGCCGCTCGCCTTGGCCGTACTGCCGATCGCTATGGCATTAAGAGCGGTTGACCTGGCGCCATTGCCCACTGCGAGGGAATCTGATCCTGTGCAGGATGCAACCGCACTAAATGTTCCTGAACCGCCAATCGCAACGCACTGACCTCCAGTGGTGGCACTACCTATCGCAAAACCGGTATTGTTTCCGCTGTTGGAGGCCTGCGCATAAACCAGCGTGGGATTGAACAGCGTCAGCGACAGGGCAATCGGCGACACCGACAAGGCCACTGCGCGCGTTACCCACTGCCATGCTTCGATATCGTCGGCCGTGACAACCGTCGAGACACCCGTTGATGCGCCAACATCGCAGCGCCCTGCGCTATTGCGCTTGCCCTTGGCCGATGTCAGTTCGGATACGACTACCCAGGTACCGGAGACATGGCTCCAGATGGTGTGGAATGCGCGATTCATTGTCACCCCTTGTCAATTCGCGGGCGCGAGTTATCCCCTATCGGTCAGGACTGGCCTCCGATACCTTTCAACTCGCCTCGTTTTTTTCGATCAGAACTACGTTGTTCTTGGTTTATGGCGCATCTGACTTATTAGTGAACATCTTTCCCCCTCGCCTTCCTCCCCCGAAGTGATGCCGGATGCACATCGGGCTCGGCGCCCGCGTCCGACTGGCGTTGTGGCATCGGTTCCGGCGCCGCAGCAACTGTGCTGCGGGCCGGCGATGCGGCATTTTTCTGGCACGCCTAGCTTTTCTTGTCATGCGTTGCCAGAAATCCACCTCCCCCCCTCCAAAAACACCTGCAAAGCCTTTCCTCCAACACTCCTTTCATTCCGCGATCTGGACGAAATCGATCGCGTTGGTGTGCGTACAGATATATCCTTCGCTATAAATATTGCGGATGCCGATCGGCACGCCTGGCAAGGCGCGCAACTTCTGGCGAATCCGGTACACCAGGGCATCGACGCGATGTGTATCGAGCCGATCGCTCAATACCCCCAGCGTTTGCAGCAAACGGGTATTGCTGATCGGGAAATGCGGGCTTTCCAGCAAGGCCGAAAAGATCCGGCTTTCGCGATCGGTGAATGTAAGGGTGATGCCTTCCGGGCCGGTCAGGTTGCCGGTCTTGCGGTCGAATTTCCAGCTGGCCTTGACCGGCGCGGCGGTTGTTCCGTGCCCGGTCCTCAAGCGGCGCGACAACGCGGTCAAGGTGGCCGACAATTCGGGCAACTTGAGCGGTTTGGTGAGGTAATAGTCGGCGCCGTTTCCCAGGCTGCGCACCCGATCCTGCAATTGAATACGGCCGGTGACGACGACGATGCCCATCGCCGGGAACCGCTGGCGCAGGTCGGCCAATTCGGGCAATGCATTGCCATCAGGCAATGTTGGATCAAGGATCAGAATATTCGGCATCTGCTCCTGCAAAGCATCCTTCATCTCCCGCAGTGTCCCCCCTGCACGCACGGACAAACCGTGACCGGAAAGATGCTCGATCATCATATCGCGCCAATCTAAGTGGTCTTCGATAACAAGAATGTTCACGTCAAACCTTCTGTTCGGTTTATGGGAAAGAAATAGTTCGATTCCTTGCTAAAAATCCGGCCTGGGCCGATTTAAGAAAGAGGTGGTAAAGTGCCCCGCCATTCTCACCAAACAAAAAACTAGAAACTTTACCAATGTATATTTTCTATTTATTACAAGAATTTTTTTCTATTTATACAGAAAAAAAAATCCTGAAAATTTACAAAAATTCACAAATACAAAATTCATGTAAAGACGTGCCAAAAAAACTATTTCTGTTGTTGTTTTTTTCTTTTCTCCCCTTTTGTCTTCCGACCGCAATCGCCGCCCCCGCCCTTAACGAAGATATCCAGCAAATCGACCTGACGCGGATGATGTCGGTATTCGATCCGGCTGGCCGGACGCTGTCTCCGGAAGATCTGGACGCGCCCGCCTATCGCGATCAATTCAAACCCCTGTCGGCAGACCTGGCGGCCGGTTTCGGCGGTCCGCTATGGTTGCGCATCGATTTGACGGTAGCGCATGGCGGCGGCGGGCAATGGTGGCTGGAGTTTGGCCCCCCCTATGTGAATTCGGTCCGGCTTTACAGCAAAGACAAGAATGGTTCCTACTCCTATAAAGAAGCCGGCAGCCAGGTCGCCCCCGCCATGCGCGACCTGGCCTACCGTAATCCGGCGTTCTTCCTCGACCTTGAGGAGCGGCAAGAGCCTCAGCACCTGTATGTATTGCTCCAGACCAAAACCACCCGCGCCCTGTTCGCCACCTTGTGGCGGCCGCCGGCGTTTGCGACATCCAAACTCTGGGAGGGCCTGCTGTTCGGCATTTTCTTCGGCGGCCTGATTATCACCGCCCTGTCCAATGCCATCTTCGGCCTGTATCTCAACACCCGCCTTTATCTGGTGTACGCAGCTTACGTGTTCGGCTCGGCGCTGACGCAATCCCTTAGCATGGGCTTTGCCGCGACATGGCTGCCGCTGTCTCTTTTTCATCCGCTGCTGGGAATCGGCATGGCCTCAGGCATCGGCTTTGGCGCCGAAATGCTGCGCGTGGCGCGCGCGGACCAGCATTACCCGCGCTTGTTCCGTGATTACGTCAACATCTCCTGGATCCTGGCCATCGGCGCCTCGTTCATCGCCGTGAGCGGCGCGTTCCAGATCGCCTCGCCGCTGATCCAGGCCACCTACTTTGCGCAGGTTGTCTTCACCTGCATCATCAGCTACAAGCTGCTCAGAAAAGGCGAAGCCGCCGCGTATTATTATCTCGGCGCGTTCCTGGTCCAGATCCTCAGCGCGCCGGTGTTTATCGCCCACAATGCCGGCCTGATCGAAGGCAACAGCATATCGCGCAACATCTTGCCGTTCTCCACCTATTTGCACATCATCCTGATGAATCTGGCGGTCATCCGTCAAGTCAAAACGATGCGCGAAGAACGCAAGCGCGCGCAAGACGACCTGGTCAGGCATCTGCGGCATTCGGAACACAGCCTGGAAATCAAGGTCGCGCAGCGCACACGGGCATTGGAAAGCGAGATTTCCCGGCGCCGCATCATCGAGCAAGAGCTTTCGGTGGCGCACGACAAACTGACGGAAGCCCTGAAAACCGAAAGGGAAGCCTGGGAAAGCCAGCGGCAGTTTTTCCTGACCGTCTCCCACGATTTCGGCGCGCCGCTGGGCATCCTGGAAGCCGGGCTGCATGCCCCGGGACCGGCGCATCCGCGACGCCAGCAACAAATGCAACGCGCCGTGGCCGAGTTGATCGACATCGTCGAGCAATGCCTGGTGATCGAACGTTTCGAATCGTCCGGTGCCTTTTTCCCGAAGCCGGCAATCCCCTTGCAGGACATCATCGACTATGCGGCCAAGCGCACCCAGCGCCTGGCAGCGGAGCATTCGCTCCTGATCCAGCCCGCCGCCCCTGGCCTGCATGTCGCCGGCGATGAGTTATGGCTGCAGATGATGCTGGCCAATGTGATGACCAATGCCGTCGTCCATACCGCCCCGGGAACCCAGGTCAGCCTGGTCGCGGCCCAGCGGCTGGAATGGATAGATATCGTCGTGCGAGACAACGGAGAAGGCATGCCGGAAGACGAACTGGCGCAACTGTTCACCCGCTTCCGGCGCGGACGCCACGCCAAGGCCAAGGCCAAGGGCAGCGGTCTTGGCCTGTACCTGGTGCGGCAGATTGCGCAACGCCACGGCGGCGTGGTGGAAGTGGCCAACATTGTTCCGCATGGCCTGGAAATCAGGATATCCCTGCCGCGGGCCGATGCTTCCCGCATCCCGGATGCGGCAAATGGCGCCGCGGCTTAGACTCCCCGGACAAGCGGCCAGCCCGGCCGCCATCGTCAACGGTCATGCGGCCGGCTCCCGGCGAAAACGCGAACAGGCTGCAGCCCCCGGAAAGGTTTTGGCGCGGCGCAAGTGATGTATAATGCGCCCCTCGCGATGCCTGCCCCACAGCAGGCATCCGCAGCCAAGGAGGTTTGGGTGAGTGGTTTAAACCAGCAGTCTTGAAAACTGCCGACGGGGTGACCCGTCCGTGAGTTCGAATCTCACAGCCTCCGCCAGGACACTATATAGAACGGGCCTCACGGGCCCGTTCTTCATTTCTGCCCACAAATTCCCCCACAAAAAAACGTGATGAGATGACGCCTTGACATCTGGCAGGTATTCTTGCGCCCAGGCAAATATCGATTGAGGGGCCGATGTACCGTCAATTCAAGAAATTCTTACAGGAGAAAATCGCCGACTTTCTCAGGAAATTCAGGAAGTGAGGAAACGCGATGAACGCATCTACTAACGTCCAAATGATCAATGGGCCAGACGGTAAGCCGGCCTTCGTTGTGCTGCCATACGATGAGTATGTGCGGCTCTATCAAAAAGAGAAGAATCTCATTCCAAATGAAGTTATTGGCGCCACCGTCGAGGGCGCCACACCTCTGCGCGCCTGGCGCGAACATCTCAAACTGACCCAGGCTGAAGTTGCGCAACGCCTCGGCATCTCTCAACCTGCCTATGCCAAGCAAGAGAACAGCGAGACTCTTCGGCCGGCAACGATCGCCAAGATCGCGGCAGCACTTGGCATTACTAGCGAACAACTGGACTTCTGAGAACTTGCCATGACAAAAAATTGATCTGCATCGGCGAAATCGGATCAAACATAGAGTGAGCTTTTCGGCCTTCGCCTTCAACGCATGATCAGCCGTCCCCGCGCGCTTGTCGCCGCAGGACGACATGGGTGGCCTTCTCCGACGCCACGCATTCCACGCATTCGTATCCCAGGGCCGGCAAGTCAATCCCTTCGAACAGCGGCTCGCCCCGGCCGAGCAAGACCGGCGAGATCGCAATATGCAGTTCATCAATGAGGCCTTCGCGCAGATACTGCCGGATCGTGTGTGCCCCGCCGCCAATCCGCACGTCCATGCCGGCCGCCGCCGCGCACGCACGATCGAGCGCCTCGCGAATGCCTCCGGTGATGAAGTGGAACGTCGTGCCGCCCGCCATCTCGATGGAAGGACGAGCGTAATGGGTCAAGATGAAGACCGGGACGTGATACGGTGGATTGTCTCCCCACCAGCCTTTCCAGTTCGTGCCCTGCCAGTCTCCACGATTGGGACTGAACATGTTGCGCCCCAGGATCCAGGCGCCGACATTGTGAAAGCCTCGGGCCGCGAAATCATCGTCAACCCCGGCGGTACCTCCGTCCTTGCCGAACAAGGCCTGCTGGAACGTGCGTGTCGGAATGAGCCACTGGTGCAGTTCCGTCGCGCCAACGCCGAGCGGATTGTTAATGTCTTGATCCGGACCTGCGCCGTATCCGTCGAGCGAAACGCTGAAGCCCTCAACGCGAACTCGTGTCATCGTTGCCTCCGTTCAGACGCTTAACCATCTTGATGGGAAAAAGTTTCTATCCAGCTGGCTCGCCGCTCCGCCTGGCAACAGACCGATGAGCCGCATCGAAAAAGATCCGGCGCCGGACATGCAATTACGGCGATGGCGGCAATACCGAGGAGTGATGGCTGGTAATCAGCCATTGCCGGCCGTCCCAGCGATAGGTATAGGTATAGCGCGCATGCACGTCGACCGACCTGGCTTTGAGCGCGAACGTATAGAGGCCGGCATCCACCGCAGTATTGCAACCGATATAGATGCGGCGCATGTCGATTGCGCCGACCGGTTTATTCTGCAGGAAGTGTTCGAAGTAATCGATGCGCTCGGCCGTTGTCAGTCTCGGCTTGCTCGATACCGTCGGCAGCAGGATGGCGTCCTCCGCATAGTTGGCTGCCACCGCTTTAGGGTCGTTGGTTTGCAGCGAAGCGTTCCAGCGGTCAAACAAGGCCGCGATTTCCCGCTCGTCCGTCTTGTGGCAAGCCGCCTCGCCAACAGGCTGCTCCGCGCCGCGCATTGATGCACATCCCGACAAGAGCAGCAGCGCCGCCCCTGACACGCAAAAAAACTTGTTCATTTCCCCTCCAGGCAAGCCAATGGGTTGTTGGAATTTTCTTTGGCACATACGTCCCCCGCATGAGGGCATCGGCCAATTATGCCATTGCGGGGATGCCTCCCAATGCCCAAAAAATACGACTTCCCCTGCCAGATCAAGGGAGCAGCATCCCAAATTGGCACATATTTGCCGCTTGGAAACAAAAAGAGTATTCTTCCCCGAAAGCAATAAAAACGATAACGGAGATAACGATGCGTCAGTTCTTGATTGTGGCCGCCTGTGCAGCGGCAATCAGCGGTTGCGGCAGGTCGCCGGCGGAGCAATTGGCCTATGACCATGCCGAAGCGCAATACCAGATCAATCGCGAAAACTCCGCCCGCTACCGGCAATCGGTCGAGGATGCGGCCAATGAAGAGGTCAAGCCCAGGGAGGCCTCCCCGCGCCCAAAAAGCTGAACCGATCGCTGAACCGGCAAAGGAAAACGCCGCTACGAAGTCATTCGTAGCGGCGTTTTCCATGGCGCCACCGCAATATCCGCTTGGCGTTCTTCCTGGCCGGCGCCAGCACCTTCAGGACATCGGTGCGGCGCCGTACGCCGCTGTCGAGAGGATGCCTTGATCACCAGCGGCCTCAACTCCCATTGGGCCCAGTCGCGGAGAAAAATCCGGGGCAAGGTCAAAAAAGACACTAAAATCTGAACGCCCGACAATCGCCAGGAACGGCCGGGGCGTGCCTGGCCAATCCATGACATGCATGCACGCATGCATACAAACAGCGACGCAACTTATTTAGCAGACATCCACAGGCCGATACCATGAGCGACCACTTCGAGATTTTCCTGCGCCTGCTCATCGCCATGCTGATCGGCTGCGCCATCGGCATCGACCGCAACCTGCGCGGCAAGCCCACCGGCATGAAGACGCTTGGCCTGGTGGCGCTGGGCTCGGCGCTGGCGACCATGGCCAGCATGAACTTCGCGCTCACGGCCGACGGCTACAGCCACGATGCGGTCAGCCGCGCCATCCAGGGCGTGATCACCGGCATCGGCTTTCTCGGCGCCGGCGTGATCATCCATGAACAGGCGTCCGAGAAAGTGCGCGGCCTGACCACGGCGGCTTCGATCTGGGTCACGGCGGCGGTGGGCATCGTGTGCGGCATCGGTTGGTGGAAAGTGGCGCTGATGGCCACCGTGCTGGTGCTGCTGCTGTTTACCGTCGGACGCCGAATCGAGAATGTCCTCCACCGCCGCTGGATGAAAAAAGCCGACCACGAGCGCGCCGCCATCGCCGCGCGCGAAGAAGATTGATGGCGCCCCGGCCGGATACGGGAAAACGACCGCAATGAAAACCCTGTTTCTATACCTCTGCACCGCCCTGGCCGAAATCGTCGGCTGCTACCTCCCTTACCTGTGGCTCAAGCAAGACCGCTCCGCCTGGCTGCTGCTGCCGGCCGCCGCCAGCCTGGCCTTGTTCGCCTGGCTGCTGACCTTGCACGATGCGGCCTCGGGACGCGTGTATGCCGCCTATGGCGGCATGTACATCGCGGCAGCGATCGCCTGGCTGTGGCTGGTGGACGGCATCCGCCCATCGGCCTGGGACGCGGCCGGCGTCGCCGTGGCGCTGGCAGGGATGGGGATCATCGCCTTTCAGCCGCGCTAAACGCCTGCCTCCCGCCCAAAACGATTCAATGCACCGCACCATTTGCGCGCAGCATGCACTGCAATACATCACGCGATGATATATATCCGTCCCCGCCGGTGTTTCCGCGCGCCGTCCCGCCCTCCTCTCCCTGCTCTGTAAAACCCCATCCGGCGGCGTTTTCCGGCCGATTGATGGCGCTGGCACGGGCTTTGCATTAACCCGTTCAGGATCAAAGGCGATCCCACCAATTTCTGATGCTGGTCTAACGATGGATCCGCAGCGCACAAGGACAATGGCGTCCGCTTGACCCGAGGCAATGCCCGGGCTTGAGCGGGCGCCATTTTGCTTTTAGGGATCAAACATGAGCAAAGCAAACCGTATCGCGTTGTTTTCGCTGGGCACGCCCCAGATGCGCGCCTTCCATCTGACCTGGATGGCTTTCTTCGTCTGCTTTTTCGCCTGGTTCGCCTGCGCGCCACTGATGCCGTTGATCAAGGGCGAGTTCCACCTCAGCGCCGGCCAGATCGCCAACATCAACATCGCCGCCGTGGCCGTGACCATCCTGGTGCGCCTGGTGATCGGCCCGATGTGCGACCGCTTCGGGCCGCGCAAGGCCTACACCGGGCTGTTGCTGGCGGGCGCGGTGCCGGTCATCGGCGTGGCCTTCGCGCAGAGCTATGAGAGTTTCCTGTTCTTCCGCCTGCTGATCGGCGCGGTGGGCGCCAGTTTCGTGATCACGCAGTACCACACCTCGGTGATGTTCGCCCCCAATGTGGTGGGCACCGCCAACGCGGCCACCGCCGGCTGGGGCAATGCCGGCGGCGGCGTGGCGCAGGCCGTGATGCCGCTGCTGGTGGCGGCGCTGCTGATGCTGGGCGTGTCGCACGGCTGGGGCTGGCGCGTGGCGCTGCTGGTGCCGGGCCTGCTCATGCTGATCATGGCCGCGCTCTACTGGCGCTACACCCAGGATTGCCCGGAAGGCAATTTCGATGCATTGCGCGCCGCCGGCGTGAATATCGAAAGCGGCAAAAAAGGCGGCTGGGCCAGCTTCCGCACCGCCGCCGGCAACTACCGCGTGTGGATGCTGTTCGTCACCTACGGCGCCTGCTTCGGCGTGGAGATCTTCATCCACAACATCGCCGCCATCTATTACGTCGAGCATTTCCAGCTGTCGTTCGAGGCCGCAGGCATGGCCGCCGCCAGCTTCGGCCTGCTGGCGCTGTTCGCCCGCGCGCTGGGCGGCTTTATCTCCGACAAGGTGGCGCTGGCTGGCGGCCTGAACCGCCGCGCCACGCTGCTGTTCGCGATGATGCTGGGCGAAGGCCTGGGCCTGCTGTGGTTCGCCCATGCCGGCAGCGTGGCCGGCGCGGTAGTGGCCATGCTGTGCTTCGGCCTGTTCACCCACATGGCCTGCGGCGCCACCTACGCGCTGGTGCCCTTCATCGACCGCCGCGCCCTGGGCGGCGTGGCCGGCATCATCGGCGCCGGCGGCAACGTCGGGGCGGTGGCGGCCGGCTTCCTGATGAAAGGCATCGGCAATACGCAACAGACGCTGTCGATGCTGGGCGTGCTGGTCGCCATTTCGGCGCTGTGCGCGGTGGCGGTGCGCTTCACGGCATCGGACAAGAACGACGAACCGGTACTGGTCGACAACAAGGCTGCAGCCTGAGGAGCAACCCAACATGAGCATGAACATCATCGTCATCGGCCACGGCATGGTCGGCCACAAGTTCCTGGAATGCCTGGCCGAGAGCGGCGCGCCCGGCCTCAAGGTCACCATCCTGTGCGAAGAGCCGCGCCCGGCCTACGACCGCGTGCACCTGTCCGAATTCTTCGCCGGCAAGAGCGCCGACGACCTGTCGCTGGTGGCGCCGGGCTTCTTCGACGCCGGCAAGAGCCCGGTGCAGTTCGACCTCAGGCTCAACGCCAAGGCCCAGCGCATCGACTGCGTGGCCAGGACAGTGCTGGTCAATATCGGCGGCGTGGAACAGACACTGGCCTACGACAAGCTGATCCTGGCGACGGGCTCCTACCCTTTTGTGCCGACGGTGGCCGGTAACCAGCGCCGCGATTGCTTCGTCTACCGCACCATCGAAGACCTGGAAGCGATGCTCGAATGCGGCAGGCGCTCCACCAGCGGCGTGGTCATCGGCGGCGGCCTGCTGGGTCTGGAATGCGCCAAGGCGCTGCGCGACATGGAACTTCAAACGCATGTGGTGGAGTTCGCGCCGCGCCTGATGGCGGTGCAGGTCGACGACAGCGGCGGCCGCATCCTGCGCCGCAAGATCGAAGAGCTGGGCGTGACCGCGCATACGCAAAAGAACACCGTGGAGATCGTGGACGGCAAGAACCACACCCACCGTATGAATTTCGAAGACGGCTCGCACCTGGAAACCGACATGATCGTGTTCTCCGCCGGCATCCGCCCGCGCGACGAACTGGCGCGCGAAGCCGGCCTGAAAGTGGGCGACCGCGGCGGCATCGCGATCGACAACAGCTGCCTGACTTCCGATCCGAGCGTCTACGCCATCGGCGAATGCGCGCTGTGGAACGGCCGCATCTTCGGCCTGGTGGCGCCCGGCTACGACATGGCCCGCACCGCCGCCAAGCACCTGCTGTCGCACATGGATGAAGCGGTCGAAGTACCGGCCTTCAACGGCGCCGACATGAGCACCAAACTGAAGCTGATGGGCGTGGACGTGGCCAGCATCGGCGACGCCCACGGCAAGGAGGCCGGCAGCCGCTCCTTCCAGTTCACCGACGAGCGCCGCCAGATCTACAAGAAGATCGTGATCTCCGAATCCGGCAAGCACCTGCTGGGCGCGGTGATGGTGGGCGACGCCGCCGAGTACGGCACGCTGCTGCAGATGATGTTGAACAAGATCGAGCTGCCGGAGTCGCCGGAGTTCCTGATCCTGCCGCAATCCGACGGCACGGCCAAACCGGGCCTGGGCGTGGATGCGCTGCCCGAGTCGGCGCAGATCTGCTCCTGCAACAACGTCTCCAAGGGCCAGTTGTG
Organism: Herbaspirillum sp. SJZ099; assembly: GCF_007828355.1. NCBI lineage: Bacteria > Pseudomonadati > Pseudomonadota > Betaproteobacteria > Burkholderiales > Oxalobacteraceae > Herbaspirillum > Herbaspirillum sp. SJZ099. The sequence continues at coordinate 796,432 of NZ_VIUO01000001.1, read as the reverse complement.
CGCGGCAGTCGCCGCGGGCGCCGTCACCATCGGCGAACTGAAGGCCTGCACCAAGGCCGGCGCCACCTGCGGCGGCTGCGTGCCGCTGGTGACGCAGGTGATGAAGGCCGAGATGAAAAAGCAGGGCCTGGCCGTCAACAACCATGTCTGCGAACACTTCCCCTACTCGCGCCAGGAGATCTACCACCTGGTGCGCGTGGGCCAGATCCGGAGCTTCGACGCCCTGCTGGAAAAACACGGCAAGGGCCTCGGTTGCGACATCTGCAAGCCGCTTGCCGCCAGCGTGCTGGCATCGGTCTGGAACGAGTTCGTGCTGAAGAAGGAACATGCCAGCCTGCAGGACTCCAACGACTACTTCCTCGGCAACATCCAGAAGGACGGCACCTACTCGGTGGTGCCGCGCATGGCCGGCGGCGAAGTGACGCCCGACGGCCTGATCGCGGTCGGCCAGATCGCCAAGAAGTATGGCCTGTACACCAAGATCACCGGCGGCCAGCGGGTCGACCTGTTCGGCGCGCGCGTGGACCAGTTGCCCGACATCTGGGAAGAGCTGATCGCCGCCGGCTTCGAGACCGGCCATGCCTACGGCAAGTCGCTGCGCACGGTGAAGTCCTGCGTCGGTTCGACCTGGTGCCGCTATGGCGTGGGCGACAGCGTCGGCTTCGCGGTGCGCCTGGAAAACCGCTACAAGGGCCTGCGTTCTCCGCACAAGATCAAGTTCGGCGTCTCCGGCTGCACCCGCGAATGCGCCGAGGCGCAGGGCAAGGACGTGGGCATCATCGCCACCGAAAAAGGCTGGAACCTGTACGTATGCGGCAACGGCGGCATGAAGCCGCGCCACGCCGAACTGATCGCCTCCGACCTCGATGAGGAAACCCTGGTGCGCTACGTCGATCGCTTCCTGATGTTCTACGTGCGCACCGCGGACCGCCTGCAACGCACCAGCACCTGGCGCGAGAACCTGGAAGGCGGCATCGATTACGTCAAGAGCGTGGTCATCGACGACAAGCTGGGCATCGCCGCAGAACTGGAAGCCGAGATGCAGCACGTGGTCGACACCTACGAATGCGAATGGAAAAAGGCCGTGACGGATCCGGAAACCCGCAAGCGTTTCCGCCACTTCGTCAACAGCAAAGCGGCCGACGGCAACATCCGGTTCGTCGAGGAACGCGGCCAGATCCGCCCGGCCACGATGGCGGAAAAGAAGCTGCTGGAGATTCCGGTGGTGGCGGAAATTGCCTGATCTGATGAAACGGTAACCACGCCTTCGATACAGCCTGTCCTGAGCTTGTCGAAGGACGGCTGCGCCGCTACTCAGTCCGAACGGTTTTCCGTGCATTGAGATCCGTTCGGGCTGAGTAGCCGCAACGCGGCGTATCGAAGACGCACCAACGCCAACAAGGAGCAAGAAAATGCACAGCGACCAACAAATCAAGCACTGGATCCCGGTCTGCGACCTCGCGGACATCGTGCCCAACACCGGCGTGTGCGCCCTCATCGACGGCGAGCAGGTGGCAGTATTCCACGTGATCGACACCAGCGGCGGCGGCAAGGAAGCGCGCGTGTTCGCCATCGGCAACTACGACCCGAACGCGGAGGCGTCGGTGCTTTCGCGCGGCCTGGTGGGCAACCTGGGGGAGCGCATCGTGGTGGCCTCGCCGATCTACAAGCAGCACTTCGACCTGCAGACCGGCGAGTGCCTGGAAGAGCCTGCCAATTCTGTCACCGCATGGCCGGCCCGCATCGAGGCCGGCCGCGTCTGGATCGGCGCCTGACATGGAGACCCCGGCCAACAAGGATGGCAAGCCGGCGCTGGTCGTCATCGGCAATGGCATGGCCGGCATGCGCACGGTCGAGGAGTTGCTCAAGCTGGCGCCGGAACTGTACGACATCACCGTGTTCGGCGCCGAGCCGCACGGCAACTACAACCGCATCATGCTCTCGCCGGTGCTGGCCGGCGACAAGAGCATCGACGACATCATGCTCAACACGCGCGAGTGGTATGCGCAGAACGGCATCACGCTGCACGCCGGCGACCCGGTCGAACACATCGACCGCCGCCGCCGCGTGGTGCGCGCCAAGAGTGGCATCGAGGTGCAGTACGACCGGCTGCTGCTAGCCACCGGCTCCACCCCGTTCATCATCCCGGTGCCGGGCCATGAACTGCCGGGCGTGATCGCCTTCCGCGACATCCAGGATGTCGACGCCATGCTGGCGGCGGCGCGCAAGCATCGCCACGCGGTGGTGATCGGCGGCGGGCTGCTGGGGCTGGAGGCCGCCAACGGCCTGATGCGCCAGGGCATGGAGGTGACCGTAGTGCACGTCACCGACACGCTGATGAACCAGCAACTGGACAAGCCGGCCGCCGAGCTGCTGAAGAAGGCGCTGGAGGCCCGGGGCCTGCGCTTCCTGCTCAATGCCGACACCGCCGGGATCGTCGGCCCGGATCGCGTGAGCGCGGTGCGCTTCAAGGACGGCAGCGAGATCCCGGCCGACCTGGTGGTGATGACCGCCGGCGTGCGCCCCAATATCGCGCTGGCCAAAACGGCCGGCCTGCATTGCGAGCGCGCCATCATCGTCGACGACACGCTGCAGACCTACGATCCGCGCATCTACGCCGTGGGCGAGTGCGTGCAGCATCGCCGTGCCACCTTCGGCCTGGTGGCGCCGATCTGGGATCAGGCGCGCGTGGCCGGCGCGCACCTGGCCGGCGCAGGCCATCGCCGTTACGTGCAGCAAGCCACCGCCACCAAGCTCAAGGTGACCGGCGTGGATCTCTATTCGGCAGGCGACTTCATCGGCGCCGACGATACCGAAGACCTAGTGCTGCGCGACCCGCGGCGCGGCGTCTACAAGCGCCTGGTGCTGCGCGGCAACCGGCTGGTGGGCGCGGTGCTGTACGGCGACGTCAAGGACGGCCCGTGGTATTTCGACCTGATCCAGAGCGGGCGCGACATTTCCGCCTTCCGGCGCGAGCTGCCGTTCGGGCAAGCGATGTGCCAGAAGGCTGCCTAGTTTCAAAGGAACCCATACGTGAACCTGTCCCAAACCCCGATCGCCATCGCCGTCTCCACCGTCCAGACCACCTGCCCCTATTGCGGCGTGGGCTGCGGCGTCTCGGCCTCGATGCAGCAGGACGGGAGCATCGGCGTCAAGGGCGACGAGCTGCATCCGGCCAATAAGGGACGCCTGTGCGTGAAGGGTTCGGCGCTGGGCGAGACGCTCGACCTCGGCGGCCGCCTGCTCCATCCCAAGATGCGCGACGGCAACGGCGCCATGCAGCGCGTCTCCTGGGAGGCGGCGCTGGACAGCGTGGCCGGCAAGCTGTCGTCCATCGTCGCCGAGCACGGCCCGGATGCGGTGGCGCTGTATGTCTCCGGCCAACTGCTGACCGAGGACTACTACATCGCCAACAAGCTGATGAAGGGCTACATCGGCAGCGCCAACATCGACACCAATTCGCGCCTGTGCATGTCGTCGGCGGTAGCCGGCCACAAGCGCGCCTTCGGCGAAGACCTGGTGCCGCTGGCCTATGAAGACCTGGAACTGGCCGACCTAGTGGTGCTGGTCGGCTCCAACGCGGCGTGGTGCCACCCGATCCTGTTCCAGCGCATCGCCCGGATCAAGGAAACCCGGCCGCACGCCAGGCTGGTGGTAATCGACCCGCGCCGCACCGCCACTTGCGAGCTGGCCGACCTGCACCTGCCGGTCAAGGCCGGCACCGACGTCTGGCTGTTCAACGGCCTGCTGAGCTACCTGGCGCATCGCGGCGCGCGCAACAACGCCTTTATCGAAGCCCACACCAACGGCTTCAACGAGGCGCTGGCGGTAGCCGACGCCGACTGCGCCGATCCCGCCACCGTGGCGCGCATCTGCAAGGTCGACCTGAAAGACCTGCTGGCCTTCTACGAAGCCTTCGCCGCGACCGAGAAAGTTGTCACCGGTTTCTCGATGGGCGTAAACCAATCCTCGGCCGGCACCGACAAGGTCAACAGCATCATCAACTGCCACCTGATCACCGGCCGCATCGGCCGACCGGGCATGGGGCCGTTTTCGATCACCGGCCAGCCCAACGCGATGGGCGGGCGCGAAGTCGGCGGCCTGGCCAACATGCTGGCCGCGCACATGGACCTGGACAACGCCGTGCACCGCGAGATCGTGCAGGGTTTCTGGGCTTCGCCGCGCATCGCCGACCAGCCGGGCTACAAGGCGGTCGACCTGTTCCGCGCGATCGAGGACGGGCGCGTGAAGGCGGTCTGGGTGATGGCCACCAATCCGATGGTCAGCCTGCCGGACGCCGACCTGGTCCAACGCGCGCTGGAGAAATGCGAACTGGTGGTGTCTTCCGACATCATCGAAAAGACCGATACCAACGCCTTCGCCCATGTGCTGCTACCGGCGCTGGGCTGGGGCGAGAAGGATGGCACGGTCACCAATTCGGAGCGCCGCATCTCGCGCCAGCGCGGCTTCCTCTCGGCGCCGGGCGAGGCGCGGGCGGACTGGGAGATCATCTGCGACGTGGCCCGGCGCATGGGCTTCGAGGGCTTCGACTTCGACGGTCCGCATGCCATCTTCGACGAACACGCGCGCCTGTCGGCGCACCGCAACGGCGAGCCCGAGACGGCTGTCGGCGGCGTCGCCAAGTGCCGCCGCGTATTCAACCTGGCGGGCCTGGCCGGTCTCGACAAGCCGCAGTACGACGCCCTGCAACCGATCCAGTGGCCGGTGCAGCGCCTGTCCGACGGCAGCGTGGCCGGCGCCGCGCGCGTGCTGGAAGACCTGCGCTTCACGCATCCCGACGGCCGCGCGCGCTTCGTGGCGACCGCCCCGCGCCAGCCGGCCCACCAGACCTGCGATGCGTTCCCGCTGGTGCTCAACACCGGCCGCGTGCGCGACCACTGGCACACCATGACGCGCACCGGCAAGTCGGCCACGCTGGCCAACCACATCCCGGAATCCTTCATCGACATCCATCCGCAGGATGCGCTGCTGTACGGCGTGCGCGAAGGCGGACTGGCGCGCATTTCCAGCCGCTGGGGCGCGATGGTGGCGCGCGTGCAGCACGGCGGCGGCATCCCGCGCGGCAGCGTGTTCGTGCCGATCCACTGGAACAACCAGTCGGCCTCGGATGCGCGCGTGGGCGCGCTGGTCAACCCTGTGGTCGACCCGGTCTCGGGCGAGCCGGAGTTCAAGCACACGCCGGTGGCGATCGAGGAGTTCCGCGTCTCATGGCATGGCTTCATCCTGACCCGGCACGACCTGGCGCTGGACGACATCACGCACTGGACGCGCGTGCAGGGCCGCGACTTCACGCGCTTCGAGCTGGCCGGTCGCAACAACATCGCGGACCATGCGGCATGGGCGCGCAAGCTGCTGGGCGTGGACGATCCCGAAGCCGACTGGCTGGAATACGAAGACCGGACCGACGGCACCTACCGCGCGGTGCACGTGGTGGACGACCGCATCGACATGTGCCTTTTCATGTCGCCCCGCCCCGACCTGCCCTCGCGCTCATGGCTGGCCGGCCTGTTCGCCAAAGAACGGCTGGCAGAAGCCGACCGCGTCGGCCTGCTGGTGGGGCAACCGATCGAAAAAGGCGCCGACGCCGGGCCGACGGTATGCTCCTGCTTCGGCGTGGGCCGCAACACGATCTGCGACGCCATCCGCGGCAAGGGCCTGAAAGAAGTGGGAGAAGTCACGGCTTGCCTGAAGGCCGGCGGCAACTGCGGCTCATGCGTGCCGGAGATCAAGAAATTGCTGGTTGAGATCAGGGTCGCAGATGCGGCCGAGGCAGCCTGAACGCCTCGCCGCAAACATTTCCGCCAAGGCAAGTTGACCTGGATGGGAAGATGCTGCTATTATCTCGCTTCTCGGAGTGTAGCGCAGCCCGGTAGCGCACCTGGTTTGGGACCAGGGGGTCCAAGGTTCGAATCCTTGTACTCCGACCACTCATCAAAACGGGCTGTCTTGCGACAGCCCGTTTTCTTTTCCGCAATCGTTTCGACCTGCTTTCCGGCCTCATCGGAAACGTGACTGCAGAAACGGCTTGCATCTCTGCCCTTAGCTCAACCGGATAGAGCAACGGCCTTCTAAGCCGTAGGTTAGGGGTTCGATTCCCTTAGGGCAGGCCAGCTTTCCAGTATTTCCCCAGCGTTTTCCCGCATTTTCCCCGCTTTTTTCCATTTAGGATTCACTATTTGGAGAATGCCGTTTTGGCAATGCCTTCGCGCTCCTGGAGTAGCAGGCATTCACGGTGCCAAGCACCATTTAGTACCAGTCCTATGATTCGCCACCGAGCATTGGTACTGCTCCCATATTCCGCTGTCGCGAACTTTGAAATGATTGCCGCTCGCCATCAGGCAAATCATTTCAAGGTAGTGAACCGTGAATATTTTTCAGAAGAAATTGCTGACCGTCGCCGTCTTATCCACTTTCGGCGGCTTGCCCTCGGTCGGTTCGGCCGCATCGGCAGAAGCCGGGGCCGACAATCGCCTGCGCATCGAGGACGACCAATACGGCACCACCGCCAGCGGCGTTCAGGCAGATCTGGCCGACACCACCATCGCCACTACCGGCAACGGCGCGTACGGCATCTACGAGAGCGGCGGCGCGACAGTCAACGCCACGCGCGTCGCCATCAGTACTTCCGGCATCAGCGCAACCGGCGTTTATACGCAAAATACCGGCAGCAACGTGAATCTGATCGATAGCCATGTCTCTACCTCAGGAACTTATGCAGTCGGCGTCCAGGCAGACACCTATGCCGGCATGAGCATACAGAACAGCCTGATCGAGACCAGCGGCAACTTCAGTAGTGGCGCCGTAGTTACTACCAATCATGCGAATATCACGGTGAACCAGTCCGATATCCGCTCCAGCGGCAACAGGAGCTACGGACTGGCCGCCCTGTACGACAGCGTTATCAGCGCCAGCAACAGCACGGTACTGACCACCGGCGCCAACAGCAATGGGCTGTACCTCTTTAACGGCAAGATCAATCTGCAGAACACGCAGGTGCGTACCGAAGGCGCCAACGCGATTGGAGCAGGTTTGACGGGAGCCAGCACGCTCAACATCGATGGCGGCTCGCTGGTGAGCGCACAAGGCAATGCGATCGAAGTCTATGGCCTGACAGGCGCGGGAGGCGCCGCGGGCGCTGCCATCGCGCTGAAGAACGGCGCGCAAGTCATCGGCGGCAGCGGTACTTTGCTGCTGGTCGGCAATGATGTGGCGCCCATCAACCTGAGCATGGATGGCGGCGTGTACGCGGAAGGCGATATCGTCTCCAAGGCCGACACTTTTTCTGCGGTGACCAATGTTTCATTGAGCAACGCCTCGCATTGGCAAGGCGCGACGGATGGCGCCGTGAAGCAATTGTCGATGTCCGGCGGCAGCCGGTGGACGATGACCAAAGACTCGACGGTAGGCGCGCTGGACATCAACGACAGCGTGGTCGGCTTCAAATCGGACGGCGGCTTCAAGACGCTGACCGTCAGCGGCGATCTGAGCGGAAACGGCACCTTCGAAATGAACAGCGATGTCGCAGCCCTGCAAGGCGACTTGCTGAAAGTGGAAGGCACGGCCAGCGGTTCGCATCAGATCCTGATGCACAACAGCGGCGCCGAACCAAGTGCCGCGGGCCAGCATCTGATGGTGGTCCAGACCGAAGGCGGCGACGCCAGGTTCAACCTGTCCAATACCGGTGGCGTGGTCGATGTCGGCACGTACCAGTATTCGCTGGAAAGCGGCGATCAGGTCGGCGGACGCGGCACCGACCAGTATCTGGTCAACACCGGACGCATCTCCACCGCCGCCGACGCCGGGATCAATACGGCGCCGACCAGCCAGCTGACCTGGTTCACGGAAATGAATTCGCTGGTCAAACGTCTGGGCGAACTGCGTCTGGGCAAAGATGAAGGCGGGGTATGGGCCCGTACGTTTGCCAAGCAACAAAACGTCGACAACAAGGTCGGCAGCGCTTTCGACCAGCGTCTGTACGGCACGCAGTTCGGCGCCGATACCAGCTTCAGGCAAGACAACGGCCGCTGGTATGTGGGCGGCATGGCGGGCCTGTCTACCGGCAACCGGCATCTCTCCGGAAGCAGCACCGGCGAGACCGACAGCTACCACGTCGGCGCGTATGCGACCTGGATCGGCAATGACGGGATTTACGTGGATATGCTGGGCAAGCTGAATCTGTTCAAGAACAGCTTCGACACCCTCAGCACCGACGGCAGCCATGTCACCGGCAGCTACAGCACGCCGGGTATTGGCATGTCGGTCGAACTCGGCCGCCATATCGAACTGGACAAGGGCTGGTTCGTGGAACCGCAGATGCAGTTGACCACCTTGTGGATCAAGGGCAAGGATTATTCCGCCAGCAATGGCCTGCAATTCGAAGTCGATCATTCGCAATCGATCCAGACCCGTTTCGGCGCGGTCGTCGGCAAGAAGATAAAGACCGCCAGCGGCCATCTGGTCCAGCCGTATGTGAAGCTGTCCGGCGTCCATGAATTCGACGGCGTCGATCAGGTCCGCAGCAACGGCCATGCTTTCCGTTCCGACCTGGGCGGTTCGCGCGTTGAAGGCGGCTTCGGCGTAGCCGCGGAGTTGGGTCGGAACAGCCGCCTGTATGTCGACCTGGAAACCGCAAAGGGGCCGAAAGTATCCGAGCCGTGGGGCATCAACTTCGGATATCGCTACGCCTGGTAAGCCTTCTCCAAGCGTTTGCGCCACAGCCGGAAGCCGTCCACGTGTGACGGCTTTTTTTCATGGGCGCCTTTTCCCCGGCGCCCCATCAGTGCCGGCCCAGCCTTTGCAAAGAGGCTTGAATCAGCGCGGCCAGCTCGGGGAGCCCCGCCTGCACGGCGGGAAGGTCGCCAGCCTTGGCCAGATGTTCCAGCGCGCTGCACATGGCAACGATTGGCGCCTGCCGCTGCATCGCAAAGGCGCCTTTGATCGAGTGCAACTGCTCCAGTACGACAACCGCCTCGCCATCGGCCAGCGCCTTCCGGATACCTTCCAGCGATTGCCGGCTGCTGTCTTGCAATATCCGGTGCAATTCTTCGGATAAAGGTTCTTTGCGGTCGCCGGCGGCGTGCGCGGCGCCTGTGCCTGCCGCCGGTTGCAGCAACAGATGCTTGCGCACCGTTTTTTCTATCTCGCCCAACGACATCGGTTTGAGCAGAATATCGTCGATGCCGGCATCCTTGCAGCGCAGGTATTCGTCTCGTGAAGCGTGCGCCGTGATTGCGATGATCGGCAGTCTGGCGCCCCGGCTGCGCAGGATTTTTGCAAAGGCATAGCCATCCATGCCGGCCATCCCCAGGTCGGTCAATACGATGTCGTAACTGTTTTGGTCGAACAGCGCCAGTCCATCGACCGCCTTGTCCGCCAGGCTGATGCTGTAGCCGAGTGTTTCCAGCTGGTCATGAATCAGGCTCAGATTGACGCGATGGTCTTCCACCACCAGCACGCGCACCGTTGCGGCCGCGTTGTCTTCCCGGCCCTCCATGCCTGCCGCTTGCGCTTTGGCGGCGCCGCCATTGACCGGTGCCATGGACAGAGCCATCCTCAAGCTGTCGAGCGCATAGCAAGACACGATGATGCGATGCGCTTCGCTCACCGGGGACCGCGGACCGTCTTCCAGCACATCGATCACCCGGGCCGCACGGGCGCGTATCCGGTCTTCATCGGCGACGCTCCAGACGCGCGGGCCGCCGAACAGGATCAATGGCAGATGCGGCATATCGAATCCCTTGGGGTGGGTAATCAGGGTTGTCCTGATGCCCCATGCCGCAAGATGCGGGACAATCGACGCTTGCCACTCTGGCTGCGGACAGAGCAGTACCGCCTCGGTCACCGGGCTATCCGACACATCCGGCGTATCCGGCAATGCGCCGCCGCGGGCGGCCGCGGGCGGAATGGCGGCCAACGGCAAGCGGACGGTAAAACTGCTGCCAGCGCCTTGGCGGCTGTCGACAGCGATCGTCCCCTGCATCAGGTCCGTCAAACGCTTGCACAGCGCCAGTCCCAATCCGGTCCCGCCAAACAGGCGCGTCGTCGATGCTTCCGCCTGCGTGAAGGGCTGGAACAACTGGCGCTGCCGTGCGGGAGAAATGCCGATGCCGGTATCGCTAACGCGAATCCTCAACAGGCTGCCAGCGGCGCCTTCTTCGGCATCGACCTGGATGACGATCTTGCCCTGTTCGGTAAACTTGATTGCATTGCTGAGCAGATTGATCAGAATTTGCCGGATACGCGTCGGGTCGCCTTCATAGCAGCGTACAAGCGTCGGCGGTATCGCATAAAACAGGCGCAAGTCCTTGGCGTCAGCCAGCGGGACAAAGATGGCGATGGCCTGCTCGATCAGGTCGAGGATATCGAAACGTATTGTTTCCAGCACCATCTGTCCCGCTTCTACTTTGGAGAAATCGAGAATATCGTTGATGATGTCCAGCAAGTCGCGCGAAGAACTGTCGATGATGCGCAGACGATCCTGCTGGCGCTCGCCCAGCGGAGTGCGTCCGAGCAATTCCAGATTGCCGAGGATGCCGTTGAGCGGGGTGCGGATTTCATGGCTCATCGTCGCCAGAAAAGCCGATTTGGCATGGTTCGCCGCATCGGCGGCGGCACGCGCCTCCTGCAGTTTTTGTTCCAACTCCTTGCGGGCCGTGATATCGGAGAAACTGCATAACAATACCTCCTCGCCCTGGTATTTGCTTCTGGCCAGATTCACCAATAAATGGCCGACATTGCCGTCGGCCAGCGTGATCTCCAGATCGTAGCCGTCGAGCGGGATATCGCTGCCGCGCTTGTCGTTGCGCACATTGCGATACAGCGCAAGAAATTGCTGCGGCAAGGGAGAAACGCCATTGTCGCTGGATTGCAATACCCCGTTTTGCAGCAACACCGCGCCATCGCGCAGAGACAGCAGGCATAGTCCGACCGGCGCGGTCGCGATGATGGTGCGATTCAGGCTTTCGCTTTCAAACACCCGTTCCGAACGTTGCAGAAGCGGTGCGAATATTTTTCTGTCGAAGAAAAAATCAGGATCCACAGCAGCGCCAGCAGCAGCAAGGTGCCGCCGGCATAGCCCATGATAAAAGGGCCGCGCGCGGCGAGGATGGTGCGCCAGGAATAGGCATAGGCCAATATCCAGCCGGTATCCGACAAGGGTTCGCTGATGGTGAAGCTGCCGTCGTGGTAAAGGTAGTCGGTGCTGTCCAGATTGGCAGCCCAAGTCCGGGCGTCCAGGACTTTTTTTGTCAGGCCGGGGTCGATCGGTTTGTTGTACCAGGTATTCAGGATCAATTTTCCCTGGCGATCGACAATCATGAAATTGCCGTCATAGGGATCTTCATGCAGCCGCTTGAGCAAAATATCGGACGACAAATTGCTGACAAAAATGGCGAACGGCCGGTCGCCGTCGAAAGCCGGCTGCACCAGCTTGAACACGTTTTCGCCGGTGAATGGATCGGGGGCCGCGGGCAGCCAGGTGACGAAGCGGGTCCTATGCAGGAAATCGAGGAACACGGGATCTTGCAGATTGCCGATATCGGGCGTGACCTTGGCGATCAGCTCGGCCGTGTCGCGCACGCCGAGCGTGACCAGCGGGTCGCCGGTTGTCGGCGCCGGCATGATCGACAGATAACGCTGCCCGGCGTCGATGAAATAGCCGGAAAACGCCCTTTCCCTTTGTTGCGCGCTGGCGGTCACGGTGTATGCCTGCGCTTCGGTGAACGACAGCATTTCTGCGAAAGACTGCGGCGGATGCGCCGCCGAGATGGCGCCGAATACCAGTTGCGGATTGACCTTGCCATTGGCCTGCACAAGCAGGCGCCCATGATTGCGGCCGAACGCCTCCTCCAGGTGGTTGTTCCGCATGAAGGGCGTGCGCCAGATCATTTCGGCATTGATGATGCCGCGCCGCATCGCCGCCTGCTTGGTTTCGATTTCCAGCAGCAGCAGCGTCTTGTTGGCCTGATAAACCGAGCGCCCGTCGGCGATGTAGTTCTGGATATTGATCCAGACCGCAAGGACGCTGGCGGCCAGCAGCGCCAGCGTCAGCACGATGCCGCCGCCCCATAGCAAACTGCGCTGATATCGGCTCAGCAACGTAATTTCACTAAACTTCTTGAGGGTGGCGACGACTTTGCTGCTTTGTGCAAACAAGGCCGATTTATGATCCGGTTTATGGTTCGGAGATGTCATGTACCTGGATGAAGAATATTGTCGTTATGGACATGCCGAAACATTGTCAATGAGGTCTTCGACCATAAAAACCGTGATTTTCTCAAGAACCGTACCAGTCCCATGCGGCCCCGGTCGTTTTCGTATTTGCCTTATTATCCGCAAAGTATAGGGGCGATATAGTGGCGGCCATGCCTTCCTGCGACAAAACAACGTGCAAACATGCAACACCGGGAGGCGCCGGATGAAACTGAAACCCGTGCACCAGATAGCGCCGCTGCCAGCACGTATTCCCCTGTCGATGAAATGAGTTCTGCCATCATGCATGAATGACATGAATCGGTTTATATTTGCATCGGTTTATACTTGTTTTTCCCTGCGCATAAAGAAGCAATGCGGATAGGATGACCAAGCGCACAATCCACAAAACAAGGGCATTCGGCAAGGCATCGGTGCTTGAAAAAGAATACAGGGATAAGAATGAAGGAATTCTCAGTACGTCTCGTCGTTGCGGATGACCACCCGGCCGTACTGGTAGGCACTCAACACATACTGGGCACGGCCGGCACAATTACGGTATTGGGCGCTGCCAGGAATTCAACCGAGCTGATCGCTTTGCTCGATAGCCAGGCCTGCGATGTGCTGGTTACCGATTATGCGATGCCGGGCGGCGAATACGGCGACGGCATCGCCCTGTTCGACTTTCTCGGGAGACGCTATCCGTCACTGAAACTCATCGTAATGACGATGATGGACAACCCCGCCGTGCTGCGCACCCTGCTGGCGCATGGCGTGCGCTGCATTCTGAGCAAATCGGACGATCCTTCGCATTTGATCCCGGCGGTGCATGTCGCTTTTTCCGATGGCACGTATTTTTCGCCGAGTATCGCGGAGATGATGCGGCATCCCGGAGAAAAAGAACCGTTGGCGCGGCCAGGCCTGACCGCGCGCGAGCTCGACATCGTGCGCCTGTATGTCTCAGGGCTGACCGTCAATGAAATCGCGGAACGGCTGCATCGCAGCAAGCAAACCGTCAGTTCCCAGAAAAGCAGCGCGATGAAAAAACTCGGCATAGAACGCGATGCCGATTTATTCAAATACGCGATAGAAACCGGCTTGCTGTCCTCATCGGCGCCGCCTGCGCCCTGATCGAACCTTGACCTGGCCTTGGGGACGCGCCATGTGTGTTCCCGGCTTAATTCCATCGCCTTCAACAGGCTGAACTACGCGGCATTCTCCACCTTGGCGTAGATATCCGGCCGCGAGATGTGCCACACGAAATCGCCGCGGGCAATCGCCTCGAAACCGCAGCGCGCATACAACCATGGCGCCGAGGATGTGGTCAGCATGACCCGCCGCAGCTTGAGCAGCGTGGGATGCTGGTTGCACGATTCGATCAGCCAGCGTCCCAGCCCGTGCCCCCGTTGCCCGTCGACCACGAATACATCGCACAGATAGCCGAAGGTCGCGTGGTCGGTCACGACGCGCGCGAAACCGACCTGCTGGCAGCCGCGGTACATGCCGAAACACAAACTGTTGGCGATCGAAGTGCGCACGGTGTCGATGCCGATGCCGGCGGCCCATGTCGAATGGGTCAGCACGTCGTGCACCAGCGCGATGTTCAGGCGCTCCGGATCGGTATCGATGACAAGATCGTCGCGGCGCCAGATGAGGTGTTCGCTCATATTATTGATTCCCTTTGTCCTGAGTTTTTGCAATGGAAACGGATCAGCTTCCGCTGCGAGACATTGGCCTTCATGATGCCACAGCACTTGGCTGCAGCGCAGCAGTTGCCATAAAGGAATACATCCCCCGCCCCGGCCGAAGGCCTTGAAACATCGCTTGCAATCCCGTTACACCTGCCCGCGCCATCCTGGCCGATCATGGGTTTATCGTTGGCGCGCGAGGCCTGGCGTTTGCGCGCACAGCACAACAGACAGGAGGACGATGTGAACAAGAAGACTCTGGCCTGGGCTACCTGCCTGGTGTTTTCGCTGGTATCGGGCATGCCCGCCGCGCAAGCCCAATCCGCTTATTCCGCCTATCCGCCGGCGCCGGCAAGCTACACCCAGGAACAACTGGACCAGATGCTGGCGCCGGTGGCGCTGTATCCCGACTCGCTGCTGGCGCAGGTGCTGATGGCATCCACCTATCCGCTGGAAGTGGTGCAGGCGCAGCGCTTCGTCGAAGCCCGTCCGGGCTTGCAGGGAGACGACCTGGCGCGCGCGGTGGCGCCGATGCCCTGGGATCCCAGCGTGAAGTCGCTGGTGCAGTTCCCGTCGGTGCTGGCGATGATGAACGATCGCCTCGACTGGATGCAGCAATTGGGGCAGGCTTTCCTGTCGCAACAGGCAGCGGTGATGGACACCGTGCAAAACCTGCGTGAGCGCGCACAGATCGCCGGCTCGCTGCGCAGCAGCCCGCAACAGCGCGTGCTGGTAAGCGACAATGTGATCGTGATCGAGCCGGCCGATCCGCAGGTGGTCTACGTGCCTTACTACAATCCGGTGGCGGTGTATGGCAGTTGGTGGTGGCCGGCCAATCCGCCGGTGTACTGGGTGCCGCCGCCGCGCTATCGGCCGCCCCAGTACAATCCCGGCGTGACGGTCGGCATCGCCTTCAGCAGCGGCATCGGCATTGGCGTGATCCGCGCCGCTTTTGGCGACGCCCGCCCCGACTGGCGCCAGCGGCAGGTGATGGTGACGCAGACGAACATCAATAATGTGACCAACAACGTCACCAACAATGTCACGGTGAACCGCAACGTGACCGTCCACCAGCGGCCGGTGGCATGGCGCCACGACTATTCCCGCTATGACGGCGCGCGCTACCAGCCGCGCCCCAATGCGCAGCAGCCCAATATTCCACCCTCCCGCCCACAACAGGGGCAACCCGCGGCGCCATGGCAAGCCCAACAGCAGCATCCGGGGCGCCCGGCCATGCCGCCTGCGGCCAATCCGCAGCAGCGCGTCGTCCAGGAAGACCAGGCTCGCCAGCGCCAGGTGCGCGAACAGCAAGCCGGCCAGGCGCGGGAAGTCCAGGCGCAGCAGCAGCAACGGGAACATCTGGCGCAAGAGCAGCAGCGCCAGCGCGAACAACAAGCCAACAACCAGCAGCGCCAACGCGAACAGCAGGCGCAGCAACAGCAGATGCTGCAACAACAACGCCAGCAGCAGATGCGGGAACAACAGTCGCATGAACAACAGGCGCGTGAACAGCAGGTACGTGAGCAGCAGGTACGTGAGCAGCAAGCACGCGAACAGCAACGCCAGGCCCGGCAAGCCCGCCCGCAACCGGAACAGATGCATCGTGAACAACAGGCCCGGCCGCCGCAACAGCAGCGCGAGGAACGTCCGCAGGAACGCCGGCGTGATGAACGGCGCGATGACAGGGGCTGAGGCCCGCATTCCCGGCGGGCGGCAGCGCCCTCGAAGGCGTTGTTGCCGGCTTGCAAAGATGGGCCCGGGCATTCCGGATAAGTTATAATCACGCTCTTTCCAGAGCTTTCCGAACATGCTGCGCCGGCCATTGGCGGCGGCGCACGCAAGGCCAGTCAAGGGTTGGATTTTCCAGCCCTTTTTTCATTGGCCGCCGCTCGGGAAGCGCGGCGCCGGCCTGCCGTTTTTCGTTTCCCCGGCGCCCCGACCTGAACCGACAGATCCGACATGCAAGAACCAAGCAACGACATCACCGGCGCCAACGCGGCCGCCGAAGCCAACGAAGGCGGCAACCGCAAGGTGTCGACCGAACTGATCGCGCGCGAAGTCAAGCGCCGCCGCACCTTCGGCATCATCTCCCACCCTGACGCGGGCAAGACCACGCTGACCGAAAAGCTGCTGCTGTTCTCGGGCGCGATCCAGCTGGCGGGCACCGTCAAGGCGCGCAAGAGCGGCCGCCATGCGACTTCGGACTGGATGGAGATCGAAAAGCAGCGCGGCATCTCGGTGGCCAGCTCGGTGATGCAGTTCGAATACCGCGACCACGTGGTGAACCTGCTCGATACCCCGGGCCACCAGGACTTCTCGGAAGATACCTACCGCGTGCTGACCGCGGTCGACTCGGCGCTGATGGTGATCGACGCGGCCAAGGGCGTGGAAGAGCAGACCATCAAACTGCTCAACGTCTGCCGCATGCGCAATACGCCCATCATCACCTTCATGAACAAGATGGACCGCGAAACGCGCGATCCGCTGGAATTGCTCGATGAGCTGGAATCGGTGCTGAAGATCCAGTGCGCGCCGGTGACCTGGCCGATCGGCATGGGCAAGAATTTCCGCGGCGTGTACCACCTGCTGCGCGACGAGATCATGCTGTTCAAGGCCGGCGAGGAACGCGCCGATGGCAATGTCGAGATCATCAAGGGCATCGACAATCCCAAGCTGGTTGAGATGTTCCCATTGGAAATCGACCAACTGAAAATGGAAGTCGAACTGGTGCATGGCGCATCGCATCCGTTCAACCTGGACGACTTCCTGGCCGGCATCCAGACTCCCGTGTTCTTCGGTTCGGCCATCAACAACTTCGGCGTGCGCGAGATCCTCAATGCGCTGCTGGACTGGGCGCCGGGCCCAGGCGGGCGCGACGCCACCGTGCGCAGCGTCAAGCCGACCGAAGAGCCGTTCTCGGGCTTCGTATTCAAGATCCAGGCCAACATGGACCCGGCGCACCGCGACCGCATCGCCTTCCTGCGCGTATGCTCGGGCCGCTTCGAGCGCGGCATGAAACTGAAGCACCTGCGCCTGAACCGCGACATCAAGGTGTCGTCGGTGGTGACCTTCATGGCGTCCAGCCGCGAGCAGGTGGAAGAGGCGTATGCCGGCGACATCATCGGCCTGCCCAACCACGGCAATATGCAGATCGGCGACAGCTTCTCCGAAGGCGAGATGCTGCAGTTCACCGGCATCCCCTACTTCGCGCCGGACTTCTTCCGCGTGGCGCGCATCCGCAATCCGCTCAAGATCAAGCAGTTGCATAAGGGCCTGCAGCAGTTGGGCGAAGAAGGCGCGGTGCAGGTGTTCAAGCCGGTCACCGGCAGCGACCTGATCCTGGGCGCAGTCGGCGTGCTGCAGTTCGAAGTGGTGGCCAGCCGCCTGTTGAACGAATACGGCGTCGATGCGGTGTTCGAAGGCACCAGCATCAGCAGCGCGCGCTGGATCACCTGCGACGACAAGAAGAAACTGGCCGACTTCGAGAAATCCTCGGCCGGCGCCAACCTGGCCATCGATGCGGCCGGCAACCTGGCCTACCTGGCCAGCTCGGGCGTGAACCTGCGCCTGACGCAGGAGCGCTGGCCCGAAGTCGTGTTCCATGCGACGCGGGAGCATGCGGCCAAGCTGGACTGAGCGGCCCTTACTACCCTGCCGCACTTACAAAAACGCCCGGTCAGGTTTTTTGCCTGCCGGGCGTTTTTTCATTCCGAGTTAAGGCTCATGCTGAACCGCCCATCGCCGACTCCGTTCGGGCTAAACGGGCCTGCCAGGGCCGTATCGAAGCCAGCGCGCCAGCGTTGGCGTTCTTGCCTGCCCTTCGATACGCTGCTGCGCAGCTACTCAGGGCGAACGGGGTCTGGAACTCCACAAACACAAATGCCGTTCCGTTAAGGCGCATTCTGAACCACTCACCACAGAATCCGTTCGGGCTGAGTAGGCCCGCCAGGGCCGTATCGAAGCCAGCGTGCCAGCGTTGGCGGACTTGCCTGCCCTTCGATACGCTGCTGCGCAGCTACTCAGGGCGAACGGAGTCTGGACTCCACAAAAAAACAAATGCCGTTCAGCATTTAGCTGAACGGCATCAGGCGCAAGGCCGGTTTCTTGCTACAGCGGTTTGCGACGACTTACTTGGCGGCGTTCTTGTATGCTTCGACGCCAGCCAGGATCTCGGCGCGCGCAGCGTCCGGGCCTTCCCAGCCGTCGACCTTGACCCACTTGCCCTTTTCCAGGTCCTTGTAGTGTTCGAAGAAGTGCTTGATCTGGTTCAGGCGCAGTTCGTTCATGTCTTCCGGCTTTTGCCAGTGGGTGTAGATCGGCAGGATCTTGTCGACCGGCACGGCCAGCAGCTTGGCGTCGACGCCGGACTCGTCGGTCATCTTGAGCACGCCGATCGGACGGCAGCGCACCACCACGCCCGGGAACAGCGGGAACGGGGTGATCACCAGCACATCCACCGGGTCGCCGTCTTGCGACAGGGTCTGCGGAACGTAGCCGTAGTTGCACGGATAGTGCATGGCGGTGCCCATGAAGCGGTCGACGAAGATCGCGCCGGTGTCCTTGTCCACTTCGTACTTGATCGGATCGGCGTTCATCGGGATCTCGATGATCACGTTGAAGTCATTCGGCAGGTCGCGGCCGGCGGGAACGTTGTTCAGGCTCATGGGGATTTCTCGCTAAAGGGGAAAGAAAAACGGAAAGCAGGCTTCTGGATTGGCGAATACACCGCCGACATACGCAGAAAACGGCAATTATAGCGGCTTTCTGTCCGAATTCAGGCCCGAACCGACAGGAAAAACCACCACATCGACGCATTGGCACACTATGCCGGCCGCAGCTTACGCCAGCATGACGCCGTGGTAGCGCCAGTGGCCAAAGAAAAGGCGGAAGGGCCGTGGCCGCTTCCGCCTTTGTTCTCAACCGACTTCAACCGGCAATGACCGCGGTCAGCGGATCGCCGTCGCCAGCGCGCATTGCTTGTAATGCGCCGCCGCCTGTTCGGACTGGTCCAGCGCCTCGTGCAGCTGCGCCAGCGCCAGGTGCGATTCGCGCACGGTGCGCGGCTCGATGGCGTCCGACAGCGCCTGCTCCAGATGGCGCTGGGCCTTGCCCCACAGCTTCTGGCGCAGGCAGAACATGCCCAGCGTCAGCGCCAGTTCGGCATCGGTCGGGTTCTTGGCCAGCCAGGATTCGCAATGCTCGATCTGCGCCAGCAAGGCCGCCGAACCGGCTTCGGCGGTCGACTCACGGTAGGCGCGCAGCAGGCGGATATCCCAGTCGGCGGCCAGGGCGCGCTCCAGCAAGGTGCGCGCCTCATCGTGCAGGCCGCGGCTGGAGAAGGCATGGGCCGCGCGCGCGGCGATGAAGGGCTTCAGCTTGTCGGCGTTGGGCACCTCCGCCCACAGCCGGCGGATCGATTCGGCATCGTGCGAACGGTCCGACAGCAAGGCATCGTAAGACATTTCGCGCAGGCGGTTGGACAGGGCAGGATGCAGCGCGTTGCGCTTGTCCAGCGTCTGCACCAGGCGCAGCACTTCGGTCCAGTTCTTGGCTTGCTGGTTGGCCTTGAGCGCCCATTGCAGGGCCTGGATGTGGCGCGTGCCGTTGGCGTTGAGCTCTTCCACGGTGTCCAGCGCCTGCTTGAACTGGTGCTCGTCGACTTGCAATTCAAGCGCGGTCATCAGGCGCGCGGCCTTGAGCGTAGGATCGACCTCGGTGCTGGCCAGCCAGATATCGCGGCGGTCGGCCTGGCGCATGCGGTGCGCGGCACGGGCGCCGATCAGGGCCGAGATGCCGGCGTTTTCCGGCAGGTCGGAAGCGCGGGTGGCGGACTTCTCGGCCTGGCCGAAGCGTCCCTCGAAGTACGCCTTGAGCGCATCGCGCAGGGCCTTGTTGCTTTCGTTCTCGCGCTTGGCGCGACGATAGGCGATCACGCGGCCGGGCAGTTTCTGGGTCAGGCGCACGGCGCGGATGACCACGTAGATCGCCAAGAACAGCGCCAGCACCAGGAAGATGAAGAAATTCAGCGAGAGATCCAGGCGGTATGGCGGGTAGAACAGCACCACGTTGCCCGGATTGAAGCGCGCCAGCACGGCCAGGCCGATGGCGGACGCGAACAGGGTGAGAAGCCAGAGCAGTATTTTCATATCGCTATTCCGTCATCCGCTCAGCGACGGGCTTTGTAGTTGCGCACCGCATTGAGGCTTTCGGCCAGCGAGGGCATCTGGATGGACAGGTTGCTGCCCTGCACTTGCTTGAGCAGCGCCTGCGTCGTCTGCACCTGCTTGGCGCGGGTGTCGAAATACTTGGCAATGTTGTCCTGCGCGGCCGACAGGTCGTTGCGGAAGGCGAACTCGTTGCGCGAGAGCAGCGCCAGGCGCGCATTGAGCAGGCGCAGCTTCAGGTTCTCGCGCACGAAGTAAGCCTGGCCCGGCGACAGCAGGATCGCGTCCGGCGCCTGCACTTCGCGGATGCGCACCAGTTGCTTGAGCTCGGCCCACATCTCGGTGCTCATGCTTTGCCATGTGTCTTGCGCACCGGCCAGCCATTGCGACCAGGCCGAGGGTTCGGCGGGGAGGTCCGCCGCCTTGGCGTCCCCGGCAGCCTTGCCGTTGGCGGCCTTGGCCGGCTTGATCGGCTGCATGCGCTTGGGTTCGGTGGCCGACTCGACCGGCTTTTCATCCACCAGCAGCGGCATGTTGTCGACCTGGCCGATGGCGCTGTCCAGGCGCACGGCGATGCCGGCGATGTCCACCGTCGGCAATGCCTTGAGGCGGTCGATGTCGCGCGCGATGGCGCGACGGATGGCGATGAATTGCGGCTTGTCGGAACGCGACAGGTTCTTGTCGGCATTCTGCAAGGCGATCAGCGCGCCCTGCACGTTGCCGGCCAGCTCCAGTTGCTGGTCGGCGGTGGACAGCACGTCCTCGATCTCGGAGAGCGCCCAGTCGTCGCGGTTCTTGTTGAGATCCTGGTACATCTGTTCCAGGGCCAGTTGCTGGCTTTGCGACTCGGCCTGCTTGCTGTCGAGCACGCTGACCTTGGCTTGCAGTTCCTTGGTGTTCTCCTGCACCGCCTTGAGCACGCCCTTGACCTCGTTATTGGTGTTGTCGCCGCTTTGCAGGCGCTGCGCGACCTCGTTGCGCAGGCTGCGCAGCTCGGTATGCGATGTCCACCATTGCGCGGCCAGCGCGGCGATGACCAGCAACAACAGCACGGTCAGGAGGCGCATCCTCCTGCGCAATGCCGCGGCGCCATCCGGCGCGGATGAAAAATGGGGGGAGCTCGCAGGGCTGGTGTAACTCGCCTCCGGCTTGGCTTCCGGCAGATTGGGCTCGGGTGTGGATTGCTGTTCGTTCATGGGCTGGATTGTAACGCGGCAAGTAGTCGTTCGTCGCCCGAACCGGTCAGGGTGACGCTGCAAAAGCCCAATGACTGGGCGGTTTGCGCGATCCTGTGGTGCGAAACGAAGATTCTCTGTCGTTGCAGTTTTACCACACGATCATCGCCTCCGGCTAGTCTTGCCATCTCAAGCAAATTGCGCAATGCCTCGGAACTGGTGATGACCCAGTCGGCGCCGGCATCGGCCAGCGCCAGCAATTGCGCGCGATTGCGTCCATCCAGCGATGGCATGAGGCGGCGATAGGCGGTGACGTAGTCGACCGCGATGCCCTGCCCCCGCAACGCCTCGCCGAGGAAATCGCGCCCGGCCTGGCCGCGCACGATCAATGCGCGCTTGCCGCGCAACTGCGCCAGCGGCAGCGCCTTGAGCAACTCCTCGGAATCCATCTTGTCGGTGCGCTGCGGGCCGAAGATGACGGCATTGCCGTCATCGATGCCGTGCGCGCGCAAGGCCGCGCGGCTGCCTTCGCCGACAATGCCGATGGCCACTTGCCGCGGCCACTGCGGGCGCAGGCGCAATGCCGCGTCGATGGCGTTGGGGCTGACGAACACCGCCAGGGCGAACGCTTCCAGCCGGTCCAGCGCGGCCTGCAGTTCGGCAGCGTCTTCAACCGGCTCGATCGCCAGCAAGGGAAAGATTTCAACCCGGCGCCCCAGCGCTTCGACCCGTGCGGCGAAGGCTGTCGCCTGCTGCAGCGGCCGCGTGACAACAACTGGCACCGCTGCGACCGGCACGGCAGCGCCCGGCACCGCCGGGGACGGATCAGGACGGTTCGGCATCGGCCTGCGCCTTGCAGGCCGCGAGAATGGCATCGGCATCCTTGGCCTTGAGCAAGCCTGCCACCTGCTCGCCCAATGCCTCGGGCGCGTTGACGGAACCCTCGGCTTCGGCCGCGGCGATGCGGCTGCCATCGGGGGTGGCGATCATGGCGCGCAGATGCAAACGCTGGCCGTCGACGGCGGCGTAAGCCGCCAGCGGAATCTGGCAGCTGCCGCCGAAGATACGTGACACCGAACGCTCGGCGGCCGAAGCCACGGCGGCGGTATCGTCATGCAGCGGCGCCAGGAAGCGCTTGAGATCGTCGCGACCGGCCGGGATTTCGATGGCCAGCGTGCCCTGGCCCGGCGACGGCAGGCTTTGTTCGGGATCGAGATAGGCGCGGATGCGCTGCTTCAGGCCGAGGCGGTTCAGGCCGGCCACGGCCAGGATGATGCCCGCATAGTCGCCGCGATCGAGCTTGGACAGGCGCGTGTCGAGGTTGCCGCGCAGCGGCTTGACCACCAGTTGCGGATAGCGCGCGGCGATCATGGCCTGGCGGCGCAGGCTGCTGGTGCCGACGACGGCGCCGGCCGGCAGCGCGTCCAGCGCGGCGAAGTCGTTGGAGACGAAGGCGTCGCGCGGATCTTCGCGCTCCAGGATGGCCGCCAGTTCGAATCCTTCCGGCAACTCCATCGGCATGTCCTTGAGGCAATGCACGGCGAGGTCGGCGCGCCCTTCGGCCATTGCCACCTCCAGCTCCTTGACGAACAGGCCCTTGCCGCCGACCTTGGACAGCGTGCGATCCAAAATCTGGTCGCCGCGCGTGGTGGTGCCGAGGATACTGATGCTGCACTGCGGATATAATGCTTTGATCCGGTCGCGTACGTGTTCGGCCTGCCACATGGCCAGGCGGCTTTCACGGGACACGATGACGACGTTCGAAGGAGGAAATTCTTTCAAGGCGGGCTTTCCAATTCAGTCGTGGCACCCGCGGCAGAGGCGGCAGGACAAAGCAGGCGACCGGCGATCACAGACTGAAATTTAAATTTAAATACATAAAAATATCGAGACAAATTCTAGCACCTAGTAGCACGCAACACCCCGGCAGTTCGATCCACAAGCACGACTTTCTTCCTTGAAAACCGCAGCAACCGTCGATCATGGCAACTACAAATAACCAGACTAAACGCAGTGCCCGCTCCGCCCCATCCACCGCTCGTTCCGGCAACACCAAGGCCGCCACCGCCGCCAAACCCGCCCGCAACACCGACAAAGACGCGCCGCTGAAAGAGGACATCCGCCTCCTGGGCCGCCTGCTCGGCGAAGTGGTGCGCGAACAGGAAGGCGACGAGGTCTTCGACGTGGTCGAAACCATCCGCCAGACCGCCGTGCGCTTTCGCCGCGAATCCGACGCCAAGGCCGGCGCCGAGCTCGACAAGTTGCTCAAGAAGCTCACCCGCGACCAGACCAATTCCGTGGTGCGCGCCTTCTCGTATTTCTCGCACCTGGCCAACATCGCCGAAGACCAGCACCACAACCGTCGCCGACGCGCGCACTTGCTGGCCGGTTCGGCGCCGCAGCCCGGCAGCGTGGCCTATGCGCTCTCGCGGCTGGACGATACCGGCGTTTCCGGCGCGCAGGTGCGCTCCTTCTTGAAAGAGTCGCTGATCTCGCCGGTGCTGACCGCCCACCCCACCGAAGTGCAGCGCAAGAGCATCCTCGATGCCGAGCGCGAGATCGCGCGCCTGGTGGCCGAACGCGACAACCCGCTCACGCCCAAGGAACTGCGCCACAACACCGAACTGCTGCGCGCGCGCATCGCCACGCTGTGGCAGACGCGCATGCTGCGCTATACCAAGCTGACGGTGGCCGATGAAATCGAAAACGCCCTGTCCTACTACCGCATCACCTTCCTGCGCGAACTGCCGGCGCTGTACGACGACATCGAAGGCGAGATCGACAGCCAGTTCCCCGCTCGCGCCAGATCAAGCGCCAAGTCGCTCGGCGGCGCCGAGCTGCCGCCTTACCTGCAGATGGGCAGCTGGATCGGCGGCGACCGCGACGGCAACCCCAACGTCAATGCCGGCACCATGCAGCATGCGTTGAAGCGCCAGTCCGCCACCATCTTCGACTATTACCTGGAAGAAGTGCACACGCTGGGCGCCGAGCTGTCGATCTCGACGCTGATGGTCGATGCCAGCCCGGAACTGCTGGCGCTGGCCGCGGCCTCGCCCGACCATTCCGACCACCGCGCCGACGAGCCCTACCGCCGCGCGCTGATCGGCGTGTACGCGCGCCTGGCGGCCACCGCCCGCGCGCTGGGCGTGGTCAACATCCTGCGCCAGGAAGTCGGCGCCGCCGCCCCCTACGGCACACCGGCCGAATGCGTGGCCGAACTGGATGTGCTGGTCGCCTCGCTGCAGGCCAACCACGGCGCCGCGCTGGTCAAGCCGCGCCTGGCCGGCTTGAAGCGTGCGGTGGAAATCTTCGGCTTCCACCTGGCCACGCTGGACATGCGCCAGAGCTCCGACATCCACGAGCGCGTGCTGGCCGAGCTGTTCGCCAAGGCCCAGGTCGAAAGCGACTACGCAAGCCTGGCCGAAGAACGCAAGGTGGCGCTGCTGCTGGGCGAACTGGGCAAGCCGCGCCTGCTGTACTCGCCCTACCTGGAATACGCCGACGAAACCAATTCCGAACTGAGCATCCTGCGCACCGCGCGCGAAATCCGCCGCCGCTATGGCGAGCGCGCCATCCGCAACTACATCATCTCGCACACCGAGACCCTGTCCGACTTGCTGGAAGTGCTGCTGCTGCAAAAGGAAACCGGCCTCCTGCACATCGAAGGCAACCAGTTGAAGGAACTGGAGCTGATGGTCATCCCGCTGTTCGAGACCATCCCCGACCTGCGCTGCGCGGCCGGCATCATGGGCGGCTGGCTGGCGCTGCCGCAGGTCAAGCCGCTCATCGCCCGCCAGGGCAAGCTGCAGGAAGTCATGCTGGGCTATTCGGACTCCAACAAGGATGGCGGTTTCCTGACCTCCAACTGGGAGCTGTACAAGGCCGAGAACCAGCTGGTGGCGTTGTTCAATGAGGCCGGCGTCAAGCTGCGCCTGTTCCACGGCCGCGGCGGCACCGTCGGCCGCGGCGGCGGCCCCAGCTACCAGGCCATCCTGGCGCAGCCGCCGGGCACCGTGAACGGCCAGATCCGCCTGACCGAGCAGGGCGAAATCATCGCCTCCAAGTTTTCCAACCCGGAAATCGGGCGCCGCAACCTGGAACTGCTGGTCGCGGCCACGCTGGAAGCCAGCCTGATGCCGCCAGCCACCGATGCCAAGGAAACCCGCAAGCTGGCCGAGTACGAACGCGTGATGGAAGAGCTTTCCGAACGCGCCTACCGCGCCTACCGCAACCTGGTCTACGAAACGCCCGGCTTCACCGACTACTTCTTCGCGGCCACGCCGATCGCCGAGATCGCCCAGCTCAACATCGGCTCGCGCCCGGCCTCGCGCAAGGCCACCCAGCGCATCGAAGACCTGCGCGCCATTCCCTGGGGCTTCTCATGGGGCCAGTGCCGCCTGCTGTTCCCGGGCTGGTACGGTTTCGGCAGCGCGGTCTCGGGCTGGCTGGCCGATGCCGGCAACCCCAAGGAAAGCGCCCGCCGCCTGGCCACGCTGCGCGGAATGTGCAAGGAGTGGCCGTTCTTCGCCGCCCTGCTGTCCAACATGGACATGGTGCTGTCCAAGACCGATCTCGCCGTGGCGTCGCGCTATGCCGGGCTGGTGGCCGACCGCAAGCTGCGCAACGCCATCTTCGGGCGCATCGCCGATGAGCATGAACGCACCAGCGCCATGCTCAGCACCGTCACCGGCAGCAAGGAACGCCTGGCCGCCAACCCGCTGCTGGCGCGCTCGATCAAGAACCGCTTCGCCTATCTCGATCCGCTCAACCACCTGCAGGTCGAACTGATCAAGCGCTACCGCACCGCCATCGCCACCGGCCGGGCGCCGGAAGAACGCGTGCAGCGCGGCATCCACCTGACCATCAACGGCGTCGCCGCCGGCCTGCGCAATACCGGTTGATCGTCACCCCTCCCCGGCATGGCCAGCAACGGCTGGCCATGCCGCTCTTCCCCTCTCCGCTTTTCCCGTGCCGGCCCATGACAGGCCGGCCCGGGCCTTCCTGTTCCGACAACCTTTCCCGCCCGCCTGGAAAAAGATGAAACGCCCCGTCTCAAGAACTGCGTTTCCTTGCCGTTAACGTTTCGTCAGGGGTGTATCTGGCAGCCGGGCAACTGTGTTGCGCCTGCCGTACAGCTGGGTGTTTTCATGCGCCGGATCGGTTTTTTGCGCCAAAAGGATCTGCCGTAACCTCAGCGCCGCCCTCCAATTTTGTAAAATGGAATCTCATCAGGATTTCAACCGCAGCTGTCGCAGCCGGGGTGTTGGCTTTATCGAAAGACCAACATGTACGGCGCGTGGAGACAAGCCGAGAACGGCGGCGCGGGCATCGACACGAGGAATCACACAACATGCGTATCCGGGGAAAATCTCTCGTCTCGTTTTGCGTCGGCGCTCTCTTTTTCGCAGCCGCGCCCGTGTTCGCCCAGACCGCGCCCAATGCCGCGCCGTCGGCGCAGCTGGTTGCCGAACGCGTCTCGCTGACCAGCGTCGACGGCAAAGGCGGCAAAGCCACCGCGCTGTATGGCGTGTGGATCAAGGCGCGCAAAACGGCGTCCACTGACAAGAATGGCAAGCGCCCGACCGTCATCGCCCTGCATGGTTGCGGCGGCCTGTACAGCATGATCCGCGAAGGCAAGGGCGAATTCACGCCGCGCCACCTGGCCATGGCGCGCGTGCTCACCGATGCCGGCTACAACGTGCTGTTCCCGGACAGCTTCACGCCGCGCGGCCGACGCTCGATCTGCCAGGACAATGCCACCCAGCGCGAAGCCAGCGTCATGAACCGGCGTTACGATGTGCAGGCGGCGCTGCACTGGGTCACTTCCCAACCCGATGTCGACATGTCGCGCGTGGCGCTGCTGGGCTGGTCGCATGGCGCCAGCACCGTGCTGGCCGCGATGAACCTGGCCGACACCGATGTGGCCGTGCGCAAGGTGCAGCCGCGCGCCGCCGTGGCTTTCTATCCGAACTGCCAACCCTACGCCAAGCCCGGCACGCCGTTCAAGCCGGCCGCGCCGCTGCTGGTCCTGATGGGCGAGAACGACGACTGGACGCCCCCCCAGGCTTGCGAAGCGATGGAAAAGAAGATGGAAGGCAGCGATACCGAAATCGCCTTGCGCCTGTATCCGGACACCTACCATGACTTCGATGCCCCGGGACTGCCGGTCCATGTGCGCATGGACATCAACGGCATCGGCAAGCCCGGCTCGGGCGTGACCAGCGGCAGCAATCCGGACGCGCGCGCGATGGCCTACCGGTCGATGCTGAACTTCCTCGAAGCCAAGCTCAACTAAGAACCTGTTGACGATACCTCCGAGGTTGTCGGGTCGCCGCCGCACCGCCACGCGACGCCCGCCCAAAAAAATGCCGGCACATTTTGTGTGCCGGCATTTTTGTTGAGCGACGATTGGCGCGTCAGTCGATCATGTCCCGCATGCCCTCGCCCAGCTCGGCCAGCGGCGGCATTTCCTCGGTGAAGGTTTCCAGCGTCAGGCCCAGCTTTCCGGCCACCTCGGCCGGGAAGGTCGACTCCAGTTCATCGGCCGAATACCGGTTCTCTTCGGCGCGGGCGCGCCAGGCGGCCAGGTGGACGATGGCGGCGAACTGGTCGAACTTGCCTTCCAGCGGCTGCGGGAAGGCCTTGATCACTTGCGAGAACTCGTCCGGGAAGCGCCAGCGCTTGGCCAGCTCGGCGCCGACGTCGGAAAAATCATAGCCGAAGGACTTGCGCTCCACCTCCAGGCGGCGCGCATCCAGCGGCCCCGCGATCTTGTCTACCTGCAATGCCTGCTCCGGCATGCCGGCATGCATCACCAACTGGCCGATGGCGTGCATCAGGCCGACAATGAAGGCGAAATCGGAATTGGCCCTGACCCGCTTGGCCAGCCACCTGGAAATGATGGCGGTGTCCAGGCTATAGCGCCAGAACAGCTTGAGGTCCACCCCCGGCAGCTTCTTGAAGCTGCCCGCCATGCCGGTGGACACCACCAGCGTGCGCACGGTCATGAAACCCAGCATCAGCACCGCGTCCTCGACGGTGCCGATGGTGCGCGAGACATGGTAGTAGGATGAGTTGGCCAGGCGCAGGATCTTGGCGCTGAGCACCTGGTCTGCCGTCAGTTTCTTGCCGATCTCTTCGATGGAGACGGATTCGTTGTTGAAGCTTTCGATGACTTCCTGCACCACCCTGGGAATGCTGGGCAATGCGGTTTGCTGCTGGAACAGTGCCTCCAGATTCATGACCATTTCTCCTGTATCAGTAAGACGACCCCCGAACATCTTTCCAATCTCTCAGCGAGTGCCGCTTAACTTTCCCCTTGCTTTCCAGTTGAGCCGGCCAGTCATCGCGGCTCAAGTATAGCGACTTGATTTGCCAATCATGCAAGCTTTTTACGGGTTACATTACGGGTTGCATTCTGGGCTGCCGACAGGCTGCTCAGGAGCGGCATGCGCCAGCGATGCCGCACGGAAATATCGTGCGCGTCGCATCAGGTGATGGGAATCCGAAAACGGGAAGAGGGAAAAACATGCATGCCGCAGTGCGGCAGATGCGAAAAAGCCGCGGCACGCAGCATTTCCGGCTGCCGCGACATGGCTTGACGCTGCCGCGCTTGCTATAATCGCCCATTCTCCGGAATTCCCAATATGACAGACCAATTTTCGAAAAAAGGCGAAGCCTGGTCGGCTCGCTTTTCTGAACCCGTCTCCGACCTCGTCAAGCGCTATACCGCATCGGTCTTCTTCGACAACCGCCTGGCCCAGGTCGATATCCAGGGCTCGCTGGCCCATGCCGAGATGCTGGCCCACCAGGGCATCATCAACGCCGCCGACTACGCTGACATCCAGCGCGGCATGGCGCAGATCAAGGGCGAGATCGACGCCGGCAAGTTCGAATGGCTGCTGGATCTGGAAGACGTCCACCTCAACATCGAAAAGCGCCTGACCGAACTGGTCGGCGACGCCGGCAAACGCCTGCACACCGGCCGTTCGCGCAACGACCAGGTCGCCACAGACATCCGCCTCTACATGCGCGGCGCCGTGGACGACATCATCGGCCTGCTGCGCGAGTTGCGCAGCGCCCTGCTGGACCTGGCCGAACAGCACGCCGACACCATCCTGCCGGGCTTTACCCACATGCAGGTGGCGCAGCCGATCACCTTCGGCCACCACGTGCTGGCCTATGTCGAGATGTTCGGCCGCGACGCCGAACGCATGCTTGATGCCAGGAAGCGCATCAACCGCCTGCCGCTGGGCGCCGCGGCGCTGGCCGGCACCACCTTCCCGATCGATCGCCTGCGCGTGGCCAGGACGCTGGGCTTCGACGACGTCTGCCGCAACTCGCTGGACGCCGTCTCCGACCGCGATTTCGCCATCGAATTCTGCGCCGCCGCCGCGCTGGTGATGACCCACATCTCGCGCATGTCCGAAGAGCTGGTGATCTGGATGAGCCCGCGCGTGGGCTTCATCGACATCGCCGACCGCTTCTGCACCGGCTCCTCGATCATGCCGCAGAAGAAGAATCCGGACGTGCCCGAACTGGCGCGCGGCAAGACCGGCCGCGTCAACGGCCACCTGGTGTCGCTGCTGACCCTGATGAAGGGCCAGCCGCTGGCCTACAACAAGGACAACCAGGAAGACAAGGAACCGCTGTTCGACACCGTCGACACCCTGACCGACACGCTGCGCATCTTCGCCGACATGGCGCGCGGCATCAGTGTCAAGCCGGACGCCATGCGCGCGGCCGCGCTGCAGGGCTACGCCACCGCCACCGACCTGGCCGACTACCTGGTCAAGAAGGGCCTGCCCTTCCGCGACGCCCACGAAGCCGTCGCGCACGCGGTGCGCACCTGCGTGGACAAGGGCTGCGACCTGGCCGACCTGTCGCTGGACGAGCTGCGCGCATTCTCGTCGCTGGTCGGCGAGGATGTGTTCGAGGTACTGACGCTGGAAGGCTCGGTCGCCGCGCGCGACCACATCGGCGGCACCGCGCCCAACCAGGTGCGTGCGGCCATTGCGCATATCCGCAACGAATTGAAGAACTGAAGCAAGCACCACCCGCCAGCCCTGCGGGACTGGATTCGCATGCCGCTGCGATGCGCCCTACCCGGACGCATTGAAGCGGGTTGTAAAAGCCGGCGCGCGTATTTTTGGGATATGCTGTGCCGGCTGTATCGAAAGAGGCCGCAAAACGGTCTTCAGAGGATGGAGCACAAGTCCCGTTATCCCGGGCGCCTTTTGCATCATCCTCGATGAAGGAATCACTGTAAGAACCCGCGCCGGTCTGCACGGGAGGCGACAGCCGATTTCTACAATATCTAACTGAGGAGAGAACTCGATGCAATTCAATACCATGCTCAAGACCATTCCCGCGCTGCTGCTGGGCGCGACCCTGTCGACCGGCGCACTGGCCGCCGACATCAAGCTGGGCGTCGCCGAAGCGCTGACCGGTCCGGCCGCCAAGTACGGCGTGGCCATCAAGAACGGCTTCACCCTGGCAGCAGAGGAAGTCAACGCCAAGGGCGGCATCAACGGCAACAAGCTGGCCCTGGTGATCGAAGACGAACAAGGCAAGAAGGAAGAAGCCATCAACGTCTTCAAGAAACTGATTTTCCAGGACAAGGTGCTGGCGGTATTCGGCCCCACCCTGTCGAACTCGGCCTTCGCCGCCGACCCGATCGCCAACGCCGCCAAGGTCGTGGCTTTCGGCACCAGCAACACGGCTGACGGCATTACCGCCATGGGCCCGTTCACCTTCCGCAACTCCGTGATGGAAGCCGACGTGCTGCCGGTCACCGTGAAGGCTGCCGTGAAGCACTTCGGCATCAAGAAGGTCGCCGTGATCTACGGTAACGACGACGCCTTCACCAAGTCCGGCTACGACGTCTTCAAGGCCACGCTGGAACAGCAGAAGATCCCGACCACCACCACCGAGGCCTATGCCAAGGGCGACGTCGACTTCAAGGCCCAGCTGACCAAGATCAAGGCCGGCAATCCGGACGCCATCGTCTGCTCCTGCCTGGCCGAGGAAGCCGCCAACATCATCCTGCAGACCCGCGCGCTGGGCATGAAGCAGCCCTTCATCGGCGGCAACGGCCTGAACTCGCCGAAGCTGTTCGAGATCGCCAAGGACGCCGGCGACAATACCCTGATGGGCAGCCCCTGGTCGTCGGAAAACCTGACCCCGGTCAACAAGGCCTTCATCGCGGCCTACAAGGCCAAGTTCGGTTCCGATCCCGACCAGTTCGCGGCACAGGCCTACGATGCCCTGTACATCATGGCTGAAGCGCTGAAGAACGTGAAGCTGTCGGGCAACCTGGCCAACGACCGCGACGCCGTGCGCAAGGCGCTGCCCACGGTGAAGATCGAAGGCGCGACCGGCAAGTTCGCGTTCCGTCCAGCTCCGGCCGTCGCCGGCAAGCAGGTGGGCTTCGACGCCGACCAGGAAGCGATCGTCAACATCGCCAAGGGCGGCAAGTTCGTCCTGCTGAAGTAATTCGGCATCGGCAATACGCAAGCACGCAGCGAAACTCTCCTGAGTTGCGGTAGCGCATGGCCGGCCTCTTGGCCGGTCATGCGCATCCCCGCAGACGCACCAAGGATCGCCGGCTGCCATCCGGTTTGAACAGAACGGAAACCAGAACAGGCCTGTAACGAGAAAGGGCCGCACTTCCGATGTAACGAGGGATACATCGCCCGCCTGACCGGGACAAGCCAGGCGCGAGAGCGATTCCCATTACCTATCGCAGGCTCTATGTTAGAACAACAGCTCATCAATGCCCTCTCGCTGGGCAGCGTGTATGCGCTCTTCGCGCTCGGTTTCACGCTGGTCTTCGGCGTGCTGGGCGTGATCAACCTTTCGCACGGCGCGATCTTCATGCTGGGCAGCTACGCCGCCCTGCTGCTGGTCGAGCAGATGGCGCTGCCGCTGTGGCTGGCGCTGGTCCTGGCCATGGTCGCCACCGGCCTGCTCGGCCTCATCATCGACGTGCTGGTTCTCAAGCCTTTGCGCAAACGCAACGCGCCGCACCTGATCCCGATGATCGCCACCATCGGCGTGGCCATCATGATCACCAACATCGCGCAGGGCCTGTTCGGCGCCGAGAACAAGCGCTTCCCGGTCGGCACCATTCCCGAGGAAAGCGTCAGCCTGGGCAACCTGCACATCACTGCGGTGCAAGTGGCTATCGTGGTGATCGCCTTCGTGCTGATGGTGGTGCTGCTGGGCGTGATGCGCAAGACCCAGCTCGGCCGCGCGCTGCGCGCCATCGCCGAGTCGCCCAAGGCGGCTTACCTGCTGGGCATCAACGTCGAGGGCCTGTTCCTGCTGACCTCGTTCGCCGCCGCCGCGCTGGGCGGCGCCGCTGGCGTGCTGGTGGGCGTGTCGTTCAACGCGATCTCGCCCTTCATGGGCCAGCCGATGCTGCACAAGGGCATCGCCGTGATCATCCTGGGCGGCATGGGCGACATCCGCGGCGCGATGATCGGCGGCCTGTTCCTCGGTTTCGCCGAGGTGCTGACGGTGGCCTATATCTCGAGCGACTTCCGCGACGCGGTGGCCTTCGGCCTCCTGTTCCTGATCCTGCTGGTCAAGCCGTCCGGCATGTTTGGCAAAGTGCTGGAAAGAAAGGCATAAGACCATGAGCTTTATGGAATGGTGGGATGGCTTCTGGGCCACCTACAACACAGTCATTTTCAGCATCGGCGTCAACGCCATGCTGGCCCTGTCGATCTATGTGACGCTGTCGTGCGGCCTGCTGTCGCTGGCCAACGCGGCGTTCATGGGCATCGGCGCCTACACCGCGTCGCTGCTGACGATGCAGTTCGAGATGCCCTTCCCGGTCGCGCTGGCCGCCGGCGGCGTGCTGCCTTCGCTGGTGGCATTGGCGATCGGCATTCCGACCCTGCGCCTGTCGGGCGTCTACCTCGCGATGGCCACACTGGGCTTCGGCGAAGTGGTGCGCGTGATCGTGCTGAACCTGGAGATTACCGGCGGCCCGATGGGGCTGAACGGCGTGCCGCCGCTGACCGAATGGTGGCACATCGTGCTGCTGCTGGGCGTGACCATCTATTGCCTGGCGCGCCTGCGCCGCTCCAAGACCGGCCGCGCCTTCGAGGCGATCAAGGAAGACGAGGTGGCGGCGCGCCTGATGGGCGTGAACGTGGCCGGCTACAAGCTGCTGGCCTTTGTCATCGGCGCGGCCATCGCCGGCGTGGCCGGCGGCCTGAACGCCCACTTCACCTTCACCATCGGCCCCAACAACTACGGCTTCGAAAACGCGGTCGACATCCTGACCATGGCGGTCTTCGGCGGCACCAGCAACCTGATCGGCCCGATGATCGGTTCGACCATCCTCTCGCTGCTGCCCGAAGTGCTGCGCCACTTCAAGGACTTCCGGCTGGCCATCAACGGCCTGATCCTGATCCTGGTGGTGCTGTACCTGCCCAAGGGCATCTGGGACCCGCGCCGCATTCGCGCGATCCTGGGCCGCAACGCTGCTGACAAGAAGGTGAAGTGATGCTCTTAGAACTCAAGCAGATCAGCAAGAACTTCGGCGGCCTGCAGGTGCTGCAAGGCGTCGATTTCAACGTCCGCGAAGGCGAGATCTTCGGCCTGATCGGCCCCAACGGCGCCGGCAAGACCACCGTCTTCAACCTCATCACCGGCCTGCTGCGCGCCTCTTCCGGCAGCATCGCCTTCAACGGCGAAGACATCGGCGAGGTCGCCCCGCACAAGATCACCGAACGCGGCATCGCGCGCACCTTCCAGAACATCCGCGTGTTCAAGGAAATGACGCTGCTGGAAAACGTGGTGGTCGGCATGCACGACCACCTCAACTACGGCGTGGCCGGCATGCTGTTCAACCTGGGGGGCTTTCGCAAGGCCGAACAGGAAGCGCGCGAGCGCGCGCTGGAGCTGCTGTCCTGGGTGCGCCTGGAGCACAAGGCGCACATGCTGGCCGACAGCCTCTCCTACGGCGAGCAGCGCAAGCTGGAGTTCGCCCGCGCGCTGGCGACCAGGCCCAGGCTCTTGCTGCTGGACGAGCCGGTGGCCGGCATGAACCCGGCGGAAAAGACCGAACTGATGGCCGAGATCGTCAACATCAAAGAGCGCGGCTTCACGATCTTCATGATCGAGCACGACATGCGCTTCGTGATGGGCCTGTGCGAACGCATCGCGGTGCTCAACTTCGGCAAGATCATCGCCGAAGGCACGCCGGACCAGATCAAGAACAACCAGGAAGTGATCGAGGCCTACCTCGGCAAGGAAGAAGCATGACAGGCAACAGCAAACCCATCCTGCAAATCGAGGACCTGGCCGTCGCCTACGGCCACATCGAGGCGGTCAAGGGCATCAGCCTGACCTTGAACGAGGGCGAGATCACCGCGCTGGTCGGCGCCAACGGCGCCGGCAAGAGCACCTCGCTGCTGGCCATCTCGGGCCTGGTGAAGGCGCAGCGCGGCCGCGTGCTGTACAGAGGGGAAAAAAACGAGGGCGACGACCTGGTGCAGATGTCGCCGCATCGGATCGTCGAAGCCGGCGTGGTGCAGGTGGCCGAAGGCCGCGCCACGCTGACCACGCTGACGGTCGAGGAAAACCTCGCGCTGGGCGCCTATACCCGCAAGGATAAGGACGGCGTGGCGCGCGACCTGGACTGGGTGTATTCCCTATTCCCGGTGCTGAAGAACCGCGCCGCCGGCCTGGCCGGCAACCTCTCCGGCGGCGAGCAGCAGATGCTGGCGATCGGCCGCGCGCTGATGGCCAGGCCCAAGGTGCTGCTGCTGGACGAACCGTCGATGGGCCTGGCGCCGCTGATCATCCAGGAAATCTTCCGCATCGTGCAGGAGATCAACAAGACCGGCATGACGGTGCTGCTGGTGGAACAGAACGTGCGCCAGGCGCTGCGCATCGCGCAACGCGGCTACGTGCTGGAGACCGGCAAGATCGTGCTGGAAGACACCGGCGCCAACCTGCTGGGCAACCCGAAGGTGGTGGAAGCGTATCTGGGCGGCTGAGCGCCCCGCCCGCCTTCCGGCGCAAACGGCGGCCCTTGTGCCGCCGTTTCTTTTTGCCGCCGGCGCGATTGAAAAGGCCGGATACGCATGCCGTTTCGGGCGGCTCCAAAAAATCCGTAAAAAATTCAATTCCCCTGTTGACCCCTCGCCCAATTACCCTTAATATGCAGCCTCTTTCAAGCACAGCAGCTTTATCGCCGTGTCTGATAAGCCCACGTGGCGGAATTGGTAGACGCGCATGGTTCAGGTCCATGTGCCGCGAGGTGTGGGGGTTCGAGTCCCTCCGTGGGCACCAAAACATAAAAGGTCGATTGATGAAAATCAATCGGCCTTTTGCGTTTTGGAGTGCG
This sequence comes from Herbaspirillum sp. SJZ099, assembly GCF_007828355.1. Lineage (NCBI taxonomy): Bacteria > Pseudomonadati > Pseudomonadota > Betaproteobacteria > Burkholderiales > Oxalobacteraceae > Herbaspirillum > Herbaspirillum sp. SJZ099. The sequence continues at coordinate 760,830 of NZ_VIUO01000001.1, read as the reverse complement.
TTATTTCTTCTTCGTTTTTTCCTGCGGCCGCTCCACCGCGCCGCGCACTTCAAAGCGGATGCTATCCAGCTCCGTCCCCGACTTGTCCTGCAGCGCGAGCACATGCTTGCCGGGCCATGGCATCCAGTCATACGCCAGTTCCTGATCCGTGTCCGCAGAAGCGTTGGCGGCAATCTGCCGCACATGCGCGCGACCGGAACGCAGGATGGCATCGGGGATCGCCTTGCCATCCAATACCCAGCGGCTGCCAACCGGCGCGCCTTGCGCGCGGAAGCGGATGCGCTGGCGTGCCGGCGGGATGTCGGGATCGAGCGCCGCCAGCATGCCGCCGGTGGGGTAAGTGATGGCGGGACGGATTTCGCGCGCGCGGGCGATGCGGATGTCGGACTGCGCGGTGCCCGGCAAGAAGTATTCGGTGCGCGCCGCCTCGATGTCGTCCTCGTAGCGAATGGCGCGCGCCATCACGTTGGCGGGCTTGGCCGGCGCCGCCTCCGGCCGGCGCGCGTGCAGGTATTGCATCACCTCCTGCCACACCGGCGCGGCGCCGGTCACGCCGGATACGTCCCACATCGGCGCGCCCGAGGCGTTGCCGACCCACACCCCGATCGTATAGCGCCCCGAGTAACCGACGCACCAGTTGTCGCGCATGTCCTTCGAGGTCCCGGTCTTGACCGCGCTCCAGATGCGCGTGGACAGCGCATTCTCCAATCCGAAGGTGCGCGCGCGGGCGCTGCGGTCGGCCAGGATGTCGCCAATGATGAACGAGGCATCGGCATCCATGACCCGGGTAAAGCGGGCTGGCGCGCGGGCCTCATCAAGGCGGGTGCGCAATGGCGAATACCGTCCCTGGTTGGCCAGCGCCCGATAGGCATTGGCGAGGTTGGCCAGCGTCACGTCGGCGCTGCCCAGCGCCAGGCTGTAGCCGTAATAGTCCCCGCTTTCGCGCAGGTTGAAACCCAGCGCCTGCAACCGCTGGAAGAAACGTTCCGGCGTCACCGTCACCAGCGTGCGCACGGCCGGGATGTTGAGCGACGATCCCAGCGCAGTGCGCAGGCTGACCAGCCCCTTGAATTGCTTGTCGTAGTTCTGCGGAATGTAGAGCCCGGCCGAGGTGGCGAGGTTGACCGGCGAGTCGTCCAGCAACGAGGCGGCGGTCATCCATTTCTTTTCGATCGCCAGTTCATACAGGAACGGCTTGAGCGTCGAGCCGGCCTGGCGCTGCGACACCACGCCGTCGACATTGGCCGCCGCCGATAGCGCGCTGCCGCTGGAGCCGACCCAGGCCAGCACCTCGCCGCTGGCGTTGTCGATGACGATCACCGCGCCGTCTTCGATGTTGCGCTCGACCAGGCCGGCCAGTTGCCGGCGCAAGGCTTGCGAGGCGAAGCGCTGCAAGTCGGCGTCCAACGTCGAACGCAAGCGCTGGCCGGGTTGCGTGAGCAGCTTGCGCGCCAGATGGGGCGCCAGTTGCGGCGCATCGCTGGCGCCCGGCAGGTCGCGGCGGCTGGCGGCGCGCGCCAATGCCAGTTCGGTGGCGCCGTCCAGCCCATGGCACTGTTCCGGCGCGCGCTCTTCCTTCAGGATCGCGCAGGCGCGTTCGAATACGCGGCGCGGCGAAGCGTTGGGCGCGCGGATCAGCGCCACCGCAATGGCCGCCTCGCTCTGGTTGAGGCCGCTCGGATGCTTGCCGAACATCACGCGCGACAGCGCATGCACGCCGACCAATTCGCCGCGAAACGCCACCATATTGAGGTAGGCCTCCAGGATCTGGTCCTTGCGCCATGAGCGTTCCAGCGCCTGCGCCACAAACGCTTGCGAGATCTTTTGCGTGACCGAACGCGGGGAAGATTTGCGGCGCAGGTCGGCATCGATCAATCCGGCCAGCTGCATGGTGATGGTGGACGCGCCGCGCGTGCGCGTGTGCCACAGGTTGCCCCAGGCGGATGCGGCCACCGCGTTCCAGTCGATGCCGCTGTGCTGGTAGAAGCGCCGGTCTTCCGAGGCGATCAGCGCATTGCGCAGCGCCGGCGATACGTCTTCCAGTCCGACCCAGGCCAGCTTGCGCTCGTCCATGTTGACGCGCTGCTGCTGCAACAGCTCGCCGTGGCGGTCGTAGAGGCTGGCTTCGGACGGCATGAAATCCCGTTTGACGTCGGCAAAGCCGGGCACGGCATGCGCGGCCGCGGGCGCCAGCAAGGCTGCCAGCAGCAGCAATCTTGCAAGCTTGCGTCCCATTGCGCATCGGATCGACATGCCTGCTCCCTTATTGCGCGGCCTTGACCATGACCTTGCGGTTCGGGATTTCGCCGAACATTTCCGGCGCATACATCGCCTCGACCCGCGTCGGCGGCAAATTGAACTCGCCGGCGTTGTTCAGGCGCACCGTGTAGCTGATGCTGGTACGCCCCTTGGGCATCGACTCGTAGTAGGCGCGATAGCCTTCGAAGCTGCGCTCCTCATAGGCCAGCCAACCCAGGCCGCGCTCCTTCGGCTGGTTCTGCTCGCCCTGGGCGATGGCCGAATCGCGGCCCAGGCCGGAATCCAGCAAGGTCGCGCCGCCCGGCACCGGGTCGGTGACCACGACCCAGGTCATGTCGGCCTGGGCATCGATCTCCAGCGTCACGCGCAGCACGTCGCCGCGGGTATAGCTGCCGGCCTGCTTCTGCTCCACCGCTTCCACCTTGCGCGTGATCCGGTAGCCGCTGGAGAACGGTTGCGCCAGCGGCACCGCGGCCAGGCTTTGCAGCGTCACCCATGGCTTGCCGCTGCCTTCCTGCGTGAAGCGTACTGTGCCGCCCGCGGCATCGGCCTTGGGCCAGGGCAATTGCAGCTTGCCGCCGGCGGCGGCTCCGCCCCATGCCAAGGCCTGGGCAGCGACCGTGGTCCCGCCCTGCTCCAGCGTGGCGCGCGTGCTGCCGCTGACCGGCTCGCCCTCGAACTTGCGCGCGAATTTCTCCAGCGCCAGGCTGCCCCAGACGTTGGCGGTGGTGGTGTTCCAATGGCCGCGCTGCTGGCGTCCGATCGCACCGGCCACCAGGCGCGGCATGTCGTCGCGCCAGGCCGGATTGTTCAGTTCCAGCAGGATCAGGCGGTTGGCGTTGGCATCGCCGCCGCTCATCAGCCACCACCAGTAATCGCCCTCCTCGTTGGAGAAGCCCATGCGCGTGCCCTGGAAGTTCAGGCGCGCGCGCAGGATCTGCTCGGCTTCATCGAGCTTCTTCTGGCGCTCGGGAATGGCCGGCACGCGCTGCAACAGCGCGATCCAGTCCAGCAGGCCGGAAGTCGGCCACTGGTTGGGATTGATCTGCAGCGAGCCGAGCATGGCGGGCTGCACGCGGTTGTAGCGCGACAGCGCCTCCAGCGCGGCCAGCTTGCGCACGTCCAGGTCTTTTTGCGGCGACCAGAAATCGCGCGTGACGCGCCCTTCGACGAAGTTGGCCAATCCCTCCAGCATCTTGTCGCGGCTTTGCTGCGGGATCGCATAGCCGGCCTCGCTGGTGGCTGCCAGCAGGTAGGCGGTCAGGGTATCGCTGCCGCGCCGCGCGCCGCTGTCGGACGGCGGGAAGTAATACGCCAGACCGTCGCCATCGAGATAGGTCGGCAGGTCGGCGGCGATCTTCTGCCAGCCGGCCTCGTCGCGCAGGCCGATGGCTTTGGAGGTTTTCTGCTCCAGGCAAGAGAAGGGATAGTCGGTGAAGTAGCGCGTCAATCCCTCGGCGCCGCCGGCCAGGCTGGGCCTGAGCGTTGCCGTCAAACCGCCGCGCCCCGGCAGGCTGCCTGCAGGCTGGGCGACGCTGATGGTCGCGCTCTTGTCGAGCTGGAACAGCGTGGCTTGCTGCACCGTGACCGGCACCGCCGGCAATACGCGCTGGCTGAACTTCATGGCGTCCCGGGCCCCTTGCCCGCCCTGTTCCTGCGCGCCGATTTCCCAGGCCAGTTGCGCAATGCCTTCCGGCACCTGCACCGGCCACGCCACCTCGGCCGACTGGCCGGCGGCCACCGCCACGTCACGCTCCGGCAGGCTCAGCGCGACAGCCGGCAGGTTGCCCTGGGCGCGCGCGGTCAGCTTGATCTTCATGTCATGCGTGGTGGTGTTGCGCACCGTGACCATGCCGCTGAAGCTGTCGCCTTCACGCACCAGCGGCGGCAAGCCCGAGATGACCTGCACATCCTGGGTCGAGCGGATATTGACGCTGCCGGTGCCGAAGTAGTTGGCGCCGCTTTCGGCCACGGCGACGATGCGAAACGACGTCAGCGCATCGTTCAACGGCACCTCGAGCTGGGCGCGGCCTTGCGCGTCCAGCGTCACATTGGGTTTCCACAGCAGCAGCGTGTCGAACAGTTCGCGCGTGGGCGCGCGGCCGCCGCCACCGCCGGCCGGGGTGGCCTTCTTGCCGTAGTGGCGCTTGCCGACCACCTGCATCTGCGCGGTCGCGGTTTCCACCCCATAGCTGCGCCGCTGCAGCATCGCATGCAACACATCCCAACTGGTGTTGGGCTGCAGTTCGAGCAAGGCCTCGTCCACCGCCGCCAGCGCGAATTCGGCGCCGGCCGCCGGCTGGCCGTCGGGCAACTTGACCTGCACCGTGACCTTGGCCGTGGCCCGGATCGGATAGGCCGGCTTGTCGGCGCTCACCGTCACTTGCAGCTGGTGCCCGGCCTCGCCGACGTTGATCTCGGCAACGCCGAACTTCCAGGCCGGCTTGGAGAGATCGACGATGGGGCCCGGCGCCTGGTATTCGCGGAACTCATGCCACCAGTTGATCGGCTCCTTCCAGCCCCACAGGAAGAAGGAATACCAGGGTACCTCGCGCATGCGCCCGCGCACGGCCAGCACCGACACATAAACGTTGGGCCCATACCCGGCCTTGACCGGCACGGCGATGCTCGGGTCCTGCCCCGACAATTGCACTACCTGGGTATCGATCACGCCTTCGCGCTCCACCGCCACCAGCGCGGTGGCGTAGCGGAACGGCATGCGCACCTGGAACCTGGCGGTGTCGCCCGGCTGGTAGCTCTTCTTCTCCGGCAGGATGTCGATGCGGTCCTGGTTCTCGCCCTCGAACCACAGTTCGCCACGGCCGGTCACCCACACCGACGAATACGCCGCGGCGGCATTGCCGCGCGCATCCTTGGCCAAGGCGATCAGATCCACATTGCCCGGCTCCGACAATTCGGTATCGCACAGGAACATGCCGTGCGCATCGCTCTTGCCCGAGCACAGCTTGCCGAGGTCTTGCGTGCTCTGGTCGTTTTCGTAGGCATAGAAACCGCCGACCATGCGCTTGCGGTGCGAATTGGTCTTGCGCGCGATGGCGCGGATCTCGACCGGCACACCGGCCTGCGGCCGGCCGGCTGTATCCAGCGTCACCGCCGTCAGCGTCAGTTTCTTCTTGACCGAAATCCAGTTGCCGGCGCGCAGGCCGACCACCACGGCGGACGGCCACAGCGGCGTCACGTTGGAGATGGTCTGCACCTCGCCGTTGGGGTCGCTGTAGGTCATCTCTGTGACCAGTTCCTGCGGCCGTGGCGAGGCCGGCAGCCGGGCGATCACGGCGCGCCCGGCGCCGTTCTTGTCGAGCGTGACGGGCAGCTTGTCGGCCACGATCTTCTGGTCGTCGGCATTGCTGCTGTCATCGGCGCGCGGCGGCTCGAAGGAGAAACCGTCGTAGCCGCCGATGCTGACGCTGCGCGAACGCACCAGGCTGGACACGTTCACGTTCTGGCCGGCGGCGCCGCCGCCGTTGATGTAGTTCAGTTGCAGGTCGAGCGGCAATTCCTTGATCGCTACCTGCGCGCCCTTGGGCGGCGTGATGCGCCCCTGCATCAGCGGCAGGCGGAACTCCTCGACGCGGAAGCTGCCGGTATAGTAGCTGCGGCGCCCGCCATCCCAGCCGCGCTCGCCACCGGCCTGGTTGTCGTTCGCATCCTGGCCATTGGCACTGGCACTGGCGCTGACCTTGCCGTCGTCCAGCACCACCTCATAGATGCCGAGCTTGGCCTGCCTGGGCAAGGCAAAGACTGTTTCGGCGCTCTTCTGCCCTCGCCAGGCCAGCGGGAACTGGAACTCCTGGCCGCTGCCCTGGTGGATGATGCGCGCGCGCGTGGGCAGGTCTTCCTTGCGCAACGTAGCGAAGCCTTGCATGGTTTCGCTACGGATCACATGCTTCATCGATACCGTTTCGCCCGCGCGAAACAGCGTACGGTCGAAGATGGTGGTGGCGCGCGTGGTGGCGACTTTTGCGGTCTCGGTCGGCAGGTTGAAACGCCAGGGCTCGATGCCGTCGTTCCACGAACTGAGCGCGAACGCCATGTCGGCGCGGCCTTTCTCATCGGTCTTGCGGGCGCTGACAAACAAGCCGTTGATGCTGCCCGCATTCGCTTCGCTGTAGGGCCGGCTGGCGCAGGCGTCTTCCAGCGCCGGCATGATGGCCACGCCGTTGGCGTCGGTCCGGCCTTGCCATAGCTGCGTGCCTTCGCAATTGGACACGCGCACATCGGCATCGGCAACCGGCTTGGCGTTATCCAGCCGGGTCACCCACACGGCGCCATTGGCGCGGCCCAGCTTGACGTGGACGGCAAGGTTGGTCACCAGTGCGCTGGTGCGCACATACATCGGCTGCGGTTTGCCCAGCAGCGATGCGCCGAGCTTGTGCGACTCCAGTTCGACCACATAGAAACCCGGGTCCTTCAACGGAATGCCCACCACCTCGAAGGGCCACACGCCATCCTTGGCTTCCTTCAGCGGCGGCAGGTCGAGCAGCTTCACGCCCGGCTCCTTCTGCAACAGGCTGATGCTGCGCGAATCGACCTTCTTCGGGTCGCCCCATTTCTCGTGGTACTTGTTCAGGCGGGCGAGCCAGGCGATGACGCCCTTGTCGCCGTCGACCTTGAGGTCGGCCACCTTGCCGGGCATGGCTTTGCCGTCCGCGCCGCGCACCTGCAAACCGGCTTCGACACGGCGCAAGGTCACCGGCAGGGCCGGGTCGGCATTGAGTTCGATGATGCCGAACGGCGCCGCGGGGAATTTGGCCAATGGCGGAAAGTCCGCCAGCGCCGACTTCAGCGGAAACGACCCGGCATTGCCCAGCGTGCGGCCATCCTCGTCCTGGAAGCCGGCCGGCAGCGTGATCGTGAATTCGGACTTTTCCGGGAATGGCGGTTTGAAGCTGAGATCATGGATGGTCTCGCCCTGATCGTTCGGATTCAGGTCGGGCTTGATCTTGCCGGTGGTGGCGTTCATCACGATTTGCGCGGCCAGCTTGCGCGGCACCGGCGAGGAGAACGACAGCGTCACCGGCAGGATGGGCGAACAGGCGGCATTGGCATTCTCGCGCTGGCAACTGAAACTGGCGGTGAACTCGCTGCGCACCTGGAACTTGAACACCTGCGGCTGCGCGGTCACGATTGCGGGGGCATTGGCGGGCGCATTGGCGGCGGCGATGCCGCGGTCCCACACCAGTTGCACATGGGCGTCGTTGGGCAGGCGCTGCTGGCATTGCACCGTGGTGACCGAGGCGGGATCGATATTCCTGGCGAACTCCTTGAGCAGCGCCTGGCGGTCGCTTTCGGCCAACGGTTTGGTGGGGATGCGTTCATTGACGCCTTCGGCTTCGCAGTACAGATGGTCGCGCACCGAAGCTGCCGTCGCCGCGCCGTTCTGGAACAGGATGAACGCCTGGTCTTCGGCGATGCGCGCGCCGGCATAGGGTTGCACGCGCGTCACGGCCGGGCCGCCGGTGCTGAACTGGAAGCGCCCCTTGCCGCCGAGCGGATTGCCGGCCACCGACCTGGTTCCCGTGCGCAGGTTGAAGCTGCAGCTGGTGCCGGGCGGCAGGTCGCGTTCGAAGTCGAAGATCCAGTTCTTGTCATCGGCCCAGCGCGAGGTGCCGGCCACCGGGCAATCGACGTCGAAGGGCGAGCCGGCCTTGGGATCGCCGAACTTGACCATGGCTTCGGAAAAACGCGCCCGTACCTGGCGGATGCGCGACACTTCGCCCTGCGGCGAGAAGCTGGTGACACTGGCGCCGGCCGCCACCGCGCCGGAGGGCGACAAGGCCATGCCGGCCAAGACGCCGATGGCCAGCAAGCTCGCGCCGAATGCGCTGAACCGATTGAGCATCTTGCGGATGACAACCCGCGTCTGCAGCATCTGCTTTGTCCTGGCGTTCCATGCTGCGGCCATGCAGGCCTCCGTTTGCTTCATCTTGTTCTCCGGATCGATCTTGTTATGGCGCTGTGACCTGAATTACGGCAATTTGTTGCCTGGCTGGAGAGCGTATCAGAGCTTGCATTGCAAAAAGTCCAGAAAGCAGCTGATGCGCCTCGAAAGTTGGGTATTGCGGTAATAGACCGCCGAAATCTTTTGCCGGTAACCGCTGTAGGCTGGCTCAAGCAACTTGACCAGCCGGCCGGCGGCGATATCGGCATCCGTCATGAAGTTCGACAGCGAGGCGATACCCTGCCCGTGCAACGCCAGATGGCGGATGGTCTCGCCGCTGGAAGCGCGGATCGCCGGCCTGGCCGGATAGCGGTCGCCGCCGGCATGCAACAGCGGCCACTGGTTCAGCGATTCGGGCTGGGCGAAGCCGATCAGCCGGTGCTGCTCCAGCGCCTCCACCGATTTGGGTTCGCCATGGCGCGCCAGGTAACCGGGGCTGGCGACGATGTTCAGGCGCGCCGAACTAAGCGGCTTGGCATGCAATGTGGAGTCCTGCAGCTCGCCGATGCGGATGGCAATGTCGGTGCGCTGCTCCACCAGGTCGATGAAACGGTCATTGGTGGTCAGCTCCAGCTCAATCTCGGGATACGCCTCGCGGAAAGCGCCCACGTGCGGCACCACGCAATGGAGCATGAATGGCACGGCCGCATCCACCCGCAGCTTGCCGACCGGCTTTTGCGTGCGCGCCCGCACCGCCTCCTCGGCCTGCTCCATTGCGGCCAGGATATGGCGCGCCTGTTCGAGGAAGGCCTGCCCTTCTTCGGTCAGGTCCATGCGCCGCGTGGTACGGGTCAGCAAGCTCGCCCCCAGCTTTTCTTCCAGCCGCGACAGGGCCCGGCTCACGCCGGAGGTGGTCTGCTCCAGCACCTCCGCCGCGGCGGAAAGGCTGCCGGCTTCCACCACGGCAACAAAGGTGCGCAATTCTTCCGATTGAATTGACATCATTGACTCCGAATCAAATATTCTTTGATTTTAACGGTATTTTTCTCAAGAAAGATCGCAGGCACAATCCCGACCATCGCTGGCAACGCCTTTTCGGACGCCGGCCAACAACAAGGATTTGATAGGCCAATTGCGCACAAGGCTGCCGCGCTACCTTCGACCGGCGTCGAAGCCTGCTGACCTTACCTTGATCGGAGAAACCGGATGTCTACTGAAAACACTGGCAAGCAAACTGCCCTGGTGGTCGGCGCCAAAGGCGTCATCGGCAGCAAGCTGATCGAGCACCTGCTCACGCTGCCCGAGTGGGACGTTATCGGCCTGTCGCGCCGCGGCGGCGAAGACCGTGCGGACGGCCGCCTGCGCCATATCGCGGTCGATCTGCTGGATGCGGGCGACACGCGCGCGAAGCTGGCGCCGCTGGAGCATGTCACCCATATTTTCTATACGGCTTACCAGCATCGCGCCACCTGGAGCGAACTGGTGGCGCCCAACCTGGCGATGCTGGAGAACACCGTGGAAACAGTCGAAGCGGCCGCGCCGGGACTGCGCCACATCAGCCTGATGCAGGGCTACAAGGTCTATGGCGGCCACCTGGGCCCCTTCAAGACGCCGGCGCGCGAAACCGATGCCCAGTTCATGCCGCCCGAATTCATGTTCGACCAGCAGCGTTACCTGGAACAGCGGCAGGCGCAGTCAGGCCAGCGCTGGAGCTGGTCGGCGATCCGGCCGGCAGTGGTGGGCGGGGCGGCGCTGGGCAATCCGATGAACCTGGCGTTGGCCATTGCGGTGTATGCCAGCATCTCGAAAGCGCTGGGCTTGCCGCTGCGCTTTCCCGGCAAACCGGGCGCCTATGACAAGCTGGTGGAGATGACCGATGCCGGCCTGCTGGCCAAGGCGACGGTCTGGGCCGCGGCCAATGAGGGCTGTGCCAACCAGGCCTTCAACATCGGCAACGGCGATATCTTCCGCTGGAGCGAGATGTGGCCGAAGATCGCGCGCTGGTTCGACATGGAAGTCGGGCCGCCGCTGCCATTGGCGTTGGCCGACGTGATGAGCGACAAGGCGCCGCTGTGGGAAACCATCGCGCGCGCCCACGGCCTGGCCGCGCATTCCTACGATACGCTGTCGTCATGGGGATTCGCCGATTTCGTGTTTTCGTGGGACTACGACATGTTCGGCGACGGTTCCAAGGCGCGGCGTTTCGGCTTCCATGAGTATGTGGAGAGCGAACGGATGTTTTACCGGCTGTTCGATGAGTTCAGGCGGAACAAGGTCATCCCTTGAGCGCGCCCTGTCGCCCTGTATGTGTACACGCAAAAAAAAAGAGCTTGCCGCGGCAAGCTCTTTTCATTGCGACCAGGTGGATCGGCAAAACGCCAACGGCTCAGGCGTCGCCCTTCTTGATCCAGGCCGCCAGCTGGTGCGGGCCCAGGCTGTCGTAGTCTTCGAAAGGCTGGTGGATCCAGGGATTGGTCGGCAGGTAGTCGATATGGTAATCGGGCTCCACCACCGAGCATCCCTTCCACCACAGGACCGCGGACTTGATCTCGGTGACGGTGGGATAGTGCTCCTTCAGGTGCACCAGCACCTTTTGCAGCGTCACACCGGAATCGACCAGGTCGTCCACCAGCAGGATGCGGCCGCCCAGGGTGCCCTTGGTGATGGTGATGTACTTGGCGATGTCCAGCGAGCTGCGGATGGTGCCGGCCGCCTCGCGATAGGAGCTGGTCGAGAGGATGGCCAGCGGCACGTCGAAAATGCGCGACATCACGTCGCCCGGCCGCAGGCCGCCACGCGCCAGGCACAAGACCTGGTCGAATTGCCAGCCGGACTCGTAGACTTTCAACGCCAGCCGTTCGATCAGGCGGTTGTAGTCGTCCCAGGTGACCCACAGGTCTTTGTCGTCGGAGATCTTCATCTTGTTTATTGCTTGTTGCGAATTGCTTATTGCTGTTATGTGGCAGAGCCTGTGCTTACTTGAACGGATGGCGCAGGACGATGGTTTCTTCGCGGTCGGGACCGGTGGAGATCATGTCGATGGGCACGCCGACCAGTTCTTCGATGCGCTTGATGTAGGCGCGGGCGTTGGCCGGCAGCGCATCCAGCGACTTGGCGCCGACGGTGGACTCGCTCCAGCCCGGCATTTCTTCGTAGATCGGTTCGCAAGCCGCGGCCTCTTCAGCGCCGACCGGGAAAATGTCGACCTGCTTGCCGTTGAGCTTGTAGCCGGTGCACAGCTTGAGCGAGTCGATGCCGTCGAGCACGTCGAGCTTGGTCAGGCACATGCCGGACACGCCGTTGATCTGCACCGAGCGCTTGAGCAGCGCGGCGTCGAACCAGCCGCAACGGCGCGCACGGCCGGTGACGGTGCCGAACTCATGGCCGACGGAGGCCAGGTGCTTGCCGACGCCGGCATCGGTGGGCAGTTCGGCCGGGAACGGGCCGGAACCGACGCGGGTCGTGTAGGCCTTGGTGATGCCCATGATGTAGTGCAGCATGCCCGGGCCGACGCCGGTACCGGCGGCGGCATTGCCGGCCACGCAGTTGCTCGAGGTGACGAACGGGTAGGTGCCGTGGTCGACGTCCAGCAGGCTGCCCTGCGCGCCTTCGAACAGCAGCTTGCCGCCGGCGTTGTGCGCAGCGTACAGGTCGCTGGAGACGTCGGTGACCATGGGCCTGATGCGCGGCACGTTGGCCAGCGCGTCGTCCAGGGTCTTCTGGTAGTCGACCGGCTGGGTCTTGAGGTAATGGGTCAGGACGAAGTTGTGGTAGTCCAGGTTGGCCAGCAGCTTCTCGGCGAAGCGCTTTTCGTTGAGCAGGTCGGCCACGCGGATGGCGCGGCGCGCCACCTTGTCTTCATAGGCCGGGCCGATGCCCTTGCCGGTGGTGCCGATCTTGTCGGCGCCGCGGGCGGTTTCGCGCGCCACATCCAGGGCGACGTGGTAAGGCAGGATCAGCGGACAGGCTTCCGACACCTTCAGGCGCGAGCACACTTCCACGCCAGCCGCTTCCAGCTTGTCGATCTCGCGCAGCAGGTCGGGCACCGACAGCACCACGCCATTGCCGATGTAGCATGCCACGCCGGGGCGCATGATGCCGGACGGAATCAGTTGCAGTGCAGTCTTCTGACCGCCGATGACCAGCGTATGGCCGGCATTGTGGCCGCCCTGGAAACGCACCACGCCTTGCGCGTGGTCGGTCAGCCAATCGACGATCTTGCCCTTACCTTCGTCGCCCCATTGCGTACCGATGACGACGACATTCTTTGCATTGCTATTCTGTAACATGACTCAGCCCAAGTTTTTGATAATCCAGTTTCCATTGCTGAATTCGACGACGCGGTCGCAGTCGAATTCGTCCTGATCGTTTTCGTGACCCGGCAGGCTCTGGATCACGATTTCCCCCGCCTGCCGCAATTGCGCTATTTTCTCACGCAGGCCGGCTTCGGTACCCCATGGCGCGCGAATTGCGCGCTTTCTTTCCGCGCCCGGCATCAGGCGCGCCAGTTCGCGCAAATCCATCGAAAAGCCGGTGGCCGGGCGGGCGCGGCCGAAGGCCTCGCCGACATGGTCGTAACGGCCGCCGCGCACCACCGCATTGGGCAGGCCCGGCACATAGGCGGCGAACATCACGCCGCTGTGGTAATGATACCCGCGCAGGTCGGCCAGATCGATGGTCACGACCGCGCCCTTGTGGCTGCCGGCCAGTTCGACCAGCGCCTGCAGCTCGTCGAGCGCCTGCGCGATGCCCGGCAAGGCCGGCAGCGTGATGCGCGCGCGCGCGATGACGGAGATGTCGCCGTACAAGCCCGGCAGCGCCAGCAGCGCCTGGCGGGTGCTGTCCTGGTAGGCGGCGGTGATTTCCTTGAGGCCCGGCACGTCCTTGGCTTCCAGCAGGCCGAACAACTGGGCCTCCTGGCGTTTGGCGGCCGGGTCGTTGGCGATGATGGCGCGCAGCACGCCGACATGGCACAGGTCCAGGCGGATCTGCTGCATGCCGGCCAGCGCCAGCGAATTGAGCGCCAGTTCCTGGATTTCGGCGTCGGCTTCGATGCCGGCATGGCCGTAGATCTCGGCGCCGATCTGGATCGGCTCGCGCGTGGCGTGCAGGCCCGACGGACGGGTATGCAGCACGCTGCCGGCGTAGCACAGGCGAGTGACCGAGGCGCGGTTGAGCAGGTGGGCATCGATGCGCGCGACCTGGGTGGTCATGTCGGCGCGCACGCCCAGCGTACGGCCGGACAACTGGTCGACCAGCTTGAAGGTGCGCAGGTCGGTGTCGGCGCCGGCGCCGGTCAGCAGCGACTCCAGGTATTCCAGCAGCGGCGGCATGACCATTTCGTAGCCGTACAGGCGGAAATTGTCGAGCAGGCGCCGACGCAACTCTTCGATCTTGCGCGCTTCGGACGGCAAGACGTCGGCAATGTTTTCAGGAAGAAGCCAGTTAGGCATAGACGAAAAATAACTCAGGAAAAAAAACAGGCGGGCGGCCCGGCGGTCTGCATCGGCAAACCATCAACGCTTCAAGTCTGGAGCGGGACTGGACGAAAAACCGGGGCGTTTCGGAATAGAAGAACATCCTGACGCCCCACTCCCGCCATCCGGGAAACTTGCCTGCCCGGAACAATCCGCCACAAAAAAGGAAAGATGCCCTCAACCAGCGGCATCCATCCTCTTGCCCGTTGCACCCTTATGCAGCGCGGGCCTTGTCCACGTTGTCGGTTTATTTCTTGGAAACGCTGTTGCTGTTGCCGATACCCTTGAAATATTTAAAGAATTCCGAACTCGGATCCACCACCATCACGTCATGGCGGTTCTTGAAGCTCGCGCGATAGGCCTCGAGGCTGCGGTAGAACTTGTAGAAGTCGGGGTTCTGGCCGAATGCCTGTGCATAGATCTGCGAGGCCTTGGCATCGCCCGCGCCGCGGATCTTCTCGGAGGCGCGGTAGGCTTCTGCCAGGATCACCACGCGCTGGCGGTCGGCATCGGCGCGGATCTTCTCGGACTCGGCGGCGCCGGTGGAACGCAGCTCATTGGCCACGCGCACCCGCTCGGACTTCATGCGCTCGAAAACGGAGTTGCTGATCTGGTCGACATAGTCCACGCGGCGCAAACGCACGTCGATGATTTCGACGCCGATCTGCTTGGCCTCGTTGGCCACGCGCGCCTGCAACGCATCCATGACGCTGTTGCGCTGGCTGGAAATGACTTCGCGCACGGTACGCTTGGTGATTTCGTCGTTCAGCGCCGCCTTGACGATCTGCGACAGGCGATCCTGGGTGCGGCGTTCGTCGGCGCCGAAGCTGACGAAGTACAGGCGCGGATCGACGATGCGCCACTTGACGTAGGCGTCAACCAGCACGTTCATCTTCTCCGCGGTGATGAAGCGGTCGGCATCTGGCGTATCCAGGGTCTGGATGCGCTTGTCCAGATACATCACGTTCTGGAACGGCGGCGGCAACTTGAAGTGCAGGCCCGGTTCGCTGATCACCTGCTTGACTTCGCCCAGCGCGAACACGATGGCCGAGGAACGCTGGTTCACCACGAAGATAGTGGAGGAAGCCAGCCAGATCGCCACCACGGCGACGATGATGGAGGTAATGAGGCGGCCCATCAGCGCACCTCCCTTTCGCGCGCTTCGCGCGGATCCCGGTTTCTTATGTCGCGCATCAGCTCGGACGAATACACTGTGTCATTTCCCGAAGTCGGATTGGAAGAAGCTGCCGCGCCGGCGGCCTGCCCCGCAGGCGCAGCCTGCGGCTTGCCCGATGCCGCGGCCGGCTGCTCGCCCGCGGTCTGCTGGATCAGCTTGTCCAGCGGCAGGTAGAGCAGGTTGCTGCCGCTCTTGGCGTCGACCATCACCTTGGTGGTGTTGGCGAAGATCTGCTGCATCGTTTCGAGATACATGCGCTCCCGGGTGACGGCCGGCGCCTTCTGGTACTCATCCAGCACCTGCTTGAAGCGCGAGGCATCGCCCTCGGAATTCGCAATGACGCGGGAGCGGTAAGCCTCGGCTTCTTCCAGCAGGCGCGAAGCGGCGCCGGAAGCGCGCGGGATCACGTCGTTGGCATAGGCCTGGCCTTCGTTTTTCAGGCGCTCGCGATCCTGGCCGGCCTTGACCGCATCATCGAAAGCCGCCTGCACCTGCTCCGGCGGCTGCACGCCCTGCATGGTCACGTTGGTGATCTGCACGCCGGTCTTGTAGCGATCGAGGATTTGCTGCATGCGCTGGCTCACATCCAAGGCGACTTTTTCCCGGCCTTCATAGAGCACGAAGTCCATCTTGCTGCGGCCGACGATCTCGCGCATCGCGGTCTCGGCCACCTGGCGCACGGAGTCGTCCTGGTCGCGGTTGTTGAACAGCCATTCGGCGGCATTCTTGAGCTTGTATTGCACCGCGAACTGGATGTCGATGATGTTCTCATCGTCGGTCAGCATCAGCGATTCTTTCAGTTGCTTGTTGCGCACATTGCCGCGGTAGCCGATCTCGGCGGTACGCACTTGCGACATGTTCACGATTTCGTGGCCCTGGATGGGATACGGCCAACGCCAGTTGAAGCCTGGCAAGGTGGTATGGCTGTAACGGCCGAAAGTGGTCACCACGGCGGTCTGGCCTTCCTGGACGATGAAGAAGCCGCTGGCCAGCCACAGGAATGCGACGATGATGGCGATCACGCCCGCGCCGATGCCGGCGCCCTTGACGTCGCCGCGGTTGAAGCCGCCGCCGCCCTCGGAGGAACCGCCGCCACCGCCCTTGCGGCCGAACATGCCGGACAGGCGCTGGTTGAAATCGCGCCAGAGCTGGTCGAGATCCGGCGGCCCGCCGTTGCCGGATGGCTTCTCGGGTCGTTTTTCGCCGTTACTTCCGTTATTCTGATTGTCGCGGTTGTCGTCTTGCGAACCACGTCCCCATTGGGGATCGTTCAACGAAAACTTCACACCGATTTTCTTGAATAAAGACACAAGCATGCGTTTGCGATCCGGCTGTAGTTATTGATAAGTGAATCAAGGAGGAATGTGCGCTCAGAGTCACTGACAAAACGCCGCTGGCGGCGTCGCGCCTCCTTGCCGTACCTTCGTACTGCCTGCGTCGGCGCGCCTTGCCAACGACTTTTGTTAGTGACTCTCAGGGAATTGCTCAGACGTGCACACCTTCGGAATCGACAGGCTGTGATCGGCTGCGGCCCCTGGCCTCCAATGCGGCCTTCAGCGAAGCGGCCACCGCTTCGCGCAGCAGATCCAAGCCAGCACCAGACTTCGCACTGACGAAAACCCGCTGGATTTTACCATACTCGTCATACTCGACCGCCGGCTCCAGGCCGGCCGCATCGATCTTGTTCCAGACCAGGATCTGCGGCACATGGTCGGCGCCGATCTCCCTCAAGACCTCGTTGACCTGCTCGATCTGTTCCATGCGCACCGGGCTGGCGGCGTCCACCACATGCAGCAGCAGGTCGGCATGGATGGTCTCTTCCAGCGTCGCGCGGAAAGCCTCCACCAATTGGTGCGGCAATTCGCGGATGAAGCCGACGGTATCCGAAATGACGACATGCCCGACCTCGCCCAGATAAACGCGGCGGGAAGTCGTATCCAACGTCGCGAAAAGCTGGTTGGCGGCATAAACGCCGGCCTTGGCCAGCGCATTGAAAATGGTCGATTTGCCGGCGTTGGTATATCCCACCAGCGACACCGAAAAGGTCTCGTTGCGCCCCCGCGCCCGTCGTTGCGTCGCATGCTGCCGCCGCAACTTGGCCAGCACCGCGCGCAATGCCTTGACCCGCTCGCCCAGCAGCCGGCGGTCGGTTTCCAGCTGGGTTTCGCCGGGACCGCGCAGGCCGATGCCGCCCTTTTGCCGTTCCAGGTGGGTCCAGCCGCGAATCAGGCGGGTCGCCAGATGCTGCAATTGCGCCAGCTCGACCTGAACCTTGCCTTCGTGGCTTTTGGCCCGTTGGGCAAAAATATCCAGGATCAGGCTGGTGCGGTCGAGCACACGCACCTTCAGCACGCGTTCAAGATTGCGCTGTTGGGCGGGTGACAATGCATGGTTGAAGATGACGAGCTCAAGTTCCAGATCGGCAACCGCGTCGGCGACTTCCTGCGCCTTGCCGGAACCGACGAAGAGAGCCGCATCCGGGCTGGCACGACGTCCGGTGATGGTAATCACCGGCTCCGCGCCGGCGGACTTCGCTAACAGGAACAACTCATCCAGACTTGCGGCGAAATCATTCTTGCCGAAATCCAGGCCGACTAACGCGGCACGCATATCAAGCTGCACACGGCGTTACGCCGGCTCGGTAGACCATTATTCGGCGTCGGACGAGTCGAGACTCAGGTTGACCGCGCGCGCAGGCACGACGGTGGAAATGGCGTGTTTGTAAACCATCTGCGTAACGGTGTTGCGCAGCAGGACCACGTATTGATCGAAAGACTCCACATGGCCTTGCAGCTTGATGCCGTTGACCAGATAGATAGAGACGGGAACGTGCTCTTTTCTCAATGCGTTCAGAAATGGGTCTTGTAACAATTGCCCTTTGTTGCTCATGGCAGCTCCACGGTGTTGTTGTGATTAGGACTTGGAGGCACTTTAGTGAAAAACAAGTGCTTTACCAATTTATGCTTCATCAATGTAAACGATTTTGCCTGCAACGCCAAAATCATTAACTAAATTACAGCATCTCTACGGATTATTTGTCCTGACGGACAAACGGATTCTTTCCGGAACGGAACTCGATACGCAGTGGAGTGCCAACCAGGGAGAAAGTTTCCCGGAAGTGCTTCTCCAGATAGCGTTTGTAGTTGTCGTCGATGGCTTCCAGCGCATTGCCATGGATAACGACCACCGGCGGATTCTGCCCCCCCTGGTGCGCATAGCGCAGCTTTGGGCGAATCGATCCCTTGCGGCGCGGCTGCTGGTGTTCCAGCGCCTCTTCCAGCGCCCGCGTGAGCCTGGGCGTGCTGAGCTTGGCCATCGCCGCGGCGTAGGCGGAATCGATGGATTTCATCAGGGGGCCGATGCCGGTCGACTTCAGGGCCGAGATGAAATGGAACTTGGCGAACGAGAGGAAATTGAGCTTGCGCTCCAGATCCATCTTGATCTGGTCGCGCTGGTCGCTTTGCATGCCGTCCCACTTGTTGACGCCGACCACCAGCGCCCGGCCGGACTCCAGCACGAAGCCGGCAATATGCGCGTCCTGCTCGGAAATATCTTGCTGGGCATCAAGCAGCAACAAGACTACGTTGGCGTCCGAAATCGACTTGAGCGTCTTGACCACCGAGAACTTCTCGATGGCTTCGAACACCTTGCCGCGGCGGCGGATGCCGGCCGTATCGATCAGGGTGTAATGACGGCCATCGCGTTCGAACGGGATCTCGATCGAGTCGCGGGTGGTGCCGGGCATATCGAAAGCGATCACCCGTTCTTCGCCCAGCAGCGTGTTGACCAGCGTCGACTTGCCCACGTTGGGACGGCCGACGATGGCGATCTTGATGCCGCGGATGGCAGCCTCTTCCAGCTCCGGTTCCGGCGTGCGCTGTGCCTCGGCGACGTTCAACGCCTCCTCCACCAGGTCCGCCACGCCGTCGCCGTGGGCGGCGGAAATCACATACGGATCGCCCATGCCCAGCTCGTAGAAGTCGGCCGTGACCGAGGTGTACTTCATGCCCTCGGATTTGTTGACCACCAGCAGCACCGGGCGGCCGCACTTGCGCAGGAAGTCGGTGATGGTCTTGTCATGCGGCGTCAGGCCCTGGCGGCCGTCGACGATGAACACCACCGCGTCGGCCTCGACCACCGCCTGCTTGGTCTGCTTGGCCATCTCGTGCATGATGCCGTCCTTGGCGACGGGCTCGAAACCACCGGTATCGATCACCAAAAACGGGCGTTCGCCGACCCGGCCTTCGCCGTAGTGACGATCACGCGTGAGGCCGGGCAAATCCGCAACCAATGCATCACGGCTGCGGGTGAGCCTGTTGAACAACGTCGATTTGCCGACGTTGGGACGGCCTACTAGTGCAATTACCGGTTTCATTTCAATATTATTCGGTCACGACAGCGACCACAGTTCCTGATTTGGTTTGGAAAACGGCAGACTGGCCGGCATTGACCGGAGGAGCCTGGATGGGACTGCCATCACTGGGCAGACGGGCCACGAAGGAACCGTCTTCGCGCGACAAGAAGTGAATATACCCCTGGTAATCGCCCACAGCCACGGCACGGCCGACGCTGATCGGCGTGGACAGTTGGCGATTCTTCAACTTGTCGTTGCGCCATATGCCCGCGCCGGTGTCGCGCGCGAATTCGGTGACAGTACCGCCGACATCGGCGGCATAGACATAGTTATCGTCGAGCGACACGCCTACATCGCTGGAGAACTCCTTGATCCAGCGGACATTGCCGTTGATCAGGTCGAAGCAGCCAATGCGGCCCTGATAGGCCACCGCGCAGATGTCGCGTGCGCCCAGCGCGGGCACGCCGGACACGTCGGAGATACGCTCAAGCTCGGTGGTGCCGCGCGGGTCGCCGACCGGGATTTCCCAGCGCGGGCCGCCATTGTTCAATGCCAGCGCCGACAGGCGTCCGCCCGGCAGCGCCACGAAGGCGGTCTGCGAACCGATCACGATGCCCGGCGCATTGCGCAGGGTCAGCGACGGCACGGTGCGCTGCGCCATCCAGCGGCGATTGCCGTTGTCGGCATCATAGGCGGTCACACGGTTGTCGATGCTGCGCACCACGACCAGGCCCTCGCCCACCGCCGGGGCCGACAGCACCTCGCTGGAGGCTTGCGCCTTCCAGGTCGGCTTGCCGGAAGCGTCGAATGCCTGGATCCGGCCCTTTTCGCCCACCACGACCACCGTGCTGCCATCGGTGCCGACGCCCGCGGTCAGCGGCATGTCGGCACGCACGCGCCAGAGGGTCTGGCCGTTCTCGGCATTGATGCGCACCACGGTGCCGTCAGCGGCCGCCGCGAACACGCTGCCGGCGGCATAGGCCGGCGTGAAGGTGAAGTTGCCGGCCTTGCCGACCGAGACCGACCAGGCCGTCTGCACGCGCAACTTCTGGGTGAATTCGACCAGCGGCGCCGGCGGGTTCGGGTCTTTCTTGCCGGAAAACCAGGCACAGCCCGAGAGGGCCACGACCGCCGCAGCGGCGGCCAGCCTCAACGCCAGCTTGCCGGCGGACTGGGATCGAGCAAAAGATGTTGCCTTGGCAGCAGTCGCTGTCGCACTACGCATATTGTTTTCCTCTGAGCGATGGATGGATTCGCGGTGGGATTGCGGTTGACTCTTCGGCCGGAGGCCCCGGCCATGGCTGGCTGCGCGCAGCCCCGCAACGGCCGGGCGCGCGCATGCCATATTCCGGTCAGGCCTTGGGCGCTTCGCCGCCGATGGCGTCCAGCTTGATCTGGATCAACTGGCGGCTGGGATCCTTGGCTTCGGTCTTTTCTAGCGCCAGCTTGTAGGCGGCGCGGGCATCGTCGCGCTTGCCCTGGGCCAGCAGCACATCGCCCTTGCGGTCGGCAATGGCGCCGGCGAACTGCGCCGGGAAGTCCCCCGACAATACCTTCAGGGCATCGTCATAGGCCTTGGCGTCGAGCATCACGCCGGCCAGGCGCACCGCTGCGATCGCCTTGTATTCAGGGCCGCGGCCATGGTCGAGCACCCACTGCAACTGCTTGCGGGCGGCGTCCGTATCATTGGTGTCGAAGGCCGACTTGGCGGCCACCAACGCGCTCATTTCGGCATAGGCGGTGCCGCTGAACTTGTCCTGGATGTCGGCCGCGGTGCGCTGCACCTTGGCATTGTCCTTGGCCGCCAGCGACTTCTGCTGTTCTTCATACAGTACCGAGGCTTGCCCCGCCTGCCGGGACTGGTAGGTGTTCCAACCGGTCCAGGCGGCATAGGCCGCCAGCGCAACGATCACCAGCCAGGTAACCAGATTGCCGTATTTCGCCCACCATGCCTTGATGGAGTCGAGCTGTTCTTGTTCTTCGAGATCGTATGCCATGTAACTCTGCAAAAAGTCTTATCGATTAGGGATGGTAGTGCACGTGCTCGTGATCATGTCCATGATCGTGGCCATCGACGATCTGGTCGACGATGTAGTCGACTACCACGTCGAACGCCATGCTGTCCTGGTTGGCCCGGCCGTCGCCGGCATCGCCCTCGCGCAGGTGCTTGACGGTCGCCGTGCCGGATTTCACTTCGTCTTCGCCGATGATCACGGCGAAGGCAGCACCGCTGCCGTCGGCGCGCTTCATCTGCGCCTTGAAGCTGCCGCCGCCGTTCGACGATGCGCAATGTAGCACAACATCGAGGCCGGCAGTCCGCAAACGCTCGGCCAATACGAAAGATTGCATCTGCGCATCTTCGCCTTGATGCACCAGGTAGACATCGCACTGGTTGGGGGCGTATTGCTCGCCGCTGGCTTTCATCAGCTCCAGCAGGCGCTCAACGCCCATGGCGAAGCCGCAGGCCGGCGTCGGCTTGCCGCCGAACATCTCGACCAGCGGATCGTAGCGGCCGCCGCCGCAGACCGTGCCTTGCGAGCCGAGCTGGTCGGTGACCCATTCGAACACGGTGCGGTTGTAGTAGTCCATGCCGCGCACCAGGCGCGGGTTGATGGTGAACGGAATATTGTTGTGGCGCAGGATCTTCTGCACGCCCTCGAAGTGGGCCTTCGATTCCTCGCCCAAGTAATCCAGCAGTTGGGGCGCGCCATTGACCATTGCCTGCATGGCCGGATTCTTGGTGTCCAGGATGCGCAGCGGATTGGAATGCAGGCGACGCTGGGCGTCGGTATCCAGCAATTCCTTGTGCTGCTCGAAATAGGCGATCAGGTCGGCGCGGTGCTTGTTGCGCTCCTGCGCATCGCCGATGGAATTCAGCTCAAGGCGGATGTCGGACAGGCCCAGGTCGTCCCACAGGCGCTGGCACATCATGATCAGTTCGGCATCGATGTCCGGGCCGGTAAAGCCGACCGCTTCCGCGCCGACCTGGTGGAACTGGCGATAGCGGCCACGCTGCGGACGCTCGTGGCGAAACATGGGGCCGACGTACCACAGGCGCTTGGGGCCGTCGTAGGTCAGGTTGTGCTCCAGCGCGGCGCGCACCACGCCGGCGGTGTTTTCCGGACGCAGGGTCAGGTTGTCGCCGTTCATGGAATCGGTGAAGGAATACATTTCCTTCTCGACGATGTCGGTCACCTCGCCCAGGCCGCGCGCGAACAGCGCGGTCGGCTCGACGATGGGCGTGCGGATCTGCTGGAAGCCGTAGCTCTTGAGCACCGAATGCACAGTGTTCTCGAACAGCTCCCACAACGGCGCGTCGGCGGGCAGGATGTCATTCATCCCTTTGACGCCAACGATCTTCTCGACTTTCTTTTGCTCTGACATACCGATACCGGATAGTGTTGTCTTCAATTCAAACTGGATTGCCTGCCATCGCCCGTGATGCACGGCGCATGGCAGGCGCAAGTGTACTGTATCGCTACGGCCGCGCTTTCCCTCCCGCGACCTAAACGTGATCAGGCCTGGCCGTTCTGGCCCGCCTGGCCATAGCGGGTCTGGACATACTCCAGCACCACGCTCTGGAATTCCTCGGCAATGCGTTCGCCGCGCAGCGTCATCCGCTTTTCGCCATCGATAAAGACCGGCGCGGCCGGCGACTCGCCGGTGCCGGGCAGGCTGATGCCGATGTTGGCATGCTTGGATTCGCCGGGGCCGTTGACGATGCATCCCATCACCGCCACGTTCATGCTCTCGACGCCGGGGTACTTGCCCTTCCACACCGGCATCTGGTCGCGCAGGTAGGTCTGGATCTTGTCAGCCAGGTCCTGGAACACGGTCGAGGTGGTGCGTCCGCAGCCGGGGCAGGCGATCACCATCGGGGTGAACTTGCGCAGGCCCATGGTCTGCAGGATTTCCTGGCCGACCACCACTTCCCTGGTGCGATCGCCGCCCGGCTCGGGCGTGAGCGAAATACGGATGGTGTCGCCGATGCCTTCTTGCAACAACACCGACAGCGCCGCAGTGGATGCGACGATGCCCTTGCTGCCCATGCCGGCCTCGGTCAGCCCCAAATGCAGCGGATAGTCGCAACGGCGCGCCAGTTCACGATATACCGCGATCAGGTCCTGCACGCCGGAGACCTTGCACGAGAGGATGATCTTGTCGCCCGCCAGCCCCAGCTCTTCGGCGCGCTGGGCATTCTCAATGGCGGAAGTCACCAGCGCCTCGTACATCACCGCCTGTGCCGGCCAGGGTTCGGCGCGGCCGGCGTTCTCGTCCATGATGCGCGCCAGCAGCGCCTGGTCCAGGCTGCCCCAGTTGACGCCGATGCGCACCGGCTTGTCATACTGGCAAGCCACTTCGATCATCTGGGCGAACTGGGTGTCGCGCTTGGCGCCCTTGCCGACGTTGCCGGGGTTGATGCGGTACTTCGACAAGGCCTTGGCGCAGTCCGGGTATTCGGTCAGCAGCGTATGGCCGTTGTAATGAAAATCCCCCACCAGCGGCACGTCCACGCCCATGCGGTCGAGCTGCTCGCGGATGGCCGGCACGGCGGCGGCGGCTTCCGGCGTATTGACCGTCAGGCGCACCACTTCCGAGCCGGCGCGCGCCAGATCCTTGATCTGGATCGCGGTCCCGATGGCATCCGCGGTATCGGTATTGGTCATCGACTGCACCATCACCGGGGCGCCGCCGCCGACGGCGATCTGGCGCGCGCCGTGGCTGATCAGCACGCGGCGGCTCTGGCGGCGGGCCCAGGGCCCGGAAGCGATCGGGGAAGAAGACATGGCGTCAATTCAAATTCAAACGTGCGACATTGCTGCCGTTTGCAGGTTTCAGGTCCAGCGGCTGGCCGCGCAACGTGGCGTCGACACCGGCGGCGTTGCCGACCACCAGCATTGCAGCATCCGATATGTCGAATGCTTCAGTGGTTCCCGCCTTGAGCAGGCGCGAAATCAGCGTGGTCTTGTCCGCGCGGCGGATCTCCACCCACGAATCCTCGCGGAAGGTCAGCCGCAACAGATCCTTGCTGTTGACGATATGCAATCCAGGCGGCTCTGCTGCGGCAGTTGCCTGCGCCGACGCCGGCTGGCCAGTTGCCGCGGCTGCGGCTGCAGCCGCCGGCGCCCCCGTTCCAGGCGGCGTACTTGCCGGCACCGATGCCGATGGCGTTGACGGCACGACCGGCGCAGCCTTGGCCTGCTCCACCGGCGCCGCATTGGCCGTCTTGTCGGCGCTATCGCCGGACGCGGGCGCGATCGTTTCCACGCGGGCATTGACCGGGGTCTCCGAACCCGGGCCATCCGCGGCATTCGCATCCGGAGCGGATGCGGCCTCCGGCACGGCCGAGGAATCCGCCGGGTGCGCCTTGAGCCACGCCAATTGCGGCACATTGTCGGCCACATCGGTCCAGCGCACGGCGGCCGCGCCGGCCGCCACGGCCACCACCAGCGCGCCGATGATCACCGCCGCCGCGGAAGTGTTGCCCCGGCCGCCCATCATCGCCGGCAAAGGCGCCTCGGAAAACGGCGTCGACAGCGAATACTGCGGCACGATGTGGTCGCGCTGCGCCACCGGCGACTCCTGCGGCATGCCAGCGATCACCTCATTGGCATCCAGCCCCAATGCCTTGGCATAGCTGCGCACAAAACCGCGCGCCACGGCCAGGCCCGGCAAGACCGAATAGTTGTCCGCCTCGATCGCCTGGATCTGGCGCGGCGCCAGCTTGACCAGACTGGCGACCTGCTCCACCGACCACCCCTTCTTCTGCCGCTGCGCAGCCAGCACGGCGCCCGGCAAGGGCAACGCGGGAGCGGGCGAAGGCTGAACGCCTTCCTGCGGCAAAGGCACTTCGTTCATTTGTTGATCACTCATCAAATGCTCCACATGGAAAAACTTTTTTTAAACCGGCCCATGCCGGATTCTTCTGGAGCGTCCCGGCGCAATGCTCGCTGCGCCCCTCCCGGGAATTCGACAATTGCAGCGCGCGCCGCATGAAGCATGCGGCGCACGTAAAAACCTTGAACAACAAATACAAAAGGACGCCCGGCAACGGCCAAAAAGCGCGCCGCCGGCGTCCTTGCGGAGACAACGGCAAACCACATCCCCAAGCGCGTCGATGACACTGTCGCGCCTGTAGCGGCGGATCGGATGGGACGGCTGAGCGAAACATTCAGCAAACCTGCCGTCACCCGGTGATCTCCACGATGCGGCCGAAATCCTTGCCGAACTTGCCCTGGTACTCCGCCATCTTCTGCATGCGCTCCTGCACGCGGGTGCGATCCTTGACCTCGCCCGCCAGTTGCCCGCAGGCGGCATCGATATCGTCGCCGCGCGTCTTGCGGATGGTGGTGACGATGCCCGCATCCATCAGGATCTGCGCGAACGCCTTGATGCGCGGGTTATGCGAACGCTTCAATCCCGACTCGGGGAAGGGATTGAAGGGAATCAGGTTGAATTTGCATGGGATGGCGGTATCGCCCTGCGTCACCAGCTCCACCAGCTCGCGGGCATTGGTATCGCTGTCGTTGACGCCGTCCAGCATGCAGTATTCGAAAGTAATGAAGTCGCGCGGGGCGAATTCGAGGTAGCGCTGGCACGCCGCCATCAGTTCGCGCAGCGGATGCTTGCGGTTCAGGGGAATGAGCCCATCGCGCAGCGCATCGTTGGAAGCGTGCAGCGACACCGCCAACGCCACCGGGCATTCCTGCGCCAGCTTGTCGATCATCGGCACCACGCCGGAAGTCGACAGCGTCACGCGGCGGCGCGACAAGCCGTAGGCATTGTCGTCCAGCATCAGCCGCAGCGCGGTGACGGTCGGTTCGAAGTTGAGCAGGGGCTCGCCCATGCCCATCATCACCACGTTGGTGATCTGGCGCTCGCCCTTGGGGCCGCCTTCGATGCCCTTGGTCTTGCGCAGCTCGAATTCCGCCATCCACAGCTGGCCGATGATTTCGGCCACGCTGAGATTGCGGTTGAAGCCCTGCTTGCCGGTCGAGCAGAACCGGCAATTGACTGCGCAGCCCGCCTGCGTGGAAATGCATAGCGTGCCGCGGTTTTCTTCGGGGATGAACACGGTTTCCACCGCATTGCCCTGGCCCACGTCCACCAGCCACTTGCGGGTGCCGTCGGTGGAAGTGTGGTCGCTGATGATGGCCGGCGCACGCACTTCGGCGCGGGTCTTCAGCTTGTCGCGCAACGATTTGGCCAGATCGGTCATCTGATCGAAATCAGCGACGCCGAACTGGTGTATCCATCGTTGCAATTGCTTGGCGCGAAACGGCTTCTCACCCAACTCGCCGCAATAAGCGACGAGTTGCGCGGGATCCATATCCAGCAGGTTGGTGAGAGCTGTAGTCATGATGCCTTCGGCTGGGAGCTGAACGGAAAGGCGCGGCAAGAACCGCTGCGCCGGTTTCCGCCCAAATCCGGAAAACCGATCAAAAACAGGAACAGATTAACGCGAATAGACGTTCAGTGCCGGGAAGAAATAAGCGATTTCGACCTTGGCGGTTTCTTCGGCGTCCGAACCGTGCACGGCGTTGGCGTCGATGGAGTCGGCGAAGTCGGCGCGGATGGTGCCCTTCTCGGCCTTCTTCGGATCGGTCGCGCCCATCAGGTCGCGGTTCTTCAGGATGGCGCCTTCGCCTTCCAGCACCTGGATCACGACCGGGCCGGACACCATGAAGTCCACCAGGTCCTTGAAGAAAGGACGCTCGCGGTGCACGGCATAGAAACCTTCGGCTTCAGCGCGCGACAGTTGGGCCATGCGCGCGGCGATGATCTTCAGGCCGGCGTTTTCGAAACGGGTGTAGATCTGGCCGATCACGTTCTTAGCCACAGCGTCCGGCTTGATGATCGACAGGGTGCGTTGAATTGCCATGAGAAAAAACTCCAATAAAAATAATGGCTTAAAGCCAATAATTGATAATCCAATGAACCTTGTATTTTAGCATGAAACCATCAACTGGCATGGCAATTCGAGGCTTGCAGACGGCCTTTACGCTTGATTTTCTGCCATATATCCAGCGCCGGCTCGAACTTCAACGTCCGGCCGCCTGTCTTAAGCAGGACGCGCCGTGCTATGCTGTCACTCGCATTTCAACGCAATCGGAGGACAAATGAACCAACATCTGGATACGACTTTCGGCCATTCGACCGTGGGCCTGGCCACTCGCAACCGCGTGCTGCGCAACACCTACTGGCTGCTGGCGCTGTCGATGATCCCAACCGTGCTGGGCGCCTGGCTGGGCGTGCAGCTGCATTTCAGCCTGTTCGCCGGCAGCCCGATGATCGGCTTCGTGCTGTTTCTGGCAATCGCCTTCGGTTTCTTCTATGCCATTGAAAAGACCAAGAATTCCGGCCTGGGCGTAGTCGTGCTGCTGGGCTTCACCTTCTTCATGGGGCTGATGCTGTCGCGCCTGATCGAGTTCACGCTGGGCTTTTCCAACGGCGGCGCGCTGATCATGACGGCCTTCGGCGGCACCGCGGTCATCTTCGGCGGCATGGCGACCATCGCCACCGTTTCCAAGCGCGACTTCTCCGGCATGGGCAAATTCCTGTTCGCCGGCGTGCTGGTGATCCTGGTGGCGTCGGTGGCCAATATCTTCCTGCACATGCCCGCGCTGCAACTGGCCATTTCGGCCATTGCCATCGCCATCTTCTCGGCCTACATCCTGTTCGATGTGCAACGCGTGGTCAACGGCGGCGAGACCAACTACATCTCGGCGACGCTGGCGATTTACCTGGACGTCTACAACGTCTTCGTGAACTTGCTGTCGATCCTGGGCATCCTGGGCGGCAACCGCGACTGAAGCCCCTGCCCAATACGGAAAAGCCGGCGCAAGCCGGCTTTTTTTGTTGGATCGACAACAACTTACGCCGGCAGATCGAATACCGCGATCGATTCGACGTGGGCCGTATGCGGGAACATGTTGACCACCCCGGCATACTTCAATGCATAGCCCCCCAGATGCACCAGCACCCCCGCGTCGCGCGCCAGCGTAGCCGGGTTGCACGAAACGTAGACGATGCGCCTGGGCTTGAGGTGCTGCTGCTCCGGCGGCAGCTCGACCAGCGCCTTGCACACCTCCATCGCGCCTTCCCGCGGCGGGTCGACCAGCATGCGGTCGAACTTGCCCAGCGCCACGAAATCCTCGGGCTTGGCCTCGAACAGGTTGCGGCAGTAAAACGTCGTCTTGCCATCCACGCCGTTGACCTTGGCGTTGTCCAGCGCGCGCTCGGTCAGCGCGGTGCTGCCTTCGATCCCTACCACCTCGCGCGCCTGCGTGGCCAGCGGCAGCGTGAAATTGCCCAGGCCGCAGAACAGGTCGGCCACGCGGTCTTGCGGCTGCACATCCAGCAGGCGCAATGCCCGCGCCACCAGGACTCGGTTGATCTGGTGATTGACCTGGGTGAAATCGGTCGGCTTGAACGGCATGCGGATGCCGAATTCCGGCAGCGTGTATTGCAGCTTCGATTGCGCCGGATAGTAAGGCGCGGCCGTATCCGGCCCCTTGGTCTGCAGCCACCATTCGATCTTATGCAGGTCGGCAAACGCCTTCAGGCTGACCTCATCGGCCGCACTCAGCGCCTCCATGATGCGCAACACCAGTACCGTGACCTTGGCGCCGTCATCGCCCTCGCCCACCGCCAGCTCGATTTGCGGCAAGCGGTCGCGGATCGACAGGCCGGCAATCAGTTCGCGCAGCGGCACCAGCAACGCCGAGACATTGGGCGGCAGGATCTCGCAAGTCTTCATGTCGGCGATGAAGGACGAGCGCTTTTCATGGAAACCCACCAGCATGCCGCCTTTCTTGGCCACATGGCGCACCGAGATGCGGGCGCGGTAACGATAACCCCAGGTCGGCCCGTAGATCGGGCGCAGCATGGTTTCGGCCTTGGTCTTGCCAAGATGCCAAAGATTGTCTTCCAGTACCCGCTGCTTCATCGCCACCTGCGCGGACGGCTCCAGGTGCTGCATGGCGCAGCCGCCGCACGTGCCGAAATAATCGCAGCGCGGTTTGACCCGCAGCGAGGATTCGCGGTGCAGCGCCGTCATGGTGGCGGCTTCCCACTTGGGTTTTCTGCGGAAGGATTCGAAGCTGACCAGTTCGCCGGGCAAGGCGCCCTCGACGAAGATCACCTTGCCTTGGGTGCCGTCCTCGTTTTGAAGATGGCCGACGCCGCGCCCGTCCATATCGAGCGACTTGATTTCAATGATGATGTCTTGTTGCATGAAGGAAACCGCAGGGTGGGACCGAAGCGCCATGCGCTCCAATTGTCCGCTGCCAGAAAACAAAAGCGATATTGTCCGCGATCCGGCAGCCGGAGGGAAGCGCGATGCGCGCCCGGCGCAAGGAATCGGGATGGCGCGCCGCCGGCGGGCGCATAGAGTGACCGGGAATGCGGCTCAGAACAAGGCGTCGCGGTTGACCCCGCGCGACGCCAGCAGCCGTTTCAGCTTGACCAGCGCCTCCTGCTGCACCTGGCGCACCCGCTCGCGGGTGATGCCCATTTCGCCCGCAAGCTGCTCCAACGTGGAAGGATCGTCGTTATCCAGGCCGAAGCGGCGCGCCACGATCACGCGCTGTTTTTCCGACAGGCTCTTGAGCCACTCCCGGATCAGGATCGCCATTTCATGGCTCTCGGCGCGACTGTCGGGATGCTCCTCCACCGCGCTGGGCAGCAGGTCCATCAAGCTGGCTTGCGGATCGTTGTCCAACGGCGTATCCAGGGATGCCGCATGCTCGGACAAGGCCAGCACGTCCTGCACCTCCTCCACCGGCCGTTCGACCAGGTGGGCGATATCTTCGACGCTGGCGTCGCGGCCATTGTGCTGCTGGGCCTCCAGGTGGTACTTGGCGCGCAGGATCTGGTTCAGCTCGCGCACCATATGCACCGGCAGGCGCACGGTGCGCGCCTGGTTCATGATGGCGCGTTCGATGCTCTGGCGTATCCACCAGGTCGCATAGGTCGAAAAACGGAAGCCGCGCTCGGGTTCGAACTTGTCGATGGCGCGCATGAGACCGAGATTGCCCTCCTCGATCAGGTCCAGCAAGGCCACGCCGCGGTTGATGTAATGCTTGGCGATGGATACCACCAGCCGCAGGTTGTGCTCGATCATCTTCTGCCGCGCGATGAACTCGCCCTGCTTGGCCAGGGTGGCGTAGTGCAGCTCCTCGGCCGCGCTCAGCAACGGCTTGGCGCCGATCTTGTTGAGGTAGTGCTGGGTAGTGTCGGTGGACAGTTCGGCGGCGAGCACCTTCTTGAGCTCGTCCACACCTTCGGCCACCGCCGGCTCCTGCTGCTGTTCCACGGCGGCAGTTGGGTCGCCATCGGTCACTTCCGGCTCATCGACCTCCTCGATGGGGTCGTCAATATCCTCGCTGGGAGGGTCCTGGTCTGGCAAGTGATCGCGGCGATTGCTTGTCATGTGCTAGAGCGTGTGATGAACCGTTTCAGTTCCCGCGCCGCCCCGGAACGGGGCCGCATGCAAGGCGCGGACGTACCGTGGCCGCTGGAGCAAGGCCACCGGCGCCCCGTCCCGGGACTGCCCTGAACGTTCCGGCGCGCCTTGTACTGCATCCACTCCGATCCGGATGCGGGAGCCGAAATCGTTCATGACACGCCCTAACGTGGCGGCAAGTATTTCGCAGGATCGACAGGCTTGCCCTGTTGACGGATTTCAAAGTGCAACTTCACGCTGTCGCTGTCGGAGTTGCCCATCTCGGCGATCCTCTGCCCCTTGGTGACGCTTTGTCCTTCCTTGACCAGGATGGCCTTGTTGTGCGCATAGGCCGACAACAGGTTGTTCGTATGCTTGATGATCACCAGGTTGCCGTAGCCGCGGATGCCGCTGCCGGCATACATGACCTTGCCCGCGCCGGCAGCCAGCACCGGCTGGCCGGATTTGCCTGCAATGTCCAGGCCCTTCTTGCCGCCGTCGAAAGTGCCGACCACCTTGCCTTCGGCCGGCCACATCCAGGACACTCCTTCGTCATCGGTCGCCACCGGCACCGGCTTCTCCGCGGGGTGCGCAGGCTCGGCCTTGGCCGGCGCCGCAGGCGCCGTTGCGGCCGGCGCAGCCGCCGTGTCCGGCTTCTCCAGTTCCGCCAATGCGCTTTCCGAATAAGCCCGCTTGTCGCCGCGCGGGCCGGTCTTGTTCGACACCCCGGCCGCAGCCGCGGCCGGCGTCGCCGCACCGGGCGCGCCCAGCGGCTTGACTTCGATCCCCGAGGCCGGCACCGGCGCCACCGCCGCAGTCTGGGCCTGGCCGCCTGCGCCGTCGGGCGGCGCCACGCGCAACACCTGGTCGACCTTGATGTCGTTCGGGTTGCTCAGGTTGTTCCAGGCGACGATGTCGCGATAGCTTTGGCCAGCCTCAAGCGCGATGCGATAAAGGGTGTCGCCCTTCTTCACCGTGTAGTAACCGCGCCCGGCCGGCGCCGCAGCAGGCGCTGCTGCCGACGCGGCTTCCGCCGGTTTGCCGCTGCTGGTGCGCTCGACAACCGGCGCCTGCTGATTGGGCGTCGAGCTGCAAGCAGCCAAAATCCCGACGACACTCCCCAGCACAGCCAAACGAATTTTCTTCATGCTCTTACATTAAATTTTTGTACAACGCTGGTTGACCTACGGCCAGCGTGAGAAGTTCATCCAGGGGAAACGCAAGCCGCGACCGCCCGTTTGCCGGCCGCCTTGCCACTTCGCCATCATTGCCAGACTGCACCATGCCTTTGCTCCATGATACTTGCCGCCTCCTGCCTCATGCCTGTTTCGGCAATCCGTTGCAGATCTTGATACCGGCGCCAATCCATCCTATAACGAGCCAACAGGGGTGGCGATGCGCCTGCCCCGCCCTATACCGTTCCCGGCCGCAACGGCACGAAATGGCATTGTTCCATGGTCGTGCGGCGCCATTCGTAGCGGTCTACGCGTTCGATCAGCTCCAGCACTTGCTGGCGCGCGCCTACCGGCGCCACCAGGCGGCCGCCCACGGCCAGTTGTTCCAGCAAAGCTTGCGGCACCTCAAGGCCTGCGGCCGCCAGAATGATGCCGTCGAACGGCGCCACTTGAGGCAAGCCAAGCATACCATCTCCGTAATGCAAGCGGATATTTGCAATCCTCAGCGGCCGCAGGTTGTTCTTGGCCAGTTCATGCAGCGGCTTGATGCGTTCGATCGAATACACCTCCCCCGCCACCCGCGACAACACCGCCGCCTGGTAGCCGCAGCCGGTGCCGATTTCCAGCACGCGGTCAAGCCTGCCGCCGTGGCGGTTCTGGCGCATGATCTCTATCATGCGCGCCACGATGTAAGGCTGGGAAATGGTCTGGTGGTGGCCAATCGGCAAGGAGGCATCGATATATGCCTGGCTGGCCAGCCCCGGTTCGACGAACATATGGCGCGGCACCGCCTCCAGCGCCGCCAGCACCTTGGCGTCGGCCACGCCTTGCTTGGCCACGCGCGCCACCATCGCACGGCGCACGGCTTCCGACGCCAGCGGCGATGCATGGCTGGAATTGTTGGTCTGGGTGACCGTCATCACATTCCCGACCGCCGTCCTGGGCGCCGGAGCGGCGCTCAACAGCGGCTGTGCCGGCGTCTGCGGCCTGGAGGCTGCCGGCAGCGGCGACGGCTGTGAACGCAACGCCTGCGACAGCCCTTGCTGCACCGGATTGAGCGGCTTGGGCGCGCCACGTTCGGCCCGCTGCGAAGACAGCGCCGCATTCTTGGCTGCAGTCTGCGTGGTGGCTTGCGCGCGCGCGCCATTGGCCACCGTCTTGGCGGAAGCGGCGCCGTTCTTTTTCTTGTCCACCACCGAAGACAGGCTCAGCGGAAAGCGGCTCTGCTTGTCGCTCATGCAAGCGCTTTCTTCAGGTTGTCCAGTTGGGCGCGGTGGGTCAGGTCGATCTGCAACGGGGTGATCGAGACATAGCCGTTCGATGTCGCATGGAAATCGGTGCCCTCGCCGGCATCCTTGGCCGCGCCCGCCGGACCGATCCAATACAGGTCGCGCCCATGCGGATCGACCAGCTTGTGCACCGGCTCGGACATGTGGCGCTTGCCCAGGCGCGTAGCCACGCACCCCTTCAATTCTTCATAGGGAAGATTGGGGATATTCACGTTCAGCAGGTAAGGCTTGGGCAACGCGTCGAACTGGCGCTCGACCACTTCGCGCGCAATGCGCGCGGCCGCCTTCAGCTCGGCCCACCCCTTGTGCAACTGCGAAAAGGCGATCGAAGGGATGCCGAACAGGAAACCTTCGGTCGCCGCAGCGACCGTTCCCGAGTACAACGTATCGTCACCCATGTTCTGGCCCTGGTTGATGCCGGAGACGATCAGGTCGGGCCGTTCCTTGAGCAATCCGGTCAGCGCCACATGGACGCAATCGGAGGGCGTGCCGTTCAGATAGTAGAAGCCATTAGCGGCTTGTTCCACCCAGAGCGGGCGATCCAGGGTGAGCGAATTGGAGCTGCCGGAACGGTTGCTGTCCGGCGCCACGACAGTGATATCGGCGATGGGCGCAAGCACTTCGGCCAAGGCGTTGATGCCTGGCGCGAGGT
Source organism: Herbaspirillum sp. SJZ099 (assembly GCF_007828355.1). Taxonomy (NCBI): domain Bacteria; kingdom Pseudomonadati; phylum Pseudomonadota; class Betaproteobacteria; order Burkholderiales; family Oxalobacteraceae; genus Herbaspirillum; species Herbaspirillum sp. SJZ099. Next base: position 727,099 of record NZ_VIUO01000001.1, on the reverse strand, counting down.
AGCCATCGTCGTTGCTGATGAGGATTTTCATTGGCTGCATTTTAACCGAAGGCCGGAGATAAAAATCCGCGATACGGCAGACAACATCGCGCGTGCCGGCTCAAGCCAGGTCGGGCTCGGGCTGTGACGCCGCGGCCTGTTCCTCGGCGCGGGAAGCCGCCTGCTGGCGGAAGAATTCCTGCACGACAGCAGCCTCGCGGGTCCGCTTGAACGGGGGCAGGCTCTGCCAGATGCGGCGGCCGTAGTTTTTGCTGATGATGCGGGGATCGCAGATCATCAGCACGCCGCGATCGCCTTCATCGCGGATCAGGCGCCCTGCCCCCTGCTTGAGGTTGATGATGGCGGCCGGCAACTGGTGGTGCACGAAACCGTTCAAGCCCTGCTTTTCCATTTCGGCAATGCGCGCGGCCAGCACCGGATCGTCCGGCGGCGAAAATGGCAGCTTGTCGATGATCACCAGCGAAAGCGCATCGCCGCGCACGTCCACGCCCTCCCAGAAACTCTGGCTGCCGATCAGCACGCCATTACCGGCGGCCCGGAAACGATCCAGCAATTCGGTGCGCCCGGCCTCGCCCTGTACGAACAGCGGGTAAGGCAGCTGGCGCGCCTCGAACTCGGCCCGCAGGCGCTCGGCGGCGCGGTTGACCGCGCGCAGCGTGGTGCACAGGAAGAAACAGCGACCGCCGGCGGCTTCGATGATGGGCAAAGCGGCATCGATGACGGCGTCGGTGTACTCGAAAGAATTGGGCTGCGGCAGATGTTGCGGCACATACAAGATGCCCTGCTGCTCGTAGTCGAACGGGCTGGGCCAGGACTGGGCCGGCTCATTCCACAAGCCCATCTGGGAGGCATAGTGGTTGAAGTCGCGCTTCACCGCCAGCGTGGCCGACGTGAAAATCCAGGAACGCGGCGTGCTTTCGCGCTGCTTGTTGAAGATCGGCGCGATCGACAGCGGCGTACGATGCAACTGCAGCGAAGACGAATACGCCTCCACCCATTGCACATAGAACTGCTTCTCCTGAGGCGCCTCCGTCCCGGCCTCCTCCTTGCCCGGCTTGTCCGCTGCCGGCTTGGTCGGCGCCGCCCCCGGCAAGACGTTCCAGTTTTCCAGCTGGCGCAGGATCTCGTTGGCGCGGTCGCGGCATTGCTGGATGGTTTCGGCGCGTTCGGCCTGCTTTTCCAGCACGGCGATCATGTCGCCCATACAATCCTTGAGCGTATCCAGGGCGGGGAAGAACACGCTGGATGCGGCGATCTGGTTGAGCGCCAGGCGCACCGAGTCTTCCGGGAAAGCCAGTCGCAGGTCGCGCGCGGCACGTTCCACCGGCGCCACCAGGCGCGCCCAGTCGGCGCCGTCCCGCGCGTGCGACAAGCCTTCGGCCAGCACGTCGCGGCACAGCTCCAGCACCTGCGAGGTCGACACAGTATCGCCGAAGAACAGCGTGGCCGTTTCGGGCAACTGGTGCGCCTCGTCGAAAATCACCGTATTGGCCGCCGGCAGCAACTCGGCGATGCCGGTGTCCTTCAAGGCCACGTCGGCGAAGAACAAATGGTGGTTGACCACCACCACATCGGCCTGCTGGGCCTCCTTGCGCGCCTTCATCACGAAACAATCCTGGTAATACTGGCATTCGGAGCCGAAGCAGGTATCGCGGGTGGAGGTGACCAGGTTCCAGACCGACGCCGTCTCGGGCACCTTGGTCAGTTCGGCCTTGTCGCCTGAAGACGTGGTTTTCATGAAGCGCGAGATCTCGCGCAGATAGCCGACATCCTCGCGCGCGGTCAGGCGGCCGTTTTGCAGCGTGCGCTCAAGGTGGAAATGGCAGACGTAATTGGAGCGCCCCTTCAGCAGCGCGACCGAAACCGGCGCCTGCAGGGCTTTGCGCACGGTCGGGATGTCGCGCGTGTAAAGCTGGTCCTGCAGCGTCTTGGTGCCGGTGGAGACGATCACCTTGCCGCCCCATAGCAATGCCGGAACCAGGTAGGCGAAGGTCTTGCCGGTGCCGGTGCCGGCCTCGGCGATCAAGGTTCCCCGGTTGGCAATGGCCGAGGCGATCGCCTTGGCCATTGCCGTTTGCGAATGGCGCGGCCGGTAGCTGCCGACGGCGCCGCCCAGCGCCCCTCCGGCGCCGAACAGCTGTTCGATCTCGGCATCATGGATACCTGGTGTTTCCGATACGGCGGTATCTTCTTGAGCGCTCACTGCAGCAAACCTGTAGGGATGAAAAAACGGAATCGCGGATTGGCCGGACCAAGGATGCCAAACAAGGCAAACCGCGATAAGCCACTATAACCCGCTATTTTACGCGGAGTCGGCGCGGCAAGCCGTATCGGTATGCCGGCCTGATGTCCGGATCAAAATATGGCGGAGCCGGCGCGCCGAAGGCAACGGGATTACGCCGGAATATCGGGAACCAGCTGCATCTTCAGCAGGGAAATATGATCCTTCAGTTGCAGCTTGCGCTTCTTCAGGCGACGCAACTGGAGGTCTTCCGCACGCGGATCGCGCATGAGCAAGTCGATCACACTGTCGAGGTCGCGGTGTTCGACCTCGAGTTCGATGATACGGCGCTGGATGTCTTCGCGATGCGTGCTGGTCATAATGAATGGCTGAATGCGTATCTGGCTTCAGGCCGGAAGCGGCGGCCGATACGCTGTCAACGCGCGGCCCGACCTTGCTTCCGGGGAAATGAGTGCTGGGGCCTGTTAACAATGCCTGTAAATGCTGACAGGCCCTAGTGTAATCCAGCCCTGTCGCGCCAACAATCGCCCGTGGCGGCGACGCCCTTACTTGGCAGCAGGCGGCGTCCCGGATTGCGCTTCGCGCTTTTTGCGTTCGGCGCGCTCGCGCTCGTTCTCGGCCTTCTTGCGCTCCACCTCCAGGCGATGGGCTTCCGCCTCCTTGATGCGCTGCTCGCGGGCGGCCGCATTGGCTGCGCGTTCGGGCGCGCGGGCCGCTTCTTCCGCCTGTTGCTGCCGCATCCTGGCCTCATGCTCCCGGATACGGTAGTCCGCCGGCTGCCCCTGGCTTTGGTCGATGCGCTGTTGCACCTGCTGGCGCTTGGCGTCGCTATCCTGCACCTTGCGCGCGGAATCGGCTTCTTTCTGCTTCTGTTCCTGCAGGCGGCGCGCGGAGTCCTCTTGGTCCTTCTTGCGCTGTTCGGCCAGGGCCTCGTCGCGCTCGTCCACATTCGCCTGGCGCTGGTAGGTGTTGGCTTCGATCTCCACCTGCTTGATGCGGCTTTCAGCCATCCGCTTGCGCTCCTTGGCGTCTTCCAGGCAGGACGTCACCAGGAACTTTTGATAGCAGGCGCGCTGGTCGACGATGTAGCGCACGCCGAGCGCATCCCGGTCCTGAGCCGCCTCGGCCAATGCCTTTTCCGCGACCTCGCGGGATTTGATCGAGCCGGCCGGATAGCGCTCGGCAATCGGCGCGCGCGCCTCCAGCGCCTCCAATGCCGACCTGGACATGGGCGCCTGGCCCGCGGCAGGAGCCTGGCGATCCGTGGGCGCGGCAGTCTGCGCCGAACTCCATCCGGCGCCCAGCATCAGCGCCAGGCCGCAAAGAAAACGGGAAACGCCATTGGCATCAGCGAAGAAACCTTGCATGTAATTCTTGCCCATCTTGGTATGGTTCATGACAGCCGGTCGGCCACAATGCGGCGATCCGCCTCCAAATACTCTTTCGACTGCATCTCAATGATACGTGAAACGGTACGGTGAAACTCATTGGACAGGGTACCGACGGTGTAAAGCTCGTCCGGCTCCACCGCCGCCGACATGATCAGCTTGACCTTGTGGTCGTAGAACACGTCGATCAACCAGGTGAAACGGCGTGCCTCCGACGACATCGCCGCCGACATGCGCGGGATGCCGGACAGGATCACCGTCTGGAACTGGCTGGCCAGCTCCAGGTAGTCGTTCTGCGAGCGCGGGCCGCCGCACAAGGTCGCGAAATCGAACCAGATGGCGCTGCCGGCGCGGCGCAGCGCACGGATTTCGCGCGCCTCGATATGCACGCGCGGATCTTCGTCGGCGGTCTCGGCCACGGCGGCGAAGGCCTGGCGCAGCTCTTCATCGGTCTGCGCGCCGAGCGGCGTGTGATAGACCTTGACTTGCTCCAGCACGCGCTTGCGGTAGTCGATGCCGGCGTCGATGTTCATGACATCCAGTTTTTCCTTGAGCAGCGCAATGGTCGGCAGCATGCGGTCGCGGTGCAAGCCGTCCGGGTACAGCGTTCCCGGCTCGTAGTTGGACGTCATCACGAAGGACACGCCGTTGTCGAACAGGCCCTTGAGCAGGTTGTAGAGGATCATCGCATCGGCGATGTCGGAGACGTGGAATTCGTCGAAGCAGATCAGGCGGTACTTCTTGGCGATGCGTTTGGCGACCTCATCCAGCGGATCGGCAATGCCCTTCAATTCGTCCAGCTGGCGGTGCACGTCGCGCATGAATTCATGGAAATGCAGGCGCGTCTTGCGCACCACCGGCACCACCGAATAGAAGCTGTCCATCAGGAACGACTTGCCGCGCCCCACCCCGCCCCACATGTACACGCCGCGCGGCACCGCCGGCCGGCTGATCAGGCGCTTGAAGGCCGACGCGCGCTGCGCCTTGTAGGCCACCCATTCCTCATACGCCTGCTGCAAGCGGGCGATCGCGCGCAATTGCGCTTCATCCGAGCCATAGCCGCGCTCGGCCAGCGAGTGTTCGTAGAATTGACGGACATCCATAGGAAATTCTCTTAAAACAAAAATGGGCGAGCCAGGCTCGCCCATTGCAGCAACAAATCAATGCTCAGCAATACGCGTGGGGCGTATTGTCGCATTGATCGCGCATCAGAAGTTCAGCGCGCGCTTGTCGACCGCCAGCGCTGCCTCCTTGGTCGCCTCGGACAGCGACGGGTGGGCGTGGCAGATACGAGCGATGTCTTCCGAAGAAGCGCGGAACTCCATGGCGACCACGGCTTCGGCAATCAGCTCCGACGCCATCGGGCCGACGATGTGCACGCCCAGGATTTCATCGGTCTTGGCATCGGCCAGGAACTTGACCATGCCCGAGGTATCGCCCAGCGCGCGTGCGCGGCCGTTGGCCAGGAACGGGAAGGTGCCGGCCTTGTACTGCACGCCTTCGGCCTTCAGTTGCTGCTCGGTCTTGCCGACCCAGGCGATTTCCGGCGAGGTGTAGATGACCCAGGGGATGGTGTTGAAGTTGACGTGGCCGTGCTGACCGGCGATACGCTCGGCCACCGCAACGCCTTCTTCTTCCGCCTTGTGCGCCAGCATCGGGCCGCGCACCACGTCGCCCACCGCCCACACGTTGGGCAGGTTGGTCTTGCAGTCGCCGTCGACGGCGATGAAGCCGCGTTCATCGAGCTTCAGGCCGACGCCTTCGGCGTTCAGGCCGATGGTGTTGGGGGTGCGGCCGATGGAGACGATCAGCTTGTCGAACTCGCCCTTTTGCGCGTCGCCCTTGCTGTCGGTGTACTCGACGGTGACGCCCTTCTTGCCCGCCTTGATCTCGCCGATCTTCACGCCCAGGCTCACGTTCAGGCCTTGCTTGGTCAGCAGCTTCTGCGCTTCCTTGGCGATCTGCTCATCGACTGCGCCCAGGAATGCCGGCAGCGCTTCCAGCACGGTCACTTCCGCGCCCAAGCGGCGCCATACCGAGCCCATTTCCAGGCCGATCACGCCGGCGCCGATCACGCCCAGTTTCTTCGGCACTTCGGTAATGGCCAGCGCGCCGGTGTTGGACAGGATCAGTTGTTCGTCGAATGGCACGCCCGGCAATGCGCGGGCGTTGGAACCGGTAGCGACGATCACGTGCTTGGCGGTGACGGTTTCTTCGGCCGCGCCCGCAACCTTGATCTCATAGCCGTTGGCGTCGCCCTTGACGAAGGAGCCGCGGCCGTGGAAGAAGGCGACCTTGTTCTTCTTGAACAGGTACAGGATGCCGTCGTTGTTCTGCTTGACCACGGTGTTCTTGCGGCCCAGCATCTTGTCCAGGTTCAGGCCCAGGCCCTTGACCTCGATGCCGTGCTCGGCGAAACCGTGGCTGGCATGCTCATAGTGCTCGGACGATTGCAGCAGCGCCTTGGACGGGATGCAACCGACGTTGGTGCAGGTGCCGCCCGGCGCCGGGCCGCCCTTTTCGTTCTTCCACTCGTCGATGCAAGCGGTGTTGAAACCCAGCTGGGCTGCGCGGATGGCGGCGATGTAACCGCCAGGGCCGCCACCGATGACGACCACGTCAAAATTCTTGCTCATGTTTTTTCCAATCTTGTCTATCGCGGACATGTATTCCGCGGATACAAAAAAGGCGCTGAAAAGAAAAGGTTTTCAGCGCCGATCCGGCTCTGTGGGCTGTCGGGCAGGCGTAGCGAGCGAGCCGAGGTCGTCGAGAGAAGCGCAGCCGTACTGGAGTACGGCGAGCATCGCATCGGCGAGATCGGTTCGCGCAGTAGCCTGCCCGGCAGTCATTAGAGATCGAGCAGGAGGCGTGCGGGATCTTCCAGCGCTTCCTTGATCGCTACCAGCGACAGGACGGCTTCACGGCCGTCGATGATGCGGTGGTCGTAGGACAGCGCGAAGTAGTTCATCGGACGGATCACGATCTGGCCGTTCTCAACCACGGCGCGATCCTTGGTGGCGTGGATGCCCAGGATCGCCGACTGCGGCGGGTTGATGATCGGGGTCGACAGCATCGAGCCGAAGGTGCCGCCGTTGGAGACGGTGAAGGTGCCGCCCGACAGTTCTTCGATCGACAGCTTGCCGTCCTTGGCCTTCTGGCCGAATTCGCCGATCTTCTTCTCGATGTCGGCGATCGACATCTGGTCGGCGTCGCGCAGGACAGGAACCACCAGGCCGCGCGGCGAGCCGACGGCCACGCCGATGTCGAAGTAGCCGTGGTAGACGATGTCGTTGCCGTCAACCGAAGCGTTGACGATCGGATACTTCTTCAGCGCGTGCACCACCGCCTTGACGAAGAAGGACATGAAGCCCAGCTTGACGCCGTGTTCCTTCTCGAACTTGTCCTTGTACTTGTTGCGCAGGTCGATGACCGGCTGCATGTTGATTTCGTTGAAGGTGGTCAGGATGGCGTTGGTCGCTTGCGATTGCAGCAGGCGCTCGGCCACGCGGGCGCGCAGGCGGCTCATCGGCACGCGCTGTTCCGGACGGTTTTCCAGGCCGGCTGCCACCGGTGCGGCAACTGCTGCCAGCGCCGGCTTGGCGGCTGCGGCAGGCGCTGCCGACGGTGCGGACAGGGCGCCCAGCACATCGCCCTTGGTCACGCGGCCATCCTTGCCGGTGCCGGTGACTTGCGAAGTCGACAGGTTGTTGTCGGCCAGCAGCTTGGCGGCGGCCGGCATGGCAACGCTGCCCTTGTTGGCAGGTTCGGCGGCAGGCGCTGCGGCTTGCGGCGCCACAGCGGCGGCGGCGGCAGGAGCGCCGGCTTGGGCCGACGCTTCGGTATCGAGGATGGCGATGACTTCGCCGGCGACGACGGTGGCGCCATCAGCCTTGATGATCTGGGTGATCACGCCTGCGTCCGGGGCCGGCAGTTCCAGCACGACCTTGTCGGTTTCGATGTCGATCAGGTTTTCGTCGCGTGCAACTTGTTCGCCCACTTTCTTGTGCCACTGCAGCAGGGTAGCTTCAGCGACGGATTCTGATAATTGCGGGACTTTTACTTCGATTTGAGCCATTTAGTTCTCCGATTCGGGTAATTCGTTTTAATGAAACGCAGGCGCGCTACCCTCGCAGCGCACCTGGTTTGCAACAATAATTATTTGGTCAGGACAAAGCCCTTGAGCTTCGAGAATGCAGTTTCGATCAGCGCCTTCTGCTGTGCGTAGTGCTTGTCGTAGTAACCCACGGCAGGCGACGCGCTGGCCGGGCGGCCTGCATAAGCCAGCTTTTGGCCTTCGGACAGGTTCTCGAAGATGTTGTGCTGGATCTGCAGCCATGCGCCCTGGTTCTGCGGCTCGTCCTGGGTCCACACCAGTTCGTTGAAGTTCGGGAACTGCTTGAGGGCAGCGGCGAACGCCTTGTGCGGGAACGGGTACAACTGCTCGACGCGGATGATGGCGGTGTCGGTCTGGCCGCGTTCCTTGCGGGCGTTGACCAGGTCGTAGTAGACCTTGCCCGAGCAGGCGATCACGCGCTTGACCTTCTTGGCGTCGATGGATTCGTCGACTTCCGGGATCACGGTCTGGAACGAACCCTTGGCCAGGTCGGACAGCGGCGAGCCGGCATCCTTGTTACGCAGCAGCGACTTGGGCGTCATGATGATCAGCGGCTTGCGGAACAGGCGGATCATCTGGCGGCGCAGCAGGTGGAAGATCTGCGCGGCGGTGGTGGGCTGCACCACTTGCATGTTGTTGTCTGCGCACAGCTGCAGGTAACGCTCCAGGCGCGCCGAGGAGTGCTCGGGGCCCTGGCCTTCATAGCCGTGCGGCAGCATCTGCACCAGGCCCGAAGCGCGGCCCCACTTCACTTCGCCGGAGCTGATGAACTGGTCCATCACGACCTGGGCGCCGTTGGCGAAGTCGCCGAACTGGGCTTCCCAGATGGTCAGGGTGTTGGGTTCGGCGGTGGAATAACCGTATTCGAAGCCCAGCACCGCTTCTTCCGACAGCACGGAGTCGATGACGGTGAAGGTCGACTGGTTTTCGGCGACGTTTTGCAGCGGCACATAGGTGCCGGCATCCCAACGCTCGCGGTTCTGGTCGTGCAGCACGGCGTGGCGGTGCACGAAAGTGCCGCGGCCGGCATCCTGGCCGGTCAGGCGCACGGCATAGCCGGACGACACCAGCGACGCGTAGGCCAGGTGTTCGCCCATGCCCCAGTCCAGGTTCATTTCGCCGCGGGCCATGGCGGCGCGGTCGTTGATGACCTTCTCGACCAGCGAGTGGGCCTTGAAGCCTTCGGGGATGGTGGTGATCTTGGCGCCCAGGCGCTTCAGTTCAGCCAGCGGCACGGCGGTTTCGGCCGCGTCGGTCCACTTGCGGTTCAGGAACGGCAGCCAGTCGACCGCGTACTTGCTCTTGAAGTTGGTCAGCACCGGATCGATGGTGTGCTTGCCGGCGTCCATCGCGGCGCGGAAGGCCTTGACCAGCTCCTCGCCGCCGTTGGCGGCGATGGTGCCCTGAGCTGCCAGCTTGTCGGCGTACAACTTGCGGGTACCCGGATGCTGGGCGATCTTCTTGTACATCAGCGGCTGGGTCAGCGCCGGGGTGTCTTGCTCGTTGTGGCCCAGTTTGCGGAAGCAGATGATGTCGACCACGATGTCCTTCTTGAACTTCATGCGGTAGTCGACGGCGATCTGGGTCGCGAACACGACGGCTTCCGGATCGTCGCCGTTGACGTGCAGCACCGGGGCCTCGATCATCTTGACCACGTCCGAGCAGTACAGCGTCGAACGGGAGTCGCGCGGGTCGGAGGTGGTGAAGCCGATCTGGTTGTTGATCACGATGTGCACGGTACCGCCGGTACCGTAGCCGCGGGTCTGCGCCAGGTTCAGGGTTTCCATCACGACGCCCTGGCCGGCGAAGGCGGCGTCGCCGTGCACCAGGATCGGCAGCACTTGCGAGCCGTCCTTGTCGCCGCGGCGATCCATGCGCGCCTTGACCGAGCCTTCCACCACCGGGTTGACGATTTCCAGGTGCGACGGGTTGAACGCCAGCGACAGGTGGACCGGGCCGCCAGGAGTCGAGACGTCGGACGAGAAGCCCTGGTGGTACTTGACGTCGCCGGCCGGCAGGTCATCAGCGTGATGGCCTTCGAATTCGGAGAACAGTTCCTGCGGGGTCTTGCCCAGGATGTTGACCAGCACGTTCAGGCGGCCGCGGTGGGCCATGCCGATCACGATTTCCTGCACGCCGTTTTCGCCGGCGCGCTGGATGGTCTCATCCAGGGAGGCGATGAAGCTTTCACCGCCTTCCAGCGAGAAGCGCTTCTGGCCGACGTACTTGGTGTGGAGATAGCGCTCCAGGCCTTCGGCCGCGGTCAGGCGTTCCAGGATGTGCTTTTTCTTCTCGGCCGAGAAACTGGGCGCGGCGCGGGTCGGCTCCAGGCGCTCTTCCAGCCAGCGCACTTCGGCCATGTCCGAGATGTAGGTGAATTCGGCGCCGATGGAGCGCGTGTAGGTGTCGCGCAGCATCTGCAGCAAGTCGCGCAGCGATGCGGTCTCAGGGCCGAAGTAGGTGTTGTTGATGTTGAACACGATATCCATGTCGGCATCGGTGAAGCCGTAGAAGGATGGATCGAGTTCGGGGATATTGGGGCGTTCCTGGCGCTGCAGCGGATCCAGGTTGGCGAAGCGGGAACCGAGGTCGCGGTAGCCGGCGATCAGCTGGGTGGCAGCGACGCGCTTGCGGCCCATGTCGGAGTCGGCGGAGGCGATGACGGTGCGGATCGGGCCTTGCTTGGCGCGCTCGGCGAACGAGGCGATGACGGGTGCGTGGGCGACGTCGGGACGGTTCGAGCCATCGGTGGCGGGAACGTGCTGGACGGCGTCGAAGTAGGCGCGCCAGTTGTCGGGGACGGATCCGGGATTGTCGAGATAGGCTTCGTACAGTTCTTCCAGGTACGGAGCATTCCCACCGAAGAGGTAGGAGTTGATGTTGTATTGCTCGTAGAGCTTTGTCATTTGCTCACCTTTCTTCGCGTTTCGCGAGATTAGCGGGTTTCTACACCTTCCGCGACACGGCCTGACCGGTTAGCGGATTGCATCAAGTTGTGGGGAAGGACCTTGTTGCCTATATGAACTTCTGTATCAGAACCCATTGCATCGGCAGGCGCCAGCGCCTGCCGATGCAATGAGCTCTACTAGGGTCGTCCAGTCAGGGCTACGGAATTATATATCCTTCTCCCCAATAAAAAAGCGAATCCCTCAGGATTCGCTTTTTTATTTGCTGCGGCTTGCGCGGGGCGTTTCAAACCGCCAACAGCGGCCTGAAGCGCCGCGCCGGCCCCTACCGCCCCGATCGCGGGACAAACAGGAACCGGGTGCACGCCCGTCCGTTGTTGCCAGCCGGCCAACTCCGCCCCGGCAGCTCCCGGCGTTCGTTCAGCGCTTGTCGATCGGCGCCACATCGCGGCGCGGCGAACCGACGAACAACTGGCGCGGACGGCCGATCTTTTGCTCCGGATCCGAGATCATTTCGTTCCATTGCGCGATCCAGCCGACGGTACGGGCCATGGCGAAGATGCAGGTGAACATCGAAGTCGGGATGCCCAGCGCGCGTTGCACGATGCCCGAGTAGAAGTCGACGTTCGGGTACAGCTTGCGCGACACGAAGTAGTCGTCTTCCAGCGCGATCTTTTCCAGCTCCATGGCCAGCTTGAACAGCGGGTCGTCGTGCAGGCCCAGCTCGTTCAGGACTTCGTAGCAGGTTTCACGCATCAGCTTGGCGCGCGGATCGTAATTCTTGTAGACGCGGTGGCCGAAGCCCATCAGCTTGACGCCGGAGTTCTTGTCCTTGACCTGCTTGATGAACTCGGGGATCTTGTCGACCGAACCGATGCTCTCCAGCATGGTCAGCGCGGCTTCGTTGGCGCCGCCGTGCGCCGGGCCCCACAGGCAGGCGATGCCGGCGGCGATACATGCGAACGGGTTGGCGCCCGACGAGCCCGACAGGCGCACGGTCGAGGTCGATGCGTTCTGCTCGTGATCGGCGTGCAGGATCAGGATGCGGTCCAGCGCGCGCACCAGCACGTCGTTGACCTTGTACTCCTCGCACGGGTTGGCGAACATCATGCGCATGAAGTTGGCGCTGTACGACAGGTCGTTGCGCGGATACACGAACGGCTGGCCGATGTTGTACTTGTATGCCATCGCCACCAGGGTCGGCAGCTTGGCGATCATGCGGATAGCCGACACGTCACGGTGGACCGGATTGCTGATGTCCAGCGAATCATGGTAGAAGGCCGACAGCGCGCCCACGGAGCCGGTCAGCACCGCCATCGGGTGCGCGTCGCGGCGGAAACCGCGGAAGAAGAAGTTCATCTGCTCGTGGACCATGGTGTGCTGGGTCACGGTATTGACGAATTCAGTCTTCTGGGCGGCATTGGGCAGCTCGCCGTGCAGCAGCAGGTAGCAAGTTTCCAGGAAATCGCAATTCACTGCCAGTTGTTCGATCGGATAACCGCGGTACAGCAGCTCGCCCTTGTCGCCGTCGATGTAGGTGATCGAGGAGTTGCAGGCTGCGGTCGACATGAAACCCGGGTCGTAGGTGAACTTGCCGGTGCCGGCGTACAGCTTGCGGATATCAATCACGTCAGGGCCGATGGTGCCCTTGTAGACAGGAAAATCTACGGATGGAGACCCGTCGGAGAACGACAGGGTAGCTTTGATATCGGTATTAGACATAGCTTTTCCTTTTGCTGGGATGGTGAAACCGTTAATCAAAACCGCGACCGCGTTGCCTGGCGGCATCCGTGATCCGATGCGCTGGGTGGCGTGAAAAAAGCAGGCCGCGTTCGAGCAAAATCCGTCTGGCTTGTGGCCAGGCGCAAAATCAGGCCGTACGCAGTTTTTGCAACAACGTGTGCACGTGCGGCAGGTCAACTGCCGCCTCCGGCTCCTTGCGAGCCAGCAGCAAGTCCATCAGGTCGTTGTCGGACAGGTCCATCAGCCGCGAAAACGCATCGACCTCTTCGTCGCTCATCCCGGCCTCGTTGGCATCGAGATAGCGCGTCAAGATCAGATCGTTCTCCAGCAAGCCTCGGCGTGCTCGCCAGCGCAGTCGTGCGCGCTTTGCCGGATCATCCTGGTGACGGGTAGTCATGAACTCGCTCACTTCTATACTTTTCATCTTTAATACTACCGAATCCCGGCGTTCCGTGTTCGGCAGCGGGAAGCCCCTGTACCCTGCTTCCCGTTTCGAACCGTCCGCGGCCCGGCTGGGCAGCGCCGCGGGCGGCTCGTACTGCTTTCCTTGCCGCTTAAACCGCGCGGCGCACCATCAGTTCCTTGATCTTGCCGATGGCCGCGTTGGGGTTCAATCCCTTCGGGCAGACATCGACGCAGTTCATGATGGAACGGCAACGGAACAGGCGGTACGGGTCTTCCAGGTTGTCCAGGCGGGCGCCGGTGGCTTCGTCGCGGCTGTCGGCGATGAAGCGGTAGGCTTGCAGCAGGCCGGCCGGGCCGACGAACTTGTCCGGATTCCACCAGAACGACGGGCACGACGTCGAGCAGCAGGCGCACAGGATGCACTCGTACACGCCGTCGAGCTCCTCACGCTGCTCGGGCGACTGCAGGCGCTCCTTCTCGGGCGGGATGCTGTCGTTGATCAGGTAAGGCTTGATCGAATCGTACTGCTTGAAGAAGTTGGTCATGTCGACGATCAGGTCGCGGATGACCGGCAGGCCCGGCAACGGCTTGAGAACGATGGGTTCGGTCAGCTCGTTCAGGTTGGTGATGCAGGCCAGGCCGTTCTTGCCGTTGATGTTCATCGCGTCCGAACCGCACACGCCTTCGCGGCAGGAGCGGCGCAGCGCCAGCGAGTCGTCCACATCGGCCTTGATGCGCTGCAAGGCGTCGAGCAGCATCTTGTCGGTGGGCTTCAACTCGACCGTCAGGTCCTGCATGTACGGCTTCTCGTCCTTGTCCGGATCGTAACGGTAGATTTTGAATTTCAAAGTGCGAGTCATGTTGCGACCTCTTAGAAAGTACGTGCTTTAGGTTTAAATGTCTCGACGGTCAGCGGCTGCATGTTGACCGGCTTGTAGTCGAGACGATTCCCCTCGGAGAACCACAGCGTGTGCTTGAGCCAGTTCACGTCGTCGCGTTGCTCGTAGTCGCTGTGCGCATGGGCGCCGCGCGATTCCTTGCGGGCGGCGGCCGATGTGATGGTGGCCTTGGCGGTTTCGATCAGGTTGTCCAGCTCCAGCGCTTCCTGGCGGGCGGTGTTGAACACCTTGGACTTGTCCTTGAACGAGACATGCTTGCGGCGCTCGTCGAGCTCCATGATCTTCTTGACGCCTTCCTGCAGCAGCGCATCGGTACGGAACACGCCGCAATACTTCTGCATGGTGGCGCGGATGTCGTTGGCGACGTCCTGCACGCGCTCCGAACCGGTGCTGTTTTCCATGCGCGCGATGCGTTCGAGCGAACGGTCCAGCGCGCCGGCCGGGATCGGCTTGTGGCTCTGGTTTTGCAGATTGCTGCCGACGATGTGGTTGCCCGCTGCGCGGCCGAACACCACCAGGTCCAGCAGCGAGTTGGTGCCCAGGCGGTTGGCGCCGTGCACCGAGACGCAAGCGCATTCGCCGATGGCGTACATGCCCTGCACCACTTCCTTTTGCGAGCCGCCCTTGGGCACGACCACCTGGCCGTACACGTTGGTCGGGATACCGCCCATCTGGTAGTGGATGGTCGGCACGACAGGGATCGGTTCCTTGGTCGCGTCGACGTTGGCGAACTTGTGCGCGATTTCCAGGATCGACGGCAGGCGCTTCTTGATGGTGTCGGCGCCGATGTGGCGCAGATCCAGCAAGACGTGGTCCTTGTGCGGACCGACGCCGCGGCCTTCCTTGATTTCCTGGTCCATCGAGCGCGAGACGAAGTCGCGCGGCGCCAGGTCCTTCAAGGTCGGCGCATAGCGCTCCATGAAGCGTTCGCCGTTGCTGTTGATCAGGATGCCGCCTTCGCCGCGCACGCCTTCGGTGATCAGCACGCCGGCGCCGGCCACGCCGGTCGGGTGGAATTGCCAGAACTCCATGTCCTGCAGCGGCAGGCCGGCGCGTGCCGCCATGCCCATGCCGTCGCCGGTGTTGATGAAGGCGTTGGTCGATGCCGCCCAGATACGGCCGGCGCCGCCGGTGGCGAACAGGGTCGCCTTGGCGTGCAGCATCATGATTTCGCCGGTTTCCATTTCCAGCGCGACCACGCCGAGGACGTCGCCCTCTTCGTTGCGGATGATGTCCAGCGCCATCCACTCGACGAAGAAGTGGGTCTTGGCGCGCACGTTACGCTGATACAGCGTGTGCAGCAGCGCGTGACCGGTACGGTCGGCGGCGGCACAGGCGCGCTGCACCGGCTTTTCGCCGAAGTTGGCGGTATGGCCGCCGAACGGTCGCTGATAGATGGTGCCGTCGGGATTGCGGTCGAACGGCATGCCGAAGTGTTCCAGCTCGTACACCGCCTTGGGCGCCTCGCGGCACATGAATTCGATGGCGTCCTGGTCGCCCAGGTAGTCCGAACCCTTGACGGTGTCGAACATGTGCCAGTACCAGTTGTCTTCCGACATGTTGCCCAGCGAAGCGCCGATGCCGCCCTGGGCGGCCACGGTGTGCGAGCGGGTCGGGAAGACCTTGGACAGCACGGCCACGTTCAGGCCGGCCTCGGCCAGTTGCAGGGAGGCGCGCATGCCGGAACCGCCGGCGCCGACGATGACCGCGTCAAAGCGGCGGGTAGTGATTGTGGATTTGATAGCAGCCACGATTTACATTCTCCACAGAATCTGCGCGGCATAGCCGGCGCAACCGATCAGCCACAGGATCGTGGCAACTTGCAAGACCAGGCGCAGGGCGACCGGCTTGACGTAATCCATCCAGATATCGCGCACGCCGATCCAGGCGTGGAAGAACAGCGCCATGAGCGTGACGAAGGTGGCGATCTTGAACCATTGGTGCGAGAACAGCGCGCCCCAGCCTTCATAGCTGAAATGCACGGAGGTGAAGAAGCACACCAGCAAGATCACGGTGTAGACAGCCATCACGACTGCGGTGGCGCGCTGCGCGAGCCAGTCGCGCAGGCCATAGTGGGCGCCGACGACGAGGCGCTTGGAACCGATATTGTTATCCATGTTTAGAATGCTCCGAACAGTTTCAATGCAACCAGGATCATCAGCGCGATGCTGACGACCAGAACGCCGGCCGACGACTTGCGCGCGCTGTCCTTGTCCAGGCCGATATGGTTGTCCATGATCAGGTGGCGGATGCCGGCGCAGAAGTGGTGGAGATAAGCCCAGGACAGGGCGAGGATGACCAGCTTGACGCACCAGTTGGAGGCGATGCCCTTGAGATGCTCGAAAGTGCCCTCGGAGAGCAGGCTGTTATCCAGCAGATACAGGATAAAAGGCAGCATCAGGAACAGGAACAGCCCGCTGACGCGGTGCATGATCGACACCAGCGCAGCCAGCGGCATACGGTAACCAGCAATTTGGGTAAGGTGTATGTTACGAAATTGCGGCCGTTGTGGTTTAGCGGCTTCAGACATACAAGGTTCTCCTCAGATTAAAACAATCTTGCAATTTTCGCCTATTTTACAAATCGTCACCAACATTATTCCGCTTCGCAGCACAGCCAAATGGGGAGCCACCGCCCCCTTCCGCCCAGGGGACGCGCCCCGCAGGACGTCAGCTCAGTTCGCTCTGGTAATGATGATTTGTCGTCAAATACAGGCCGCGCCGCATTTCCACCGGCTTGTCGCCGTAGGTAAATGAAGCGCGCTCTACACTCAACAACGGCGTGTCGGGCGGAACCCCCAGGATTTCCGCAGATTCAGGATCCGCCGCCACGGCACGGATGCGCTCCTCGGCGCGGATCATGCGGGTCCCGAATTCCGACTCGAACAGGCCATATAACGGCCCTTTGTATTCCACCAGACGTTCAGCCGTCAGCCCCTTGAAGATCACGCCAGGGAGCCAGATTTCTTCGAGGATGATGGGAACGCCATTGAAGTACTTGACCCGCCGGATAAAGATGACCGAGTCGCCGGATTTCACATCCAGCTGCCTCGCCACTTCGGCGGATGCGCGCACGCGCTTGACTTCGATAATCTTGTTTTCCGGACGCTGCGGCTCGTCGCTGTCGGCCATCAGGCGGAGGAAGCGGAATTGGGCCTGCGTTTCATGATGGGTGGCAACGAACGTCCCCTTGCCCTGGCGCCGCACCACGAGGTTTTCCGCCGCCAGCTCATCGATGGCCTTGCGCACCGTTCCCTGGCTGACCTTGAAACGGTTGCCCAGCTCGACTTCGCTGGGGATCAATTCGCCCGGCTTCCACTCGCCGGCCTCGAGGCGCTGCATGATGAGCGCCTTGATCTGCTGGTACAGCGGACTGAAGGTCGGCGCGGGGCCGGCAACACCCGATCCCACGCCTTGCGCGTCACCGTTGTTCGAATTGGGCAGGATCGAGCTCATAACCCCGAATTTCACCACAAAACCGCATCCGGCGTCCAGCAAAAATGATGCAATAATATGTCTTATATAAGACATAAGATATTGATTGACACGCGTCCTCCGCAGGCCTACACTCGCGAGCAACCTGAAAAGCCGCAACGCAGACGCGACGCGCGCTTCCGGCCAATCAACGATAACGAGAATCGATTGCATTTAGACCTTCGGGATTCCGCATTTTTATGCGAGCCGGACATGAGTGCGACGGTTTTTTGCGTGGCCGGCGGCGCTGCCCGCGAAAGCGACTGACTGCCTTCGTTTTCGACGGTATCATGGCGGTCTAACAAGAATTTGAGGAACACGCGCAAGACATCTTGCGCAAACAAGAAGCAACCGCAGACGGCCCTGCCGCGCCTTACGCGACGCGACCGCAACGTGCGCTTCGATGCAGTCCGGAATGCTTTTTTTCATCACCTCTTTGGAGATTCAACATGGCTAAAGCCCCCAAGCGTGTTGCCGTCACCGGCGCCGCCGGTCAAATCGGTTACTCCCTGCTGTTCCGCATCGCCAACGGCGACCTGCTCGGCAAAGACCAGCCGGTCATCCTGCAATTGCTGGAAATCCCTGATGAAAAAGCGCAGAAGGCGCTCAAGGGCGTCATCATGGAAATCGACGACTGCGCCTTCCCGTTGCTGGCCGGCGTGACCGCCCACAGCGATCCGCTGACCGCGTTCAAGGATGCCGACATCGCCCTGCTGGTCGGCGCCCGTCCCCGCGGCCCCGGCATGGAGCGCAAGGACCTGCTGGAAGCCAACGCCCAGATCTTCACCGTGCAGGGCAAGGCGCTGGACGCCGTGGCTTCGCGCGACGTCAAGGTGCTGGTGGTCGGCAACCCGGCCAACACCAACGCCTACATCGCCATGAAGTCGGCTCCCAACCTGCCGGCCAAGAACTTCACCGCCATGCTGCGCCTGGACCACAACCGCGCGCTGTCGCAAGTGGCCGCCAAGATCGGCAAGCCGGTCTCCGCCATCGAAAAGCTGTGCGTGTGGGGTAACCACTCGCCGACCATGTACGCCGACTACCGCTTCGCCACCGCTGACGGCAAGTCCGTGAAGGACACCATCAACGACCAGGAATGGAACGCCAACGTGTTCCTGCCGACCGTCGGCAAGCGCGGCGCGGCCATCATCGAAGCGCGCGGCCTGTCCTCGGCGGCATCGGCTGCCAACGCGGCGATCGACCACGTGCGCGACTGGGTGCTGGGCACCAACGGCAAGTGGACCACCATGGGCATCCCGTCCGACGGTTCCTACGGCATCCCCGAAGGCACCATGTTCGGCTTCCCGGTGACCACCGAAAACGGCGAGTACAAGATCGTCCAGGGCCTGGAAATCGACGCATTCTCGCAAGAGCGCATCAACATCACTCTCAAAGAGTTGCTGGAAGAGCGCGAAGGCGTCAAGCACCTGGTCGGCTAATTAAGCGACTGCAGCGCGGCGTGCGGCTTGCCGCCGCCGCGCAGTTCTCACTGAATACACAACCATTCATTCCGCAGCAATGCATCCCTCCCAGGTCTTGTTCCCAGGTGCGCAGCAACCGGTTTCGCTTCCGGTTTGCGATCACTACGCCGGCTCCGAAAAGCTGATGCGCAAGTCGATCGCCCTGCAGCAGGAACTCGGCCCGGTATTCGACATCACGCTCGACTGCGAGGATGGCGCGGCCGCCGGCAACGAGGCCGCACATGCGCAACTGGTCGCCTCGCTGATCAAGGGTCCCGACAACCGCTACCGCCGCATCGGCGCGCGCGTGCATGACGTCGGCAGCCCGCACTTCGCGCAAGACGTTGCCATCATCTGCTCGGCCGCGGCGCACGAGCTGGCGTTCGTGATGCTGCCCAAGGCCGAGGGCGTCGACGATGTACTGTATGCGCTGGAAACCATCAACCACACCTGCCTTGCGGCCGGGCGCCATGCGCTGCCGCTGCACGTGCTGATCGAGACCCACGGCGCGCTGGCCGATGCATGGAAGATCGCGGCATTGCCGCAGGTCGAATCGCTCTCTTTTGGCGTGATGGATTTCGTCTCCGCACATTACGGCGCGATTCCCAGCGCCGCGATGCGCTCTCCCGGGCAGTTCGACCATCCGCTGGTGCGCCGCGCCAAGCTGGAAATCGCCGCCGCCTGCCATGCCCATGGCAAGACGCCGTCGCACAACGTGACGACCGACATCAGGAATCCCGCCGCCGTCGCCGACGATGCGCGACGCGCGGCGCAAGAATTCGGCTATACCCGGATGTGGAGCATTCATCCGGACCAGATCAGGCCGATCGTGCATGCCATGTCACCTTCCGTCGAGGAAGCCGATCAAGCGGCACACATTTTGCTCAAGGCCCAGGCAGTGCAATGGGGGCCGATCCAGCACGATGGAAATCTGCACGACCGGGCAAGCTATCGTTATTTCTGGTGCATCCTGCAACGCGCCCATGCCGCCGGCGTGGCGCTGCCGCCGCAAGCGGCGCCCTGGTTTGCCGCTGGCAACGCCCCATCAACCTCTCAGCAACCGAATCACCGTCCATGAAAAAACAACTGACCGCAATCGCCCTGCTCGGCGCCCTGTTCGCCGCCGCCGGCCTGCCCGCCGCCCAGGCGCAAACCGCATCGACGCAAACCGCCGCTAAGAAGAAGGCCGTCAAGAAGGCGCCGGCCAAGAAAGCTGCCGCCGCCGCAGCAGCGGCCGTGCCCGCTGCCAAGATGCCGTTCTCATCGGACGCCGAAGATGACGACAGCGAACCCGAACTGGGCGGCACCCTTTCCGCAGACTTCAACTGCGAGCTGGGCCACAAGCTGACCATCTGGAAGAACGCCGACGACGACAAGCATATCGCCCTGCGCTGGAACAAGCGGATCCACCGCCTGACCCGCGTCGCCACCACCACCGGCGCCAACCGCTTCGAGAACCGCAAGGTCGGCCTGGTCTGGATCGGCATCCCCGCCAAGGGCCTGCTGCTTGACTCCAAGAAGGGGCAGCAGTTGGCCAACGAATGCAAGAACGTCGAGCAGCAGGCCGCCACGGCTGCCGCCCCCAACAGCTGACGCAAAACAGGAAGCATCAGGAACCTGGCATTCCTGCCGTAATACAGAGTCAACAGAATCAGGCAGCACCCAGCAGTTTGAACATTGCAGCGCAAACCGGATTCGACTAGCTAACATCACTAATTGCCATCTAAGGAGAAGAGGCCATGTCTCGCAACACATTGAACACCCTAAAGGAATTCAAGATTTCCGGTTCCAAGAAAGGCAAGTTCTACTCGCTGCCAGCGCTGGAAAAATCGCTGGGCGTGAAGATCTCCCGCCTGCCGGTTTCCATCCGCATCGTGCTGGAATCGGTCTTGCGTAACGTCGATGGCCAGAAGGTCACCGAACAGCACGTCAAGGAACTGGCCAATTGGGGCGCCAAGGCTGCGCGCGTGGACGAGATCCCGTTCGTGGTCGCCCGCGTGGTGCTGCAGGACTTCACCGGCGTACCCCTGCTGGCCGACCTGGCCGCGATGCGCAACGTCGCCAGCAAGCTGGGCAAGAACCCCAAGAACATCGAGCCGCTGGTGCCGGTCGACCTGGTGGTCGACCACTCGGTGCAGATCGACCACTTCCGCGAGAAGAAAGCGCTGGACCTGAACATGAAACTGGAATTCCAGCGCAACAACGAGCGCTACCAGTTCATGAAGTGGGGCATGCAGGCATTCGACACCTTCGGCGTGGTGCCCCCGGGCTTCGGCATCGTGCACCAGGTCAACCTGGAATACCTGGCGCGCGGCGTGCACAACAAGTCCGGCGTGTACTACCCCGACACCCTGGTGGGCACTGACTCCCACACCACCATGATCAACGGCATCGGCGTGGTCGGCTGGGGCGTGGGCGGCATCGAGGCGGAAGCTGGCATGCTGGGCCAGCCGGTCTACTTCCTGACCCCGGACGTGGTCGGCGTGAACCTGACCGGCGCGCTGCGCGAAGGCGTCACCGCCACCGACCTGGTGCTGACCATCACCGAACTGCTGCGCAAGACCAAGGTCGTGGGCAAGTTCGTCGAATTCTTCGGCGAAGGCACCGAGTCGCTGTCGCTGACCGACCGCGCCACCATCGCCAACATGGCCCCGGAATACGGCGCCACCATGGGTTTCTTCCCGGTCGACGACGCCACCATCGAGTACTTCAAGGGCACCGGCCGCACCAAGGCCGAGATCGACGCCTTCGAAGCCTACTTCAAGGCGCAGGGCCTGTATGGCGTGCCCAAGGCAGGACAGATCGACTACACCCAGGAAGTGTCGCTGGACCTGGGCACCGTCGCCCCGTCGCTGGCCGGTCCGAAGCGTCCGCAAGACCGCATCGAAATCGGCAACGTCAAGTCCACCTTCGCCGACCTGTTCACCAAGCCGGTGGCCGAGAATGGCTTCAACAAGAAGGCTGAAGACCTGGGCGCGACCTACAAGAACGCCGACGGCGTCGACCTGCACAACGGCGACGTGCTGATCGCCGCGATCACCTCCTGCACCAACACCTCCAACCCGAGCGTGCTGCTGGCCGCAGGCCTGTTGGCCAAGAAGGCCGTCGAAGCCGGCCTGAAGGTCGCACCGCACATCAAGACGTCGCTGGCGCCGGGATCGCGCGTGGTGACCAAGTACCTGGAAGCGGCAGGCCTGCTGCCCTACCTGGAAAAGCTGGGCTTCGGCGTGACCGCCTACGGTTGCACCACCTGCATCGGCAACGCCGGCGACCTGACCGCGGCCATGAACGAAGCGATCGTCAAGAACGACGTGGTGGCCGCGGCCGTGCTGTCGGGCAACCGCAACTTCGAAGCGCGCATCCACCCGAACATCCGCGCCAACTTCCTGGCATCGCCGCCGCTGGTGGTGGCCTACGCCATCGCCGGCAATGTCAACGTCGACCTGATGACGCAACCGGTCGGCAAGGGTAAGGGCGGCAAGGACATCTTCCTGGGCGACATCTGGCCGACTTCGCAAGAGATCGAGAAGCTGTTGAAGTTCGCGATGAACGCCAAGACCTTCAAGGACAACTACGCCGACGTCAAGGGCGCGCCGGGCAAGCTGTGGGAAGCCATCAAGGGCGTCGCCAAGGGCGAGGTCTACAACTGGCCGAAATCGACCTACATCGCCGAACCGCCGTTCTTCGAGGCCTTCACCGAAGCGCCCAAGGCCGCGGCAACCGGCATCACCGGCGCGCGCGCCCTGGGCGTGTTCGGCGATTCGATCACTACCGACCACATCTCCCCGGCCGGTTCGATCAAGGAAAGCAGCCCGGCCGGCAAGTGGCTGCAGGCCAACGGCGTGCTCAAGGCCGACTTCAACTCCTACGGCTCGCGCCGCGGCAACCATGAAATCATGATGCGCGGCACCTTCGCCAACGTGCGCATCAAGAACCTGATGGTGCCGGGCGTGGAAGGCGGCGTGACGGTCCACCAGCCGAGCGGCGAACAAATGGCGATCTACGATGCGGCCATGAAGTACATCAAGGACGGCGTGCCGACCATGGTGTTCGGCGGCGAAGAGTACGGTACCGGCTCCTCGCGCGACTGGGCCGCCAAGGGCACCCAGCTGCTGGGCGTGAAGGCGGTGATCACCCGTTCGTTCGAGCGTATCCACCGCTCCAACCTGGTTGGCATGGGCGTGCTGCCGCTGCAGTTCATCGGCAACGACAGCGTCCAGACCCTGGGCATCACCGGCGAGGAAACCTTCGACCTGAAGGGCCTGGACGGCGATATCAAGCCGCAACAGGAAGCCACCCTGGTGATCCACCGCAAGAACGGCGAAACCAAGGAAGTCAAACTGCTGCTGCGCATCGATACCCCGATCGAAGTGGACTACTACAAGCATGGCGGCATCCTGCCGTTCGTGCTGCGTCAACTGCTGGCAGCTTAAGCAAGCGGACGTCGCAAAGGGCCATGCCGCCTGCAGACGGGCGGCATGGCCAAACAAAAACGCCGGACACTCTTGTCCGGCGTTTTTTATTGCCCCCACGCATGAGATCTCGCGGCACCACGCCAAGGCCGGAATTCGGGCCCAAATCATCTACAATACAAAGTTTCCCCTACCTCCCCCAGAAACACACCCATGCGTCGTCCCGCCAAACGTTCTTCCTCCAAGCTTTCTTCCGACAGCCAGCACCTGGTGACCTTCGCGCAAGCCATTGCGCAAGCCTCCAGCCGGCTGGAGGAAAAGGCCTGGCTCAAACCGCTGGACGCCTTGCTGCACAAGCTCTTGCGTACCGGCCACCAGACGCTCATCGACGCCGCCCTGGATCATCTCTTCAAGGCCGACCTGGACGCCTACGACGTGCTGATCGAAGCCGTCGAGGCCGGCAGCGAATCGACTGCCATTGAATTCGAAGGGAAAGAATACGACGTGCAGCTGCTGGTGCTGCCGGTGCTGGCCTGGACGCGCTTTTCGATCGCCTCCGGCGCCATCTCCGCCGACATGCAAAATGCGCTGGCCGCCCACCTGCACGCCCATGTGCTGGCCAACGATGCCAAGCTGGCACTGGCGCCCACGCTCTTTGCGATCGAGCAGTTGCCGCGCCATCACAGCGAGGTCTTCGCCCTCACCCAGCAGCTCGGCCAGGCCGCGCTCAAGCATGCGCCGGTACAGTTGCGCGGCGAGCAGCAACCGTCGGCCGCCTTCCTGGCCGATACCCGTTACGTGATCGCCGCCGTCGCCGTGCCGAGCGGCAGCGCCCTGTTCCACTGGCAGGAAAGCGAGCAGCAAAGCCATTTCTCGGCCGGCAAGAGCGCCGCCATCGACGCCTGGAAGCAGCAAGTCACGCCCCTGCTTGCCCGCATGCTGCCCGGCTGCAATGTCGAACTGCTGCTGCCTCAAGCCTATTACTTCGGTTGCCGCGAGGCCGACAAGCGCATCCGCCCGGCCTCGATCCGTGCCGCGGACTACTTCCTGACCCAGACCCTGGATATTTCCTCGGTCGAACTGCATGCCAGCATTGGCGGCTTTTCCGAAGACATCAACGGCCAGGTCGACGAATACCGCATCGGCTTTGCCATCGGCGGCGACCCGACCGTGGTCTACGGCACCGTATGGCCATTGTATGAACAGGAAAGCGGCGAAGACATGACGCCGCTGATGCCGGCCGGCGTCGCCTTGCCGGAGCCGCTGGCCCCCAGCCCGTTGCAGGAGATCCTGACCGTGCTGCGCGAATGCGGCATCGTCCACATCAAGCACCATACGGAACGCTTCACGATGGAATTCTGCGATGACTGCGGCGCCCCGCTGTTCCCGGATCGCGAGGGGGAATTGGTGCATGCCGAGATGCCGGAAGACACGCCGCCGCCGGCCGAGCATTTCCACTGATCGCCGATCCGGACCGGCAATAAAAAAGGCATCTGCCGCATGACGGCAGATGCCTTTTCCTTTTCTCTATCGGGCTTTGCCGCCCGCTTTTTCCGAATGCGCGCGACGCGCCATCCGGCCTTGGTCTCCTCCGATTCCGGAGAACTGCGGCCGGGTTCCGTCAGGCGGCCAGCTTTTCGATCAGC
Source organism: Herbaspirillum sp. SJZ099 (assembly GCF_007828355.1). NCBI lineage: Bacteria > Pseudomonadati > Pseudomonadota > Betaproteobacteria > Burkholderiales > Oxalobacteraceae > Herbaspirillum > Herbaspirillum sp. SJZ099. The sequence goes on along the minus strand of NZ_VIUO01000001.1, from coordinate 702,411 downwards.
CCCATTTCGGTGCTCGACATCAGCTTGTCGATGTCGACCAAAATCAGCATGCGCTGTTCCAGCGTGCCCAGGCCGATCAGGTAATCGGAGTCGAAGGTGGTGCCCATTTCCGGCGCCGGCTTGATCTGCTCCTGGGTCAGGGTGATCACGTCAGACACGCTGTCGACCACCATGCCGACCACGCGGCCGGAGATATTGAGGATGATCACGACCGTAAACTGGTCGTAAGTCGGCTCGCCCAGCTGGAACTTGATGCGCATGTCGACGATGGGCACGATGATGCCGCGCAGGTTCACCACGCCCTTGATGAAATCGGGCGAATTGGCGATGCGGGTCACGGCCTCGTAGCCGCGGATTTCCTGAACCTTCAGAATATCGATGCCGTATTCTTCCTTGCCCAAGGTAAAGGCAAGAAACTCATTTCCGTTGCTGTCGGTTTTTTCGCCGAAGCCGGAAAGATTCTTGGATGCAGTGTCAGACATATTGAGGCCCTTTAAAAATCAGGAAAATACAGATTCGTCATTCAGTTGGCGGCTGGATCGCAGCAACGCTGCCACATCGACAATCAGGGCGACGCCGCCGTCACCCAGAATGGTAGCACCGGAAATGCCCGCCACCTTTCGATAATTCGATTCGAGATTTTTTACGACAATTTGTTGCTGCCCGATCAAGTCGTCCACAAACAGCGCCGCTTTCTTGCCGTCGGACTCCAGGATCACCACCAGTCCTTGCGACGGATCGGTAAACGAAGGCGCAATGTTGAAAATCTGATAAAGCGGTATCAATGGCAGGTATTCGCCGCGAACGCGCAGCACTTTCCCTTGTCCGCTGATTTCCTTGATATCTTGCGCCATCGGCTGCAAAGATTCAACCACATACCCCAACGGCAAGATATACACCTCTTCGCCGATGCGAATCGACATGCCATCCAGGATCGCCAGCGTCAACGGCAGCGAGATCGAGATGGTGGTGCCGAAGCCCTTGCTGGAACGGATATCCACCGCGCCGCCCATGGCCAGGATGTTGCGCTTGACCACGTCCATGCCGACCCCGCGGCCGGACACGTCGGTCACCTGCTCGGCGGTCGAGAAACCCGGTTCGAAGATCAGTTGCCAGACGTCGGCGTCGCTGATGTTGTCCGACACCGGCATGCCCTGCGACTTGGCCTTGGCCAGGATCTTGTCGCGGTTCAGGCCGCCGCCGTCGTCGGAGACTTCGATAATGATGTTGCCGCCCTGGTGCTCGGCCGACAGGGATAAGGTGCCGGCGTCGCTCTTGCCGGCCGCGCGACGCGCGTCGGGCAACTCGATGCCGTGGTCGATGCTGTTGCGCACCAGGTGGGTCAGCGGGTCGACGATACGCTCGATCAAGCCCTTGTCAAGTTCGGTCGCCGCGCCGTGGGTGACGAACTCGACCCGCTTGCCCAACTTGGCCGCCAGGTCGCGCACCATGCGCGGGAAGCGCGAAAACACATAATCCATCGGCATCATGCGGATCGACATCACCGATTCCTGCAGGTCGCGCGTGTTGCGGCTCAACTGGCTGACGCTGTTGAGCAGATGCTCGTGCGTCATCGGGTCGAGCTTGCCGACGCGCTGTTCGATCATGGCCTGGGTGATCACCAGTTCACCGACCAGGTTGATGAGCTGGTCGACCTTTTCCACGCTGACGCGAATCGACGACGATTCATGGCCTGCCGCCGCGCCGCCGGCCTTGGCGGCCTTCTTCTCGTGCGCGCCGCCTTCTGTGATCGACAACGGCGCCTCATCCGGGTGCTGGTGCGGTTCCGGCTCCGGCACGGCCTTCCTGGCGGAAAGATCCAATGGCACGAAGGGCGGGAAGAAGCCGTAGCCCTGCGTACGTTCCCGGTCTTCGATGGCAGTATGGTTGTCGAGGAAACCATAGCCCCGGATGCGCTCCCGGTCTTCCTGCGTTGTGAAGTTATCGAAGAAACCGTAGCCCTGTTCCTCTTCCTTGGCGCTGGCCGTGGCCGGGCCAAGCGCCTGTGAAATCTTCAGGTCCGCAACATTGACGATGAAGGCGCAGATGGCCACCACGTCATCGATGGGCTCGGCGGTATCCAGGATGAAAACCCAGCGTCCTTGCGGCGACTTCGATTTCGCGATCTTGCCCAGCATCGCCAGTTCGTCGGCCAATGCTTCTGCATCCTTGTCGACGATGTCCGGCATCTCGATGCGATAGCTGCGCATGCCGCCCGCCCCTGCCGGTGCGCCTGGGGCCGCGCCAGCCGGCGCGGAACGCTTGCCCTGCGACAGCGCCTCAAGCAGCATGCGCACGTCGCCGGCGGCATCCAGGTCGACCTCGGCGCCGTGCTTGTGGCCGTCCAGCATGGACTTGAGCACATCCTTGGCAGCCAGGAAGGCATCCACATGCTCGCCGGTCAGGGCCATCTGGCCCTGGCGGATACGGTCCAGGAGCGACTCCAGCACATGCGTGACCTCGGCGATATCGGTCAGGCCGAAGGTCGATGAACCGCCTTTGATGGAATGGGCGGCACGAAAAATCGCGTTCAGATCCTCCGGATCCGGCGACGCGACATTGACGGCCAACAAAAGCTTTTCCATTTCGGCGAGACCTTCTTCGGCCTCGTCGAAAAACACCTGGAAAAACTGGCTCATATCAATGCTCATGCCTGGGCTCCGTCACGAATGCGGTACGTGTTGTTCTTCTTCTGAAAATTCAGCCGATCACTTTCTTGACGACCTCGGTCAAGCGCTGCGGGTCGAACGGCTTGACCAGCCAGCCGTTGGCGCCGGCCGCCTTGCCCTTGGACTTCATCTCATCGCTGAACTCGGTGGTCAGCATCAGGATGGGGACGCGCTGGTAGCTGGTCAGTTCGCGCAAGGAGCGAATCAGCGTCAAGCCATCCATGCGCGGCATGTTCTGGTCGGTCAGCACCAGGTCAAAGGTCTGCGCCTTGGCTTTTTCCAGCGCATCCACGCCATCGACCGCCTCGGTGACGCTGTAACCCGCAGCCTTCAGACTGAATACCACCATCTGGCGCAGAGATCCGGAATCGTCTACTGCGAGAATCGTTTTGGACATTGTTACTCCCTGTTTCTTCAATTACGGACATCGATCACGATATCGGATTATGCCGCACCATTGCTGCCAACCGTACTGCCGGCGGCGTCGCGCTTGCTCGCTTGCCTTCCCCCGCGCTATCCGCAACCCCGGCGCGCCTTGCCTGCCATCGACACTCTGCCAGCGATCCTAGAACAACTCGATATCGCCGCTTTCCATGCGGGTCTGCCGCACCGCCTTCCACAGCCCGTGCTCCAGCATGGTCAACCGTTCTTCCATGGAGTTGACGGTATTGGCCAGCAAGTTCTCCAGCTCCTGGTCGGTCTGCCCCTGTTCGGGCAATATCTCGAAACTGTTGGCGCTCAATACACCCAATGCTTCGCGCAGGCCGATCACACGCCGCACGATACGCTCCAGCAATTGGCTGGTCATATCCTGGAATTGCAGCCCCGTTACCGCGGCATTGACATGCTGGCTCACCGCATTCTGCGTTTCCTTGAGCTTCTCGATGCTCTCTGCGTCGAGCGCCTGGCCGCCATTCATCAGGCCTTCGAGGATCTGCTGCTGCGCCTGCACCGAACGGTGCAGGTCCATGAAGCTTCCGCCCAGCTTGCCGATGGCTTCGCCCAGCAGAATGTTGGTCTGGACCAGATCCGACTCCACTTCCGTCAATTGGCGGCTGCCTCCGCTGGCTGTGTCGAGCAGCAGGCGCTTCAACTCCTGCAGCATTGTCTGTGTCGGCATTTCCAGCCCTCTTCCCCGTGGTCAGTTAAACATCCCGTCAATTCTTGGCAGGGCCGGTCAAGCCTTCCTGTACGTCCTCATCGGTGGAGACGTTGAGCGAGCCGCTGTCTTTTTCCACCATCTCTTCTGCTTTCTTGTTCATCACGATGATGCTGATGCGGCGGTTGATTGGGTTAAACGGATCTTCCTTGTCCAGCAAGACCGCCGACGACAGCCCCACCACGCGCAGCACCTTGGATTCATCCATGCCGCCCAGGATCAGTTCGCGCCGCGAAGCGTTGGCGCGGTCGGCCGACAGTTCCCAGTTGCTGTAGCCCTTCTCGCCGCTGGAATAGGGCGTGGCATCGGTGTGGCCGGACAGGCTGATCTTGTTGGGCACGTCGTTGAGCGTCTTGCCGATCTCGTGCAGGATCTCCTTGGTGTATGGCTGCAACTGGGCGCTGGCCAAGGCAAACATCGGACGGTTCTTTTCGTCGACGATCTGGATACGCAGGCCTTCGGACGTGATATCGATCAACAGCTGGTTCTTGAACTGTTTCAGGGTGGGATTGGAATCGATCGCCTTTTCGATGCGCTGCTTGAGCTGCTCCAGGCGGACGCGCTCGGCGCGCTCCAGCTCCTGCTGCGCCTCCTTCAAGGTCTGGCGGCGCGTGACGACGTCGTTCTCGCCCTTGCGCAACTGGCCGTCCTGGCGGGTCAGGTCCTTGCCGCCGCCGGGCAGCACGGTATTGGCGTCGCCGCTGCCGGAGCCGCCGGCCATGGCCACCTTGAGCGGGGTCTTGAAGTATTCGGCAATACCGTTGAGATCGCCCTTGGCGGTCGAACCCAGTAGCCACATCAGCAGGAAGAACGCCATCATCGCGGTCACGAAGTCGGCGTATGCGATCTTCCAGGCGCCGCCATGGTGGCCGCCGCCCCCCTTCTTGATCCGTTTTACGATAATGGGACGTAGCCCTTCGTCGGCCATGTCTCTACTCCTGCTCGGTGCTGGTGGTTGCTGTCAAAATCGATGGTCGCCGGTTCGGTTCGCCTTACTTGCTGCGCGCCTGCTTCACGTGCTCTTCCAGCTCGAGGAAGGTCGGGCGTTCGGTCGAGAACAGGACCTTGCGGCCGAATTCGATCGAAAGCGCCGGTGCATACCCGTTCAGGCTGGCCAGCAAGGTGACCTTGACGCATTGGAAGATCTTGGTCGACTCGTGCAGCTTTTGTTCCAGCAGGCTCGCCAACGGCCCCACGAAACCGTATGCCAGCAAAATACCGAGGAAGGTGCCGACCAGCGCGTGCGCAATCAGCATACCCAGCTCGGAAGGCGGGATGCCCACCGATTCCATGGTGTGCACCACGCCCATCACCGCCGCCACGATACCGAAAGCCGGCATGCCGTCGCCCAGCTTGGCGATGCAATGCACCGGGATTTCGCCTTCGTGGTGGTGCGTTTCGATTTCGTTGTCCATCAGGTTTTCGATCTGGAACGCGTCCATGTTGCCCGACACCATCAGGCGCAGGTAGTCGGTCATGAATTCGATCAGGTGATGGTCGGCCAGTACGCCCGGGTACTTGCTGAAGATCGGGCTGTTCTCGGGCTCTTCGATGTCGCCTTCGATCGACATCAGGCCTTCCTTGCGCGACTTGGTCAGGATTTCGAACAGCAGCGCCATCAATTCCATGTACAGCGCCTTGGTGTACTTCGATCCCTTCAGGACCGACGGCAACGCCTTGAGCGTGGCCTTGATGGCCTTGCTGCTGTTGCCGACCAGGAACGCGCCGCCGGCCGCGCCGCCGATCATGAGCAGTTCGACTGGCTGAAACAGCGCCCCCAAGTGGCCGCCAGCAAGGGCAAATCCGCCGAAGACGGACGCCATGACAACGACATATCCAATGATGACTAGCAAGTGCCTACTCCCGTCCCGGTGGCGTTGAGTGTATTTTCACGTTCGTCAGATTACATGTATTCCATTCAAGCAAATGGGGGAATACATATCCGAAAAACGTCCTTCCTTTTCGATTACGGCTGAAAACGGGGAAACTTAATACGTTTCGTCTCGCCTTATTTCGGAAGCCGCCCTCTTTCCGCTAGCGCGCGGCCGGCGATATGCGCCATCCATGCAGCGCCGGCCCGCCTCCGGCCGGTTGCACCACGATGTCCGGCGGCGCTCCCGGGATATGGAACTCATAACTGAGCAACAAGGATCCGGGACGCATTTCCGCCGACGCCTTCTGCCACAGCGCGACCATGGCGGCCGGCGACAGATAGGCGAACACGACGTCGTAGTCGGCAAAATCGAGCAGCAGGTAGTCGCCCCTGATAAAACGACAATGGTTGCCCGCCAGGGCGGCGCGTACACGGCTGACCAGCCATGGCAAGGGAGCGATTTCGATACCGGTGAATTCGCTGTCCGGCCGGCGCCGCGAGAGATTGAGCACGGCGCCGCCCAACCCGCTGCCGATATCCATGAAGCGGATCGGGCGTCCGGCCGGCAACAGCCCGGCCACCGCATCCCATGCCGCAAGGCCGGAAGGATAGAACGGCACCTGGCTGCGGAAGGTCGACCAGAACAACACCAGCATGAACAGGAAGATGGCCAGGAACAGCCAGGAAGGAAGATGCAAGTGCGCCACGCCCTGTGCGGCTGCAGGGAACACCAGCAGGATGAACCACCACCAGGCCGCCATGCGCCGCAGCCGCGCCAGCAGCGCACCAATCAAGCCATGCAGCAATGATGTCTGGAAAGGGGAAAATGGCGCAAGGCCGGCGCGCTGGGCAATCACGTCCAGCACATTGGCGCTGACCAAGCCAATGCAAAAGAAGAACAACGCCTGGATAGCCGGAGTCTGCAGCAAAGGCTTGCGGCGCGCTCCGGAATCATTCTGGTCTGCGGGCATCTATGCAAACGGGCTCATGGAGGTGTACGCGTACTGCCGATTGCCAGACCGGAAAGCGCTCAGGCGACAGCCGCCAGCGGCGCCGCTGCTGCAACCGGCAGCAGCGCGGGCTCGACCAGCGCCACCACGGCGTCCTTGGCCTTCTTGGTCTTGCCGGCGCGCGACGGCATATGGCATAGGCCGCACAGGTAATCCTGGTGCAGATCCAGGCGGTGCACCACGAAATGGCCGCTGCACTTGCAGCAAGGCGTGGTCATCAGCATCTTGCTTTCGAAAAAACGCACCAGCGTCCAGGCGCGGGTCAGCGACAGCACCGGTTCCCCCGAATCGGTCTGGCCGACCTGCTCCAGATAGAGCTTGTAAGCCTTCATGACTGCCTCGATACCCAAGATGCGCGCATGCTGCACCAGGTATTTATGGATGTTGATGAAGAGAGAAGAATGGATATTGGGCTGCCAGGTAATGAACCAGTCCGTGGAAAACGGCAACATGCCCTTGGGCGGCGAAACGCCCTTCAATTCCTTGTACAGCTTGAGCAACCGCTCGCGCGAGAGTGAAGTTTCAGACTCCAGCAACTGGAGCCTTGCCCCCAGATTGATCAGCTCTATGGCCAACTGAATTTCCTGCGCCTCCGTGACAACGCTTTTCTTAGCCATGCTACCCCCGATGATTTCGTATCGACCCTGCCTTGCCATCCGCCTGTAGGCAAGACATCAGACTGCAAACTTCCAAGACCAACTTATGTCCTGCTCAACGTCTTCCCCTCCGGTGCGTTGACTGCATGCAGCCGCACCGGCTCTTCTTGTCTTGTTGTTTTACGAAATTTGTTCGCTGGGCTGACAAGCCATCAGAATGGCCGCATGCGACTGGGCCAGGCTTTTATCTTTGTTGTAGTTCGTCAGCATGCCGAGAATGGCGCTGTCGTCGAAACGAAAGCGCGTCAGCATCATGTTTGTGGCGGCCAGCTTCATGATCTGGGCATTGCTCAGGCCTTCGATCAGATCGGCGATGTCCACGCTGATGCCGAGCCGGAAGATCGCGGTCGGCTTGTCGGAACGGATCATCTGCTGTGCCAGCATGAGATAGCTCAAGTTGGCGTCGCGAATCTCCGCCATCATGTCGTTAGTATTCATTTGCACCCCCCGCCTCAAAAGGAAACTACTTACAGTCAGTTACATATCTTGACTGCAAGCCAATTCTGAGGGGGGGGAGACAGGCGGGAAATTAGACTTGGTCGGTATTTTTCGTCAGATACAACCTAGTATATTTTGTAGGCGTTTATCCTACAATTTTCTATAGTAGTTTCAAATAAATCAAGTAATGCTTATTTGAATACAGGCAGTAGAAGACTTCCGGAGATGTTTCCAATTTTTCAACAGAAAAAATTTCCGCAGCGAAATCCCACGAAAAAATGGTCATCCCGACAATGAAACCATATGTAAATTATTTGCATGCGAGGAGCTTATGTTGCTTGGCAGCGACTAGCTCATCAACAAAGCGGACATCTCGTTGCTGCCAGCAATGTAATTTTGTTCTCCCCCGCAGAGGATAAAACTTGCATCTATTTACAAGACATTACACCGTTTGCGCAACATGGCAACTCCGGGAAAGATTGTAAAACCTCCATGCTGCGGATAAAGGGATGAAAAGAGGCAACATTTGCTGCATTTCAATGACCAGCCGAAAAACAGCCGGCAATGCTGCCGCCGGAGAGACAGTTCGTCTCGACATGCCACGCGGGCAACTACATCCTGGCAAGCGCCTGCTCGATATCGCCGATGAGATCTTCAGGAGTTTCCAGCCCGATATTGAAACGGACCAATTGACCTTCCCGCGCCCACTGGTTCCGCATACCCCGCATCCGGTAGGGCACGCACAAACTGTGCGCCCCGCCCCAGCTATAGCCGATCCGGAACAGGCGCAAGCTATCGACGAAGCGGTCGGTCTGTTCTTCGCTAAAGCGCGGATCGAAGATCACCGAAAACAGGCCGCCCGCACCGGTGAAATCGCGTTTCCAGAATGCATGCCCCGGGCAATCCTCGAAGGCGGGATGCAATACGGCGGCAATCTCCGACCGCCGCTTGAGCCAGGCGGCGACCTTGCGCGCGCCCGCGTCATGCGCCTCGAACCGCAAGCGCATCGATGACAGGCTGCGCAGCACCAGGTAGACATCGTCCATGCCCACGCCGAAACCGAGGCGCATGTGCGCCAGTTCCAGCTTCTCATTGAGCGCCTGGTCGCGCACGATGACCGCGCCCATCAAGACATCGGAACCGCCGGACTGGTACTTGGTCAGGGCTTGCATGACGATGTCGACGCCATGCTCGAAGGCATTGAACGCCAGGCCCGCCGCCCAGGTATTGTCGATGGCCACCAGCACGCCTTTTTCATGGGCGGCGCGGCAAATGGCCGGGATATCCGGCACTTCCATCGAGACCGAGCCGGGCGCCTCGGTCCACACCAGGCGCGTATTGGGCTCGATCAGGTCGGCGATGCCGGCGCCGATCATCGGATCGTAAAAGCGCGCCGTGATGTTGAAGTCGCGCTGCAGCCATTGCCCGAGATCCTTGCTGGGTCCATAGGCATTGTCCGGCAGCAGCACATCGTCGCCGGTTTTCAGCAAGGCGAAATTGACCATCGCGATCGCCGCCAGGCCGCTGGGGGTGACGCGGCAATACTTTCCGCCTTCGATCTCCGCCAGGCGGGCCTCCAGCACGAAGCTGGTCGGGGTGCCATGCAAGCCATAGGTATAGCCCAGCTTTTCGCGCCAGTCGCGCGAGCGCATGGCGGCGACATTGGGAAACAGCACGGTGGAGGCATGATGGATGCCGACCGGAAAAGCCTCGAAGCCATCCGGGGCACGATAGCTGCTATGGATCAGGGAAGTCTGCGGGGTATGCTTTTGTTCTGACACGAATCGGCCTCTGACGACGAAATGGCGGCAGCGATACCGTGCCGCCGCGGAAAAATCTCACTATACGCGGACAGCAAGTTGCGCGCAGCGTTCAACCGCGAGGAAAGCGGGAACATCAGTGCCCTTAGCCCCTAGCCTCCAAGGCAGGCGCATCGCGGCGATGCGCCCGGAAAACGCTCAGGGAAGCTGCAGCGAAAACGGCTTGGTGACGGATCCGTCGGCGTTGGACCAGGTGCCGCTGATGGCATTGCCTTGGCGATGCCCTTCCCATTGGCCGGATACATCCTTGCCGTTGACCGACTCCTCCATTACCAGGTCGTCGCCTTCCACTTCGCCCGCGACCAGGATCTCCGGCGAACCGCCGAAAAAGAAGTAACGGCCTTCCAGCCCATCCTCGTTTTTCTTCGGCTGCAGCGACAACTGGATCTGGCGGCCATCGATGTCGCCGCGCAAAACGACGGCACGCGCCATCAGGCTTTGCTGCAAAGAAGCGGCCGGGGCAACGGCGGCGTCGCCGGCCGCAGCAGGCACGCCAGTCAAACCGGACAGCAACGCCGCCGCGCAGGTCAGGCTGCGCCATCCTGCAAACGACGCCATCACTCAGCCGCACCCCAAAGGTCATGGGCATCGGCGGCGGTAACGCGTACATCGACGAACTGGCCCACGGCCAACTTGCGGTGCGGTTCGAACGGCGGCTTCACATAGATCACGCCGTCGATTTCCGGGGCATCCGAATAGGTGCGGCCAATGCCGCCATTGCGGTCGACTTCATCGATCAACACGCGCAGGGTCTTGCCGACCTTGGCCTGCAGGCGCTTCTTGGAAATCTCTTCCTGCAACTGCATGACACGGGCGCGGCGCTCCTCGCGCAGCTCTTCCGGCACCGGATTGTCCAGCGCATTGGCGGTCGCGCCTTCCACCGGCGAATAGGCAAAGCATCCCAGGCGGTCGATCTCGGCTTCCTTGAGGAAGTCCAGCAGGTATTCGAATTCAGCCTCGGTCTCGCCCGGGAAGCCGGCGATGAACGTGGAGCGGATCGTGATGTCCGGGCACATGGCGCGCCAGGCCTGGATGCGCTCGATGTTCTTCTCGCCATTGGCGGGGCGCTTCATGCGCTTGAGGACGTCCGGGTGCGCATGCTGCAGCGGCACGTCCAGGTACGGCAGGATCTTGCCCTCGGCCATCAGCGGGATGATCTGGTCCACGTGCGGATATGGATAAACATAATGCAGGCGCACCCAGGCGCCGTACTGCGCGGCCAGTTCGCCCAGCGCGCCCACCAGTTGCGTCATGTGGGTCTTGATCGGCTTGCCGTTCCAGAAGCCGGTGCGGAACTTCACGTCCACGCCGTAGGCGCTGGTGTCCTGCGAAATCACCAGCAGTTCCTTGACGCCTGCCTTGAACAGGTTTTCCGCCTCCAGCATGACATCGGCAATCGGACGCGAGACCAGATCGCCGCGCATGGACGGGATGATGCAAAAGCTGCAGCGGTGGTTGCAGCCTTCTGAAATCTTCAGGTAAGCGAAATGCTTGGGAGTGAGCTTGACGCCCTGCGGCGGCACCAGGTCGATGAAGGGTTCGTGCGGCTTGGGCAAATGCCTGTGCACCGCCTGCATGACTTCGCCGACCGCATGCGGGCCGGTCACTTCCAGCACCTTGGGGTGGATCTTCTGGATGATGTCGTCGCCGTCGGCATCTTTCTTCGCGCCCAGGCAACCGGTGACGATCACCTTGCCGTTTTCATTGAGCGCCTCGCCGATGGCATCCAGCGACTCCTGCACCGCGGCGTCGATGAAACCGCAGGTATTGACGATCACCAGATCGGCGCCGTCGTAGGACTTGGCGGTGTCGTAGCCTTCGGCGCGCAACTGGGTCAGGATCTGCTCGGAATCGACCAGCGCCTTGGGGCAGCCGAGGGAGACGAAACCGACCTTGGGCTGCGCCGGGGGATTGGAAGAGGATGCGTTGGACATGATGGACTGGCTGGAGAAACTGGCTGGAAGGGAAAACGGGGAAACGCTTTAGGAAATGCTTTTAAAATCAGGGCCGTATTGTACCTTGTCCACCGCGCCCCACTCTCTTCTGCGCTTTTTTCGCGCATATTTCCTTCGGCGCCGCCACAACACTTGCCAAAATGCAAAACGGCCCGATGGGCCGTCTGGGAGGTCGACCTGTGACGTTTTTCAGGCTGCCGCCGCAAGCCTGTCCAACGCCGCGCTGGCCTTACTTCTTCTGGTCCGGCGGATTGCCGAACGGGAAAGTGCCGAACATGTTCTTGGTCTGGCTCTGCATCTGCTCCTGCATCTGGATGAACAGGTTCTTGCTCTGCTCGATATAGTTGCTCATCATGCCCTGCATCATCGGCCCCTGCACATTCATGAACTGGGTCCACATCTCGGGGCTGAACGGCTTGCCTTCATAGAAGCCCTTGGAATTTTCGGCCAGCTTGTTCTGGATGTCGATGAAGGTCTGGATGTTCTTCTCCAGGTAGGAGCCCATCATGCCCTGCATCGCATGGCCGTAGTAGCGGATGATCTGCGACAGTGCGCCGCTGGAGAACATCGGCGCGCCGTGCGACTCCTCTTCCAGGATGATCTGCAACAAAATGCTGCGGGTCAGGTCGTCGCCGTTCTTGGCATCGAGCACGGTGAATTCTTCATTGTCCAGCACCAACTGCTTGACGTCGGTCAAGGTAATGTAGGAACTGGTCTGGGTATCGTAAAGACGGCGGTTGGGATACTTCTTGATCAAGCGATCGGCCGATTTTTTTGCAGTAGTCATCTGAAGTCCAGTCTCTCTTTTCAGCCGCTGTTGCGGCTATTGTTTGCAGCGATTGCGGGCCGCTTCAGTTGCCTCCCAGCCCGCAGACGTCTGGGACATTCTTATCTGTCCTCTCTCTTACTCTTTCTTCTTTTGCCCTGCCCGTTCGGGCATCGTGCAACCCACGGTTTTGCAGGGCAGCATGCCGGAACATTATAGGGGGGAAAGAGTGCGAATGGGCAAACCAATATTGCAATGCGAAGAATAACCCTTCGCAACAATCCCGCAGCCGGCGCGGGCGGCGCCGGCCGCGGCAAGTGACATCAGCCCATGTAGAGGCCGCCATTGAGCGAGAAGTCGGAACCGGTAGCGTAACCGCCTTCGGCCGAAGCGATCCAGGCGACGATGGAGGCAATTTCCTCCGGTTCGCCCAGGCGCTTGACCGGGATGCCGGAGACGATCTTCTCCAGCACTTCCGGACGGATCGAACGCACCATATCGGTACCGATGTAGCCCGGCGAGACGGTATTGACGGTCACGCCCTTGGTCGCCACCTCCTGCGCCAGCGCCATGGTGAAGCCATGGATGCCCGCCTTGGCGGTGGAATAGTTGGTCTGGCCGAACTGGCCCTTCTGGCCGTTGACGGATGAAATGTTGATGATCCGTCCGAAGCCGCGCTCGACCATGCCGTCGATGACCTGCTTGGTGACGTTGAAGAGCGAATTGAGGTTGGTATTGATGACGGCGTCCCAGTCGTCCTTGCTCATCTTGCGGAACTGGCCGTCGCGGGTGATGCCGGCATTGTTGACCAGCACATCGACTTCACCGATTTCGGCGCGGACCTTCTCGAACGCCGCCTTGGTCGAATCCCAATCGGAGACGTTGCCTTCGGAGGCGTGGATATCGAAGCCTTGTTCGCGCATCGTCGCCAACCATTTGTCCTTGCGCGAGGAATTCGGGCCGCAACCTGCCACGACGGTATATCCGTCCTTGCAAAGACGTGCGCAGATGGAGGTTCCGATACCGCCCATGCCGCCGGTCACATATGCAATACGCTTGTTCATTGTGCTGCCTCCTAGTGTGGATTGATTACCGGGGATATCAACATCTCCCCTCTCTCGCGTCTGCTCTGCGTCCGCATTTCCCAGGGCACCGGTTGCCTCCGGCCGCCCTGAATCCTTACTTCATCCGGTTCTTCGCTGCATGATGATGCAGGCCTGTCGCACAGCCGCGCAAGCTCCGATGCATTTTCCATGCCGGCTTTCCCGCACGGCCGCACCGGGAACCGCTGGCAAGATGCCGCTGAAAACGTTACCGGCCTCGCCGCGCTCGCCCGCAGATTCAGATGATCTGGTCGGCCTTGACCTTCACGTAGCGCCCGGGAGCCGGTTCGATCTTCTTGTACCTTACCGAGCCAGCGGCCTTGGGCGCGGCCACCTTGCGTCCCGCATGCTTGCCCAGGAAGGCCGCCCATTCGCTCCACCAGCTGCCGGGATGCTCCCTGGCCTTGGCCAGCCACGCATCGGGATCGGCCTCCAGCTTGTCGTTGGTCCAGTAATTGCGCTTGTTCCTGGAGGCCGGATTGATCACGCCGGCGATATGGCCGGATGCGCCCAGCACGAAACGGTTATTGGCGCGCTTCGATGCATTGAGCAGCGCCACCGACGCATAGGCCGATTTCCACGGCACGATATGGTCCTCGCGCGAGGCGTAGATGAACGCCGGCGCGGTGATCTTGCGCAGGTCGATCTTCTCGCCGGCCACCGTCAGTCGCCCCGGATCCTTCAGCGCGTTCTCCAGATACATGTGGCGCAGGTAATAGCAGAACATCGGCCCCGGCAGGTTGGTGCTGTCGGCATTCCAGTACAGGAGATCGAACGCGGTCGGCGTCTCGCCTTTCAGGTAATTGGATTCGACATAGTTCCACAGCAGGTCGTTCGGGCGCAGGCTGGAAAAGGCGCTGGAAAAATCGCGCCCGGCCATCAGGCCGCGCTTGCCGATCATCTGCTCGCGCATGGCCAGCTGCATCTCATCGATATAGACATCGATGGCGCCGGTATCGGCGAAATCGAGGAAGGTCGTCAGCAGCGTCAGGCTGGACACCGGATCTTCGCCGCGCGCGGCCAGCAGCGCCAACGCGCACGACAAGATGGTGCCGCCGACGCAAAAGCCCAGCGCGTTGATCTGCGGCTGCTTGCTGACCTCCTGGACGATATGGATGGCGTTGACCACGGCGCCGTCGACATATTGCTCCCAGGTGGCGCCATCGATCGAGGCATCGGCATTGCGCCACGAAATCAGGAATACCGTATGCCCCTGCTCGACCGTATAGCGCACCAGCGAATTCTGCGGCTGCAAGTCGAGGATGTAGAACTTGTTGATGCAAGGCGGCACGATCAGCAGCGGCACGGCATGCACGGTCTTGGTCAGCGGCTTGTACTGGATCAGCTGGAACAGCTCATTCTCGTAAATGACCGAACCTTCGCTGGCGCCGACATCCTTGCCGACTTCGAAGGCCGTCTCATCGGTCTGCGAGATATGGCCCTTCTGCAAGTCCGCCAGCAACTGCGCAATGCCCTTGGTCAGGCTTTCGCCACGGGTCTCGATAATCTTTTGCTGGGCAACCGGATTGGTCGCCAGGAAATTGGCCGGCGACATCGCATCGATCATTTGCCGCACCGCAAAACGCAGTTTGTGGCGCACCTTGTCGGGGCCCTTGACCGCATCGGCCAAGGCCAGCAGAAAGCGCGAATTAAGCTCGTAGGCGGCGGCCTGAAATGCGAAGTACGGGCTCTCTTGCCAGGCTGGCGCGCTAAGGCGGCGGTCGGTGATGGCAGGCGTTTTGGCTGACGCCGCCGATTGCCAGAGTTCGGCAAACTGCTGCGCATAATCCTGCTGCAGGCGGAGCATGTCGGCCGCATCCAGCGAGGCGCCCAGTTCGCCCAGCTGCTTCATCAGCGAAGACGGGTCGAACTGCCCTGCCCCCGCCGCTCCGAAGGGGAAACCCGTATTGGGAAAAGGCGGCAATGGAGGCTGGAGTTGCTGTAAATGCTGAAATTGCGATTGGAATTGAGATGGCAGGGAAGCCCAGAATTTCGGGTCGGACATCTGCGCCAGCCATGCGGATACATCAGGAGAGGGTTGCTGCGGATTCTGCTTGTTCATGCTCGGATCTGCAATTTTCGCGTATCTTTACGGTTTATCCTGAAGCTCCAGTCACCATGTATATCGTTGCTATCGCATGGCTCTATGTCGTCTTCATGATGTCGATCACCGAACTGAGTGCGGTCGCCGGAGTGACCACCTTCCTGCTGTACGGCGTATTTCCCTTGTCCGTTGTTTTATACCTGATGGGTACACCGCAACGCAAGCGGAATCGACAAAAGAGGGAGAAAATGAAAGCTGCGCGCAAGGAAGAGTCGGCAAATGACGAGCATGCCGAATGCGAGCCGAAAAGAACGGAAGACAACGCCAACCATCCGGCCGGATGAATAACGGCTTTGGCTCCTTTTGCCCGTGCCGGGACATCAAGAAAGATCCGAGGATGCGACACGATCCCGGCGCCACCCGCACGAGGCGCCGCTTGCGCATCGCGTCATTTCCCCATCGCACCATGGCGCCGCGGGCGCGACACGGCCACCCGCCGGTAATGCCTCCTCAGCGCGGCCAGCATATCGCGCAGCACCGCACTCCCGCGCCAGGGCGGCGACACGTAGGCCATGCGCAACTGCACGCCGCCTCCATATAACCGGCAATCGAGCATGCCGATCATCCGGCCGCCAAGATAAGCATAGACATGCACCTCGTCTTGCGGGCGCATGCGCGGCCCTTCGATCTTCCAGTTGCAAGACATGCCGTTAGCCGCCATCGTCGTTCACTGCGCCACATGCGAGGCCAGATGCAGGCCCAGCAGCAACAGGCCGGCGAAAAAACAGCGCCGGAACGTCTGCGCCTTCACCTTGCCGCGCACCCAGGTGCCGATGCCCATGCCCAGCAGCGCCGGCAGCAATACCACCGCCGATGCGCCGGCCACGCTGCCGCCAAAGGCTCCGCCCTGCCCCAGATTGATCGCCAGCGCGACCGTGGAGACGGTAAACGACAAACCCAGCGCCTGGATCAATTGGTCGCGCTCCAGGTCGAGCGCCTGCAAGTACGGCACAGCCGGGATCACGAATACGCCGGTCGCCGCAGTGATCAGGCCGGTCGCCAGGCCGATGATCGGCGACCACCATTTCTCCGCGCCCGCCGACACCGAAAACCTGAACGATGCCAGGCCCGCTATCGCATACAGCGCCAGCGCCACGCCCAGCGCGACAATGGTGCGGCGACCGCCGTCGGCGTCCATGAAACCGCTGCCGGCCAAGGTGCCGAGCACGATCCCGGCCAGCATGGCCCACAGCCGCCGGGCCAGCGCCATGAAGGCGCCGCCGGCCAGCAGTTGCCAGACATTGGTCACCATCGAAGGCACAATCAGCAGCGCCGCGGCCTGCACCGGCGGCATCGCAAGACTCAGCAGCCCGACCGCGACGGTCGGCAACCCCAGGCCGATCACGCCCTTGATGAAGCCGGCCAACAGGAACACGCCCAGGCAAGCCGCCAGCACAGTGGAATTCATACCCATGAAGGAAAGCAGCGATTGCATGATGCGGACCAGGAAGATGATGGAAAAAGAAGTCAGGCAAGGCGCAGTCTGCCAGCCCTCGCGCCATCTGGAAATGTGGAATACACTTAGCCAGCCTTCGCCATGGACGAAGGCAGACCAACACCCCTCCTGCCGATGAGCAACCGATTCGACCTCTCCGACCTGCGCCTTTTCCTGCACATCGTGGAAAGCGGTAGCATCACCGCCGGCGCGGCCCGTGCGCACATGGCGCTGGCCTCGGCCAGCGCGCGCATCCGCAACATGGAGGATGCGCTCGGCGCCGCGCTGCTGGAACGCGGGCGACGCGGTGTCCGGACGACCGATGCCGGCCGCGCGCTGGCGCACCATGCGCGCATGATAGGCCGGCAAATGGAACAGCTGCGCGACGAACTGGGCCAGTACGCGCAAGGCTTGAAAGGCCACATCCGGCTGCTGTGCAATACCTCTGCCATGACCGAGTTCCTGCCGGAAGTCCTGGCCACTTTCCTGGCGCGCCATCCGCACACCGATATCGAACTGGAAGAAAAGCTGAGTTATGAAGTGGTGCAGGCCGTGGTAGACGGCGTGGCCGACGTGGGCATCATCGCCGACTCGACCGACAGCGGCCCCTTGCAAACCTTCCCCTTCCGCCAGGATCACCTGGTCGCCGTGCTGGCCAGGAAACATCCGCTGGCCAGGCGAAAATCGGTGGCCTTCGGCGAACTGCTGGGCGAGGATTTCGTCGGCTTGTCCGGCGACAGCGCCTTGCAACAGCATCTGGCCGGCCATGCCGCGCGCGCCGGCAAACGCCTGCAATACCGGGTGCGGCTGCGCAGTTTCGACGGCATCTGCCGCATGGTCGAGCAACAGGTCGGGGTGGCGGTCATCCCTGAAACCGCAGCCCACGCCTGCGCCGACCATATGGATATCCGCGTGCTGCCCCTGGCCGATGCCTGGGCCAGGCGACAATTGCTGATCTGCGTGCGCGGCCTCGACGGCCTGCCCGGCCATACGCGCGAATTGATCCAGGCCCTGCAGGCGCATTCGCATCGGCCGCCCAAGGGGCCGCCTCAGCCTTCTTCCAGCAACAACGGCAAACGCCAATAAAAAATAAAAATGGCAGCCCTCGCGGACTAATGCCGTTCAGTTAAGCACTGAACGGCATTTGTGTTTGCGGAGGTTTATGGAGACCAGACTCCGTTCGCCCTGAGTAGCTGCGCAGCAGCGTATCGAAGGGCAGGCAAGAGCGCTAACGCTGATACGCTGGCTTCGATACGGCCCTGGCGGGCCTACTCAGCCCGAACGGGCCAGGTGATGAATGCTTCAGAATTAGCCTTGACTGAACGGTATTAGCCCTCGCGGGCTGTCATTTCCAGGCGGTGATCCGATCGGCTATTGCAGGCTATTTAAGCCAGATCAGCGAAGCCATGCGGCCAGTGGTTTTATCGCGCCGGTAAGAATAAAAACGGGTATCGCTGACCGTGCACAGCCCGCCGCCGGCAATATCGGCCACCCCGGCCGCCTGCAAGCGCAAGCGCGCCAGCTGGTAGATGTCGGCCAGATATTTGCCCGGCTTGCCTGCACAACTGCGAAAGGCGGCATCGGCCGCGGCGTCATGCTGCATGAAGGCCTGGCGCACTTCGGCGCCGACTTCGAACTGCGCCGGACCGATCGCCGGCCCCAGCCAGGCCATCAGGTCTTGTCCGCCGCGCGCACGCATCGCCGCCACGGTATTTTCCAATACGCCGGCCGCCAGCCCACGCCAGCCGGCATGGGCTGCGCCCACCACCGTCCCGGCGCGGTCGCACAACAGGACCGGCAGGCAATCGGCCGTCATCATCACGCACACGGCACCGGCCACGGCGCTGACGCAGCCATCGGCCTGGACGGCGGGCGACGCGCTGGCGGCATCCACCACCGTGGTGCCGTGCACCTGCGACAGCCAGGCCGGCTCCTGCGGCAGCAGGCGGCGCAACAAGGCGCGATTTTTCGCCACCAGCGCGGAATCGTCTTCGACATGGGCGCCCAGGTTCAATCCCAAGCCGCCCTTGCCGTCGCCATACGGATGCGCGCTATAGCCGCCGGCGCGCAAAGTGGCCAGTGCGCCGATATTGGCGGGGGCATCCCATTCCGGGATCAGCAACTCCATGCAGGCTTCCTCAATAATCGTCGTCGTCCGGATCGCCCATCACCGGGTCCGGTTCGCTCGACATTTCCGGGATCGTCGCCAGCGCCGGATCGATGCCGGCCCGCACCAGCAGCTCGACCATGTCCTGCGGCAGCGGCGCCGCCCATTGCCTGAACTTGCCGGAAGTCGGATGCGTCAGGCCCAGGCGGGCTGCCTGCAGCGCCTGGCGCGGGAACACCGAAGCCAGGTGCTGCTTGCCGTACAGCGTATCGCCCACCAGCGGGAACCCCAGCGACTGCAGGTGCACCCGGATCTGGTGCGTGCGCCCGGTCTCCAGCCGGCAGTGCACCAGGCTGACCGGCTTGCTGTCGATCAGGCCGGTGGCCAGGCGACGATAGTGCGTCACCGCCGGCTTGGCCGTCATGCTTTGCGACACCGCCATCTTGATGCGGTCGCGCGGATGACGCGCCATCGGCGCATCGACGGTGCCGGACAGTTGCGGCAATCCCCATACCAGCGCCAGATACTGGCGCTTCATGCTGCGCGCCTGCAACTGGCGTACCAGGTCGGTCTGCGCCGACAGCGTCTTGGCCACCACCATCAGGCCGCTGGTTTCCTTGTCCAGGCGGTGCACGATCCCCGCGCGCGGCACGTTGGCCAGCCCCGGGCAATGGTGCAGCAGGCCGTTGAGCAAGGTACCGCTCCAGTTGCCGGCGGCAGGGTGCACCACCAGCCCGGCCGGCTTGTCGAGCACGATGATGGACTTGTCCTCGTGCAGGATATCCAGCGCCATCGGCTCCGGGCCGTAGGCATGGTCCTGCGGCGACGATTGCGGCGCCACTTCCACCTGCTCGTCGCCCAGCATGGTCATCTTGCCCTTGGCCGGGACGCCGTCGACGGTCACGTAACCGTCTTCGATCCACTGCTGGATACGGCTGCGCGAGAATTCCGGGATCAGGCCGGAGAGCACCTTATCCAGGCGCTGGCCGATGGCATCGTCGGTCAGGCGCAGGGAAATGGGCGCAAGTTCGGATAACTGCGCGGACGACGATGCATCGGAGGCATCGTCGCCTTCGTCGAATTCATCGTCGGGAAGGTCGATCTTTACAGGCTGTTCGCCATTTGTAATCTGAGGGGGTTTCTTACGTGACATCAGCTATAATCGCCGGATCGGGTGGATTGTATTTGGGTTAACCATGCAGCCGACTCGGCAAGGCGTTCGCGCCTGACATGCAAAAACGGTAAGCATTCAGACAAGCACACAAGAGTCATGCACAAAATCTTATTGAAGTTAATCACCGTCGGCTTTGCCCTGTCTCTCACGGCTTGCGGTCTGTTGCCTGAGCAAAAGGACGAAACTACCGGCTGGTCTGCCTCGAAATTATACTCGGAAGCCAAGGACGAACTGAACGCCGGCGGTTACGACAAGGCAATCAAGTATTTCGAGAAGCTGGAATCGCGCTATCCGTTCGGCACTTATGCCCAGCAGGCACAGATGGATATCGCCTACGCCTATTACCGCCAGAATGACCAGGCGCAAGGCCTGGCGGCTGTGGATCGCTTCATCAAGCTGCATCCGAACCATCCCAACGTCGACTACATGTACTACCTGCGCGGCCTGATCAACTTCAACGACCGCACCAGCATCTTCGACACCTTCACCGACCAGGACAACACCGAGCGCGACCCCAAGGCGATGCGCGACGCGTTCGACTCGTTCAAGCTGCTGGCCGAACGTTTTCCCGACAGCAAGTACACGCCGGATGCCGTCGCCCGCATGAAGTACCTGGTCAACGCCATGTCGCAATACGACGTGCACGTAGCCAACTACTACTACCGCCGCGGCGCCTATATTTCAGCCGCCAACCGCGCCCAGGCCGCGATCAAGCAATACCCCGACGCGCCGGCCAACGAAGAGGCGCTGTTCATCCTGATGCGCTCCTACGATGCGCTGGGCCAGACCAAGCTGCGCGACGATACCGAACGCGTCATCAAGGCCAACTATCCGAACAGCCCCTACTACACCGGCGGCCCGAAGAAGGCGACCAAGCCCTGGTGGAAGATCTGGTAACGATATATCCGGCCCCGGCCTGAGCCGCCCAACAAAAAGCCTCGCAATGCAGTTCGCATTGCGAGGCTTTTTCATGTCCAGCAGGCACGGCGCGCATCGCCGCCGTTGCGCCTCACGCCTCCAGCTTGCGGCGGAACACCCAGCTGCTGTCGGTCGATGCCTCTTCGGCAAACGCATATCCCTCCAGGTCGAAACCCTTGAGCTTTTCCGGCTGGCTGATGTTCTTGAGCGCCGCATAGCGCGCCATCAGGCCGCGTGCGCGCTTGGCATAGAACGAGATGATCTTGTACTTGCCGCCCTTCCAGTCCTCGAACACCGGCGCAATCACCTTGGCCTTGAGCAGCTTGGGCTTGACCGCCTTGAAATACTCTTCCGACGCCAGGTTCACCAGCACCGGCGCCTTCTGCGTCGCCAGTTCGCCGTTGAGGGCCTCGGTGATCTCGCTGCCCCAGAATGCGTACAAGTCCTTGCCATGCGGATTGGCCAGCTTGGTGCCCATTTCCAGGCGGTAAGGCTGCATCAGGTCCAGCGGGCGCAGCATGCCGTACAAGCCGGACAAGATGCGCACATGGTTCTGCACATAATCGAGTTGCCGGGCATTGAGCGAATTCGCATCCAGGCCTTCATACACATCGCCGTTGAAGGCCAGCACCGCTTGCTTGGAATTCTTGGCGGTGAACTTGCGCGACCACGAGGCATACCGGTTCGCGTTGAGCACCGCCAATTGGTCGGAGATGCCCATGAGGCTGCCGACCTGGGCCGGAGAAAGCTGCTTGAGCACCTCGATCAGTACGGCCGAGCGTGCGATGAAAGCAGGCGTGGTATGGACGTCGGTAACAGGGGGCGTATCGTAATCAAGCGACTTGGCGGGCGACAAAACAATCAGCATGGGATTTCATCCAATCAACAGGTTGGCGCAATGATACCCAAAGCGCGTCCGTTGCGCGCGTCGCCATCATCCGCCATGCGCCCCAGCGGACAAGAGTCCGCCGCGATACGCGAATTTGCCGCGCAAATACAGCGCTTTTAAGGCTTTTGCACGGTAATCTGCTCTTTACACTGCACAGTAGGACTATCCATGCAAAACAGGGGGCGCGCCTGCCCACTTCGCGTTTTGCGACAAAATATCCAACAGGGGGGAAACGACCATGACCTGGTTCTATGATCTGCGCATCGCGCGCAAGCTGCTCATCACTTTTTCTGTGATCCTGGTGTTGACCGCCATCCAGGGCGTGTTTTCCATCGTGCAACTCTCCAAAGTCAACCAGGCCTCGACCGATATCGCCCTCAACTCGCTGCCCAGCGTGCGCCATCCGCTGGAAGCCAAGGTCGCATTGGCACGCATACGCACGATCCAGCTCCAGCATTTGCCGCCCGGCAATGAAAACAACGTCGAGAACAACGAGAAACTGATCACTGGCCTGTTCAGCGCGTTGAACACGGCACTGGAAAAATACGCGGCAGTGGTCGACTCCGAGGCGGAGGAACGCAGCTTCGCCGCCATCAAGACCGATATGGCAACCTTTGCCGGCATCCACCAGACCCTCGCCGGGGACGTCAGGGAACACAAGCTAGACGAAGCGCGCGATGTCCTGCTCAACCAGCTCACGCCGGTTTACCTGCGCCTGTTCGACACGCTGGACAAGTTGGTGAACCTGAATGTCGAGACCGCCGCCGCCACCGACAACGAGGCCTTGCTCCGCTACAACAGCGCGCGCACGATGATCGCCATCCTGCTGGCCTGCTGCATCGGCCTGGGCCTGCTGCTGGCAACCTGGGTGGCGCGCATCGTGTCGCGCCCGCTGCAAGACGCCATGCATGTCGCCGAGCGCGTCGCCGAAGGCGACCTGACCGTCGACATACAACCCGCCAGCCGCGACGAAACCGGCCGCCTGATGCAATCGCTCAAGGCCATGAACGACAGCCTGCTGCGCATCGTCGGCCAGGTACGCCAGGGCACCGATACCATCAGCACCGCCTCGCGCGAAATCGCCAGCGGCAACCTCGACCTGTCCTCGCGCACCGAACAGCAGGCCGGTTCGCTGGAAGAGACCGCCTCGGCCATGGAAGAACTGACCTCCACCGTCAAGCAAAACGCCGACAACGCGCGCCAGGCCAACCAGTTGGCCAATTCGGCCTCCGACGTAGCGGTCCAGGGCGGCAGCGTGGTCGGCCAGGTGGTGCAGACCATGGAAGGCATCACCGAGAGTTCGCGCAAGATCGCCGACATCATCAGCGTGATCGACGGCATCGCCTTCCAGACCAACATCCTGGCATTGAATGCGGCGGTGGAAGCGGCGCGCGCCGGCGAGCAGGGCCGCGGCTTCGCGGTGGTGGCGTCCGAAGTGCGCTCGCTGGCGCAACGTTCGGCATCGGCGGCCAAGGAGATCAAGACCCTCATCGACGACTCGGTGGCCAAGGTCGATACCGGCAGCAAGCTGGTCGAACAAGCCGGCACCACCATGACCGAGGTAGTGGCCAGCGTCAGGCGCGTGACCGACATCGTCGGCGAGATCAGCGCGGCCAGCCAGGAACAGAGCGATGGCATCCAACAGGTCAACCTCGCCATCACCCAGATGGACGAAGTCACCCAGCAAAACGCCGCACTGGTCGAGCAAGCCGCTGCGGCCGCCGGCTCCCTGCAGGATCAGGCCGGAAAACTCGCGGAACTGGTCAGCGTATTCAAGCTGGATCGTTTGCACACCATCGCAGACACCGCACCGGCGGCAGAATCGACTGCCAAACCGATGCCCCAAACAACCGCTGCCAGACCTGCCCTCAAACCGACCATCAAACCGACCATCAAACCGGCTATCAAGCCGGCGGCGGCGCCCGCCCTCCAATCTCCTGCGGACAAGCCGGCGCTGCCCGCCAAGAAAGCCGAACCCAAATTCACCCCTCCCGCCGATGACGGAGCATGGGAACAGTTTTGAAGACAGGCCGCGCCCGGCATTGCCGGGGCGGCCCATAACCGTCAACCTCGCAGGCAACGCCGCCTGGCGAAGTTGTTTTCGCCGGCACGGCACTCAAATCCGCCACGCACATTGCCGTTAACCAATGCATCGGATCCGATGCAAACCGCCGGCAAGCCCGACAGGCACTTGCGCCCGCTTTTGCGGTCAATATACGGAACGGCTACATTGAAGTGATTACATTGCATTGAAGTGCGCGCCGGCAAAAGCACAATCATCCCGATTGCGGCAGCCATGCCAAGCGGCAAGGAGCAAACCATGAAACGCGACAAGGCCCTGATGGGCGACATCCTCAAGACCCTGGCTTCCTTCGGCACCACCTACGGCGACGTGGAAAAGATCCAGGGGGAACTGTCGGTCAAGCACCTGGCGCCGGAACTGATCCTGCACCATCTGCGCCTGCTGCACGACCGCGGCTTGGTGGCGGTGGACATGCACAATTTCTGGCGCGTCACCGACCAGGGGTATGATGTGCTCGAAGCCGGCGGCAACCTGCTCCAAGCGCATGGCATGCCGCCGGAAGCCAACCACGGCATCGACAACTAGATTGATGATTGAATGAGCACTCCGGCAATCCCCCTCGCTACCGCCCCCACCGTACCTATCGCCCCCACCGCATCCGCCACGCCTGCCGCTTCCCCCGTCATCGGATCCGCGCCGGCCGTCGGCGAACGCCAGCGGCTGGTGCTCGACACCAACGTCTGCCTGGACTTGTTCGTCTTTCGCGATCCGCGCTGGCATGCCCTGCTGCAAGCCTTGCAGGACGGCAGCGTACAAGCCTATACCCGCGAAGACTGCCGCAACGAATGGCTGGCCGTGCTGGACTACCCGCACCTGCCGCTCACGCCCGCCGACAAGCCGGCCATCTGCGCCGAATTCGACCGCCTGCTGCACTGCCTGCCGCTGGCTGAGGTCAACACCTTCGGCCTGCCGCTATGCACCGACAAGGATGACCAGAAATTCCTGGAACTGGCCCTGCAATGCCGGGCGCATGTCCTGGTCAGCAAAGACAAGGCCGTGTTGAAGCTGGCCAGGAAGACCTTGCGCAAAGGCATGTTTTCCATCGTCCCGCCGCAGCACTGGCGGCTCGACGCCTTTCCTCCGCCCGCCCAGGATTGACTCCTGATGCAGCGCAATCCTGATGCAGCGCAAAAATGCCGGGCAAGAATTCCGGCTAAAATAGCCGGCTTGTAAAAAACACTTCAGGATCAGGCCCCGCAGCAATGAGCACGCCAGCCAATATCGTCACCAAACTGCCCAACGTCGGCACCACCATTTTCACCGTCATGTCCGCGCTCGCCAGCGAAAAGGGCGCGGTCAACCTGGGCCAGGGCTTCCCCGATTTCAATTGCGACCCGGCGCTGGTGCAGGCTGTCGCCAGCGCCATGCAGGACGGCCTGAACCAATACCCGCCGATGGCCGGCGTGCAGCTCCTGCGCGAAGCCATCGCCGACAAGGTCGAGCAGCTCCATGGCCGCCGCTACGATCCGGTCGGCGAAATCACCGTCACCGCCGGCGCCACCCAGGGCATCCTGACCTCGGTGCTGTGCGCGGTGCATGCCGGCGACGAAGTGATCGTCATCGAGCCGGCGTACGACTGCTACGTGCCCGCCATCGAACTGGCCGGCGGCATCCCGGTCTTCGTGCAAATGAACGTGGACGAGCGCGGCTACAGCATCCCCTGGGACAAAGTAGCGGCCGCCGTCACGCCCAAGACCCGCATGATCATGGTCAACACGCCGCACAACCCGACCGGCAGCATCATGAAGGCGGCCGACGTGCAGGCGCTGGCCGACATCGTGCGCGGCACCGATATCCTGATCCTCTCCGACGAAGTGTACGAACACATGGTCTACGACTGCAGCCAGCACGAATCGCTGGCGCGCCATCCGGAACTGTCGCAGCGCACCTTCATCAATTCCAGCTTCGGCAAGACTTATCACGTCACCGGCTGGAAGGTCGGCTTCGTGGCCGCGCCGGCCGCCATGACCGCGGAATTCCGCAAGGTGCACCAGTTCAACGTATTCACCGTCAATACCCCGGTACAGTACGGCCTGGCTGCCTACATGAAGGATCCGGCGCCCTACCTCGAGCTGCCGGCCTTCTACCAGAAGAAACGCGACCTGTTCCGCGATGGCCTCAAGAACACCCGCTTCGAACTGCTGCCCTCCGAAGGCACCTACTTCCAATGCGTGAAGTACGGCGCCATCTCCGATCTCTCCGAAGCCGAATTCTGCAAATGGCTGACCACCGAAATCGGCGTGGCGGCCATTCCCGTCTCGGCCTTCTATAACACGCCGAAGGAATCGGGCATCGTGCGTTTTTGCTTCGCCAAGAAGGATGAAACGCTGCGCCTGGCGCTGGACCGGCTGGCCAAGTTATAACTCCATCGCTGCAGCACGGCCCCGCCCGCCATCCCCCGGTCGGGGTTCCTCCTCCGCCTTCCTTCCCGCACCGCTCCCGGCTCCTGCAGCCGCATCCGCCTTCCGCTACACTAATGCACCGCGCCCCTGACGACAGTCATCGCCGGTGCGCCACCATCGGATCAACCGGATAACGACAAGGACACCCATGATCGACGTCTATAGCTGGGCTACGCCCAACGGCCACAAGGTTCACATCATGCTGGAAGAATGCGGCCTGCCCTACACCGCGCACGCCATCGATATCGGCGCCGGCGACCAGTTCGCGCCGGACTTCCTGAAGATTTCCCCGAACAACAAGATCCCCGCCATCACCGATCCGGACGGCCCGGACGGCAAGCCCATCTCGCTGTTCGAATCAGGCGCGATCCTGATTTACCTGGCGGGCAAGACCGGCCGCTTCCTCGG
The DNA here is from genome assembly GCF_007828355.1 of Herbaspirillum sp. SJZ099. Taxonomy (NCBI): domain Bacteria; kingdom Pseudomonadati; phylum Pseudomonadota; class Betaproteobacteria; order Burkholderiales; family Oxalobacteraceae; genus Herbaspirillum; species Herbaspirillum sp. SJZ099. Next base: position 675,442 of record NZ_VIUO01000001.1, on the reverse strand, counting down.
CAAGACCGACCGCGAGAAATATGAAGTGCTGCAATGGGTGATGTTCCAGATGGGCGGCCTGGGGCCGATGCTGGGCCAGGCGCACCACTTCCGCCTGTATGCCCCGGAGCAGATCGAATACGCGATCAACCGCTACAGCAACGAAGCCAAGCGCCTGTACCAGGTGATGGACAAGCAGCTCGCCAAGCACGCCTACCTGGCCGGCGACGAGTACACCATTGCCGATATCGCCAGTTTCCCCTGGACCCGTTCGCACAAGAACCAGGGCATCGACCTGGCCGACTATCCCAACGTCAAGCGCTGGTTCGACGCCATCAGCGCGCGCCCGGCCGTGCAGCGCGGCGTGGCCGTGCTGGCCGACCAGCGCAAGCCCTTGACCGATGACAAGGCCAGGGATCTGCTGTTCGGCAAAGGCCAGTACCAGAAACGCTGAACCGCGGCCGGCATCAATAGCGGCGCACCAGGAATTGCGCCACGCAGACCGGCTTGTCCGAACCCTCGCATTCGACGGTGATCTCCCAGGTCAGCTGGGCGCCGCCGGGGACGTCCTCGACCGACTCCAGCACGATGATGCCGCGCACCCTCCGTCCCACCGGCAAGGGAGCCGGAAAACGCACGCGGTTCAGGCCGTAGTTGAGCAGCATCCTGACGTCCGGTCCCAGGCTGATCGCATTGCCGAGCATCTGCGGCAACAACGCCAGGGTAAGGAAACCGTGCGCCACGGTGCCGCCGAACGGCAGTTCGCGCGCCGCGCGCTCGACATCGACGTGTATCCATTGGTGGTCGCCGGTGGCATCGGCGAACCGGTTCACCTGTTCCTGCGTCACGTCGATCCAGTCGCTGGTCGCCACTTCCTGGCCGGCCAGCGATTTCAATTCTTCCAGTGTGGCGATTTCACGCATCTTGCTGTCGCATCCTTTTTTTCGTCTTGGGGCATGTCGCTTTTGCGGCGCCACATTGGCGGCGCGATCAAACAGGCATGGGCTTGTTGTCGTTGAGGTCGAGGAATCCCTTGATCAGCCGGTAGGCTTTCCAGATCCACGCCAGCGTCCAGATCAGGATCGCCAGGGGAATGCCCACCACCGTGATCCATACCAGGCCGCCCGCGAACATCCAGAACAGATACCACCAGAATGAGCGGATCTGCCAGCGGTGGTGGCTGTAGACGAAAGTATCGAGCGTATCCTCGCGCTTGACGTAGTTGGCGATCAGCGGCAGCCACGACAGCATGCCCAGCGAAAACGCCAGGCACAGGCCGTGGAAGATATACAGCCACCAGGCCAGGCTCTTGGCCGATTGGGTCTTGTTGTCGAACACCAGTTCCTGCGTCATCGGGTCTCCCATTTGCGATGGTTGCGGCAAAAAGCCGATTATCCGCGCCGGCGCGCAGCGCTCAGCCAAGCAGGTTCAAGATGCCATCCAGGCCGACAAAATTCAAGCCCACATCCGCCTGCGCGCGCACCACCGGCTTGGCGCGGAACGCCACCGACAGGCCGGCGATGCCCATCATCTTCAAATCGTTGGCGCCATCGCCCATGACGATGGCCTGCGACGGGTCGGCGCCGATCTCGCGGCACACGCGCTCCACCGTCAGCCGCTTCTCGTCGGCATTGACGATGCCGCCGACCACCTTGCCGGTCAGCTTGCCGTCCGCCACTTCCAGCGTGTTCGAATGGGTGTAGTCCAGGCCCAGGCGGGTCTTCATGCGGTCGGTAAAGAAGGTGAAGCCGCCGGAGACCAGCAGCGTCTTCAGACCTGCCGCCTGGATCGCCTTCAACATATTGTCCGCGCCCGGCGACAGTTGCAGGCGCTCGTCGTAGACGCGCTGCAGGGCGGCGGCATCCAGCCCCTTGAGCAACGCCACGCGGCGCGTCAGGCTTTCATTGAACTCGATCTCGCCGCGCATGGCGGCTTCGGTGATTTCCGCCACTTGCGGTTTCAGGCCCTGCATGTCGGCGATCTCATCGATGCATTCGATGGTGATCAGGGTCGAATCCATATCCATCGCCACCAGCCGGAAGTCGGCCAGCCTGAGCGCCGGGTCGACGAAGGCATAGTCCACTTGCGCCGCCAGGCAGGCGGCATCGACCGCGGCCCTGGTCTGATCGGCACGGTCCACCTCGACGCAGCGCCAGGCCTGCACCCCGGGCACGCGCCCGTCGACAGGCTCGACGCGCTGCGCCCTGGCCAGCGCCGCGATGACGTTGATATCGGTGGCATTGCTCTTGAATGCTTGCAGGATCAGGTTCATGTCTGGTTATTGGTCTGGTTATTGGTCTGGTTATTGGTCTGGTTATTGGTTCAGTAGGTCAAATAAAGGATTCATTGGATTGCGGGGCAGGTTCCGCCCTGCCCGCTCACCCGGCCAGCGCCTTCATGGTCGCCTTGACCTGCTGCACGCGCGCATTGAGGTCCGGCATGGCGGCGGCAATGCGCAGCTTGTCCTGGCCGTTGAGCTTGACCTGGCGGTTCTTCTGCACCAGTTCGATGATGCGCATGGCGTCGATCGGCGGATTGGGCATGAACTGCAGCAGCGCGGCCTCGGAATGGGCGTCGATCTTGACGATGCCCAGCGGCTTGGCGGCGATGCGCAGGCGGTGCGTTTCCACCAGCGCGCGCGCCGGCTCGGGCAGCTTGCCGAAGCGGTCGATCAGTTCTTCCTGCAGGTCGTCGATGGCGTCCTGCTTCACGCAATTGGCGAAACGCTTGTACAGCGACAGGCGCTCGTGCACGTCGCCGCAATAATCGTTGGGCAGCAAGGCCGGCACATGCAGGTTGATTTCGGTGGTGGATGACAGCGGCGCGGCCAGGTCGGGTTCCTTGCCGTTCTTCAGCGAGCGCACCGCTTCGTTGAGCATGTCGGAATACATCTGGAAACCGATCTCGTGGATCTCGCCCGACTGGTTGTCGCCCAGCACCTCGCCGGCGCCGCGGATTTCGAGGTCATGCATGGCCAGGTAGAAGCCGCTGCCCAGTTCCTCCATCTGCTGGATCGCCTCCAGCCGGCGCTGCGCCTGCTTGGTCAGGCCATGCACATCCTGCACCAGCAGGTAGGCATAGGCCTGGTGGTGCGAGCGGCCGACGCGGCCGCGCAACTGGTGCAGCTGAGCCAGGCCGAACTTGTCGGCGCGGTGCATGATGATGGTGTTGGCGGTCGGCACGTCGATGCCGGTTTCGATGATGGTGGTACACAGCAGGATGTTGAAGCGCTGGGCCACGAAATCGCGCATCACCTTTTCCAGGTCGCGCTCGTGCATCTGGCCATGGGCCACGCCGATGCGCGCTTCCGGCAGCAGGGCTTCGAGCATGGCGCGGCGGTTGCCGATGGTTTCCACCTCGTTGTGCAGGAAGTACACCTGGCCGCCGCGCTTTAGTTCGCGCAGGCAGGCTTCGCGGATGGTCGATTCGCCCTCCCCGCGCACGAAGGTCTTGATGGCCAGCCGCTTTTGCGGCGCGGTGGCGATCACCGAAAAGTCGCGCAGCCCTTCCAGCGCCATGCCCAGCGTGCGCGGGATCGGCGTGGCCGTCAGCGTGAGCACGTCGACCTCGGCGCGCAGCGACTTGAGCGCCTCCTTCTGACGCACGCCGAAGCGGTGCTCCTCGTCGATGATGACCAGGCCCAGGCGCGAGAACTTCACCTCCTCCGACAGCAGCTTGTGGGTGCCGATGACGATGTCGATGGTGCCGTCGGCCAGTCCCTTGATCGCCTGCGTGACTTCCTTGCCGGTACGGAAACGCGACAGCTCGGCGATGCGCACCGGCCAGTTGGCGAAACGGTCGGCGAAGGTTTGCGCATGCTGCTCGGCCAACAGCGTGGTGGGCGCAAGAATGGCCACCTGCTTGCCGCCCATCACGGCGACGAACGCCGCGCGCAGGGCCACCTCGGTCTTGCCGAAACCGACATCGCCGCAGATCAGGCGGTCCATTGGCTTGCCGCCGGTCATGTCCTTGATCACGGCGTCGATGGCGGCGGCCTGGTCGGCGGTCTCTTCAAACCCGAAGCTGTCGGCGAAGGCTTCGTAATCGTGCGCGGAATATTCGAAGGCATGGCCCTGGCGCAGCGCGCGGCGCGCGTACAGGTTGAGCAGCTCAGCGGCGGTGTCGCGCACCTGTTGCGCTGCACGGCGCTTGGCCTTTTCCCACTGGCCGGAACCCAGCGCGTGCAATGGCGCGTCTTCCGGCGAGGCGCCGGAATAGCGCGAAATCACGTGCAGTTGCGATACCGGCACGTAGAGCTTGGTTTCCTTGGCGTATTCAAGATGCAGGAACTCGGTCTCGCCCTCGCCCAGGTCCATGCTGATCAGACCCATGTAGCGGCCGATGCCGTGATTAGAGTGCACTACCGGATCGCCGACCTTGAGCTCCGACAGGTCGCGCACCATGTGCTCGACTTCGGTGGCGGCCTGCTGCTTGCGGCGGCCGGCGCGGCGACCGCTGCCGGCGTACAGTTCGGCTTCGGTGACAAAGGCCAGCGCCTCATCCTGCAAGGCGAAGCCGGCATACAGCGGCGCCACGCCCAGCATCAGCCTTTCGTCGCTGCCAAGGAAACCCTGCCAGTCGTCGCACAGCGCGGGATGCAAATCGTATTCGGCGAAATATTGCTGCAGCGTCTCGCGGCGGCCGTTGCTGTCGGCGCAGATCAGCACGCGCTTGTCGCTCTGCAGCAGGAAAGAACGCAGATTGGTCAGCGGATCGTCGACGCGACGATTGACGGCAATGTTGGGCAGCGGCGCCGACAGCTCGGAAGGCGCGTCATCGGTCTTGACGATCCAGCGCGCATGGGGTTTCAACAGCGTGAAGAAATCCTCGTCATCGAGGTAGATCGCTTTCGGCTCCAGCACCGGACGTTCGCGGTCGGCGTGCAGGAACTGCCAGCGCGAGCGGGTATCGCTCCAGAAGCGCTTGATGGCCTGTTCGATGTCGCCCACCGTGGCGAACATGGCATCGGCCGGCAGGTATTGGAACAGTGTTGCGGTCTGCTCGAAAAACAGCGGCAGGTAGTACTCGATGCCGGCCGAGGCGATGCCGTTGCCGATGTCCTTGTAGATGGCCGAACGCGACGGGTCGCCCTCGAACACCTCGCGCCAGCGGTTGCGGAAGGCCAGGCGCGCGGCTTCATCCATCGGGAATTCGCGGCCGGGCAACAGGCGCACTTCCGGCACCGGGTACAGCGAGCGCTGGGTATCGGCATCGAAGGTGCGGATGGTGTCCACCGTGTCGCCGAACAGGTCGAGGCGGTACGGCAGCACCGAACCCATCGGGAAGATGTCGATCAGGCCGCCGCGCACCGAATATTCGCCCGGCGACATCACCTGGCCGACATGGCTGTAGCCGGCCAGCGTCAGTTGCGACTTGAGCCTGGCCTCATCCAGCTTCTCGCCCTGCTTGAAGAAGAAGGTATAGGCCGCCAGGAACTCGGGCGGCGCCATGCGCAGCAAGGCGGTGGTCGCCGGCACGATCAGCAGGTCGCACTGGCCCGACTGCACTTCATACAGCGTCGCCAGGCGCTCGGACACCAGGTCCTGGTGCGGCGAGAAGGCATCGTAGGGCAGGGTTTCCCAGTCCGGCAGCAGGTGGCAGCGCAGCTTGTCGGCCGCGCCGGCCGGCTGGAACCAGGGGATCTCGGCCAGGAGGCGCTGGGCGTCGGTGGCGCCGGCCACCACCACGGCCAGCATGCGGCCCTCGGCCTTCAGCGCCAGCGCCGCTTGCGCCAGCAGGTAGGCGTCGGCGGAACCATGCGCTGCGGGCGGGACAAAACGTACGCCGGGCTTGGGAAGGTTTTTTTTCAGGTCGAAAGGCATCGGCGGGTTCGGGAGCAGCAGATTCGGCGGATTCAACGGTTTGAGGCGATCAAAATGCCGGCCGCTTGCGAAGGATTAGCATTAAAATTCAGCCTCCGATTATAAACGATGGTCCTTGCCGCAGGCTGCCGCGCGGCCCGTCCAGGCACCCCGCATCACATGAACCGACCGGCCTCCCCCACCGCCTCCTTGGCGCAACCGCAACATTTCGCGCTGATCCCTGCCGCCGGCGTCGGCGCCCGCATGGGCGCGGATATCCCCAAGCAATACATGGCGCTGGCCGGCAAGCCGATGCTGCGCCATGCGCTGGATACCTTCGCCGCGCATGCGCGCATCGCCCATACCTTCGTAGTGGTCAGCGCCGCCGATGGCTGGATTGACGATCTGCTCCCTCCCGAACTGGCGCCGCGCGCCACGGTGCTGCGCGTGGGCGGCGCCACCCGGCAGGAAAGCGTGTTCAATGGCTTGAACGAAATGCGCAACGTGGCCGGCGAGGCCGACTGGGTGCTGGTGCACGACGCCGCGCGCCCGGGTCTGGACGCCGGGCTGATCGACCGCCTGCTCGACGCGCTGTCCAACGATGAGGTGGGCGGCCTGCTGGCGCTGCCGGTGGTCGACACCCTCAAGCGCGAGGACGCCGGCGGCCGTTCGCAGCAAACCGTCCCGCGCGCCGGCCTGTGGGCCGCGCAAACCCCGCAGATGTTCCGCTACGCGCTGCTGCGGCGGGCCTTGCGGCAAGCCGCCGAACAGGGCCGTATCGGTGCCATCACCGACGACGCCAGCGCCATCGAGATGCTGGGCCTGCGCCCACGCCTGGTGGAGGGCAGTCCCCGCAACCTCAAGGTCACGCTGGCGCAGGACGCCGCGCTGGCCGAATTCTTTTTGAAAGGCTGACCGCCATGAGCGCCACCGCATTGCCATTCCCGTTTCGTATCGGCCAGGGCTACGATTGCCATGCCCTGGTCGAAGGCCGCCCGCTAATCCTGGGCGGCGTCAATATCCCCCACCAGAAAGGCCTGCTCGGCCACTCCGACGCCGACGCCCTGCTGCATGCCATCACCGATGCCCTGTTCGGCGCCGCCGCGCTGGGCGACATCGGCCGCCATTTCCCCGACACCAATGCCCGATTCAAGGGCGCCGACTCGCGCGCCCTGCTGCGCGAAGCCGCCAAACGCCTGGACGAGGCCGGTTATACGATCGGCAACCTGGACGCCACCATCATCGCCCAGGCGCCGAAGATGGCGCCGCATATCCCCGCCATGGTGAAAAACCTTGCCGACGACCTGGGAATTTCTGTCCAGCAAATCAATATCAAGGCAAAAACCAACGAAAAATTGGGTTATTTAGGCCGTGAAGAAGGAATCGCAGCCGAAGCTGTTGTGCTGATCCATCAGAAAAATGATTGAATTGTGCGAATCCGGAAATTCGCGTAGGACAATGACGGACACGCCAAAAGCCGCACCAGGAAAGGGATTCCGGGCGATTTCCCGCACCGTTTTTCGGCATGAATAGAAAACTAAAGTACAAGCAAAAATAATTAAATATTTAAATTGAACTTTGCTACCGAAAATAGCTTGCATTCCCTATTTAATGAGTATAATCAGCGCGTCGTTAGGATTCGAGCTGGTAGTGCGGTCTTCGCTGTCATTCCTCCCGAGTAACGATAAAGAGCCGGGCATAGCAGCCCCAATCAATTAATTTAGGAGTCCGTAATGGCAACTGGTACCGTCAAGTGGTTCAATGATGCAAAAGGTTTTGGTTTTATCACCCCCGATGAAGGCGGTGAAGATTTGTTCGCGCACTTCTCGGCTATTCAGTCGAATGGTTTCAAGTCGCTGAAGGAAAACCAACGCGTTTCCTTCGAAGTGACCACTGGCCCGAAGGGCAAGCAAGCTTCGAACATCCAGCCTGTTGCTTAAGCTTCAGCTGAGATAAAAAATCCCCGACTTGTCGGGGATTTTTTTCGTCTGTACTACTCGTCTGCACCACTTGCAACGCAGCAAACCGCTCTCGGCAGTTCATTGCCTTCATTGCCCTCATTTCCTTTGATCGGCCTGCTCCCGTAAATATCGTTCGATCCGCGCATCAGGAACGAACCACAGCGCCGCCATCGCCGTCAGGATGACAAACGCCGCGATGCTGCTGCAGAAGCTGACGCCGACGGCCAGCGCGTAGACCGGGAGGGACAACTTTCCTTTCAAATCCCGGCCGAGGGTATGGGCCAGCGCGGAACCGTTCCCCTCCTGCGCAATGATGGTGCGCCCCAACGCCCAATAAGAAGCCGCGCACATGAACAGCACCAACGCATACAAGGCAGTCGGCAAGGCCAGCAGGTCCGACTTCCCGGCCCATGTGGTGGCGATCGGGATCATCGTCAGCCAGAACAGCAGGTTCAGGTTGGCCCACATGATCTTGCCGTTGATGCCGCCGACCACCTGGAACAGGTGGTGGTGATTGTTCCAGTAGATGCCGACGTAGATGAAGCTGAGCACATAGCCCAGGAAATGAGGGGCCTCCATCCGCAACCCGTGCCAGGTGAATTCGGCCGGGAGCTGGATCTGGTAGAGCATCAGCGTCAGGCTCACTGAAATGACGCCATCGCTAAAGGATTCGAGCCTGCCCTTGTTCATTGCAATCGACCCCGTCAGATGAACAGCTTGCGAAAGGAAAGACTCGCCAGGTACAAGACGGCCAGCAAGAAAGGCAGCACGCTCCAGAACCCCATGTGCACGTAAAGCACCGCGCCCAGCAATGCCCCCAGGATGAAACCTGCCACGATGCTGCCGCTTTTCAGCAAGGCCAGCCCGTTCTCGCGGCTGGGCATCCGGACATAGTGGGAAAGGTCGATGCCGAACTGGGTGGTATTGCCGGTCATCATGGTGCTGGGACTGATGTGCTTGATCAGCGTCTTGCTTGCCGTATTGCGGATGGCCAGGGCGATCAGGCCCAAGCCGCCGGTCACCGCCAGCGCTATGCCATCGGGATCGGAAAACGGTTCAAAGTACAGGCCCGCCAGCATGAACCCCGCCAGGAAGAGCGCCTCCCCCACCAGCAGCCAGCCCAAGGTGGCGCCGGATTGGCTGCAACGGTCGATCCATATCTTGGTCAACATGACCGCGACGATGAACAGCGGGATGGCCCCGAGCTTGATCCATACGCCCGCCCCACCCTTGGCGAATACCGCGCCGGCCACCACCAGGTTGCCGGTCACGTGGGCTGTGAAAAAACCCAGCAAGGCAACGAAGCCGATGGTATCGATGGCGCCGGCGACGATCGTCAGGATCATGGGCGCCCGGCATTGCTCCCAAAAACCTTGCGGGCGCGCCACTGCCGGTTGCGCGTTGTCGATGGCGCTCATGCGGCCTCCTTCGCCTGGAGATCGAACCAGGCCAGCAGCAGGAAACCGCCGGCCAAACCCAGGTGCTCGAAAAAGGAATTGGCCGCCATGAAGCGCTCCTGGCCCGCCGGCAGCATCCAGAAACGCAGCGCAATGAACGTGGCCAGCAAGGTGAAGCCGCCCAGCGCCAGCGCCCCCAGCCAGCGCAGCCGCCCGACCAGGATCAGCGCCGATGCGCCCAGCTCCAGCACAATCACCAGCACCGCGAACACGGGTGGAGGCGCAAGGCCGAAATGATGCATCTCGCCGATGGCCCCGGAAAAGTCGGTCAGCTTGGCCAGCCCGCCCTGCAAATAGGCCGCGCACAAGCCGAGACAGGCCAGCCATTGCAGCGCGCGGCTGCCGAAAACCGGCCGTGCCAGCGCCGCGAGGTGGCCTTCGATACCGGCATGCATAGTGTTGTTCATCTCGGTTCCCCTGTCTCAAGCCATCCAGCACGAACAGCCCAATGCACCGAAAAATCCCTGCAGATCGGAAGCGGGAACGCTCGACGCCCAGGCCTTGGCGTGGCCGTGCCCATGCAGGCCGCAACTGGTGCCGCAGCCGCAAGCGCTGATGTTGCGATGATGCGCAGGTTGCAGCGAGTTCCGGCCCACGCCATCGGGTTCGCCCCAGGCCGCATACCCCTTGAAAGTGCGGGCAGGCGACCAGTCCGGCATGGCCGGCGGCAGCGGGTTGTCGTCCAACGGGCCGAACTCGCCCGCCCCGTACACCACGCGCCCGCCCACCACCGTAAGATCGGAAGTGAGGAAAGCGATCTCATCCTCGGGAACGCTGAAGTAGTCCTGGCTGGGCACGATGAAATCCGCCAACTGGCCGGCTTCGATGCGCCCGCGGCTGCCTTCTTCGTTGGAAAACCAGGCCACGTTTTCGGTCCACATGCGCAGCGCGGTTTCGCGGTCGAGCAGATTGCGCTGCGGGTACAGGCTCATGCCGCCCACGGTTTTTCCGGTGACCATCCACGACAGCGAGACCCACGGGTTGTACGAGGCAACGCGCGTGGCATCGGTGCCGGCCGAGACCTTGACCCCGCGCTCCAGCATGCGCTTGATGGGCGGCGTGGCTTCGGCCGCCCGCACCCCGTAGCGTTCGACGAAGTATTCGCCCTGGTAAGCCATCCGGTGCTGCACGGCGATGCCGCCGCCCAGCGCGGCGATGCGGTCGATGGATTGATCGGAAATGGTCTCGGCATGGTCGAAGAACCAGTTCAGGCCCGTCAGCGGCGTGTCGCGGTGGACCTTCTCGAACACGTCGAGTGCGCGCGAAATGGTTTCATCGTAGGTGGCATGCAAACGCCACGGCCACCGGTTCTGCGCCAGGATGCGTACCACCTCTTCCAGCTCGCCTTCCATCTCGGGCGGCATCTCCGGACGCGGCTGGCGGAAGTCCTCGAAGTCGGCCGCCGAGAACACCAGCATCTCGCCGGCGCCGTTATGGCGGAAATAATCGTTGCCCTGCTTGTATTTCACGCTTGAGGTCCAGTTGAGGAAATCCTGCTTTTCCTCCTTCGGTTTTTGCGTGAACAGGTTGTAGGCCAGGCGCACGGTCATCTGGCCCGCATCGGCCAGTTGCTGGATCACCTGATAGTCTTGCGGATAATTCTGGAAGCCGCCGCCCGCGTCGATCACGCCGGTCACGCCCAGGCGGTTGAGTTCGCGCATGAAGTGGCGCGTGGAATTGACCTGGTACTCCAGCGGCAGCTTGGGGCCCTTGGCCAGCGTCGCGTAGAGGATCGATGCATTGGGCTTGGCCAGCAGCAGGCCGGTGGGGTTGCCCGACGCATCCCGCATGATCTCGCCGCCGGGCGGCGCGGCCGTGTCCTTGGTGTAGCCCACGGCGCGCAGCGCGGCGCCGTTGAGCAATGCGCGGTCATACAGGTGCAGCAGGAACACCGGCGTATCGGGCGCGATGGCATTGATCTCTTCCAGCGTGGGCAGGCGCTTTTCGACGAACTGGTGCTCGGTGAAGCCGCCCACCACGCGCACCCATTGCGGCGCCGGGGTGACGGCCACTTGCCGGCGCAGCATCTCCATCGCGTCGGCCAAAGAGCGCACGCCGTCCCAGCGCAGCTCCATGTTGTAGTTCAGGCCGCCGCGCACCACGTGGGTATGGTTGTCGAACAGACCCGGCAGCACGTGCCGCCGCTTCAGGTTGACGACCCGGGTACCGGCGCCGGCCAGCGTCAGCACTTCCTCGTCGGAGCCCACGGCCGTGAAGCGGCCGGCCTGGATGGCCAGCGCCGTGGCGACGGGCCGGCTGCGGTCCAGCGTGGTAATCCGGGCATTGTGAAAAATGATATCGGGTTGGGATTGGGACATGGCGAATCCTTCTGCGCAATACCCGCCATGCCCTGCATGGACTGGGGGTATCACGGCGGTTGGTGATTGATCTGGGGCTGGCTCAACGTCTGAAACCATTTCCGCTCACGCGGATTCTTTCCCGTCGCCGGGCGGCTGCTCCTTGCGCCCGGGCAGCTGGCCCAGCACATGCTCGGTGGCCTTGGTCTGTGCGCAGGCGGTATCGAAGGCCGTGCCGCGCAGCAGTTGCTTGCCGACCGGGATGACCTGCTCGCCCAGCAAGATCCCCAACAGGCCGACCAGCGCCACCAGCGGCGGCGCCGGAGAACGCACGTTGAGCAGGCTGTAGACGATGCCGACCAACAGGCCGGCGCCGAGTGACATCGCGTAGAGTTTCATGGCGGCTCTTTCTGTTCCGAGGTGATGGCGCCCGTGGCCGGCCATATGCACGGCAAGCCACGGGCCAACATTATTTGGCCGGGTTGGGGCCGATGCGCTGGCCGTGCTGCACGCGTTCCTCCGCCTTGTGCACCATGGTGTAAGCATAGTCCACGCCCATGCCATAGGCGCCGGAATGTTCGCGCACGATGTTCATCACCGCGTCGTAGGTGCCGCGGCGTGCCCAGTCGCGCTGCCACTCCAGCAGCACCTGCTGCCAGGTCACGGGCACGGTGCCAGCCTGCACCATGCGATCCATCGCATAGTTGTGCGCATCCAGCGAGGTGCCGCCCGAGGCATCGGCCACCATATAGATCTCGTAGTCGGTGTCATGCATTGCCGACAGCGCAAACGTGGTGTTGCATACCTCCGTCCACAGGCCCGAGACGATGATCTTCTTGCGACCCTGGGCGGCATTCGCGGCCAGCGAATCGCGCACGTTCTGGTCGTCCCAGGAATTCATCGAGGTACGTTCGAGGATCTTGTGTTCCGGGAACACGGCCAGCAGTTCCGGATAGGTGTGTCCCGAGAAGCTCTCGGTCTCGACCGTGGTGATCGTGGTCGGGATATTGAATGCCTTGGCCGCCTTGGCCAGGCCCACTACATTGTTTTTCAGCACCTGGCGGTCGATGGACTGCACGCCAAAGGCCATCTGCGGCTGCTGGTCGATGAAGATGATCTGGCTGTTCTGCGGTGTCAGAACTTCGAGGTATTTGCTGGACATGGTCTCTTCCTTTACTGGATGAAGGGGATAAAACGGGATAAAAGCGGCGGGCATGCGTTGGGCAAGGGGCTGCCGCATAAAGCCCCCGCCTTCGATCGGGTGAAGCGTTGAAAATCGGTTAAATCCGTTGCCGGCCGGTCATGCCAGTCCGGCGGCATCGACCAGCACCAGCTCGGCATCCTCGCTGGCGGTGACGGCAATCTCCGGCTCGCCGTGGATGGCCGCGCCATCCTGGGCTTCCAGCGGCACGCCGTTGATGTCGGCGCGCCCCTTGGCCAGCACCAGATAACCGTAGCGGCCGGTATCGGCAAAGCGGTATGACACGGTTTCGCCGGCCTTGACCACGGTGCCCAGCACCCGGGCATCGGCGCGGATCGGCAAGGCATCCTCGTCGTCATTGGCGCCGCTGGCCAGCGGCACGAAGCGGCACACGCGCTCATCCTTGGGAAACGGCTTGGTTCCCCACGACGGCAACGCGCCTTGCTGGCTGGGCAGAATCCAGATCTGGAAGATGCGCGCGGCCCCAGGCTCCAGGTTGTATTCGGAATGGCTGATGCCCCTGCCCGCGCTCATCACCTGCACATCGCCGGCCGCCGTGCGGCCCATGTTGCCCAGGCTGTCCTTGTGGGTGATGGCGCCTTCGTGCACATAGGTGATGATTTCCATGTCGGCCTGCGACTGGGGGAGGAAACCGGAACCGGACGCAATCGTGTCGTCGTTCCAGGCCCGCAGCACGCCCCAGTGCATGCGCCGGGGATCGTGGTGCCGGGCGAAGGAAAAGTGCCGCTTCGACTCAAGCCAGTCATGGCGGGCGGTACCCAGGCTGCCGAAGGGGCGACGTTCGATCATGGTTTGCTCCGCTGCTTGGTGAGTAACGATGGACGCAGTGTAGGAGCCGGCGACCACGCTGAGAAGATAAGAAATGGAATTCCATTCTTTCCTTTTTTGACGTACATTCGCGGCTGGCTACCTGCCCCGACGTCCCCTGCAATGGTGTTTTCCCAAAGGCCGATATGAACAAACTGCCAGACCTTGAAGCATGGGCAATCTTTGCCAAGGTCGCTGAAACCGGCTCGTTTGCGCGCACTGCGGATGAATTTTCGCTGTCCCAGGCCACCGTGTCCAAAGCCATTTCACGGCTGGAAGCGCGCATGAAGACCACGCTGTTCCACCGCACTTCGCGCCGCATCTCGTTGACTGCGAACGGCTATGCCGCGCTGGAGCACGCCACGCGCATCCTCGAAGAAGGCCTGGCCGTGGAAGCCGAGGTGGCCGAGCAATCCACCAGCCTGCGCGGAGTAATACGGCTATCCGCCCCGATGTCGTTCGGCATCGCCAGGCTGGCGCCGGCACTGCCCGGCTTTTTGCAAGCCCACCCCGACGTGGAGCTGGACGTGCAGTTCAACGACAAACAGGTGGATCTGGTGGGGGACCGTTTCGATCTGGCCTTGCGGATCGCCAACCTGGTCGACTCCAGCCTGTTGGCCCGCCAGCTGTGCAAGGTGCGCATTCTGCTCGTCGGTTCGCCGGCCTACTTCGAACGCCACGGCCGGCCCCATCATCCGCGCGACCTTGCCCAACACAAGGCGCTGCAATACAGCTATGCGCGCAACGGCACGCATTGGCGTTTCAAGCATCCGCGACATGGCGAATTCACCCAGTCAATGGCCGTGCAGATGCAAGCCAACAATGCCGAAGCCTTGACGCCCGCGTTGCTGGCCGGCCTGGGCGTGGCGCTGCAGCCGGCCTTCCTGGTCTGGCAGGAGCTGCAGTCGAAACAATTGGAAGTGGTAATGGAAGATTGGCAGGTGGAACCGATCGCGCTGCATATCGTGACGCCGCCGGGACGCAACCGCCCCGCGCGCGTGCAGGCGCTGATTGAACACTTGATGGAATCGTTTTCCAACGAGCCCTGGGCTGGCGTGGCGGAACTGATCGACCGTCCCTGATCGAGCGCCCCTGACCGGCTACGCAGGAGATGGCTTTCAGCTTGCCATGCGCCAAACGAAAAGGGCTGGACCCTGTGCAATACAGGATCCAGCCCAACCGGCATCACATAACGTGTTCTCCGGGAGTTTTCCTTCAAATGCGGCAACCGGCCGCAGCCGGCACCGCATCACAACGCTCAGATTTCCGCGCTTAGATTTCCTCGTACAGCGGCAGCGTCAGGAATTCGGCGAAGGTCGCCGAGGTCGACATCTCTTCGAAGATCTTGGCGGCGCGATCGTAGGTCGGGCCGTTGCCGGCGACTTCCTTCACCTTGGCCAGTTCTTCCGGGATCATCGCGCGCACCATGTCGGCGGTGACCTTGCGGCCGTCTTCCAGGTTGCCCTTGGCGCTGCGAATCCACTGCCACACCTGCGCGCGGCTGATTTCTGCGGTGGCCGCGTCTTCCATCAGGTTGTGGATCGGCACGCAGCCGTTTCCGGCCAGCCAGGCGCCCAGGTAGTGGATGCCGACGTTGATGTTGTAGCGCAGGCCGGCTTCGGTGATCGGGGTCTCCGGCTGGAAGTTCAGCAGGTCGGCCGCCTTGACGTCGACGTCCGGACGCTGCTTCTCGAACTGGTTGGGCTTGTCGCCCAGCACCGCCACGAACTCCTTCATCGAGGCTTCGACCAGGCCCGGGTGCGCCACCCAGCCGCCGTCGTAGCCGTCGGTGGCGTCGCGGCGCTTGTCGTTGATGATGCCCTGCATGGCGATGGCGTTCTTTTCCGGATCGTTCTTGATCGGGATCAGCGCGCTCATGCCGCCGATGGCCGGAGCGCCGCGCTTGTGGCAGGTCTTCAGCAGCAGCAGCGCATAGGCGCGCATGAACGGCGAGGTCATGGTGACCTTGGCGCGATCGGCCAGGCAAAAGTCCTTGTCGTTCTTGAACTTCTTGATGCAGGAGAAGATATAGTCCCAGCGGCCGGCGTTGAGGCCCGCGCTGTGCTCGCGCAGTTCGTACAGGATCTCGTCCATCTCGAAGGCGGCGGTGATGGTCTCGATCAGCACGGTGGCCTTGATGGTGCCTTGCGGCAGGCCGATCTCGTTTTGCGCCATCACGAAGATGTCGTTCCACAGGCGCGCTTCCAGGTGCGACTCCATCTTCGGCAGGTAGAAGTACGGGCCGGCGCCGCGCGCCAGCTGTTCCTTGGCGTTGTGGAACAGGAACAGCGCGAAGTCGAAGATGCCGCCGGAGATGCGCTTGCCGTCGATGGTGACGTGCTTCTCGTCCAGGTGCCAGCCGCGCGGACGCACCACCAGCGTGGCGATCTTGTCGTTGAGTTTGTAGCTCTTGCCGTTGGACTCCAGCGAGATGGTGCGGCGGATGGCGTCGAACAGGTTGATCTGGCCGCTGATCTGGTTGTCCCACACCGGCGAGTTGGAATCCTCGAAGTCGGTCATGTAGCTGTCGGCGCCCGAGTTGAAGGCGTTGATGACCATCTTGCGCTCGACCGGGCCGGTGATTTCCACGCGGCGGCACTTCAGCGCTTCGGGAATCGGGGCGATCTTCCAGTCGCCGTTGCGGACGGATTCGGTTTCCTTCAGGAAGTCCGGACGCTCGCCGGCGTCCAGGCGCTTGACGCGCTCCACGCGCGCGGCCAGCAGCTCCTGGCGGCGGCCTTCGAAGGCGCGCGACAGCTTGGCGACCAGCGACAGGGCTTCGAAGGTCAGGATGTTCTCGTAACCCGGCTTGATTGCACCGGAAATTTCCATGCCGGCGGGCAGCTTCAATTGCGTCATGCTGGACTCCTCAAAAAGAAAAGAAAAACGTTCAAATCGTGTTTGATTGTGCCTGATGGGCAGCCCTTTAGCTGCATTGCATCAGGAATATTATGTACGCAGTATATTTAAACCAAATCGATATGAGTGGAACGTTTTATCAATTTATCTTTGCGTTTTAGTCACAAGTGAACCGATAATCGCGGTACCCCGTTTTGAGGCCCCGCCATGGACCAGTTCAAGCAGATCTCCACCTTCGTCGACGTCATCGCCAAGGGCAGCCTGTCGGCGGCGGCCCGCGCCGAAGGCATCGCCCCCGCCATGATCGGCCGCCGGCTCGACGCGCTGGAAGAACGGCTGGGCGTCAAGCTGCTGCAACGCACGACGCGCAAGATCGTGCTGACCAACGAAGGCGCCGCCTTCCTGGAAGATTGCCAGCGCATCCTGGCCGACCTGGAAGACGCCGAATCGGCGGTCTCCGAACGCAGCGCGCGCGCCAGCGGCGACCTGCTGATCTCGGCCCCGGCCGGCTTCGGCCGCCAGCACGTGGCGCCGCTGGTGCCGTCCTTCCTGGCCGAGCACCGCGATGTCACGCTCACCTTGAACCTCAACGACCGCATTGCCGACGTCATCGGCGAAGGCATCGACGTGGCCATCCGCATCGCCACCCTGACCGACTCCAACCTGGTCAGCGTCAAGCTGGCCGACAACCATCGCGTGATCGTCGCCGCCCCTTCCTACCTGCGCCGCCACGGCACGCCGCAAACGCCGGACGAGCTGGCGCGCCACAATTGCCTGGCCATCAGCAGCGAAGGCAGCCAGCGCGGCTGGACGCTCAAGCAATCCGGCAAGGTCAGCGTGTTCAAGGTAGGCGGCAACATGGTCTGCAACGACGGCGAGGTCCTGCACAACTGGGCGCTCAACGGCAAAGGCCTGGCCTGGCGCTCGATGTGGGAAGTCGGCGCCGCCATCGAGGCCGGCGAACTGGTCACGGTGCTCGACAAGTTTGCCGCCCCCGCCCCGTCCATCTACGCCGTGTTCGCCCAGCGCCGCCACCTGCCGCTGCGCATCCGCGCCTTTGTCGACTTTTTGCGGCATGCCTATGCGCAGCCGGACTACTGGAAACGGGCCGGCTGACAAGGCCGGGCGGCCATGCCGCCAATGCTGCAATGCAAGTAAGTATCCGGTAAGACTCCCTGGAACATGATCCGCTGTCATTTCCCCCATTCCGAAACGGAGTCTTCACCATGCCAGCCCTGCCTTTCCGCCTTTCCCTGCTGAGCGGCGTCGTCGCCGCCCTGATGCTGCAAGCCGCCCATGCCCAGGAAAGCGCCCCTTCGCCCGCCCCGTCACCCGCTTCATCGCAGCAAGATCCGCAAGCCACCCAGTGGGCGCTGGGCGCGGCCGTCGGCACCGAGCAAAGCCCTTATCGCGGCTACGGCAACAAGACGCGGGCGCTGCCCCTGGTTATGTACAATAGCCGCTATTTCCAGTTCATCGGCACCACCGCCGACTTCAAGCTGGGTGCGCTCGGGCCGGTCGGTTTCGCCTTGCGCGCCAAGTACGCCGACGATGGCTATGACGGCAGCGACGCGCCCATCCTCAACGGCATGGAAAAGCGCAAGGGCAGCTTCTGGCTCGGCGCCCATGCGGCCTGGCGCAACCCGTACGCCGATCTCTCGCTGGAATGGCTGGCCGACGCCTCCGGCAACAGCGGCGGCCAAACCCTCAAACTGCGTGCCGAACACCAATTCAAGGCCGGCAGCTTCACGCTGGCACCCTATCTCGGGATCAACTGGATGAGCAGCGACTACGTGGACTATTACTTCGGCGTGCGGCAAAACGAGGCCACCGCCCAGCGCGCGGCCTACCAGGGCAGCTCGACCGCCAACCTGGTGGGCGGCCTGCGCACCGGCTACAGCCTGACGCCGTCGCAGTCGCTGTTCCTCGACGTGCATGTGACCCGCTACGGCAGCGGCATCACCGACAGCCCGCTGGTCGATCGCTCCAGCGCGGCCGGCGTGCGCGCCGGCTACCTGTACCGTTTCTGACATGATGAACCGCATCGCCTTGCTGGAAGACCACGAGCGCATGGCTGCGCTGGTGGTCAAGGCGCTTGCGGCGGCAGGCATCGAGACCGACGTCTACGCGTCGATCTCGCAAGCCTCGCTGGGGCTCTCGCACATCAGCTACCCGGCGCTGGTGGTGGACCGCAACCTGCCCGACGGCGACGGCCTGGAACTGGTGCGTCGCCTGCGCGCGCGCCAGGTCGACACACCCTGCCTGATGCTGACCGCGCGCGATGCCCTGCACGACCGTATCGCCGGACTGGAGGCCGGCGCCGACGACTACCTGCCCAAACCCTTTTCGATGGAAGAACTGGTAGCGCGCGTGCGCGCCCTGATGCGCCGCCCGCCGCGCCAGCAAGCCCTGGCGCCCGCACATGGCGATATACGCCTCGATCCGGTGGAAAGCCGCATGGCCTGCGGCGAAGAATCGATCTCGCTATCGGGGGCCGAACTGCAACTGATGCTCATGCTGGTGCGCGCGGCCGGCGCCACGGTAAGGCGCACGGCGCTGGAAGCGGCCGCCTGGGGCATCGCCGAACCGGTCACGCCCAATGCGCTCGATGTGGCGCTGCACCGCCTGCGGCGCAAGCTCAACGGCATCGACTCGCAGTTGCAGATCGCCAACCAGCGCGGGTTGGGCTACGCCTTGAAGCACACCCATGGCAGCGCCTGAAGCCCGTTGCGCCTGCCTGCCGCGCGCGCGCAGCCTGTCGCTGCGCCTGCTGGGCGTGACCGCCATCGTGCTGGCGCTGGCCGGCGCCGCCGTGGTCGGCACCATTGCCGCCGTGCTGCGCTGGGGCCCTGAACTGGTGATGAACCGCGCCCTGGAAACCAACGTCAAGCGCGTCATCGACGGCCTGCGTTTCGATGCCGACGGCCGGCCCTACAAGGTCATCCTCGGCAACCGAATGGAAACCGCCTACGAAGTGCTGCGGAAGGATTGCGTCTATCGCGTGCTGGACGAGCACGGCGCGGTGCTGCTGGCGTCCGACGGCGCCCCATCGGCCTATACGCTGCCGGGCGGCGTCTTCGAGCCCGGGCGCCAGCGCCTGAACCTGGCGCAGGACGGCGAGAAGCTGCAGGTCATGCCCCAGGCCTTCGAACACCAGGGCCGCCCGATGTATGTGCAGGTCATGCGCAGCGAGCGGCTGCAGCGCATCGCGCTGGACAACAACACCCAGCGCGTGCGCTCGCTCACCGTCATTGCCGCCATCGTCGGCATGGTGCTGTTCTCGCTGGTCGTGGTGATCACCCTGCACTACCTACTCAAGCCGCTGCGCCAAGCCGCCGCGGCTGCCGCCGACATCCATCCCGACAACCTCTCGACCCGGCTGTCGCTGGAAGGCGTGCCGCGCGAACTGGCGCCGCTGTTCGGCGCCTTCAACCTGGCGCTGGACCGGGTCGAAGAAGGCTACTGCCGCCAGCGCGAATTCCTCGCCACCGCCGCCCACGAACTGAAGACGCCGCTGGCGCTGATGCGCGGCCAGATCGAGCTGGGCGACCTGGGCGACCGCCGCATGCTGCTGCAGGACATCGACCAGATGGCGCGCCATGTGCATCAGCTGCTGCACCTGGCCGAAGCCTGCGAACCGCACAACTATGCGATGGTCGACACCCATCCCGCCGACGTGCTGGCGCAAGCCTGCGCGCAACTGGCAAGGCTGGCGCAGCAACGGCAGGTACGCATCGTCTCCGCCGCGGCCGGCTCCGGCGAGCCCATCCGCGCCGATGCCGGCGCCTTGTCGGTGCTGGTGAAGAACCTGCTGGAAAACGCGATCTGCCACTCCGCGCCCGGCGGCATCGTCAGCGTCCATGCCGACCGTTCCAGCCTCTCGGTGCGCGACGAAGGCCCCGGGATTGCGCCCGAAGCCATGCCGCACCTGTTCGAACGTTTCTGGCGCGGGCCGCACCGACGCGACGAAGGCGCCGGCCTGGGCCTGTCGATCTGCGCCGAAATCGCCAAGACGCATGGCTGGCGCCTGGAAGCCGGCAATGCCCATCCGGGCGCAATATTCGAATTGCGCTTCCAGCCGGAGGCGACAATGACGGCGACAATAACGGCCACAATGCCATCCGCAGCGCCATCCATGAGCGATGCCGGCGCCGCGCCGCATCCGGCCCTTGGCCGCACAGGGGGTCCCCTGCCGCCCTGAAGCAAGCCGAGTCGATGACATCGCCTGGCATTTTCAGGCAAGAAAAAATGGCGCCCGCAGCGGGTAATGCCGTTCAGTTAAGCGCTGAACGGCATTTTTGTTTGTGCAGCCCTGACCCCGTTCGCCCTGAGTAGCTGCGCAGCAGCGTATCGAAGGGCAGGCAAGACCGCTGACGCTGGCACGCTGATACGCTGGCTTCGATACGGCCCTGGCGGGCCTACTCAGCCCGAACGGGCCAGGTGATGAGTGCTTCAGAATTAGCCTTAACTGAACCGCATCAGCCCGCAGCGGGCGCCATTTTTACATCCGACGCCAATGTCAGACGTTTGTCAGCCGGCCTTGCCATTATCTGCAATCAGCCAATCATAAAAAGAAGGGGGCATTGTTGAACGGGAAGAAAAGCAAACAGACCCGGCGCAGGATTGTGCTGCTGGGATACGTCCTGCCTGCGCTATTGGCAGCGGCTGCCGCCAGCGCCGCGCCGGATGAAGAGGCGCTGGGCCGCGATGCCGGCTATCCGGTCGGCGCCAACCTGGCGCAGGCTTATCAGCAACGTTACATGGTCGGCTCCTTCAGCGGGATGGACAGTATCGGCCCCTCATGCGAGCAGGCGCCGTCGGATAACCCGCTGCCATTGGAAACGGCCGCGAACCAGACCAAGTTCTATTACCGTTTCCGCGGCGGCTTTTACACGCTGGACGATTACATGCAGCACCAGCGCGCCACGGCTGTGGTCGTGATCAAGGATGGACGCATCGTCGCCGAACGCTACAACTACGGACGCACCGCGCAAATGCGCATGCTCTCCAATTCCATGGCCAAGACCATCGTTGCGCTGGGCATCATGAAAGCGCTGGAAGAGGGGCGCATCCGTTCGCTCGACGACCGTGCGCAGGATTACGTGCCGGCGTTGGCCGGCACGCTGTATGGCGGCACACGCATCGTCAACCTGATGCGGATGGCTTCCGGCGCGCGCTTCGTGGAGGACTATTCCGGTCATGACGACCAGGCGCGCTTCGGCGCGGTGATGCGCAAGCAGGGCACGCTGCAGGCGGCGCAAGGCATCACCGAGCGCGCCTATCCCGAGGGTGAGCATTTCAACTACGAAGGGGCGCAGACCGCGGTGCTGGGCCTGGTGCTGGAGGCCGCGACCGGGCAAACGCTGTGCGCCTGGATCGGCGACAAGATATGGAAACCGATCGGCGCGCAGGCGGCATCGTCCTGGTTGCTCAATCCCGTCGATTCGGTCGCGCGCGCCGCCGGCGGCTTCAATGCGACGGTCCATGACTACGCCCGCCTGGGCATGATGCTGGCCGCCGACGGCATGGTGCGCGGACAGGCGGTGCTCAGCCGCGAGCACCTGCTGGACATGACCGACGCGTCGCGCCAGCCGCAGGCTTTCCGCCCCGGCTACATGGCCGACAGCCATGGCAGCACCTACTTCGGCTACGGCCTGCAAACCTGGATCATGCCGGGCAGCCATCGCCGTTTCGCCTTGCTGGGCATTTACGGCCAGGCCATCTTCGTCGATCCCGACCTGAAGCTGGTGGTGGTGCATACCGGCGTCGGCAAGGATGCCTCCGGCGATGCCAGCGGCAATCACTTCGGTTTGGAGCGCGATGCCTTGCTGCGTGGAATCGTGGGGACTTATGGCAATTGGTGACGCCGGGGCCTGCGCACCATAACGCCCGCCCTTATTACGCCAGGCCAGCCTGGCTGGCCTGGCTCAATGCCGGGCCTCCAGTTGCGTCGCCGTCGGCGTGATATCGATCTCGCGCCGCGCCGGCTGTTCGCCCGGATGCAGCGTAAACACGCTGACCAGCCGCGCCAGCGTATCGGCCTGGTTCTGCATCGAAGCCGCCGCCGCCGCGGCCTGTTCCACCAGCGCCGCGTTCTGTTGCGTGACCTGGTCCATCTGCGTGATGGCGTGGTTGACCTGCTCGATGCCGTTGGTCTGCTCGGCGCTGGCGGCGCTGATCTCGGACACGATATCGGTCACCCGCCGCACGCTGTTGACGACCTCGTGCATGGTGGCGCCGGCCTGCTCGACCAGGCGGCTGCCGTTGCCGACCTTTTCTACCGAGTCGTTGATCAGTTCCTTGATTTCCTTGGCCGCGGCGGCCGAACGTTGCGCCAGCGAACGCACTTCCGACGCCACCACTGCGAAGCCACGCCCCTGCTCGCCAGCGCGCGCCGCCTCCACCGCCGCATTCAACGCCAGGATGTTGGTCTGGAAGGCGATGCCATCGATCACGCCGATGATGTCGACGATCTTCTTCGAGGATTCGTTGATCGCGCCCATGGTATCGACCACCTGGCTCACCACGCCGCCGCCCTGCTCCGCCACGGCCGAGGCGGACACTGCCAACTGGCTGGCCTGGCGCGCATTGTCGGCATTCTGGCGCACGGTGGAGATCAGTTCCTCCATGGCCGAGGCGGTTTCTTCCAGCGAGCTGGCCTGCTCTTCGGTGCGCGAGGACAGGTCGAGATTGCCCGCCGCTATTTCGGCCGACGCGGTGGTGATCGTATCGGTGCCGCTGCGCACGTTGCTGACGATACCGCGCAGGCTGTGGTTCATGTCCTTGAGCGACTGCAGCAGCTGGCCGGTTTCGTCCCTGGACTGCACCGAGACGTCGCCGGAGAGGTCGCCTTCGGCCACGCGGCGCGAGATGTTGACGGCCGTATTCAGCGGACGGGTGATGCCCAGCGTCAGGAAACGGGCGCAGATGATGCCCAGCAGCAGGATCAGGCCTTCCAGCGCCATGATCAGGATACGGCTCTTGTCGGCAATGGCATCGATCTCCTTGGCGCTATCGTCGATTGCCTGGCGCTGCAATTCCACCAACTGGCGCATGGTGTCCTGGTAGGCCGTCGAGGCCGGCACGAACACCTTGTCGAGGATGCGCGTCGCCTCATCCACGTCGCCGGCGGCCTTGGCCTTGTTGATCTCGTCGCGCGATGACAGGTACTCCTTGCGGTATTGGCCGATCTTCCGGAACAGTTCCTGTTCCTGGGGCGAACTGAGCAGCGCCTCGACCTTCTTCTGGTACTCGCCCGAACTCTTGGACGATGCCGCCGCCTCCTCGGCGAAATACGGCCCCAGGGCGGGATCGTTGCTCTTGGCGATGGCGATGGTGCGGCGGATGCCGCTGGCGAGGTTGGCATACCAGTCGGCGATCATCCGCTCCTTCATCAGCGGCACGTTCATCATCTCGCGCGTGGCGGCCGATACGTTCTGGAGACGCCAGATGCCGATGCCGGCGATGACGATGGAGAAAACGAGGATAAGGGAAAAACCTGCCATGAGGCGCTTCCCGATTTTCATGTTACCGAGGATATTCATGTCTTCCGTCCCACATGCCGGCGCTGATGCCTGCGTTATTTTCAGTTATCTGGATGCTGTTGTTTTTTCTATTGTTTGCCGCAGGCAAAGATCCTTGCGGCAACGTTGCACTATGGCATGCCGCCTGCGCAGGAACAAGAAGGCTAAGCGAAGAACAAGCGCGGATTGCACCGCCACTTCGCAAACAGGTCGCCCCGGCGGCAACAATATGTTCATGCGGCGGGATTGATTGAAATTTTGCCAAGTTCCCGGCCTTCGTATTGGCCCAGCAATTCAGGCATCGCGCGCAGGAAGCGCTCATCCCCGAGCAAGCCCACATTAAAGCGCGACCAGGCCACCGTTTCCTCGGTATCGAGACGGAAGATACTGCCCGGCGCCAGCACGATATTGCGCGCCATGAGTCCTTGCGCCAACTGCTTGGCATCGTCGAACTGCGCAAAGCGCGCCCACAGGTACATCGATTGCTGCGGCGTGCAGAACAGTTCCGCGCCGAACTGTTGCAGCAGATGGATGGCATGCTCGGTGGCCTGCGTGAGACGGTCGCGCAGGCGCGCGGTGTGGCGGCTGAAGTGGCCGTCGGAGAGGATCACATCCAGCGTGCGCTCGCAGTATTCGGAACTGGAAACATGCACCAGCATCTTGATGTCGGCCAGGTCGCTGGCGAGATCGCGGTGGCAGGCGATGAAGCCCACCCGCAACGCCGCCGATACCGATTTGGAGAAGCTGCCGATATAGATCGTGCGGCGCAACTGGTCCAGCGTCGAGATGCGTGCGGCAGTGGCCGGCTTGAAGTCGGCGAAGGCATCGTTTTCGACGATGATGGCGTTGTAGCGGTCGGCCAGTTGCAGGATCGTGTGCGCCTTGTGCGGCGAGGTGTCGGAGGCGGTCGGATTGTGCGCCAGCGATTGCGTGAAGAACAGCGGCGGCTTGCCCGGCTGCTTCAGTTCGCGCGCCAGCGCCTCCACATCCGGCCCATCGGCCAGGCGCGGAATGCCGACGATACGCGCGCCGGACAATTTCAGTTTGCCGTACAACATGTAGTAACCCGGCTCATCGACCAGCACGCGGTCGCCGGGACGGATGAAATTTCGGATCACGATATCCAGCGCCTGGTTGGCGCCGTGGGTCAGCACGATCTGCCCGGCGGCAGCCTCGATGCCATGCTGCGCCAGCTTGTGCGACAGGTGCTGGCGCAGCGGCAGGTAGCCGAAGCGGCTGCCGTAGCCGAACAGCGCGCCGATGCCGGTGCGCACCACTTTCTGGTGGAACTTGTCCAGGCGCACATCGTTCAGCCAATCCACCGGCGGGAACCCGTCGCCCAGGCGCAGGTGGCCTGGATCGCTCTTCAGCTGCTCGCGCATGAGCCACACCACATCCATCGCCCGGCTCAGCGAACCCTCGTCATCCTCCTTGACCGGCGGCGGCGCCGCGCAAACAAAGAAGCCGGAACCGCGGCGCGGTTCGGCCACGCCCAGCGCGGTAAGTTCGTCGAAGACATTGACGATGGTGTTCTTGGCGCAGTCGTGCCGTGCCGCCATCTCGCGGATCGACGGCAGGCGGCTGCCGGGCGGATAGATGCCCTCCACGATCTGCTGGCGGATCAGGTGCACCAGCTTGCCGGTCAAGGTGCGGGCGCTGCGGTTTTCTGTGACCATGGTCTGTTCCGGTGGTTTTTCTTGTTGCGTCGCAAAGCGATTGTCCTGGGTACAGTTGCAACACTGTTGGCCCTGACTGTACCCATAAAAATTGGTACACACTGGTATTCTGCTCCAAATCCGGCCGCCCCGCGACCTTCCCGCTCCACCGAAAAACATCAAGAGAGACGCACATCCATGAGTACCGCCACCGATTCCCGCCTGCCCGGCTTCCGTTCCCTTGCGCCTGAACAGCGGCTGGCCGAAGTAGCCCGCCTGGCCGGCCTCGACGCCGCCGACCAGGCGCTGCTGTCCGACGCCGGCGCGCTGCCGCTGGCCACCGCCGACGGCATGATCGAGAACGTGGTCGGCACCTTCCAGCTGCCGCTGGGCGTGGCCGGTTATTTCCAGTTGAACGGGCGCGACGTGCTGGTGCCGATGGCGGTGGAAGAGCCTTCGGTGGTGGCTGCCGCCTCCTTCATGGCCAAGCTGATCCGCGAATGCGGCGGCTTCCAGACCTCCAGCAGCGCGCCGCTGATGCGCGCCCAGATCCAGCTGATCGGCATCAGCGATCCGCACGGCGCGCGCCTGGCCATCCTCAAGGAACGCCAGGCCATCATCGACATCGCCAACAGCCGCGACCAGTTGCTGAACAAGCTCGGCGGCGGCTGCCGCGACATCGAGGTGCATGTCTTCCCGAACACCCGGCGCGGCGCCATGGTGGTCACCCACCTGATCGTCGACGTGCGCGACGCGATGGGCGCCAATACCGTCAACACCATGGCCGAGGCGGTGGCCCCGCATATCGAGAAGGTCACCGGCGGCAAGGTGCGCCTGCGCATCCTCTCCAACCTGGCCGACCTGCGCCTGGCGCGGGCGCGCGTGAAAGTCTCGGCCAAGGTGCTGGGCACGGAACGGTACAGCGGCGAGGAAGTGATCAACGGCATCGTCGACGCCTATGAGTTCGCCGCCGTCGATCCCTACCGCGCGGCCACGCACAACAAGGGCATCATGAACGGCATCGATCCGGTGATCGTCGCCACCGGCAACGACTGGCGCGCGGTGGAAGCCGGCGCCCATGCCTACGCCAGCCGCAACGGCCACTACACGTCGCTGACGCACTGGGAAATCGCCGCCGACGGCGACCTGGTCGGCACGCTGGAAATCCCGATGCCGGTGGGCCTGGTGGGCGGCGCCACCAAGACCCATCCGGCCGCGCGCGCGGCGCTGAAGATCCTCAAGGTGCAAAGCGCGCAAGAGCTGGCCGAGGTGGCCGTGGCCGTGGGCCTGGCGCAGAACATGGCGGCGCTGCGCGCGCTGGCCACCGAAGGCATCCAGCGCGGCCACATGGCGCTGCATGCGCGCAATATCGCGCTGGCGGCCGGCGCCAGGCCGGAAGAGATGGATTGGCTGGCACAGCAGATGGTGGCCAGGCACGATGTGCGCGTCGACTATGCGGCGCAACTGCTGGCGCAAAAGCGCGGGCAATAAGCCTGCCAATGAAGCCAGCCAACCAGGCAAGCCAACACGAGGCATCACCCACGAGCCGCCCCAAGGCGGCCGATAAAAACCCAAGGAGACAGCACCATGAACCAGTCCATCCCACGCGCCAAATCGCTGCGCCTGCTGGCTTGCACGCTCGCCGTGGCCGCGGCCTGTAGCGCCGCTCAGGCGCAGGTATCCAACGATGCGGTGCGCATCGGCTTCATCACAGACATGTCCGGCCCCTATGCCGACACCGACGGCGCCGGCGGCCTGGAAGCGATCCGCATGGCGGTCGCCGACTACGGCGGCAAGGTGCTGGGCAAGCCGATCGAAATCATGTCGGCCGACCACCAGAACAAGGCCGATATCGCCGCCACCCGCGCGCGCGAATGGGCCGACGAGCGCGGCCTGGACATGCTGGTCGGCGGCGTCAACTCGGCCACCGCGCTGTCGATGAACAAGGTGATGGCGGAGAAAAAGCGCGTCTACATCAACATCGGCGCCGGCACCGCGCGCCTGACCAACGAAGAATGCACGCCCTACACCGTGCACTACGAATACGACACCGTGGCGCTGGCCAAGGGCACCGGCCAGGCCGTGATCAAGCAAGGCGGCAAGAGCTGGTTCTTCCTGGTGGCCGACTACGCCTTCGGCCACTCGCTGGCCAACGACACCAGCGCCGTGGTCAAGGCCAACGGCGGCACGGTGGTGGGTTCGGTCAAGCATCCGCCGTTCTCCTCCGACCTGTCGTCCTTCATGTTGCAGGCCCAGGCTTCCAAGGCGCAGATCCTGGGACTGGCCAACGCCGGCGAAGACACCGTCAACTCGATCAAGGCCGCCAAGGAATTCGGCGTCACCAAGAACATGAAACTGGTCGGCCTGCTGATGGTGATCAACGACATCCACGCGCTGGGCCTGGCCAATGCCGAAGGCCTGATGATGACCGACAGCTGGTACTGGGACAAGGACGAGCCCTCGCGCAAGTTCGCCGAGCGCTTCTACCAGAAGATGAAGAAGATGCCGAGCACGCACCAGGCCGCGGCCTATTCTGCGACCACCACCTACCTGAAGGCCGTGGCCGCCACCGGCACCGACGACTCGACCAAGGTCATGGCCGAGCTCAAGAAAATGAAGATCGACGATTTCTACAACAAGGGCTACATCCGCGCCGACGGCCGCAACATCCACGATATGTACCTGTACCAGGTGAAGTCGCCGTCCGAATCGAAAAAGCCGTGGGATTACCTGAAGCTGCTGGAAACCATCCCCGGCGAACAGGCATTCACCAGCGCGGCGGAGTCGAAGTGCAGTTTGCTCAAGCAGTAAGCCGAACCTGAACCGGCGTTCTTCGGCGCACGAGGAACGCCTCCGCGTCCCGGCCTGCGCCGGGACGGCCGCATCTTGCGAACGCCCCCTCCCCCGGCGCGTACACAGGTCTCCACACGTCAGCCTGTCGTCAGCTTCGCTTCATCTTCTCTTCAGCATCTGGAGCTTGCGCAACGCGCCACTTAGGCATAATCTTGCTGTCCGCCGCACCGCTGCCGCTCGTCCGCCGTCCCTCCAACGACCCCGGCACAATATTCCCGGCCCTGCTTCGTCTTCATTGCTGCCGCCTCCGGCATGCAAACGCGCACGCAATATCCTTGCCGCCCACGCCATCCGCATGGGCGCGCACGCGCGGCCATCGCCAATAGCCAATAGCCAATAAAAAGCCAAGGAACTGATTTGCATAACAAAGACAACCCCAGCGCCGTCGCATCCACGCCCGGCAAATTCACGCCTTACCAGAAAATCGTAGTCGGCCTGCTGGCCTTCCTGCAGTTCGCCGTGATCCTCGACTTCATGCTGATGTCGCCGCTGGGCGCGATGATCATGCCCGACATGAAGATCAGCGCCCAGCAGTTCGGCCTGGTGGTATCGGCCTATGCCTTTTCGGCCGGCATCTCCGGCTTGCTGACGGCCGGTTTCGCCGACCGCTTCGACCGCAAGCGCCTGCTGCTGTTCTTCTACGCCGGCTTCGTGCTCGGCACGCTGTGGTGCGGGCTGGCGCAAAGCTTCGAAAGCCTGTTGGCCGCGCGCATCGTCACCGGCCTGTTCGGCGGCGTGATCGGCTCCATCGTGCTGGCCATCGCCACCGACCTGTTCCCGCTACAGCTGCGCGGCCGCGTGATGGGCCTGATCCAGACCGCCTTCGCCGCCAGCCAGGTGCTGGGCATCCCGATCGGCCTGTATCTGTCCAACAGCTGGAACTGGCATGTGCCCTTCATCGCCATGGCGGCGCTGGGCCTGCTCGGCGGCATCGCCGTGATGTGGAAGATGCAGCCGGTGGCCGAGCACCTGAAGCTCAAGCAGGAACACAGCGCCTCGATGCACCTGTTCCACACCGTGACAGAACCGCGCTACCTGGTCGCCTTCGCCACCACTGCGCTGCTGATGACCGGCGGCTTCATGCTGATGCCATTCTCCAGCGCCTACCTGGTCGGCAACCTTGGCATCGACCTGCACCACCTGCCGACGGTGTACATGGTCACTGGCATCTGCACCATCGGCTTCGGCCCGCTGATCGGCCGCGCCGCCGACCGCGTCGGCAAGTTCCGCGTGTTCCTGTTCGGCTCCAGCCTGTCGATCGTCATGGTGCTGGTCTATACCCACCTCGGCCCGGTCACAGTGCCGGTGATCATCGTGGTCAACGCGGTGCTGTTCCTGGGGATCTTCTCGCGCATGATCCCCTTCCAGGCGCTGGTGTCGACGGTACCCACGCCCAACCAGCGCGGCTCGTTCAACGCCATCAGCGCGTCGATCCAGCAACTGTCGGGCGGCATCGCCTCGATCGTGGCCGGCCACATCGTCACGCTCGGCCCCGACGGCCGCCTGGCCAACTTCGATGTGGTGGGTTATGTGATCGTCGGCACCACGCTGGCGGCGTCGGCGCTGGTGTGGCGGCTGAACCGGGAGGTGCAGGCGCGCGCTGCTGCTGCGAGCAAGGCCTGAGCCTCTCCATCGCCAACGAAAAAGGCGGGCATGATGCCCGCCTTTTTCGTTGCGCCTGTTTCATTTTTCTGGAAAATGCCGACTCAGGAAATCCATGACGGTTTGAAGCACCAGTTCCGGCTTCTCCCGATGCGGCACATGTCCGCAGCCTTCGAACATCACGTATTCGCCCTGCCCCGCGAACGCCGACGGCAGGCCTGCGATCATCTTCGGGTGCCGCTCGGAACCGAACTCGTCCAGGTCGCCGTGCATGGCCAGCACCGGGCACTGCAGCTGGCGCAAATCCTCTTCCAATGACCAGCCGGCGAACGCCGGCGCCAGCCAGGTTTCGATCCAGGCATCGAGCACCCACTGGGCTTTCTTCAAATCGTTGCCGTGGTACTTTGCCAGCCGCGCCAGTTGCGCCGGATCGGCAAAGCTCTTCTTGGCGGCGCGGATGCCATCCAGCGTGCGCTCTTCGACGAAGGCCTGGGCCGATTCGGTGATCACCGCGGCGATGCACTCGGGGAATTGCGCGGCGGCGGCGATGGCCATCCCGCCACCGACACTGTGGCCGAAGAGGATGGCTTTCTCTGCGCCCAGATGCGCCATCAACGGCAGCAGCGCCGCACCGGCTTCATCGCGAATGAAGCCGTGGCCGAGCGTGCCCGGGTTCGGAGCGGAGCGGCCGAATCCAAGCCGGTCGTAAGCCATGGCGGAATGCCCCGCATGCGCGGCCAGCTGTGCCGGGAAATCGCGCCACAGATCGATTGCGCCAAGAGAGTCGTGGAAAAAGACGATGGGGATGCCGCCCTTGCCGGCCGCGTCGCCCCAGGTCGAGACTGCGATCCGATGACCGCCGATAACGACATGCCGATCGTGCCTCGACGGGATGGTTGCGCCCGACCGGTTTGCCTCCGCCCTGCCTTGAATTGCCATTTGCGGCTCCTGCGCATGATGTGAATCCGGATTGTGCCCTTGAACGCGCTTCGTCGCTGTCATTGCAACGACAACGCCATCCGGTCATCGGGCCGGGAGTCGAATCGAGGCGGGCGCGCAAAGAAAAGGCGCACCCGAAGGTGCGCCTTAATCAGCATTCAAGAGGTATGTCTCCCCCTTAATATACCCGACACGCTATCCGCTTAAGCGACGTGCGAGCCGGCGTATCCTGAAAAGCGCATCGGCCGATGCTCAATGGCATTGAGCCGTCAGTGATGCGCGCCGCCGCCCAGGTAGGCGGCTTGCACCGCCGGGTCGTTCTGCAGCTTGTCGGCGGGCCCGTGTACGGAGATCTTGCCATTCTCCAATACATAGCCGTAATCCGCAACATTGAGCGCCGCAGCGGCGAATTGCTCGACCAGCAACATGGTCACGCCCTCTTCCTTCAGGCGCGAGATGATGCGGAAGACTTCTTCCACCAGGATCGGCGCCAGGCCCATCGACGGTTCATCGAGCAAAATCACTTCGGGGTTGAGCATCACCGCGCGCGCCATGGCCAGCATCTGCTGCTCGCCGCCGGAGAGCGTGCCGGCCAGTTGCGTCTGGCGTTCCTTGAGACGCGGGAACAGTTCCAGCGCGCGCTCCAGGTCGCGGGCGATGTCGCCCTTGGGACGCGCGCGGGTGAAGCGCGGGAAGGCGCCCAACAGCAGGTTGTCGGTCACGCTCATGGTGGCGAACACGCGCCGGCCTTCGGGCGAGTGCGCCAGGCCGAAGCGGGCGATCTTGTGCGAGTCCAGGCCGGTGATGTTCTTGCCGCCGAGCGTGACTTCGCCGTCCTTCGGTTTGATCATGCCGGAAATGGCGCGCATGGTGGTGGTCTTGCCGGCGCCGTTGGAACCGATCAGGGTCACCACCTTGCCCTTGGGAACGTCGAGCGAAATGCCGTGCAGCACTTCGACCTTGCCGTAGGCGGCGTGCAGGTTGGAAATGGTCAGCATGTTCAGGCTCCTGCGGGTGTCGGTTTGTGGTCGGGACCGTCGGACGCATCGCCCGCGCCGCCGCCGAGATAGGCTTCGATCACCTTCGGGTCGGCCTGCACTTGCGCCGGCTTGCCTTCGGCGATCTTCTGGCCGAAGTCGAGCACGGTGACGATGTCGCAAATCGACATGACCACATCCATATGGTGTTCGATCAGGATGATGGTGATGCCGGCTTCGCGGATCTTGCGGATGATGGCGATCAGGTCCTTGATGTCGGGCGCGGTCAGGCCGGCGGCCGGTTCGTCCAGCAGCAAGAGACTGGGGTTGAGCCCCAGCGCGCGACCGATTTCCAGCAGGCGCTGCTTGCCGTAAGGCAGGTTGCGCGCTTCCTCGTTGGCGAGGTCGGCCAGGCCGACGAACTCCAGGATGGCGGCGGCGCGTTCGCGCGCCTGGCGTTCCTCGCGCGCATAGCGCGGGGTGTTGACCATGACGTCGACCACGTTGCTGTTGAAGGTGTGGTGCAGGCCCACCAGCACGTTTTCGGTGGCGGTCATTTCACCGAACAGCTGCACGTTCTGGAAGGTGCGCGCCACGCCGCCCAGGGCGATGGTCGAGGGCGTGTTGCCGGAGATCTGGCGGCCGTCGTATTCGACGCCGCCATCGGTGGGGCGATAGATGCCGGTGAGCACGTTCATCATGGTGCTCTTGCCGGAACCGTTGGGGCCGATCAGGCCGTGCACGGTGCCCTTCTTCACATCCAGGTCGACCCGGTTGAGAGCCTTCAGGCCGCCGAACTGCATCAGGATCTGGTTGACCTTCAACAGCGTGGCGCCGTCGTCCTTGACCGAGTCGGTGGTGATGACGGCATGTTCCTTGTCGCCGCTGATCTGCTGCGCCAGCGGCACGCTCTTGGTCAGCATGCGGCCGAACAGGCTGCGGCAGAAGCCGACGATGCCGTCTTGCAGGTAGTAGACGACGAACAGCGTCATCAGGCCGAAGATGGTCAGGCGCCAGTCGGTGATGTTCTCCAGCTTGTAGGAAAAGGCGGCCATGATCACCGTGGCGATGACCGGCACGGACACCGCGCGCAGCGACTTGACCTTCTTCGCGACCGACGCGGCCGAGCCGACCGCCACCACCACGGCCAGTACCGTGGCGATCTTGCGGAACAGCTCGATGTCCGACAGCAGGCTGGGCAGCATGACCACGATCAGCGCGCCGATGAGCGAACCGATGCGCGACTTGCGCCCGCCCATGATGACCGCCAGCAGGAACAGGATGGTCAGCTCGAAGTTGTAGGTATTGGGCGAGATGTACTCTTCCGAATACGCGTACAGCGCCCCCGACAGGCCGGCCAGCGCGGCGCTGATGATGAAGGCATAGACCTTGTAGCGGTACACCGACACGCCCATGCAGTCCGATGCGATGGGACTGTCGCGCAGCGCCTGGAAGGCGCGCCCGAGGTTGGACTTGAGGATGCGGTGCACCACGCCCATGGCGATGACGGTGAGGATGGCGACCAGGTAGAAGAATTGCACTTCGCTCATCTTCTCGCCGCCGATGAAGGGCTTGGCGACCTTGATACCGAGCGGGCCTTCGGTGAGGAAGGTCATCTCATTGATCAGGATCTGGATGATGGTGCCGAACGCCAGCGTGACCATCGCCAGGTACGGCCCCGTCACGCGCAGCGCGGGCAGCGCGAGGATGGCGCCGAACACGGCGGTGACCGCGATGGCGGCCGGAACCGTCAGCACGATCGGCAGGCCGAGCTTGAAGAACAGCACGCCGGCGGTGTACGAGCCGATGCCGAACAGGCCGGCGTGGCCCAGCGAGACCTGGCCGGTGTAGCCGACCACGATGTCCAGCCCGAACAGCAGGATGGCGTAGATAAGGATGGTTTCGATCAGGTGCAGGTAATACGGGTTGTGCACCACCAGGGGAATGCCGGCGAGGGCGACGATACCGAGTATCGAGAGCAGCAGGATTTTCTTGTTCATCGCTTCAGACCTTCTTGATCGCAGTTTTGCCGAACAGGCCTGCAGGTTTGACGGCCAGCACCAGGAGCAGCAGCAGCAGCCCCGGCACTTCCTTGTAGCCGGTGGAGATGTAGAAACCGGTGACGGTCTCGGCGATGCCCAGGATCAGGCCGCCGACGATGGCGCCCATGCCTGAGGTCAGGCCGCCGATGATGGCCACCGCAAAGGCCTTCAGCCCCAGCGCCGCGCCCATGGTGGCGCCGGTGAGCGTGAGCGGCGCCACCAGCACGCCGGCAAATGCCGCCGTGGCCGACGACAGCGCGTACGAGAAGGTGATCACCATGCGGGTGTTGATGCCCATGAGGCCGGCGGCGTCGCGGTCGTTGGAGGTGGCGACCACGGCCTTGCCGTAGATGGACTTGCGGTTGAACAGTTCGACCGCGGCCATGATCAGCAGCGCGCCGATCACCACCAGCACTTGCATCGGCTGCACATTGGCGCCGAACACCTGGAACGGCGTGCCGGAAATCGGCGACGGGAACGGCAGGTCGTCCTTGCCCCAGATGTTTTCGGCAACGTTCTTGAAGATGATGGCCAGCGCGATGGTGGACATGATCCAGCCGAATTCGGACTTGATCTTGATGGCCGGGCGCACCCCTATCCATTCGACGAACATGCCTTGCAGGGCGCCGAAGATGAGGACGATGGGGATCATCATCCAGTAGTTGAGGTAAGGCCCGCCGTGGATGTTGCCGACCACGGAGAGGCCGACCAGCGCGCCCAGCATCAGGGCTTCGCCCTGGCCGAAGTTAAGCGTGCCGGAGGTGGCGAAGGTCAGTTGGTAACCGAATGCGATCACCGCGTAGATCATGCCTAATGCGATGCCGGAAAAAACCAGCTGTAGCAGGATATCCATTGTGTTTCCCAAGAAGCGGCTGCCGCCGGATGGCGGCGTTGAACTGCGTGGATCGTGCGGGTAGCGCTGACGGTGCGGCCGGCACGGCTGGAATGGCGCGTGCGCCGCCGCACTATTGCCAATCCACTGGCAGATCGTGTGAAAAAGGCCAGTCCCCGGATCGCAAGGACTGGCCCTCAAACTTAAAACGCTGCAGGCAAAACGTCAGTCGCGTCTTATTTGCCGAGGACGACGCGGCCGTTCTTGACCTCGCCCATCACGACGGTAGCCGGCTTGATGGCTTCGTGGTCGTCATGGGTGAACGGCTTGTCATAGGTGGTGACCACGCCTTCAACCTTGGTGTTGAGGTTTTCCAGCGCGGCGCGAACCTTCTCGCCGTCGGTGCTGTTGGCTTGCTTGATGGCGGCGGCCAGCAGCAGGATGGAGTCGTAACCCTGGGCAGCCGACACGGCCGAAGGCATGCGGTCAACCTTGTAGGCCTTTTGGTAAGCCTCGATGAACGCCTTGCGCTTGGGCGTGTTGCCGTCCTGGATGAAGGTCTGCGGCATGCGCGCGCCGTTGCCGTTCTTGCCGGAGTTGTCGATGAAGTTGCCCATCGACAGCGGCCAGCTGCCGATGATAGGCACGTGCCAGTTCAGCTTTTCCATGCCGTTGGCGATCTGCGCCAGTTCCGGACCGATGCCGTAGGTCAGCACGACTTGCGCGCCGCCCTGCTTCGACTTCAGCAGCTGGGCGGTCATGTCGACGTCCTTGATGTTGTACTTCTCGACGGCCACC
Source organism: Herbaspirillum sp. SJZ099 (assembly GCF_007828355.1). Lineage (NCBI taxonomy): Bacteria > Pseudomonadati > Pseudomonadota > Betaproteobacteria > Burkholderiales > Oxalobacteraceae > Herbaspirillum > Herbaspirillum sp. SJZ099. Next base: position 639,838 of record NZ_VIUO01000001.1, on the reverse strand, counting down.
GGGGTGATCTTCTTGGCAGCCAGCACCTTTTCCAGGTCTTCGCGGCCGAGCTGGCCGTAGTTGGTGGAGTCGGCCAGGATCGCGACCTTGGTGTACTTCTGCTTGTCGACCGCTTCATCGGCGATCATCTTGGCCTGGATCTGGTCGGAGGCCGAGGTGCGGAAGACGTAGTTGTCCTTGTCCTTCTCGAACTGCTTGGTGATCACGCTGCCGGTGGCGACGTTGTTGATGACGGGGATCTTGGCTTCCTGGTAGAAGCGCTGCGACGCCAGCGCCACGCCGGTGTTGATGAAGCCGACGGTGGCGACCACCTTTTCCTTGTTGATCAGTTCCTGCGCGATCTGCACGCCGCGTTCGTTCTTGGCTTCATCGTCGCGCTCGACCAGTTGCACCTGGCGTCCCAACAGGCCGCCCTGAGCGTTGATTTCGGCCACGGCCAGCTTGACGCCGTCGCGCATGGAAGCGCCCATGGGGGCGGAACCGCCGGTGTACGGACCGGATACGCCGATCTTGATGGGATCGGCGGCCTGCGACGACATTGCCAATGTCATCAATGCGGCAGCTACCAAGGCTTGAGTCTTGTATGTCATGTCTTCCTCCAGGTATTTAATTGTCGGCTAGCACATCTTTTGGCGGGCTAAGCGCTTTGGAACCTCACCACTCCCCCGCTCTTCTGGCGGCTCGCTCGGGAGTGTCCGGGCCGATTCTGTCGCAGTTTCCTTTCTCGAAGCTTACAACCCTGTCAGGAGCTGTCGCAGCGCGTCGGGAAGCGCAGTTGATTTTTCTTTTCCGAAATCGACCCAAACTATTTTTGCAGCGCCATCAGCATAAATGATCTCGGGCTTGCCGGCGTCGCGGATGACATACGTAGTTTCCACACTCGTGCGCCCCATCTGCCCTGCATGCATCTCCACCGCGATGCTGGCCGGGTATTTCATCTGGCGCCGGAAGTTGCAGTGCGCATTGACGATCACCGGCCCCTGGCCGGCGACCGTCATGGCGCCGCAGACCGCATCCAGCCACTCGATGCGGCACTGCTCCATGAAGCGGAAATAGACGGTGTTGTTGACGTGGCCAAGGGCATCCATGTCGCCCCAGCGGATGTCCTGTTTCGAGGTATACAACAGCTTTCCGGATTCCTGTCCGGCCGAAGCGGGGGTGGCGTGACTGCTCATGCATGGTCCTTTCTGTTATTCGATTCATCGATCAGTGAAATTCTTTTCATCCTGCGCATGCCATCCTGCGCATGCCGGACAGGGCGCGACATTGCATTGCGGCATCATTGCGAACCATCTTGCGGATCACTCATGCCGCCGCTGTTTCGCGCACGGACGGCATTGCATAACATTCTGTTATCAACTCACGCCATATCTGTATGAGTGACGGATACAAAATCCAATAAAATACGCGGCATTGCCGAAAAACACATCCGGCGCAGCTTCCGAAGCCGCTGCCGACGCCAGGAATTTCATTCGCGGAACGCATAAAACCCCAGTTACCACTAGCGTTCCGGCGAAAAATACTTAACAATAGCACGATCGTTCGAAAATAAGCGGTTCATAAAACTACGGGACACTCATGACTTCATCTCAAGACTTGCTTGAACAATACGGCCCACGCGAAGCGATGGAATACGACGTGGTGATCGTCGGCGGCGGTCCGGCCGGGCTGTCGGCGGCGATCCGCCTGAAACAGCTGGCCACGCAACAGGGCCGCGAGGTGTCGGTGTGCGTGCTGGAAAAAGGCAGCGAGGTCGGCGCCCATATCCTGTCCGGCGCGGTGATGGATCCGCGCGCATTGACCGAGCTGATCCCCGACTGGAAAGAGCAAGGCGCGCCGCTCAATACCCCGGTCACCGAAGACCGTTTCCTTTTCCTCTCCGCCAGCAAAGCCTACAAGACACCGTCCTGGCTGCTGCCAGCCTGTTTCCAGAACCACGGCAACTACGTCGTCTCGCTGTCCAACGTCACCCGCTGGCTGGGCCAGCAGGCCGAAGCCCTGGGGGTGGAAGTGTTCGCCGGCTTCCCGGCAGCCGAAGTGCTCTACCACGAGGACGGCTCGGTCAAGGGCGTGGCCACCGGCAACCTGGGCATCAACAAGGAAGGCGAACCGACCGCCGAATTCCAGCTGGGCATGGAACTGCATGCGAAGTACACCTTCTTCGCCGAAGGCGCGCGCGGCCACCTGGGCAAGCAGCTGATTGCCAAGTACCGGCTCGATGCCGGCCGCGATCCGCAAACCTATGCCATCGGCATCAAGGAACTGTGGGAGATCAAGCCCGAGCTGCACCAGCCGGGCTTGGTGGTGCACACCGCCGGCTGGCCGCTGGCCAACGATACCTATGGCGGCTCCTTCCTGTACCACCTGGAAAACAACCAGGTGGCGGTGGGCTATGTGGTGGGCCTGGCGTACCAGAACCCGTACCTGTCGCCGTTCGAGGAATTCCAGCGCTATAAAACCCATCCGGAAATCCGCAAGTTCTTCGAAGGCGGCAAGCGCATCTCGTATGGCGCGCGCGCCATCACGGCCGGCGGCCTCCAGTCGCTGCCCAAGCTGGTGTTCCCGGGCGGCGCCCTGATCGGCTGCGAGGCCGGTTTCCTCAACGCCTCGCGCATCAAGGGCAGCCATGCCGCGATCAAGAGCGGCATGCTGGCGGCCGAGGCCGCGTTCAATGCCCTCAACGAAAATCGCCAGGGCGACGAGCTGGCCGCCTATCCGGCCGCCTTCGAGCAATCGTGGCTGAAGGAGGAATTGCACAAAGCGCGCAACTTCAAGCCGTCAATGAGCAAGGGATTGGTGACCGGAACGCTGCTGGTGGGCATCGACCAGGTGCTGTTCGGCGGCAAGGCGCCATGGACCATGCATCATGCGCATGCCGACCACGAATGCCTGAAACCGGCCGCCAACTACGCCCCGATCGCCTATCCGAAACCGGACGGCAAGCTGACCTTCGACCGCCTGTCGTCGGTGTTCATTTCCAACACCAACCACGGCGAAGACCAGCCGGCGCATTTGACCTTGAAGGACAAGAACGTGCCGGTGCAGATCAACCTGGCGCAGTATGCCGGCCCCGAGTCGCGCTATTGCCCGGCCGGGGTGTACGAGTTCGTGAAGAATGAGGACAACAGCGACCGCCTGCAGATCAATGCGCAGAACTGCGTGCACTGCAAGACCTGCGATATCAAGGACCCGACCCAGAACATCGTGTGGGTGACGCCGGAGGGCGGCGGCGGGCCGAATTATTCGGGAATGTAATCGGTCGCTTCCACACGGACAAAAACCGTACCTCCGATGTTAATGCCGTTCAGTTAAGCGTGGTGGAAGCCTTCCATTTCTGTAGATGCTTATCGATGATTTCAAAGCATAAACATGCGTCATGCCCCCGGCCCTCATACGAGCCACGTTGTGCCATGCCAGCGACTCGATATTCGAGGTCCGTAAAGGGGCCACCACTATTTCCTGGTCTGATAGAGCCAGCACCGGTAATGGTGAAGCTGCTCATACCGGCCGCTGGTAGGAATCGGTTAAGAACCGATTGTCGATTGAAATCCGGAAGATTCCATTGTTTATATGCTGGGTAGCCCATCAAAATACCATTTGTATTCCGCGTGATAGGAGCGGACATTGGATTGAAGTATTTGTGTGGAGGTGGCTCACCCTCGAAGCACAGTATGGCGATATCGTCGTAAGCATTCCGATAGAGAATCCTCACAGGCCACGTTTTTTTGGGGATGTCAGGAAGAATAGCGAAGAGCGCTAAATTCTTTATCTCCGGAGCATTAATGTCTGCGGGGTAGGATTTATCTTTGATAGTGGCAGTTGCTTCAAATAGATGATCGCAAGTTATCAAAAGATTGGATTCGCGGTAAGCGAATGCGGTACCCTGACCTGAAACTACATCTGCAGCGGTCGCGCTAAGCTCGAAATCGCCAAACCACTCCACAACAAATACTGCTTTGCGTGCACCACGCTCATCCCGAACAACGGGGTCAACTGGAAGCCTGGGGGCGACGAATGTGCCTAGGCTTTTCTCTATTTCTACAACTGCGTTGTACCGCTCCGCCAGATGGTTGTATAACGGGTCAGTCCCACCGCGAACCATCTTTAGATATAGTAATTTCCCCCAAATGGAGTTCCGAAGTTGCGGCGTGCTGCCTGTTCTTGTTTGTCGCTTCCAGATTTTATTTTCATGAGGAGCGAGTATGGATTTCGCAACTTTGGCTTGCCATACACTCTGCGCGGCGTTGTACCCATGCGTCTCCCACGCGCGCAATGCGCCGCGAATTCTGTCAATGAATATGCGTCGAACGTTTGGATTTTCATTAATGGTCAAGCCTGTCACTTCCATTCGGCGAGCACGATTGGATAGCCGAGTTTTATCGGCGTTAATCGCGAAGCTGTGCTTAACGGTAATGAGGTCGTTTAATTCTGCGCCAATGACTACGCGACCGTCGGGCGCTTCCATGCAGATGTTCTTAGGAAGACTTAAGGAATTACGAGTAGTGAACGAAAATGTAATGTCATCTGCGTAACGGGTGTACGCGGCCTTATGTCGTCTTGCCAAATCTTGTAGGTCGCGGTCCATCGACCGGCAAACTAGATTTGAAAAGAACGGTGATGTCGGGGCTCCTTGGGAAAGTGAGCCGTCAAAGGTGCAAATATGTGCGACAACTGATGCAACTGCATGAGAGAAATTAAAGGGGCGCTTTTGCAGAACCCCTCTAATTCGGTAAAACGAAATGCTCGGAAAGAAATCCTGCAGGTCGATATTTAATACATGTTGCGTCCGCGGAGAGCAGTGCGCGTTCGCATTAGTCAAAATACTTCTATGAGGAACGAAGCCGTGAACGGACGGCTTAAATGGGCTACTTTTCTTCGTTAAATACTCTAGTATCAGAAGCTGAAATGCTTTGATATTGGCGAAGGGCTCCGCAATGCTTCTGAGTTTCCCATTGCGCTTTGTAAGCGTGAATACTCGGTAATTGGGCTGCGGATAAATCAGCTTTTGCAGCTGAGAATAGGGCAAACCGAGAATGCGCCGCGAAAATTGCGCAACATCATTTCGTATCAAGCTATCCGTTAGAGCTGGGAAAAGAAATGGATTGGGCATGTTGCCAACAGTAGGTGCCGCCCCGGTTGTCTTTCTCCTATATCAGTTGCGACCACATACACTGTTCGCAACCAGAAGACAACGGGGATACTATGCGAATAGCCTGCGTTAACGCGGGCCTGGTTAAGCTCCAACCGAAGCGGCTTTGCGATTCTAAATCAGGGCACAGCCGGTCGACAATAATATTTGTGACCAGCGTGAACTCGAATGTCTCACTGTGTCCGCTCTGCGCGGCTGTGATGGATGTACAAATAAAGCAGGCCGATTGGAGCGATGACTGGAGAGAGGAACCAGCATAGGCCCATCATGAATAGCTTCACTACCAACATCAGAATTGCGTTCACGTAGAAGACATTGTCCCCCATGATGAATGACACGATGCTTTCGTAGACGAAGCGCGCGTACGGATATAGCAATGTGCAGACAATGAATAGCGGAATGAGCTTCAACTGGAATGCATGGTTGCCGCTTGTCGACGCGAAGTACATCATTACGGGGAAAATTAGGCCAAATACAAATTGCCTGAAGTAGTAACGACTATTCAGCCCCCCGAATGTCTTGCTAAGCACCGGACGTAATTGCACGAACTTCCCCTTTCGATTTTTAATTAATTATTACCCCATGGGAATGGTATCACTAAAATTCGGTTTGGAATTTTGACCTCTCCAACTTTGAATGACTTGCGCGCTACGAAAAAAGAAGGCAATCGCTACTATTTCCTCCATTCGCCAGTCTTTGCTGACCAGCCTCAGCGTGTATTGAGTGAGCGCTCTAAACGACCTCTGCAAATTCCCGAGAAAACGATGGTTATCGTCGAAGGCTGCATCTCAACGAAGAAGGACGCTTATTCCAGCAAATAGGTCGACCAGCTTCTCTGATTGAGAAAATCGAGCGGGCCTAAATCTAGGAGCCAACCACCTGCTTAAGCGCCAAGCCTGTAAGTTGCTTGATGACCTCGAACGTGAGGTCGATGCCTTTCTTTTTTGCGATGTCTTTGACCGCGGTCCACACTGAGTTGGAGCGCATGGTGTCGAGCAGGTCGTGGCCCGTCATGGTCAGCCTCGGCGTGGTAATCGCCCAGTGGCATTCCCCAGTCGAATCGCGAATTATCTTAATACCTTCGATATAGCCGGCCTCCGCCAAGAGTTCTACATGCCCGCATATCCGATTCGAAGTAGCAAAGTATTCGCGAATCTTTTCCTGGTACTGTGCCTCGGTTTCTCCATCCAACCATCGAGGAGATTTCGGAATATCGACGAAGACGTCGCGGTCTTCTTCAATATCCGTCAGTTGCTGGCGGATTAAATCCCAGTCTCGCTTCATGAATTTCTCCTGGCCACGTTTTGGGGGAGGCGCTGCCGGCTGGCAGCTCCTTTGCATTTCTCGAATAGTACGTGGAATATCAACTCACGGTGCTTTGCTCATCCCGCCATTGCTGGAACAAGCGCTGGAAGGCTTTTGCCATTGAGTCATCCCATGGGTAGTATAGTTTTGGTGAGAACTCTTTGAAGTAGGACTCACGCAGCTCTTCCCAGGTCTGAACGTGCAGCGGCAAGTGGGGGCAATCTATCGCATCCTTGATGACAAGCCTCTTGTCGCCGCGAGCTGACTTGAGGAGTCGCGTTTTGTTATCGAGCAGCCATTTCTTAAAGGATGTATTCCACATCCGCAGCGTTTCATGATGAGGCGTTGTGCGCTGGAATAGCTGCAAATTTGTTTTCCCAACCGCATACCAACCGGATTCGTCGTGCTCGGAATACTTCCAGCCGACTTCGCGCGCGTACTCCTGGCCGCTCGGCCCTGGTTCGTTATGACGGAAAGAATCTCTGTAAGGCATTGAGACAAGCGCGAAGCTGTACTCGATGAACTTACCATTTGCGAGCGGCAGTCGTTGATAAAAACGGTAGCGATGGTCAGTCTTGGGAAATTCGAGTTGCGGGTGCCGGGTGTTGACCAAGTCACCCCATCCTTCAGCTGCCGCTGCGTGATCGATACCATGCATGAATCGCATCGATATCTCGGTGGGTAAATCTGTCGTGTACGCAGACCCTGGATAGCCTAAACCGTGCATTTTGGCGAACAGGGCAACAGCCCGGCGCCGCAGTAGGTTAATTTGGTCGTAGTTTTTGACATCGTCAATCTCCAACACCCTAATTCGCTCAAGCACATTGAGGAATTCCGCCTTGTTGTCTTCGCGGACGATGATATCCACAAGGTGGAAAAGGGGAATATCCTGATAGCCCAACGCCTCGAGCCGCGCGAAGAATGGCTGGTCTTGTAGCAAATCTAGCGATGGCGCCACGTCATCCGTGATTGCCTTGTTCAGCGCGATATTGCTCTGGAAGCCAAGTGCCGAGGCAATTGCTTCGCTGAGGTGCGACGATGAAACTTTGGTGAGGCGGTCTTTGAGGGATTGCTTCAGCTTACGAGCGGCATCAGCAGAAAATGCGGGCGCGCAAGTAGCGGCCATGGAGACACTCCAATCATTTAATTGGTCAGCATCTCCCGATTACGTACCGACCCAATGAATGGAATGCGGAAGTAGTGTTGCATTTCATGTCTGCTTTAACCCGGGAGCAGGTCCGGCCCAGACGCCTTGAGCCTAATCCTATCATCGGATTTGTTGAGTTTGCAACCGCAAATTGCCAGATTCGACGGCCGGCAGGCGGATAGAAAGGAGAATTGCGTTTCAGCATTACACTGATGAGCGCTGCAGAATTATCCTTGACGAAACGGCATTCGCATCTCCGATGCGGCTTTTTCATTGGCGCTCACGAACGAGGCTGTCTCAACGTTCCATCACGCGGCAGGAGACGAAGACGCCGATGGCGTCCATTGGCCGTTGACGATCTTTTCCAGCCAGAAGGTGCCGATCACGGTTTTGACGTCGGTAATCTGGCCGCTGCGCACCTGTTCCAGCAGCTCGGACAAGGGCGCCTTGTAGATATCGAGGAACTCGCCCTCATCCAGCTTGCGCTCCCCTTCCTGCAAGCCGCGCGCGACATACAGTTCGAGCCGCTCGTCGGCATAGGCGATGGCATTGTGGATGGTGCAGATGTGCTGCCAGTCGGTGGCGGTATAGCCGGTCTCTTCCAGCAATTCGCGCTTGGCGCAAGCCAGCTCATCCTCGCCCGGATCGATCTTCCCGGCCGGGAATTCGATGAAGACGCGGTTCAACGGATAGCGGAACTGTTTTTCCATCAGCACGGTGCCGTCGTCGAACAGCGGCAGGATGGTCACCGCGCCGGGGTGCTTGATGTATTCGCGCACGGCTTCCTTGCCGTCGGGCAAAGTCACCGTATCGCACTGCACCTTCAGGAAGTGGCCGTCATAGACCTGTTGGCTGTCTTTTTTCGTTTCTCTCAGGTGTGCATCCATCGTAGGCTCGCGAGATCGAAGGTGAGTGGAAAACGGCGCGGCTCTCTCCGGCCCGTGGCGGCCGGAAGAACCGGGTGGCGGGATAGCGCGGCGGCCCGTCGCAACGGATGGCCGCGCATGCCTGAGTCAGCCGGGCTCGAAGTCAGCCGTGCTTCTTGCGCAGGTAGCGCAGCACGTAGCCGGGATAGGCAAGCACCAGGAACAGACAGCCGGTGACCGCATAAAATTCCCAGCCCTGGGAAAAGACGTTGCCGATGCCGGCTTCGAGGAAGTGGGCGACGATGCCCACGGCAAAGTAAAGCGCCAGCAGTTCGAGCAGGCGCACCCAGATCGGCTTGATCCAGCCGTCGTCCTTGCGTAGCGGCACCAGGGCGAACAGTTGCTGGTTGAAGAAAGGCAAATTGGCCGCGAAAGCGGCCAACAGGATCACCAACCAACTGAAGAGGGAAACGTTCACGTCTCCCGCCCCTTACGCGACGACCTTGCTGAGGAAGGTCGCCAGCGTGGTGACGATGGCATTGGTGCAGGCATCCATCAAGTGGCCCGGCCACAGGCCGATGGCCAGTGCGGCGATGCCGTTGAGGCTCAGCACCAGGCGCATGTCGGGAGTGGCGACGATCTTGGCGTTGTCGACCGGATCGTCGAAGTACATGACCTTGACCACGCGGATGTAGTAGAACGCGCCGACCAGCGAGAACAGCACGGCCAGCACGGCCAGCCAGATCTGGCCGGTGCCCAGCACGGCCTGCAGCACCGACAGCTTGGCATAGAAGCCGACCAGCGGCGGAATGCCCGCCAGCGAGAACATCAGGATCATCATGACTGCGGCGAACCACGGGCTGCGCTGGTTCAGGCCCTTGAAGTCTTCGATCGTGTCGGCTTCGAAGCCGGCGCGCGAGAGCAGGATGATGACGCCGAAGGTACCCAGCGTGGTAAGCACATAGGTGACCGCGTAGAACATCGAGGAGCTGTAGGCGTTGACGGCCGAGAACAGGTTGCCGTCCACCACGCCCGACATCATGCCCAGCAGCATGAAGCCCATGTGCGAGATGGTCGAATAGGCCAGCATGCGCTTGATGTTGCTTTGCGCGATCGCGGTGACGTTGCCCAGGATGATCGACAGCACGGCCATGACCATCAGCATCTGTTGCCAGTCCACCGCCAGCGGCAGCATGCCTTCGACCAGCAGGCGGAACGTGATCGCGAACGTGGCCAGCTTGGGCGCGGCGCCCAGCAGCAGCGTGACCGGGGTCGGCGAACCTTGATAGACGTCCGGCACCCACATGTGGAATGGCACGGTGCCCAGCTTGAAGGCCAGGCCGGCCACCAGGAACACGATGCCGAACACCAGCACGGTGCGGTCGACGGTGCCCGAGACGATGGCGCGGAACACTTCATTCAATTCCAGCGAACCGCCGGTGGCGCCGTACAGCATCGACATGCCATACAGCAGGAAGCCCGACGCCAGCGCGCCCAGGACGAAATACTTCATGGCGGCTTCGGTAGATGCGGCGTTGTCGCGACGCAGGGCGACCAGCGCATACAGCGACAGCGACATCAGTTCCAGGCCCAGGTAGATCGACAGGAAGCTGTTGCCGGAAATCATGATCATCTGGCCCAGCAGGGCGAACAGCGCCAGGGCGTAGTATTCGCCGCCCAGGTGGCCGCCGGTGATGCCGCGCACGCTGTTGTATTGGCGCGAGTAGACCAGGGTGACGCCGACGCCCAGGTAGGTAAACAGCTTGAGCAGGTTCGACAGCGGGTCGGAGACGAACATGTTGTTGAAGGTGTAGACCGTCGCGCCACCGTTGAGGTCGCCGGTGGTCAGCACCGCGCAAACCACCAGCGCCGCCAGCGACAGCAGGTAGGTGATGATGCGCTTGGCTTCCGGCAGGAACATATCGATCAGCAGGATCACCGAAGTGGCGATCAGCAGAAATATTTCCGGATAGACAGGGATCAGATTAATGTTGTTCATTTAGTTACCGCTTGTGTTCGTCCGCTCGTTTCGTCGGCGTACCGGTCCGCTAGTTACGGTGCTGCCCTCGCCTGTCGCCTTTGGCTTCCTTCGAGGTTCCTGCTCACCGTGAAACGCAGCCGGACTATCGCTTCGCTTGGCCGGCATGCTGCGCCGGCTTGCCTCTTACCTACTTCAACCGGTGGAGCCCTGACCGGCGCTCCACCTTCCAACCGTCAAGATCAGTTGATCTTGGATACCGCAACGTGCTGCAACAGGTCGGTCACCGAGGTCTGGATGCTGTCGGTGATGATCGCCGGATACAGGCCCATGACCATGGTGGCGATCGCCAGCAGGCCAAGGATGAGGAATTCGCGCGGGTTGACGTCGACCAGCGCTTCCACATGGTGATTGGCGACGGCGCCGAAGATCACGCGCTTGGCCAGCCACAGCGAGTAGGCCGCGCCCAGGATCAGTGCGGTGGCGGCCAAGAGGCCGATCCAGAAATTGAACTTGACCGCGCCCAGGATCACCATGAATTCGCCGACGAAACCGGAAGTGGCCGGCAGGCCGCAGTTGGCCAGCGAGAACAGGATGAAGAAGAAGGCGAAGCGCGGCATCTTGTTGACCACGCCGCCGTACTGGGCGATTTCGCGGGTATGCATCTGGTCGTACAGCACGCCGATGCACATGAACATCGCGCCGGAGACGAAGCCGTGCGAGATCATCTGCACGATGCCGCCCTGCACCGCCAGGTCGTTGAACATGAAGAAGCCCAGGGTGACGAAGCCCATGTGGGCGATCGACGAGTACGCGACCAGTTTCTTCATGTCCTGCTGCACCAGCGCCACCAGGCCGATGTAGATCACCGCCACCAGCGACAGGAAGATCATGAAGCCCGACAGCGCATGGCTGGCGTCAGGCAGGATCGGCAGCGAGAAACGCAGGAAACCGTAGGCGCCCAGCTTCAGCATGATCGCGGCCAGCACGATGGAGCCGCCGGTCGGCGCCTGCACGTGGGCGTCCGGCAACCAGGTGTGCACCGGCCACATCGGCACCTTCACCGCGAAGGCGGCCAGGAAGGCGAAGAACAGGATCTTCTGCTCCAGCATCGACAACGGCAACTGGTGCCAGGTCGGGATGTCGAAGCTGCCGCCCGAGACGAAGTACAGGTAGATCAGCGCGACCAGCATCAAGAGCGAGCCCAGCAGCGTGTACAGGAACAGCTTGAAGGCCGCGTACACGCGGTTGTCGCCGCCCCATACGCCGACGATGATGAACATCGGGATCAGGGTCGCTTCGAAGAAGACATAGAACAGCATCGCGTCCAGCGACGAGAACACGCCGATCATGATGCCCGAGAGGATCAGGAAGGCGCCCATGTACTGGCCGACGCGCTTTTCGATCACCTTCCAGCCGGCCAGCACCACGATCACCGTGATGAAGGCGGTCAGCGGCACGAACCACAGCGAGATGCCGTCCAGGCCGAGGAAGTAGGAGATGTTGAAGCGGTCGATCCAGGGGGTCTTCTCGACGAACTGGTAACCGTGGGCGGCCGCGTCGAAATGCTGGATCAGGGGGAAAGTAACGACCAGTCCGACCAGCGAGCCGAACAGCGCCAGCCAGCGGGCCAGGCCCGGATTACTGTCGCGGCCGACGGCCAGAACGAGGATGCCGAATGCGATCGGTACCCAGATCGCAAGGCTCAGGATGGGAAAAGTTGACTGCATCATGGTTGTTATCTTCTTACAGCTTATTTGCCAAACGGGAACGGCATGAACCACACCAGGAAGCCCAGCACGCCGATGATCATCACGAACGCATAGTGATAGATGTAGCCGGACTGCCAGAGACGCGTGAATTTCGAGAACCAGCCGACCACCTTGGCGCTGCCGTTGACGAACAGGCCGTCGATGATGCCGCGGTCGCCCACGGTCGACAGGCCGCCGCCCAGCAGGCGCGCGCCGCCGGCGAACACGACGTCGTTGAACTTGTCCATGTAGTACTTGTTGTCCAGGATCGTGTAGATCAGGCTGAACTTTTGCTTGAACCAGGCCGGCACGCGCGGGTTGACCATGTAGCAGTAGTAGGCCACGACCACGCCGGCGATCGCCAGCCACAGCGGCGCGCTGGTGAAGGCATGGGTCACCATGGCGACCGGGCCGTGGAACTCATGCGCCAGTTCTTCCATGACCTTGTGGTTTTCGCCGAAGAAGATCACGCCCTTGAAGAAATCGCCATACAGCATCGGCGAGATCGCGAAGAAGCCGACGATGACCGAGGGGATGGCCAGCAGGATCAGCGGCAGGGTCACCACCAGCGGCGACTCGTGCGGCTTCTGGCCCGGGGCCAGTCCATGGTGGTGTTCGTCGTGGTCGTGGCCGTGGTCATCATGCGCATGGTCGTCATGGCCATGGTCGTCGTGAGCGGCATGGGCCGCGGTCGGAGCGTGGTGGTCGTCATGGCCGTGCGCCTTGCCGAAACGCTCCTCGCCATGGAACACCATGAAGTACATGCGGAACGAGTAGAACGCGGTCACGAACACGCTGGCCAGCACGGCGAAGTAGGCGAAACCGGAGCCTGCCAGGTGCGACTCGGCGGCGGCTTCGATGATCGAATCCTTGGAATAGAAGCCGGAGAAGAACGGCGTGCCGATCAGCGCCAGCGAACCCAGGAGCGAGGTGATCCAGGTAATGGGCATGTACTTGCGCAGGCCGCCCATGTTGCGCATGTCCTGGTCGTGGTGCATGCCGATGATGACCGAGCCGGCGCCGAGGAACAGCAGCGCCTTGAAGAAGGCGTGGGTCATCAGGTGGAATACCGCCACCGAGTAGGCCGAGGCGCCCAGCGCGACGGTCATGTAACCCAACTGCGACAGCGTCGAGTACGCCACCACGCGCTTGATGTCGTTTTGCATGGTGCCGAGGAAACCCATGAACAGCGCGGTAATGGCGCCGATCACCAGGATCACCGACAGCGCGGTGTCGGACAGTTCGAACAGCGGCGACATGCGGGTCACCATGAAGATGCCGGCGGTCACCATGGTCGCGGCGTGGATCAGTGCCGAGATCGGGGTCGGGCCTTCCATCGAGTCAGGCAGCCAGACGTGCAGCGGGAACTGGGCCGATTTGCCCATGGCGCCGACGAACAGGCAGATACATGCCACCGTCAGCAGCATCCAGTCGGTGCCCGGCAGGGTCAGCTGGGCCAGCTCGGCGCGCTTGTCGAACACTTCGGTGTAGTTCATCGAACCGGCGTAGGCCAGCAGCAGGCCGATGCCCAGGATGAAGCCGAAGTCGCCGACGCGGTTGACCAGGAAGGCCTTCATGTTGGCCTTGATCGCGGTCGGACGGGTATACCAGAAACCAATCAGCAGGTAGGACACCAGGCCCACCGCTTCCCAGCCGAAGAACAGCTGCAGGAAGTTGTTGCTCATGACCAGCATGAGCATCGAGAAGGTGAACAGGGAGATGTAGGAGAAGAAGCGGTTGTAGCCGTCGTCGTCCTTCATGTAGCCGATGGTATAGACGTGGACCATCAGCGAGACGAAGGTGACCACGCACATCATCATGGCGGTCAGGCTGTCGACCATGAAACCGACTTCCAGCTTCAGGCCGGCCACCGTCATCCAGTTGTACAGCGTACCGTTGTAGGTGGCGCCGTCCAGCACCGCCAGCAGCGTCTGGAACGAGATGATGGCCGCGATCAGCACGCCCAGGATGGTCGCGCTATGCGACACCTTACGGCCGACCACGTTGCCGAAGAATTTGGTGCCCATGAAACCCGCGATGGCGGATCCCGCCAACGGCGCCAGGGGTACGGCAAGAAGAAGATGTGGGTTAAGTTGCCCCGCCATGATGAACCTTATCGCTTATTGGCTGCCCCGCTCTGTTGCCGCGGGGCCTCCCATCTTTAAATGAAATTTAAATCGAGCCTCGGACTGCGACCCGCGCCCGGTCCGTCAGCCCTTGAGGCTGTCCAGATCTTCGACGTTGATGGTATCCAGGTTACGGAACAGCACCACCAGAATCGCCAGACCGATCGCGGACTCGGCCGCCGCCACGGTCAGGATGAAGAACACGAAAACCTGTCCGGCCGCATCGCCGAGGTAATGCGAGAAAGCAATGAAGTTCATGTTGACCGCAAGCAGCATCAGTTCGATGGCCATCAGCAGCACGATGACGTTCTTGCGGTTCAGGAAAATACCGACGATCGAAATCGCGAACAGGATCGCGCCGAGGATCAGGTAATGAGAGAGCGTAATTGCCATGTTGTCTTCCCGCCCTTCTTAAGATTGTTGTCCGGAAGCCGGGGTGCCGTCGCCGGCGCCGTCCTGGGCGCCGTTGTTGCGGGTCGACTCGGCCTTCATGCTGACCAGGCGCACGCGGTCCGAGGCCTTGACCTTGACGGCCTTGGCCGGGTCGAAGTACTTGGTGTCCTTGCGCTTGCGCAGGGTCAGGGCGACGGCGGCGACGATGGCCACCAGCAGGATCACGGCCGCGATTTCAAACGCGTACACATATTCGGTGTAGATCAGCATGCCCAGCGGCTTAGTCTGGCCGATGGTGTCGGAGACGGCCGGCACCTGCGAATCGGAAGTCCAGAAGCTGCGCAGCAGCACGGCGGCCATTTCCAGCACGATGATCACGCCGATGGTGGCGGCCAGCGGGAAATAGCCCCAGAAGCCTTCCCGCATCTTGTCCAGGTTGATGTCCAGCATCATCACCACGAACAGGAACAGCACCATCACCGCCCCGACGTAGACCAGCACCAGCACGATGGCCAGGAACTCGGCCTTGAGCAGCATCCAGATGCCGGCTGCCGAGAAGAACGACAGCACTAGGAACAGGGCCGCATGCACCGGATTGCGGGCCGTGATGACGCGCACTGCGGCGATCACGAGGATCACCGAGAACACGTAGAACAAGACAGTTTTAAATTCCATAATCAACCAGAAGTTGGTTCAGTCAGCACGGCACCACGGCTGGGCCGGGTTCCATCGCAATACATCTGTTACCGATGCACGCATTCGGTTCTTGCCGCATCGGCCCCGTTTCCGGAGGCCTTTGCCGCCCTTCCCCGTCGTTCGGCCAACGCCGGCGGCGGGAATGCGGATCAGCGGTACGCTGCGTCCGCGGTGCGGGCTGCGGCGATTTCGTTTTCGTAACGGTCGCCCACTGCCAGCAGCATTTCCTTGGTGTAGTACAGGTCGCCCCGCTTTTCACCGTGGTATTCCAGGATGTGCGTCTCGACGATCGAATCGACCGGGCAGGACTCTTCGCAGAAACCGCAGAAGATGCACTTGGTCAGGTCGATGTCGTAACGGGTAGTGCGGCGCGAACCGTCGGCGCGCTGCTCCGATTCGATGGTGATGGCCATCGCCGGGCACACCGCTTCGCACAGCTTGCAGGCGATGCAGCGCTCTTCGCCGTTCGGATAGCGGCGCAGCGCGTGCAGGCCGCGAAAACGCGGCGACTGCGGCGTCTTTTCCTCAGGGAACTGCACCGTGATCTTGCGCTTGAACAGGTAGCGCCCGGTCAGGGCCAGGCCCTTGAACAGCTCCCGAAGCATCAGGCTGCCGAAAAAATCCTTAATCGCTTCCATTTTTAGCCTCAGCCTTCAATCTTATTTCCAGATATTCCACGGCGTCTGCATCCAGACGGCCACCACGACCAGCCAGACCAGCGTCAGCGGAATGAATACCTTCCAGCCCAGGCGCATGATCTGGTCATAGCGGTAGCGCGGGAACGAAGCGCGCACCCAGACGTACACCGAGAGGAAGAAGAATGTCTTGATGCCCAGCCAGATCCAGCCCGGGATGAAGTCCAGCGCGGAGATCGGCGACGACCAGCCGCCGAAGAACAACAAGGCGGTCAGGATCGAGATCAGGATCATGCTGGCGTATTCGGCCAGGAAGAACATCGCGAACGACATGCCCGAGTATTCGATCATGTGGCCGGCCACGATTTCGGATTCGCCTTCCACCACGTCGAACGGGTGGCGGTTGGTTTCGGCGATGCCCGACACCAGGTAGATCACGAAGATCGGCAGCAGCGGCAACCAGTTCCACGACAGGAAGTTCAGGCCCATGTCGGCGAAGTGGCCGCGGGTCTGGCCCAGCACGATCTCGGTCATGTTCAGGCTGCCCGACACCATCAGCACCACCACCAGGCAGAAGCCCATGCAGATTTCATAGGACACCATCTGCGCCGAGGCGCGCATGGCGCCCAAGAACGCGTACTTCGAGTTGGAGGCCCAGCCGGCGATGATGACGCCGTAGACTTCCATCGAGGTGATCGCCATCAGGTACAGCAGGCCGGCGTTGACGTTGGCCAGCACGTGCTCGGGCGAGAACGGCACCACCGCCCAGGCGGCCAGCGCCGGCATGATGGTCATCACCGGCGCCAGGTAGAACAGCACCTTGTTGGCCTTGGCCGGGGTCGAGATTTCCTTGAAGATCAGCTTGACGGCGTCGGCGATCGGCTGCAGCAGGCCAGCCGGGCCCACGCGGTTGGGGCCCAGGCGCACGTGCATCCAGCCGATCAGCTTGCGCTCCCAGTAGGTCATGTACGCCACGCAGATCAGCAGGGGCACCATCACCACCAGGATCTTGACCAGCGTCCACACGAAGGTGAACAGGTACGGCCCCAGCAAGGCCGGACCGGCGGTATTGATTTGGGCGATCAGGTGATCCATTACGCTTTCTCCACGACGATTGCGCCGAACATGCCGCCCAAGGCAGAGGTCGAGGCATGGCTTGCTGCGACGCGCACCACGTTTTCCGGCAGTTTCTTATCGACGGCCGCGGTCAGCACGGCGCTGCCCTGGCCTTGTTTTACGTTGACACGGTCGCCGGCGGCGATGCCCAGCTTGGCGGCCAGCGCGGCCGACAGCCATGCCTTGGGCGCCTGGCCGTCAGTGGTCTCCAGCAGCGGCTGCGAACGGCGGGCGATCGCATCGGCGAAGTAGATCGGCACGTCGGCCACGCGCTCCAGCGCACAGGCCGCGGCGGCAGCGGCTTGCGGTTGCAGCGAAGCGCTGTTGTTCAGGCGCGCCGACAGGTCGGTTTCCTTGCCCAGCAGTTCGTCGCGGATGGCTTCGGCGGTGTCGTATTCGAAGTTTTCCAGTTCCAGCAGGTTGCCCAGCACGCGCAGGACCTTCCAGCCCGGACGCGCATCGCCGGCCGGCTTGACGGTGCCGTTGAAGCTTTGTGCGCGGCCTTCGGCGTTGACGAAGGTGCCGGCGGTTTCGGTGAACGGCGCGATTGGTAGCAGCACGTCGGCGTAGTCGGCGCCATGCTTGTAGGCCGACATCACCACGACCATCTCGGCCTGGTTCAGCGCGGCGCGCGCGGCTTGCGGGTTGTAGCTGTCCAGTTCCGGCTCGGCGTTGAGCAGCAGGTAGGCCTTGCGCGGCTGTGCGAATGCGGCCAGCGCGTTGGCTCCCTTGCCCGCGACCGGCACGGCATTGGCCAGGTAGCCGCCGACGGCGTTGCCGCCTTCGGTCAGCACGCCCAGCTTGGCGCCGGTCTGTTCGGCGATCCATTGCGCGGCGGCATGCAGTTGCGACGCTTGCGGATGCTGCACGGCGGCGTTGCCCAGGAACACGCCCTTGGCCTCGCCCGACAGCAGGCTGGCGGCGGTTGCCTTGGCGGCGTCCGATGCAGTCACGCCGGCGAATGCGGCGGGAGCGGCGACGCCCTTGGCCTCGGCCACGGCGACGGCGACTTCACCCAGCGCGGCCAGCCACGCGGACGGCGCTGCCACGATCTTGTTGGCGACCGGCATCAGCAGGTCGTCGTCAGTGGCGTGCAGCACATTGATCTTGGCGCCGCTCTTGGCCGACTGGCGCAGGCGCGCGGCCAAGAGCGGATGATCCTTGCGCAGGAAGGAGCCGATCACGAACACGCGGTTGAGCTCCGAGAATTCGACGATGGACATGCCCAGCCACGGCTTGATCTGGCCGTCCAGCGCGAAGTCCGACTGGCGCAGGCGGAAGTCGACGTTGTCCGAGCCGATGCCGCGCACCAGCTTTTGCAGCAGCGACAGTTCTTCCAGCGTGGTGTACGGGGTAGCCAGCGCGGCGATGCTATCCGCGCCGTGTTCGTGGCGGATGTTGCGCAGGCCGTGCGCGACATATTCCAGCGCGGTCTGCCAGTCCACTTCCTGCCACTTGCCGTCTTGCTTCAACATCGGCTTGGTCAGGCGATCTTCGCTGTCCAGCGCTTCATAGGCGAAGCGGTCCTTGTCGGAGATCCAGCATTCGTTGACTTCTTCGTTCTCCAACGGCAGCACGCGCATGACCTTGCCGCCCTTGACCTGGACGATCAGGTTGGCGCCGACGCTGTCGTGCGGGCTCACCGACTTGCGGCGCGACAGTTCCCAGGTACGTGCGCTGTAGCGGAACGGCTTGGAGGTCAGCGCGCCGACCGGGCACAGGTCGATCATGTTGCCCGACAGTTCGGAGTCGACGGTCTTGCCGACGAAGGTGGTGATCTCGGAATGCTCGCCGCGGCCCAGCATGCCCAGCTCCATCACGCCGGCCACTTCCTGGCCGAAGCGCACGCAGCGGGTGCAGTGGATGCAGCGGTTCATTTCCTTCATGGAAATCAGCGGGCCGACATCCTTCGGTTCCACCACGCGCTTTTCTTCTTCGTAGCGCGAGGTCGAACTGCCGTAGCCGACCGCCAGATCCTGCAGCTGGCACTCGCCACCCTGATCGCAGATCGGGCAATCCAGCGGGTGGTTGATCAGCAGGAATTCCATCACGCCCTTCTGGGCCTTGACCGCCTTTTCGCTGGCGCTGCGCACGATCATGCCGGCGGTCACCGGCGTGGCGCAGGCAGGCAGCGGCTTCGGGGCCTTCTCGACCTCGACCAGGCACATGCGGCAGTTGGCCGCGATGGACAGTTTCTTGTGATAGCAAAAGTGAGGAATGTAAGTGCCAAGCTTGTTGGCAGCATCCATGACCATGCTGCCTTCTTGCACTTCAACTTTTTTGCCGTCTATTTCGATTTCAACCATGGCTGTTTGCCCAAGCTAAATATTCTTTGCTAATGACACCCGGCGGCTTGTTCCGCAGCCGGGCATCCCCTGCCCGTCAGATGTATGCCGGAACCAGGCAGTGTTTGTGCTCGATGTGGTATTCGAACTCTTCGCGGAAATTCTTGATGAATGCGCGTACCGGCATCGCCGCCGCGTCACCCAGCGCGCAGATGGTGCGCCCCTGGATGTTGTCGGCCACCGAATTGAGCACGTCCAGGTCTTCCAGCTTGCCGTGGCCGTTTTCGATACGCTCGACCATGCGGTACATCCAGCCGGTGCCTTCGCGGCACGGGGTGCACTGGCCGCACGATTCTTCGTAGTAGAAGTACGACAGGCGCAGCAGCGACTTGACCATGCAACGAGTCTCATCCATCACGATGACCGCGCCCGAGCCCAGCATCGAGCCGGCCTTGGCGATGGCGTCGTAGTCCATCGTGGTGTCCATCATCACGTCGCCGCGGATCACCGGAGCGGACGAGCCGCCGGGAATGACCGCCTTGATCTTCTTGCCGCCGCGCATGCCGCCGGCCAGTTCCAGCAGGGTCGAGAACGGCGTGCCCAGCGGAATTTCGTAGTTGCCCGGACGCTCGACGTCGCCCGAGATCGAGAAGATCTTGGTGCCGCCGTTGTTCGGCTTGCCCATCTCGGCGTAGGCCTGCGGGCCGACCTGGAAGATGAACGGCACGGCCGCGAACGTTTCGGTGTTGTTGATGGTGGTCGGCTTGCCGTACAGGCCGAAGCTGGCCGGGAATGGCGGCTTGAAGCGCGGCTGGCCCTTCTTGCCTTCCAGCGACTCCAGCAGCGCGGTTTCCTCGCCGCAGATGTAGGCGCCATAGCCGTGGTGCGCATGCAACTGGAAGTTGACGCCCGAACCCAGGATGTTGTCGCCCAGGAAGCCGGCAGTGCGCGCCTCTTCCAGCGCCTCTTCAAAACGCTCGTAGGCGGAGAAGATTTCGCCGTGGATGTAGTTGTAGCCGACCGTGATGCCCATCGCGTAGCCGCCGATGATCATGCCTTCGATCAGCGCGTGCGGGTTGTAGCGGATGATATCGCGGTCCTTGAAGGTGCCCGGTTCGCCTTCGTCGGTGTTGCAGACGAGGTATTTCTGGCCCGGGAACTGGCGCGGCATGAAGCTCCACTTCAGGCCGGTCGGGAAACCCGCGCCGCCGCGGCCGCGCAGGCCGGATGCCTTGAGGTCGGCGATGACCTGTTCGGGAGCGATCTTTTCGGTGAGGATGCGCTTCAACGACTCGTAGCCGCCGCGCTTGACGTAGTCTTCGAGGTGCCAGTTCTCGCCGTTCAGGCCGGCGAGGATCAGCGGTTTGATGTGGCGGTCGTGCAGGCAAGTCATTTCTTCAGTTCCTCCAGCAGCGCGTCGATCTTTTCGTCCGACATCCAGCTGCACATGCGGTGGTTATCGACCAGCATGACAGGCGCGTCGCCACAGGCGCCCATGCATTCGCCTTCCATCAGGGTGAACTGGCCATCCGCAGTCGTTTCCTTGTAATCCACGCCCAGCTTCTGCTTCAGGTGGTGCGCAGCGCGCTCGCCGCCCGACAGCAGGCACGGCAGGTTGGTGCACACGGTGATCTTGTGCTTGCCTACCGGGCTGGTATTGAACATGTTGTAGAAGGTGGCCACTTCCTGCACCGCAACCGCAGGCATGCCGATGTAATCGGCGATTTCCTGCTGCAGCTCGGCGGGCAGCCAGCCGTGTTCAACCTGGGCGATGCGCAGCGCGGACATGACCGCGGACTGGCGCTGGTCGGCCGGATACTTCGCGAGTTCGCGATCGATTTTCTTGAGAGCTTCTTGACTTAACAGCATAGCGTTGGCCATCCATGCGCATCACTGTGCGCGGTTTTATTGGATATTCCCCAAACTGGACGGGCTCTTACGGAAGCCCGCCTTTTATTCGACATCATCGGTCGATTTCACCAAACACGATGTCCTGCGTGCCGATGATCGTGACGGCATCGGCAATCATGTGGCCCTTGGCCATTTCGTTCAGGGCCTGCAGGTGGGCAAAACCCGGCGCGCGGATCTTCAGGCGGTAAGGCTTGTTGGCGCCGTCCGACACCAGGTAGATGCCGAATTCGCCCTTCGGATGCTCGACGGCGGCATAGGCCTCGCCCGCCGGCACGCGGAAACCTTCGGTAAACAACTTGAAGTGGTGGATCAGGTCTTCCATGTTGGACTTCATTTCAGTCCGCTTCGGAGGCGCAACCTTGTGGTTGTCGGTGATCACCGGGCCCGGGTTGTTGCGCAGCCACTCGACGCATTGCTTGATGATGCGGTTCGACTGGCGCATTTCCGCCACGCGCACCAGGTAGCGGTCGTAGCAGTCGCCGTTCTTGCCGACCGGGATATCGAAGTCCAGCAGGTCGTACACTTCGTACGGCTGCTTCTTGCGCAGATCCCATTCGATGCCCGAGCCGCGCAGCATCGGGCCGGAAAAGCCCATCTGCAGCGCGCGTTCCGGCGACACCACGCCGATGCCGACCAGGCGCTGCTTCCAGATGCGGTTGTCGGTCAGCAGGGTTTCGTATTCGTCGACATAGGTCGGGAAACGGTTGGTGAAGTCTTCGATGAAGTCCAGCAGCGAACCCTGGCGGTTTTCGTTCAGGGCGCGGATGGCCTTGTCATTGCGCACGATCGATGCCTTGTACTGCGGCATGGTGTCCGGCAGGTCGCGATAGACGCCGCCCGGACGGTAGTACGCCGCGTGCATGCGCGCGCCGGAGACGGCTTCGTAGCAGTCCATCAGGTCTTCGCGCTCGCGGAAGGCATACAGCAGCACACCCATCGCGCCCACGTCCAGCGCGTGCGCGCCGATCCACATCAGGTGGTTCAGCAGGCGGGTGATCTCGTCGAACATCACGCGGATGTACTGGGCGCGCAGCGGCACTTCCAGGCCCAGCAGGCGCTCGATGGCCATCACATAGCCGTGCTCGTTGCACATCATCGAGACGTAGTCCAGGCGATCCATGTAAGGCACGGACTGCAGGTAGGTCTTCTGCTCGGCCAGCTTTTCGGTCGCGCGGTGCAGCAGGCCGATGTGCGGGTCGGCGCGCTGGATGACTTCGCCGTCCAGCTCCAGCACCAGGCGCAGCACGCCGTGCGCTGCCGGGTGCTGCGGACCGAAGTTCAGCGTGTAGTTTTTAATCTCAGCCATTATTTGATCCCGTAGTTTTCTTCACGAATGATGCGCGGCGTGATTTCGCGCGGCTCAATCGTTACGGGTTGATAGATGACGCGCCGCTGCTCGGCGTCGTAGCGCATCTCGACATAGCCCGACACCGGGAAGTCCTTGCGGAACGGGTGGCCGATGAAGCCGTAGTCAGTCAGGATGCGGCGCAGGTCGTCATGCCCGTCGAACAGGATGCCGTAGAAGTCGAAAGCCTCGCGCTCGTACCAGCCGGCCGAATTCCAGATGCCGGAAACCGAGGCCACGATGGGCAGGTCGTCGTCCGGCGCGAACACGCGCACGCGCACGCGCCAGTTGTGCGCGATCGACATCAGGTGCGACACCGCGGCAAAGCGCGGGCCGTCCCAGGCGCCGTCGCCGTAGGTCGAATAGTCGACGCCGCACAGGTCGAGCAGTTGTTCGAAACGGGTATCGGCGTGATCGCGCAGGACGCGCATGGCCGAAAGATAGTCGGAGGCCTTGACCACCACGGTGACTTCACCGAGCGCCACCGTCAGGTTCTGAAGATACCCTCCAAGCGCGTTGCGCAGGGCTGCTTCGAGAGTTTCCAATTTTGTTGTCATACTGCCCTCTTAGCGCGCGATGGTGTTGGTGCGCTTGATCTTGTTTTGCAACTGGATCACGCCGTACAGCAGCGCTTCAGCAGTCGGCGGACAGCCCGGCACATAAACGTCGACCGGAACGATCCGGTCGCAGCCGCGCACCACCGAATAGGAATAGTGATAGTAGCCGCCGCCGTTGGCGCACGAGCCCATTGAAATCACCCAGCGCGGCTCCGGCATCTGGTCATAGACCTTGCGCAGCGCCGGCGCCATCTTGTTGCACAGCGTGCCGGCCACGATCATCAGGTCGGACTGGCGCGGCGACGGACGAAACACCGCGCCGAAGCGGTCGAGGTCGTAACGCGAAGCGCCGACGTGCATCATTTCAACTGCGCAGCAGGCCAGACCGAAGGTCATGGGCCACAGGGATCCGGTGCGGGTCCAGTTGATTACCTTATCCAGCGAGGTGGTAACAAACCCCTCATTCAATACGCCTTCAATAGACATGGCTTACTCCCAATCCAGGGCACCCTTTTTCCAGATGTACCAAAACCCGACGACAAATTCAGCGATGAAGACCATCATCGTGACGAAACCAGCCCAGCCCAACTCACGCACGGACACGCCCCACGGGAAGAAAAACGCAGTTTCCAGATCGAACAGGATGAAGAGGATGGCGATCAGGTAATAGCGCACGTCGAACTTCATGCGCGCGTCTTCAAACGCTTCGAAACCGCACTCGTAAGGAGATGTTTTTTGCACGTCAGGCTTGTGAGGACCAAGCAGACGCCCCAAGAGCTGGGGAGCGACACCGACACCGATGCCAACGAGGATAAACAGAAGGACTGGGAAGTAATTTTCGAGGTTCACGATTGGCCGCTTACGTTGGTTTTAATCGATGGGAATGATTCTCAATATCAATCAGAAACTTCCTCGACAAAAAGCCAGCTCAGGCGCACTGGCCTTCGCTGGCTTTTGATTCATTTCTATGGTGCCGACGACGAGACTCGAACTCGTACAGCTTTCGCCACTACCCCCTCAAGATAGCGTGTCTACCAATTTCACCACGTCGGCCTGAGACTGCTATTGTACCTGCATTTGTTACTCTTGTTCAATGCACAATCAGCTGAAAACAGCGATTCTTCCATGCTTATTTGCGCATTGTTTCAGAATCCGCAAAAGCTTATTTCGGAATCTGATTCGATGCGTCAGCCGGCTTGGCAGCATCGGCCGCCGGCGCGGCCGGCGCGGCTTGCGATGTCGCGGCAGGCGCGGCCGCCGGAACCGGCAGGTTGTCCATCACGCCGCCGCTTTGCGACACGCGATGGTTGCCGATGAAGGCCAGGCCCAGCGTCGCCACAAAGAAGATCGCAGCAGCCACGGCGGTCGACTTCGACAGGAAGTTCGACGAACCGGTCGCGCCGAACAGGCTGCCGGAGGCGCCTGAACCGAACGCCGCGCCCATGTCCGCGCCCTTGCCATGCTGCAGCAGCACCAGACCGATAATCGCCAGCGCCGCCAGCACCTGAACTACAACCACAACCAAAGACAAAGTATTCATTTCAGCCTATCCACTCTCACTCTTGATATTTCGCCCGCAGCCGGAAGTATCTCGCCTCCGGCTGACAAACCCTTTACAGCTCAGGCCGCAGCCTGAACGATTGCCAGAAAATCCACCGCTTTCAACGCCGCCCCGCCGATCAGGCCGCCATCGATATCGGCCATCGCCAGCAACTGCACCGCATTGTCCGGCTTCATGCTGCCGCCGTACAGGATGCGGACCTTGGCCGCAGCCTCGACACTCTTGGCCGCCAGCCGCGCGCGCAGCATGGCATGCACCTCCTGCGCCATTTCCGGCGTGGCCGTCTTGCCGGTGCCAATCGCCCACACCGGTTCGTAAGCCACCACGATGCGCGCGACATCCGCGGCATCCAGGGCTTCCAGCACCACATCCAGCTGGCCGCCCACCACTTCGTTGGTCTTGCCGGCCTCGCGCTGCGCCAGCGTTTCGCCGACGCACACCACCGGGGTCAAACCCGACTTGAGCGCAGCAACCGTCTTGGCCGCCACGGCGGCGTCGGACTCGCCATGATAGGCGCGACGCTCGGAGTGACCGATAATCACGTATTGGCAACCGAACTCGTTGAGCATGGCCGCCGAGACTTCGCCGGTATAGGCGCCCGAAGCATGCGCGGAAACATCCTGCGCGCCCAGTGCAACCGCCGAACCGGCAAGCGCCGCCTGCACTTGCGCCAGGTACGGCGCGGGAACGCAAACGGCCACGTCGCATGCCTGCGCGGGCAGGCCTTCCTTGATGCCGGCAACCAGGGCCGCGTTGGCAGCCAGGCTGCCGTTCATTTTCCAGTTACCCGCTACGAGTTTGCGCCGCATAGTGTTCTGACGAGATTGGTATTCAATTTGGATAACCTCGTATTGTAGCCGGTTGGCGTAAAGACGGTCAAACCGCGCCCATCGGCCGGGCTTACAGCTGCAGCATGATCTTGCCGATGTGCGCGCTGCTTTCCATCATGGCGTGCGCCTGCGCCGCCTGCTCCAGCGGGAAGACATGGTGGATCACCGGCTTGATCCGGCCCGCCTCGATCAGCGGCCAGACGCGCTCGCGCAGGCTGGCGGCAATGGCCGCCTTGAAGCTCACCGGGCGCGGCCGCAGCGTCGACCCCGTGATGGTCAGGCGGCGGCGCATCACCTGCCCCATGTCCAGTTGCCCCTTGCTGCCGCCGAGCTGGGCGATGAAGACCAGCCGGCCATCGTCGGCCAGCGCCTTGATTTCTCGCGGCAGGTAGTCGCCGCCGACCATATCCAAAATGACATTGACGCCCATGCCGCCGGTCGCTTCCTTGACCACCGCTTCGAAATCCTCGGTCTTGTAATTGATCGCGCGCTCGGCGCCAAGCTCCTCGCAGGCGCGGCATTTCTCGGCGCTGCCGGCGGTAGCGAACACGCGATGCCCGAGCGCCTTCGCGATCTGGATCGCGGTCACGCCGATGCCGGAAGAGCCGCCCTGCACCAGCAAGGTTTCGCCTGCCACCAGGGCGCCGCGGTCGAACACGTTGCTCCAGACGGTGAAATAGTTTTCCGGCAAGGCCGCCGCCTCCAGCGCACTCAATCCTTTAGGCACCGGCAGGCACTGTGCCAGCGGCGCGGCGCAATACTCGGCATAGCCGCCGCCCTGCACCAGCGCGCACACCAGGTCGCCCTTCCTGAAACCGCTGCCGGCCAGGTCGCCCTCGACGATCTCGCCCGCCACTTCCAGTCCCGGCAAGTCCGAGGCGCCCGGCGGCACCGGATAATTCCCCGTGCGCTGGAACACATCCGGACGGTTGACCCCGGCCGCATGCACCTTGATCAGCACTTCTCCCGGCTTGAGCGCCGGCAGCGCACGCTCGCACAGTTGCAATACCTCGGGGCCGCCATATTCCTTAATTTCTATCGCTCGCATGTTCTATCCTTTTCTATAGTGATCGGCTCACAGCGATGCCGCCGCGCGCGCCGCCGTGTCATACAGGCCGGAGGCATTGCGCAGCAGTTGCGCGGCCTCGCCGATGGCCTGGTTGGGAATGCCGCTCTCGGCCTGTACCTCGATCAGGCAACGCTCGCGCACCTCGCGGTACTTCATGCACAGCGCCTGCCCCGCCGGGGTAGCCGAAAACAGCAGCTCCTTGCCGGCCTTCTCGCTGCACACGTAACCGGCCTTCACCAGCTTCTTCAATGCATAGGTGACCACATGGGTGTCTTCGACGTTCAGTACAAAACAGATATCGGCCAGCTTCTTCTTGCGCTCGCGGTGGTTGACGTGATGCAGCAGGGAAACCTCGATGGCAGTCATATCCTTGGCCCCGGCCGCGGCCATGCAGCGCACCATCCAGCGGTTGAACGCGTTGCTGGCCATGATCAGCGCATACTCAAGCTCGGACAGCTCGGCGCTGCGCTCCGAAACCAGGTGCTGGGAAGATACGATCTTGGTCGCCTTTGGCTGCGCGGAAGTTTCCCCCGCAGCATGCTGGCCGAGTCTTTGCGTCTCGTTATTCATGGCTGTTGTCCTACCTGAGCGTCGAAATGGCAACACTATATCGCAAGGACAAATAAATAATTTATCGACATATTGTTTATATTTTGTTCGGAATGTAATATCCACAAAAAAAAAGCAGGTAATACGCAATTCCCCGTACCTCTCAAAACAAACAGACGAGGCGAGACACATGCAAGCACCTCAGATTCATCCGTTGGGCGACAGCGCGCTGCTCTGCAGCCTGCCCGCGCCGGCGACGCTTTCGCAACAGCAACGCATCTGGGCTCTGGCCGAACTGGCCGCCGCCTGGGATGAGGTCGACGAAGTCGTGCCCGGCATGAACAACCTGACGCTGATCCTCAAACGCCCCGCCATCGGAGTCGATGCGCTCGCCAAACGCATCGGCCAGCTCTGGCCCAAGCTCGGCGCCGCCGGCGCGCAAGGCCGCACCGTCGAGATCCCGGTGGTCTACGGCGGTGCGGATGGCCCCGACCTGGCCGCGGTAGCGCGCCACACCGGCCTGTCCGTCAACGAAGTCGTCAAGCGCCACAGCGGCGGCGACTACGTGGTCTATTTCATCGGTTTCCTGCCCGGCTTTGCCTACCTGGGCGGGCTGGCGCCGGAGCTGGCCACCCCGCGCCATACCGAACCGCGCGTCTCGATCCCGGCCGGCTCGGTCGGCATCGGCGGCGAGCAGACCGGCATCTACCCCATGGCCTCGCCGGGCGGCTGGCAACTGCTGGGCCGCACCGCCCTCCCCCTGTTCGATCCCGCGCAAGATCCGCCGACGCTGCTGCGCCCCGGCGACCATGTGCGCTTTACCGTGGAGCGCGTGGAACCATGATAGAAATCCTCCAACCCGGCATGCTGGCCTCCGTACAAGACCTCGGCCGCCATGGCCACCGCCGGCTCGGCATCCATCCGGGCGGCGCGCTCAATACGCTGGCGCTGTCGACGGCCAACCTGCTGGTGGGCAATCCCAGCGGCGCGGCCGGCATCGAAATCACCATGGGCACATGCGAGATCCGCTTCGCCGCCGATACCCGCATCGCCCTGGGCGGCGACGACATCGGCGCCACATTGGACGGCAAACCGGTCGCGGCCTGCTGGAGCATTCCGGTGCGCGCCGGCAGCACACTCAAACTGGCGCCGATGCCTCCGGAGAGTCCCGGGCAAGCGCCGCGCCACAGCATGCGCACCTACCTGGCCGTGGCCGGCGGCATCGACGTCCCGCTGGTGCTGGGTTCCCGCAGCACCGACCTCAAGGCCGGCTTCGGCGGCCACCTGGGGCGCGCCCTGCGCAAAGGCGACCAGCTCGCCATCGGCCATGCCGGGCCAGCCAATGCCGCCGTCGGCGGCCCCGCCTTCGGCATGCGCTCGCCGCGCTGGAGCGGGCTGGCCTTGCACGAAGACGAAAACAGCCGGCACGTGACGCTGCGCGTCCTGCCCGGCCCCGAATTCGAACAATTCACCCAGGCCTCCAGAACTGCGCTGTGGACTCATGCATGGCGCATCACGCCCAACAGCAACCGCATGGGCTGCCGCCTCGAAGGCGCGCCGCTCAAGCGCAAGCACAGCCGCGACATGCTCTCGCACGGCGTGGTGCCCGGCGTGATCCAGGTGCCGCCGTCGGGCCAGCCCATCATCCTGCTGGGCGATGCGCAAACCACCGGCGGCTATCCGAAAATCGGCGTGGTGATCGACGCCGATTTGTGGAAGCTGGCGCAAGCGCCGCTCAACGCCACCCTGCGCCTGGAACCTTGCGACATGCAAGGCGCGCTGGCGGCCCGTCAAGAGCAACAACGCTATCTGGATTCCATCGGCGACACGATGGCCGCGCTGGACTGGTCGCGCGCGACGCTGTATCGAAAATAAGGAGACGCCATGCATATCGACCTCAATGCCGACCTCGGCGAAGGCTGCGACACCGACGAGCAATTGCTGACCCTGGTCAGCTCCGCCAACATCGCCTGCGGCTGGCATGCCGGCGATGCGGCCACCATGCGCCGCAGCGTGCGCTGGGCGATGCAAAACCATGTCGCCATCGGCGCCCATCCCAGCTTCCCCGACCGCGAAAATTTCGGCCGCAGCGCCATGCACCTGCCGCCCGAGGACATCTTCAGCGGCATGCTGTACCAGCTCGGCGCGCTGGACGCCATCGTGCGCGCCGAAGGCGGCCGCATGACGCACGTCAAGCCGCATGGCGCGCTGTACAACCAGGCCGCCAAGGACGCGGTGCTGGCCAACGCCATCTGCGCCGCCGTCCGCACCTTCAACCCTGAACTGAGCCTGGTCGGCCTGGCCGGCAGCGAACTCATCGCCGCCGCCCGCCATGCCGACCTGGCCGCGGTCGAAGAGGTCTTCGCCGACCGCGCCTATGAAGCCGACGGCAGCCTGGTCAGCCGCGGCAAGCCCGGCGCCATGATCGACAACGATGAAGCGGCGATCGCGCAGACGCTGTCGCTGGTCAAGGACAAGCAGGTCAAGGCCATCGACGGCAGCATCGTCAGCGTCAACGCGCAGACCGTATGCCTGCACGGCGATGGGCCGCATGCGCTGGAGTTTGCGCGCCAGATTCGTGCACGCCTGCACAGCGAACGCATCGCCGTGCGAGCGGCCGTGTAAATACGCCTGATTGCACACCGGCTTTCGCTGGCTGTCCCGCTTGTTGTCCCATTTGCTGTTCCGCTTGTCATTTCGTTTCCAGCAGTCGCAACCGCAGTCCCAGCAGTAAAAGAGCGAGGCCTTGGAAGTGCCACCGGCGATGTCCGGCTGGCGGCATTGGCACAGGCCTTGCAATCGCCATTACGTTTCTCATCTTTCAACACAAGGGAGTTTTTCATGGAGAGCACGACTCTGCTGCCGCTGATCGGGATACCGATTGTCGTGGCCGGCTTTGCCTTACGTTTCAATCCGCTGCTGGTGGTGACCGTAGCCGGTCTGTCCACCGGGCTTGCGGTGGGCATGGACTTCGGCATGCTGCTGGAGACCTTCGGCGAGAAGTTCGTCAACAGCCGCTCGCTGGCGACTTTCCTGCTGATCCTGCCGATCATCGGCCTGCTCGAACATTACGGCCTGAAGGAGCGTGCGCAGGCGTGGATCGCCGGCATCGCCAGCGCCACCTCGGCGCGCATCCTGATGCTGTACTTCGTGGTGCGCGAAGGCACCGCGGCGCTGGGCCTGATCTACCTCGGCGGCCAGGCGCAGACCGTGCGCCCGCTGCTGGCGCCGATGGCCGAAGGCGCCGCCGTCAACGCCTACGGCGAAGACCTGCCGCAACACATCCGCGACAAGATCAAGGCCCACTCGGCGGCCTGCGACAATATCGCCGTGTTCTTCGGCGAAGACATCTTCATCGCCTTCGGCGCCGTGCTGCTGATGGATGCCTTCCTCAAGGAAAACGGCATCGCCAACATCGAGCCGCTGCATATCGGACTGTGGGCCATCCCCACCGCGCTGTCGGCGCTGGTGATCCACCTGTTCCGCCTGACCCGCCTCGACGCCTCCATCCGCCGCGACGTCGACGCCTGGAAAGCCACCCAATCCAACCCATCCAAGGTGCCGGCATGACCACGCTCATTACCATCAACCGCATCTATTACCTGATCGGTTTCATCGTCATGCTGCTGGTCGGCATGACCCTGCGCGACAAGGGCAACCCCAAGCGCTACACCACCGCCCTGTTCTGGTTCCTGTTCGGCGCCGTGTTCCTGTTCGGCGACCTGCTGGTCGAGAACCTCGGCAAATCCATGGCGTATCGCATCATCGGCGCCACCGTGATCATCATTTCGCTCATCGCCGGCACCGGCCTGCTGTCCATGGGAACCTATGCCAGCACCACGCATGAAGAGCGCGTGGCCTCCGCCAAGCGCCTGGGCAACTGGCTGTTCTTCCCCGCGGTGCTGATCCCGGTGATCACGGTGGCCTGTACCGTGCTGCTCAAGGGCGTCTCGGTCGGCGAGGTGTTCCTGCTCGACCAAAAGCAGCTCACGCTGGCGGCGCTGTGCGTGGCCTGCATCTGCGCCTTGCTCGCAGGCTGGGCATTGACCGGCGGCACGCCGCTGCAAGCGGTGCGCCAGTCGCGCCGGCTGGTGGACTCGATCGGCTGGGCCGCGATCCTGCCGCTGATGCTGGCCATGCTGGGCGGCGTGTTCGTCGCCGCCAAGACCGGCAACTCGGTGCAACAGGTGGTGAGCCTGTTCGTCAACCCGGACAACCGCTTCCTGGTGGTGGTGATCTACTGCGTCGGCATGGCGCTGTTTACCATGGTGATGGGCAACGCCTTCGCCGCCTTCCCGGTCATGAGCGCGGGCATCGCCCTGCCCTTCCTGATCCTGGGGCACCATGCCGACCCGGCGCCGCTGGTGGCCATCGGCATGTACTCCGGCTACTGCGGCACGCTGATGACGCCGATGGCGGCCAACTACAACATCGTGCCGGCGGCGCTGCTTGAACTGAAGAACAAGTACCAGGTGATCAAGGTGCAGATCCCGACCGCGCTGACACTGCTCACGGTCAATGTGTTCCTGATGTACTTCCTCGCTTTCCGCTGATCCCGGTCATCCCGGCAGCGTCCCTCACCGTGGCCGCCCTGCGGCGGTCACGGTCGTTTCAAGGAGTCCCTTCATGCAACTGAACATCCAACAAGCCGAAGCCTTCGCCCGCATGCCGCTGGCCTACCTGCGCCAGGAATATCCCAACCACATCATGCACGTGCTCAACGGCGAGCATGACGTGCTGTCGCCGCGCGCCATGCATCCGGTGTTCTACGGCTGCTACGACTGGCATTCTGCGGTGCACGGCTACTGGCTGCTGCTGCGCTGCGCGCGCCTGTATCCGGAACTGCCGGCCAGGGCCGACATCGTCGCCATCTTCGACGAGCACTTCACGCCCGAGTCGATGGAGCGCGAGACCGAATATTTCCGCGCGGGCGGCCGCGCATCCTTTGAACGCCCCTACGGCTTCGGCTGGATCCTGGCGCTGGACCAGGAACTGGCGCAATCGGCCCTGCCGCACGCAGCCGCATGGCGGCAAGCGATGCGGCCGCTGACCGCCGAAATCCGTCGCCGCTTGCTGGACTACCTGTCCAAGCTGACCTATCCGATCCGCGTCGGCACCCACTACAACACCGCATTCGCGCTGGCCCTGTCACTGGACCAGGCCCGCCATATTCAGGACGCCGAACTCGAAACCGCCATCATCGATGCCGCCAGGCGTTATTACGCCAACGACACCGACTACCCCGCGCACTATGAGCCGGGCGGCGACGAATACATCTCCGGCGCACTGACCGAAGCGCTGCTGATGACCAAGGCGCTGCCGGACGGTGGCTTCCAGCCCTGGTTCGACAACTACCTGCCGCGCATCGCCGACATCGCTCAACTCATGCAGCCGGCCACGGTGAGCGACCGCACCGATCCCAAGATCGCCCACCTCGACGGCCTGAACCTGTCGCGCGCCTGGTGCATGAAGCATATCCTGCGCAACCTGCACGCCGACCATCCGGCGCGCGCGGCCATCGGCGCCGCGGCCGAACGCCATATCGCGGCCTCGCTCGACCATGTGGTAGGCAGCCACTACAGCGGCGGCCACTGGCTGGCGAGCTTCGCCCTGCTGGCTCTGGAAGGCTGAAGCCGTGCGCGGCAACGGCGGCCCAGGATCGTTGCGCCTGGGCCGCCGCATCTCCCCCTCAGAATCCCCAATGCGCGCCCGTTTTACGCGGGTATGCGCTGCCAACGCTGCCTCCGGAAAGTCATTTAGTACTAGTCCGATAGGATTGAAAAGCTATTCATTCTTGTCAGATAGGGCAAATCCGCCTGGCCTCCTATACTGAATTTGCTGTGCCGCCAACCGGTTTCACAGCCACTCGAACGGCCCGCCTCAAGGGCCGGCAAGAGTTGAAACAAGAACAGGAGCCAGCAACCATGTGGAACAACATCAGCAACAACCTCGGCGATGCGCCCCGACACCTCGTGGCAGGCGTTTCCGAACAGGCCTTCCGGGAAGATGTGCTGTTGGCCAACAGCCTGCTGGACGATCTCCGCCTGAACAAGCTGGCGGTTGCCTTCCAGCCGGTCACCACGGACGGATCTTCCGAAGCCGGCTCCTCGATGTACTACGAATGCCTGCTGCGGCGCCTGGGCCCCAAAGCCGCGCATGGCGACTACAACGTGCCGGATGCGATCCAGGCGCTGGAACGCCTGGACCTGGTGGACCGCCTCGACCGCAGCATGCTGTGGACCACCCTGGGAGCATTGGCTGACAGCGAGGCGCTGAGCCTGGGTTGCAATGTCTCGGCCCGCTCCTTTGTGATTACAAGCTGGTGGAGCGAACTGATGGCGCATCTCGAGGATCGTCCCGACCTGGCGCAACGGCTGGTGATCGAAATCACGGAAACCAGCACCTTCCCCTCGGAGGCCGGCGCGCTGGCGCTGATTCAGCACCTGCAACTGCTGGGCGTTCGCATTGCGCTGGACGATATCGGCAAGGAGCCCGGTTCGCTGGCTATCCTGGACAAGGTGCACGCCGATATCGTCAAGTTCGACAAGTCCGTGCTGGAAGAGTCCGCCGATGGCGCGCTGCCGCTGCAACTGCTGCGCCAGATGGCGAGCGTGTGCAAGGCGCGCGGCGCGAGCGTGGTGGCGGAAGGCATCGATACGACCGCCAAGCTGGAGGCGGCGCTAGGCGCCGGCGCCGCCGGCGTGCAAGGCTATCTGATCGCGCGTCCATCCCTGCATTGGCACGGATTGTCCGGCCATGTGCTGCAGGTCAAGGCCAGCTTGCGCAGCAAGACCTCGTTGATACAGGGCACATACGCCAAGGACGCCGGCCGGCATGCCGCCTCCGATGGGAAAGCAAGGTTGTATGGGTAATACATGCCCTTGGGGGCTGGATGGAAAAACAAAACGGAAGCGCAAGGCAAAGGCCCTCGTGTTGCACATGCAAACACGAGGGCCTTTGCCTTTACCGCCGGATGCCGCACGCCACACACCAGACGCCGGGCAGGCGCCTACTCAAGCAGTGTCTTCTTGTCCGGCGTCTCCTGTTGCCCGTGCATGGTGCTGGAAATGACCCGCGCGCTGCGCTTGAAGGTCAGGTAGGCCCAGGCCCAGTCGCTCATCACCATCACGCGGTTGCGGAAACCGATCAGGAAGTACACGTGCACGAACAGCCAGAACAGCCACGCCGGAAAACCTGAGAACTTGAACTTGCCGACCATCGCAATGGCCGCCTTGCGGCCGATGGTGGCCAGCGAACCGTAGTCCTGGTACCTGAAGGCTTGCAGCGGCCGGTTGGCGATGCGGTTCTTGATGTTGCGCGCAGCCACCCGCCCCATCTGCTTGGCCGCCGGCGACACGCCGGGCACCGGCTTGCCATCCGACTGGGCGGCCGCCAGGTCGCCGATCACATAGACGTCGTCGCGCCCGGCGATGTTCAACTCGGGCGACACCGGCACGCGGCCGGCGCGGTCCAGCTCCACGCCCAGCGACTTGCCCAGCGGCGAAGCCGCCACGCCGGCCGACCAGATCACGGTACGCGAAGCCAGCGTCTGCTCGCCGTCGAAATTGGCATAGCGCACGCATTGCTCGTCGATATGCACCACCCGGCTGCCGGTGCGCACGTCCACGCCCAGTTTTTGCAGTTGCTCGCGCGCTTTCTCGGAGAGGTCGGGCGGATAGGCGCCGAGGATGCGGTCCGAGCCCTCGATCAGCACCACCCGCGCCGAATGCGGGTCGATGTTGCGGAATTCGCCGCGCAGCGTGTGGCGCGCGATCTCGACCAGGGTGCCGGCCATTTCCACGCCGGTGGCGCCGCCGCCGATGACGGTAAAGGTCAGCCACTCCTGGCGGCGGCGCATATCGGTTTCGCGCTCGGCATATTCGAAAGCCATCAGGATGCGGCGGCGGATGTCGAAGGCGTCTTCCAGCGTCTTCAGGCCCG
This sequence comes from Herbaspirillum sp. SJZ099, assembly GCF_007828355.1. NCBI lineage: Bacteria > Pseudomonadati > Pseudomonadota > Betaproteobacteria > Burkholderiales > Oxalobacteraceae > Herbaspirillum > Herbaspirillum sp. SJZ099. The sequence continues at coordinate 604,628 of NZ_VIUO01000001.1, read as the reverse complement.
GCGCCAGGCCGGCCCATTCATCGCGCCCGAAATAGCTGTGGGTGGAACCGGCAGCCACGATCAGGTGGTCGTAGCCGATGCGCGTGCCGTCTTCCAGGCAGACCGACTTGCCATCGACATCGATGGAGACGACATCGGCCATCAGCGTGGTGACATTGCGTTGCCCCGACAGGATGTTGCGGATGGGGGCGCTGATGGCCGGGGCCGACAGGCCTGCGGTGGCGACCTGGTACAGCAAGGGCTGGAACAGGTGGTGGTTGCTGCGATCTATCATGGTGATGCGCACATCCGCGCCGGCCAGTTCGCGGGCGGCGGCCAGTCCGCCGAAACCGCAGCCGATGATGACGATGTGGGGCATGGGCTTCCTTTCAAAAGTAAATTGTTTTTATGGCGACCCCGGCCTGTCGGCCGCGGCGGCGCTGTCCCCTACTCTCTATTCGGATCTGCTTGCGTTGCCCGGCCGCGCTTTCCCCATGACATTGCGGCCGCGAAGAAATTTGATCTTCCTCAATGCAGACGGACAGAATCTCACAAATTTGGTTCGAAAGCACTTGGCCACTTTGTCATACCCCAGCCGCCCTGGTAAGCGGTCCCAATCAGCGGCCCAATAAGCCCTAATGCCGTTCAGTTAAGCCGAAATTTCCCCGTCGTCCTGACGAAGGTCAGGGTCCAGCGTCGCGTCATTCGTCATTCAACGGCCATTGAGGCGCAACGAAAGACACTGGATCCCGGCCTTCGCCGGGATGACGAGTTGCAGATGGAAGGCTTGACTGAACAGCATTACCCAATAAGCCCCCCAATAAGCAACCCAAGCAAGCGGCCCACAAAAGAACATCCCCCGCAGCCTTGCGGCCACGGGGGATGTTCAAGCGTTGCTCATGTCCGGCGCCAGGGCCGGGCATTGGCAAGCAGGTCTTACTGGGCTTCGTTCGAAGCAGCCGCTTCCGGCGCCTCTTCAGCTTGCGCAGCCTTCATCGACAGCTTCAGGCGGCCGCGGTCGTCGGTCTCCAGGACCTTCACGCGCACTTGCTGGCCTTCCTTCAGGTAGTCGGCCACGGCGTTGACGCGCTCGTTGGCGATCTGGCTGATGTGCAGCAGCCCATCCTTGCCCGGCAGGACCTGGACGATCGCGCCGAAGTCCAGCAGCTTCAACACGGTGCCTTCGTAGACCTTGCCCACTTCGACCGAAGCGGTCAGCTCTTCGATGCGGCGCTTGGCTTCCTGGCCTGCCGACGCGTCGACGGAAGCGATGGTGACCACGCCTTCGTCGCTGATGTCGATCTGGGTGCCGGTTTCTTCGGTCAGCGCGCGGATCACGGCGCCGCCCTTGCCGATCACGTCACGGATCTTCTCGGGGTTGATCTTGATGGTGATCAGGCGCGGCGCGAAGTCGGACAGCTCGCCACGGCCGGCAGGCACGGCTTCCTGCATCTTGCCCAGGATGTGCTGGCGGCCTTCCTTGGCCTGCTCCAGCGCCACCTGCATGATTTCCTTGGTGATGCCCTGGATCTTGATGTCCATCTGCAGCGCGGTGATGCCTTCGGCAGTACCGGCCACCTTGAAGTCCATGTCGCCCAGGTGGTCTTCATCGCCCAGGATGTCGGTCAGCACGGCGAACTTGTTGCCTTCCTTGATCAGGCCCATGGCGATGCCGGCCACGTGCGCCTTCATCGGCACGCCGGCGTCCATCAGCGCCAGGCAGCCGCCGCAGACGGAAGCCATCGACGAGGAACCGTTGGATTCGGTGATTTCCGACACCAGGCGCACCGAGTAGCTGAACTCGTCGGCTGCCGGCAACGCAGCCAGCAGGGCGCGCTTGGCCAGGCGGCCGTGGCCGATTTCGCGGCGCTTCGGGGTGCCGACGCGGCCGGTTTCGCCGGTGGCGAACGGAGGCATGTTGTAGTGGAGCATGAAGCGGTCGGTGTACTCGCCCAGCAGGCCGTCGATCTTCTGCTCGTCGCGCGCGGTGCCCAGCGTGGCCACGACCAGCGCCTGGGTTTCACCGCGGGTGAACAGGGCCGAGCCGTGGGTACGCGGCAGCACGCCGGTACGGATCGAGATCGGACGCACGGTGCGGGTGTCGCGGCCGTCGATGCGGGGCTCGCCTTCCAGGATCTGCGAACGCACGATCTTGGCTTCCAGGTCGAACAGGATGGAACCGACTTCAGCGGCATCGGCAGCCACGGTGCCGTTGGCCACGGCTTCGGCCACCAGCGCTTCGTTGACTTGCGCCGATACGCTCTTGAGCTTTTCGGTACGGGCTTGCTTGTCCTTGGTCTGGTAGGCTTCGCGCAGCGGGCCTTCGGCCAGTTGCGACACGCGCGAGATCAGCGCTTCGTTCTTGGCCGGTGCGGTCCATTGGACTTCCGGCTTGCCGCCGTCGCGCACCAGTGCATGAATGGCTTCGATCACGGCCTTCGATTGCTCGTGGCCGAACACGACCGCGCCCAGCATCACTTCTTCGGACAGTTGCTCGGCTTCGGATTCCACCATCAGCACGGCGGTTTCGGTGCCGGCCACGACCAGGTCCAGCTGCGAGGACTTGAGCTGGCTGGTGGTCGGGTTCAGAACGTACTGGCCATCGATGTAACCCACGCGGGCCGCGCCCACCGGGCCGTTGAAGGGGATGCCGGCCAGCGACAGCGCGGCCGAGGAGCCGATCATCGCCGGGATGTCAGGATCGATTTCCGGGTTGACCGACAGCACGTGCACGATCACCTGGACTTCGTTGAGGTAGCCTTCCGGGAACAGCGGGCGGATCGGACGATCGATCAGGCGCGAAGTCAGGGTTTCCTTTTCGGAGGGCTTGCCTTCGCGCTTGAAGAAGCCGCCGGGGATACGGCCGGCCGCATAGGTCTTTTCGATGTAGTCGACGGTCAGCGGGAAGAAATCCTGGCCGGGCTTGGCTTCCTTGCGGGCCACCACGGTAGCCAGGATGACGGTGTCTTCAACCGACACCAGCACGGCGCCGGAGGCCTGGCGGGCGATTTCGCCGGTTTCCAGCGTGACTTGGTGCTGGCCATACTGGAAGGTCTTGGTAACTTTATTAAACACGGTATTTCCTTTCTTTTATGGAGCCGGCCCCGACTGTGTCCACGGTGCGCGGGTTCCTTTTGCCGACAGATTTTCAGGCGCTGTCGTTCACCTCACCACAGCCGCAACCTATCGGCATGCGGCTTACGACGAACGTGGCCATACTGCGCCACGATGAGACTGAAACGTTGATCCGGACCTGCCAACCGCACTCAAGCCGGGAAACTTCCGCCAATGCCGCAGGCGGAAACGATTCCGCATGCAGCCATGGAATCGTAAAAAAACAAAATGCCCGCGTCAGCTGGTGACGCAGGCATTCTGGCTATGACCCGTGAAACGGATGGAAACGCGGAGTCAAATTACTTACGCAGACCGAGTTTTTCGATCAGTGCGCGGTAACGGTCGGCATCCTTGCCCTTCAGGTAGGAGAGCAGGCTCTTGCGACGGTTAACCATCTTGATCAGGCCGCGGCGGGAGTGGTGATCCTTGCTGTGTTCCTTGAAGTGGCCGTTCAGGTCGTTGATGCGCGCGGTCAGCAGCGCAACTTGCACTTCAGGAGAACCGGTGTCGTTCGTGCCACGGGCGTTATCGGAGATAATGGCAGCCTTGGCTGCTTTTTCGATGGACATGCTGTTTTACCTTTCACAAGCGGTGTGCGGAGCGACCGATCCGGGCCCTGCATACCGTGAACAAAAAATTGAATTCCGGCCAAAATGGCCAGACGCGGAAGTATATAGCAAAAACCAGTTTATTCAAATACTTAGAGACAACCGGATAGAAGGCGTATCACTGCATGGAAGAGCCATCGCACGCCCGACAGGCTGGCAACAGCCCTATACACCACTTTCCCGGCGGCACTACAATGACGGAATTACAATAAACTTCAGGACGACAAGCAATGCATAGCCCATTCCCCCTGCCGCGCCGCCCGCGCATGATGCTGGCGGCCGTACTCGCCGCGACATCAATGCTGGCCGGATGCGCGTCGCTGTTCCAGCCGCCGGTGGCGCCCGGCGAGGCTGAAGAACAAGTCCTGGCCCGCCTGGGGCCGCCGACCAACGTTTATCAGGATGGCAATACCCGCCTGTTCGAATACGGCGCCGGCGCCTTCGGCCAATACCAGTATATGGCCCGCATCGGCCCCGACCGCCGGCTGGTTTCCTACCAGCAAGTCTGGACCATCGAAAACTTCCGCGCCATCCGGGTCGGCCAGGATACGAAAGAAGATGTGCTGCACCGGGTCGGCCGCCCGACCGAGATCACCCGCTACGCGCGCATCCCGTACGAAGCATGGAACTACGGCTTCAAGGAAAGCGGCGTATGGAATTCGCAGATGACAGTCTATTTCACCGACCAGGGCACCGTGCAGAAAGTGGAAAACGGCCCCGATCCGCGTTTTGACGATTCACGCTTTCCCTTCTGACCCCCGCATCGCCATTCCATCCGCCGCACCCAAGCAAAAGGCCGCAAATGCGGCCTTTTGCTTTTGTCATACTGCGCCAATCACGGCAACAGGATGGGATGATGCCATGCCAGATCAGACCACGGTCGCCAGCGCCAGCGTGAACAGCAGCGCCACCACGGAAACGAGGGTTTCCATCACGGTCCAGGTCTTGAAGGTTTGCGGCACGGTCATGTTGAAGTACTCCTTGACCAGCCAGAAACCGCCGTCGTTGACGTGCGACAGGATCAGCGAACCGGCGCCGGTGGCCAGTACCATCAGCTCGGGACGGGTACCCGGCACGCTGGCGACGATGGGCGCCACGATGCCGCAGGCGGTGGTCATCGCCACGGTGGCCGAACCGGTCGCCACACGGATCAGCGCGGCGACGAACCAGCCCAGCAGCAGCGGCGACAGGTGCGCGTCGGTGGCGATGCCGACGATGGCCTTGGACACGCCGCCATCCATCAGGATGCGGCCGAAACCGGCGCCGGCGCCCACCACCAGGGTGATGCTGGCGATCGGCGCCAGACACTCGTTGGTGAACTTGAGGATCTGGTCGGCGCCGAAACCGCGCGCACGACCGAAAGTCCAGAAGCTGACCAGCGTGGCGATCAGCAGCGCGATCACCGAATTGCCGATCAGGCGCAGGAAGTCGTTGGCGAAGGTCTTGGGCGCGAAGAACAGGTCGGCCCAGCTGCCGATCAGCATCAGCACCACCGGCAACAGGATGGTGAACAGCGTGATGCCGAAGCCCGGCAGTTGGCGATCCTTCTTGTGCTCTTCGACGAACTGTGCGACCAGCGGATTGTCCGGATTGGGGATGACCACCTTGGAAATCAGCTTGCCGAAGATCGGGCCGGCGATGATCGCGGTCGGGATGCCGACGATCAGCGCATACATGATGGTGTGGCCGATGTCGGCGCTATAGGCGGTCACCGCCAGCAGCGCCGCCGGGTGCGGCGGGATCAGGCCGTGCACCACGGACAGGCCCGCCACCATCGGAATGCCCACCAGCACCATGTTGGTGCCGGTGCGCTTGGCCACGTTGAAGGCGATCGGCACCAGCAGCACGAAACCGACTTCGAAGAACACCGGCAAGCCGACGATGAAGGCCACGACCATCATCGCCCAGTGCACATTCTTCTCGCCGAAGGCCTGGATCATCGTATTGGCGATGCGCTCGGCGCCGCCAGACTCCGCCATCATCTTGCCCAGCATCGTGCCCAGGCCCACCACCAGGGCGATGTGCCCCAGCGCCCCGCCGACCCCGGTTTCGAAGGCCTTGACGATATTGCCCATCGGCATGCCCACGGCCAGGCCCAGTACCAGCGAGACGACGATCAGGACGATGAACGGGTTCATCTTGAATTTTGCGATCAGCACGATCAGCGCGATCACCGCCACCAGTGCGTACACCAGCAGCGCGGTTCCTTGTACAGCCTCCATCTGGCTCTCCTCTTCAGAAGGTAAAAACACCTGCCGGCATACGGCTCCCCTGCCGGCTCTTTATTTAATTCGCCAACTCATCTGCATCTGCGGCGACGCATCTTGAACCCGCTGCGCCACCGGTGCGTCGCCGGTCAGCGCTTGAACGCCACGCAATCGACCTCGACCTTGCAGTCCACCACCATGCTCGACACCACGCAGGCGCGCGCCGGCGGGTTGGCGCCGAAGTATTCCTTGAACACCTTGTTGAAGGATTGGAAGTCGCGCGGATCGTCCAGCCAGACGCCGCAACGCACCACGTGTTCCGGACCGTAGCCGGCTTCCTTCAGGATCGCCAGCACGTTCTGGATGGCCTTGTGCGACTGCGCGACGATGCCGCCGTCGATCACTTCGCCATTTTCCATCGCCACCTGGCCGGACACATACAGCCAGCCGTCGGCCGCCACCGCGCGGGCAAACGGCAAATGCTGGCCGCCGGTACCGCTGCCGCCTTCCACACCGAATCGTTGAATGCTCATTACTGCTCCTTTGATAAAAATGAATGCGCCTGCGACAGGGCATCCGGTTTGCGATTGGCTTACGTTCTTGTTGTTCGGATTCCTGCTGGCACTGCTTAATCGTGCGCGAAGGCCTGCCCGGCCTCCGCCGTGCGCGGCGAGCGCGCCAGGAAGTGCCCGGCGCGCTCGCCGGTGGCCTTCTTGTCGCTGCCGCGATAGGCCAGCTTGCCGTTGACCCAGACCGCATCGATGCCGTGCGCCGGCTGCATCGGGTCGGTGAAACTGGCGGCGTCGCGCACGGTATCGGCATCGAACAGCACCAGGTCGGCCCAATAGCCTTGCCGCACGAAGCCGCGCTCGTGCAAGCCGAAACGCAGCGCCGACAGGCCGGTCATCTTGCGCACCGCCGCCGCCAGCGAGAACAGCTTCTGCTCGCGGCTGTAATAGCCGAGCACGCGCGGGAAAGCGCCCCACAGGCGCGGGTGCGGCAACGGGTCGTTGGGCAGGCCATCGGAACCGATCACCGTGGCCGGATGGGACAGGATGCGGTTGACGTCATCGTCGGCCATGCAGTGGTAGACGGCGCCGGCCGGCATCAGGCGCGCGGCCGCGGCATGCAGGTCAAGCTGCCATTCGGCGGCGACCTGCTTCAACATCTTGCCGCCCTGCTCCGGATGCGGCTCGGACCAGGTGACCTGGATATCGTAAGCGTCGGTCACCTGTTTCAGGTCCAGGGTCGACGAACTGGCGGTATAGGGATAACAGTCGCAACCGACGTGCTGATGCTTGCCGGCCAGCTCCAGCGCCTTGAGCACTTCGCCGCTGCGGCCCCAGTTCTCGACGCCGGCGCACTTCAGGTGCGAGATCACCACCGGCACGCGCGCATGCTTGCCGATGCGGAAGGCCTCGTCCATGGCCTCGAGGATGTCGGCGAATTCGCTGCGCAGGTGGGTGGCGTACATGGCGCCGAACTCGGCCAGCGGCTCGGCCAGCGCCAGCACTTCGGCGGTAGGCGCGTTGATGGCGTTGCCGTAGGCCAGGCCGGTGGACAGGCCCAGCGCGCCATGCTCCAGCGCCTCGCGCAATTGCGCGCGCATGCCGGCGATCTCCGGTTCACTGGCGGCGCGGTCGAGGCGGTCCATGTGGTTGTTGCGCAGCGCCGTGTGGCCGACCAGCGCGGCGACGTTGATCGACGGCTGCGCGGCATCGACCGCCGCCACATAACTGGCAAAGGTCGGGTAATGGAAGGCCTCGGACTTGCCCAGCAGGTTCATCGGATCGGGCGGATCGCCCTTGAGGCTCACCGGCGCGGCGCTGATGCCGCAGTTGCCGACCACCACGGTGGTCACCCCTTGCGACAGCTTGGGAAACATCTCGGGCGTGCGGATGACGTTGGTGTCGTCATGCGTATGCACGTCGATGAAGCCGGGCGAGAGCACGCGGCCGCTAGCGTCGATGGTGGCGTGCGCCTGCCAGCCCGACAGTTGGCCGATGGCGGCGATGCGGCCGGCCGTCACGGCGACGTCGGCGGCGACCGGATCGGCGCCGGTGCCGTCAATGACGAGGGCGTTGCGGATCAGCGTGTCGCAACGGCCGGCAGCCGCGGCGGTGGCGGTGGCGGTGGCATTGGAAGTGGAATTGGCAAAGCTCATGTCAGTCTCCCAGCGGCTGGTGGCGATCGCCTCCGCCGCGATGCGTATCGAGCACGTATTTCAGCCGGCGCAGGCGTTCCTGGCTGTTCTCTTTCTGCAGCAGGGCCAGCTCCAGCACCAGCATGTCGAGCGTGACCATCATCGCGTAGCGCGATGATGACGGTTTGAAAATCAGGTCGGTTTCCAGCGTCTTGATCGGCAGCAGCACGTCGACCATCTTCGCCAGCGGCGAACCGAGTGCGGTAATGGCGATCATCTTGACGCCGTATTCGCGCGCCACCTCGCAATTGGCCAGCAGTTCAGGCACATTGCCGGTGGTGGAAAACACCAGCAGCACGTCGTTCTTGTCCAGCGTGGCGGCCACCATCTTTTGCAGCATGGCGTCGTGATAGGTGGCCACCGGGCGCCCTAGGCGCACCAGGCGATAGCGCGCCTCGTCGGACATCATGGTGGAGCCGCCGCCCATGCCGAAACAGTAGATCATGCGGGCATCGCGCAACAGGCCGGCGGCGGCCATCAGCATGTCCGGATTGAGCATGGCGCGGTTGAGTTCCAGCACCGCATGGATATCGTTGTAGACCACATCGGCCAGTTCCGGCGGCTGCGCCGAAGGCGCGGCCTTGGCGCCGTCGAAGAAGCGCTGCCCCACGGCCACCGCCTGCGCCAGCAGGAACTTGAATTCACGCACATCGCGGCAACCCATGGCCTTGGCGAAACGCGTCACGCTGGCCACGGAGACGCCGGCCTTGGACGCCAATTCGCCGATGCTGGCGCTGGCGGCCGACGACAGGTCGCCCAGAATGGCTTCGGCCACTTTCTGTTCGGCCAGGCGCAAGGTGCTGCTGCGCTCGGTGATGCGGGAGACGATGTCGAAAGTGTGCGCCATGAAATCGGGTCGAAGATTAGGGATGCAGGTTGTGCGCCGGGTTGCCGCGCGTTACCTTGCAGCATGTGCAAAATGTGCCGCGGGCGTTTCTTTCAAATAATTTATGTTATTTACTAACACGATTAAAACATAGTAAATTCAAGGGTATTATTACGTCAATCCAATTTTTACAGGAATAATTGCGATGAATGATACAAACTACCAAATTGCTTATCAGAGCGGCATCATCGACCCTGTAAACAAGGGCCTGGGTCCCCTGGAGCAACCGCTGGCGCCGCAACAGGCGGGTGCGGTCAAATGGAACCTGCTCAACGAAGACATCAGCCTGCCGGCCGCCGTCCTTTATGAAGAAAAGCTTGCCCACAACCTGAAGTGGATGCAGGACTTCGTCGGCCAGTACCAGGTGAAGCTGGCGCCGCACGGCAAGACCACCATGGCGCCCAAGCTGTTCAAGCGCCAGCTCGACACCGGCGCCTGGGGCATCACCCTGGCCACCGCGCACCAGACCCTGGCCGGCTACCGCCACGGCGTGCGCCGCGTGATCATGGCCAACCAGCTGGTGGGCAAGCGCAACATGGCGATCATCTCGGAGCTGCTGGCCGATCCCGCTTTCGAATTCTTTTGCCTGGTCGACTCGGCCGATCTGGTCGACCAGCTCGGCCGTTTCTTCGCCGAGCGCCGCCAAACCCTGAATGTGCTGCTGGAACTGGGCCCGGCTGGCGGGCGCACCGGTGTACGCAATGATGAGCAACAAGCCGCCGTGCTGGCAGCCGTCAAGCGTTGGGACAGCATCGCACTGGCCGGCGTGGAAGTGTATGAAGGCGTACTCAAGGAAGAAACGGACATCCGCCAATTCCTGCAGCGCGCGGTGGCCTGCGCCAAGGAACTCGCGCAGCAAGGCCTGCTGGCCAGGCGCGTGGCGCGCGGCCCGGCGGTGCTGACCGGCGCCGGTTCGGCCTGGTACGACGTGGTGGCCGAAGAATTCGCCCAGGCCGACATCGGCGTGCCGCTCGACGTAGTGCTGCGCCCCGGCTGCTACCTGACGCACGATGTCGGCATCTACCGCGCCGCGCAGGCGCAGATCCAGGTGCGCAACCCGGTGGCGCACAGCATGCGCAGCCAATTGCAGCCGGCCTTGCAGTTGTGGGCCTACGTGCAGTCGATCCCCGAGGCCGACAAGGCCATCATCGCGCTGGGCAAGCGCGACGCCGCCTTCGATGCCGGCCTGCCGCTGCCGGTGGCGCGTTTCCGTCCGGGCAGCGACAGCCTGCCGTCGGCCACGCCCGCGCACTGGGAAGTGACCGGCATGATGGACCAGCACGCCTACCTGAGGATCGCCGCCGGCGACGACATCAAGGTCGGCGACATGCTCGCCTTCGATATCTCGCACCCCTGCCTGACCTTCGACAAGTGGCGTCACTTGCCGGTGGTGGACGGCAAGTTCGACGTGATCGACATCGTCCAGACCTTCTTCTGACCCATCCGCAGCCAGCACAGCCAAGAACATGAGCAACAAGATCCTCGCCTACGGCGAAGCCATGGTGGAATTCAACCAAAGCATTTCCCAGTCGCGCAATTACCTGGAAGGCTTCGGCGGCGACACCTCCAACTTCGCCATCGCCGCCGCCCGCCAGGGCGCCGATTGCGCCTACATCAGCGCGGTCGGCGACGACCACTTCGGCCGCAACCTGCTGGACCTGTGGCAGGCCGAAAAGGTCGGCACCGAGCATGTCGGCGTGATGCCGGGCGCCTCGACCGGCATCTACTTCGTCACCCATGACGACGCCGGCCACCACTTCCATTACCTGCGCGCCGGCTCGGCCGCCAGCCGCTACACGCCGCAGCAATTGCCGCTGGACGCCATCGCCGGCGCCCGCGTGCTGCACCTGTCCGGCATCAGCCTGGCCATCAGCGAAAGCGCCTGCGACAGCGGCCTGGCGGCAATGGCCCATGCGCGCAAGCACGGCGTGCTGACCTCGCTGGACACCAACCTGCGGCTGCGCCTGTGGCCGCTGGAACGCGCCCGCGAGAAGATGGTCGAGGCCTTCAAGCTGTGCGACATCTGCCTGCCAAGCTGGGAAGACGTTGCCATGCTGACCGGCCTGGAAGAGCGCGACGCCATCGTCGACCAATTGCTGTCGTATGGCATCAGGCTGGTGGCGTTCAAGCTGGGCAGCGAAGGCTGCTATGTCGCCACGCCCGACGAGCGCCGCATGGTGGCGCCTTATCCGGTGCAAGCCCTGGACGCCACCGGCGCCGGCGACTGCTTCGGCGGCGCCTTTGTGGCGGAGTTGGTGGCGGGCCGCGATCCCTTCAGCGCAGCGCGCTATGCCAATGTGGCGGCGGCGCTGTCGACCACCGGCTACGGCGCGGTCGAGCCGATTCCACACCGTCTGAAAGTCGAAGCGGCCCTGGGGGCCTGTTAACCATTGCGCTTTGGTCGGGTTGCCGGCGCGGCCGGCAACCCGACTTACCTGACTTACCCGAGGCGCTTAGCCACGAACAGCATGCCCGCCACCGACTGCCGGATCTCTTCGCGCAGGATCTGGTCGCTGTCGTGCACCACTTCCATGCCGCTGTTATTCAGATGCCGGCGCACATGGTCGCGGCTGTGCCGATAGCGTCCGCTGGCGTGCAGGCAAAAGCCTGACGGCGCGACGTCCTGCGGCGTGACCGCTTCCACCGTGAAGATGAAATACCCATCCTTGCGCAACGCGCCGGCGACATCGCCGAACACGGCGCCCAGGTCGCCGAAGTAGATCAGGGTGTCGGCTGCCGCCACCAGGTCGCAGGAGCGGGGATGGCGGCTCAGGTAATCGCCGATCTCGGCCTTTTCCAGGTTGGCATAATGCCCGCCGGCCCGCGCCTTCTCCAGCATCTTGCCGGCCAGGTCGACGCCGGTGATCGTATGCGCGAACGGCGCCAGGTAGGGGCCGCACAGGCCGGTGCCGCAGCCGATGTCGAGCGCCTCGAACTGGCGCGCGGGCGCTGCCGCCAGGGCCAGGCCCTGGCCGATCAGGCCGGGGCCGCGGTAACCGAGGCTCTCCAGCAGGTTGGATTCGAAGGTGTCGGCGTAGCGGTCGAAATGGAATTCGACATAGCTGTCCGAAGCGCGCGCGGGCACCGCCTGCTGCGAACATGCGGCCAGCATGTGGGCCGCGATCGGATTGTCCGGCTCCTCCTCCAGCCAGGCGCTGTAAGCCTGTGCGGCTTCCTGCAGGCGGCCGAGGAAATAAAAGGAAATCCCCAGCATCTGCCGGGACTTGCCTTCCAGCGGCGGCAGCACGTAGGCGCGGCATTGGTAATGGGAGGCCTGCATCTTGTCGCCGGCGGCGTCGTAGATATTGCCCAGATGCAGCAAGGCGGGGACGCATTCGGGATCGATCTCCAGCACGCGCAGGAAAGATTGCGTGGCCTCCTCCGGCTTGCCTTGCTGCAGTTGGGCGGCGCCGAGGTTGCTCCAGATCGTGTGATCCTCGGGCGCGATGGCCAGTGCATCGCCATAGGCCTGCTCGGCCTCATCGAAACGCCCGAGCGCGAACAGCACATTGCCGAGATCGTTGTGCCAGCCGGCATCCTCCGACTCCAGGGCGCAGGACAACATCAGCTTTTCGACGGCCTCGTCGTGCCGCCCGACCTGGTGCAGGTAAATGCCCAGATAATGCAGCGCGGCCGGGTGGATCGGATCCTGCTCCAGCACCGCCTCATAGATGGCGGCGGCCTCGTCCGCCTGCCCCGCCATGTGGGCATCGATGGCTTGCTGCAGCGAGACGGGCGGCGCCGGATGGTTGTCGGAAAGCGGCTCTGGCGATGGCATTGAAGATCCCTGGACAGTGGTGGCAATGTTGCTCCAGTGTACAACCTCTTTACGTTTTCTTTACGCATGTAAACGCCACATGCCATGCAAGCCCGGCGCCAGAGATGGCGGCAGGCGAAAAAAAGCCGCCCTCATCGAAAGCGGCCTGGGGGAAATGCAGGAGTAACGCGCTCAGGCTGCCAGGCTATGCCCGATCTGCCCCAACTGGCGCAGCGCCTGGTCCAATTCACGCGTGAAAGGATGGCCACAGCAGATGCGCAGGAAATGTCCGTAGCGGTTGGAATTGGAAAAGATCGCGCCAGGCGATACCCCGACGCCCTGTACCAGCGCCTGCTCGAACAGGCGCTGCGAGCACACCTGCGAGGGCAGTTCCACCCACATGCCGACGCCGCCGCTGGGCACGGTCATGCGCGTGCCTTCGGGGAAGTAGGCGGCGATCGATTCGGCCATGCGCTCGCGCTGCTCCTTGAGCAGTTCGCGCAGACGGCGCAGGTGGCGGTCGTAAGCCGGGCTGGCCAGGAAATCGGCGGCCGTGATCTGGGTCCACTCCTCGTTGGCGCGGGTATGGGTGAACTTGAGCATCATCACCCGCTCATGCCAACGGCCGCCGTTCATCCAGCCCAGGCGCATGCCCGGCGCCAGCACCTTGTTCAATGAAACGCAATAGATCACATTGCCGCTGCGGTCGCGGCTCTTGAGCGTCGAGGGCGCCACGTTGCCGTCGGCCAGCTCGGTGTAGGCGTCGTCCTCGATCAGCGGCAGGCGCAATTCTTCGCACAGGCGCACCAGCTTGTCCTTGTTGGCGTCGGGCATGATGCAACCGAGCGGGTTCTGCAGGTTCGGCACCACCACCACGGCCTTGATGTTGCCGTAGGTGCGCACCGCCAGTTCCAGCGCCTCGGACGAGATTCCCGTGAGCGGGCTGGTCGGGATCTCCAGCGCGCGCATGCCGAGGTTTTCCAGCGCCTGCAACAGGCCGAAGTAGGTCGGCGACTCCACCGCGATGGTGTCGCCCGGGCCGGCGACGGCGCGCAACGCCAGGTTGAGTGCCTCGATGCAGCCGTGCGTGACCACCACCTCGTCGGCATCGATGCGCATGCCGGCATTGAGCGCGCGGCGCGCCACTGCCTGCCGGAACCCCTGGTTGCCGTTGTGCGGCATGGCGCTGGTGAGCAGCTCGGGATGGTCGCGCAAGGCGCGCATGGCGGCCTGCTTCAAGGTATCGACGGCATAGAGCTCGGGCGCGCAGGTCATGCCGGACAGGTCGATGCGCGGTGCGCACTTCTGGCGCAGCGCGATGTACTTGGAGACCTTTTCGTGGATGCCGACGTATTGGGCCGGATCGATCGCCATCAGGCTCTTGGGCTCCTGCACCGGGCGGATCGCCGAGCGGCGCGGCTGGCGCACGAAGTAACCGGAACGGGGGCGCGCCTCCAGCCAGCCGCCCTCTTCCATATGGCGCAAGGTCTGCAAGGAGGTCGACAGGCTGACCTGGTGCTGGCGCATCAGGTCGCGCACCGATGGCATGCGGTCGCCTGCCACCAGGGTACCGGCCTGTATCGCGCCCTGGTAATGCTCGGCCAGCTTGCGGTACAGCGGCATGCGGGAAGCGGCGGCATCGGGAGGATCCGAAACCGTCGCATTGGCCAGTGGCGGCCGGGTATCTGTAGGGTCGGGAATAAGCAGGCTGGTATCCATAACAGCATCATCTTCTTGCGGCAAAAACCAGAACAGATACAGAGTATTCGAAAAAGAACGATAACAGATTCAAAATCCATCGCCTGTTACGGCACAGTCTGTTTTTTCCTGTGCCTGTTGCGCTTTTGCTGCCCTCCTTAGACTTCAATCACCTGTTCAACGCCTCGGCGAGATGTGGGCGCGATGTGGAACAGGCTCCCGGAACCCAACAGACAGAGGAACATCATGCAAAGCCCGTGGCAAGCCCCTACTCCCGCCGACTACCCGCTGGCCAGTCAAACGGTCAGGCTGGCGCGCGGCCAGACCATGCAAGTGTGGCTGCCCGCCGGCAGCCTGGTGGTGAACAACGCCCCGGCGGCACGGGTCACCCAGGCGCCGCAATGGCTGTTCGACCAACTGGTCGAACAACGCAGCGACCTGAGCGATGGGCAAGCCATGGCGATCGAACACGCCGGCTGGGTGGAAATCACGGCGCCGCAGGGGGGCGAAGTCCTGTGCCTGCGCCCGCAAGCGCAGTCATGGCGCCAGCGTCTGCAGTCGGCATGCAGGCGGCTGCTGAACTGGGGGCAGCGGACTGCGCCGGCCGGCCAGTGACGTTCTGGGCGGCGGGAAACATTTCCCGCCGTCAAATAAATTCCCGTCGCCAAGCCACTCGGCGTAGCGCGTTGGGACAGAATGCATTTCATCGACAGGCATGAAATGAGTTTTACATATTTGCGCAAATACTTTGCCCCAGGAACCGAAGTTACTGCAGAGATTTCCGCAAAACCATTACACTTCCGTCATCCCTCAAAGATGAAGTGTTATGCAGAACGACCATTCCTCCAGTGCCTCCCCGGCTTCCCGCAATCCTGCCCAGGCGTTGTCCGAGCAGGAAACTTTCGACCTGACCCCAGTCTCCCTCTGGAAAGAAGACTACAGCGGCATGAAGCGCCTGTTCGACGAATGGCGCGCGCAGGGCGTGACCGATCTGCAGGCCTACCTGAAAGAAGACATCACGCGCGCGCAAGCCTGCGCGCGCCAGATCCGCGTGGTCGACGTCAATCGCCGCACATTGGAGTGGTATGAGGCGCGCGACCTGGAACATCTGGTTGCCAACCTGGACAAGGTGTTTCGCGATGACATGATCGACACGTTCATCGATGAGCTGGCGCAGCTATGGGAAGGCAAGCTGAACTTCTCGAGCTACACGGTCAACTACACGCTGGGCGGCAAGCGCCTGGATATCCAGCTCTCCGGACGCATCATGCCCGGCAGCGAAGAAAGCTGGGATTACATCCTGCTCGCCATCGAGAATGTCACCGAACGTGAGACCGCGCGCAAGAAGCTCTCGCGCAGCGAAAACTATGCGCGCGGCCTGTTCGAGTATTCGCCGATCTCGCTGTGGGTGGAAGACTTCAGCCAGGTCAAGCGCCTGTTCGACGACCTGCACCGCATCGGCATCACCGATTTCCGCACCTTCACCGATGTGCATCCGGAATTCGTCGAGCGCTGCGCGCAGGAAATCCGCGTCATCGACGTCAACCTGCAAACGCTTTCCATGTTCGGCGCGCCGGACAAGGCGACGCTGCTGTCGCGCCTGTCGGATATCTTCCGCGACGACATGCATCATCATTTCAACGAACAGTTGCTCGAACTATGGAACGGCAACCTGTTCCATCAGCGCGAAGTGGTGAACTATTCGCTCAATGGAGACCAGTTGTACGTGCACCTGCAATTCTCGGTCTTCCCCGGCTACGAAGACAGCTGGGGACTGGTGCTGGTGGCGCTGACCGACATCACCGCGCGCAAGAAGGCCGAAGCCTACCTGGAGTTCCTCGGCAAGCATGACGAACTGACCAAGCTGTACAACCGCGCCTACATGGTCGAGGAGCTGAACCGGCTGGAGCGCAAGGGCCCCTTCCCGGTGAGCGTGATCGTGGCCGACCTGAACGGCCTGAAGCAAGTCAACGACGAGCTCGGGCACGCCGCCGGCGATGCCTTGCTGCGCCGCGTGGGCGAAGTGCTGGCCAAGGCGGTGGACCGCCCGGGCAGCGTGGCGCGCACCGGCGGCGACGAGTTCGCCATCTTGCTGCCGGCCACCGACGAACGCAACTGCGCCGCGCTGCTGGAACATATCCAGAAGCTGGTCGACCTCAACAACCAGTTCTATTCCGGCATCACATTGAGCCTGTCCATCGGCGCGGTCACTTCCATGCCGGGCGAACGCCTCGAACACGCGGTGCAACGCGCGGACGCGCTCATGTACGAGGCCAAGCGCCAATACTATGCCGGCACCCCGGGCCTGGAACGCCGCCAACAGCCGGACTGAGCCATGCATTCCATGCCGGCCGCAGGCGGCCATCGCATCATCAGGGAAGATGCCGCGTTGCAGGCTGGCGCGGAAACGCTGGCGTGCGATGTCATCTCCGCCGGTGGGTGCGGCGCCGTCCACACCCTGTTCCTGCATGGCGCCGGGCAAAGCACCCGGGAACGCCAGTGGCCGCTACGGGAAACACTCGCCCAGCGGGGATGCGCCAGCGCCGCCATCGATTTTTCCGGACATGGCCGCAGCACTGCGCTCACGCCCAATTCCCTGGCCAAACGCGTCGATGAAGCCCAGGCTGCGCTGGAGCGCTTCACCCAGGCGCCGCGTACGATCGTCGGCGTGAGCATGAGCGGAGAGATTGCCATGCGCCTGGCCTGCCGGCCGGAAAATCGGATCGCCCATCTGGTGACCATCGTCGGCGCCATCTATGATGGTGCCGCCTTCAATCTCCCTTTCGGCCCCGGCTTCAGCGCCGCGCTGCGGCGCCCGGATAGCTGGCGCGATGCCGACTCGCTGGCGCTGATCCGCAGCTATCGCGGCCGCATCACGCTCATCCGCGCCAGCCAAGACAAGGTCATCCCCAAGGAAATCGCAGAGCTGATCGCCGCCAATGCGCATGCGGCAAAGCAATGCCGCATCGTCGACCTGCCCGGCGTCGACCATCGCGTCAGCGAACATAGCGCCCAGGATGGGGATCTGCGCGCATTGCTGGCGACGCTGGTCGCGGACTAAGCGCCGCAAACAAAAACGCCCGGCAAAGCGGGCGTTCCTGGGAAAACCTGTCAGATTGCCGCGCGCCGCGGCCTAATGGCTGTGGCTAATGGCTGCCGTCCCCATGTTCATCCGTGGTCTGGACGATGCTGACCGGCTTGCCCTTGATGCGGCGCCAGACGTATACCCCATATCCCGACAAGCCGTACAGCACGAACAGGCCGAACAGCACCTTGGACGGATCGCTGGAAATCACCACCAGCAAGACCACCACCAGCAAAGCGGCGATGAACGGCACCGGCTTGCGGAAGTTGACGTCCTTGAAGCTGTAGAACGGCACATTGGTGACCATGGTGATGCCGGCGTAAAGGGTAATGACCCAGGCCGCCCAGCTGAGGTCGGTGCCGGCAAAGCGCAGGTCGTCCATCAGCCAGACGAAGCCGGCCACCAGCGCCGCGGCCGCCGGGCTGGGCAAGCCCTGGAAGTAGCGCTTGTCGACCACGGCGATGTTGGTGTTGAAGCGCGCCAGCCGCAATGCGCCGCCCACGCAGTACACGAAGGCGGCGAGCCAGCCGAGCTTGCCCATGCCGCGCAAGGACCATTCATAGACCACCAGCGCCGGCGCAGCGCCAAAAGACACCATGTCCGACAGGCTGTCGTATTGCGCGCCGAACTCGCTCTGGGTATTGGTCATGCGCGCCACGCGGCCGTCCAGGCTGTCCAGCACCATGGCGACGAAAATGGCAATGGAGGCATAGTCGAACTTCAGGTTCATCGCCATCACGATGGCGTAGAAACCGCAGAACAGCGCAGCAGTCGTAAACGCATTGGGCAACAGGTAGATGCCGCGCGACCGGCGGCGCACCACACCCGGCCCCGCCTCATCCAGCTGCGACGCATAGGCCTTGGGCCCGCGCAGGGATTTGGGGAAGGGGATGCCGCCTTTGGCTTTGCGTCGTCGGAAAGTTGCCATTGATGTTTATCGTTTGATATTGCAGGAAAGCGCGCGAAGAAAAAGCGGCTCCGCGCGGAGCGATCACCGGAAAGTCAGAGTTCGGCCAGAATGGTTTCGGTGGCCGAGACCTTTTCGCCGACGGTGACTTTGGGCGTGGCGCTAAGCGGCAAATATACATCCACGCGCGAACCGAAGCGGATGAAACCATAGCGCTGGCCGCGCGCCAGCACGTCGCCGGCCTTCACGTAGCACAGGATACGGCGCGCGATCAGGCCGGCGACCTGCACGCAGGTCACGCTGTGGCCGGCGGTGGTCGTAATGGCCAGCGCGTTGCGTTCGTTTTCCAGCGATGCCTTGTCGAGGTCGGCATTGACGAACTTGCCGGGGAAATACTGGACGGTCTCAATCTTGCCATCCACCGGCGCACGGTTGGAGTGGACGTTGAACACGTTCATGAACACGCTGATCTTCAGCGCTTCACGGTCGGTATAGGGATCATGGGCACGGGCCACTACCACGATACGGCCATCCGCCGGCGACAGCACGGCATTGGCCTGCTGCGGGATCACGCGCGGCGGGTCGCGGAAGAACTGCAATACGAACAGCGCGATGATCCACAAGGGCAGCGACCAGGCGCCGCAAAAGAAGGTCGTCAGCAGTGCCACCACGACGGCGATCGTCAGGAACGGCCAGCCTTCACGGGCGATAATGGGATGGGGATAGTGGTTATTGTTCAATGTTGCTCCAATGATCGCGGAAATTTCAAAAGTAAAAGCGTGCTTATTCTAGTCCAGCCCTTGCCAAATGCAACGAAATGCGGCTCCAACGGACGCAAAGAACGGGCTTTGCAGCCGGATTTACTATTGTTTGCGTGAGATCGGCCGGCATTTCGCGCGCGCCCCCGGCACGCACAATGCAGCACGTGCCCGGCTGCCTGCCGTAGCGATACGGATCAGGGACGCGCCGCAGCCCGCACGAAGGAGAACTTCAACTCATTGCGCGATACATTGGTGCCGGACTGGATACTGGTGACCTGCATCTGCCCCACCATCACGACCACCCCTGCATCGCCATAATCGAAACCGGTCACTTCCATGGCTCGCCGCAGATTGCCCTGGAGGCGCTCTTGAGGCTTGTCATTGATGATGCCCGGCGCTTGCTTCAACAAAGGCGGGCATGCCTTGATCCCGTCCACCATGCGCTGGTAGGCCTGGCCCAGTTCGGCCGGCGTGGCCAAACGCCAGATGCAGGAATAGCCGGCAGAGTCGCCGCTGATGGCGCAACTGCGCGCGCCGTCGAGCTGGAAGCTGGAACCGTATTCCTTCCTGGCGCCCTCCGTGCCTTCCGTGGCCTCCTTTTTCCAGCCATCGAAATGGGATTGCGACTGGCTGTAGATGGCGCCCATGTCCGCGCAGATGTCGGCATGCGCCAGCCCGGCCGACAACAGGCCGGTTGCCAGGAACGCGGAGAGATTCTTCATTACCCGCATGATGGGGGCCCTAAAAACGGAAAAGAGGCCGATTATAGCCTCCCTTCCTGTGGCGCCTGGCCAGCATGTCATGGCCGAGGCAATGGATTGTGGACGATGCGTCCGCTTACTTGAAGCGCACCTTGCCGACCAGGCGCATGCCGACCGTGGATTCACCCGGTTCGAAGCTGGGTTCGGCCACCGATGCCGCCTCCGGCGCCATGTCCGAGCGCATCATCATCGCTGCCTTGGGCGCCATCGGCCGGTCGTTGCCCGCGTAGTTGCCGGAACCTTCGAAATCCAGCGTCTCCAGCACCGCATCCGACGGCGTGCGATGCATGGAAGCGGCGATGAAGCCGATGCGCTCTTCCAGGTTCTTGTAGGTGGCATCAAACAGCGCTGCATCCAGCTTCTTGGTCGCAGCCGGGCTCAGTCCGAACTGCAGGCCGTTGAGGCTCAACAGGCTCTGTGCCGACGATACCGTCTTGGGCAGGCCGGCCAGGTTCTGCGTCACCACTTCCAGATACTGGCCGACGCGCCAGCCGACGATGGGGCGCGCCTTGGCGGCGGCGCGCGGCTGTGGCGGCGTCACCGGCTGCGGTTCGGCATAGATGGCATAGGTGTAATAGCCGTAGCTCTTGAGCGTAGCCTGCGGATCCTGGCGCTTGATGATGTCGATGCCCTGCTTCATCTTCTGGTTCACGCGCGAAGCGGCCGCCGTTTTGTCCTTGTCCTGCTCCTCGACCTGCAGCGTCACGCGCGCCTGGTCATTGGGCACGCTCAATTCGCCGGTGGCCGGCACCACCACCATGCTGCCGGTGGTCTGGATGGCCTGCGCCTGTACGGCCATGCATGCAGTCGCCAGTGCGGCGCCGAGCATCAGTTTGCGGGTAGTTGTCATGTTGTCCTCGCTTGGTGTTGTTGGTGGAGCGGGTTCCGCATGATGCGCATCGGCACCATCGACCCCGGCACTTCGACGATCTCGCTTCGCATTTAGTTCTTGCTTCGTATGCAACAAGGCGTAACGGCGGATACCAGGATGTTGTCGGGGCAGCCCCCTATTGCCCTGACGACATCTCCCCCGCCTTCGCATTTTGCCTCAAGACCTGCCGGGAGCACCATCATCCGATGATATGTTGATATATGTTGATATCAGGCCGATACCGCTTCAGCCGCACCTGAGAAAAAAAGGACGCCGAAGCGTCCTTTCCTTTTGTCCTGCGAGCAGACCAACGTTAGCTCTAGGTCTGGCCGACCAATTTCACGGCCCCCGTTCGGGCTGAGTAGGCCCGCCAGGGCCGTATCGAAGCCAGCGTGTCACCGTTGGCGCTCTTGCCTGCCCTTCGATACGCTGCTGCGCAGCTACTCAGGGCGAACGGAATCTGGACTCCACAAACAAAAATGCCGTTCAGCGCTTAACTGAACGGCATTAACGCAGAAGCGTCCTTTACTTTTTTTTGCGACTAAACCAGCTTGTTGGCCTTGATCCAATGCAGGACGCGCTTGCAAGCGCGTCCTGCCATGATGCTACCGGTCGCGACTAGAGCCGGTA
The DNA here is from genome assembly GCF_007828355.1 of Herbaspirillum sp. SJZ099. Lineage (NCBI taxonomy): Bacteria > Pseudomonadati > Pseudomonadota > Betaproteobacteria > Burkholderiales > Oxalobacteraceae > Herbaspirillum > Herbaspirillum sp. SJZ099. The sequence goes on along the minus strand of NZ_VIUO01000001.1, from coordinate 583,161 downwards.
TTAGTTCTTGGTCTGGTCGACCAATTTGTTGGCTTTAATCCAAGGCAGGCTGGCCGGGGTTTCGCGAAGCACCGCTTCGCGCCGGCCTGCCCAGGACGCGCTTGCAAGCGCGTCCTGTCATGATGCCGCCGGTCGCGATTAGAGCCGGTATTAGTTCTTAGTCTGGTCAACCAGTTTGTTAGCCTTGATCCAGGGCATCATGGCGCGCAACTTCTCGCCCACAACTTCAATCTGGTGCTCGGCATTGATACGACGACGCGACAGCAGGGTCGGCGCACCCGCCTTGTTTTCCAGGATGAAGCTCTTGGCGTATTCGCCGGTCTGGATGTCGGTCAGCACTTGCTTCATGACCTTCTTGCTCTCTTCGTTGATGATGCGCGGGCCGGTCACGTATTCGCCGTACTCTGCATTGTTCGAGATCGAGTAGTTCATGTTGGCGATGCCGCCTTCGTAGATCAGGTCGACGATCAGCTTCAGTTCGTGCAGGCATTCGAAGTAAGCCATTTCCGGCGCGTAGCCGGCTTCCACCAGCGTTTCGAAACCGGCCTTGATCAGTTCCACGGTGCCGCCGCACAGTACGGCCTGTTCGCCGAACAGGTCGGTTTCGGTCTCTTCGCGGAAGTTGGTTTCGATGATGCCGGCGCGGCCGCCGCCGTTGGCGGTGGCATACGACAGGGCCACGTCACGCGCGGTGCCCGACTTGTCCTGGTACACCGCGATCAGGTGCGGCACGCCGCCGCCCTGGCTGTAGGTCGAACGCACGGTGTGGCCGGGGGCCTTGGGGGCGATCATGATCACGTCCAGGTCGGCGCGCGGCACGACCTGGCCGTAGTGGATGTTGAAGCCGTGCGCGAACGCCACGGTGGCGCCCTGCTTGGCGTACGGCGCGACGTTTTCGGCATAGACCTGGCCGATGTTCTCGTCCGGCAGCAGGATCATGATGACGTCGGCTTCCTTGACCGCGTCGTTGACTTCCGCCACCTTCAGGCCGGCCTTCTCGGCCTTGCTCCACGAGGCGCCGCCCTTGCGCAGGCCGACGGTGACCTTGCAGCCCGAATCCTTCAGGTTCAGCGCGTGCGCGTGGCCTTGCGAACCGTAACCGATGATGGTCACGTTCTTGTTCTTGATCAGGGACAGGTCTGCGTCTTTGTCGTAAAAAACTTTCATGATTTTTCCTATGTTCTTAGATAACTGAATAACTCAATGCTTGAATGAGGGTTCTTGCGTACTGGCGCTGCGGCCGCTCAGATCTTGAGGATCCGTTCGCCGCGGCCGATGCCGGAGCCGCCGGTACGGACCGTTTCCAGGATCGCGGTGCGGTCCATGGCGTCGATGAAGGCGTCCAGCTTGCTCTTGTTGCCGGTCAGCTCGATCGTGTAGGTCTTTTCGGTGACATCGATGATGCGGCCGCGGAAGATATCCGCCGTCCGTTTCATCTCTTCACGCTCCTTGCCCACTGCGCGCACCTTGATCAGCATCAGTTCGCGCTCGATGTGCGCGCCTTCCGTCAGATCGACGACCTTCACCACCTCGATCAGGCGGTTCAGGTGTTTGGTGATCTGTTCGATCACATCGTCCGAACCGGAGGTCACGATGGTCATGCGCGACAGGGTCGGGTCTTCGGTGGGTGCAACGGTGAGCGTTTCGATGTTGTAGCCGCGCGCGGAGAACAGGCCCACGACACGGGACAATGCGCCGGCTTCGTTTTCCAGCAGTACAGAAATGATATGGCGCATGATTAAAGATCCTCCGAACCCAACAGCATTTCAGTCAAGCCCTTGCCCGCCTTGACCATCGGCCAGACGTTTTCGGTTTGATCCGTAATGAAGTTCATGAAGACCAGCCTGTCTTTCATCGCGAAGGCTTCGCGCAGCGCGCCATCGACATCGCCCGGCTTCTCGATCTTCATGCCGACGTGGCCATACGACTCGACCAGCTTGTTGAAGTCGGGCAGCGAATCCATGTAGGACTCGGAATAACGGGAGCCGTAATCGATCTGCTGCCACTGGCGCACCATGCCCAGGAAGCGGTTGTTGAGCAGAATGATCTTGGGCGTGAGGTGGTATTGCTTGCAGGTCGCCAGTTCCTGGATGCACATCTGGATCGAGGCTTCGCCGGTGATGCAGGCGACGGTCGCGTCCGGGTTGGCCTTCTGCACGCCCATGGCGTACGGCAGGCCCACGCCCATGGTGCCCAGGCCGCCGGAGTTGATCCAGCGGCGCGGCTTGTCGAAACCGTAGTATTGCGCAGCCCACATCTGGTGCTGGCCGACGTCGGAAGTGATGAAGGCGTCGCCCTTGGTGACTTCCCAGACCTTCTGCACCACCGCTTGCGGCTTGATGAATTCATCCGAAGTGGCGAACTTCAGGCAGTCGCGCTCGCGCCACTTGTTGATCTGCTTCCACCAGTTGTCCAGCGCGGCGCCGTTGGGCTTGGTCTCCGTGGCATCCAGCTGGGCCAGCAGTTCCTGCAGCACGTCCTTGACGTTGCCGACGATGGGGATGTCGACCTTGACGCGCTTGGAGATCGACGAGGGATCGATGTCGATATGGATGATCTTGCGCGCGTTCGATGCAAAGTGCTTGGGGTTGCCGATCACGCGGTCGTCGAAGCGGGCACCGATGGCGATGAGCACGTCGCAGTGCTGCATGGCCATGTTGGCCTCGTACGTGCCGTGCATGCCGGGCATGCCGACGAACTTGTCGCTCGAGGCGCGGTAGGCGCCCAGCCCCATGAGCGTGTTGGTACAGGGGAAGCCCAGGCGATCGACCAGCTTGTTCAGTTCGGGAGCCGCGTTGGCCAGGATGATGCCGCCGCCGGTGTAGATCATCGGGCGCTCGGCCGACAGCAGCAGTTGCAGCGCCTTGCGGATCTGGCCCGAATGGCCCTTGTCGACCGGCTTGTACGAACGCATCTCGACGCTCTTCGGATATTCGAAGGCGCAGGTATGCATCGTGATGTCTTTGGGGATGTCCACCAGCACCGGACCCGGACGACCCGTGGTGGCGATGAAGAACGCCTTCTTGATCGTTTCCGCCAGGTCCTTCACATCCTTGACCAGGAAGTTGTGCTTGACGCAGGGACGGGTGATGCCGACGGTGTCGCACTCCTGGAAGGCGTCCTGGCCGATGGCAGTCGACGGCACCTGGCCGGAGATCACCACCATGGGAATCGAATCCATGTAGGCGGTCGCCAGGCCGGTCACCGCATTGGTGACGCCGGGGCCGGAGGTGACGATGCACACGCCCACCTTTTCCGAACTGCGCGAATACGCGTCGGCGGCATGCACCGCGGCCTGTTCATGGCGAACCAGGATGTGCTGGAATTTGTCTTGCTTGAAAATTGCGTCGTAGATGTAAAGGACGGCGCCACCGGGATAGCCGAACACGTGTTCGACGCCCTCTTCGGCCAGGCAACGGACGAGTATATCCGCGCCGGAAATCTGCTCAGAACTCATTACTGCTTCCTTTCAAGGTCCATTGGAAATTGATCGGATGTTCTCTCCTGACGGAATCGCAGTCGTCTGCCTGCCGTTGGCTTCCCTTTTTTGTGCGGTCACGCCATTTCTGCGCCCCAACCGTAGTGAGGTTCGAAATGCCGCTCAACGCGACTCGTTCAGCCTTGGTACAAGATGGACTTCTACTGATCCCTCGCGCTTGTGGCACGGGTTAGAACAAACAAGCTTTTTTTAATCAAAGCGCGTCTTTGAACCGGCACGACCTTATGTGAAGCACCGACAAAGAACATAAAACGCCCCAAGTGTGTGAGGCGGGAGACAAACAGTAATGCGTTGCATCATTTTGGTCAAGCAAAATCCTCTGAAAACTGCTCCAACACGCGCATTCCAGAGGCATTTGCAGAGAAACATCACGACAAATAGGGCCATTTTTGCTAGGATTCGGTCTGCTTTTTTGACAAATTTTTGCGTTCTCCCGCATTTCCCCGCCGGATGACGGTCTGTTTCCGATCGATCATTTCCGGCCGTCCGCCCTCGGCAACCGCACTGCATGGCAACTGACAAAGAACTCTCCGATTTTCTTGAAAATGTCGAACGCCGCGCCTTCAAACAGGCGGTGTATGCCGTACGCAAGGACGAAGCCGCGTTGGACATTGTTCAAGATGCAATGATCAAGCTCGCCGAGAAATACGGCGACAAGCCTGCGGACGAACTGCCGATGCTGTTCCAGCGCATCCTGCAGAACACCATCCACGACTTCTTCCGCCGCGAAAAAGTACGCAACACCTGGGTCAGCCTGTTTTCCAGCTTCGGCGGCGACAGCGAGGGACAGGAGGATTTCGACGTCCTCGAAAGCTTCGAAGCGCAGGACGGCTCGGAAGCCGCCGAGTCCAGCGCCGACAAGGTCGAGCGCGAGCAGACGCTGATGCTGATCGATGCCGAAATCCAAAAGCTGCCGACGCGTCAACGGGAAGCGTTCCTGATGCGTTACTGGCAGGACATGGACGTGGCCGAAACGGCCGCCGCCATGGGTTGCTCCGAAGGCAGCGTCAAAACCCATTGCTCTCGCGCAACCCATGCGCTGGCTCAAGCTCTGAGAGCCAAAGGAATCACACTATGAACAACAAGGAACTGCAATTCGCCTATAAGGTGAAGATGGCGCTCGACGCCAACCTGGACAACCTGTCCGACGATACCCTGCAAAGCCTGGCGGCGGCCCGCCGCGTGGCGCTCGCCCGCAAGAAAAAAGCCCCCTTCGCGGTGCGCGTGGAGCAACCTGTCTTTGCCGGCGCCCCGGGCATCGGCGGATCGGCGCCGTCCGGCCGCCCCTCCTGGCTCGGCCGCCTGGGCGTGGCCATACCGCTCCTGGCCGGCATCATCCTGTTCGCCGGCATCTACCAGCATGAGAATGCCAAGCGCGTGGCCGACCTGGCCGAGATCGACGCGGCCGTCCTGTCGGACGAACTGCCGCTGTCGGCCTACCTGGACCACGGCTTCAACGCCTATCTGGCGGAAAAAGGCCAATGACCATGCGCGACGCCATCGGCATCCTCGCCGCCGCACCTTGCCGCCGCTGGCGCATTGCGCTGGCGCTGGCGATGCTGGCCGGCGGATTGACCTGCTCTTGGACATCAGCGCAAAACGCTCCCGCTGCAACTCCTGCCATTCCGGCAACCGTGCCGACAGCGCCTGCAGCAACGCCCCAGGCAGAAGCGCCTGCGGCAACGCCTCCGAGCGCGCACTTGCCGCCGCCGGCCAAAGCCGGCGCCAAGTCGTCAGGCAAGAAACCCGACAACAGGCTCGCATGGGCTGCCCTGTCGGCGCCGCAGCAACAAGCCCTCGAACCGTTGTCCGGCGAATGGGTGAAGATGAGTGACCTCCAGAAGGAAAAATGGCTGGCGATCGGCAAAAAATTCACCAAGATGAAGCCGGAAGAACAGCAGCGCCTGCATGAGCGCATGCGCGACTGGGTCAAGCTGACCCCGGCACAACGCAGCGCGGCACGCACCAACTATGCCCGCGCCAAGAAGCTCGATGCCGAAGAAAAGAACGAGCAATGGAACAAATACCAGCAACTCTCCGCCGAGCAAAAGAAAAAACTGGCGCAAGCCAAGTTGCCCAAGCGAGTTGCCAAGCTGCCTTCCGCGCCAGGTAATGCAGCCCCCACCATCCAGTTGCCGGCAGAGGCGCTGGACCGTCCATTGCCGCCGGCCGCGGCCCCAGCGCTCGCCCCCGGTTCGCAGGCGCCGCCGCAACCTGGCGTGATGCTCCCCGCCCAGGCACAGGGGGCTGGCTTGCCGGCCGTGCCCCCGGGCGTCGTGGTGCCCGCCTCAACCACGGTTGCCGAGAGCAAGTAAGCCTCCCGTGCCGTTGGCTGTAGCCTGTTGGCCGCGGCATCCCCCTGCCAACGCCTGCCTCGCCGTGGCGTCCCCTGGCTTTCCAGCAATCCTGCCGGTAGGCAAGCCCCGCCGATTGCATTACCATCTGGCACACCATGGCAGCGGCAGGATCGCTATCGCCTGCCACGCCCATGTGCCGTAGAGGCCAATACAACAACTCCCAATACCGAGACACCATGCAGGACATGACCACGCCTTCGCTGCGCCGCCGCCTCAGCAGCATGCTGTACGAATCCATGCTGCTGTTCGGCGTCCTGTTCATGTCGGGCTGGTTGTTCTCGACCTTGTTGCAACAGCGCCACGCGCTCTATCTGCGCCATGCGCTTGAAGCCTGGCTGTTCTTGGTGCTGGCAGCCTATTTCATCTGGTTCTGGCTGCATGGCGGACAAACCCTGGCGATGAAGACCTGGCGTTTCAAGCTGGTGGATCTCTCGGGCCGGCCGGTCGGCATCTGGCGCGCTACCTTGCGCTTCCTGCTGGCCTGGCTGTGGGTGCTGCCCGGGCTGGCGCTGGCATCGACCATGCGCGACCAGCACTGGATGCTGGTGCTGATCCCGGCCGGCAATCTGCTGCTCTGGGCCTTGACGGTCTATCTCGATCCGCAGCGCCAGTTCCTGCATGACAGGATCGCCGGCACGCGGCTGGTCAACGCCACCCCGCCAACCCAATCCAGGGCCGCCGCCGGCGCCGCCGATGCGAAAAACACATAGGCGCACATAGGCGCTCCCGGCCGGCATAGCGTCATGGATCCGACACGGGGCTCTGCTATGCTCTGCGCAAACGCATTTTTCCTGTATGTCCGCTTTCCCTGACCGCATCGGACCCTGCCACGCATGATTTCCCGCATTTCCAGAACCCTGCTCCTGATCCAGCTTGGCATCGCGGTTCTGCTCTACTTCCTGTTGCGGCATTTCGACTGGCCCATTGCGCTGGCCGCACTCGGCGGCATCGGCATCGTGCTGCTGCTGCGCGCGCAGGTCACCGCCAACAGCTTCTTCCTGACCTGGCCCTATCGCGGCCGCACCTCGAACCCGATCGAAATCACCTGGCTGCAAATCGGCAAGCTGTTCCTGCGCGAATACCGCGCCACCATGCTCTGTTCCTCATGGGCGATGCCCTTCCTGCGCTTCGACCAGTTCACCTATCCCGACACCACCTCCCTGCCGGTATTGCTGATCCACGGCTACGGCTGCAACAGCGGCTACTGGCGCTGGATGAGCCTGGCCCTGCGCGAAGCCCACATCACCCATTACGCGCTGGACATGGAACCGGTGTTCGGCAGCATCGACGGCTATGCGCCGCTGGTCAACGCCGCCGTCAGGCGCGTGCAGGCCGAGACCGGGCAAAAGAAGATCGTCATCGTCGCCCACAGCATGGGCGGCCTGGCCGCGCGCGCCTACCTGCGCGACCACGGCACCACGCATATCGCCAAGGTGGTCACGCTGGGCACGCCGCACCATGGAACCGCCATTGCCAACTTCGGCATCGGCATCAACTGCGGCGAGATGAACTGGCTGGGACGCTACGAAGAAGGCCGCAGCAGCGAATGGCTGCAAAGACTGGCCGCCACCGAGGAGGCCGAGGCGCTGGGCGCCATCGTTTCCATCTATTCGCATCATGACAACATCATCTCGCCGCAAAGCTCGGCCCACCTGGCGGGCGCCCGCAATATCGCGGTGCCGGGCATCGGCCATGTCGCGCTGGCGCTGGAGCCGTCGATACAGCAGATGGTGATCGAAGAAATCCACAGCGCGCAGGATTAACGCCCCGACCCGGGAAATGAAAAAGCCTCCGGAGAACAATCGGGAGGCTTCTGGTTTTTACCGCCTTGCCGGCGCAAAGCAAGCTTACTTCTTGGACGCCTCCTGGATCTTCTGGCCGGCCTCCTCCATCTTCTCGCCAGCTTTTTGCGTCAGTTCCTTGGCGCCTTCCTTGGTCTTTTCATAGGCGGACTGGGCATCGGCCTTGGCCTGGTCCACCGCCTCGCCCAGCTTGCTGCCGGTATCCGCGGACTGCTCCTTGGCCTTGTCGGTCGCCTGCTCGACCTGCTTGCCGGCTTCCTGCACGGCGCTGTCGATCTGCTTGCCCAGCGCTTCGGCCGGGCCGGCTTCCTCCTTCTTCTGGCATGCGGCCAGCAGCGTAACGGCAGCGCCCGCGGCCGCCAGGCCGAACAACAGTTTGGACATGGTCTTCATAGTGTCACCCTTTCCTGAAATGAAATCCCTCGATGGGGCCGAACCCGGCAGTAATACCATGGCTGTTATCGCATTGCCGGCCGACGAAAACAAGCCCCGATACAAAAACATGCGATTTTCACAAAACATCCGACCCAATCCCGCCGCACTCAACCTCGCCCGTCCGCCATATCTTTGAACATCAGCAATTCCTCGTCCGAAAACCCCGCGGCCTTCCTCGCCTCCAGATTGAACGGCCCGCGCAACGGCGGCGCCTTGTAACGGGCCGACAATTCGGCAAAGGTAGGCACCGGATCCAGCCCGCGCTGCTCGCACAGCCAGGCGAACCAGCGATTGCCGGTCAGCACATGCCCTACCTCGTCGCGCAGGATGATGTCGAGGATTCCGGCCGCCGCCTGGTCGCCGGCCTGGGCCAGCTTGGCGCGCACCGGCGGCGCAGCATCCAGGCCCCGGGCTTCCAGCGTGCGCGGCACCAGGGCGATGCGGGCCAGCACGTCGAAGCGGGTCTTCTCGGCCATGTCCCATAGGCTGTTATGGGCCGTAAAATCGCCATAGGCATGGCCCAGCGTCTGCAAATGCGCCGCCAGCAGCGAGAAATGGTAAGCCTCTTCCGCCGCCACCTGCAGCCAGTCGGCATAGAACTGGCGCGGCATGCCGGCAAAACGCCAGACCGCATCCAGCGCCAGGTTGATGGCGTTGAATTCGATATGTGCCAATGCGTGGATCAACGCCGCGCGGCCCTCGGGCGTGCGCATCGAGCGCGACTTCACTTGCAGCGGCGGCACCAGCTCCGGCTTGTCCGGACGGCCCGGAATGCCGTCGCCGCAGTCGTCGGCGGCCAGGTCGTCCTGTTGTTCCAGCGCCAGGCCATCGTTATGCCAGGCCGCATGCAAGGCCTTGACCGCCGTGCATTTGGCCGCCGGCCGGGTTTCTTTGAGGCAAACCAGGGCGCCGGCGCGCAGGCCGGTGAATGAAAGGATTTCAAGTGAAGGCAAGGCGTGATCCAAGGATGCTTCTTTCAAGGGACGGTAAAATACGCGGTTGATGAGGCCGGCTTCGCCACCATATAGGCGCAAGCGGCAAACAAGCCGATTCAAAAGGCGGGTTCAACACGAGGAGACGATTTTATTATGGCAATCTACCAATTAGAGCAGGATATTCCCGACATCCACGAAACCGCCTTCGTGGCCGAATCGTCGACCGTGGTCGGCAAGGTGAAGCTGGAAGCGCATTCCAGCGTCTGGTTCAACGTCGCCATCCGCGGCGACAACGAACTGATCACCATCGGCGAAAACAGCAACGTGCAGGAAGGCGCGGTGCTGCATACCGACATCGGCTATCCGATGGTGATCGGCAAGAATGTCACCGTCGGCCACCAGGCCATGCTGCACGGCTGCACCATTGGCGAGGGCGCCCTGATCGGCATCCAGGCCGTGGTGCTCAACGGCGCCCAAATCGGCAAGAACTGCCTGGTCGGCGCCGGCGCGCTGGTGACCGAAGGCAAGCAATTCCCCGACAATTCGCTGATCATCGGCGTCCCGGCCAAGGCCGTGCGCCAGCTCTCCGAAGAAGATATCGCGCGCATGCACGCCGGCACCGACAGCTACGTCGAGCGCGCGCAACAGTTCAAGGCCAAGCTCAAGCGCATCGCCTGAGCGCATCGCGCCTGGACTGGCATTGACAAGGCAGCGCCGGCGCGCTGCCTGGAAAGAAAGAATGAAAGATACGCTGCAAAAATTCCTGGTCGACAACGCACCCGTACGCGGCGAGCTGGTCGAGATTTCCGACACCTGGCAACAGGTGCAGGCCCGCCGCGACTACCCGGCCGCGGTCAAGACGCTGCTGGGCGAAATGCTGGCGGCATCGGCCCTGCTGTCGGCCAACCTCAAGTTCAACGGCATGATCGTCATGCAGATCCACGGCGACGGCCCGATCAAGCTACTGGTGGTGGAGTGCGATTCCGAGCTGCAATTGCGCGCCACCGCCAAGCTGGCCGATGGCGCCGCCATCGCCGACGAAGCCACGCTGAGCGAACTGGTCAATGCGACCGGCCACGGCCGCTTCGTGATCACGCTCGACCCCAAGGACAAACTGCCCGGCCAGCAACCCTACCAGGGCATCGTGCCGCTGGACGGCGACAGCGTGGCCACCGTCATTGAAAACTACATGCTGCGCTCCGAGCAATTGGACACCAAGCTGTGGCTGGCGGCCGACGGCAAGGTATCGCGCGGCCTGCTGCTGCAAAAGCTGCCCAGCGAAGGCGGCATCAACGCGCCGACCACCAGGGCCGAAGGCAGCGAACTGGAGACCTGGAACCACTTCGTCATGCTGGGCAACACCCTGCGCCGCGAGGAACTGCTGTCCACCGACATCAGCACCCTGATGCACCGCCTGTTCTGGGAAGAGACCATCCGCGTGTTCGAGCCGGCGCATCCGCGCTTCCACTGCTCCTGTTCGCGCGAAAAGGTCGGCAACATGCTCAAGATGCTGGGCCGCGAGGAAGTCGAGGAAGCGCTGACGCAAATGGACAAGCTCGCCATTGACTGCGATTTCTGCGGCCAGCACTACGAGTTCGATGCGGTGGACTGCGCGCTGTTGTTTGCCGACACCTTGAGCAGCAGCGAGGCTGGGCAAGCGCGGCACTAATTTCGCCTTCGATACGCGGCGTTGCCGCTACTCAGTCCGAACGGTACTTTATTGGCTACCGTTCGGGCTGAGTAGCCGCATAGCGGCGTATCGAAGACATGAATACCGCTGCAATCAATCCGGCGCCAGCAGCGCCATCTGCTCCGCATCGAGGTAACACCACTCCCCCTCTTCCAACTCCAGCGCATCCAGCTGCAAGCCGCCGATGGCGGTGCGGCGCAAGGCGCTGCAATGGTTGCCGGCCGCGGCCAGCATGCGCTTGACCTGGTGGTACTTTCCCTGCTCCAGCACGATCTCCAGCAGATGCTCGCCCAGTTGGCGGCAGCGCGACGCCGCCAGCGGCGCCGGTTCGTCATGCAACTGCACGCCCGCCATCAGTTGCGCGATCAGCGCGTCTGTCACCGGTTCGGCCGTGGTGGCCGCATAGACCTTGGGCACGTGGCGCTTGGGCGAGGATTGCGCGTGGATGAAGCTGCCGTCGTCCGACATCAGCAGCATCCCGGTGGTGTCGTGGTCGAGCCGGCCGACCGGCTGCACGTCGCGCCAGGTGAACTGCTCCGGCAGGATGGTCAGCACGCCGGGATGGTGGCTGGGCTTGCGCGAGCATTCGAAATTGGGCGGCTTGTTGAGCACGATGTAGACGTGCTCGCGGTATTCCCACTCCTCGTCGAACAAGGTCAGCGTGAGATTGACGGTGTCGGGCGTGGCGCGGTAGTCGTCCACCACTTCGCCGTTGACCGCCACTTCGCCGTCCTCGATCAGTTCGCGGCAATACTTGCGCGAGCCGAAGCCCTGCGATTGCAGGATGCGGTCCAGGGTCAGCTTAGCCATGCTGCGTACCTCCGTCGTCCGGCTTGTCCGCCGCGCCGGCCTTGGCTTGCTTGGGCGCCAGGATCTGGCGCGCGATGCCGCGCAGGATGTTGACCTCTTCGGTTTCCAGTTGCGCGCGCGCGAACATGCGTTTGAGCCTCGGCATCAGTTTCTTGGGATTGTCGGGATTGAGGAAGTCGATCGCCACCAGCGCCTGCTCCAGATGCGCGAACATGCCCTCGATCTCGGCCACGCCGGCGCTGCTGCCCTGGAACCCGACCTCGCCCGGCGCGCGGGCGTCACCGCTGGTTTGCATCGGGCCGCCGCGCAGCTCCAGCTCGGTCATGCGGCATTCATAGGCCAGCACCTGTACCGCTTGTGACAGGTTCAGCGAGGAGTAATCGGGATTGGCCGGGATGTTGATCAGCGCCTGGCATGTCTGCACCACCTCGTTGGGCAGGCCGAAACGTTCGTTGCCGAACAGCAGCGCGGCGTCCAGGCCGATGTCTTGCGACAGTTGCCGGGCCAGCGCGCGCGGCGTCACCACCGGCGGCGAAAATTCGCGCAGGCGGGCGCTCACGGCGGCGGCAAAGTTGCAACCTTGCAACGCTTCCTCGACGCTGCCGACCACGCGCGCGTTCTGCAACACGTCCAGCGCGCCGCTGGCGAAAGCCACGGCTTCGGCTTCATGCACGGCGTCGGGAAAGCGCGGATTGACCAGCACCAGCTCGGAAAAGCCCATGGTTTTGATGGCCCGCGCGGCCGAGCCGATGTTGCCCGGACTGCTGGTATTGACCAGCACAAACCGCAGCCGGGTGAAAAGAGAGTGTTCGGATTCTTGCTTGTTCATTTAAAATAGCGGGATTCGCGCCTGAAATGCGGATGTTGGCAAAACGCCATCACACCGCAATTCGGCAAGTCCGCAAGCATACCGCCACGGACGGCGCATCGCTCATTAATTTCACTGTCGCCATTGTCGTTTCACTGCTGTACTTTCATTCGCAGGCGTGCCGTTTCCGTGATTTCCCGGATACCTCGGACACGCATTCGCGAAAAGAGAGACGGGGTCGACGGATACCAACGCGGTCATCAGCATCGATCATCGCAATTTTAACGGAACCATCGGAATGATCATCCCACCCATGCTCAACACGGCGATCAAGGCAGCCCGCCGCGCCGCAACCGTCATCAACCGGGCGTCGTTCGACGTCTCGCTGCTGAAAGTCACCCAGAAGGCGCACAACGACTTCGTCACCGAAGTCGACAAGGCCGCAGAAGACGCCATCATCGACGTGCTGAAGACCGCCTACCCCGACCACGCCATCCTGGCTGAAGAGTCGGGCGCTTCCGACAACCTGCACGACGAGAACGAAAACGTCTGGATCATCGATCCGCTGGACGGCACCACCAACTTCATCCACGGTTTCCCGCAATACTGCGTCTCGATCGCGCTGCAGCAGCGCGGCATCATCACGCAGGCCGTGGTCTACGACCCGACCCGCAACGACCTGTTCACCGCCTCCAAGGGCGCCGGCGCCTACCTGAACGAAAAGCGCATCCGCGTGGGCAAGCGCGACAAGATCGCCGACGCCCTGATCGGCACCGGTTTCCCCTTCCGCGACCTGGACGGCCTGAACGAATACGTCAAGATGTTCAAGGTCATGACCGAGCATAGCGCCGGCCTGCGCCGTCCGGGCGCCGCCGCGCTGGACCTGGCCTATGTCGCCGCCGGCCGCCTGGACGGCTTCTTCGAGAAGGGCCTGAAGCCCTGGGATATCGCCGCCGGTTCGCTGCTGGTGACCGAAGCGGGCGGCCTCGTCGGCACCTTCAAGGGCGACTCGGATTACCTCTACAAGGGCGACGTGATTGCCGGCAGCCCGAAAATCTTCTCGCAACAGGTCAACCTGCTGTCGGAATTCGCCTAATTTGCATACACTGCTCTCCTGAACCTCTCCCGCACACGGCGTCCGCCGCGGCGGGAGACGGCCGAGGAGACGACATGCCCATCCAGCCCATCCAGCCGGCCATCCCTGCCGGCGCCAGCCCAACCGCTCCCGCAACCTCTACCTCAAGCGCGCCCTACGCGCTGCCTCCCGGCTACCACAGCGTCACGCCTTATCTGATCGTCAATGGCACCGCCGCCGCCATCGACTTCTACCGCCGCGCTTTCGGCGCCACGGAAATCATGCGCCTGAACGGCCCCGGCGGAAAAATCTGGCATGCCGAAATCCAGATCGGCAACGCGCGCGTGATGCTGGCCGACGAATATCCGGAACTGGGTTTCGTCAGCCCGCAAACCCTGGGCGGGGCCGGCGTCAGCCTGCTGGTCTACGTTTGCGACGTCGACGCCGTCTTCGGCCAGGCCATCGCGGCCGGCGCGGCGCAGTTGCGCGCGGTGCAGGACCAGTTCTACGGCGACCGATCCGGCATGCTGCGCGATCCCTACGGCCACGTCTGGTCGATCGCCACTCATATCGAAGACCTCAGCACCGCAGAGATTTGCGCCCGCTCGCAAGCGTTGCTGGCCAAGCGCTGCAATAAATAAGGAAAAAACATGCCATTCGCCTTGAGCGACGGACGCCAGATCCACTATCAGGTCGAGGGCCAAGGCGCGCCACTGTTGCTGCACCACGGCTTCACCAGCAGCCTGGAAGCCTGGCGCTTCTTCGGTTTCACCGCCGCGCTGCGCGAACGCTACCGCGTCATCATGTTCGACGCGCTGGGCCACGGCCAGAGCGACAAACCGCACGAAACCAGCGCCTACAGCCAGCCCCAGCGCTGCCGCGACGCGCTCGCCGTGCTGGATGCGCTGGGCATCGAACGTGCACATTTCTTCGGTTATTCGCTGGGCGGCTGGGTCGGCTACGGCCTGGCGCGGCATGCGCCCGAACGCCTGTCCAGCCTGATCCTGGGCGCCGCCCATCCGGATGAAGACTTGAGTTGGAATGCCTTCCACGGCATCGATGGCCGCGATCCGGAAGCCTTCATCGCCGCCTTCGAGACGCTGCTCGACGAACGCATCTCGCCCCAGGTGAAGATGCTCATCCGCGCCAACGACCTGCAGGCCCTGGCCGCGGCAGCCCAGCAGCCGCGCCCCTCGCAGCAGGATGTGCTGGCGCGCATGGACATGCCCTGCCTGCTGTTTTGCGGCGACGCCGATGCGCGCCACGGCGCCGTGCAGCGCACCGCCGCACGGCTGGCACGGGGCGAGTTCGCCACCCTGCCCGGCGTGACGCATTTCGGCGGCCTGATGCAAAGCGCCCTGGTGCTGCCGCCGGTGCTGGATTTTCTGGCGCGCCAATCCGGCTGAGCTTGTCGCCTCGATGCGCCATATCGCGCGCCGGGGGACGGGCCTGGCAACAACAAAAGTCACGCGCAGAAAATAATTCTCTTCCAGCGCAAGCTGCGGCTGTTATACTGCGGCCAGCGCGGCATCCCTCCAGTCAAGTCCGCTGCCCTCTCCGAGTTTCAACCCCGTCTGCCTGCGACTGGCGCCCACTGCGGCGACAGGCCGAACCCATTTTCAGAGTCTCATGTCATTTTCCGCGCTCGGCTTGTCCGACGAAATCGTTCGTGCCGTTTCCGAACAAGGCTATACCTCCCCCACCCCAATTCAAGCTCAGGCCGTCCCTGCCGTCCTTTCCGGCGGCGACCTGATGGCCGGCGCCCAGACCGGCACCGGCAAGACCGCCGGCTTCACCCTGCCGCTGCTGCAGCGCCTGGCATCGGCGCCGCGCAACAAGGTCAACGGCCAGATCCCGATCCGCGCCCTGATCCTGGCCCCGACCCGCGAGCTGGCGGCCCAGGTCGAAGAAAGCGTGCGCCTGTACGGCAAGTACCTGCCGCTGACCTCGGCCTGCATCTTCGGCGGCGTCGGCATCAATCCCCAGATCGCGCTGCTGAAGCGCGGCATCGATATCCTGGTGGCCACGCCCGGCCGCCTGCTCGACCACATGCAGCAAGGCACGGTCAACCTCCAGCACATCCAGATCCTGGTGCTGGACGAGGCCGACCGCATGCTGGACATGGGCTTCATCCGCGACATCCGCAAGGTGCTGGCGGCGCTGCCGCCCAAGCGCCAGAACCTGCTGTTCTCGGCCACCTTCGCCGACGAGATCAAGAAGCTGGCCGACAGCCTGTTGACCAACCCGGCCCTGATCGAAGTGGCGCGCCGCAATTCCACCGTGGAAGTGATCTCGCAAAAGATCCACCCGGTCGACCGCGACAAGAAGCACCCGATGCTGGCGCACCTGATCAAGGCTCATCAATGGAAACAGGTGCTGGTCTTCACCCGCACCAAGCACGGCGCCAACAAGCTGGTCGAACAACTGGCGCGCGACGACATCAGCGCCATGGCGATCCACGGCAACAAGAGCCAGTCTGCGCGCACCAAGGCGCTGGCCGAATTCAAGGACGGCAAGCTGACCGCGCTGATCGCCACCGATATCGCCGCGCGCGGCATCGACATCGACCAGTTGCCGCACGTGGTCAACTATGACCTGCCCAACGTGCCCGAAGACTACGTGCACCGCATCGGCCGCACCGGCCGCGCCGGCGCCACCGGCGAAGCCGTGTCGCTGGTCTGCATCGACGAGCGCGACCTGCTGCATGACATCGAACGCTTCATCAAGCGCGAGATCCCGGTGGAAGTCATCCCCGGGTTCGAACCCGACCCGACCGCCAAGCCGCAGCCGATCCAGCTGCGCAGCGGCGGCGGCCGCCACCAGAACCAGGGCGGCGGACGCGGCCAGCGCAATGCGCCGCCGCGCAAGGCTGGCGGCAATGCTCCGGCCGGCGCCAAGCCGGCCCAGGGGCAAGGCCAGGGCCAACGCGGCAATGGCAATGCCAACCAGGCGGCCAAGCCGCGCAATCCCGCCAATGGCGCGCCGAATGCCGGCGCCGGACCGCGCAAACCGGCGCGTCCGCAAGGCGCCCACGGCGGCAATGCCGGCAACGGCGGCGGCCATCAGGGTCAGCCGCGCAGCCAGGGCCAGCGCAATGCCGGCGGCGGCAAGCCATCGGCGCTGACGCATGGCGGCACACGAGGCAAATAAGCACGCTTACCTTCGCTGCCAGAGCCCATGCAAATCGACATCATCAAGGCCGATCTGGACCTGCCGGCCCACGCCGCCGCCCTGTTCGAGGTATTGAATGCCTATGCATCCGATGCCATGGGCGGCGGCAAGTCGTTGCCGGATTTCGTCCGCGACAACCTCGCCATCGAATTGAAGAAACGCCCCACCGCGCACGTCTTCCTGGCGTTCGACGGCGAACGGGCGGCTGGCCTGGCGACCTGCATCGAAGGGTTTTCCACCTTCGCCTGCAAGCCGCTGCTCAATATCCACGACCTTGCCGTCATGCCCTCATACCGGGGACAAGGCATCGCCCGCCGCCTGATCGCACGGGTCGAAGATGAGGCGCGTGCGTTGGGCTGCTGCAAGGTCACGCTGGAAGTCCTCGAAGGCAATGCCGTGGCGCGTGCGCTCTACCGCAGCAGCGGCTTCGCCGGCTATGAACTGGATCCGGCCACGGGCAAGGCCATGTTCATGCACAAGCTGCTGGATTAATAGAAGGTGAAATTGACCCTGGCGCCGGCAGTGACCCGGCCAGGCGTCACCGTAGCCCCCGGCGCCGCACTCATGCGCGCCCTGAAAGCATAGCGAGCCATCGCCGGCTGGGCGCCAAAATCAATATCCGTATTCAGTGGAATGGGTTCACCGGCCGCGCTGAGCAACTGCACGTTGACACCGGCGGCAGCCTCTGTTGCGGCGGCAGTGTTGCTCAGCGTGCCCTCCATTCCCCTGACCGCCATCGAGCCTGCCGCTGGCGTGAAACGGATTTTCACCATCGCATTGTTCTGGCAGTTCATCTCCAGATTGAAGTTCTCCTGTGCCGAATGACGGTCGGCCTGCATGGTTGCGGCCGTAACCCTCCCCAGCCGAACCACGGAAGGCATGCTGAATGTGCAGGGATTGACCACCACCGTACCGCCGGCGAGTTGATAACCGATCGTCGCGTAATTGTCGACCCGTGTGGTGAATACTGTTTCTCTCGCCAGGCTGGCGCTGGCCAATGCATCGGAGGTTTTGACAAAAACCAGTTTGAGTACGGAATTTCCCGACGAAAAACCTACGGGCACGCCATTGTAAATTGCATAAGCATTGCAACGAAGCTCATCCCTTGCCCCCAAGGCGTAGATACCACCGCCCCCTGTGCAGACACTATTGCTCCCTCTGACGTAACTCCCTGTAGGAACGAAACGCACTCCCAATCCCGGAATCAGCCTGCCATTGCTCCCCATCACGGGCATGATGCCATTTGTAAGGCCTTCCAGCGGCCGAACCGTTGCGCTCGTCCGTACATTATTGGGCGTACTGCAACTAATTTCGTAACTGTTGGGTTGACTGCTCACCTCGCCTAGCACCGCCCCTACCGGCACATCGCGCGTTATGGTCAGGTTCGGCGCCGGAATGATGACTGGAGCGGTCGACCCTCGTTCCGTGCATGGCGCAGCCATACTGTTTGCGTGCAATAGATACGCCACGAAGAACGGCGCGGATCGCCAGCAGGTTCGGCATAATTCGGAAACGAATCGCATCATTTCTCTCCACACAAATGGAATCAGGATCGCGATAGTCTATTGAGCACTCCCTTGGGTTTCTTTAAGAAAAATCTGGAAATAGCCCTAACCCGGCATTTCTTTGGGCAGGCATAAAAAAAGCGGCGCATATGCGCCGCTCTTGCCACTGGCCCAACACCTGCTTATGCCGCCATCGCCATGCCGCGCGAACGGCCTGAGCTCAGGTAACTGGCGATGGAATCCTGGGTGACTTCACCGACATAGCTGCCGTCGCTGTCGATCACCGGCATCCAGCTGGTGCTGTGCTTGTACATCTTCGAGAGCACCACGCGCAGGTTCTCGTCCGGCGCCGCGTTCATGGTGAACGGGCGCACCTTCCCGGCCGCATCGCCCGCATTGCCGCGCACGTCGCGGCGGGTCAGGTAGCCGATGGCGCGATTGTCGCTGTCGGTGATGGTCAGGTAACGGGCATCCTCGTCGTCCATCAATGACAGCGCCTGGTCGCAGGACACATCCGGGCGGGCGGTCTGGGGCGTGGTGGCGGCCTCGCCGGCGCGCACCAGCAACAGGCGTTTCAAGGTATGGTCCTGGCCGACGAAGGCGCCGACGAACTCATCTTTCGGACGCGCCAGCAAGGCATCGGGATGGTCGAACTGCACCAGCTTGCCGGCGCGGAAGATCGCCACCTTGTCGCCCAGCTTGATCGCCTCGTCGATATCGTGGCTGACCATGATCACGGTCTTCTTCAGTTGGCGCTGCATCTGGAAGAACTCGTTCTGGATCGTCTCGCGGTTGATCGGATCGACCGCGCCGAACGGTTCGTCCATCAGCAGTACCGGGGCGTCGGCCGCCAGTGCGCGGATCACGCCAATGCGCTGCTGCTGGCCGCCGGACAGTTCGCGCGGATAGCGCTTGAGGAATTTCACCGGATCCAGGGCCACCATCGCCATCAGTTCGGCGGCGCGCTCGCGGCAGCGCTTCTTGTCCCAACCCAGCAGGCGCGGGACGATGGTGATGTTTTCTTCGATGGTCATGTTGGGAAACAGGCCGATCTGCTGGATCACATAGCCGATATGGCGGCGCAATTCGACTTCATCGATGCCGGTGGTGTCTTCCCCGTTCAACAAGACCCGGCCCGAGGTCGGGCGGATCAGGCGGTTGATCATCTTCAGGGTGGTGGTCTTGCCGCAGCCGGACGGGCCGAGGAAGACGCAGATCTCGCCTTCGGCGACCTTGAGGCTGACGGTGTCGACCGCCTTGACCTGGATGCCGTCTTTCTGGGTGTAGGTTTTGCTCAGTTGGTCCAGTTCGATCATTTTTGCAGTCCTTTCGGAGTCAAGATTGTCTGCAGGCGTTGCAGCAGGAAGTCGGCGATGATGGCCAGCACGCTGATCATCACGGCGCCGACGACGAGTTTTTGCATATTGCTTTGGCTGATGGCGTGCAGGATCAGCACTCCCAGGCCGCCGGCACCGATGACGGCAGCGATGGCCATCACGCCGATGTTCATCACCACGGCGGTGCGCACGCCGCCCAGGATCACCGGCACCGCCAGCGGCAGTTCCACCATGCGCAGCCGTTGCCAGAAGGTCATGCCGATGCCGATGCCGGCTTCCTTGATGCCGGCTTCGATGTTATCCAGCGCCAGGTAGGTATTGCGCACGATCGGCAGCAGCGAATACAGGAACACCGCGGTGATCGCCGGCAACGGGCCGATGCCGGCGCCGAACTGCGAAAACACCGGGATCATCAGGCCGAACAGCGCGATTGACGGTATCGTCAGCACCACGGTCGCCAGGCTCAGCAAAGGGCTGGCCAGCCAGCGCACGCGCACCACCAAGATCCCCAGCGGCACGCCGATGAGGATCGCCAGGCTGACCGCGATGCCCACCAGCTTGAGATGCTGCAGCGTCAAATTGAAGATGTTGTGCCAGTCGGACTGGAGGTATTGGAAGATATCCATGCTCATCCCTCCTCAGATCAGGCCGGCTTGCTTGAGGAAATCCGCCGCGACCTTGCTGACGGGTTCCTGGTCGATGTCCACGCGCTTGTTGAGCTCGGTCATCTTTTCGGTGTCGATGCTGGCGGCCAGCGCATTGAGCTGTTCGGCCAGTTGCGGGTTACGGTCCAGGATCTCCTGGCGCACCACCGGCGTGGCCTTGTAGGCGGCGAAGTAGCCCTTGTCGTCATCCAGCAGCTTCAGGTCGAACCCCTTGATACGGCCATCTGATGCATAGGTCAGGCCCACGAACAGTTGCTCGTTCTTGAGCGCCGTGTAGACCAGGCCGGGATCCATCTGCTTGACAGCGCCGCGCTCCAGCTTGAAACCGTACAGTTCCTGCATCGGGCCCAGGCCGTCCGGGCGCGATGCGAATTCGTAGTCCACCCCCATCAGGCGCAGATTCTTGGCGCCGTCCTGCGCATCGGCATTGATGCGGTCGGCCAAGTCTTGCAGCGAATTGATGCCGTATTCGTCGGCGATCTTTTGCGGCATGGCGAAAGCGTAGGTGTTGTTCAGTTCCGACTCGTTCAGCCATGCCAGGCCGCGCGGCACGTCCAGTTCCTTGACCTTTTCGTAGATCTGTTCGGGTTCGAGTTTCTCTTCGATGTGGTTGTAGACGATCAGCGCGGTGCCGGTGTAATCCCAGACGATGTCGAGCTGGCCGCTCTCCAGTGCCGAACGCATCAGCGTGGTGCCCAGGCCGTTCTTGAGATCGGCGCCATACCCCTTGGCGCGCAGGTATTGCGCGGTCATGTTCGACAGGATCAGCTGCTCAGTGAAATTCTTGCCGCCGACGACCAGGTTCTGCGCCTGTGCCCTGGCGGTGCCGAACATGGCCAGTGCCATGATCAGCGCGCATGCGATGTATTTTGTTTTCATGATGGTCCTCCCTGATTAAGCGCGCAAGCCGCGGCGGGAAAGATAGATGCCCGACAGCGTGGTGACCAGCGCATCGAGCGCCAGCGCCAGCACCGCGGTGGCGGCCGCACCCAGCAGCAGCTGGCCCTGGTTGTTGAGATAGATGCCGGGGAAAATCAGCCCGCCCAGGCTTTCGCCGCCGATCAGCATCGACAGCGGCGCCGTGCCGACATTGATCGCCAGCGCGGTGCGCACGCCGCCGACGATGATGGGCAAGGCATTGGGCAGTTCGACCCGGAACAGGATCTGGTACGGCTTCATGCCGATGCCGCGCGCCGCTTCCTTCAGGGAAGCCGGCACGTTCTTCAAGCCTTCATAGGTGTTGCGCACGATGGGCAGCAGCGAAGCCAGCCACAATGCCAGGATGGTCGGCCAGTTGCCGATGCCGAAGAATGCCAGCGCCAGCGCCAGCACCGCGATCGACGGGATGGTATTGCCGATGTTGAAGATCTGGATGAACGCCTCGGCGAAACGTTGCGCCGAAGGCCGGGACAGCGCGATGCCGGCCGGGATGCCGGCGGCCAGCGCCAGCGCCATGGAACAGAACACCAGTTCCAGGTGCTTGCCGGTATAGTAGATCAGGTCGCCCCGGTACTTGTGGATGACATCGGGGCCGATCCACCAGACCAGGCCCGCGATGACCAGCGCAAATGTGGCTGCGCCAGTAAAGACGTGACGAAGACGCGTCATGTTACCCCCTTGGTATAGCTGACGCGACATGACGCCGCGGCAACGGGTTTTAAGAATCGATTGTGCGTGGTTCGTTGCCCGGTGGAGGGCGAATCATTTGGATACGAACCGAAAGCTGCAGGGCAGCGATGAAACCGAAGAAAGCTTCGGCGATGATGCTTACCGGACAAGAAGGATGGCCGAAGAGGCGATCCGCACTGCATGCCGGAAAATTTGACTACCCGCGAACGGGCCAGGAATTGCTAAGGGTCGTTGTTGAACAAATTATGTCACCAGGACAACCGATAGTATAAAGCAATCTCTTAATGAAGTCCAGAAATGTAGGAATTGAAAGTCATAACCCCGGGATCTTAAGCGGCCAAAATAGTTCCCAATGCGGGGCAATAAGATAAAAAACCCACACAAAATGCAGGGATAAAATTGCCGTCCCGCCCTTTCCCGGCCGCGCTTCCTGCCCATCCCGGGACGCGCCTGCCACGGTAAAAAAATCGCCTGCCCCGAACATCGAAGCAAGCGATTTTCATGCATCTCGCCGCCGATCCGTACAGCGCCGGCGGTCATGCCATCACGGCCTCACTTGAGCGCACCGAACACCTTGCCAATGATCGCGCTGCCGCTGCCGACCGGATCCTTGCGGATGGCTTTTTCTTCCTCGCTAATCATCAGGAACAGGCCATCCAGCGCACGCTGCGTCACATAGCCCTCGACCGTGCTCTGGTCGCCCGATACCAAGCCGGTCTTGGCGACCTGGCCCATGGTGGCGTTATACCTGGACGAAAGGCCATTCTTGTCGGTGATTTTCTTGACAATAGGCAGGAATTTGGTGGCCAGCTCGCCCGAGGTCTTCTGGCGGAAGAAATCCGTCACCGAAGTATCGCCGCCGGACAGGATGTTCTTGGCGTCCGACACCGACATCGACTTCACGGCATTGACCAGCAGCGGCTTGGCCAGCGGCACCGCAGCCTCGGCGGCGTGGTTCATGTCCACCACCAGGTCATCCACCTTCTGTCCCTGGCCGGTCATGCGAATGAGCGGCATGGCCTGTTCCAATGCGCTGGGCAGCTTGATCTTGACCTTGTCGTTGTTGAGAAAACCGTTTTGCTGGCCCAGCTTGGAGACGGCCACATTGGCGCCCTTCTCCAGCGCCGCCTTCAAGCCGCTGGTCGCATCCTGATTGCTGATGTCGGACAGCGAAAAGGCGAACGCGGCGGTGGCCGACAACAGCGACACGCCCAGGACGGCACGGCGCAGGGAAAAAGAAATCAGGGACATGGAGAACTCCGGTAAGTGACGGGACGATGCCCGCGTGTCGATGGCATCTTCGCGATCATACCGGCCTTGGGCCGGTCAAGCCAAGAACGGCTTGACCGGCGCCTTACTTGCCGCGGGACAGTTCCAGCCCGGCATTGCGCGGCAACTTGCCGGTGATGGGCACCGAAGCGATCGAGAACAGGCCGATCACCAGGAAAGCCGGCCAGAAGTCCGATTCCACGATGGTGGCATGGCCCTGTACGTAGTTCGACAGTTGCAGCACGATGCCGGCGATGGTCACGCCCATGCCCAGCGAAAGCTGCTGGATCACGCTGGCCAGGCTGGTGACGCGGCCGGCGTCGCGGCTGTCGATGTCGGCATAGGCGATCGAATTCAGGCAAGTGAATTGCAGCGCCGGGAAGATGCCGCCCATGAGCACGATCAGCGCGATCAGCAGGTACGGCGTGTGGATGCTGAAAATGCCGTAAGCGGCCAGCGCGATGCCGGCGAACACCGCATTGACCATCAGCGTCGTGCGAAAACCGTAGCGACGCAGCACGGAAGACGCAATCAGGCGCATGAACAGCGAACCGAATGCCGAGGCGCAGGTAATGGTGCCGGCCTGGAAGGCCGTCATGCCCAAGCCTTCCTGCAGCGCCAGCGGCAGCAGGAACGGCACCGCCCCCAGGCCGATGCGAAACAGCGAACCGCCCACCACGCTGGCATGCAGCGTCGGAATGCGCAGCAAGCGGAAGTCCAGCAGCGGATAGTCGATCTGGGTCGAATGGCGGTAATACATGACCAGCGCGATAGCGCCGATGGCGCACATGGCGATCGGCGTGGCGCCGTCAACCAGATGGGTGCCGAACAGCGACAGGCCCAGCATGATCAACGCGGCGCCCACCGAGGTCAGCACGAAGCCCTTCACATCCAGCGGCGCCGGGTCGTCTTCGACGAAATTTTCGATATAGCGTCCGGCCAGGTAAAGGCCGAGGAAACAGATCGGGATGTTGATCAGGAACACCCAGCGCCAGTGGAAATAGGTGGTGATGAAACCGCCCAGCACCGGCCCGACCACCGGCCCCAGGAGCGCCGGCAACGTCAGGTAACTGACCGCCTTGACCAGCTCCGCCTTGCTCACCGAACGCGCGATGATGACGCGCCCCACCGGCACCATCATGGCGCCGCCGATGCCCTGCAGGAAACGCGCCGCCACGAACGTGACCAGCGAACCCGATACCGCGCACAGGATGGAGCCGACCATGAACACCACCATGGCCGAGCGGAACACCTTGCGCGCGCCCAGCTTGTCGGCCATCCAGCCCGAAATCGGGATGAACACGCCAAGCGCGGCGACGTAGGCCGTCATCGCCAGCTTGAGGGTGATCGAATCCTGGTTGAGGTCGCGCGCGAGCGCAGGAAGCGAAGTGGCCAGAACCGTGGCGTCCATGTTTTCCATGAACAGGGCACAGCCGACAATAAGAGGGACAAGCAACGAAGGTCGCACGGTTGCAACGGATGGCTGGTGAATGAAGCGGAAGCCTTCGCTCCCGACAGCGCATCAGTTTACACCAGTTGACGTTTCCCTGCGGGAAGCCCTGCCGTGCGTGGCATTTAGAACTCACTTCATCAATGGGCGTGAGATGCGTTCTTACGCATCGCCCGCGCCATTGCGGAAGAACCGGCTGGGCACGCAGCCGAAATGCTTGCGGAACATGGCGGCGAAGGCGCTCTGGCTGGTGTAGCCATGCGCCAGCGCCACATCGATCACCTTGTCGCCGCGCGCCAGTTGTTCCAGCGCGAGCAACAGCCGCGCCTGCTGGCGCCAGTGGCCGAAGCGCATGCCGGTGTCGGCCAGAAAGCGCCGATGGAAAGTGCGGGTGGCGATCGACAGCCGTTGGGCCAGTTGCGCCACCGATATCGCCTGCTCCGGCTCGGCCATCAGCGCCTGGCAGATACTGCGCAGTCCCGGCTCCGCCGGCAACGGCAGATACAGCGGCAACACCGGCACCGAGCGCAGTTCCAGCACCAGCAAACGCAACAAGTGCCATGCCCGCGAATCCGGCAGCAGTTCGGCCCCCAGTCCGAGGCCGACCGCGGACACGATCAGCTCCCGCAACAGCGGCGGAATGTCCAGCACGCAGCTTTGCTGCGGCAGGTTAGGCAATTCCGGGGGATTGATGAGGACGGTGCGCATCTTGACGTCGCCGCGCATGCGCACCAGATGCTCCACCTCCGGCTGCAGCCAGACACCGCGTGTAGGCGGCACCACCCAACGGCCATCGGCGGTTTCCACGCACAGCACGCCTTCGATCGCATACAGCAACTGGGCATGCGGGTGGCGATGCGGCGCAATGACGTGGCCGTGCGGGTAATCGATGGCCAATGCGCCACAAGGCGCATTGGCCGCGATCAGATCTTGGTAATGGGTAGGATCCACGAGCGCGAAATACGACCAAGTGTCACTTTTGAGATAAGAAAAGGCATTTTAGCACGCGAACGACTACGCAAATCCGGGCAGGATGGCATGGCGCTGGAGGACAGTCTCCAGCCGCCCGACCTTCCATCCACCCATCAGCGTTCATGCCATGCCACTGACCTCCTATCTTTATCCCTTCCTCGCCATCGTGCTCTGGGCCGGTAACGTCATCGTCTCCAAGCTGGCCGCCTCGGCCATTTCGCCGGTGGCGATCACCTTTTACCGGCTGGTCCTGCTGCTGGCCCTGATGAGTCCCTTCGTCCTCCGGCCGTTGTGGAACAACCGCGCGCTGATCCGCCGGCATTGGTGGCAGCTGGCCCTGTCCGGCCTGCTGGCCATGGCCGTTTTCCAGAGCCTGTCCTACCGCGCGGCCGAAAGCACCACGGCCACCAACATGGCCATCGTGACGGCGCTGATCCCGCTCCTGACGGCCCTGCTCTCGGTCGTGGTACTGGGCGAGGCGGTCACGCTGGGCATGGCCGGCGGCGGGGCGCTGTCCTTCCTCGGCCTGCTTTACTTGGTCGGCCACGGCGACATCTCGGCGGCGCTGCGCGGCGGCGTGCATCTGGGCGATGCGCTGATGCTGCTGGCGGCGCTGTCTTACGCCTTGTACGGCGTTCTGCTCAAACGCTGGAAGATGAACGTGCCGGCCTGGCAGGCGATCTACATGCAAGCCATCGCCGCGCTGCTGTTCATGCTGCCGCAATTCCTGATGCTGGCGCCAGGCGCCGCCGCGCTCGATGCGCGCACGCTGCCGCTGATCGCCTACTCCGGCATCGGCTCGTCGATCCTGCTGTCCTTCCTGTGGATAGAAGGCGTCAAAAAGCTCGGCCCCAGCCGCTGCAGCATCTTCATCAACCTCCTGCCGGTGCTGACCGCGCTGTTCGCCATCGCCTGGCTCGATGAAAGCATGCACGCCTACCATGCCATCGGCGGCGGCGTCAGCCTGATCGGCGTGCTGCTGACGCAAATCGTGCAAAGGCCGCTGCTGGGCGCGCGCAGGCTGCCGGCCAACCGTATCTGAACCGTATCTGAAGGCTCGCCGACCAGCAGAAAGCCAAAGGAAAAACTTGGAGGGACCTTGAACAGGTTCTAAGATGGGGCTCCGGGAGGGTCGACTACAATATAATCGCCCTCCCCAAAAACCGAGGCATCGCACACCTCACACATTTTTAATATACGGAGCCCGGATGACCAACGACACCCATAGCAAAACCCTCGGCTACCTGCTCTGGATCTTCGGATTCACAGGCGCGCACCGCTTCTACTACGGCAAGCCGGTGACCGGCACGATCTGGTTCTTCACCCTCGGCCTGCTCGGCATCGGCTGGATCATCGACCTGTTCCTGATCCCCTCGATGGACCGCGAAGCCGATACCCGCTTCGTCGGCGGCGACAACAATTATTCGCTGGCCTGGCTGCTGCTGACCTTCCTCGGCATCTTCGGCGTGCACCGCATGTATATCGGCAAATGGCTGACCGGCATCCTCTACCTGCTCACCGGCGGCGTGTTCCTGCTGGGCGTGCTGTACGATTTCTGGACCCTCAACGCGCAAATCTCCGAACGCAACTTCCGCAGCAAGGCGCCGGCCTGAACCGCATGCAGCCGGAGAACCGCCCCAGGCTGCAGATGATCCGCGCATAAAAAAGGCCCGCATCCTTTCGGATGCGGGCTCCCCACTCCATAACGACATTACTTCCGCCACCTGCTCCCCCACGAGCACAACCAATTCATGAGCAGGTGACAGTTCCAGTATCGTCAGCGCGATCTGGCTTGAATATAAGAAAATTCTCAAAAAAATCGGATAAATATTGCATCAAAAGCAACCGTCATCCTTGCCTCAATCGCTGCGTTCCCGCAGCAGCACGGCAAAACGCGGCTTGCCGCTGGCATGCCGGCCCCGAAAGCGATAGGTGATGGTGCTGCCCAGCGGCGGCGGCGTGCGACGTTGCGCATCGGTGAGGCCGCTGCCGATATTGAAACGCACCCCATCCGCAGTCTCCACCGACAACGCGCCGACCATGCCCTGGTACTTGCCCTTGCCGGGCAGATAAGCGACTACCCTGGCTTCGGCATCTTCCATCGATTTGAACTTGAGCAGGTCGTCAGTGCGCCCGGCCAGGTAGAGCGAGGCGCCGCGATGCAGCATCAGGCCTTCGCCGCCCTGCTTTTCCACCTCATCCAGCCATGCCTGCAAGGCCCGGTGGCTGGCCACCTTGCGCTGGCGCACCGCCACCACCCAGTCTTGCGAAATCGCGCCCGCCAGCGCCGGCAAGGCGGCCAGCCGCCGATCGAAGTTTCCCGGTTCCTGCGGCAGATCGAACACCATGAAACTGATGCCGCGCCACGCCTGCTCATCCGGCACTTGCCGGCGCACCGTGGAGACAGTCTGCTCGAACCGCCCGCGTCCGCCCCATAACTCGCCATCCATCGCGCGCTGCGGCCAGCCGCGCGTAAACCATGCCGGCGCCTGGATCGTCTCGCCGCCGCGCGTGAGCAGGCTGCGGCCATCCCAATAGGCGCGGATGCCGTCGTATTTCTCGCTCACCCAGAAATCGGCCAGCGGCACGCCCTCGCGGTACACATTGGCCAGCATCAGGGGCGGCTTGCCCGCGGCCTGCGCCGGCGCTGCCAACCATCCTGCCGGCAGCGCCAATGCCGGCAGCAAGCGCAATGCCGCGCGCCGGTTCGGCCTGTGCCGCGGCCCCATGCCAGGCGACAGCCGGGAATACGTCTTGGCGATCCGGCTCGCAACGGCGGCAAAAAGAATCGAATGAAGAGAGAGGATGCGACGGCGGATAGGCATGCGGGTTCCTGTTCTTTCCCGCCCGCCGGCGCGCCGCTGCGATGCGGCACGCGCGCCCCGTCATGTTGGTGTCGACCGGATGGTCAGAGGTTGCCGGCAGCTTCCTTGCTGGTCTGCGGTTCGCTCTTTTCTTGTTTGAAGCGAGTGACCAGCAACTGGTTGATTTTGTTTCCCTCGATATCGACCGCCTCGAACTTGAAACCCGAAAAGAGCACAAAGTCGGTTTTTTTCGGGATCTTGCGCAGCATGTACATGATGAAACCGGCCAGCGTCTCGTAGCCGACCGGGTTCGGATACTCTTCGATGTCCAACTCGTTCATCACGTCATTCAAGGGCGTCAAGCCATCCATCAGCCATGAGTTCTCGTCGCGCCGCACGATTTGCTGCTCCTCCTCCGGCATGGACAGCAAGTTCCCCATCAGCACGTTAGTGACATCGGTGATGCTGATGATGCCCACCACCAGCGCATATTCGTTGACCACGATGGCCAGGTCCTCGTCCATCGCCTTCATCCGCTCCAGCACCTCCCACAGGTTCAGGCTGTCGGGAATCGACAAGGGGCTATGCACCAGGCCCTTGTCCGCCAGAGAAAAACGTTCGCCCTTGAGCAGGCGCTTCAAGACATCCTTGCTGTCGATGTAGCCCAGCACGACGTCGATGTTGCCGTCGCACACCAGGAAACGCGAATGCGGGTGGTCGATGATCTTTTGCTGGATGGTTTCCTCGCTGTCGTTCAACAGGAAGTAGACGATATTCTCGCGCTGCGTCATGGCCGACGGCACGTAACGGCTCTCCAGCTCGAATACGTTTTCGATCAGGTGATGCTCCTGCGTGAGCAGCACGCCGGCCTGGGCGCCGGCATCGACCATCGCATGGATCTCATTGGGCGTGATCACCTCCTGGCGCACCTGCGGCAAGCCGAACAGCGTGAAGATCCATTTTGACAGGCTGTTGAAAAACCAGACCAGCGGCCTGAACAGGGTTTCCAGCAGCAGCATCGGCTTGACCAGCGCGACGGCCGCGCGTTCCGGCGCCACCATCGCCAGCCGCTTGGGCATCAGGTCGGCGAACAGGATGAAGAAGGCCGTCACCGCCAGGAAGGACATGGCGAAGCTGATGCTCTCCAGCCAGGGGCCTTGATAGAACGTTTCGACAATCAGGCGCATGTGCGGCGTCAATGCCGGCTCGCCGACCACGCCGCCGAGGATGGCGACGGCATTGAGCCCGATCTGCACCACCGTGAAAAAATTGCCCGGCTGCGCCTGCAGCGCCAGCACGCGGTCGGCATTGGCATCGCCCTCCTTGGACATCATCTCCAGGCGGATCTTGCGGGAAGCGGCAATGGAAATCTCGGCGCAGGAGAGGAAGGCGCTGATCACCACCAGGAGAAGGATCAGCAAAAAGCTGGCGAATATGCTCATTTTGTTCTTCTCTCTTTGATTTGACGCCCCATTTTCTCGCGCAACGGGCAGAAAACGCAAATCATCGAAAAAGAATATCCCGCTACGCCGGCCCAAGGATCGGGAAAACCGCATACAGGATGCGCCGGCAGCCGGCCTCAAGATCGTGCACAGGTTCTCAGTACACGTCGCGCCGGTAGCGCCCTTGCTCGGCCAGCGCGATCAGCGCCTCTGCGCCGAGGATATCCTGCAAGGCGGCCGCGACGCCCGCCGCCATCCCCTGCAGGCTGCCGCACACATAGATGTACGCGCCTTGCCCGACCCACTGGCGCAAGGCATCGGCCGACTGGCGCAGCCGATCCTGCACATAGACGCGCCCGGCCTGGTCGCGCGAGAACGCCAGGTCCAGGCGCTCCAGCATTCCCTGCGCCTGCCAGGCTTCGATCTCGTCGCGGTGGAAGAAATCGGTAGCGCGCGAACGCTCGCCGAACACCAGCCAGTTGCGCCGGTGCCCGGCCGCCGCCCGCGCGCGCAAGTGGGCGCGCAAACCGGCCAGCCCGGTGCCGTTGCCGACCAGGATCAGCGGACTGGCGTCGGGCGGCGCGTGGAAACCGCTGTTGCTGCGCACGCGCAGCGCCAGCTCCTGCCCTTCCCGCGCATGCAGGGTCAGCCAGCCGGAACCGATGCCGGGACGGCCATCGGCCTGCGCCATGCGGCGCACCAGCAGGTCGAGCGTGCCGTCCTGCGGCAAGGAGGCGATGGAATATTCCCGATGCGGCAAGGGCGGCAATTGCGCCAGCATCTGCGCCGGCGCCAGGCCGCGCAAGGCATCGATGGCCGCTGCTTCCTGCGGCAGCATCCGGCTCGCCAGCTCCCGCGCCAGCGGCTCGCCTGCCAACGACAGCGTCTGCATGAAACGATGCACCTCCTCATCGCCGTTGCGCGGGCCGATCTCGGCGATATCGCCGGCCTGCCATTGCGGCGCCGGCAAGTCCAGCGGCGTCAGCGACAAGTGAAACGCCGGTCCGCCCGCACTGCCCGGGTTCAACAGGCGACGCTGCGCCAGGCGCCAGCGGCCGTAGCTTGGCGCGCTCCAGTCGGCATCGTCGGTATGGCCGGACAGCACGCCAAGCTGGTGCTGCCAATGGCGCAAGGCCCCTTCTTCGCCATTGTCGACTTCGACCGTATCGAACAACGGCTGGGCGCGACGGCGGCGCAGCCAGGCCGCCAGCGCATGGCCGAAAGCGCAGTAGCGCGCATAGCTGCGGTCGCCCAATGCCAGCACACCGAACTGCAGGCCCGCCAGCGAGGCATCTCCCATCGCGTCAGCCATGCGGCGCGCGAAACCCGCGGCGCCGTCAGGCGCGTCGCCCTCGCCGGTAGTGCTGGCGATAAACAGCGCCTGGCGCGCCGCCTGCAAATCCTGTTCCGTGAGCCGGCCCAGCGGCAGCACACGCACCGCCATGCCGCCCTTGCGCAGGCTTTGCGCAGACTGCAACGCCAGTTGCTCGGCAAAACCGGTCTGGCTGGCGAAGACGACCAATACCGTCCCGTCGGCGGCGCACGGATCGGTATGGCTAGCATCGGCCGCCCACAATTTTTCCTGCTCGCGCTGGGCGCGCCTGTACTTCAATACGGTCACTGTGCAAAACACCAGATACGCCAGCGCGATCAACGCCGCCAGCAACCAGCGGCCCTGCATGCTGTCGGCCATGTGCGTGCGCCAGGCGCCCCAGCCGGCCAGCACGGCCGCGGCGCAGGTAGCGACCAGTTGCGTGGAAGTCGATGCCGTCAGCTTGCCCATCGCGCCTTCAATCCAGCATGGCGGCCAAAGCCGGCGTCATGCTTTCGCTGAAACCGGACGCGCCGCCGCCGATGAACAGCGCCGCGATATTGCGCTCGCGGGCGAAGGCCATGCCCTCTTCCACGCCCAGCACGGTCAGCGCGGTGGCCAATGCATCGGCCACCATGCATTGCGGATGCAGCACCGTGACCGAGGCCAGGTCATGCCGCACCGGACGGCCGCTGCGCGGATCGATGGTGTGCGCATAGCGCCGGCCGTCGCGTTCGAAATAGCGCCGGTAGTCGCCCGAGGTGGCGATCGCCAGCCCGTGCAGCGCCACCAGCAGGCCTTGCGCCGCCGTATCCTGCGGCGGCCGTTCCAGCGCCACCCACCAGGGCTGTCCATCCGCCTTCACCCCGAAGCCGGAAAGCTCGCCTCCCACTTCGGCCAACCAGCTCACGCAACCGGCTGCGCGCAACGCCTGCGCCACCAGGTCGACCGCATAGCCCTTGGCGATGCCGGAGAAATCCAGGTAGGCCCCGCCCGGCTGCAGCGCGCTGCGCGCGGAACGGTCCAGCGCGATGCGTTGCCAGCCGCAGCACGCGCGGGCCGCCTGCAACGCAGCTTCGTCCGGCACTTCGCGAAACGGCACAGCACGCTCGCTCTGCGGCCCGAACCCCCACACATTCACCAGCGGCCCGATGGTCGGGTCGAAAGCGCCGCCGCTGTCGGCCGCCATCGTCAACGCGGCATCAAGCACGGTATGGAAAGCCTCCGGCAAACTGTGCCAACTGCCGGCCGGCGCGCGGTTGAAGCGCGACAGGCTGGAATCTTCCTCCCAGGTGCTCATCTCGCGGATCACCCGCTCCAGCTGCGCCTGCACGGCAGCCGCAATCGATGCGCGCGCCACGCCCTTGGGCGCCAGCGCCTGCACATTCCAGGAAGTCCCCATGGCGGCGCCGGACAGGCGATACTCGACGACGCCCGGCGGCAATACCGGCGGCTCGTCCAGGTCAAGCGGAATCAATACACGGTTGGACATCGGCTGACAAACCCAATGCAAGGGGGAGCGCTTGCCGCGCTCCCCGGAAACAAAAACGGCACCCGCAATGCGGGTGCCTGGAACGATCGGCGCCTCAAGGATTCAAGGCCGGCCTCAGGGCAGCACTTCCACGGTCGCGATGTAGCTGGCGCGGCGCTGCGCGGCCTGCGGCAGCGTGGTTTTCTGGTCGGACACGCTGGCTTGCATCCAGTACATGCCCGGGCCGCCCCACTTCACGCTGAACTTGCCATCGCCATCGGTCGTGACCTTGGTATCTTGCAGCTTGTCGCGGTAACGAATGCCGCCCGGCACCACTTCCACTTCGATGCCCGAAGCCGGCTTGCCATCCAGCAGCAACTGGAAGCTGGCCGTGTCGCCCGCCACCAGGTCGGTCGGATGGGTGACCGGCTGCAATTCGAGGCCGGCGCCGGTGATCGCCAGCGCGGTCCTGGTCGGCTTGCCCGCCGTCACGAAGGTTTCCACGCGGCCGTTGACCTGGGTCACTTTCAGTTCCTGCGCATTGGCCGGAATTTCCTTGGCCAGGGCGTCGGCGCTACCGCGCCAGCGCTTCTGCTGGCCGTCCACCTTGTAGCTGGCAAACACGCCGTTGTTGACCACGGCGATCTTGTAGGTGCCCGGCTGGCTCAACTGCACATCGAACGTGCTGCGATATTTGCCGGTGGCGGCGTTGACCGCCTGCACCGGCTTGCCCTCAGGGCCGGTCACCACCAGGCCATCCAGGCGCAGCGGGAAATGTTCAAAATAGAACAGGTCGTTGGAAACGGCGGCATCCACCGTCACCCAGGCTGCATTGCCCGACAGCACGGTGGACGACGGCAGCAGCCACTGGCGATGCGCATGGGCCGACAGCGGCAGGCTGATCGCCAGCGCCAGGGCGGCAACCTTCATCGAGGCGCGTACGGTGCGTTTGAGGGAAAAATTCATGTTGGCTCCTTGGTCTGGATTCTTTGATGATGGAAATGAAAAACTGGACTCGATTCAGGACTTGAATCGGCGCCGCAATCAGGGTTTCAGTTCGAGCGAGACGGCCCCAAGTTCGCTGCTGCCTTGCGCCCTGGCGGTCTGGAGCGACTTCGGCGGCCACTGGAACGGCAGCTTCACCAGCTCGCGGCCGCCGACTTCGCGCGCGGCTTCCACCAGCAGCACATAGTCGCCCGGCGCCAGGCTGGCCAACGGGCCCTTACCGGAACCGAAGTTCAGTTTCTGTTCGCCGGCCGGACGCGTCGCGCCGCTGACGCCATCTACCGGCATCTGCAGTTCGCGGCCGCTGCGGCGCCACCACTGGCGGATATCCTTGAGCCACTTTTCGCCCTCCTTGTCCTTCTTCTTGAGGTCGTACCAGACCGCCAGGTTGGCGGCCACGCTCTGGTCGGCACGCTCGATCCAGGCCGCCAGGTAAGGACGGTGGTACTCGGCCACATTGAGCGTGGGGATCTCGATCTTCAGGTTCATGTCGGCCGCGCCGGCCGGAGCCGCCGCCGCGAACAGGGCCGCCATGGCCAATGCCAGGACGGTGGGCTTGAGCAGTGCGGATTGTCTTGCCGGATCTTGCTGGTGTTTCATAAGACGGGCCTCGCTAACGGATTCGGATGAAAACGACAGATAAAAAACAAGTGAAACCAGCCCGGCTGCACGCCGGACTCAATGAATAAACAGGATCGCCAGCAACAGCGGCGCCACCAGTCCAAGCACAACCAGCGGCCAGGTGGCAGGACGCTTGCCCGCATGCATCTGCAGCAAGAACAGGCCGGTGATGCAAAACACCAGGCAGGCCATGGCGAAGATATCGATGAACCAGCTCCACGCCGTGCCGGTATTGCGTCCCTTGTGCAAATCGTTGAAGTAGGAAATCCAGCCGCGATCGGTTTTTTCGTATTCGACCTGGCCGTCCTCCAGCGCCACCCTCAGCCAGGCATCGCCACCCGGGCGCGGCAGCGAGACATACACCTCGTCGGCCGACCATTCCGCCGCCTGCGCGCCCACCGTCACCGACAACTGTTGCGCGATCCAGTCGCGCACCGGCGCCGGCAATTCGTCCTTCGCGCCGCCGCCCTTGCTATCGGCAGCTTCAGCCTGCCGCCGCAAAGGCGCCAGCAGCGCCGCGGGCAATTGCGCCTTGCGCTGGCTGACCTGCGGCTTGGCCTCGATCTGCGCCGCATGGTTCAACGTCAACCCGGTCACCGCGAAGGCCAGCATCGCCACCAGGCAGATGCCGGAACTGATCCAGTGCCATTGGTGCAAGTGCTTGAGCCAGAAGGCGCGGCGTTTCTGGTCCGGTAGTTGCTCGGCTGGCTTGGCTGCGTTGGCTTCCTTCATGGCGCGCGATGGCTCCCCGCCACCTCTTTCAAATAATAATGATTCTCAATTGAAACGAAAACACCCGCGCATGGCACGGCCGCGGCCGCTCTTTTACTTTGCGATACATAACGGTACAAACCCCTATTCCCCCGGATAAGGCGGCAACCCGGCGGCAATGCGCAAGGCCGGCTCCAGCGACGCAGGCAGCATCGGCCCATGCGCCATGCCGGGGAAACTGCGCAAGGAAACCTCCAGGCCGCTTTTCCCCTGGAGGCGAGCAATCATGTCCGGCAAGGCCTGGGCCGGCATTGCGCCGCGCGACGCCAGCATGGACTGCGCGCGGGCGTCGGCCTGGGCATCGCCTTGCGAAACAGCCTTGCGCTGGCGCCCCTCCGCTTCCCCCACCATCACCCACAGGCGGACGCCTGGCGCAGCCTTGGCATGCACGAAGTTCTTTTCCTCATCCAGGATCACCCCGCGCTGCCACCATAGCGATGGGCTGGCGGCGATGTAGTTGCGGAACAATTGCCCGCGTGAAAACAGCGTATGCAGCACGAACAATCCTCCGTAGGAGTGCCCCCACAAGGCCAGCCGGCCATCGTCGAGCGGCGCCCTGGCGCGCACGCGCGGCATGACCTGCCGCTCAAGCAGATCGAGGAATACGTCCGCCCCGCCGCCTTTGCGACCGCGCGCGGCTTCCTCATCGACCTGCCCCTGCGGGAATGGCGGGGTGTAGTCGTAGGCGCGCGCCGTGACGTCGAAACGCAGCTCGGTGTCGTAGCCGATGGCCACGATCACCGGCGGCTGCGCGGCATCCAGCGCCTGCAACTGGCGTTCGTCGATGGCGGCCATCGCAGCATTGCCGTCGAGCAGGAAGATCGCCGGATAGCCCGCCGCCGGCGCGGCGCGGCGGGGAATGCCGAGCATCACGCGGTAGCTGCGCCCGCCATCGTCCGAACGCAGATCGAAGCGCTCGAAACGATAGAAGGCCGAGCCGCTGTCGGCGATGGTCGGGCCAAGCTTTTTCGACAAGTCCGGCTGGGCCCGTACCAGGCCGGGAAGCAAGGCGCACAATGAGGCGGCCGCCAGCAGG
This sequence comes from Herbaspirillum sp. SJZ099, assembly GCF_007828355.1. NCBI lineage: Bacteria > Pseudomonadati > Pseudomonadota > Betaproteobacteria > Burkholderiales > Oxalobacteraceae > Herbaspirillum > Herbaspirillum sp. SJZ099. The sequence continues at coordinate 547,290 of NZ_VIUO01000001.1, read as the reverse complement.
CGGCGGCGCCAATGCAGGATATCGTTCATCAGAAACGTTGGGTCAGGCTTACCCACAGGCGGCGGCCATCGCCGACGGTGTTGAAGCTTTGCTCGTCCAGGCGCTTGTCGGTGATGTTGTAGATCGCCGCCGCGATGCTGGTGAGCTTGCCGATGTCATAGGTGGTGCCGATGTCGGCCAGCGCATAAGCCTTGTACTCCTTCACGCCGGACGACGAGATGGTGGTGCCGGCGGTCCCCACGCGTGCCGCGGCATTGACTTCCTTGCCGTGGTAATTGAACGCGGCCCACAGCCGCCAGGCATCCGATTGCGTCCAGTCGGCGCGGAGGTTGAACATGTGCCTGGGCGTGCGCGCCAGCGCATAGCCGTCATAGCTGCCGCCCTTCTGGCGCGAGTCGGTGTAGGTGTAGTTGGACTTCAACGCCAGGCGGCTGGTGGCTTGCCAGCGGCCGGTCAATTCCACTCCCTTGATGGTGGCGCGATCGACGTTGTAGCTGTACCAGAGGCGGTAGTTGGGATCCTGCGACCAGCGCGCGATGGAGCCGTCGGCGTTATAGACCAGGGCGTTGCTGACCTTGTCCTTGAAGTCGGTATAGAACAGCGTGGCGCCGCCGGACAAGCCGGCCTTGTTGTCCCACAGCGCGCCCAGCTCGTAGCTGGTGCTGGTTTCCGGCTTCAGGTCGGGGTCGCCGATAATCACGCCGCAGGTGCCGGTGGGGCCATAGGTGCATCCGGCGCCGCCGGTGGTGTAGGCATAGCCCGGCGCGATGGTGCGGATATCCGGCGCGCGGAAGCCGCGCGAGACGCCGCCCTTGACGGTGAGGTTGGCGGTGGTATGCCACACGCTGTAGAGGCGCGGGCTCCAATGGTTGCCGTAGACCTCGTGGTTGTCCAGCCGCAGGCCGCCGGTGAGCGACCAGGCCTCGGCCAGCTTCCATTCGTCCTCGACGAACAGGGCTTTTTGCGTGATGCGGAAACTCTGGTCGATCCCGGTGCGCAGCCCCGGATTCTGGTCGGTCAGCTTGCCTTCGTTCCATTGCCCCCCCAGCACCAGCCAGTGCGATCCCAGCGGCATGCTTAATTTCCCGTCCAGCACGGCATTCTCGATCTTGGGCGCGCGCGCGGCCTGGGCATAGCGATCGCTGCCGGCCGGGCTCTCGGTGTAGCTCTTGCGCTGCGCCTTCTCGTACGAGAATGTCACATCCGATGTCGCCCAGCCATAGCGGCCGGTATGCGACAACGAGAAATGGTCGCGCGGGTTTTCGGTATAGCTGTCGGCAGTCGTCGCGGTGGCCGCCAGCGTATGGTAGGAAGAGGCGTCGCGACGCACCCGGGTGGTGCCGGCTTCCAGCAGGATGTCGTGATCCTTGTTGGGCCTGAGCGCCAGGCGCGCGGTAAAGTCGGTATCGAGCGCCTTGGTGTTGCCGTTGAGGATGCGGTCTTCCTGGCGCTTGTAGACCTTGCCCCACAATTGCAGGCCCAGCACGTCGGCGGCGATCGGCCCGTTCAGGTAGAACTGGCCCTGGTAGGAATCGCCGGAGTCGCCATGCTGTTGCAGCGTGGTGTCGAACGTCACCGCGCCGCCCCACTTGCTGGCGATCTTCTTGGTGATGATGTTGATCACGCCGCCCATGGCGTCGGAACCATACAGGGAAGACATCGGGCCGCGTACGACCTCGATGCGCTCGATGGCTTCCAGCGGCGGGATGTAGGACTGCTCGAAACCGGAGTTGCCGTTGGTGCGCGCGTCGCGCGTGCTCTGGCGCTTGCCGTCCACCAGGATCAGCGTATAGGCGCCGGGCAGGCCGCGGATGAAAATATCCTTCTCGGTCGCGGTGCCGGTGACGGTCACGCCTTCCACATCGGAAAGCGCATCGGTCAGGTCGCGGAATTGCTTCTTCTTCAATTGCTCCTGCGTGATCACGGTGATGCTGGCCGGCGCGTCGACCACTTCCTGCTCGAAGCCGGTGGCGGTCACCACCACTTCCTTGAGCCCCGACGCCGCCGACGCCGACTGCGCCTGGGCCGCGCCCCCTGTCATCGCCAGCGCCGCGGCCACAGCCAGGGCCGCACGGGTCGGCATGAATTCCTGTTTCGATTGTTGCATGGTGCTGTTCCCCCATCGTGTTGGTTGCCCACCCCTCGCAATACGCAGGCGCAAGCGATCCCCTGCGAGGAAAGTCCCCGCAAAGCCGCACCGGCGCCGGATTGTGGTCGGGTTGGAGTTTTATTGCATTTGCAAATGAGAATTATATTCATTTAAAATCAGGAAAAGTTTGTCAATATGTGGCAACTTCCTGCGCCCCTGCGCCAGGCCTCCCGATGCAATACAAGAAGGGCAATACGTGGAATACCCACCCGATGCCGACCGCCACATCCTGGTGGTCGACGATCATCTCGACATCTGCGAACCGCTGGCTGCCTACCTGCGCCGCCAGGGCATGCTGGTGAGCATGGCGTTCAACGCCGCCCAGGCGCGCCGCCTGCTGCAGCGGCAAGCGTTCGACCTGGCGCTGCTGGACGTGATGATGCCGGGCGAAGACGGCCTTTCGCTGTGCCGCCACATCGGCGAGCGATACGGCACCCCGGTGATCCTGCTGACGGCGATGTCGTCCAGCGCGGACAAGGTCAATGGTCTTGAAACCGGCGCCGACGACTACATCGTCAAGCCCTTCGAACCGCAGGAACTGGTGGCGCGCATCAAGACCGTGCTGCGCCGGATCGCGCGCAGCCTGCCGGCCGCGACAAATCCCGGCCATAGCGCCATCCACCGCTACCGCTTCGGCCAATGGACGCTCGACCTCGAACGCCGCGAACTGCGCGGCCGCGACGGCACGGCCACGCCCCTTTCCAGCGTCGAATACCGCCTGCTGTGCGCCCTGGTGGCCCATCCCAATACCGTACTCTCGCGCGACAAGCTGCTGGACCTGACCGCCGGCGCCGATGCGCAGGCATTCGACCGCAGCATCGACAGCCAGGTCAGCCGCCTGCGCAAGAAGCTCGAAGCCGATCCGCGCCACCCCAGCCTGCTCAAGACCGTATGGGGCAACGGCTACCTGTTCGCCGCGCAGGTCCGCGCCGAACCGCACCTCCCATGAGACTGTGGCCGCGCACCATGGCCGGCCAGTTGATCGGCCTGCTGCTGCTCGGACTGGTGGCCGCGCACGCCATCGGCCTGTCGATGGTGCTCACCAATGGGGCAACCATCCACGCCATCTCGCGCGACCAGATGGTCGAGCATGCCGCCGCCGCATGGCGGCTGGGCGCCTTGCCGCAGGCGCAGGCGCGCCGGGCGCTGGAGGCCATACGCGACGACCATTCGGATTACGCGCTGGACAAGGCGGCCGCCATCGACGAAGGCAGCCAGCAAGGCTACGACCAGGATGTCATCAGGGAAAAACTGCAAACCCGGCTGGGCCTGCAAGCGAGCGACATACGCGTGAGCCTGGTGCGCCACAGCGCGCGCCAGGGCGACCTGCGCATCGCCATGCGCGTGCCGGACGGACAATGGATCAACACCTTGCAGCATCCCGTGATGTCGCAGGCATGGATGCGGCCGCTGCGCTTCTCGGTGCCGGTCAGCACGCTGCCGGTGCTGGTGATCGTGTTCCTGTTCGTGCGCCGCATCCTGCGTCCCATCAAGGCGCTGGCGCATGCCGCCGAACGCGTCAGCCGCGGCGAGCAGCTCGGCCCGCTGCCGGTCAGCGGACCATCGGAAGCGCGCGAAGTCACCGCCGCCTTCAATCTCATGCAGGAGCGCCTGACGCGCTTCGTCGAAGACCGTACCCGCCTGCTGGCCGCCATCAGCCACGACCTGCGCACGCCGATCACCTCGCTGCGCCTGCGCGCGGAGATGGTGGAAGATGCGCAGCTGCGCGCAGCCATGATCCGTACCCTGGAAGAGATGCGCGTGATGGTGGAAGAAACCGTGCGCTTCGCGCGCGACGATGCCCGCAATGAAGACACCCGCGAAGTCGACCTGCACGCGCTGCTGCGCGACGTGGCGCAAGAGCAACTGGCCCAGGGACACGACGTGCACTTGCGCAGCGATGCCCCGGGCGCGCTGCCCTACCGCTGCCGCCCGGTGGGCCTCAAGCGCGCCATCGGCAACCTGGTGGACAATGCGGTGCGCTACGGCCAGCGCGCCCGGCTGGCCGTGTTCCCGGCAGCCGGCGGTTCCCTGCTGATCCATGTGGACGACGACGGCCCCGGCATTGCCGCCGACCAGTTGCCGGAAGTCTTCAAGCCCTTCGTCCGCCTGGATGCCGCGCGCCATCGCGGCACGGGCAAGGATGGCGGCAGCGTCGGCTTGGGACTGGCGATTGCGCGCTCATGCATCGAAGCCCACGGCGGACGGCTGGAACTGGAAAATCGCGACGGCGCGGACCGGCCATCCGGCCTGCGCGCGGTGATCAGCCTGCCGGCCTGAGGCGGTATCCGGCCCGTGACGCCACTTGTCACCGGCCGCCATCGTCGCCATGGCCCGCGCCTTGTAAAATACGGGCCGACAGCTCCTGACACTTAACCTCGGTCCCAAGCCCGCCCTGCCATGGCCGCCATCCCCCTGTACCAGCAATTCGCCGACCAGTTGGCGGCTTCCATCCATGACGGCGTGCTGCGCCCGGGCGAGCGCATCGCCTCGGTACGCATCGCCAGCCAGCAGCACAAGGTCAGCGTAACCACCGTGGTGCGCGCCTACGAATTGCTGGAAAGCCGCGGCATCATCGAAAGCCATCCGCAATCCGGCTACTTCGTGCGCGAGCAGGCGCAGACGGGCGACAAGCCGGCCGCCAGGCGCAGCGCGCGCCAGGACAATCCGGCCTACCAGCAATCCACCGAGGTCGACGTCAGCCGGCTGGTGCTGGCCACCTTGAAGACCATCCAGCAAGACGGCACCGTACCGCTGGGTTCGCCCTACCCCAATCCGGCGCTGTTTCCCTCGCAACGGGTGACCCAGTACGCCGGCAGGATCACGCGCAGCGCCAGCCACTCCAGCGTGTTCGACGACCTGCCGCCAGGCCACCCCGACCTGCTGCGGCAGATCGCGCGACGCTACCTGGAAAACGGCCTGAAGGTCAATCCCGAGGAAATCGTGGTGACGGTCGGCGCCACCGAAGCCATCAACCTGTGCCTGCAGGCGGTGGCGCGTCCGGGCGACACCGTCGCGGTGGAGACGCCGACCTTCTACGCCATGCTGCACGCGATCGAGCGCCTGGGCATGCGAGCCCTGGAGATCCCGACCGATCCCCGGCGCGGCATCGATGTCGATGCGCTGGAGCGGATCATGGCAACGCAGCCGGTGGCGGCCTGCATGGTCATGCCCAATTTCCAGAACCCGCTCGGCTTCCAGATGCCCGACGGCGAGAAGGAAAGGCTGGTGCGGCTGGCCGAACGGCGCCAGATGCCGCTGATCGAAAACGCCGTCTACAGCGAGCTGTACTACGGCAATGCCCACCCCTCGTCGCTGAAGAACTACGACCGCACGGGCCTGGTGCTGCACTGCTCCTCGTTTTCCAAAAGCCTGACGTCGGCCTACCGTATCGGCTGGGCCATGCCCGGCCGATACCGCGAGCAGGTGGAAAAACTCAAGTTCCTCAACACCCTGACCACGCCCACCGTCCCGCAACGGGCCATCGCGCAATACCTGACCCAGGGCGGCTATGAGCGCCACCTGCGCCGGGTGCGCCGCGCCTTCGCCCAGCAACGCGACCTGATGCGCCATTTCGTGCTGCGCTTCTTCCCCGCCGGCACGCAAGTGTCGGAACCGGAAGGCGGCTATGTGCTATGGGTGGAATTGCCGGCCGGGGCGGATGCGATGGAACTGTACCGGCGCTGCCTGGCGCTGGGCATTACGGTGGCGCCGGGGCGCATCTTCGCGGCGACCAACCGCTACAGCCATTTCATCCGGCTCAACTACAGCTATCCGTGGTCGCGCGAAATCGAGCAGGCTTTGAAACTGGTGGGGAAACTGGTGGAGGAACTGGCCGCCTGAGAAAGCCTGAGAAATATGGAGCGCCTTCGATACGGCGCTGACGCGCCTACTCAGTCCGAACGGCTATTCTTATCTTCAGTACGATATCGACCGTTCGGGCTGAGTAGGCGCATCGCGCCGTATCGAAGACGCGCCGACAATCAGGCGCCGGGCAGCAACAATTGCACGCTGCCGGTGCCGTCCTCATTCAACTCCACCTTGACCACGCCCGCCTCTTCCAGGGCCGAGAGAAAACGCCGCAGCGTGCTCATGCGCAGCTGCGTGCGCTTGGACAGCCGCGCCAGCGACAACGGCGCGCCGCCGCTGCGCTCATGGTCGGCTTGCAGCTCGCCGAGGATGGCCAGCACTTCCGGCGGCAAGGCCTCTTCGGCGTCCATGGCGATCAGGCCGTGGCCGGCTGCGCCGCCGAGCGCGACAACAGCACCGGAATGGATTTGGAAGTCGGCGTGCGGGCGCGGTCGGCGAAACTTTCCAGCGGCACCAGCGGGTTGGTTTCCGGGTAGTAGCTGCCGATGCAGCCGCGCGGGATGTCGTATTCGACCAGCAGGAAGCCGTCGGCACGGCGTTCCACGCCATCGTCCCATACGCTCACCATGTCGACCCACTCGCCGTTCTTCAGGCCCAGCATCTTCAGATCCTCGGGATGGATGAACACCACCCGGCGCTGGCCGAACACGCCGCGGTAGCGGTCATCCATGCCGTAGATGGTGGTGTTGTACTGGTCGTGCGAACGCGTGGTCATCAGCGTCATCAGCTTGTCGCCATGGATCTTGCGGGCGCGGTGGATCGGCGTGTCCTTGGGAATCGCATGGACGATGAAGTTGGCGCGGCCGGTATCGGTCTTCCAGACGCGCTCGCGCGAGGCCACGCCCAGGTGGAAGCCGCCCGGGCGGGCGATGCGCTCGTTGTAGCCCTTGAAGGCGTCGTACACCTTTTCGATGGCGTCGCGGATGCGCGAATAATCCTCGGCGTACCACAGCCAGTCGATCTTCTTGCCGTTGTGGCGCGACTTCATGGTGGCTTCGGCCATGTGGGCCACGATCGCGGTCTCCGACATCAGGTCGGGCGAAGCCGGCTTGTTGATGCCGTAGGAGACGTGCACCATGCTCATCGAGTCTTCCACCGTCACGCCTTGCGGGCCGGACTTCTGCACGTCGATCTCGGTGCGGCCCATGGTCGGCAGGATCAGGGCATCCTTGCCGTGCACCAAGTGGCTGCGGTTGAGCTTGGTGGTGATGTGCACGGTCAGGTTGCACGAACGCATCGCCTCGAAGGTGCGATAGGTATCGGGCGTGGCCATGGCGAAGTTGCCGCCCAGGCCGATGAAGACCTTGGTGCGGCCTTCCAGCATGGCCATCACCGAACCCACGGTGTCGTTGCCGTGATGGCGCGGCGCCTTGAATTCAAAGACCTGCTCCAGGCGGTCGAGGAAAGCCTCAGTCGGCTTTTCGTCGATGCCCACGGTGCGGTCGCCCTGCACGTTGGAATGGCCGCGCACCGGGCACAGGCCGGCGCCGGGACGGCCGATATTCCCGCGCAGCATCATCATGTTCGACAGCAGCTGGATCGCGCCCACCGCATGCTTGTGCTGGGTCAGGCCCATGCCCCAGGTGGCGATCACGGCCTTGCCCTTCACATACACCTGCGACAGCTTTTCGATGTCTTCGCGCGAGACGCCGGACTCTGCCACGATCTCGCTCCAGCTTTCGGCACGCGCGTCGGCGGCGAACGCCTCAAAGCCAAAGGTATGTTCTTCGATGAACTTGACGTCCAGCACGCGCTCGCGGCCGGCGGCAACGGCTTCGTCGTCCAGTTCGATGGTGCGCTTGATGACGCCCTTGATCAGCGCCAGGTCGCCGCCCAGTTTGGGATGGATGAACATGGAACTGATCCGGGTGCTGCCCAGCGTGAGCATCTCGACCTTGCTTTGCGGATCGGCAAAGCGCTCCAGGCCGCGTTCCTTCAAGGGGTTGATGGCGACGATGGCGGCGCCGCGCTTGGATGCGTGGCGCAGCTCGCCCATCATGCGCGGGTGGTTGGTGGCCGGGTTCTGGCCGAACAGCAGCAGCGTGTCGCACAGGTCGAAGTCGTCCAGCAGCACCGTGCCCTTGCCGATGCCGACCGTGCCCGGCAGGCCGACGCTGGTCGGCTCGTGGCACATGTTGGAACAGTCGGGGAAATTGTTGGTACCGTACTGGCGCACGAACAGCTGGAACAGGAACGCCGCCTCGTTGCTGGCGCGGCCGGAGACGTAGAAATCGGCCATGTCCGGATCGGGCAAGGCATTGAGGTGCTTGCCGATCAGATCGAACGCGCCCTGCCAGTCGATCTTGCGGTATTTGTCGGTGGCGGCGTCGTACACCATCGGATGGGTCAGGCGGCCGTGTTCTTCCAGCTCGTAGTCGGACTGCTGCATCAGTTCGGCGACGGTGTGCTGCTCGAAGAACTCGGGCGTGACGCGCTTCTTGGTGGCTTCGGCCGCCACCGCCTTGACGCCGTTCTCGCAGAATTCGAAGGTGGACGTGTGTTCGCGGTCCGGCCAGGCGCAACCGGGGCAGTCGAAACCGTCGGGCTGGTTCTGCGACAACAGGGTGCGGAGGCCCTTGCCGTCGGCCACGTGTTCCTTGACCAGGTTCAGCGCCACATACTTCAGCGCGCCCCAGCCGCCAGCGGGTTGGTTGTACTGCTCGATTCTCGGTTTAGCCATGATCTCGGTGCGAACGGATTGATTCCAGGATTCATCAGTCTAGGACAGGCGCCCGCGCGGCTGCATGTACAGTCGCGACAGCAGGGACAGAGTACAGTGCGGCCGAACCTGGCGGATCAACTGTCCTTGCCATTGAGCGTATTCTTCCACGCCATTTCTCCATTTCGCCATTCCCTTTCTTGCGCTCACTCGTCGACCGGCAGCGCCAGGGTTTCCTTGATTTCTTCCATCACCACATAGCTCTTTGACTGCGCCGCGCCCGGCAGCTGCAGCAGGATATCGCCCAGCAGCTTGCGGTATTCGGCCATGCCGCGGATGCGCGCCTTGATCAGGTAATCGAAATCGCCCGACACCAGGTGGCATTCCTGCACCTCGGGAATGCGCAGCACTTCGCGCCGGAACTGCTCGAACATGTTGCCCGACTTGTGGTTCAGCGTGATTTCGACAAACACCAGCAAGGTCGCCCCCAGCGACTCGGGATTGACGCGCGCGTAGTAGCCGGTGATCACGCCGTCGCGTTCCATGCGGCGCACCCGCTCGATGCAGGGCGTGACCGACAGGCCAACCAGCTCGCCCAGCTCTTTCATGGAAATACGGCCGTCTTTCTGGAGCGCGGCGAGGATGCGGTGGTCAAGCTTGTCGAGGGTGCGGATCGATTGCTGCTGGGTTCTCATGGGCTTTCTCGCTGGCTTTCTCGTTAATGGTTATTTTTCACTATTTATTCCCGAATTTACAAATAAATATAGAAACAACCACTACATATTCATCAATATCATAGCGGAATACTCTACTCAACAAGCTGTTCTTCAGCACATACACATTCAGCGGGGGTTGCCATGCGTGTCGTCATTCTCGGAAGCGGTGTCATCGGCGTCACCAGCGCCTGGTACCTGGCCCGCGCCGGCCACGAAGTCACCGTGCTGGAGCGCCAGGACGGCCCGGCGCTGGAAACCTCGTTCGGCAACGCCGGCCAGATTTCCCCCGGCTACGCCTCGCCCTGGGCCGCGCCCGGCATTCCGCTCAAGGCCATCAAGTGGATGTTCCAGGAACACGCCCCGCTGGCCATCCGTCCGGACGGCACGCTGCGTCAACTGCGCTGGATGTGGCAGATGCTGCGCAACTGCAATGCCGCCAGCTACGCGGTCAACAAGGAACGCATGGTACGCCTGGCCGAATACAGCCGCGACTGCTTCCGCGACCTGCGCGCCGCTACCGGCATCCCTTATGAAGGCCGCCAGCAAGGCACGCTGCAACTGTTTCGCACGCAGGAGCAACTGGACGGCGCCGCCAGGGACATCGCCGTGCTGGAAGAAGCCGGCGTGCCGTATGAACTGCTCTCTTCCGACCAGCTCGAGCGCGCCGAACCGGCGCTGGCCAAGGTGCGCGGCAAGCTGGCCGGCGGCCTGCGCCTGCCCAATGACGAAACCGGCGACTGCCAGCTGTTCACCACCCGCCTGGCGGCGATGGCGCAAGAACTGGGGGTGAAGTTCCGCTACGGCGTTGCCATCGACGCGCTGGCCATGGCCGGCGGCAAGATCGCCGGCGTGGTATGCGGCAAGGAACTGGTGCAGGCCGATACCTATGTGGTGGCGCTCGGCTCCTACTCGCCGCAACTGCTGCGCGACGTGCCGGCCTTGCCCGAGATCCCGGTCTACCCGCTCAAGGGCTACTCGATCACGGTGCCGATCGTGGATGCCGCCGCCGCGCCGGTGTCGACCATCCTGGACGAAACCTACAAGATCGCCGTCACCCGTTTCGACGACCGCATCCGCGTGGGCGGCATGGCGGAGATCGTGGGCTACGACAAGACCCTGCGCGCCAAGCGCCGCGCCACGCTGGAACTGGTGGTCAACGACCTGTTCCCGGGCGCCGGCGACACCGCCCGGGCCAGCTTCTGGACCGGCCTACGCCCGATGACGCCGGACGGCACGCCGATCGTCGGCGCCACGCCGGTATCGAACCTGTACATCAACACCGGCCATGGCACGCTCGGCTGGACCATGTCGTGCGGCTCCGGCCAACTGCTGTCGGACCTGATGTCGGGCCGCCGCCCGGCCATCGCGTCGGCGGATCTCTCGGTGGCGCGCTACATGGATGGCGCAAGCCACCGCCACACGCCGCGCCTGGCCGGCGCCTGAGGCGCGCCGCGGCAAGGTTTCATCTCTTCTGCTTCCCTCGCAGAACGGTTGGCCGGAGTGCTATGCGCTCCGGCCTTTTTTCTTGCGCGCCGCCCCAAAACAACACGGCCGGGGCAAGGAAGCATCATGCTTCCCCGCACCCGGCCGTGCCGTGCGTACAGGCTTAAACGTCAGGCTGCGGCGGGCGCCGCCTCCACCTTTTGCATCTTCGGCAGGAACGCCGCCAGCAAGCCGATCAGCGGCAGGAAGGCGCATACCTGGTAGACGAAGTAGATGTCGGTCAGGTCGGCCAGCTTGCCCAGCAAGGCCGCGCCGATGCCGCCCATGCCGAACGCGAAGCCGAAGAACAGCCCCGAGACCGTGCCGATCTTGCCCGGCATCAGTTCTTGCGCGAACACCAGGATGGCCGAGAATGCCGAAGCCAGGATCAGGCCGATGATCACCGACAGCACGCCGGTCCAGAACAGGTTGGCATACGGCAGCATCAAGGTAAACGGCGCCACGCCCAGGATCGAGGTCCAGATCACCGCCTTGCGGCCGATGCGGTCGCCGATGGGGCCGCCGGCCACGGTGCCCACCGCCACCGCGAACAGGAAGGCGAACAGGTGGATCTGCGCATCCTGCACCGACAGCTGGAATTTGCTGATCAGGTAGAAGGTGAAGTAGCTCGACAGGCTGGCCATGTAGAAGTACTTGGAAAAGATCAGCAGCAACAGGATGCCGACCGCCTGCATGACCTTGTTTTTAGGCAGCGGCACATAGGCCGGCCCCTTCTTCTTCGCCTTGCCCTTGGCGGCGCTTTGCTGGCGCGCATACCAATGGCCGATCTGGCGCAGCACGACGATCGCCACCAGCGCCGCGATCGAAAACCAGGCGATGCTGGCCTGGCCGCCGGGAATGATGATCCACGCCGCCAGCAACGGCCCCATGGCGCTGCCGGCATTGCCGCCGACCTGGAACAGCGACTGCGCCAGGCCATGCCGTCCGCCGGACGCCATGCGCGCCACGCGCGAGGCTTCCGGATGGAACACCGAAGAGCCGGTACCCACCAGCGCCGCCGCCACCAGCAGCACGCCGAAGTTGGGCGCCACCGACAACAGCAGCAGGCCGCACAGCGTGGAGCCCATGCCGATGGCCAGCGAATACGGCTTCGGATGCTTGTCGGTGTACAGGCCGACCAGCGGCTGCAGCAGCGAGGCGGTGACCTGGAAGGTCAGCGTGATCAGGCCGATCTGGGCGAAGCTGAGATGGAAATTGCCCTTCAACAGCGGATAGATCGCCAGCAGCAGCGACTGGATCATGTCGTTGAGGAAGTGCGAGAAACTGATCGCGCCGAGTACCCGGAACCCGGTCTTCTCGGCCGGCTGCGGAGCCGATGCGGGCGGCATGGCCGGCGGATTGTCCGGCACGTTGTCGAGTGCTGTCTCCATAGTCATTATTTATTTTCCTGCAAGATGGAATGGATGACTCCGTCGCCGGCGACTTGGGCCTTGGATCGGAGGAAAACCGCAATTTTATGCCTGTCGGCGCGACTTGTCTTTTGAGGTCGACATTTGCGCCCGATGCCTCAGCGCGCGCGCCGGAACGTGAGGTTGTAGCGGCAGCGTCCGGTCAACGGATGCTCGCCCTCGGCCAGCGGATCGACGCCATGGAACAGCAGCCGCGCCGGGCCGCCCCACACCACCACATCGCCGCTGTCCAGCCGCATGCGGCGCGGCCGCTCGGAACGCTCCATGCCGCCGAACAGGAAGGTGGCCGGCAAGCCGAGCGACAGCGAGACGATCGGCTGCGCCATATCGAGTTCGTTCTTGTCCTGGTGCAGCGACATGCGCGCGCCGGGTTCGTAGCGATTGACCAGGCAGGCGTCCGGTGCGAAGTCGGCGAAGCCGGCTTCCTGCGCCGCGCTCGCGGCCAGTTGCGCAAACGCCGGCGGCATCGCGGGCCAGGCTTGTCCCGAGAGCGGATCCTCATGCTGGTAACGGTAGCCGCGGCGATCCGTCACCCAGCCGTATTGGCCGCAATTGCTCATCGCCACCGACATGCGAAAGCCGCCCGGCGTCTGCATGTGGCGCAATGGCGACTGCGCGATGACCAGCTCAATGGCTTGCAACAGTTCCCTCGCTTGCGCTGCCGCGAATGCGCGCAGCAGTACCGCCCCTTCCGTGATCGGCTCGCGAGAAGGCTGGGCGGGCAGGTCGGCGAACAGGTCGAAGGTCATCCTAGATCCGGCAGTTGAATGCGTTCGCCGGTGCCGTGATCGGCGTGCCAGGCAAGGCGCGACGACGCGGCGCACCGCTGTGCGCAAGGAGGAGCAACGCCGCATGGTGCGGCGAGCGCGGTGCCGGCGAATGCATAGCGCTCTCTCCATCAAGAGGAACGGTATTGATACGGACAATGCTTGTGTTCATACGGCTCTCCAGGGATAGCAAGCGGTCAACTGCCGGATCTAGGATCACGGCTTGGCGACGCGCTCCTTCTCCAGCAGCGCCTGCTTGCGCTCCACGCCCCAGCGGTAACCGGAGAGCGAGCCGTCCAGCCGCACGATGCGGTGGCAAGGAATCAGCAAGGCGATCTCGTTATTGGCGCAGGCGCTGGCCACGGCGCGCACCGCGGCCGGGCTGCCGATGCGCTCGGCCAGCGCCGAATAACTCAGGGTAACGCCGGGCGGGATGCTGCGCAGCGCTTGCCACACGCGCTGCTGGAACGCCGTGCCGCGCACATCCAGCGGCAAATCCAGCCCGCGCTCGGGCGCCTCGATGAAACCCAGCACCTGCGCCAGCATCCGCTCGAATTGGGCATCGCCGCCCACCAGTTCGGCCTTGGGGAAACGATCTTGCAGTTCCTGCACCAGCACCTCCGGATCGTCGCCCAGCGCGACGGCACAAATGCCCTTGGCGGTAGCCGCCACCAGCAACGCGCCCAGCCAGCATTGCGCCACCGCGAAACAAATGCGTTCGCCGCTGCCGCCCTGGCGATAGGCGCTGGGTTTCATGCCCAGCCGCTCGCCGCTCTGTTCGTAGAAACGGCCGCTGGAATTGAAGCCGGCGTCGTACATCGCTTCGGTCACGCTGGCGCTGCCCGGCAGGCGGCTGCGCATGCGCTCGGCGCGCTGGCCGTCGGCGTAGGCACGGGGCGTGACGCCGGTGTGCGCCTTGAACAGGCGATGGAAGTGGTAGCGGCTCAGGCCCACCGCGTCGGCCAGCGTTTCCAGCGCAAGCGGCGCCTCGGCCTGCTCGATCAGGCGGCAGGCTTGCGCCACCGCCTGCGCCTGGCGTTCTTCCAATCTAGGCTGGTTCGGCTTGCAGCGCTTGCAGGCGCGAAACCCCGCCGCCTCGGCGGCCGCGCAACTGTCATGGAAAGCCACATTCTTGCGCAAGGCCAAACGCGCCGCGCACGAGGGCTTGCAATAGACGCCGGTGCTGCGCACCGAATAATAGAATTGGCCGTCGGCCGCCTTGTCGCGGCGCTGCACGGCTTGCCAGCGCAGCTCATCATCGGCGCAGGCAGGCGCCGCCGCCGGCATTGGCGGGACGGCTGGGGCGTTGCGGCGGGAATGTCGGGTAGCCATGGTATGCATGATGCGCTCCTTTGATCGCGACTGGTGATGCATGCAGTCTATGGATCGCCGGAGCATGCCGCACTCCGGCGCTTGCTTTCAAATTCGCGCCGGGGAAGCGACAATAAAGCTTACTGCGAAAACCGGATGCGCTGGCGCGACTTCACCGGCTGCATCACATGTTCCAGCGGCAGTTCGTGCGATTGCTTGACCTTCTTCAGGGTGATGTTGGACTTCACGTTGGTCACCCCCGGCAAGCGCAGCAACTGGGTCATCATGAATTCGGAAAAGCTCGCCAGGTCGGGCGCCACGATGCGCAGGATATAATCGGCTTCGCCAGTGATGGAAAAACATTCGGTCACTTCCGGCATGCCTTCCACCGACTTTTCGAACAGTTCGCCGCGGGTTTCGCCCTGGCGGTCCAATGTGACGGTGGTAAAGGCGGTCACCCCCAGGCCGACCACGGCGGCATCGAGCACGGCGGTGTAGCGCTCGATCACGTGGGCCTCTTCCAGCCGCTGCACGCGGCGGCTGATCTGCGATGTGGACAGGTGCACCTTCTGCCCCAGGGCGCTGTTGGTGATGTGTCCGTCGCGTTGCAGCTCGGTCAGCAAGGCGAGGTCATAGCGGTCGACATTGATGATGCTCATTTATCTCTCCAATCTCTGAATTTAAGAATTATTTGTGCGTATTATCGGTGTTATTGCGCAAAAAACAATCACATATTGCATCAACGGCACAATAAACTCCCCCCATGGGCTGGCAATATCGCAGCTCTCCCTTTAAAACACAGGGAATCGGCCTGCCGCCACCGCCTATCCATGCCAAAACGGCAATCATGGCGCCCCGCGATCCGGGAAGCGGCTACCCGATTCCCCACCACAAGGAGACAACTCATGGGCCACGCAGACAGCAATCTCATCCCCGCCGCCAAGCCGCAGGACCTGTTCGACAATCCCATGGGCACCGACGGTTTCGAGTTCGTCGAATACGCCGCTGCCGACACCAGCGCCATCTCTTCCGTGCTGGAACTGATGGGCTTCGTTGCCGTGGCGCGCCACCGCTCCAAGAACGTCACCCTGTATCGCCAGGGCCAGATCAACTTCATCCTCAACGGCGAACCCGACAGCAACGCCGCCGCTTTCGCGCAGGTGCATGGCGCCTCGGTCAACGCCATGGCGTTTCGCGTCAAGGATGCGGCCTTCGTCTACAAGCGCGCACTGGAGCTGGGCGCCGAAGGCGTGGAGGCCAAGCTGGGGCCGATGGAACTGAACATCCCGGCCATCCGCGGCATCGGCGGCTCGCTGCTGTACCTAGTGGACCGCTATGGCGATAACGGCAATAGCGGCTCGATCTATGACATCGACTTCCAGTTCCTGCCCGGCGTCGACCGCAATCCCAAGGGCGTGGGCCTGACCTATATCGACCACCTCACCCATAACGTGATGCGCGGCGCCATGGACACCTGGTCGTCGTTCTACACCCGCCTGTTCAATTTCCGCGAGATCAAGTACTTCGATATCGAAGGCAAGATGACCGGCCTGAAGTCGCGCGCCATGACCAGCCCCTGCGGCAAGATCCGCATTCCCATCAACGAGAGCGCCGACGACAAGTCGCAGATCGAGGAATTCATCAAGCAGTACAACGGCGAAGGCATCCAGCACATCGCGCTGGGCACCGACGACATCTACCAGACCGTGCGCAAGCTGCGCGGCCGCGGCGTGCCGCTGCAGGACACCATCGATACCTATTACGACCTGGTCGAGCGCCGCATCCCCGGCCACGGCGAAGACCTGGATGCGCTGCGCGAACTGAAGATCCTGATCGACGGCGCCCCCACCGCCGGCCAGGGCCTGCTGTTGCAGATATTTACCCAGAACGTGATCGGCCCGGTGTTCTATGAAATCATCCAGCGCAAGGGTAACGACGGTTTCGGCGAAGGCAACTTCAAGGCCTTGTTCGAATCGATCGAACTCGACCAGATGCGCCGCGGCGTGATCTGATCCCCGCCCCCCAAGGCGGCGCGAACCCCGAGCGAGGCAAACCGCCTCGCTTTTTTTTCATCGGCTGCGCCGCTTGCGACTTACCCTCAGGAAATTCCAGTACATGGCCACCTGCGGCAAGGCCCGTCCTGCACTGGGATGGATGCCACACTCTGCCCGGAACATCCGTTCATCAAGCCGTAACAAAAGCTCATTACTATCCCCGACTGCTGCACAGCCACATCGATAAGCCTTTACTTATCGCGTCAATTTCATTATTGTTACAAACGTTCAATATTGATGATCATACGTTCAAACGAGAAAAATGGCTAACGGGGACCGCCAGGAAACAGCGTACATGGCCGTGCGCGTCGCGCGCCTGTACTACTTCCAGAACATGACCACCGCCGCGATCGCCGAGGAAATCGGCACGTCGCGCGCCACGGTATCACGCCTGCTGTCCTATGCCCTGGACCGCGGCCTGGTGGAAATCCGCGTGCACGATCCGCAGGAAGTCTCCGGCAACCTCGAAACCGCCATCGCCGAACGCTACAGGCTGCGCTCGATCCAGGTAGTGCCGGTGTCGGCCGCCGCCACCGAGAAGGAAACCCTGCAGCGCGTGGCCGGCCATGCCGCAGCCTACGTCAGTTCGCTGGTGGCGCCGTCCACCGTGATCGGCCTGGCCTGGGGCACCACCGTGGCCGAGATCGCCGACAGGCTGCTGCCCAAGCAGGTGCATGACGTCGACGTGGTGCAGTTGAACGGCTCGGGCACCGGCATCAACTTCGTCAATACCATCGGCGAATCCATCGTCTCGCGCTTTGCGCAGAACTACGGCGCGCGCGCCCATCACTTCCCGGTGCCGGCGTTTTTCGACTACGCCGACACCCGCACCGCGCTGTGGCGCGAAAGAAGCATCAAGTCCATCCGCGCGCTGCAGGACAGCGCCTCCATCCTGCTGTTTTCCATCGGCGCCGAAGCCACCGGCAGCCACGTCCACACCGGCGGCTATTTGTCCGACGAAGAGCGCAAGCAGATCCGGGAAGAAGGCCTGGTCGGCGATATCGCCACCGTGTTCTTCCGCGAAGACGGCAGTTGGCGCGACGTCGCGCTCAACGCGCGCAGCAGCGGCCCCGACATGGATTGCTTCCAGCGGGCCGCGCATTCGATCTGCGTGGTATCGGGCAAGGGCAAGATCCCCGGCCTGCGCGCGGCGCTGCAAGGCGGCTTCATCAATGAACTGGTGATCGACGAGCCGAGCGCGCGCCTGCTGGTGGAGCAGATCCGCGCAGCCGACGGCAAGGAAAGCGCAGCATGAATACCAACACCCCCTACGACATCCTGGTCATCGGCGGCGGCATCAATGGCGCCGGCGTGGCGCGCGACGCCGCCGGACGCGGCCTGTCGGTGGCCCTGTGCGAACAGGGCGACTTCGCCGGCGCGACCTCCTCGGCCAGCACCAAGCTGATCCACGGCGGCCTGCGCTATCTCGAATACTACGAATTCCGGCTGGTGGCCGAAGCGCTGTCCGAGCGCGAACACCTGCTCGACATCGCGCCGCACATCGCCTGGCCGCTGCGCTTCGTCATGCCGCACGTGGCCGGCCTGCGGCCGCGCTGGATGATCCGCCTGGGCCTGTGGCTGTACGACCATATCGGCGGGCGCATCAGCCTGCCCAAATCGCAGGGCGTGCAACTGGACCGCATGGCGCATCCCAGCGGCCTGAAAAAGAGCATCACGCGCGGCTTCGCCTATTCCGACGCCTGGGTCGATGACGCCCGGCTGGTCATCTTCAACCTGCTCTCCGCGCAGGAACACGGCGCCGAGATCATGGCGCGCACCCGCCTGGTCGAGGCGCAGCGCCATGAATCCCAGGACGGCGGCGACAATCATTGGCTCTGCACGCTGGAAAACACCCGCAGCGGCGAACGCCGCACCGTGCAGGCGCGGGCCATCGTCAATACGGCCGGCCCCTGGGTGGCAAAGATGGACCACCTGCTCAATGCCGGCGCCGGCGGCAACGCCAAGCATGCCGCCGTCAAGCTGGTGCGCGGCAGCCATATCGTGGTGCCGCGCCTGTTCGACGGCGAGCACGCCTACATCCTGCAAAACGACGACAAGCGCATCGTCTTCATGATTCCTTATGAAGAGCGCTACACCCTGATCGGCACCACCGACGTCCCGCAGGAAAACATGGACCACGGCGCGCAGATCAGCGCCGAGGAAGAAGCCTACCTGCTGCGCGCGGTCAACCAATACCTGGAACAGCCGATCGGCGCACAAGACATCGCCTGGCGCTACGCCGGCGTGCGTCCGCTGTTCGACGACGAATCCGACAACCCCTCGGCCGTCACCCGCGACTACACGCTGGTGCTGCAGGCCGAACGCGAACTGCCTTGCGTCTCGGTCTACGGCGGCAAGATCACCACCTATCGCCGCCTGGCCGAGTCGGTCATGGACAAGCTGGCGCCGTGGATGCAAAGCCGCGCCCGCCGCGCCTCCTGGACCGCGACCGAAGCCCTGCCCGGCGCAAAATTCAAGCGCGCCGACCGCGCCGATGAAGTGGCGCGGCTGCAAAAGAAATATGCGCAGCTCGATGCCGGCTACCTGGCGCGCCTGTTCTCCCGCCACGGCTTGAAGAGTCACAACATCCTGCGCGAAGCGCAAACCCCGGCCGAACTGGGGCGCGATTTCGGCGGCGGGCTGCGGCAGCGCGAAGTGGAATACCTGGCCATGCATGAATGGGCCTGCGAAGCCGACGATGTGCTGTGGCGCCGCACCAAGTGCGGCCTGCACATGAGCGAGCAGCAGCGGCAGGCGTTCAAGGCCTGGTTTGCCGAGTTCAGCGCCAATCGCTTTTGCCCGAGCCGCATGCAGGCCAGGAACGAATGAGCAGGATTTCACGCCGCGCGTGAAAACGATTACAGCCGTTCAGCGCAGCCCTGCTGCAATGAACGGATCAGCACCAACAGACCCAGGCGGACGCCAGCCAACGGCCGGCCATCCGCTTATTGAGACAGAGATAGCAAGGGGAACGCGGGATGGCAGCAATTTCGTTGCAAGGCATTACCAAGAGCTGGGGCGAAGCCCAGGCCGTCAAAGGCATCGACTTCGAAGTGAAGTCGGGCGATTTCACCGTCCTGCTGGGGCCGTCCGGCTGCGGCAAGTCGACCACCCTGCGCCTGATCGCCGGGCTGGACATCCCCACCACCGGCATCATCCGCATCGGCGAGCGCGACGTCACCAACCTGCCGCCGGCGCAGCGCAAGATCGCCATGGTGTTCCAGTCATACGCACTGTTCCCGCACCTGAACGTGCGCGACAACATCCTGTTCGGCGTGCGCGTGCGCAAGGAACCCAAGCAGGAGTTTGAACCGCGCCTGAAACGCGTGGCCGACATCCTCGGCCTGTCGCACCTGCTGGATCGCCGCCCCGGCCAACTGTCCGGCGGCCAGCAGCAGCGCGTAGCGCTGGGCCGGGCGATCATCGCCGACGCCCCGGTATGCCTGATGGACGAGCCGCTGTCCAACCTCGACGCCCAGTTGCGGCAAGAGATGCGGCGCGAGATCCGCGCCCTGCAGCAGCAACTGAACATGACCATGATCTACGTCACCCACGACCAGACCGAGGCGATGAGCATGGCCGACCAGGTGATCCTGCTGCGCGACGGCAAGATCGAACAGAACGCGCCGCCGGCCGAACTGTATGCGCAGCCGGCCACGGTCTTCGCCGCGCGCTTCATCGGTACGCCGCCGATGAACATCCTGCCGCTGGCGCAGGGCGCGGGCGGCCTGGTCATCGCCGGCAGCGATGGCCCGGCGGTAACGGCCGGCAGCGGCGGCGAGCAATGGCAGTTGGGCCTGCGCCCGGAACACATCGTCCTGGCCGAGACCGGCGTGGCGGCGGTCGTGGAGACGGTGGAATATTTCGGCGCCGACACCATTATCGGCGCCCGGGTCGGCGAGGCCGCCTTGCTGGTGCGCGTACCCGGCCAGTTGTCGCTGCGCGCGAGCGACCGCGTCCGGCTCAACTGGGACGCAAAGGATCAGTATTTCTTCGACAGGCAGACCGGGATGCGACGTCATCCCAATTAAGAACCCGTTTCATTGTGAAACGAGTTCTTTACCGGCCCACGCCGGCAGAGTGAGACCCAACAATAGCAACCGCCAAGTTGCAGCCAACTTTTCAACCTTATGGGAGAGACGCAATCATGCGTAGAGCAATTCTGAAATCCGCGGCCGCCCTGGCCGTCAGTGCCGCTATCGGCGCCTGCTTCAGCACCAGCGCCTTCGCCGCCAACCCGGTCGAAATCAGCTTCTACTACCCGGTCGCCGTCGGCGGCGCCGTCACCAAGACCATCGACAGCATGGTGGCCGACTTCGAAAAGGCCAACCCGGACATCAAGGTCAAGGCGGTCTATGCCGGCACCTACCAGGAAAGCATCGTCAAGGCGCTGACCGCATTCAAGAGCGGCACCCCGCCGACGCTGGCGGTGCTGCTGTCGACCGACCTGTTCACCCTGATCGACGAAAACGCCATCGTGCCCATCGACGGCCTGGCCAACGACAAGGCCTGGATCGACGGCTTCTACAAGGGTTTCATGGAGAACAGCCAGACCGGCGGCAAGACCTGGGGCGTGCCGTTCCAGCGCTCGACCATCGTCATGTACTACAACAAGAACCTGTTCAAGGAAGCCGGCCTGAACCCGGACAAGGCGCCCGCCACCTGGACCGAAATGGTGGAAGCCGCCAAGAAGCTGACCAAGCGCGACGCTGCCGGCAACGTCAGCCAGTGGGGCGTGAAGATCCCCTCGACCGGGTTCGGCTACTGGATGTTCCAGGCCATGACCGCCTCCAACGACACCATCCTGATGAACAACGCCGGCACCAAGACCTACTTCGACAAGCCGGGCGCGGTCCAGGCGCTGCAGCACTGGGTCGACCTGGCCGCCAAGGACAAGGTGATGCCGTCCGGCACGATCGAATGGGGCACCACGCCCAAGGATTTCCTGGAACAGAAGGCCGCCATGGTGTGGACCACCACCGGCAACCTGACCAATATCCGCAGCAACGCGAGCTTCCCGTTCGGCGTGGCCATGCTGCCGGGCAACAAGCACCCGGGCAGCCCGACCGGCGGCGGCAACTTCTACGTCTTCAACAAGACCTCGCCGGAGCAGCAAAAGGCGGCGATGAAGTTCATCCGCTTCGCCACCGAACCGGCGCGCGCGGCGCAATGGTCGATCGCCACCGGCTATGTGGCCCCGCGCCAGGACGCCTGGGATACGCCGGAAATGAAGAAGTACCTGCAGGAAGTGCCGGCCGCCGATGTGGCGCGCGAACAGATGAAGTACGGCGTGGCCGAGTTGTCGACGCATGACAACCAGCGTGTGACCAAGGCGCTCAACGACAACCTGCAAGCCGCCCTGTCCGGCACCAAGACGCCGGAAGCGGCGTTGAAGGATGCCCAGCGCGAGTCGGACCGCATCCTGCGTTCCTACGGCCGTTAAGCCTGTGCCGCACCTGCCGTAAAACCGGCCTGCCGCAGTCCCCGGCCCTTGCGACCGGGACTGCCTGGCGGGCCGGGGTTTCAAACTTTGAATGTTCCGGCGCACGCCGCTGCGCCCTTGCCGTCCGGACAAGGCATAAAGGTCACCGATGAACCGTACCCATTCTTCCGTCACACCCTGGCTGCTGCTGTTGCCGGCCATGGTGCTGCTGGTCGCCTTCACCCACTACCCGGCCGTGGCCACCATCTGGCACAGCTTCTTCTCCACGCCCAAGGGCGCCAACCCGTCGGTGTTCGTCGGCCTGGAGAACTATGCGCTGATGGCCGACGACCCGGTATTCTGGCGCGCCTTCTTCAACAACCTGTGGTTCGCGCTGGGCACCATCCCGGTCTCGATCGCGCTGGCCATCATGATGGCGCTGTGGGTCAACGACCGCCTGTTCGGCCGCGGCCTGCTGCGCCTGGCCTATTTCACGCCGACCGTGCTGCCGATGATCGCGGTGGCCAACATCTGGCTGTTCTTCTACACGCCGCAATACGGCCTGCTGGAACAGATCACCGCCGCGCTCGGCCTGCCCTCGCATAACTGGCTGGGCAATCCCAACACCGTGCTGGGCGCCATGATGGTGGTGGCGATCTGGAAGGAAGCCGGCTTCTTCATGATTTTCTACCTGGCCGCGCTGCAACAGATCTCGCCGGTGCTGGCCGAGGCCGCCGGCCTGGAAGGCGCAAGCCGCTGGCAGTATTTCTGGAAGGTGCAGTTCCCGCTCCTGATGCCGACCACGCTGTTCGTGCTGATCAACGCGCTGATCAACTCCTTCCGCCTGGTCGACCATATCGTGGTGATGACCAAGGGCGGGCCGGACAACGCCAGCTCGCTGCTGCTGTACTACATCTATGAAGTCGGCTTCGCCTTCTGGGACTCGTCCTATGCCGCCGCGCTGACCGTGGTGGTGCTGGCCATGCTGGGCATCATCGCCTTCGTCAAATTCCGTATCCTCGACCGCAGGACCCATTACCAATGATCTCGCAGACCTCCAATCCCTTCGGCGAGCGCAACCGGGCGCTGGAAACGATTTCGGCCTGGGTGCTGGGCTTCCTGTGGCTGCTGCCGCTGCTGTATGCGGTGTGGACCGCCTTCCACCCGTCCGAATTCGCCACGCGCTTTTCGCTCTCGGCCCCGCTGACGCTGCAGAACTTCGCCAACGCCTGGGACGCCGCGCCGTTCCCGCGCTACTTCCTCAATACCTTCCTGCTGGTGACCATGATCCTGGCGGCGCAGATGCTGCTGGCCACGCTGGCGGCCTATGCCTTCGCCCGTTTCGAGTTCCGCGGCAGCAATGTGATGTTCATGCTGGTGCTGCTGCAGCTGATGGTGATGCCCGACATCCTGATCGTCGAGAACTACAACACCATGAACCTGCTCGGCCTGCGCGACACCATCCTGTCGATCGGCCTGCCCTACTTCGCCTCGGCCTTCGGCATTTTCCTGCTGCGCCAGACCTTCAAGACCGTGCCGCGCGAGCTGGACGAGGCCGCCACGGTGGAAGGCGCCTCGGCGCTGCAGGTGCTCATGCAGGTCTACGTGCCGCTGGCCAAGCCAATC
This sequence comes from Herbaspirillum sp. SJZ099, assembly GCF_007828355.1. Classification (NCBI taxonomy): domain Bacteria; kingdom Pseudomonadati; phylum Pseudomonadota; class Betaproteobacteria; order Burkholderiales; family Oxalobacteraceae; genus Herbaspirillum; species Herbaspirillum sp. SJZ099. The sequence goes on along the minus strand of NZ_VIUO01000001.1, from coordinate 523,804 downwards.
TACATCGCCTTCGGGCTGGTTTCGATCAGCACCCACTGGAACAACTTCCTGTGGCCGCTGATCGTCACCAACTCGGTCGAATCGCGCCCGCTCACCGTCGGCCTGCAGGTGTTCTCCTCGACCGACCAGGGCGTCGACTGGTCCATCATCACCGCCGCCACCCTGATGACCTCGGCGCCGCTGCTGCTGGCTTTCCTGCTGTTCCAGCGCCAGTTCGTGCAGTCCTTCATGCGCGCCGGCATCCGTTGAGAAAAAATGTTATAAACAATATACATACAAACAATGACGGGCCCGCAGAGGCCCGCTTCGCAAGACCATAAAACGGCATCGCCTGCATCGCGCGACATCGCAACATCGCAGTCGGCAACAGAGCAAGGAAGACCAATGAAACTCATCAGCTGGAACATCCAGTGGGCCCGCGGCATCGACGGCCGCGTGGATCCGGCCCGCATCGTGCGCGACGCGCGCGCCATGGGCGACTTCGACGTGTTGTGCCTGCAGGAAGTGGGCGCCAACTATCCGGCCCCGGGCCTGGCCGGCAGCGCCGGCGAAAACCAGTTCGAACAGTTCGCGCAATTGCTGCCGGATTTCACCCCCGTGCCCATCGCCGGCGTCGACGTGATCGCCGCCGACGGTTCGCGCCGCTGCTTCGGCAACATGGTGCTGTCGCGCTATCCGGTGCAGCGCGTGCTGCGCCACCAGTTGCCGTGGCCGGTCGACCCGAACGTGATCAGCATGCCGCGCACGCTGCTGGAAGTGACGCTGGACACGCCGCTGGGCCCGCTGCGGGTGATGAACACGCACCTCGAATATTATTCCGCGATGCAGCGCAAGGCACAGGTCGAAGCGATCCGCCGCTGCCACGAAGAGACCTGCGGCCGCGCCGCCGGCGAAATGGCCGCGGATCGCCGCGGATCGCCCTATCACGCCTTCCCGCACGCCACCCGGACCATCCTCGCCGGCGATTTCAACTTCCGCCCGGAAGACCCGCTGCATGCGCGCCTGCAGGAACCGTTCGCCGGCCGCGACGGCAATGCGTCGCAACATGTGCCGCGCCTGGTCGACGCCTGGCAGCACCTGCACGGGAACCAGACACATCCGATCAATGTCGGTCAATATGACCGCGAGCAATGGCCCGAGGCGTTCACCTGCGACTTCATCTTCGCCAGCGAAGACCTGCTGCCGCATCTGCGCGCCTTCGAAGTCGACGGCCATACGCAGTCCTCCGACCACCAGCCGCAATTGCTGGAGCTGCGATGAGACCGCTGGATCAGATGCCGCAGGCGCAGGTCGCCACCGTGTTCACCGATATCGACGATACGCTGACCACCGACGGAAAACTGAGCGCCCTGGCGTATGAAGCCCTGGAGGAATTGCAGCAGGCGGGGCTGCGGGTGATCCCCGTGACCGGGCGTCCGGCCGGATGGTGCGACCAGATCGCACGCCTGTGGCCGGTGGACGGTATCATCGGGGAAAACGGGGCGCTTTATATGTGGCACGACGCGCACACCGGCAAGCTGCGCACCCGCCATCTTCTTGATGAAGAAAGCCGCGCCGGCAATGCCGCGCGCCTGGCGGCGGTATGCCAGCGCATCCTGCGCGAAGTGCCCGGATGCGCGGTGGCGTCCGACCAGTTCTGCCGCCAGTACGACCTGGCGATCGATTTCTGCGAGGACGTGCCGCCGCTGCCGCGCGCTGCGGTCGACCGCATCGTGCAAATCATGGAGGAATCGGGCATGACCGCGAAAATCAGTTCCATCCACGTCAATGGCTGGTTCGGCGATTACGACAAGCTGAGCATGGCGCGCCTGATGATGCGCGAGCGCTATGGCATCGACCTGGCCGACAAGGCCGAGCGCGACCGCTGCGTGTTCGCCGGCGACTCGCCCAACGACGCGCCGATGTTCGCCTACTTCCCGCTGTCGGTGGGCGTGGCCAATGTGCTCGAATTCGCCGACCGCCTGGCGCACGCGCCGCACTTCATCACCCGCCAGCCCTGCGGCGCAGGTTTCGCGGAACTGACCCGGCATCTGCTGGCCCGCCCGTGATTACCCTACTGCACCTGATGTCGGCGCTGGCCCTGCTGGTGTGGGGCACGCACATCGTGCGCACGGATGTCCTGCGGGTCTATGGCGCGCAACTGCGCCGCATCCTCTCCACCAGCATCACCCGCCGCTGGATGGCCTTCGCCGCCGGCGTGGGCGTGACCAGCCTGGTCCAGAGCAGCAATGCCACCGCCGTCATCGTGTGCTCCTTCGTGGCCCAGGGCCTGGTGGGCCTGACGCCGGCGCTGGCCATCATGCTGGGGGCAGACGTGGGCACCGCGCTGATGACGGGCGTGCTCAGCTTCGACCTCTCGTGGGTGTCGCCGCTGCTGATCTTCGGCGGCGTGGTGGTCTACCTGTCGCGCCGCCATACCTCGGTCGGCCGCCTGGGCCGCGCGGTGATCGGCCTCGGCCTGATCCTGCTGGCCCTGGAACTGATCGGCGCGGCCACGCAGCCGATGATGCACGCGGCCGGCATCAAGGTGCTGTTCTCTTCGCTGACCGGAGACGTGCTGCTCGATGCGCTGATCGGCGCGCTGTTCGCCATGCTGACCTATTCCAGCCTGGCCGCGGTGCTGCTGTCGGCCACGCTGGCCACGTCCGGCATCATCTCGCTGAAGGTGGCGCTGTGCCTAGTAATCGGCGCCAACCTGGGCAGCGGCGTCACCGCCCTGCTCTCTGCGGCCAGCCAGAACGTGGCCGGGCGCCGCGTGGCGCTGGGCAGCATGCTGTTCCGCCTGTCGGGCGCCATCGTGGTGCTGCCCTTCATCAACCAGCTTGAGCTGGTGATCGCGCAGTTCAGCCACGACCTGCGCTTCGGCGTGGTGGCATTCCATGTGATCTACAACAGCGTGCGCTGCGGCCTGCTATTGCCCCTGGTGGAACCGATGGCGCGCCTGTGCGTGCGCCTGCTGCCCGAGAATCCGCTGGATGACGATGCCATCCATTCGCGCCACCTCGACCCGGGCGCCATCGATACGCCCACCCTGGCGCTGGCCAATGCCTCGCGCGAAGTGCTGCGCATCGGGGATTTGATCGAAAAGATGCTGCACTGCCTGTTGCCGGTCATTCGTGAAAACGATACCATCCGCGCCCAGCAGATTCGCCGGATCGACGATGACGTCGACAAGCTCTATACCGAGGTGAAGATGTACATGGCGCGCGTCTCGCGCGAAGAGCTGTCGGCCCGCGAAGTGCGGCGCTGGACCGATGTCATCACGCTGACCATCAACCTGGAACAGGCCGGCGATATCATCGTGCGCATCGTCAAGGGCCTGGAGAGCAAGAAGATCGCGCCGCAGCGCACCTTCTCCGAGGCCGGCATGCAAGAGGTCTGCGAGATGCATGCGCGCCTGCTGGCCAGCCTGCAACTGGGGCTGTCGGTGTTCCTCGAAGGCGACTTGCGCAGCGCCCAGAAACTGCTGGCCGAAAAGGAATCCTTCCGCGACCTCGAACGCGCCTACGCCCAAAGCCACCTGGTCCGCCTGGCCGGCCAGACCCAGCAAAGCATCGAGACCAGTTCGCTGCACCTGGACCTGATCAGCGACATGAAGCGCATGCACTCGCTGTTCTGCTCGACCGCCTATTCGGTACTGGACGAGGCCGGGCTGCTGCGCCGCAGCCGCATGGAAAACAAGCAGGAAGCCGGGGAACGGCACCGCATGATGGAAAACCAGGACGGCGACTATTCGCATCCGCCCTGACAGCGGCGGCAGAAACAGCGCGCAACAGACAAGGCCGGCATCCGATGCCGGCCTTTTTCATGTTTTTTTATGCTTTTTTATGCTTTTTTATGCTTTTTTATGCTTTTTTATGCTTTTTCGTGCCTGTTCACCTCTGCGCACCAACAGGCATTGCATCTCAATGCCCGGAAATCTCGGAGAATGAGGTGCGCACCACCTGCTTCGTGCCGATATCGAAATGCACGTTGAAGAGGCGGTCTTCATGCACATAGCGGTACTTCCAGTCCCACACCTCTTCGTTCTTGCGGACGAACTGCACCACGCTGCGCGGCCGGCCCAGCATGCGCCGCACTTCATCGGCCGACATGCCGGGGCGGATCGTGTCGAAGTTCTCCTGGGTCAGGACTTGCCTGTAGTCAACCAGCGTGCCGGAGGCGCCGATGGCGAACATCCAGGTACGGATGCCTTCCGGCCCCTTGGGATATTCCAGGGTGCGGGCGCCGTTGCCGTCGTCCCAGACGGTGTCGGGCTGGCCCATCACGCCGCGCACGTCGGCCTCGGTGGAAATGCCTTTTTGCAGCTTGTCCAAGCCAAACTCCTCGATAGGATTGCCGTTGCGGTCACAGCCGAACATTGCCACGGCGGCAACAAGGGCGCCCACGGTCGCGGCGCAACGGCGGGTAAATTCGAAAAATCGCATACTCATTCCTGGCGCATCCTTTTGATTATCCCTGATCAAGAAAGGGTAAAATAAGCCCTCTGTGTTTCATTTGGCTTGAAAATATCATGCTCTTCGGAAAAAAGACCACCTACGTATCTGAAATCACCCAGTTCATCGACGAACTGAAGCAGAAGAATCCGAAGCTGGAAGAGTCGCAGCGCGCCGGCCGCGCCCTGCTGTGGGACAAGGAACCCATCGACCTGGACAAGACCGCCCGCGACAAGGCTTCGCGCGTGGCCCAGCAGCCCTACGTCTACCAGTCGCACTGATCAGGGCGGCATGACGGCACACGCAGGCGGCGGCGATCCGTCCGGCAGCGCCGGCGAGCAACAGCGCAACGCCGACGCCCTGGAAATTACCCCCGCAGGACAACCTGACACCACGCCCGATGTGATCGACGGCGTGGCATTGGCGCGCCTGTACGGCGAGCCGCTGTTCCAGCTGCCCAACGACCTGTACATCCCGCCGGACGCGCTGGAAGTCTTCCTCGATGCCTTCCAGGGCCCGCTGGACCTGCTGCTCTACCTGATCCGCAAGCAGAACTTCAACATCCTGGACATCCCGATGGCCCAGGTCACCCGCCAGTACCTGGAATACGTCGAGCAGATCCGCAAGCAGAACCTGGAACTGGCGGCCGAATACCTGCTGATGGCGGCCATGCTCATCGAGATCAAGTCGCGCATGCTGCTGCCGGCCAAGAAGGCCGACACCGGCGAGGAACCGGAAGATCCGCGCGCCGAGCTGGTGCGGCGCCTGCTGGAATACGAACAGATCAAGCTGGCCGCGCAGGAGCTGGACGCGCTGCCGCAGGTCGGCCGCGACTATGTGCGCACCCAGGTCTATATCGAGCAGACCGTGGTCACGCGCTGGCCTGAGGTCGACATGAACGACCTCAAGGCGGCCTGGGCCGACGTGCTCAAGCGCGCCAAGCTGACCGCGCACCACCACATCAGCCGCGAAGAACTGTCGGTGCGCGAACACATGACCGGCATCCTGCGCCGGCTGCAATCGGCCCGCTTCGTCGAGTTCTCCGACCTGTTCGATCCCTCGCGCGGGGTGCCGGTGGTGGTGGTCAACTTCATCGCCTTGCTGGAGCTGGCCAAGGAGACCCTGATCGAAATCACCCAGGCCGAGGCCTTCGCCCCCATCTATGTCAGACTGTCGTACTCGCCGAGCTGAGCGCGACGAGTGCGATTCCCCGCGCTGATACCGGCGGCGCTGCGCCGCCTTCCAACCCGAGAACCCGCATGAAAATCATTTCCTCCATCGAAGAACTCCGCGACCACCTGCGCGGCCAGTTGCGCACCGCCTTCGTCGCCACCATGGGCAACCTGCACGAAGGGCACCTTTCGCTGATGCGCCTGGCGCGCACCCATGGCGACCCGGTGGTGGCCTCGATCTTCGTCAACCGCCTGCAGTTCGGCCCGAACGAGGACTTCGACAAATACCCGCGCACCTTCCAGAACGACGTCGAGAAACTGGAAAAGGAAGGCGTCTACGTGCTGTTCGCGCCGACCGAAAAGGACATGTACCCCGAGCCGCAGGAATACCGCGTGCAGCCGCCCAACGACCTGGGCAACATCCTGGAGGGCGAATTCCGCCCCGGCTTCTTCACCGGCGTATCGACCGTGGTGATGAAGCTGTTCTCCTGTGTGCAGCCGCGCGTGGCGGTGTTCGGCAAGAAGGATTACCAGCAGCTGATGATCGTGCGCAACATGGCGCGCCAGTTCGCGCTGCCCACCGAAATCATCGGCGCCGAAACCTACCGCGCCGAAGACGGCCTGGCGCTGTCTTCGCGCAACGGCTACCTGTCGGCCGACGAACGGGCCGAGGCGCCGCTGCTGTACCGCGTGCTCAACGATGTGGCCGAGGAAGTCCGCGGCGGCCAGTTGAACACCTCGGAAGTCGAACGGAAAGCCATGTCGATCCTGACCGCGCGCGGCTGGACGCCGGACTACGTGTCCGTGCGCAAACGCATCGACCTGCAGCCGCCCTCGGCCGGCGACATGGCGCAAGGCGCGCCGCTGGTGGTGCTGGCCGCCGCCAGGCTGGGCACCACCCGCCTGATCGACAACCTGGAAATCTGACAATGCGCCCTGCGGCGCTTGCCCTGCTGCTCGGCGCCACGCTCGCATCGGCCGCCTGCGCCGCCGTCACCGTCAAGGACGATCTCGGCAACGAGGTCACGCTGGCGCAGCCGGCCCGGCGCATCATCAGCCTGGCGCCGCACGTCACCGAACTGCTGTATGCCGCCGGCGCCGGCGACAAGCTGGTCGGCGCCAGCAACTTCAGCGACTTCCCTGCCGCCGCCACCAGGCTGCCTTCGGTCGGCAGTTTCGCCACCCTCGACCTGGAACGCGTGCTCAACCTCAAGCCTGATCTCATCGTCGCCTGGCACAGCGGCAACAAACCCTCGCAACTGGCGCGCCTGCGCGGCTTCGGCATCCCCATCTACGAAAGCCAGCCGGCGGATTTCGGCACGATCGCCGATTCGCTGGAAAAACTGGCGCGCCTGGCCGGCAGCGAAAGCGTCGGCACTACTGCCGCACAGGATTTCCGCGCGCGCTGGCAAGCGCTGCAAACCCGATATGGCAACCGCCCCGAAGTCAGCGTGTTCTACCAGATCTGGAGCCAGCCGCTGATGACGCTCAACGGCCGCCACATGGTGTCGTCGGTGCTGAAGCTATGCGGCGGCCGCAACATCTTCGCCGACCTGCCGCAACTGGCGCCCACCGTCACCATGGAAGCGGTGTTGACCGCCGATCCCCAAGTCATCCTCGCCCCCGGCGATGCCACAGACCAGCCGCTGGAACGCTGGCGCCAGTTTGGACGCCTGCAGGCAGTGCGCAAGAACCACCTGTACCAGGTCAACGCCGATTGGCTCAACCGCGCCGGGCCGCGCATCCTGGAGGCGGCAAGTGAAGTATGCGAACGGCTGGATGCGGCGCGGGTACCGCATCAGCAGCGCTAGAACGAAAAATCCCTCCACGCGGGAGGGATCTCTCTTGCGTCGGGACGGCTCCGAACCGATATTCCTGACTGGTACCCAGCACGTTGGCATTCACTCGGTAGCACCGCCCTCGTCCTGATAGCAGGCGTAGCTGGCAACGGCACGTCATCCCGCTTCGGACACGAACAACTCACTGCCGCCGGCATCCACGCTGCGGAAACGGCAACCGAAGGCCTCTCCCAGCATATCGACGCGCATGACCTCGGCGACCTTGCCCTGGCTGGCCTGCTGTCCCAGCAACAGCACATGGCTGGCGAATCGGCGCGCAAGGTTGATGTCGTGGCAACTGGCAACCACCGCCTTGCCTTCACCGGCAAGGGAACGCAGCAACGCCATCATCTCCAGCTGGGCGGCAATGTCCTGGTGCGAGGTCGGCTCGTCCAGCAGGTAAAGCTGCGGCGCCTGCACCAGCAAGGTGGCCAGGCCCACGCGCTGGCGTTCGCCGCCGGACAGTTTGAGCAGGTCGGCCTGCGACAGATGCGCCAGCCCGACGCGCGCCAGCGCCTGCAGCGCAGCGCCGCGCGTGTCTTCCTCATCGGCCCAGCCGCCGCCACTGGGAAAACGCCCCGCCATCACGGCGTCGACCACCGGCATCGAAAACGCGTCATGCTGCTGTTGCAGCAACAGGCCGCGATGCTGCGCCATTTGCAGGGCAGACAGCGAAGACAACGGCGAACCGCACAGGAGCATATCGCCCTGCGCCGGCCGCAGCAAACCTGCCGCAACATGCAGCAGGCTGCTCTTGCCAATGCCGTTGCGGCCCAGAACGCACCAGAATTCGCCCGCGCGCACCTGCCAGTCGAAATCCTCCAGCAAGCTGCGTCCCGGTACGCGCAAGGCCAGTTGCCGCGCTTGCAGCACGATGTCGCCGGCACTCACATCCGGCTCCGCGCCAACAGCCACAAGAACACCGGCACTCCGACCAGCGCCGTGATGACGCCCACCGGCAGTTGCGTCGGGGCGACCACGGTACGTGCGGCCAGGTCGGCCAGCGTCAACGCCGCGCCGCCGGCCAGCACCGATGCCGGCAGCAGCAGGCGCTGGTCGTTGCCGACCAGCAGGCGCAACGTATGGGGCACTACCAGGCCGACAAAGCCGACGGTGCCGGCCATGGCGACGGCCGCGGCAGTCGCCGCCGACGCCGCGCACAGCGTCATCACGCGCAGGCGCAAGACCGGCACGCCCAGCAGTTGGGCGAAACTGTCCCCGCGCGCCAGCAGGTTCAATGCCGGCGCATGGCGCACGGCCCACAGCAGCGCCAGCAGCAAGACCGTCGCCGCCAGCGGCAGCAGGCGCGCATCGTCCAGATCGCCGATCAGCCAGAACACCATGCCGCGCAACTGCGAATCGGGGGCGATCGACAAGGCCAGGGAAATGATGGCGCCGAAGCCGGCAGCCAGCATCACGCCCGTCAGCAACAGGCGCTGGCTCGACAGCAGCGGCGACAAGGCCAGATGCCGCAGCGACTGGCGCACCAGCCCGAACAGCAGCAGCACCGCCAGCGCGGCGCCCAGCAACGCGCCCGGCGCGGTGACCAGGCGCGGCGGCAAGCCGAACTGCAGCGCCGCCAGCATCGCCAGCAAGGCGCCCGCGGCCGATCCGCCCGACAAGCCCAGCACATACGGGTCGGCCAGCGGATTACGCAACAGCACCTGCATCAGTGCGCCGGCCAGGGCCAGCAGCGCGCCCACCGCGAAAGCGGTCAATGCGCGCGGCACCCGCAGCGACAACATCAGGGAAACCGCATCGGCCGACGCCGATGGACGCAGGCAGCCGCTGCTGCCGCACAGGGCTGCAGCCGCCAGTGCGGACACGGACAGCAGCAGCAAGGCGGATAACGGCCAGAGGTAACGTCGCATCGGCGATAGCGGTCAGGAGTGCATCATCAGAAATCGTAACGGGCGGTGAATTTTACCGCCCGGCCGTTTTCTGGATAAATGCTGCCTTGGCAGGAGAAAGCCTGCGAGTAGTAATCGCGGCCGGCCAGGTTGGTGCCGGTCAGTGCGAACTCCCAGGCATTCACCCGGATTGCATAACGCGCGTCCAAGGTAGTGTAGGACGGTATGCGCGCCGCGCAAGTATTGGAAAAGTCGCTGCCGTAGCGCTGGCTGTCGACCCAGCGCAAGCCAGCGTCGGCGCTCTGGCTTCCAGACTTCCAGTTGACCCGCGTGGACAGCATGTTGCGTGGCACCAGCGCCAATTCCTTGCCGGCATTCACGCCTTCAGTGAACTTGGCTTCGACGTGCTGGTAAGTGGCACTGACGGTGACGGCCTCGGTCACGCGCAACTTGCCCTCAAGTTCCACGCCTTGATGCTTGGTGGGATCGAGGTTGGAATTGGCCCCAAAGCCGAAGGCGCCGCCGGTCGGGTCGTAATAGATCTCGTCACGCACGCGGTGGCGGAACCACTTGGCGGTCAGTTGCCGATCCACCGAGCCCCAGGTCGCACCGATCTCCAGGTCATGCGACACCTGCGGCTTGAGGATCTGGCCAGTCGGCAGGCCGTTGAATCCGTTCTCATCGGCCGTCGCCAGGCGGTAACTCTGCCCGGTCTTGGCGAAGGCGCGCAGCGATGGCACCAATGCATAGCTGGCCTGCAAGTCCCAGGCGTTGACGCCGCTATTCATCCCGTAGACGCCCGATACGCTGCTTTGCGTGAAAATCTCGCGGCGCACCCCTGCGGCGATGCGGGCATTCTTGTCGAATTCGATCTCGTCGCGCAGGTAAAACGCCTTGGAGCGCTGGGCGGCATCGCTATTGCCATAAGAAGCGACGGTATTGAGGTTCCACTCGGCAAGATCGATCCCGGCAATCAGTTCGTTCTTGATCGGCCCGGCTTCCAGCACGTGGCGGATGCGCGGCGAAAATTGCGTGTTGCGCACATTCGTCTGCAACGTGGTGGCCGTACTGACGTAATTGGCGCGCGCGATCTTCTCGCGGTGCGACAGTTCAGCGGCGACATCGAAGGCGCCGAAACGGCGCTCCAGGAAAGCGGTAATGCTGTCGTTGTCATACGAACCGTAATCGAACGGCGTTTTCGCCTGGCGCGGGTTGGCGTTGAACTGCGCCAGCGAGAGCCCGCCAGCCAGGCCGTAATCGGCACGCGCAATATTGGCGCGCAAGCCGAAACGCCAATCGCTGGCGAACCATTGCACCGTGGTGCTGAAATTCTCCTGGTTGGACTTGGTGTTGTCGCGCCAGCCATCGTTATGCGCCTTGGCGTAGCTGGCGTCGATCGACATGTTGTCCCAGCCGCGTGCAACAAAGGCGCGCCCGGCGCGCTGGCCGTCGGTGCCGACTTCGGCGACGACGGAGCCGTGTCCGGCATTGGCCTGCGGGCGCTTGGTGATGATCTGGATGGTGCCGCCGGTGGCGCCGCTGCCGTACAGCACGCTGCTGCCGCCGCGCACGATTTCGATGCGTTCGATGGTTTCAATCGGAATCGAGGACAGCAGCGGCGTCGTCAATTCATTCTCGGAAATACGCACACCATCCACCAGCACCACCATGTTCTGGTCGCCATTGGTGCCGAAGCCGCGCAAGTCCAACGGAAAATCGTTGGGGCTGGCCAGACTCTGTCGACCATAGACGCCACCCAGCTTGCGGATCGCCTCATTGGCATTGTCGATGCCGGCTTCGCGGATCTGCTCGGCGGTGATGACGGTGGCGGCCACCGGCGGAAATGCCGGATCGTTCGGGAAACGCGAGGCCGACACGACCACCGGCGCCAATGCGCCGTCGGCGGCGGCATTGGCGCTGGCCTGGGCATGCGCCGGGGTGTAGCTCCATGCGGCCAACGCGGACAGGGTGAATGAAACGGCGGCGCGCATGGCGGCCGGTTGGCCGGCCGTGCGGCGCGGATTGGATTGGTATCGCTTCATGAAGGGTATCTGAATAAGAATTCTCCAGCCTACCTCCCCGCAAGCCGGATTCCATGGAAGCCGCTGGGCGGTCTCCCCCTGTCTTGGCCGGTATCCGGGCTTCAGGCTGCGCCATCGTGCCTTCCCATGCAGCAGCTCGCGCCGCAAGCACAGTGGCTTGGAGATGGATGGCCGGCCCTGTTGCCTGATGCATCAACATCCGGGAGCCGGCGCCTGATTACCGTTGCGGGGGCAGCACACGTTATATTTTCGACAACACGGATGCGGGCATCCGATATGCGTCCATTCGTGTTTCCCGTTTAACTGCCGGCGCGGACGCGCCAGCGGGCACCAAAACCGCGCAATTGTAAGCGCGATACCCACTGGCAACAAGGTCGGGCACGATCCATGATAAAAATCACGGCAAAGATTGCTTTTAAGAAAAAGCTCGTTAAAATCTGACGCGACGTCGCAAAAGAATGGAAAAATATCGCTGACTGAGCCGGGTCGAGGGGCCCCGGAGCGCCGGAGAAACGGGAACAAATGGGGGATTTCACTCGCTGTTTAGCCGATGACCCGGCTGGCGCGCGTCCTATACTCAACCATCTGCTAACGTGGGATCGGTCCGGCGACAGCCTGTGCCGCCCGACGATGCTGCCGAATCGCTGTCGTGGCCTGCGCGGCCTTCAGACTCCGATGGCTGGTGCCGATAAGCATTGGATACCCTGTCCCCAAACCGGGCCGGGCGGTTCAGGCATGCGGCTCGGCTTCAAGGGACGACCCGCTCGATCTGCCGGAGCGGGCAACATGGAAGTGCACCAAATTTGTAGGGGGAACCAGAAATCATGAGCGACGACGTTGATTTGGAAGCATTGTTCGACGAAATTTCCGCCCAGGCGCTGCCCGCGACGGTTGCCGGCGCGGCCCCTGCCGCTGCCGCAAGCGATGCGCAACCGGCCGCGGCGGAAGACCAGTCCGACAAGCCGATGTACGAGCGCCTGGGCGGCATTGTGCGCCTGCTGCACGACTCCATGCGCGAATTGGGCTACGACCGCTCGCTCACCGATGTGGCTACCCAGATCGGCGATGCGCAAAGCCGCCTTGAACATGTCGCCACCCTGACCGAACAGGCAGCCAACAAGGTGCTCAACGCCCTGGACTCGGGCATGCCGGCGCAAGACCGCCTGCAGGAGCACGCCAAGGACATCAACGACCGCTGGGCCAAGCTGTATGCGGGCCAGATGAGCATCGACGAATTCAAGCAACTGGCCGGCGATTCGCAGAAATTCTCCGCCGCCGTGCTGGAATCGACCGAAGCCGAAAAAGCCCGCATGCTGGAAATCATGATGGCCCAGGACTTCCAGGACATCACCGGCCAGTTGATCAAGAAGATTGTCGGCATCACCACCACCGCCGAACATGAACTGGCGCAGTTGCTGCGCGACAATGCGCCGCCTGAAGTGCGCGCGCAGATCGAAGCGGAAAAACCGGTTTCCCTGCTCAATGGCCCCGCCGCTCCCGGCGCCGCCATGGGCCAGAACGACGTGGACGATTTACTCGATAGCCTGGGGTTCTAATGGATGACGAAATGCTCAAGGACTTTGTCGTTGAAGCGTTGGAGCTCGCCTCCAACGTGGAAGAGCATCTGCTGACGCTCGAACGGCATCCTGACGATCTGGAAATCCTCAACGCGGTTTTCCGCGCATTCCATACCATCAAAGGCGGGGCCGGGTTCGTCAACCTGCCCGCCATGGTATCGGCCTGCCACCTCACGGAAAACCTGTTCGACGCGCTGCGCACCGGCAAGGCGCCGGTCACGCCGCTGGCGATCGAAGCCGCGCTGCAAGCCAGCGGCTTCGTGGCCGACCAGTTGAACGAACTGTCCAACGGCGCCGCACCCGACAGCCTGGCATCGATGCCGTCGGACCTCGAAGGCATCCTGACCCAAGCCATCGAAGGCAAGGGCAGCGCCCCTGTCGCCGCTGCCGCCGCGCCCGTCACACCCCCTGCGCCTGCATCGGCCTCCACCGGCGGCGCCGGGGCCAGCGTCATGAAAGACGGCCAGCTGGATTGGGAATCGATGTACCAGGCCGTGACCGGCGCCCCTGGCGGCACGCCGGCCGGCAACTCCCCGGCCGCAGCGCCGGCAGCCGGAGCCGGCGACGAGCCCCGGACTGCCGCGGCGGCGCCGGCCCAACAACCCAACCGCCGCGCCTCGGACAACGCCAAGGAAGAAAGCATCCGTATCGATGCCGGCAAGCTGGATGCGCTGCTGGAAGTGGCGGGCGAATCGGTGCAGGCGGCCAACCAGGCCGCCGTGCTGCTGGAAAAGCTGCAGCAATTCAAGTTCGAAGGCACCGCCGCCGCCTTGATGTCGACGCTGGCCGAGACGCTGGGCCGCGCCTCGCGCTACTCCAGCGAGCTGCAGCGCGCCACGCTGTCGACCCGCATGCAGCCGGTCGGCCGCCTGTTCCAGAAATTCCCGCGCCTGGTGCGCGAACTGGCCAAGGACCTCGGCAAGGATGTCGACCTGGTCATTACCGGCGCCGAAACCGAAGTCGACCGCGTGGTGGTGGACAGCCTCTACGACCCGCTGGTGCACATGCTGCGCAATTCGCTGGACCACGGCATCGAAGTCGACCGCGCCGCCGCCGGCAAGCCGAGCAAGTCGACCATCTCGCTGCACGCCTGGCAGGCCGGCAGCAGCGTCATGATCGAAGTGTTCGACGACGGCAAGGGCATGGATCCCGAAATGCTGCGCAACAAGGCGCTGGCCAAGGGCCTGATCACCGAGCACCAGGCGCTGACCACCGACGAGGCGCTGCAACTGGTGTTCCTGCCCGGCTTCTCAACCAAGGAAGTGGCGTCCAGCGTGTCCGGCCGCGGGGTCGGCATGGACGTGGTCAAGACCGCGGTGGAAAAGCACCGCGGCACCATCCGCATCGACTCCACCATCGGCAAGGGCACCAAGTTCTCGATCCGCCTGCCGATCGAACTGTCGATCATCCCGACCATGCTGGTGCGCTGCGCCGGCGCGCCGCTGGCGCTGCCGATGGCGGTGGTGGAACGCGTGGTCGAGTTGCCGGAAACCTTCGACGAAGTCGGCGGCGCGCCGGTCATGCGCGACCAGGGCCGCCCGCTGCCGGTGCATTCGCTGGCCGGCGTGCTGGGCTACGAACCGGGCAACGAGCGCGTGGGCGTGGTCATGGCGGTGCCCCATCCTTACATTCTCAGCGTGCAATCGGTGGAAGGCACGGCCGACCTGGTGATCAAGCCGCTGACGGCGATCCACACCAGCGGCATCACCGGCACGGCCCGCTCGGCCGAGGGCGAACTGGTGCTGGTGGTGGGCCTGTCCTTCCTGCTGGACGGCTGCAACGACACCGAGCGTTCGGCGGTGGCGCAGGTCTGACGGCCGATCACGCCTTGGCGGCGCCAAACAAAACGGCCGGGTCTGTACAGACCCGGCCGTTTTTCATTGGGCGGCTGGTGGCTGGCTGCCGCCGCTCCCGTCACATCTCGTCGAACAGGTCGCCCTGGCGATAGACCTTCCTGGATGGCCTGGGCGACGGCGGGCTGGCCTCCTCCGGGGGCGCGACGTGCGCATCGGCAGCGCGGGCCGACGGCGCTGCCGGCACAACCGCCGCGGATGGTTGCTCTGTTTTTGCCTCCTGCCGCTTGCGCTTTTGCGTCGGCTTGCCGGGCGCGACTTTTTTATCGGCGCTTGAGGATGGCTCAGAAGCACTGGCAACCGGCGTTTGCGATGGGATTTGCGCTTGCGGTTCGGCCTGCGCTGCCGCTGCCCCTGCCGCGGCCAATTGCACGTCCGGTTCTTCGCTTTGCAGTACAACGGACACGGGACCTGCAGCCTGCTGCGCAGGTACTTCCGCTTCCGGCACAACCGCCGGGGCAGATACCGGCTCGGCTGCCGGCGCTGGCGCCGGCACAACATTGTGGGGCTTATGGGAGTAACGCTCCGACAGCGCCTCATACAGCGGCGGCGCGAAGAAGCGCGATACGCGGCTGGCCAGCAAGGCGGTGGCCATCAGGGAGATCACCAGCGCGTGGCCGTTGATCATTTCCATCACGATCACAAAGGAAGTGATCGGCGACTGCGTCACCGCCGCCAGGTAGCCGACCATGGCCAGCGCGATCAGCACCGGCAAGGAAATGTCGCCGAACAGCATGTGCAGCAAATTGCCGAACCCGGCGCCGATGGACAGCGATGGCGCGAAAATGCCGCCGGGGGTGCCCGGCAGGTAGGAGCCGACCATCGACGCCATCTTGGCCAGCGGATAAATGCCCGACAGTTCCTGCTGCCCGGTGAGCAGGCCCTTGGCTTCGACATAGCCGCTGCCGAAAGTAGCGCCGCCCGCGGCCACGCCGATGACCGCCACCAGCAGGCCGCACAGCGCGCCGAAAACCACCGGGCGCTGCGTGCGCAGGTGCAGCAGCGGCGCCGGAATCCATTTCGGCGTATTGAGCAGCAGCCAGCAGAAGCAACCGCCGGCCCCGCCCATGAGCAGTCCGCACAGGATCACCGCCACGATCACCTCGCGCGCGCTGTCGACGCCGGTGGTGATGGTGCCGAAATAGGTGTAGTTGCCGGTCAGGCCCAGGGCCACCACGCCGGCAAAGATGATGGTGGTGATCACCACGCCGCTGGCGCGCTGCTCGAAGCTGCGCGAGAGTTCCTCGATGGCGAACACGATGCCTGCCAGCGGGGTATTGAAGGCGGCCGCCAAGCCCGCTGCGGCGCCGGCCAGGATCAGGCGCTTTTCCAGGATGGCGCTCGGGCGCGGGTAGAAGCGGCGCATGTTGTACATCAGCGCCGCCCCCACCTGCACCGTCGGGCCTTCGCGGCCGATGGTGAAACCGGAGAGGATGCCGAGGAAAGAAATGCCGATCTTGCCCAGAACGATGCGCACGGTCAGCAGTTTTTGCGCCAGCTTGGACGTGTGCTCGCCCTGCTCGGCCAGGGAGGCGATCACCTGCGGGATGCCGCTGCCTTCCGAGCCCGGGAAATACTTGCGCGTGAGCCAGACGCACAGCGCGCCCATGGCCGGCGTCAGCAGCAGCGGCAGCCAGTGGTGGCGGCTTTGCATGCCCTGGAACAGTTCGAAGCCGAGATCGATCAGGCGCGCATACATCACCGCCACCAGGCCGGTGACCACCGCCCCCGTCCACAGGATCCCGTATTGCAGCCACAGGCGGCGCAAATGGCGCTGCGGCCGTGATGCGGCCGCCCATACTTTCCTCATTGGTCGATTTTCCCTGTTCTTGCCGCCGCCGTGCCCGCGGGCACGGCGGCTTACCACGCTGCCTCAGCGGATGGCCGGCGGCCTTCCGCGATTACAGCTCGTACATGTCCTTCTCGCCTTCCATCACCTGCGAGATCAGCTTGCGGTTCAGGGTGGGCGTGAGCAATTCGATGAAAGTGTAGACGTAGCCGCGCAGGTAAGCCCCCTGCTTCAGGGCCACGCGAGAGACGTTGGTGCCGAACAGATGGCCGACCGGGATCGAACGCAAGCCGCGGTCGCGTTCGGCATCGAAGGCGATGCCGGCGATGATGCCCACGCCCATGCCCAGCTCGACATAGGTCTTGATGACGTCGGCGTCGATCGCCTCCAGCACCACGTCCGGCTTGAGGTGGCGCAGCGAAAAGGCATGGTCGATCTTGCTGCGGCCGCTGAAGGCCGAATCGTAGGTGATCAGCGGATAGGCCGCGATCTCTTCCAGCGTCAGGCTCTTGGATTGCAGCAGCGGATGCTCGGGCGGCACCACCACCACGTGCTCCCACTGGTAGCACGGCAGCGAGACCAATCCCTCGCCCGAGGCCAGCGTTTCGGTGGCGATGGCGATGTCGGCCTGGTCGTTGCGAACCATCTCGGTGATCTGCTTGGGGTTTCCCTGCAGCAAGGACAGGTGCACCTTGGGGTATTTCTGGGTAAAGGCCTGCACCACCTTGGGCAGCGCATAGCGCGCCTGGGTGTGGGTGGTGGCGATGGTGAAGCTGCCGCTGTCGTGGGCGGCGAACTCCTTGCCGATGCGTTTGAGGCCATCGACTTCCTGCATGATCAGTTCCACCGAACGCAGCACGGCGCGGCCAGGCTCGGTCAGGCCGCGGATGCGCTTGCCGTGGCGGGTGAAGATATCCACGCCCAGCTCCTCTTCCAGCTCGATGATGGCCTTGGAGACGCCCGGTTGCGAGGTATACAAGGCCTTGGCCGCCTCGGTCAGGTTGAAATTCTGGCGCACCGCCTCGCGCACGAAACGGAATTGATGAAGATTCATGGAAAGCCCTCGCTGACTACCAGGCGGCCATCGCCGCTTATTTGCCGGGCGAGCGCATTCATACGGTCAGCCGCCTCATTTGCATATGCCAAAGGCGTATATAAGCAAATAAATACTATGTAGTTTGGTTTGAAACATAAGTTTATTACGATTCGCAGACTAATGGGCGAGGTGTTATGACTGTTTCTTATGTAGTAAGCGGATTTGCCGTGGGACTGCTGGTCGGACTGACCGGCGTCGGCGGCGGCTCGCTCATGACCCCGCTCCTGACCTTGCTGTTCGGCATCCACCCCAGCGTCGCGGTCGGCACCGACCTGGCGTTCGCCTCGGCCACCAAGACCGCCGGCACCCTGGCCCACCGCTTCAAGGGCACGGTGCGCTGGGACATCGTGCGCCGCCTGTCCTACGGCGCCCTGCCCGCCGCGCTGGCGACCACCTTGCTGCTCAAGCACTTCGGCGCCGTCAGCGACGGCATCAGCCAGGTCATCCGTTATTCGATCGCCATCTCGGTCCTGCTCACCGTGATCGCGCTGCTGTTCAGGGGTAAACTGCAAGGGTGGCTCAATGCCCATCCGGAGCGCCAGTTGCAAGGCGCCGACCTGCGCCATGCGACCATCATCGCCGGCGCCGTGCTCGGTACGCTGGTGACGATCTCCTCGATCGGCGCCGGTGCGGTCGGCGCGACCCTGCTGGTATTGCTCTACCCCCGCCTGTCGCCGGCGGAAGTCGCGGGCACCGACATCGCCTACGCGGTGCCGCTGACCGCGATCGCCGCCCTAGGCCATTGGTGGCTGGGCTCGATCAACTGGGAACTGCTGGCGACACTACTCCTGGGTTCGCTCCCGGGCATCACACTCGGTTCGCTCGCAGCGCGCGCGGTGCCGGAGAAATTCTTGCGTGGCCTGCTGGCGATTACGCTGACGAGCGTCGCCGTGAAGCTGATTTGGTAGGCTGGTTTTTCAATGCGGGGCGGCGCCGGACGTGAAGGCGCGGCCTCAATAAGACGTTAACAGGGACTTATATAAGATGTACCGCTATGACCAATACGATCACCAGATCGTCAAAGAGCGAGTTGCACAATATCGAGACCAGGTGCGCCGGCGCCTGTCGGACGAGCTGGTAGAAGACGAGTTCCGCATCCTGCGCCTGCAGAACGGACTCTACCTGCAACGCCATGCCTACATGCTGCGCATCGCCATTCCCTACGGCATGCTGGCTTCCAACCAGTTGCGCAAGTTCGCCGAGATCGCCGTCAAGAACGACCGCGGCTACGGCCACTTCACCACCCGCCAGAACATCCAGTTCAACTGGATCAAGCTGGAAGAATCCCCTGACATCCTGGCCGAACTGGCCAGCGTCGAGATGCATGCCATCCAGACCTCCGGCAACTGCATCCGCAACACCACCTCCGACGAGCTGGCCGGCGTGGCCGCCGACGAGATCGTCGATCCGCGCCCGTACGCCGAACTGATCCGCGAGTGGAGCACCTTCCACCCCGAGTTCGCCTACCTGCCGCGCAAGTTCAAGATCGCCATCAGCGGCGCCCGGGAAGACCGCGCCGCCACCGCCGTGCACGACATCGGCCTGCACGTGGTCAAGGACGAAGCCGGCGAAGTGGGTTTCCGCGTGCTGGTGGGCGGCGGCATGGGCCGCACCCCCATCCTGGGCAGCGTGATCCGCGAGTTCCTGCCCTGGCGCCACGCGATGTCCTACCTGGAAGCAATCCTGCGCGTGTACAACCAATACGGCCGCCGCGACAACATCTACAAGGCCCGCATCAAGATCCTGGTCAAGGCCATCGGCCCGGAAGAGTTCGCGCGCCAGGTGGAAGAGGAATGGGCCCAGATCAAGGACGGCCCCTCGACCCTGACCGAGGAAGAACTGCAGCGCGTGGCGCAATACTTCGTGCCGCCCGCCTATGAGACCCTGCCGGCGGTGGACGCCGAGTTCGAACGCCTGAAGGCGCAAGACCGCGGCTTCGCCAACTGGCTGCAGCGCAACGTCAAGCAGCACAAGGTGCCCGGCTACGCCGCCGTAATCCTGTCGCTGAAGAAGCCGGGCGTGCCGCCGGGCGACATCACCGCCGACCAGATGAATTTCGTGGCCGACCTGGCCGACCAGTACAGCTTCGGCGAGTTGCGCGTGACGCACGAGCAGAACCTGGTGCTGGCCGACGTCAAGCAGTCCGAGCTGTACACGCTGTGGAAACTGGCCAAGTCGCACGGCCTGGCCACGCCCAACATCGGCCTGCTGACCGACATCATCTGCTGCCCCGGCGGCGACTTCTGCTCGCTGGCCAACGCCAAGTCGATCCCGATCGCCCAGGCGATTGCCGAGAAGTTCGAAGACATCGACTACCAGCACGACATCGGCGACATCGAACTCAACATCTCGGGTTGCATCAACGCCTGCGGCCACCACCACGTCGGCAACATCGGCATCCTGGGCGTCGACAAGGACGGCTCCGAGTGGTACCAGGTCTCGCTGGGCGGCGCGCAGGGCAACACCTCGTCGATCGGCAAGATCATCGGCCCTTCGTTCTCGGCGCAGCAGATGCCCACCGTGATCGACCGACTGCTGCAGGTGTACGTCAAGCAGCGCACCGAAGATGAACGCTTCATCGATACCGTGCGCCGCATCGGCGTCGCCCCTTTCAAAGAATTCGTTTATGCCACGCCGATCGCAACGTCGGCCGACTATCTCGCAGGAGAAGACGCCAATGCCTGACATCATCAAGAACAAGACCGTCGTCGCCGACGACTGGAGCGTCCTGCGCCTGGCCGAAGGCGAGAGCGCGGAAACCGTGACCGTCCCGGAAGGGAAAGTCATCGTCCCGCTCAAGACCTGGCAGGCGCAGCGCGACACGCTCAAGAACCGCCCCGATATCGGCGTCTGGCTGGCCAGCGACGAACGCGCCGAAGAACTCAAGGGCGAACTGGCCCAGTTCAAGGTGGTGGCGGTGGACTTCCCCAAGTTCGCCGACGGCCGCGGCTACTCGATCGCCTACAACCTGCGCGCGCGCCTGGGCTACACCGGCGAACTGCGCGCGGTCGGCGACGTGCTGCGCGACCAGTTGTTCTACATGCAGCGCGTGGGCTTTGACGCCTTCGCGGTGCGCGCCGACAAGAACATCCACGACGCCGTCAAGGGCCTGACCGACTTCTCCGAGAAGTACCAGACCTCGTGGGACGAGAAGAACCCGCTGTTCCGCCGCGTCAAGCGCGAGACGGTGCAGGCCGCGGACTGAAGCAAACCGCCGGCGGCCAGCCGCCGCCGGCAAAATGAAGAAAGCAACATCATGTCGAATCAGGCTTTGCAGGATCTCATCGCAAAAACCCAGGCGACGCTGGAACGCATCGCGGCCGAACACGCCCCCGCCGCACTGGCTTCCAGCCTGGCGGCCGAAGACATGGTGCTGACCGACCTGATCCTGCGCGGCAAGCTGCAGGACAACATTTCCATCTTCACGCTGGAAACCGGCCGCCTGCACAAGGAAACCGTGGACATGCTGGAGCGCATCCGCGCGACCTACGATTACGACGTCACGCCGTATCGCCCGCAGCCCGAAGCGATCGAGGCCTATGTGAAGAACCACGGCCTCAACGCCTTCTACGACAGCGTCGAGCTGCGCAAGGAATGCTGCCGCATCCGCAAGATGGAGCCGCTCAACCGCGCCCTGGCCGGCAAGACCTCGTGGGTCACCGGCCAGCGCCGCGCGCAGTCGGTCACCCGCGCCGAACTGCATGTGCAGGAGCGCGACGAAGCGCACGGCATGGAAAAATTCAACCCGCTGGCCGACTGGTCCGAGCAAGACGTGTGGGACTACATCCGCGCCAACGACGTGCCTTACAACCCGCTGCACGACCAGGGCTACCCGTCGATCGGCTGCGAACCGTGCACCCGCGCCATCCAGCCCGGCGAGGACATCCGCGCCGGCCGCTGGTGGTGGGAAAACCCGGACTCCAAGGAATGCGGCCTGCACGTGGTGGACGGCAAGCTGGTGCGCATCAAGGCGCACGCGCCGGCCTGACGCCGGCGCCTCATCGGCACACAAGACAACCAAGCAACACAACAATACGCAAGCATCGGAAGGCCCGGCATGAACACTGCGGTAGACAAACTCTTTTTGGACAACGCCAGCAACCGCCACCTGGACTGGCTGGAATCGGAAGCGATCCACATCATGCGCGAGGTCGCGGCCGAGTGCGGCAACCCGGCCCTGCTGTTTTCCGGCGGCAAGGATTCGGTGGTGCTGCTGCGCATTGCCGAAAAGGCCTTCCGTCCCGGAAAATTCCCGTTCCCGCTGGTGCATATCGACACCGGCCACAACTTCCCTGAAGTGATCGAATTCCGCGACCGCCGCGCCGCCGAACTGGGCGAGCGCCTGGTGGTGCGTTCGGTGGAGGACTCGATCAAGCGCGGCACCGTGCGCCTGCGGAACCCGCAGACCGACTCGCGCAACGCCGCGCAGGCGGTGACGCTGCTGGAAACCATCGAGGAGTTCAAGTTCGACGCCTGTATCGGCGGCGCCCGGCGCGATGAAGAGAAAGCCCGCGCCAAGGAACGCATTTTCTCCTTCCGCGACGAGTTCGGCCAATGGAACCCCAAGGCCCAGCGCCCCGAACTGTGGGACCTGTATAACACCCGCGTGCATCCGGGCGAGAACATGCGCGTGTTCCCGATTTCCAACTGGACCGAACTGGACGTATGGCAGTACATCGCCCGCGAGAAGCTGGCGCTGCCGCCGATCTACTTCGCGCATGAGCGCGAAGTGATTCCGCGCAACGGCCTGCTGGTGCCGCTGACCGACCTGACCCCGGCGCGCGAAGGCGAGACCGTGGAAAGCCGCGTGGTGCGCTTCCGCACCGTGGGCGACATCTCCTGCACCTGCCCGGTGGCGTCCGACGCCGCCACGGTAGAAGCCATCATCGCCGAAACGGCGGTGACCCAGATTACCGAGCGCGGCGCCACCCGCATGGACGACCAGACGTCCGAAGCCTCGATGGAAAAACGCAAGAAAGAAGGATATTTCTGATGAACGCCGCCGCCACACAAGAACAATTGAGCAACGCCGCCAATGCGCAGCCGCATGAGCGCGGCCTGCTACGCTTCATCACCGCCGGTTCGGTGGACGACGGCAAGAGCACGCTGATCGGCCGCCTGCTGTTCGACAGCAAGGGCATCTTCGCCGACCAGCTGGACGCCATCTCGCGCGCCAAGCACAAGCGCACCGTGGGCGACACGGTCGACCTGTCGCTGCTGACCGACGGCCTGGAAGCCGAGCGCGAGCAAGGCATCACCATCGACGTGGCCTACCGCTACTTCGCCACGCCCAAGCGCAAGTTCATCATCGCCGACACCCCCGGCCACGAGCAGTACACCCGCAACATGGTGACCGGCGCCTCGACCGCCGACGCCGTGATCATCCTGGTGGACGTGTCCAAGGTGAAGCTGGGCGACGATGGCTCGGTGGAGCTGCTGACCCAGACCAAGCGCCACTCGACCATCGCCCACCTGCTGCAGATCGAGCACGTGGTCGTGGCGATCAACAAGATGGACCTGGTGGACTACGACCAGACCGTGTACCAGCGCATCGTCGACGCCTACCAGCAATTCGCGCTGCAACTGGGCCTGAAGGACGTGCACGCCATCCCGCTGTCGGCGCTGGCCGGCGACAACGTGGTAACCGCCAGCGACCGGATGCCGTGGTACCAGGGCCCGACGCTGATCGAGCTGCTGGAGTCGCTGTCGGTGTACGAAGACGCGCATGCCGAGCCGTTCCGCTTCCCGGTGCAGCTGGTGGCGCGCCACAACGGCCACGAAGCCAACGACTTCCGCGGCTACATGGGCCGCATCGAAGCCGGCCGCGTTGCCAAGGGCGACAAGCTGGTGGTGCTGCCCGGCGGCCAAAGCGCCACCGTCAAGGACATCCAGACGCTGGACGGCTCGCTGGAATCGGCTTCGGCCGGCCAGTCGGTCACCATCCTGCTGGACGAATACCTGGACATCTCGCGCGGCGACCTGCTGGCCGCGGCCGACCAGGCGCCGGTGGCGCTGAAGTCGGTCACCGCCGACGTCTGCTGGCTGTCCGAAGATCCGCTGGACCTGCGCCGCAAGTACTGGCTCAAGCACACCACCAAGCAGGTGGCGGCACGCGTGGCCAAGGTCGACACCTTGCTCGACATCAATACCCAGGAACGCCGCCCGGCCGATACGCTCAAGCTCAACGACATCGCCCGCGTGACGGTGAACGTGCAGCAACCCATCGCCGCTGACAGCTACGAAGCCATCCGCGCCACCGGCGCCTTCATCCTGATCGATGAAGTGACGCACCAGACGGTTGCCGCTGGTATGATCCGGATCGACTAAGGGCCCAACGCACGCCCTTCCCATCGATCCGACTCAAGTACAGCAGGCCATGGCCACCGATCCGGCAGCATCCCCTTCCCTTCCTGACGCCACCCAGCCCGGCCCGGACAATCCGGGCCAGGTGTGGCTGATCGGCGCCGGCCCCGGCGCGGCCGACCTTCTCACCGTACGTGGCGCGCGCATCCTGGCCGAAGCCGATGCCGTATTGCACGACGCGCTGGTGACGGAAGAAATCCTTGCACTGTGCCCGCAGGCGGTGAAGATCCCGGTCGGCAAGCGCAGCGGCCAGCGCTCGACCGCGCAGGTGGAGATCAACGAGAAGCTGGTGGCGGCGGCACAGCAGTACCGCCGCGTGGTGCGCTTGAAAGGAGGCGACCCCATGCTGTTCGGTCGTGCCGACGAGGAAATGCGCGCGCTGGAAGCGCACCGCATCCCCTACGAAGTCGTGCCCGGCATCACCGCCGCCCTGGCCGCCGCGGCTTCGGCCAAACGTCCGCTGACCCGGCGCGGCATCGCCCGCAGCGTTTCGCTGTTCACCTCCAGCACCGCTCCCGACCAGCCCAACGAAGTGATCATGCCCAACGGCGACACGCTGGTGCAGTACATGGGCGGACGCGAAGCCACCGCCACCGCGCGCCGGCTGCTGGCGCTGGGCTATGCGCCGGATACGCCGGTGGTGGTGGTGGAAAACTGCAGCCGCCCGGACGAGCACATCTACAACCTGCAATTGGCCGGACTGGAAGCCGGGCTGCAGGCCTGCAGCGGGCCGGTGCTGGTGATGATCGGGCCGGCGCTGGCCGACCGCGACTGAGCCGGCTTGGCGTAACCCGCTTCCCCCACTTCCTCCACCTCCCCCGCACTTGCCCGGCCGGCGGCAATGATTGCTATCATCGCGGCTTCACTGTCTTGAGGCCTCGCCATGCACCTGCTGCACGACACCAACGCCCCCGCCGCCGATCCCATCGATTTCGATGCCTTTCTCAAGGTCGACATCCGCATCGGCACCATCGTCTCGGCCGAAGCCTTTCCCGAAGCGCGCAAGCCTGCCTACAAACTGAAGATCGATTTCGGCTCGGGCATTGGCGTGCGCCAGAGCAGCGCGCAGATCACGGCGCATTATCGGCTGGAAGACTTGGTGGGGCGCCAGGTGGCGGCGGTGGTGAACTTCCCGCCGCGCCAGATCGGCAAGTTCATGTCGGAAGTGTTGACGCTGGGGTTTCCCGATGATGCCGGTGAAGTTGTGCTGTTCAGGCCTGATCAGGTTGTGCCTGACGGTGCTCGGCTGTTCTAAGTAAGAATCTATTTTTGGAGTAGTCTGGTCTTGCTGTTTTTTTGGGTAGTCTGCTCTTGCTTCATGCAGATGTACTGGCTTAATGCTTATCTTTCTCCGGTCGGAAGTGAGCGCCGGGGGCGGCCCGGCAGCCGCTCACTTTTCTTGTCTCGCCAAGAAAAGTAAGCAAAAGAAGGCGACGCAACTACCCAGCCCCTTCGGGGTCCCCGACGGATCGAACAAAAAAATGGGAAAAGCAGAGTCGCTTCGCTCCGACTGCTTTTCTGATCCATTTTTTTGCCCGATCCGCCGGCTGGTTAGATGCGAACGTCTTGTCCGGCTCGCCTTCGGCATCGCCAAGCTTGCGACTGACTTGGTTCAGAAAATGGAGCCAACGCGCAACTCCCCTCCCAAGCCCGATGCCGAAGGCGAGGCGGTCAGGTTTGCCTCCCCTTGTGGGCCAGCCGTTGGAGTATCATGAAAAATGGATCAGCAAGGCAGTCGGAGCGCAGCGACTCTGCCTCGCCCATTTTTCATGACACTCCAACGGGTACCCCGAAGGGGCTGGCACTTAGGGGTCGCCTTTCTTTGCTTACTTTCTTTGGCGAAGCAAAGAAAGTGAGCGGCTGCCGGGCCGCACCCGGCGCTCCGCTTAGACCGGAGAAAGATAAGCATTAAGCCAGTACATCTGCACGAAACAAGAGCAGACTACCTAAAAAAACATCAAGCCAATACACCGACAAACGGCGAGACCAGACTACCCAACAACAACAGCCCTAACACAATAAGCAGAAATAGCCCGCAACACAGCATCATCCTCACCAGCAGCCGGTACATCATCGATCTGCACTTGCGGATAAGCCTGCCGCAGTTGCGCCAGCAATTGCGGCAAGTCCCGCCGCACATGCCCCCCCTGCCCCAAAAAGACCGGCACGACGGTAATACGCTGCGCGCCGCCAGCCACGGCCTGCGCGGCGGCGGCAGGCAAATCCGGCTGCATCAGTTCCAGAAACGCCAGCTGCACATCCACGTCAGGCGCGGCGGCCTGCACCAGCGCGCGCAAACGTTCGAACGGCGCCGCCCAGGCCGGGTCGCGCGCGCCGTGGGCAAACAGGATCAGGCTTTGGGCAATGGAGGCAGGCATGATGTCAGGTACGTTCGACCCACCACAACGCGCCGATGGCCAGCGCCATGAACAGCAGGCTGGGCAGCGCCGCCGTCACGAAGGCCGGCCAGGTGTTGAGCAGGCCGAGGTGCGAGAACAGGCTGTTAATGAGCTGGAAGCACACGCCGATCATGATCCCGGTGAAGATCTTCAGGCTCACGCCGCCGGCGCGGAAATGCAGGTAGGCGAACGGCAGCGCCAGCGCCATCATCACGAAGATGGACAAGGGATAGACGATCTTCTTCCAGAAGGCAATTTCGTAACGGTCGGTGCGCTGGTTGTTGGCTTCCAGGTGCCTGGTGTAAGCGAGCAGGTCGTAGGCCGACATGTGATCCGGATCGGCAAACAGCACCGACAGGATTTCCGGCGTCACCTCCGACACCAACCGCATGCTGTCCAGCCTGGTGGTCTTGATCGGCTCGGTGATCTTGCGGTCCTTGTTGCCGTCGGCGAAATCCGATTGCAGCACGCCGGAGAGTTTCCAGACATGGTCGCCCTGATAGTCGCCGGAGGTTGCCGTGATCATGCGCGCCATGTGGAAATCCGTATCCAGCTCGTACAGCTTGACGCCTTCGATGCGGCCGTCCGGCTGGATCGACTGGATGTTGATGAAGCGGCTGCCGGTGACATTGCCGTCCAGGCCGTTGTCCTTGATCACATCCTTGGCCCACATGCCGGAACGGAACTGCGACGACAGCGAAGCCCCCTGGGCCTGCAGCTTGAGTTTCTCCCCCCATTCGGAAGCCTTGGGGGCGATGATTTCACCGAACACGATGGTCAGCACCACGAAGCCGATGCCGATGCGCGCCAGTACGCGCGCGGCCATGCCGGTGGACATACTGGACACGCGCATGATGGTGAACTCGGAACGCGCCGCCAGTTGCGACAGCGTGTAGATGGTGCCGATCAGCACCGCCGTGGGCATCAGTTCATACACGTTGCCCGGCAGCCCCATGACTACATAGAGCACCGCCTGCTGCAGCTGGTAGCCGTTGCGGCCGACCTGCTCCAGCTGGCCCATCATCTCGAAGAAGGCGAACAGCGCCAGGAAGGCCGCCAGGGCGAACAGCACCGAGCGGGTGATTTCTGTTCTGAAATAACGTTGGATGACGCGCATGTCAGGCCTCGCGCTTGAAGATCAGGGCACGGCGCATGGCCGACCAGATGACCGCCGGATGGCAGCGGCTGTTGATATTGAGCCGCAGCGCGAACATGCCCACGATCAGCAGCGCCACTATCGCATGCACCGGCCACCAGCCCAGCATGAAGGACATGCGCCCCTGCGCCACCGAGGCCTGGAAGACGCTGACCGTATTGCTGTAGACCACGAACAGCAGCAACGCCACCAGCAGGCCCAGCGAACGGCCCGCGCGCGGGTTGACGAAGGACAACGGAATCGCCAGCAGCATCAGGGACAGCCCCATCAGCGGCAGCGCGATGCGCCACAGCAATTCGCCGCGCGCGAAACCGTCGTTCTTGACCAGCAGCTCGTTCATCTGCATCGCCCGCGCCGAGCGGTCGCCGGCGGCGGCCTGCGACTGGTTGCCGATCAGCAGGCCGTAACGCTCGAAATCGACGATCTGGAAATCCGGCAGGCCGGGGGCCCCGTCATAGCGGCGGCCCTTGCTCATGACCACGAACTTCTCGCCGTCCTTGTCGACCACGGTCTCGCCTTCCTTGGCCACCACCACGCTGTTCTTGCCGTCGGCGCCGATGGTGTTGACGAACACATTGCGCACCTTGGAAGCGTCGCCGGAAATGCCTTCGACGAAGAAGATGCGGTTGGCGCTGGCCGACTCCTGGAACTTGCCGGGCGAAACCCGCGCGATATCCTCGCGCTTTTCAAAGCGTTCGCGGTATTCGCTGCTCTGCTGGTTGGCCCAGGGAGTGACGACGAAGGAAAGCACCGCCACCAGCAACACGATGGGCCAGCCGAACAGCAGCACCGGCTTGACCCAGCGCGTCAGGGAAAGCCCGGAGGAGAACCAGACCACGATTTCGGAATCCTGGTAGCTGCGGGTCATCACCAGCAACACTGAAATGAAACCGGTCAGCACCAGGATCACCGGCATGTAGTTGAGCGACTGGAAACCGATCAGGGCGATCACGTCCTGCGACGCGACCTGGCCGCCAGCGGCCTGGCCGAGGATCTTGATCAGCATCACGGTGAGCGTAATGGTGAAGAGCGTGGTGAAGACGGCGCCTGCGGTGCTCGTCAATTCGCGTCGAAGTGCGCGCTGGAAAATCATGCGAAGCCGGGAACTTGTGTAATGGGTGGGCGTAAGGGTCCTGTCCGGCCCGGCAAGCAACGCATCGGCACGCACGTGGCGGCGAAATGGGCTCTATAATCGCCGGGTAAATCAAACAAAGGACGAACGATGGACTTTAGCACAAAAACATTGGACGCAAAAAACGCTGTAACCGCTGTCAAGACTGGCGCATTGGTGGTCGGCATCCATGAAAACCGCAAGCTGACCAAGGCCGCCGCCGCGCTGGACAAGCTGGGCGCCATCAGCGCCGCGCTGAAGTCCGGCGACATCTCCGGCAAACCCGGCTCGACCCTGCTGCTGCGCGGCGTCACCGGCATCGCCGCCGAACGCATCGTGCTGCTGGGCCTGGGCGCCGAAGAAGAGATTTCCGACAAGAGCTTCGCCGCCGCCGCCCAGGCGCTGGTGCGCACCCTGGCCACGCTGGGCTGCGACAACGCGGCGCTGGCGCTGCCGTTTGCCGGCGTCAAGGGCCGCGACCTGGCCTGGGCCGTGCGCAACGTGGTGCTGGCCGGGCGCGATTCGGTCTACCGTTCCGACACCCTCAAGAGCAAGAAGGACCCCGCCCCCACCGGCGTGAAGAAAATTGCCTTCCTGACATCGGCGGCCGAGGCGCCGGCGGCCAAGGCCGCCGTGGCCGAAGCCGTGGCGCTGGCCAACGGCATGGCGCTGACCAAGGAACTGGGCAACCTGCCCGGCAACGTCTGCACCCCGACCTATCTGGCCAACACCGCCAAGAAACTGGCCAAGGAATTCAAGCTGGGCGTGGAAGTGCTGGACCGCAAGCAGCTCGAAGCGCTGAAGATGGGCAGCTTCCTGTCGGTCACCAACGGCAGCGACCAGCCGCCCAAGTTCATCGTCCTGAAGCACATGGGCGGCAAAGCCAAGGATGCGCCGATCGTGCTGGTCGGCAAGGGCATCACCTTCGACACCGGCGGCATTTCGTTGAAGCCCGGCCTGAACATGGATGAAATGAAGTACGACATGTGCGGCGCCGCCTCCGTGCTGGGCACCTTCCGCGCCATCGCCGAACTGGGCCTGAAACTGAACGTGGTCGGCGTCATCCCGACCTGCGAGAACATGCCTTCCGGCCGCGCCACCAAGCCGGGCGACATCGTCACCTCGATGTCGGGCCAGACCATCGAAGTGCTCAATACCGATGCCGAAGGCCGCCTGATCCTGTGCGACGCGCTGACCTACGTCGAACGCTTCAAGCCGGCCGCCGTGATCGACATCGCCACCCTGACCGGCGCCTGCATCGTGGCCCTGGGCCACCACAACTCCGGCTTGTTCACGCGCGAAGACGAGGCCCACGACCAACTGGCCAACGACCTGCTGGCGGCCGGCCGCGCCACCGGCGACACCGCCTGGCGCATGCCGGTGCAGGACGCCTACCAGGAGCAGTTGAAGTCCAACTTCGCCGACATCGCCAACATCGGCGGCCAGCCCGGCGGCAGCGTCACCGCCGCCTGCTTCCTGGAGCGCTTCACCCGCAAGTACACCTGGGCCCACCTGGATATCGCCGGCACCGCATGGAAGAGCGGCGCCGCCAAGGGCGCCAGCGGCCGGCCGGTGCCGCTGCTGACCACGTACCTGCTGAACCAGGCGCGCGGCAAGTCGTCGCGCGCCTGATGCACGGCGGCGCGCCTCGCATGCGCAATGTCCCGCACCTTGCATGCGATGGCGCCGCCTGAGAAACGGCAGCGTCAACGGCAGCACCGCAAGCCACCGCATCGCCAGTAATGCCGTTCAGTTAAACGCTGAACGGCATTTGTGTTTGTGGAGGCTTGTGGAGGTTTGTGGAGTCCAGACGCCGTTCGTCCTGAGTAGCTGCGCAGCAGCGTATCGAAGGGCAGGCAAGACCGCTAACAATGATACGCTGACACGCTGGCTTCGATACGGCCCTGGCGAGCCTACTCAGCCCGAACGGGCCAGGTGATGAGTGCTTCAGAATTAGCCTTCACTGAACGGCATTACCGCACCGCCGGTGGTTTTTTTCTTGCCTTTCCGGCGGCGCCGGCGCTACTGCCACCGGAATCCCCTGCCAACCCGGCGGGTTCGATCCGGATACAATGGCGCGCTATACAGCCATGTTCCAGACTCATGCAGTCCTTCAACCGGAAATAAAATGAAGACGTCTATCGTGTTCACCCTGTCCTTGTTGTGCGCCGCACCCGCCATGGCGCAACAAGCCGCCCCCGACAGCATCGGCAGCGCCGCGCTGCCGGATCGCATCGTCGGCGACCTGGGCGCCGGCGTCTATCACCTCGAACGCAATGTGCTGGACAAGAGCGCCCACAACACCCTGCTGCCTTATGCCTATTTCGATTACGGGCGCTTCTTCGCCCGTCTCGATACGTTCGGCATCAAGACCGCCAGGATCGGCGCCGGCTACCTGGAGCTGGCCGCACGCGTCAGCTTCGATGGCTTCGATGCCGAACGCGGCTTGCAGCATCGTTCCAATCCGATCCCCCTGGGCATCGGCACCTTCCAGGAGACGCCTTACGGCGCGTTCTTCCTGAATGCCTTCTACGACTTCAACCAATCGCACGGCACCCTGGCCGAAGCGATCTATGCGGCCCAGGTCGATGTCGGGCCGGTCAGCATCTATCCCCAGGTCGGCGTGGAGCGCCGCAGCGCCAACTACAACAATTACTTCCTGGGCGTGAGCGCGGCCGAATCGGCCGCCAGCGGCTATCGTCAATACCATGCCGGCGCTTCCAACAACGCCATTGTCGGCCTGAGCGCCGATATTCCCGTCAATGCCGACTGGCGGCTCAACGTCACCTGGCGCCGCAAATGGCTTGGCAGCGGCGCCGCCGACAGCCCGATCCTCAATCACAAGATCGAAGACATGGGACTGGTCGCGCTGAACTACCACTTCAAGTAAGCGCGGGCGAATACGGTAAGATGGCGGACTTCGCCCGCACGGGCGGAACTGTCCGTTCATCACCTGCCATCCCTACCATGAAAATCGCCACCTGGAACGTCAACTCCCTCAAGGTCCGCCTGCCGCAAGTGCTCAAATGGCTGGAAGAAAACCCGGTCGATGTGCTGTGCCTGCAGGAAACCAAGCTGACGGACGACAAGTTCCCCGCGGCGGAGATCGCGGCGGCCGGTTACATGGTCGAATTCAGCGGACAGAAAACCTATAACGGCGTGGCCATCCTGTCGCGCCATCCGATGAACGACATCGTCAAGAACAACCCGCTGTTCCCGGATGAGCAGCAGCGCATCATCGCCGCCACCATCGAAGGCGTGCGCTATGTGTGCGCCTACATCCCCAACGGCCAGTCGCTGGAGTCGGAAAAGTATCCGTACAAGCTAAGCTGGCTGGCGGCGCTGCAAGAGTGGCTGCAGCAGGAGCTGGCAACGCACCCGCGCCTGGCGCTGCTGGGCGACTACAACATCGCGCCGGAAGACCGCGACGTGCACGATCCGGTGGCCTGGCAAGGGCAGGTGCTGGTGTCGGAACCGGAGCGCGAAGCCTTCCGCAAGCTGCAGGCGATGGGCCTGACAGATGCGTTCCGGTTGTTCGAGCAACCTGAAAAAATATACAGCTGGTGGGATTATCGCCAGATGGGTTTCCGCCTCAATCGCGGCTTGCGCATCGACCATATCCTGCTCACGCAGGCATTGAAAGAACGCTGCACCGCCTGCGTGGTCGACAAGGTTCCGCGCAAATGGGAACAGCCGTCCGACCATGCGCCGGTCGTCGCCACGCTGGCGGACTGAGCCTTGAGAACCCGTTTCACAATGAAACGGGTTCTTAAAAACAGGTTCTTAAGAAGCGTCTTCTTTCTTGTTGCGCATGTTTTTCTCGAACTGCACGTCCAGCTTGCTGACCCGCCTGGGCGTCTGCGGCCCATAGGCGTTGACGAAGGCGACAAAGTCATCCAGCTCCAGCGCCTCGCTCAATTTCTCCATCGGCTTGCCCGCCACGCGCTGGATCAATTGGAAACGTTCGTCCGAGGTGCGCAGCATCGAATACTGCTTGGTCTCGGCACGCCTGTTGAGGCGTTCGATGGCGCTGGCCGCGCGGGTCGATCTCATTGTCCCTGCTCCTCCAGGTTGAGCTGCCAGTAAGCGACATCCAGCCAGCGGTCGAATTTGCGGCCGACCTGGCTGAAATGCGCGCATTTGACGAAGCCCATGCGCTCATGCAAGGCCACGCTGGCGGCGTTGGGCTGGGTAATGCCGCCGATCACCAGGTGTACGCCCTGCGCTTTCAACATCTCGAACAGGCGCGCATACAGGCGCTTGCCGGCGCCGCGCCCGGCCGCATCCCGATGCAGGTAGACCGAGGCTTCGACGGAATGGCGATAGGCCGCGCGCGGCTTCCACTTGCTGGCATAGGCATAGCCCAGCACGACGCCGTCCTCCTCGTACACCAGCCAGGGGAACTGCGCCTGCACCTCGGCCATGCGCGCCTGCATGGTCTCCACGCCGACCGACTCGGTCTCGAAGCTGATGGTGGTGTGTTCCACGTAGTAGTTGTAGATATCGCAGATGGCTGCGGCATCGGAGGCCAGGGCGTGGCGGATGGGATCGGGCATGATGGTCGGGCGAGCGTGGCGGCAAAGCAGGTAGTTTAACCAAAAGCCGCCGCCTGCGCCTGCCGCGCGAGCTGCCCGGCGGCAATCAGAAACGATGCAGCATGCCGATATTGAGGCCGGCCTGCTTGCCGTTCTCGGCATACAGCCGGGGCGAATTTCCGATCCCGATCGCATCGCCGCTGGGGATCCAGGCATAGGCCGCCGTCGCATACAGTTCGGTACGCGCGGACATCGTGTGCGTCAGGCGCATGGCCAGCAGGTTGGGATCGCCGCTGCGGCCCCTGGCCGCATTCCTCACATCGACGTGGTAATAACCGAACGACAAGGTATTGCGCCCATCCAACGGCAGCGCCAGCCCCAGCCAGACAAAGTCGCTGCGCCGGTCGGGACGATCGCCGATGCCATGCTTGACGTGGCGGCGATAACCCGCATAGGTCTTCACCTTGCCAACCGGGAGCACGCCGGACAGCGACACGTTTCCGGCGCGGCTGTAGCCCTGCTCCAGGGTATCGCTGTTTTCCCGGTCGTAGGTCAGCGTCCAGCCGAAGCCATCGTTGCGGTAATCCAGCGCCGCCGCGTATTTGGCCCTGGCGGAAGCCTGTCCGGCCACCTCGCCCAGGCCATAGCTGGCGCCGAACTTGTAGCGGCCGGCGTTCCCCTCGTACTTGACCAGATTGGATATGCGCCCCAACGTACCGTCGCGCCGGCCGCCGCGCAGATGGGTGCTTACGCCCGACCACGAGTAATTGTTGGCGAGCGCGTCGTTGAGCATGAAGTCGCCGGTGGTGCTGTCGCTGCGCCCCACCAGCAGGCGCCCGTATGCGCCCTGGATACCGACATTGGCCTGGCGGTTAAAAATCGAATGCGGATCCGCCATGCCTCCGGTATCGGGACGAAAACCGCTTTCCAGCTGCACGAAGGCCTTGTTGCCGCCGCCCAGGTCTTCCTCGGCGCGCAGGCCGATGCGCGAAGTGGAAGTGCCGCTCGGGGACATGCGCAAGATGGCGCCGCCGTCCGGCCCCGCATTGTTGATGTATTCGACGCCGAGGTCGATCCGGCCGTACAGCATCACGCCCTGGGGGCTGGCTGCGGCCGCGGGCGCAGCCGGCATTGACAAGAAAACGGCACATGGCAGGGCCAGCCCGGAAAAGAAAACATTTCGCATCGGATTCGTCCATTGATTAAGGAAACGTCCGGCGCTGCAAACGCAGGGCCGGACGCGAATCGATGCTAGGAAGGCTATATGACCACCCGGTTACCGCCCGGGCCGTCAACGGCAATCTTTATATAACTCTCAAATCTTTTTCAAAGCCTGTACTACCCGCGCCACACCTGCTTCACCTGCTCCAGGGCGGCGGGATCTTCAATGGTCGGCAGGTCGCCCGGATCGCGTCCTTCGCAGATGGCCTGGATGGCCCGGCGCAGCAGCTTGCCCGAGCGCGTCTTGGGCAGCAGGCCGACGAACAGCACGCGGGAAGGCCGCCCGACGGCGCCGATCTGCTTGTCCACCACGCCCATGATCTCGCTCTCCAACGCCAGCTTCTGCTGCGGCGTGGCGGCGGCATCGGCATTCTTGAGGATGACGAAGGCGTAGGCCGCCTGCCCCTTGAGTTTGTCTTCCACGCCGACCACCGCCACTTCCGAGACATTCGGATGGCTGGAAATGCTCTCCTCGATTTCGCGCGTGCCCAAGCGGTGGCCGGCTACGTTGATGACGTCGTCGGTGCGACCGAGGATGAAGTAGTAGCCGTCCGCATCGCGGATACCCCAGTCGAACGTGGAGTAGGTCTCGCGCGCGAAGTTGCGCCAGTAGGTATTGACGAAGCGCTGGTCGTCGCCGTACACGGTTTGCATGCAGCCCGGCGGCAAGGGGCCGTCGATCACCACCACGCCCTTTTCGTTGGCGCCGCATGCCTGGCCGGTGGCCTCGTTGATGATGGCCATCTTGTAGCCGGGCATCGGCACGCCCGGGCTGCCCAGGCGCGTGGGCTTGTCGTCCACGCCGCGGGCGATGGAGATGATCGGCCAGCCGCTCTCGGTCTGCCAATAATTGTCGATTACCGGCACGCCCAGCTCGCCGGCGATCCAACTGGAAGTGGTTTCGTCCAGCGGCTCGCCGGCCAGGTACAGCGCCTTGAGCGAGGAAGTGTCGTGCTTCTTCATGCATTCCGGCGGCTGCTTTTTCAGCACGCGGATGGCGGTCGGCGCCGAGAACATGCGCGTGACCTTGTATTTTTCGACGATGCTCCACCAGATGCCGGCATCGGGCCGGATCGGCAAGCCTTCATAGAGCACCGTCGCCATGCCCTGGATCAGCGGGCCGTAGACGATGTAGGAATGCCCGACCACCCAGCCGATGTCGGAGGTGCAGAAGTAAGTCTCGCCGGGATTGCCGCAGAAGATATGCTGCATCGACGACGCCAGCGCCACCGCATAACCGCCGACATCGCGCTGCACGCCCTTGGGCTTGCCGGTGGTGCCCGAGGTGTAGAGGATGTAGCTGGTCTCGTTCGATTCCAGCCAGGTCACCGGCACCTGCGTTCCCAGATATCGCTCGCGCAGCGGCGCGTAATCGACGTCGCGCTCAAGCGTGCGCGGCATTTCCGCCAGGCCGCGGTCGGCCAGCAACACGTGCGCCGGCTTGTGCGCCGCCATCCGGATGGCCTCGTCGAGCAGGCCTTTGTACGGGATCACCTTGCCGCCGCGCGAACCGGCATCGGCCGAGACGATCAGGCGCGGCCTGGCATCGTCGATGCGCGAAGCCAGGCTGTTGGAGGCGAAACCGCCGAACACCACCGAATGCACGGCGCCGATGCGCGCGCAAGCCAGCATGGCGAACGCCGCTTCGGCAATCATCGGCATGTAGATCAGCACCCGGTCGCCGCGCGCCACGCCCAGCGACTGCATGGCGGCGGCCATGGCCATGACCTCCTGCTGCAGTTCTGCGTAGGTATAGGTGCGCTCGCTGCCGGTCTCGCTGGAAATGGCGATCAGCGCGGGCTGCTGCGCCCGCTGCGGGAGATGGCGGTCGACCGCGTTGTAGCAGAGATTGGTCCGCCCGCCAATGAACCAGCGCGCGAACGGCGGCTGCGAATAATCCAGCGTCTGGGAAAACGGTTGCTCCCAGTGGATGCGTTCGGCCTCCCTGGCCCAGAAGAGCTCAGGCTGCTCGATGGACTGCCGATAGAATTCCTCGTATTGCATGACGTCTCCTCATGTCTTCGAATTGGAATCTGGAATCTGTTATGTGCCCGCTGTTGTTGGTTGGTGTTGCGGGTATCGCGACGATGGCCTCAGTGTGGCATCCCAAACTTACTTGCTGCTGAATTGCGTGCGTCCGAACCGGACAGCGTCTCGCGCGGCGCCCGCATCCGATACCCGCAAACAGGCATCGGGGGCATCAGGCATCGGGCATGGCGATCGGGCGGCGAACGCCGCCCGGGAAGGAAAGGCGCGCATCCGTTACCCGCCGAATGCGCCAACCGGAGCCGGACTTACCTGGCCTTGCAGTCGTTGGCCAGCTGCTGCCCGATTTTTGAATTGAGCAACATCGACTTGGACGGAATCTGGATCCACACCAGCCCTTCGCTCTTGTTCTCCAGGCGTACGGCGCCGGTCGACGTGCCGACCGGGTTCATCAGGTACGAATTGCCCTTCCACACCAGCGTGACGCCGTCGGTGACGCGGCCGTCCATGCGCAGCTCCACCTTGTTGCCCAGCTCGCAGTTGAAGTTGCCGGTGACCAGTTGCGTGGCCCAGGTGGGCTGGCTGGCGGCCGGCGCCTTGATGATCTGGGGCAGCACCGGCTTGGTGTCGGTGACCGGCATTTTCTCCGAAGCGCAGGAGGCCAGCACGGCGACGACGGCAAATACGGAGCAAGACTTGAAGACGAAGGAGAGGCGCGAAGCGTTCAATACGGTCATCGGGATATCCAGGAGTGATGTCGGATCCGGATTCCGCAATGCAGCGAACCGGATCGGGAATGGCAAAACTGATCCGCCCGCATCTTAGCAATTAATTGCAATTCGCTCGACTTCTTCGCATGCTTGTTACAAATATCCACATCGGCCGACGACGCATGGGCCGCCGGCCGGCGCTCCTCATTTGCGCTTGGAGATGGGCACGAACTTCAGGTCTTCCGGGCCGACATAGTTGGCCGACGGGCGGATGATCTTGTTGTCGACGCGCTGTTCGACGATGTGCGCGGCCCAGCCCGAGGTGCGCGCAATCACGAACAGCGGGGTGAACATCGCGGTCGGCACGCCCATCATGTGGTAGGAAACGGCCGAGAACCAGTCCAGGTTGGGGAACATCTTCTTGATGTCCCACATCACCGTTTCCAGGCGTTCGGCGATATCGAACATCTTGGTCGAACCGGCGTCCTTGGACAGCTTGCGCGCCACTTCCTTGATCACCTTGTTGCGCGGGTCGGAAATGGTGTAGACCGGATGGCCGAAGCCGATCACCACTTCCTTGTTCTCGACGCGGCGGCGGATGTCGGCTTCGGCCTCGTCCGGATTGTCGTAGCGCTTCTGGATCTCGAACGCCACCTCGTTGGCGCCGCCATGCTTGGGGCCGCGCAGCGCGCCGATGGCGCCGGTGATGGCCGAGTACATGTCGGAACCGGTGCCGGCGATGACGCGGCCGGTGAAGGTGGAGGCGTTGAATTCATGCTCGGCGTACAGGATCAGCGAGGTGTGCATCGCCTTTTCCCATTGCGCGGACGGCTTCTCGCCGTGCAGCAGGTGCAGGAAGTGGGCGCCGATCGACTCGTCGTCGGTCTCGACTTCGATGCGCTTGCCGTTGTAGCTGTAGTGGTACCAGTACAGCAGCATGGAACCCAGCGACGCCATCAGGCGGTCGGCGATGTCGCGCGCGCCCGGGATATTGTGGTCGTCCTTCTCCGGCAGCACACAGCCCAGCGCGGAGACGCCGGTGCGCATCACGTCCATCGGGTGCGAGGCGGCCGGCAGCCATTCCAGCGCCGCCTTCACATTGGCCGGCAGGCCGCGCAGCGCCTTCAACTTGGCCTTGTAGGCGCGCAGTTCGGCCGCGGTGGGCAACTTGCCGTGCACCAGCAGGTGGGCGATCTCTTCGAATTCGCAGCTGTCGGCCACGTCCAGGATGTCGTAGCCGCGGTAATGCAGGTCGTTGCCGGTCTTGCCGACGGTGCACAGCGCGGTGTTGCCGGCCGTCACGCCGGACAGCGCCACGGATTTCTTGGGCTTGAAGCCGCCTGCTGCCGGGGTTGTCTGCTGCTCGCTCATCGTGTTCTCCTCAGGGGTATCGGTTATGTATTGCTTATGCGTTGATGGCGCCCGGCTCGCCGCGCGCCATGTGATGACGTTTTCTCTTATTTGTTCTTCTGCTGCGCGAACAGCGCATCGAGCTTCTGCTCGTAGGTGTGGTAGTCGATGCGGTCGTACAGCTCCATGCGCGTTTGCATGGTGTCGACCACGTTCTTCTGCGTGCCGTCGCGGCGAATCGCGTTGTAGACGTTCTCGGCCGCCTTGTTCATGGCGCGGAAAGCCGACAGCGGATACAGCACCAGGCCGACGTCGGCACCCTTGAGTTCATCCACGGTAAACAGCGGGGTCGAGCCGAACTCGGTGATGTTAGCCAGGATCGGCACCTTTACCGCATTGGCGAATTTCTTGTACATCGCCAGGTCGGTGATGGCTTCCGGGAAGATCATGTCGGCGCCGGCTTCGACGCAGGCCACCGCGCGCTCGATGGCCGCCTCCAGGCCTTCGACGGCCAGGGCATCGGTGCGCGCCATGATCACGAAATCATCGTCGGTACGGGCATCGACGGCGGCCTTGATGCGATCCACCATTTCCTGCTTGCTGACGATCTCCTTGCCGGGGCGGTGGCCGCAGCGCTTGGCGCCGACCTGGTCTTCGATGTGGATGGCGGCGGCGCCGAACTTGATCATCGACTTGACGGTGCGCGCGACGTTGAAGGCCGAGGCGCCAAAGCCGGTATCGACATCCACCAGCAGCGGCAGGTCGCACACGTCGGTGATGCGGCGCACGTCGGTCAGCACATCGTCGAGGTTGGAGATACCCAGGTCGGGCAAGCCCAGCGAGCCGGCCGCCACGCCGCCGCCGGACAGGTAGATCGCGCGAAAGCCGGCGCGCTTGGCCAGCAATGCGTGGTTGGCGTTGATCGCGCCGATGACCTGCAGCGGGGATTCTTCCTGGACGGCCTTGCGGAATGCTGCGCCTGCGGAGTGGAGAGCCATGGTGACACCTTCTGGATGGGTTGCTGGATACGCTGAAGCGGGCGCCAGGCAATGGCGGCGACGTTTCAGCGGACAAACTGGCAGACTGCATTGCAACGCCCGTGCCATCCCCCGGCCCGAAAAGCGAACCTTGCTGGCCGCCGCCTCCGCTCCGGACATAAAACACAGCAAAATCAATGACTTAGCCCACTCCTCGCCCTGCCCGCAACGCGACACAGGCGTGTTCCCCCGTGCCTCTGCCAGGCAGCAAAAGTGTTTCACATGTGTTACATTTTTGTTCCATGAGACACTAAATGAAACACACCTCCTTTCAATGAAACGCCCCGCCTATCGCGATGCCGACCGCCCGGCCGACAAACCGGTCATCTGGACGGTATCGGTTTCCCGCCTGTCCGAGCTCTTTCGCGACATCACGCTGGAGTTCGACGAGCTGGCCGACATCGAACCCATCCACCTCGGTTTCGACGAGGCGGTGCGCCACATCCGCGAACGGCTGGCGACCGAGCGCTGCGACGCGGTCATCTCGGCCGGCTCCAACGGCGCTTATCTCAAGAGCCGCCTGCCGGTGCCGGTGATCGTGGCCCGCGCCAGCGGCTTCGACGTGATGCAGGCGCTGGCCCGCGCGCGCAAGCTCACGCCGCGCATCGGCCTGATCACCTATCAGGAAACCATGCCGGCACTGGCCGAATTCCAGCAGATGTTCGGCCTGGACATCGTGCAGCGCACCTACGCCACCGAGGAAGATGCGCGCGCCCAGGTCAACGACCTCAAGGCCGCCGGCATCAAGGCCATCGTCGGCGCCGGCCTGATCACCGACCTGGCAGAAGAAGCCGGCCTGCAAGGCGTCTTCATCTATTCCTCGGCCTCGGTGCGCCAGGCGTTCGAAGACGCGCTGGAACTGGCGCGCCTGACCCAACTGGAATCCGGCCGCTGGCGCAGCCTGCCGGTGGCCGATACGCTGCGCGCGCGCCATCACATCAACGACCTGCGCGGCGAGTCGCCGGCGATGGAGGCGGTGCGCCAGTCGATCACGCTGTTCGCGCGCTCGCCAGCCACCGTGCTGATCCAGGGCGAGACCGGCACCGGCAAGGAACTGGCAGCGCAGGCGATCCACCGCGCCCATCCGCTGATGCAGGGCAAGGTACAGGCGGCG
Organism: Herbaspirillum sp. SJZ099; assembly: GCF_007828355.1. Taxonomy (NCBI): domain Bacteria; kingdom Pseudomonadati; phylum Pseudomonadota; class Betaproteobacteria; order Burkholderiales; family Oxalobacteraceae; genus Herbaspirillum; species Herbaspirillum sp. SJZ099. The sequence goes on along the minus strand of NZ_VIUO01000001.1, from coordinate 483,169 downwards.
CATCCCTTCGTGGCGGTCAATTGCGGCGCGCTGGCCGAGTCGCTGCTGGAGTCCGAGCTGTTCGGCTACGAGGAAGGCGCCTTCACCGGCTCGCGCCGCGGCGGGCGCGCCGGCCTGTTCGAAGCGGCCAACCGCGGCACGCTGCTGCTCGACGAGATCGGCGAAATGCCGCTGCCCTTGCAGACGCGCTTGCTGCGCGTGCTGGAAGAACGCGAGGTGGTGCGGGTAGGCGGCACCCGCCCCATCCCGGTGGATGTGCGCATCATCAGCGCCACCCACTGCGACCTCGATGCGCGCGTGCGGGAAGGCCGTTTCCGCGCCGACCTGTATTACCGGCTGGGCGTGCTGCGCCTGCAACTGCCGCCGCTGCGCGAGCGCCGCGAAGACATCGCGGCGCTCGCCGAATGGCACCTCAAGCACGCGCTGGCGGCGCTGGATGTGCGCCCGCACGCCAACCTGCACGCCGAGATCGCGCATTGCGCGCCGCTGCTGGCCGCCTACGCATGGCCGGGCAATGTGCGCGAGCTGCGCAACATGATGGAAAGGCTGGCGCTGTTTCTCGCCGCCGAACCGCTGCAGGCATTGACCCCGGCGCTGATCCAGGCCGTCGCGCCTGAAATCGCCGCGGCCGGCATCCGGCAAGCGATGCCGGCATCGTCGTCATCGCCCGTGGCGTTGCAAGAACCGGCGCTGCCCGATATCCGTACCGTCCTGCAGCGCTGCGGCGGCAACCGGGCGGCGGCGGCGCGCCAACTCGGGATCAGCCGCACGACGTTGTGGCGCAAGTTGAAAGAGGCCGGCGAACCCGAGCTGCCATGACGACATGGCAACGGCGCCCCGCCGGCAAATTCATCAACCGGCTCGCCCTCGCCTTGCCGTAAATTATTTACGCCGCATGGAATTTCAAACACCTTCCCAGCGCCTGATAATCGGGAGAACTCGCTTCTTGACAGCGAGTTCTCCCGCCGCCTATGCTCGGCCGCTGTAGCGGCATATGCCATACCCGGAGCAAGCAGACACATACCCAAGCGGCCGCTGTTCGCCCATTCCGGTGAGGCCATCGAGCTCCGCGCTTTCATCCACAAGCGTCATTCAAAAAGGGAAAACCCATGACCAGCACAACCGTTTCGCCGACGGCCGAACATACGCATCCGCAGGCCAGGCGCGCCATCATTTCCTCGTCCATCGGCAATGCGCTCGAATGGTTCGATATCCTGATCTACGGCGCCTTCGCAGTCGTCATCGCCAAGCAGTTCTTCCCGACCGGGAACGACACCGTCTCGCTGCTGCTGACCTTCGGCACCTTCGGCGTCTCGTTCTTCATGCGTCCGCTGGGCGCGGTGGTGCTCGGCGCCTACTCCGACCGCGTCGGCCGCAAGTCGGCGCTGATGCTGTCGATCATGCTCATGACCATCGGCACCGCGCTGATCGCGTTCATGCCCAACTATGAAAGCATCGGCCTCCTGGCCCCGGCCGGCATCGCGCTGGGCAAGATGATCCAGGGCTTTTCCGCCGGCGGCGAATTCGGCAGCTCGACCGCCTTCCTGGTGGAACACGCGCCGCACCGCCGCGGCTTCTTCTCCAGCTGGCAAGTCGCCAGCCAGGGCGTGAGCCTGCTGCTGGCAGCCCTCTTCGGCGCCGTGCTCAACAACATGCTGACCGCCGACCAGCTGGCCTCGTGGGGCTGGCGCGTGCCGTTCGTGTTCGGCCTGCTGATCGCGCCGGCCGGCATCTACATCCGCCGCCACCTGGATGAGTCGCCCGAGTTCAAGGATTCCGACGAGAAGACCGACGCCCCGCTGCGCGACACCTTCTCCAGCCAGAAGCTGCGCCTGCTGATCGGTTCGGGCAGCGTGATCATGGCCACCGTCTCGGTCTACCTGTCGCTGTACATCCCGACTTACGCGGTCAAGCAGCTCGGCCTGCCGGCCTGGTCCTCGTTCGCCGCCATGTCGGTGGCCGGCATCATCATGGCGCTGGGTTCGCCGCTGGTAGGCGCCTGGTCCGACAAGATCGGCCGCACCCCGTTCATGATCGCCAGCAGCGCGCTGTACATCGTGCTGACCTATCCGATGTTCGTGTTCCTGACCAATTCGCCGGGCTTCCTGCAACTGCTGTTGCTGCAGACCGTGATCGGCGTGCTGATGACCATGTACTTCGCCGCGATGCCTGCCTTGCTGGCCGACATCTTCCCGGTCGCCACGCGCGGCACCGGCATGTCGCTGGCCTATAACATCGCCGTGACCATCTTCGGCGGCTTCGCCGGCCTGATCATCACCTGGCTGATCGACTTCACCGGCGACAAGCTGTCGGTGAGCTACTTCGTCATCTTCGGCGCCGTACTGAGCCTGTTGGCCAGCCTGTCGGCGCGCCTGGTGCTGCACCTGCGCTGACGGCTTCGCCGGGCCGGCCTGCGAATGGCTGGCCCGGCGCACCGATGGCGCCCCGGCAGCGCCAATGAAAATGGCCCGCATGCAACGATGCGGGCCATTTCTCTTTTTCTTTCCGTTCTGCTGTTTCCTCCCTCCCGGCAACGCCGCGCAGCAGCCCGCGCGTCGCCGTCCCCTTCAATCGTCTTCGGCGCCGCCGATGCCCAGCTCCTGGATCTTGCGGGTGATGGTATTGCGTCCGATCCCCAGGCGCACCGCCGCGTCGTTCTTGCGGCCATGCGTGTGCTTGAGCGCGATCTTGATCAGCGCCGCCTCGAACTGGCGGCCCAGGATGTCCATCACTTCCGGCTGTTCCTGCGCCAGCATGTGCGCGGCTTCGGCTTCCAGCAGGGAAATCCAGCTGGCGTGACTGGCTTCGGCAGGCGCTGGGTAGCCGCCCTCGCCGCCCGCCGGCTGCGACATGGCCGCCGAGGCCGGGGCCGAGACCGTCTGCGTCGGCTGCGGCGCATGCACGCGCTCTTCCACCAGATCCTGCGGCAGGTCCTTGATCTCCACCGTCTGGCCGGGCGCCATCACGGTGATCCAGTTGCACAGGTTTTCCAGCTGGCGTACATTGCCGGCGAACTCCAGTTGCGACAGGAACTGCATCGCCTGCGGCGACAGGCGCTTGGCCTCCACGCCCAGCTGGCGCGCGCTCTGCGAGAGGAAGTGGCGCGCCAGGATCGGGATGTCTTCGCTGCGCTCGCGCAGGCTGGGCAAGCGCAGGCGGATCACGTTCAGGCGATGGTACAAGTCTTCCCGGAACAGGCCTTCGCGCACGCGTTGTTCCAGGTTCTGGTGCGTGGCCGCGATCACCCGTACATTGGCCTTCAAGGACTGATGGCCGCCGACGCGGTAGAAGTGGCCGTCCGACAGCACGCGCAACAGGCGCGTCTGCAAATCCAGCGGCATGTCGCCGATTTCATCGAGGAACAGCGTGCCGCCCTCGGCCTGCTCGAAGCGGCCGCGGCGCATCGCTTGTGCGCCGGTAAAGGCGCCGCGCTCATGGCCGAACAGTTCGGATTCCAGCAGGTCCTTGGGGATCGCCGCGGTGTTCAAGGCGACGAAGGGCTGGCTGGCGCGCGGGCTGTGCTTGTGCAATGCGCGCGCCACCAGTTCCTTGCCGGAGCCGGATTCGCCGGTGATCAGTACCGTCACGTTCGATTGTGACAGGCGGCCGATGGCGCGGAACACGTCTTGCATGGCCGGCGCCTGGCCGAGGATTTCGGGGGTCTGCGCAGCCGACTGTTCGACATCGATTTCGCGCAGGCTTTCGTCGAGCGCGCGGCGGATCAGTTCGACCGCCTTGTCGACGTCGAAAGGCTTGGCCAGGTATTCGAAGGCGCCGCCCTGGAACGCCGAGACGGCCGAATCCAGGTCGGAGAATGCGGTGATGATGATGACGGGGATGCCGGGATGCTTGGCCTTGACGGTCTGCAGCAGCTCCAGCCCGGACGCGCCCGGCATGCGGATGTCGGAAACCAGGACCTGCGGCGTGCCGCTTTGCAGGGCTTGTATGGCGTCGCGCGCGCTGGAAAAGCTTTGCGTGGCGAGATTTTCTCGGGCCAGGGCCTTTTCGAGAACCCAGCGTATCGATTCGTCGTCGTCAACAATCCAGATTGGCTTCATAAATAACTGTTCCTGCGTTGGTCATGCTGTTAATGCTTCTGTAGTGCAGCGTGGCGGCACACCGCAACGACAGCCCCCGATGACGAAATGCTTCCATCACACTGGTTTGGCGCGCCGCCTGCGGCCATCGGCTCACGGCAGCGGTATTAGTATTCTGAAATCGGTGCATCCCGGCCGGCTCTCGCATTCGATCACGCCCATGTGCTGGTGAACGAAAGTCTGCGCCAGCGTCAATCCGAGCCCGCTGCCTCCCTCGCGTCCCGATACCAGCGGATAGAAAATCCTTTCCTGGATGTCGGGGGGGATGCCCGGGCCGTTGTCGATGATATGCAAGTCTAGTGCCAGCCGGTATCGCACCTTGGATAGCGTCACTTGCCGGCTCACGCGGGTGCGCAAAATCAGTTCGCCGTCGCCGGCGCGGATGCGTTCGGCCAGGGCTTGCGCCGCGTTGTGGACGATGTTGAGCAGCGCCTGGATAAGCTGCTCCTTGTCGCCGCGGAATTCGGGAATGGAAAGGTCGTAGTCGCGCTTGATGGTCAGGCCTTGCGGGAACTCGGCCACGATCAGGCTGCGCACCCGTTCGCACACTTCATGGATATTGACGTCGCCCACGATGTGCGGATGGCGGTGCGGCGCCAGCAGGCGGTCGACCAGCGTCTGCAGCCGGTCGGCTTCCTTGATGATGACCTGGGTGTATTCGCGCAATTCCTTCAGGTGGCGTTCGGGCAGCTCCAGCTCCAGCAATTGCGCCGCGCCGCGGATGCCGCCCAGCGGGTTCTTGATCTCGTGCGCCAGGTTGCGGATCAGTTCCTTGTTGGCCTGGCTCTGGTCGAACATGCGCTCTTCGCGGTCCAGCTTGAGTTGCTGCACGTTTTCGCGCAGCTCGAGCAGCACCGGCATGTCCGGGTTGTCCAGCGGCGTGACGATGGTGTGCACCTGCAAGGGCTCGCGGTTGGCGCGCTCCAGCACCAGGTCCAGGCGCTTGTCGGCGAACTGGTGTTCGATGGCCTGGGAGAACAGCGCCGACAGTTCCGTGCCGTTGAGGAAGAGCTCCGACAGCTTCTGCTGCGACAAGACCTTGAACGAGCTCTCCAGCAGGTTCTCGGCCGCGGCGTTGGCGTACACGATGCCGCCCCGGGCATCCAGAATGATCACCGCCGAAGCCAGCAGGTCGAGGCCGTCAAGCGAGGGAAAATTTGTCTTCATTCGGATAATCGTTGACCCTGAAATCGTTGGTGGCGCTGGCGGCCATTGCGCCAGCGCGCTTACTCATCGCAAAGGCGGGGGCCTTGCGCCCTGCATTTGCCACTCATGCCCTAGCAAGTTTCGAGCGAGCCCGCATGCCGCTGCCTGCCACCGCATTTCGCGCCTCAATCCCTGAGCGCCTGCTCAAGCGCGGCGACTGCCGCCGCGCTTTGCCCGATCGCCGCCTGCAAGGCGGCGCTGCGCGCCTGGTAGCGGGCGTAATTGCGCTCGTCGCCGCGTCGCTCGGGTTCACCGCCGTTATATTCGCGCCTGAGCGCATCGAGCCTGTTGCGCTCCGCGGCCAGACGTTCGCGCAGCGCGATGCGGGAGCGCTCTTCATCGGCCGGCGCCGCCGGCGGCAAATCCTTCCGCTCCGTGGCAATGCCATTGCCGCTGACCGCGCCCAGCGGCGCCAGCACGCTCTTGCGGCAATGCGCCGCGCGCGCGTCATCGCGGTATTCGACGCCGCCGCTGCCGACGCACACATAGATGTCGGCAGCTTGCCCGGCGGCACAAGCCAGCAGTGCCGCCGCCCATCCCAAACCATGCCTGCGCCTCATCGCGTCCTCCGGAAAACCTCCACCGCCTTATGACAAGGCGAGGGGTATTCCGGCTGCGCGCAAACAAAAAAGGGGAAGCAAGCTTCCCCTTTTTTTGAAGACCCGTCTTCGATTACAGCGAGTAGTACATATCGAATTCGATCGGGTGAGTGGTCATGCGGAAGCGTTGGACTTCCTGACCCTTCAGTTCCAGATAGGCATCGATCATGCTGTCGGTGAAGACGCCGCCGCGGGTCAGGAACTCGCGGTCCTTGTCCAGGTGGTCCAGCGCTTCTTCCAGCGAGGCGCAGACGGTCGGGATCAGCTTGTCTTCTTCCGGCGGCAGGTGGTACAGGTCCTTGGTCGCGGCTTCGCCCGGGTGGATCTTGTTCTGCACGCCGTCCAGGCCAGCCATCAGCAACGCGGCGAAGCACAGGTACGGATTGGCCAGCGGATCCGGGAAACGAGTCTCGATGCGGCGGCCCTTCGGGTTGGCCACGTGCGGGATACGGATCGATGCCGAACGGTTGCGGGCCGAGTAGGCCAGCTTGACCGGGGCTTCGAAGCCGGGAACCAGGCGCTTGTACGAGTTGGTGCCGGGGTTGGTGATCGCGTTGAGCGCCTTGGCGTGCTTGATGATGCCGCCGATGTAATACAGCGCGAATTCCGACAGGCCGGCGTAGCCGTCGCCTGCGAACAGGTTCTTGCCGTCCTTCCATACGGACTGGTGCACGTGCATGCCCGAACCGTTATCGCCGACCAGCGGCTTGGGCATGAAGGTTGCGGTCTTGCCGTAGGTATGGGCGACGTTCCAGATCACGTACTTCAGGGTCTGGGTCCAGTCGGCGCGCTCGACCAGGGTCGAGAACTTGGTGCCCAGCTCGTTCTGGCCGGCGCCGGCCACTTCGTGGTGGTGCACTTCGACGGGGATGCCCAGCGATTCCAGGATCAGGGACATTTCCGAACGCATGTCCTGGAAGCTGTCGACCGGCGGAACCGGGAAGTAGCCGCCCTTGACGGTCGGACGGTGGCCGGAGTTGCCGCCTTCGATCTTGGCGCCGGTGCTCCAGGAAGCTTCTTCGGAATCGATCTTGACGAAGGAACCGGACATGTCCGCGCCCCAGCGCACGCCGTCGAAGATGAAGAATTCGGGTTCCGGGCCGAAGTAGGCGGTGTCGCCCAGGCCGGAGGACTTCAGGTAGGCTTCAGCGCGCTTGGCGATGGAACGCGGGTCGCGGTCGTAGCCCTTGCCGTCGGACGGCTCGATCACGTCACACTGCATGAACAGCGTGGTTTCTTCCATGAACGGGTCGATGTTGGCGGTGTTCGGATCAGGGATCAACAGCATGTCGGAGGCTTCGATACCCTTCCAGCCTGCGATCGACGAACCGTCGAAAGCGTGACCGGATTCGAACTTGTCGATGTCGAAATGCGAAACAGGCACGGAAACGTGCTGTTCCTTGCCGCGGGTGTCCGCGAAACGGAAGTCAACAAATTTGACTTCGTTGTCCTTCACCATCTTCAAAACCTCTGCGGCCGTCCTTGCCATGCGAATCTCCTAAAACGAGGAAGTAGTATAAATTTGGGGGTTGAGCCGTTTTCTGCGACTGGATCTTTGCAATTGATACAACGGTCTTGCGCCGGAACTCAGACGCGGATGATAGCAGATTCCATGCCACCGCCCTTTCAGGGGCGGCAATTATGGAATATTTTAGGGAGCAGAGGCTGGACGGCCGTTCCCTTCAGTGCATGCGGGCTGAATTTGTGCATTATTTTAGTGCATTTTACCCATATTGCACCAACATTGAACATATTGGTGCATATGGCGACTGATGCGCACTTATTTGGTGCTTTTATGCCGATAAGCGATCCAGAGCGATACATCCGCTGCGCCAAAAGAATTAATCTTTTAATTTATTTATAATTTTTAGCCATTTCCACCCCAGATAACCCAGCGAGGCGCCGATGACCCAAGAACAGATCCTCACCATTGCCGGCCAGCGCGCCCAGGACGGCCAGCTCCCCTACCGCGGGGCCGTCACGCCGCAGGAAGCCTTCGCCCTGATTCAGGGCAACCCCGCCATCAAGCTGGTGGACGTGCGGACCAAGGCTGAGCGCGACTGGGTCGGGATGGTGCAAATCCCGGCCGGGCAACACCTGTTCGTGCAATGGAATTTGTATCCGGAAGGCAAGCCCAATCCGCAATTCCTCGAGCAGTTGCAGCAAGCCGCCGGCCCCGACGAGATACTGCTGTTCCTGTGCCGCTCTGGGGTTCGTTCCAAGCATGCCGTCAAACTGGCGAGCGAAAACGGCTATCGCAATTGCTTCGACATCGTCGAAGGCTTTGAAGGCAACAAGGATGCGGCCGGGCACCGCAAGACAGTGGAAGGATGGTGCAAGGCCGGCCTGCCCTGGGTAGGCGCCTGAAGCGCCTCTCGGCAACCGGCGTCGGCGGCATTATCGCGGCCCGGCCATTGTTCTTGTCTGCAAGACTCCCCGCCGCGGGGCAGCCGGATTGCCGCTCAGGCCCCCAGGGGGACCTCCAGTTGCGCCATCAATCCAACGATGGCGGCAAAGCCGGCGGCGCCATTGCGCGTGGCATCTTCGATGCGCTCCAGCGTCGTGACGATCTCCCCCCGCTGCATCGTCAGCGCCGCGCCTTTCATCCGGTGCGCCAGGCGCTGGACGGCTGCGACATCGGATGCGGCATGGGCCGTGCGCATGGCCGCCAGGTCCTGCAACGAGGTCGTGCGGAACAAGGCGTCCAGATCCACCGATTGCACATCCACCGGAGCGCTGGCGACCGGTTCGTCCACATCGTAATCGCACCATAGCGACAGCATTTTCTTGAACTCCCCGATCGGCAGCGGCTTGCCCAGGATGCCGTCCATGCCGCTGTCCAGGCACAGCTGCACATGGGCCGCGTCAGCCTCGGCCGAGATGCCGATGAGCGGGGTGTAGCCCGCATCCGGGTCGCCCTCTTCGGCCTCGCGTACGCGCCGCGCCACTTCGTAACCGTTCATGTCCGGCATGTAACAGTCGAGCAGCACCAGGCCGTAGCGTTGCGCCTGGATGGCAGCCAGGGCCGACCTGCCATCTTCGGCGCCGGTCACGCGGCAGCCGAACTTGCGCAACTGCTTTTCGATCACCATGCGGCTGGTCGCCGAATCGTCGACCACCAGAATCCAGGGTCCTTTTTCGCTCATTGGTCGCTCCGTCCTTATCTCGGTCTCTTGGTCTCAGAGGTCTTCCAGCTGATGCTGGATCTTGAACAGCTCGCTGTCGTTGCGGACGCCAAGCTTGCGAAATGCAGACTGCTTCTGGCCGCTGATGGTCTTGACGCTGCGCGCGAACTTTTCCGCTATCTGGGTCACCGTCATGCCATCCAGGCAGCAGCGCAGCACCTCGCGCTCACGCGGCGACAGCTCCGAGTTTTCGGAAAGGGAATCCGATACCGCGTCCCCTTCCCGGCCGCCCGTCCCCGGTTCGGCCGACAGCATCGACGACAATTCGGCTGCCATGTTGTTGTTGAGGTGGACACGGCCAAGGGAGACGGTGCGTATCGCCTGTATCAGTTCCGAGAGCTCCTGCGACTTGCCGACAAAACCGCGGGCGCCGGCCTTCATGGCCAAGGCTACCGTGGCGGGGTTGTAATGGGAGGAAGAAACCAGGATCTTGCTGTCCGGAAAACGCACCTTCAAGGCGCGGATCAGGTTCAGGCCGTCGATATCGTTGACCCCCAGGGCATAATCGATCACCAGCAGATCGGCCGGCGTGGTGCGCAAGGCGGCCATCATCTCCTTGCTGGTCGCAAACGAGCCCACGACCTGAAAGTCCGGCTCTTCGGACAGGCGGCCCGCCAGCCCGTAGCGGACCACTGCGTGGTCGTCCAGCAAGGCGATGCGAACCGTCGATACAGATGACCATGTCATCATGGATTCCTTTTTTGGCTGATGGCCCCGGCAGCCGCGGCGTCCCGGCTCCGCCCCTTCCCCCAGCAGCGAATGCCGTCCCATGCGCCGCGCGCCGGATGGCCGCGGTTGATCCCGCTCCAAGTGTACCAATAGCGCTTCGCGTCAAACGGGCGAATAAGGCCATGATTTCCCCGGCTTCAGGCAGGTGCCGGCCTGGCATCGCAAGATGGCGCGTGCATGCCGCCGCGTATGGCGCGCAGGAAGTCGGACGCCTTCATCGGCGGCGCGACATCGCCCTGCATCATGCGGCATCCCATTTTGCGCAAGGCTTCGGATGTTTCCGGGTCGTCCACACCGCAGGCGACGACTCCCAGCCCCAGGCGCCTTCCGATGTCGAAGATGCTGTCGACCATGCTGCGCGAAAGCTCATGGCGCAGCAGTTGCCCGATCAGGCCGCCATCGATATGGATGCCGGTGAACGGCGCCTCGGCAAGCATGCTGATATTGGCGCTGCCCGCCCCAAAGCCGTTGAGCGACAGGCCGAATCCCTTGATGCGCAAGCGGTTGAGCGAGGCCGACAATGGCACCGGCAGTACCGGCGCGCCGACTTCCGTCAGGACGATGGAGACCTGTTCCGGGCTCAACTGATGCTGCCTCACCCGGTCGGCGAGATAGTCCACGATTTCCGGCGTCTGCAGCGTCTGGGCGGAAGCCTTGATGCTCAACGGCAGGCAGTGGCCGGCAGCCTTCAGTTTTTGCTGCACCCGCAGCACATGGTTGACGGTGCGGTAAAACAACACCAGTCCCAGTCCCTGCTGCTCGATCAAGGCCGTGAATTGCTCCGAGCGCAGTTTGCGGAATCTGGGATGGTTCCAGCGCACTTCGGCCGCGGCCGCGCCCATGCGCAAACTCTCCGGCGAGATCTGCGGGCAATACCACACATCGAATTCGTCGACATCGCAGATGGCCCTGAGCAGATCGTCGTCGCTGATATTGCGCAATGCATCTTCGGCGCCGGCGCGGCGCTGGCGGCGCGGCTTGCCCAAGGCAATCGCCAGCTCGACCACATAGCACAGGGCGATATTGGACAGCGGCTTGGGCAAGGCCTCCACGGCCGCAAAACCGGCGTTCCTGGCCAACCTGATATGCGAATCCAGCATGCCCGCGCCCAGCACGCTCACCCACACCAGCATCGGGAACTGCCGCGGCGGCCCAGGCCGGTTGCGCGCCTGCTCCACATGGCGGACGATGAACTGCGGGCCGTCCATGTTGGGCATGCCGATGTCGCAGAAAATCAGGTCGACCCCATGCTCCTCCATGAGCCGGATCGCCTCCCGGCCATCGGCGGCTTCCAATACCTTTTGCGCCCCCATGCGCTTGAGATTGCCCGCCAGAACCGCCCTTTGCAGCGGCTCATCCTCCACCACCAGGATGGATAAATCCGAGATCGATTTCATGATGTTTCAGGTTGTTTCAGCGCCGTTACCGGTCATGCCCCAACCTGCGATTCTGTGCCTGCGGCACATCGCCTCAAATAAGAATCGTCTGGAATGCCTCCCGAAGAATTATCAAAATACGATGCAATCCGGTTTCGCCACGGCCATGCAAACGATGGCGATATTCCCCACCGTCGCCGACGGACTGCATTAGAATCGAACAGACCAATCTCCCATCCCCCCATCGATCATGAAAAGATGGATTTTCTGCATATTCTGGGCACTCGCCGTCCCTGCCGCGGTTCTCGCCGGGACGACGGCGCAATTGCGCGTCACCGGCCGCATCGTGCCCAATGCCTGTGTGCCCAATTTCATCGGCGGCGGCGTGATCGACTACGGCGCCATCCCTTCCGGCGCGCTCTCGCCGCACGCGCCGACTTTGCTGCCTGCCAGGTCGGTCGGCCTGCAAGTGTCTTGCGGCATTCCCGCCAGCGTGGCGCTGCGCCTGGTAGATAACCGCCCGCTGACGGCAACCGAGGGCATGGTCAAGACCTCGGCCCGCCCCAGCATGCTGCGCGACGGGCGTTATTTCGGACTGAAAAACGAACAAGGCCTGCGCGTCGGCGGCTATGTGCTGCGTTTCGAGCCGCGCGGCGATGCCGCCTCTCCCAACCTGCAAATGAGTGCGCCGGGCAACGCCGCAAGCGGCGCCTGGACGGCGCGCACCGACGGCATGCTGCTGCAGGACACGCTCTACACCTGGGCCGCAGGTCAACGGAACATCCCGGCAAAGATGCAGCAAATGGACGCCACGCTGAGCATCCAGCCCGTCATCGACGCCCGCAATGGCGGCCTGGCAGACGAAATCCCCCTGGACGGGTCGGCCACTTTCGAGCTGGTCTACCTCTGAAATCGAACCGTCCCTGCCACCGCTGTTCCGTCCTCGATACCACCATGCCAACCTTCCCCTTGCGTTCCCGTCCGCTGCTGCGCCTGATGCTGCTTTGCGCGGGATTGGCCCATGCCGGCGGCAGCGGCGCAGCCAGCATGGCGCCGCTGGAAGTCATGGTCACGCTGACGCCGGCCGCCTGCACGCCGACGCTGTCCAACGGCGGCGTGGCCGACTATGGCGCCATGAATGCCAATATCCTGCGCCAGGGCCAGGTCACGGCGCTGCCGGTCATAAGCATGACCTTTTCCATCAACTGCGACGCCGCCGCCAAATTCAGCATCAGGGCCATCGACAACCGCAGCGCCTCGCTGGTATCCGGCATCGTTGCCGCCGGCTCGGGCGACGGCGCGCTGGGCGACGACTACAACTTCGGCCTGGGCAAGGTCGCCGGCCGCAACATCGGCGGCTATTCCATCCGCCTCATGCCCAATACCTATACCGGCGACTACCGGCCGGTGAAGCTGATGTCCTCATCCGATGGCAATATCTGGAACGATGCCGGCAACGGGGCCGTCTCCAAACGGCTGCGTTTCTCATGGGGAGCCGACAACGGCGCGGTCGACGCCTACAAGGCGATATCGGGCCGGCTGTCCGTGCATCCCTATGTCAACAAAGCGGAAAACCTGCCGCTGGGCCAGGACATCCCGCTCGACGGTTCGGCCACGCTGGAGCTGCATTACCTGTAGCGCCGGCTGGCCGGGCACGGCAAAAAAACCGGAGCGGCGCGAAACGGCTAAAACAGCCATAAACCGCCTGTTGTTCGATCGCTTGCCGCCGGACGTGATCGGCGATGATAAAAAGACAGACAGTTTCGTTATCGGGGGAGGGGAAACGGGATGTACGCTTTAACTTTAACCATGCAGCAAAAACACATGCGCGGGCTGGCATGCCTGGCGCTTCTGGCAGCGGCCTGCGCTGCCGCGCCCGGCGCCCGCGCCAGCGGCATGCTGCCGGAAACATCGGTGGTCATCGTCAACGAAGCCGACGGCGAAGCCAGCATGAACGTCAAGAATACCGACGCCGCCGCCACCCTGCTCTACACCTCCATCCAGAACCTGCCGGAAGACCAGGAGTCGCTGCTGGTGGTTTCCCCGCCGGTGGCCCGGGTGGAAGCGGAGCAGACGCAACTGGTGCGCTTCATCCTGCAACTGAAGGAACCGCTCAAGACGCAGCGCCTCAAGCGCGTCATTTTCGAGGGCATCCCGCAGAAAGGTCCCGATGGCGGCGTCAAGGTGACCATGAACGTGCGCCAGAACCTGCCGCTGATCATCCATCCCAAGAACCTGCCCCTGAACCGCGAACCCTGGAAGCTGCTGAGCTGGTCCATCAGCGGCGATTCGCTGGTGATGCGCAACGACAGCGCCTATGTGGTGCGCTTCGCCCAGGCGGTGGCGCTGCTGCCGTCCATGACCGAAGTCGACATGAGCCGCACCTATATCTTGCCGGGAGAAAAACTGAGCGGCCAGATCAAGGGCAACGCGGCGGGCACGACGGCGGTGCGCCTGTCGCCGGCGACGGTGTACGGCTTCTCCGTCGACACTTTCGACGCGCCGCTGGCCAAACCCTGAGCCCTCACGGGTGGCGACCGCGGACAACGGCCTGTCTTCTTCCGGTACGCGGCAACGGCATACCGGAGGGACAGTCGCGCCGCGCCTGTCGCCATGCTGCCTCCGTCTCCTGCTCGCGCTCGGCGGCCTGGCCGCGGCGCTCCCGGCATGGGCGCAACTGCCGGCCGGGTTCGACCTGGACATGCTGCGCGAGCGCGGCATCGACCCGCAAATCGCCGAATACTTCAAGGACGCCGCCCGCTTCCGCCCCGGCATCAACATCGTCACGCTGTTCGTCAACGGACAGCCGCGCGGGCGCATCGATGCGCGCTTCGACGACAAGGGCGAACTCTGCTTCGACCGCAACCTGCTCAACAAGGGTGGCCTGAAGACGCCGGAAAACACCCTGCCGGTTCCCGCGGCGGCAACCGGGCCATGCTACGACTTCATGGCCGCCTATCCGCAGACCGGGATCGAACTCAGGCCGGGCAAGGAAGAAGTCGCGCTGGTGGTGCCGACCGATGCGATACGGCCCAATGAAAGCGATTTTTCCGGCTTCGCCACCGGCGGCAGCGCCGCCCTGCTCAACTATGACATCGTGAGCTCGCGCAGCCAGTTCGGCAGCAGCTCCAGCCAGTTCCTCAGCGCCAACCTGGAATACGGCTTCAACGCGCGCGACTGGATCGTGCGTGGGCGCACCATGTATGCGCGGCAAGACCAGTCCTCGCAGCGCCAGCACTTGTACGCCTATGCGCAGCACACGCTGGTGGACTACAAAGCCATCTTCCAGGGCGGCCAGGTCAACATCCTCAATACCGCTTTCGCCGCCGGCCCCATCACCGGGCTGCAGATCGTGCCGGAGACCGCGTTGTCGTCCGGCTCGATCAACAACGTGATGGTCGAAGGCATCGCGCAGACCCAGGCGCGGATCGAGGTGCGCCAGAACAACGCATTGATCTACTCGACGGTGGTGCCCAGCGGCCCCTTCGCGCTGGCCGACCTGCCGCTGCTCAACGGCACCAGCGACCTGGAGGTCACCCTAACCGAAGCCAACGGCGCGCAACGCCGCTTCACGGTGCCGGCGGCCTCGCTGCACGGCGGCAACCTGGGCATGCAGCGCGGCTATTCCTTCGCGCTCGGCAAGCTGCGCTCGCTGGGCAACTCTACCGGCCGGCAACCCTGGGTCGCCACCGCCGCAGGCGGCTGGCCGCTGGGGCGCAACAGCACGCTCAGCGCCGGCCTGATGGGCGCCACCGGCTACCAGGCCGCAAGCTGGGGCGCCGACACCCGCATCGGCGACAATAACCTGAGCATTCAGCACAAGCTCTCGCGCGCGCCCCGCGAGGGCGAACGCGGCACCCAGTTCACCCTCGCCAGCAGCAGCATCCTGGCGCAAAACACCTCGCTGGGCCTGTCCACCACGCAACAGACCCTGGGCTATCGCGACCTCAGCGACACCACCATCGACCAGCAAAAGGAGCTGGCCGAGCAATTGCTGCTCACGCCGGACCAGACGCCCACCACGCAATACGCGCGCTACCGCGCCCAGTACACGGCCTCGCTCAGCTGGAGCAATACGCTCCTGGGCGGCTTCAATGTCTCCTACTCCCGGTCGACCCAGTTCTACGGGCAAAACACCCAGCGCGTCATGGCCTCGTGGGGACGCAACTTCGATACCGTCAGCGTCAACCTGAACATCGAGCACCAGATGGGCGGCACCGGCGCGCTGGGAGGCAACGCCAACGCTTTCTACCTCACCGTCAGCATCCCGCTGGGCAGGCGCAACGTGCGCACCTACGTCAACAACAGCAGCGGCTACCAGCGCCTGGGCGCGTCGTATAACGAGCAGTTCAACGACTACGTCAACTACACCGTCGCCGCCGAACGCAACCAGGAGACCAAGAACCACGACCTGTCGACCCAGGTCTCGATGCTGCCGCGCTATGCCCAGGTCAACCTCGGCTACGCGCGCTACGGATCGGGCAGCACCGCCTACAATGGCGGGCTGCGCGGCGCGATGGTGCTGCACCAGGGCGGCTTGACGCTGTCGCCCTACGCGGTGCAGGACACCTTCGGCATCCTGCGGGTAGGCGATGTCGCCGGCGTCAAGATCAGCACGCCCTACGGCCCCGTCTGGACCGACTGGAAAGGCCAGGCCGTGGTTTCGCAGTTGCCGCCCTACGCCAGCACCCGGCTGGAAATCGCCACCAAGAGCCTGCCCCGCAACGTCGACATCAGGAATGGACTCAAGCTGCTCGACCCGGGCCGGGGCTCGGTCAGCCATATCGACTTCGATGTGCTCAAGGTCAGGCGCATCCTGCTCAACGCCAGGTCGCCCGATGGCCAACCCTTGCCCAAGGGCGCTTTCGTGCTCGATGCCGATAACCAGTTCGTGACCACCGTGGTCGACGATGGCCAGGTGTTCCTGCTCAACGGCACGCCAAGCGGGCCGCTGCGCGTTACCCTGCCGGACGAGAAGAGTTGCGTGCTCCAATACAGCTTGCCATCGGCCGCCGATCCCAATATGTTCTACGAGACGGCCGATGCGATATGCCGGCCCGACTTACACGCGCAACCGAAAGGACTTCCCTATGCGCCGGTCTGATCTTGTCTCTGCGCTGGCCACGCTGGCGGCCATCCTGCTGGCCGCGCCCGCGGCCCATGCCAGCGGCGCCGACAACTGCCAGATGCTGATCAGCAACCCCAGCGTGGACTATGGCGCCACCACGCGCGCGGAGCTATTGAAAAGACAAGTCTCGCCGCTGATGATGAGCCTGGGGCGGCAAAGCGTGACGCTCACCGCCACCTGCAGGGTGCCGACGCTGATGACGCTGTTCTTCCGCGGCAGCGCCGCCGACGCCCACGCCTACCGGCTCGGCAATGGCGGCGCGTTCACCCTGCGCGTGCTCAATGCCCGGCTGGACGGCCGTGCGGTCGGGCTGGGCAGCGTCCTGGTGCCGGGCCAGCCGCCCGAGACCCAGGCCGATAGCCTGGTGCTGTCGCCCAACACCGGCGCGGTGCCCATCATCAACGACGTGCCGGTCCGGGGCAGCTCGCTGCAACTGCAAATCGACATCGATGCCGGCATCTCGACCACCGCCAGCCGCATCAACGACCGCACGGTATTGCGCGGCGATGGCAGTTTCGAGCTGGTCGAGCATTGACGTCATTGCCCCCATCCTTCCTCTCCTCCCCCCATTCCTGACAACTGCATCAGCTTTGTAACGCCGTGTAACGCTGCCGGATTCTGCCAACCTTAATCGGGCACGCGGCGTTATGGAACGAGTCATGCGCCATTTCAGTCCGTCGGGACGAGGCATCTCCGTTGAGAGTTTCCGACAGGCCAACATCCATTATCGAGGCCGATTTATGCGTCCATTGATGCAACCATTCATGCGTCCATTCATGCGCCCGTTTCGCCAAGCCCTCCGCCTAGCCATGTCGCCGGCTCCCCTGCGCCAACGCTGCCTGCTGGTATTGCTCGCATGCTGTGCCGCCTCGGCGACCGGCGCCGAGCTGTCGCCGCGGGAGCAGGCCTTGCATGTGCTCGACCGCCTGGCCTACGGGCCGCGTCCGGGCGAGCTGGAACAGGTCGAGAAAATGGGCGCCAGGCGCTACATCGAATTGCAACTGCATCCCGAGCGCATCCCGCTGCCGCCAGACCTGCAGGCCCGGCTGGCCGCGCTGCCGGCCCTGCAGATGACGCCGGCGCAATTGTTCGTCGACTATGGCCCGCCCTCGTTCGACAAGAACGCATCGAAAGAAGAAAAACAAGCCGCCCGCCAGCGCGCCGCGCGCGAACTGACGCCGCAATTCCACCTGGCGCGCCTGCTGCAAGCCACCGAAAGCCCGCGCCAGCTGGAAGAGGTGATGACCGAATTCTGGGCCAATCACTTCAACGTCTTCGAAGGCAAGGAATGGGTGCGCTACTGGGTCGGCGACTATGAAAAAAACGCCATCCGCCCTTATGCACTGGGCAATTTCCGCGATCTGCTGGGCGCCGTGGCGCATCATCCGGCGATGCTGTACTACCTCGACAACTGGCTCTCCAGCGGCGTCGGCACGCCGGGCGCGCGCGGCCGCTTCAAGGGGCTCAATGAAAACTACGCGCGCGAGCTGATGGAGCTGCATACGCTGGGCGTGGACGGCGGCTACCGGCAGGCCGACGTCATCACGCTGGCGCGCATCCTGTCGGGCTGGACCATCGACGTCAACGCCATGCAAGGCCGCGCCGCGCCCTTTTCCTTCAACTCCGCCCGCCACGATGCCGCCCCCAAGGTGTTCCTCGGCAAGCCGCTCGCGGCCCGCGGCTACCAGGAGGGCGAGGCCGCACTCGACATCCTCGCCAGCCATCCGTCGACGGCACGCTTCATCGCCACCCAGCTGGCGCAGTATTTCGTCGCCGACCAGCCCGATCCGGCACTGGTGCAAAAACTGTCGCAGACCTTCCTGGCCACGCACGGCGATATCCGCGCGGTACTGCAAACCCTGTTCGACAGCCCGCAGTTCTGGTCGCGCGCCAATTACCAGACGCAATTCAAGACGCCCTACCAGTTCGTGGTCTCGGCCCTGCGCGCCAGCGCCACGCCGGTGATCAACCCCAGGCCGGTCAACGGCGCGCTGGGCCAGTTCGGCATGCCGCTGTACGGCTGGCTCACGCCCGAGGGCTAC
This sequence comes from Herbaspirillum sp. SJZ099, assembly GCF_007828355.1. NCBI lineage: Bacteria > Pseudomonadati > Pseudomonadota > Betaproteobacteria > Burkholderiales > Oxalobacteraceae > Herbaspirillum > Herbaspirillum sp. SJZ099. The sequence continues at coordinate 464,807 of NZ_VIUO01000001.1, read as the reverse complement.
AAGTATTCCCAAGCGGCCTGGCTCAATCCCGACGCGCTGCTGCGCCGGATCAATTTCGCCGGCGGCCTGGTGAACGGCAAATCGCCCATCGCCCGCGCCGAAGGTGCGCCGCCGCCCGCCAATGCCGACGCCCGCCCGACCGACCCGCAACAATTGCTGGCCACACTGGGGCCGGCCATCGCACCGGACAGCGTCCAGAAGATCAACGCCGCATCGCCCAACCTGCAGGCCGGACTGATTCTGGGCAGTCCCGACTTCATGAAACGCTAGGACCGATATGAACCGCCGCGACTTCATCCGCTATCTCGGCGCCGCAAGCGGCGGCGCCATCCTGCTGCCGGTCGGCCTGTCCGGTTGCGCCGTGGCGCCCATCGGCGACCACAGCATCAGCCGGGCCGGGCCGGCCAAGCTCGCCTACGGTTCGCCCAGGCCGCGTGCGCACGCCGCTGGCGATGGCGCGCCGCGCATGGTGGTGGTGTTCCTGCGCGGCGCCGTCGACGGCTTGAATGTGGTGGTGCCGCATGGCGATCCCGAGTATTACCGGGCCCGTCCGACCATCGCCGTGGCGCGCCCCGGCCAGGCCAACGGCGCCATCGACCTGGGCGGCTACTTCGGCCTGCACCCGGCGCTGCAGCCGCTGATGCCTTACTGGGAAAGCGGCCAACTGGCCTTCGTCCACGCCTCCGGCTCGCCGGATGCATCGCGTTCGCACTTCGAGGCGCAGGACTACATGGAAACCGGCACGCCCGGCCAGCACAATACGCGCGACGGCTGGATGAACCGCCTGATGGGCTACCTGCCGCCGTCGGAATCGCCACTGCAGGCGCTGGCGATGGGCGACGCCACGCCGCGCATCATGAGCGGCAGCAACGTCGTGGCCAACCTGCAGACCGGCCGCGCCGCCGCCCGCCCCAGCCTGATCGACCAGCCGCGCATGATGCAGGCCTTCGCGCCGCTGTATGCCGGCGACGACCCGATCGCCCGCGCCTACCGCGACGGCATCGCGGCGCGCCGCGAACTGATGGCCGACATCAACAGCCAGGAACAGCAGATGGCCAACAACGGCGCGCCGCTGCCCGACGGCCTGTCGCTCGATACCGCGCGCCTGGGCCGCCTGATGCGCAACGACCCGCGCATCCGCCTGTCCTTCCTGGCCGTGGGCGGCTGGGACACGCACATCAACCAGGGCAACGGCGCCGGCCAACTGGCGGGGCGGCTGGCGCCGCTGGCCGCCGGCCTGGCGACGCTGGCGCGCGAACTGGGGCCGGCGTTCAACGATACGGTGGTCGTGGTGCTGTCCGAATTCGGCCGCACCTTCCGCGAGAACGGCAACGGCGGCACCGACCACGGGCATGGCAACGCCATGTGGCTGCTGGGCGGCAATGTGCGGGGCGGCAAAATCCACGGGCAATGGCCGGGGCTGAACCAGGCCGCCCTCAACGAAGGCCGCGACCTGGCCATTACCACCGATTTCCGCGCGGTGCTGTCGTCGGTGGCGGAGCGCCATATGCGCATCAGGGATCAGGAGCTGGAAAAGATCTTTCCGCAATATGCCGCCGGCGGGCATGGGGCGTCGGATCTGTTGATATGACGATGGGAGGATGGCCCTCTCCCCGCCCATAAAAAATGCCGTTCAGGTTTGCACCGAACGGCATTTTTGCTGCCACTGCCAGAGACTTATTCCGCCTCTTCGATCCACGCCGCCTGGATCGCCTCCAGGATGCGCTCGCCCGAGCGGTTCGGGTCGTCGTCGAAACCGTCCAGCTCCATCACCCAGCGATGCAGGTCGGTGAAGCGGATGGTCTTGGGGTCGATGTCGGGAAACTTGTCGTACAGTTCCTCGGCGATCAGCTGGGTGTCAGTCCATTTCATGTGCGGTTCCCCCGGATCAGTGGTTTTCGGAAGCGTGGTTGATCGTGTACTTGGGGATTTCGACGGTCAGGTCATCCTCGCCCAGCACCACTTGGCACGACAGGCGGGAAGTCGCTTCCAGGCCCCAGGCCATGTCCAGCAGATCCTCTTCCTTGTCGGAAGGGTCGTTGAGGGTGTCGAAGCCCTCGCGGATCACCACGTGGCAAGTGGTACAGGCGCAGGATTTTTCGCAGGCGTGCTCGATGTCGATGTCGCTGTCGAGCAGCGCGTCGCACAGGGTCTTGCCGGCCGGGGCGTCGATCACCGAGCCTTGGGGGCACAGTACCGGATGGGGGAGGATGACGATCTGAGGCATGGGATGACTTTCGGGTATGCGGTATTCGGTTAAATTACGCGACTTCGTCGAGCTTCTTGCCGGCCAGCGCGGCATGCACGCTGCGGTCCATGCGGCGCGCCGCGAACTCTTCGGTGCCGTGCGCCAGCGCGTCGACCGCCGCCTTGATGGCGAGGTGGTCGCTGCCTTGCGCGGCGGCGGTCACGGCCGCCAGCTGCTGCTCGATGGCGGCGCGCTCCTGCTCGCTCAGCAAGGCGCTGTCGACATTGAGCGCCGACTGTGTCGCCAGCACAATGCGTTCGGCCTCGACCTGCTCTTCGCGCAGCGCGCGGCGCTGCATGTCCTCGTCGGCCGAGCTGAAGGATTCCTGCAGCATGCGCGCGATCTCGTCGTCGGCCAGGCCGTAGGACGGCTTGACGCTGATCGACGCTTCCACGCCCGAGGTGATTTCGCGCGCCGACACCGCCAGCAAGCCGTCGGCATCGACCTGGTAGGTCACGCGGATGCGCGCCGCGCCGGCCGCCATCGGCGGGATGCCGCGCAGCTCGAAGCGCGCCAGCGAACGGCAGTCGGCCACCAGTTCGCGCTCGCCCTGCACCACATGGATCGCCATCGCGGTCTGGCCATCCTTGAAGGTGGTGAACTCCTGCGCGCGCGCGCAGGGGATGGTGGAGTTGCGCGGAATGACCTTCTCGGCCAGGCCGCCCATGGTCTCGATGCCCAGCGACAGCGGGATCACGTCCAGCAGCAGCCAGTCGTCGCCCGGCGCGCGGTTGCCGGCCAACAGGTTGGCCTGCACCGCCGCGCCCAGCGCCACCACCTTGTCGGGGTCGATGTTGGACAGCGGGTTGGTCTTGAAGAACTCGCCCACCGCGCGGCGGATGGTCGGCATGCGGGTGGCGCCGCCGACCAGCACCACGCCGTCGACGTCTTCCACGCTCAGGCCGGCGTCGCGCAATGCCTTGCGCATCGGCGTGATGGTCTTGGCCACCAGATGCTGGGTCATCTCCGCGAATTGATCGGCGGTGATCGACAGGTGCACCTGCTCGCCCGACTTCAGCGCGGCGTCGATATGCACTTCGGCCTTGGTCGAGAGCAGTTCCTTGACTTCCCGCGCCTTGACCATCAGCAGCCGCGTATCTTCATCCGACAGCGGCTGCAGTTGCGCCTCCTGGCTGATCCAGCAGAACAGGCGATGGTCGAAGTCGTCGCCGCCCAGGGCCGAGTCGCCGCCGGTGGCCAGCACTTCGAACACGCCGCGGGTCAGCTTGAGGATGGAGATGTCGAAGGTGCCGCCGCCCAGGTCGTAGACGGCGAAGATGCCTTCGGAATTGTTGTCCAGGCCGTAGGCGATGGCGGCGGCGGTCGGCTCGTTCAACAGGCGCAGCACGTTGATGCCGGCCAGTTGCGCGGCGTCCTTGGTGGCCTGGCGCTGGGCGTCGTCGAAATACGCCGGCACGGTAATGACGGCGCCGACCAGGTCGTCGCCGAGCGCGTCTTCGGCGGTCTGGCGCAGCGTCGCCAGGATCTGCGCCGAGATTTCCACCGGGCTCTTCACGCCGGCCACGGTCTTGATCTGCACCATGCCCGGCGCATCCTGGAAGTCGTAGGGCATGTTCTCGGCGTGGGCGATGTCTTTCAGGCCGCGGCCCATGAAACGCTTGACCGAGACGATGGTGTTGCGCGGATCGGTGGTCTGCGCGGCTTGCGCCTTGTAACCGATGTTGGCGTGGCCGTTGGGCAGGTAGCGCACCACCGAGGGCAGCAGCACGCGGCCTTCGTCGTCGGCCAGCACTTCGGGAATGCTGTTGCGCACGGTAGCCACCAGCGAATTGGTGGTGCCCAGGTCGATGCCCACCGCCAGGCGTCGCTGGTGCGGCGCGGTGGACATGCCCGGTTCTGAAATCTGGAGTAAGGCCATAAGGGTTGGATCGGTTCGTTATTCAGGTAAAGCCATCCGGATGCCGAGGCCGATGAAGGCGCAGCCTGCGAGGCGGTTCAGATGGACGGAAGCGGAAGCGCGGCGGCGGAAGTAAGCGCCCACTGCGCCGGAAAACAGCGCAATGGCGCTGAAGATGACAAAGGCCTGGGCGATGAACAGCAGCGCCAGCAGCAGCATCTGCAGCGGCACGCGGCCGGCTTCGGCATGCACGAACTGCGGCAGGAAGGCGATGAAGAACAGCGTGACCTTGGGGTTGAGCATGTTGGCCAGCACGCTTTGCCAGTAGATGCGCTTGAGCGGCACGCCCGGCGCGCCCTCTTCCGAGGCCAGCGCGATGCCGGCCGAGGCCGAGCGCAGCGTGCGGTAACCGAGGTAGGCCAGGTAGGCCGCGCCCGCGTATTGCAGCGCGTGGTAGGCCGGCGGATACGCCTTGATCACGGCGGCGAAACCCAGCACCGCCAGCAAGGTATGGAAAATCAGTCCGGAAGAGAACCCGGCCGCGGCCACCAGCCCGGCCTTCTTTCCTTGCGCGATGCCGCGCGTGAGCACGTAGATGTTGTCCGGCCCAGGCGCCAGGGTCAGCGTCATGGCGGCCAGCAGGAACAGGAAGATATCGGGCATGTCGTCTCCGCTCTTTGGCCTCAGCCTTCGATCAGGGCGAATGCATCGCCAATCTCGCCGCCGAACCTGTCGAGGAACATCAACTGGCGCACCAGTTGCGCGGCCTGGGTGTAGTCGCCTGCATCCAGCAGCTTTTCGATGCGCGCCACCTCGGCCTTCTTTTCGGCCGTCAGCTCGCTGTTGAGCCGCTCCAGCGCGTCGATGTCCTTGCCGGCCTTGGCATCGTCCAGGGTCTCGCGCCATTCCATCTGCTGCATCAGGAAGGCCGGCGCCATCGAGGTGTTGGATTCGGTCTGTAAATCCACGCCGTTGAGTTCGCACAGGTAGCGCGCGCGGCGCAGCGGGCTTTTCAAGGTCTGGTAGGCCTCGTTGGCGCGGGTGGCCCATTGCATCGCCACGCGCTTCTCGGCGTCGCTGGCGTGCGCGAACTTGTCCGGATGCGCCCGGCCCTGCACCTGGTGGTACGCCTGCTCCAGCGCCTTGATGTCGACGGCGAAGCGCTGCGGTAACTGGAACAGGTCGAAATGGTTTTGCATGGCTGAAAAATAAAAAGCCTGTCGGACTTCAACAGGCTTGGCTCATCAACGACTGCGAGGAATGCCGCCCGACGCGAAGACGGGTATCAGATGCGGAAGCTTTCGCCGCAGCCGCATTCGTCCTTCACGTTCGGGTTCTGGAATTTGAAGCCTTCGTTCAAACCTTCGCGGGCGAAGTCCAGCTCGGTGCCGTCAATGTAGGGCAGGCTCTTGGGATCGACGAAAACGCGGATGCCGTGCGATTCGAACACGGCGTCTTCCGCCACCTGCTCGTCCACATATTCCAGCTTGTACGCCAAACCGGAACAGCCGGTGGTGCGCACGCCCAGGCGCAGGCCGATGCCTTTGCCGCGGCGCTCCATGTACCGGCTGATGTGTTTTGCTGCCTTCTCTGTCAATGTGATTGCCATGATGCCTGCCTTGCTGCTGTCAAAGATGCTCCCAATGCCCAAGACCCCGTCCTGAGCAAGTCCTGCCTCAGGCCGCGGCTTTCTGTTCGACGCCGTGCTTGGCCTTGTAGTCCTGCACGGCGGCCTTGATCGCGTCTTCGGCCAGGATCGAGCAGTGGATCTTCACCGGCGGCAATGCCAGCTCTTCGGCGATCTGGGTATTCTTGATCGACAGCGCCTGGTCCAGCGTCTTGCCCTTGACCCATTCGGTCACCAGCGACGACGAAGCGATCGCCGAGCCGCAGCCGTAGGTCTTGAACTTGGCGTCCTGGATCACGCCGTCGGCGCCCACCTTGATCTGCAGCTTCATCACGTCGCCGCAGGCCGGCGCGCCAACCATGCCGGTGCCAACCGTTTCGTCGCCCTTTTCAAAGGCGCCGACGTTGCGCGGGTTCTCGTAGTGGTCGAGTACTTTTTCGGAATAAGACATGTTGTTGCTCCTTGAAGATGTTTCCACCGCAACCAGTTTCCAACTCCTGATGCATGCTGGCGGCGGCTGGCAGAATCCTGGTTTAGTGGGCCGCCCACTGGATCGTGGAGAGGTCGATGCCATCCTTGTACATGTCCCACAGCGGGGACAGTTCACGCAGCTTGCCGACCTTGCTCTTGATCAGGTTGACGGTGAAATCGATATCTTCCTCGGTGGTGAAACGGCCGATGGTGAAACGGATGGAGCTGTGCGCCAGTTCGTCGCTGCGGCCCAGTGCGCGCAGCACGTATGACGGCTCCAGGCTGGCCGAGGTGCAGGCCGAACCGGACGACACCGCAATATCCTTGATCGCCATGATCAGCGATTCGCCTTCGACGTAGTTGAAGCTCACGTTCAGGTTGTGCGGCACGCGGTGTTCCATGTCGCCATTGATATAGGTTTCCTCGATCTCCTGCAGGCCGCGGGCCAGGCGGTCGCGCAGCGTGCGGATGCGTTGCAGCTCGCTGTCCATCTCTTCGCGGGCGATGCGGAAGGCTTCGCCCATGCCGACGATCTGGTGCGTGGCCAGCGTGCCCGAGCGCAGGCCGCGCTCATGGCCGCCGCCGTGGATCTGCGCTTCGATGCGCACGCGCGGCTTGCGGCGTACGTACAGCGCGCCGATGCCCTTGGGGCCGTAGGTCTTGTGGGCCGAGAAGCTCATCAGGTCGACCTTCCAGTTTTCCAGGTCGATCTTGACCTTGCCGGTCGCCTGCGCGGCGTCGCAATGGAAGATGATGCCCTTGGAGCGGCAGAATTCGCCGATTTCCGGAACCGGCTGGATCACGCCGATCTCGTTGTTGACCAGCATGACCGAGACCAGGATGGTGTCGGGCCGCACGGCGGCGGCGATCTGCTCGACCGTCACCAGGCCGTTGTCCTGCGGCTGCAGGTAGGTCGCCTCGAAGCCCTGGCGCTCCAGCTCGCGGAAGGTATCCAGCACGGCCTTGTGCTCGGTCTTGATGGTGATGAGGTGCTTGCCCTTGGTTTTGTAGAACTGCGCCGCGCCCTTGATCGCCAGGTTGTTGCTCTCGGTGGCGCCGGAGGTCCAGATGATTTCGCGCGAGTCGGCATTGACCAGTTTGGCCACTTCCTCACGCGCCTCTTCCACCGCTTTTTCGGCCGACCAGCCGTACATGTGGCTGCGCGAAGCCGGATTGCCGAACTGCTCGCGCAGGTAGGGAATCATCTTGTCGGCCACGCGCGGATCGACCGGCGTGGTCGCCGAGTAGTCCATGTAGATCGGGAAGTGGGGAGCCTTGATGGTCTCCAACAGGCTCTTTTCCAAAGGTGCGTTCATGAGTTAAAGCTCCAAATCAGGCTGCGGCTTGCGGGCGGTGCATCACCACCACGCTTTGCTTTTCGGCGGAGCGGGGCTCCGCCAACTTGTGTTCCTTCTGCTGGTCGACCAGGTCCTGCAAGGACACCGAGTCCAGGTATTCGACCATCTTCTCGTTCAGGGTCGACCACAGGTCGTGCGTCATGCAGCGCGGGCCGCCCGGATGGGTGGCGCTGTGGCAATTTTCCTTGCCGCCGCACTGCGTCGCATCCAGGGGCTCGTCCACCGCGATGATGATGTCGGCGACCGACACCTCGGCGGCCTTGCGGGCCAGGTTGTAGCCGCCGCCGGGGCCGCGCACCGACTCCACGATCTGGTGGCGGCGCAACTTGCCGAACAGCTGCTCCAGATATGATAAGGAAATTTCCTGTCGCTCGCTGATGGCGGACAACGTGACCGGGCCGTTGCCCTGGCGCAAGGCCAGGTCAATCATCGCGGTCACGGCAAAACGGCCTTTGGTGGTCAGACGCATGAAATTCCTGCTCCAGAAACGAATTGAATCCCGGTTCCCTGAATTCCCGAATATTTGAGTCAAGTATATCAAACCCGAGTAATCCTGTCAGGTACTAATTGCTGCCGGGAAGCCGGTTGGCAAGGGCGGGAAAAGCCCCAAACATGCGAATGCCCGCCAAGTTCAGGCTTCCGGCCGGCATTCTCCCGTTATCGGGCATTAACGATCTGGTAAGATGTCCCAACTCTTTTTTTCATCTGGCGCCAGCAGAACTGGCAAGCCTGCAACAACGGCCCAGCCAGACATCCCCCACCACCGGCATTTCAACGATAACGACATGGATGCAAGCGATACCCCCAACCCGCTGCTGCGCCCGCGCCGCAAGACCCAGAGCCTGTCGCAGGAAGTGGTCGCCGCGCTCTCGCAGATGATGGAAAACGGCAGCCTCAAGCCGGGAGACAAGCTGCCCACCGAATCCGAAATCATGCAAAGCCAGGGCGTATCGCGCACCGTGGTGCGCGAAGCCATCTCGCGCCTGCAGGCCGCCGGCGCGGTCGAGACCCGCCACGGCATCGGCACCTTCGTGCTGGAACCCAGGAAGGGTTCCAACATCAATATCGACCCGGCCACCATCACCACCATGCGCGACCTGCTGGCGCTGCTGGAGCTGCGCATCAGCCTGGAAACCGAAACCGCCGGCCTGGCGGCGGCGCGCCGCAACGACGAACAACTGCGCGAGATCCGCGCGGCGCTGGACGCCTTCCGCGCCAACCAGCTGTCCGGCGGCGACACCGTCGATCCCGACTTCCGCTTCCACTTCGCCATCGCCAACGCCACCGGCAACCGTTACTTCATCGAGATCATCAGCCACCTCGGCATGGGCGTGATCCCGCGCAAGCGCATCAACACCGCCGAACTGGCGCACGACCAGCAAGCCAGCTATCTCGACCGGGTGCAACGCGAACACGAAGACATCTACGAAGCGATCGCCCGCGGCGATACCGAAGCGGCGCGCGCAGCCATGCGCAACCACCTGACCAACAGTCGCGAGCGCCTGCGCCGCGCGCAAATGGAAGCCGAATCCGGCGCCGCCGGCTCCCCCGCCGCCTGACCGCCCCGGCCGCATGGCCGTTTCCTCCACGGCAACACCCGAAAGCCAGCACCTAAAAAATGCTGGCTTTCTTAAAATCCATGTTGTACGATGACTGATATCCTATTTGGATACGTACCGACAACCAGAACAAGCAACACCTCCATCCAATTCTTCATGCTTAACGGCGTAGCGAAATCATGTACACACCCCAAGACCTGAAAACGATCCTCTCCTCCGGCCTGCTGTCGTTCCCGCTGACCGACTTCGACGAACAAGGCGACTTCCGTCCGAAGACCTACATCGAGCGCCTGGAATGGCTGGCCCCCTACGGCGCCAGCGCCCTGTTCGCCGCCGGCGGCACCGGCGAATTCTTCTCGCTGGTGCCGGGCGAGTACAGCGACATCATCCGCACCGCGGTCGAGACCTGCCGCGGCAAGGTGCCCATCATCGCCGGCGCCGGCGGCTCCACCCGCGCCGCCATCGCCTACGCCCAGGAAGCCGAACGCCTGGGCGCGCACGGCATCCTGCTGATGCCGCATTACCTGACCGAAGCCAGCCAGGACGGCATCGCCGCCCACGTCGAAGCGGTCTGCAAATCGGTCAAGTTCGGCGTCATCATCTACAACCGCGCGGTCTGCAAGCTCAACGCCGAGACCCTGCAAAAGCTGGCCGACCGCTGCCCCAACCTGATCGGCTTCAAGGACGGCGTCGGCGAGATCGAACCGATGGTGGCGATCCGCCGCAAGCTGGGCGACCGCTTCACCTACCTGGGCGGGCTGCCGACCGCGGAAGTCTATGCCGCCGCCTACAAGGCGCTGGGCGTGCCGGTGTACTCGTCGGCGGTGTTCAACTTCATCCCCAAGACCGCCGTGGAGTTCTATCAGGCCATCGCCAGGGACGACCACGCCACCGTCGGCCGCCTGATCGACGAGTTCTTCCTGCCCTACCTGGCGATCCGCAACCGCAAGGCCGGCTACGCCGTCTCCATCGTCAAGGCCGGCGCCCGCATCGCAGGCCACGATGCCGGCCCGGTGCGCACCCCGCTGACCGACTGCACGCCGGAAGAACACGAAGAACTGGCCGCGCTGATCAAGAAGCTCGGCCCGCAATAAACCAGCTATCGCAACACCAGCCCGCCAGGCCCGGAGACAGGGCCTGGCGGCGCTGTTCCATTTGGACAAGAAGATCATGCATATCCGCCAAATCGAAGGCATGCGCGTCGCCATCGCATGCGACACCGGCAAAGACCCGTCGGCCCCCGGCAACCCCTGGAGCCGCATGGAAACCTTGCTGGTCAAGGTCACCACCGACGACGGCATGGTCGGCTGGGGCGAAGCCTTCGGCCACAAGCTCAATCCCGTCACCATGACGGCGCTGTCGCAACTGGTCGCGCCGGCGCTGATCGGCAAACCGGCCGATGCCGCCGCCACCTTGCTGCAAGCCCAGCAGGACTTGCACGGCTTCGGACGCACCGGCCCGGTACTCTACGCCCTCTCCGCCATCGACATCGCCCTGTGGGATATCGCCGCCCAGCGCGCCGGCCAGCCTCTGCGCGCCTTGATGGGCAACCACCGCAATGTGATCGAACGCTACGCCAGCCTGGTCAGCTACGACAACCACCCGGCCGAAGTAGCGCGCCACGCGTGCCGCGTCCACGCCATGGGCTACCGCAAGATCAAGCTGCACGAAACCACCCTGCCCGCCTTCCTCGCCGCGCGCGAAGCCTTGCCGCCGGAGGTGGACCTGATGCTGGATGTGAACTGCCCCTGGTCGCTGGCCGAAGCCGGCGAGGTGGCGCGCCAGCTCAAGGGCAGAAACATCGCCTGGCTGGAAGAGCCGATCTGGCCGCCCGAGGACGTCGACTCGCTGGCGCGCGTGCGGGCGCTAGGCGACGTTCCCATCGCGGCCGGTGAAAACGTGATGGGCGTGGAAGGTTTCCGGCGCCTGTTCGAAGCCGGCGCCATCGATTACGCCCAGCCCAGCGTCACCAAGATCGGCGGCATCACGGCCATGCGGGAAGTCATCGCGCTGTCGCGGCAGTTCCCGGTCAAGGTGATGCCGCACTGCTTCTACTACGGCCCCGGGCTGATGGCTACCGCACAGATCGTCGCCACCCTGCCGGCAGACATCCACCTCGAAGTGCCGTTCGTGCATTTCGAACAGCGCTTGCATCCGTATCTCGACTTCAGCACACCCGAGATGCGTCTGCCCGACATCCCGGGCCTGGGCTTCGCGCCCGACCTGGCGCTGCTGGCGACCAACACGGTCGACAGCTTCCGGCTCGGCCAATAACGTCCGGGCAGCCCCGTGCGCCCTAGCGCACGGCAGTAACTTCATTAAAAAAACAACATCGCACCTTGGAGAAGACCACCATGAAATACCCCTATCGCTGGAACGTCGCCGCGCTGCTGTTCTTCGCCGGCATGCTCAACTATCTCGACCGCGCCGCCCTGGCCGTGGCCGCGCCGCTGCTCAAGACCGAACTGCAGCTAGATGCCGCCCAGATGGGCATCCTCTTCAGCAGCTTTTTCGTCGGCTATGCCGGCTTTTGCTTCATCGGCGGCTATGCCTCCGACCGCTTCGGTCCCAAACGCGTCTTCACCTTCGCCGCCGGTTTCTGGTCGCTGTTTTGCGGCGCCACCGCGGTAGTCACCAGCTTTGCCCAGCTGATCGTCTTCCGCATCTTCTTCGGCATCGGCGAAGGCCCGATGGGGTCGACCACCAACAAGACCATCAACAACTGGTTCCCGCGCAAGGAAGCCGGCACCGTGGTCGGCATCACCAATGCCGGCCAGCCGCTCGGCGGCGCCCTGGCGGCGCCCGTGGTCGGGCTGATCTCGCTGGCCTTCGGCTGGCGCGTATCCTTCGTGGTGATTGCGCTACTGGGCCTGGCGTGGCTGCTGGCCTGGCAACTAATCTTCCGCGACGACCCGCTGCAACACCCCAAGGTCGGCGCCAGTGAACGCGAAGTCATCGCCGAGAGCCGAAAGTTCGTCGCCACCACCAGCGACACCAACGACCGCGGCATGCTGCATTACATCAAGTCGCCCCAGGTGCTGGCCATCGCGATGGCTTTCTTCTGCTACAACTACGTCCTGTATTTCTTCCTGTCGTGGTTCCCCAGCTATCTCACCGATTACCAGCACCTGCCGGTCAAGGAAATGAGCATCATCGGCATCATCCCCTGGCTGGGCGGCGCCATCGGCATGATCCTCGGCGGCGTGATCTCAGACCGCATCTTCCGCCGCACCAAAAATGGCCTGTTCGCCCGCAAGAGCGTCCTGATCGCGGCGCTGGGCATCGCCGCGCTGTGCGTGGTGCTCTCGACCCAGACCACCTCGATGGCGGCGGCCGTGGCCCTGATCGCAGTGGCCAACCTGTTCTTGCTGATGGCGCCCCAGGCTTGCTGGGTGCTGATCCAGGAAATCGTGCCGCCCTCGCGGGTGGGCGGCACCGGCGGCTTCGTGCACTTGCTGGCGAACCTGTCGGGCATCGTCGGCCCGGCGCTGACCGGATTCATCATCCAGTACGGCGGCGGCTACCATGCGGCCTTTTTGCTGGCCGGCGGCATTGCCGCGCTGGGCATGCTGGTGGTGATCGTCGTCATCCGCAACCGCGCCACGCCGGCCCCGGCGGTACTCACGGCCTGAGCGATTGCCGGCGCAAGCGGTAACCGATTACCGCTTGCCAAAACAAAAAAACCTTCGTCTCGCAACGAAGGTTTTTTTATGGGCATACCCGCCATCCCGGCCGGATCAGAACTCTTCCCAATCCTGGCTATCGTCCCTGGCGCGGCTGCTGCCGCCTGCCGGCTGCGGTGCGGCCCCGGACAGCTTGGGGGCGCTGGTCGGCGCCGCTTTTCCTGGCGCCGGGGCCGATGGCGCAGCCGGCGTTGCTGCTGGCGCCGCCGCCGGGATGCTCTTGGCTGCGACCTTGGCCGCAGGCGCCGGGCGCACCGGCACGGCCTGGTGGTTGGCATCGATCTTGAAGATGCTCACCGCCCCCACCAGGTTGGTCGCCTGCGACTGCAGCGATTGCGCGGCGGCGGCGGCCTGCTCCACCAGCGCGGCATTCTGCTGGGTCACCTCGTCCATCTGCGCAATGGCCTGGTTGACCTGCTCGATGCCGGTACTTTGCTCACGGCTGGCCTCGGCGATCTCGCCGACGATGTCGGTCACGCGCCGCACGCTGTCGACCACATCGCTCATGGTCATGCCGGCCTGCTCCACCAGTTGGCTGCCGGCGTCCACCTTGGACACCGAATTGTCGATCAGGGTCTTGATCTCCTTGGCCGCCGCTGCCGAGCGCTGCGCCAGCGAACGCACTTCCGAGGCCACCACCGCGAAGCCGCGCCCCTGCTCGCCGGCGCGGGCCGCTTCCACCGCCGCGTTCAACGCCAGGATATTGGTCTGGAATGCGATGCCGTCGATCACGCTGATGATGTCGACGATCTTGCGCGAAGATGCATTGATGGCCTGCATGGTATCGACCACCTGCGCCACCACTTCGCCGCCGCGGCTGGCGGTGGTCGAAGCCGAATGCGCCATCTGGTTGGCCTGCATGGCGTTCTCGGCATTCTGGCGCACGGTGCCGGTGAGTTGCTCCATCGATGCGGCAGTTTCTTCCAGCGAGCTGGCCTGCTGTTCGGTGCGCGAAGACAAATCCAGATTGCCGGCCGCGATTTCCCTGGCGCTGGTATCGATGCTCTCCGAACTGCTGCGCACGCGCGAGACGGTATTGAGCAGGCTTTGCTGCATGCTGCGGATCGCCGAGAACAGGCGGCCGATCTCATTGCTGCTATGGACATCCACCCTGGCGGTAAGGTCGCCGTTGGCAACCTGGTCGAGCAGGTGCACTGCGCGATTGAGCGGCGTGAGCACGATATTGCGCAACATGAAATGCACCGCCAGCACCAGCGCCAGCGCGCCGGCCAGCCCCACCGCCACCAGCCACAGCACCAGTTTGTATTCCTTGTCGCGCTGGTCGGCGGTCTGGTCGTTCAATTGCATCGCCAGCGCCTGGTACTTCTCCAGCGCCGCCGAGAAGCGGCCGCCGCCCGGATTGATCTGCTTGTCGTTGAGTTCGAAATAGCCGGCGGCGTCATCCGCCTTGAGCAAGTCGCCGGCCTTCTTCAACAGATCCGACAAGGCCTTGGCCGAGTCGATCAGTTCCGCCTTGAGCGCCGGATCCTGGCCCGGCAGGTCAGGCAACCTGGCAAAGTCATCCATGGTCTTCAAGCCGCGTTCATACGTGGTCTGCGCACTCTTGAAAGCCGACTCCCTGACGCTGGCCTCGTTCTTTTCCTTCAGGTTGGCATAGGCGCGCGTCAACGCCGAACGCGTGCGCGTGGTGTCCTTATAGGCATCGTTGACGAGCAAGGTGCGCTCGGCAATCAGATGCACGAACTCGGTCGCCTGGTTGGCCCGGCCCAAGGCAAAGATGCCGACGCCGGCGCCCACTACGATCATGCATGAAAATAACGCCAGCGCGCCCATCAGGCTGAAGCGAACCGTTACATTCCGCATTCCCACTCTCCACTTAATTTTTTGGCAACAAGATTGATCAAGGACCTGGCAGCAGAAGATATCGCAAGCCCCCGTCCACCAATATCACGGTCAACTGGCGAAAACGCCCTTGTTTCCCCATTAGGCGCGTTATGCCGCGGGCGAACGTCCCCCGCATCGATTTTGCAATGCGGATTCGCGCCCCGACCTGTCCTGGATCAAAGCGCATGCAGATAGCCCGCAAAGAGTTGCAACCGTAACCGGAGGATGGCTCAGGGCAGGTCGATGATTTCGACCCAGTTCGGATTGCGCCCCAGCGTATAGCGGAACAAGGGCGTCAGCGCGCCGCTGGCGCGGTCGATGGCGTAGCTGGTCAGCGCGTTGGACTTCTGCCCCACCGCCAGCAGGAAGCGCCCTTGCGGGTCGATGTTGAAACCGCGCGGCTGGGTTTCGGTCGGGAGGTTGGCCAGGCGCGTCAGTTTGCCGCTGGCGGCATCGACGCCATAGCTGGTCAGCGTGCTGGAGGTGCGTTCGCTGGCGTAGAGGAAACGGCCGTCGGGCGTGAGGTGGAGGTCGGCCGTGGCCAGTTGCTCGCTGCTCTTGAAACCGTCGGGCAAGGCCGAGTCGGTCGCCGCCAGCTTGAGCGTGCCGGCCTTGGCATCGTAGGCGTAAGTGTTGACGGTGCCGTCCAGCTCGTTGGTGGAATAGACGAAACGCTTGTCGTTGGCGAACACGAAATGGCGCGGGCCGGCGCCGGCTTTGGTGGCCACCGCTGGCGGGTCGTTCGGCGCCACCTTGCCGGTGGCGGCATCGAAGCGGAACTGCAGGATCACATCGCTGCCGAGATTGGAGGCGAACAGGAACCGGTTGTCGGGATCGACCTGGGCCGAATGCGCATTCTTGCCGGTCGGGATCACCGCCAGCGCCGGCGCCTGCACCGCGCCATCGGCGCCGATGGCGTTGACCGAGATCTTGTGGCCGGTGTACGAAGCCGCGAACAGGAACCTGCCGCTCCTGTCGGTGGCGATATTGGCCATGTTGTCGGCCAGCGGCGCCGTGGCCAGCGCCTTGAGCTTGCCGCTGGCCTGGTCGATCGCATAGCTGGTCACCGAATACGGCTGCCCGCGCAACGAAGCGTACAGGAAGCGATGGTCCGGGCTGATCGCCAGCGGCATCACGGTGCTGCCAGTGGCGACCTTGTCGACCAGGTTGAGGCTGCCGTCGGCGTTGAGCTGCAGCACGTAGATGTCCTGGCTGTGGCGTTGGCAACGTAGGCGATGGTGGCCGCGCCGGCCTGGGCGGCCGCCAGCGTCAGGGCCGACGCCGCAAGGGCGGCGGCAAGGCGGCGGGATGTGCTGGATGTGGATGAGGCGTGCTTGGACATGGCGTCTCCTTCAAGGATGCTTGTTGTTGGCGTACGCAAACCTCTGCGCACAATGGCCGCGCATGGCTTGCTGCTTTCTTCTCTGCTGCTGGAACGGATAATACAAAAGGATCCGCAAGCGGATCCTTTTTCTGGCACATCAAGTCACCGGCGCCGGGTTGAACAGGGTCAGCGCATTGTGCAGCTTCCATTGTTCGGCCCAGGTCTTCTTGCCGCTGGCCACGTCCAGCATCAGCTGGAACAGCTCCCAGCCGACGTCTTCGATGCTGGCCTCGCCGCTGGCGATGCGGCCGGCATTGACATCCATCAGGTCATGCCAGCGGCGCGCCAGGTCGTTACGGGTGGCGACCTTGATCACCGGCACCGCAGCCAGGCCGTAAGGCGTGCCGCGGCCGGTGGTGAAGATGTGCAGGTTCATGCCGGCGGCCAGCTGCAGCGTGCCGCAGATGAAGTCCGAGGCCGGCGTGGCGGCGTAGATCAGGCCCTTCTGGCGCAACTTGTCGCCCGGCGCCAGCACGCCCGAGATCGGGCTGCTGCCGGACTTGACGATCGACCCCATGGCCTTCTCGACGATGTTGGCCAGGCCGCCCTTCTTGTTGCCGGGCGTGGTGTTGGCGCTGCGGTCGACGCCGCCTTGCTTCAGGTAATTGTCGTACCAGTCCATCTCGCGGATCATGGCCTGCGCCACTTCCTCGTTGACGGCGCGCGAGGTCAGCTGGTCGATGCCGTCGCGCACTTCGGTCACTTCCGAGAACATCACCGCGGCGCCGGCGCGCACCAGCAGGTCGGTGGCGAAACCCACGGCCGGGTTGGCAGTCACGCCGGAGAAGGCATCGCTGCCGCCGCACTGCACGCCGACCACCAGGTCGGAGGCCGGACAGGTTTCGCGGCGGCGCTTGTCCAGCTCGGCCAGGCGCGCCTCGGCCATGCGCATGATGGAATCGATCATGGAGTGGAAGCCGACGTGTTCCGCATCCTGCAGGCAGACCACGTAGGGTTCGCCCTCCTTGTGGATCGGGATCATGTTTTCCGGCAGCAGGCGGTTGGGCTGCAGCTTTTCGCAACCGAGGCTGACCACCATGGCCTGGCCGCCGAAGTTGGGGTTAAGGCTGATGTTGCGCAGCGTGCGGATCGGAATGCCGGCATTGGGCGCGTCGATGGCCACGCCGCAGCCGTAGGTATGCTCCAGCGCCACCACGTCTTCCACGTTCGGATACTTGGGCAGCAGTTCGGCTCGGATGCGCTTGACCGCATGCTCGACCACGCCGGCCACGCACTGCACGGTGGTGGTGATGGCCAGCAGGTTGCGCGTGCCGACCGAACCGTCGGCGTTGCGGTAGCCCTCGAAGGTATAGCCTTCCAACGGCGGCTGCGGCGCCGGCTTTCTGGTGGCGATGGGCAGGTTGTCCAGCTCGCGCGCCGGCGGCATGCGCACCAGCGATTCCTCGATCCAGCTGCCTTTGGGGATGTCGCGCACGGCGTAGCCGATGGCCACGTCGTAGCGCACGATGGGCTCGCCCTGCTTCAAGTCGCGCAGCGCGATCTTGTGGCCTTGCGGCACGCGGTCGACCAGGGTCAGGCCGTCGGGAAACACGGTGCCGGCCGGCAGGCCGCCGTCGTTGACGACGATGGCGACATTGTCGGTGTCGTTCATCATGATGTAACGCGGGCTGGCGGCGGCGCTGGCGATGGTATCGGTGCTCATGCTGTTTTCCATTAAAACGAAAAAGGCGGCCCGGCTTTGCAGGGGCCGCCGATACTGCGGATCAGGCGTCTTTCAGTTCAACGCGCTTGATTTCCTTGACGATGACAAGGTAGCTGATCACGGTGATCAGGGCATTGACGCCGACGAACACCAGCGCGCCTGCAAAGGAACCGGTTTCCTTGACGATGTAGCCGATCACGATCGGGGTGGTGATGCCGGCCACGTTGCCGAACATGTTGAACAGGCCGCCCGACAGGCCGACGATCTGCTTGGGCGCGGTGTCGGCCACCACGGCCCAGCCCAGCGCGCCCACGCCCTTGCCGAAGAAGGCCAGCGCCATGATGCCCACCACCATCCACTGCGCATCCACGTAGTTGCACAGGATCATGGTCATCGACAGCAGCATGCCGCCGACGATGGGAATCTTGCGCGCCCAGGTCACCGAGAAGCCGCGCTTGATCAGGCGGTCCGAGATGAGGCCGCCGACCACGCCGCCGATGAAACCGCACACCGCCGGGATCGATGCCACGAAACCGGCCTTGAGGATCGACATGCCGCGTTCCTGCACCAGGTACACCGGGAACCAGGTCAGGAAGAAATAGGTGATCACGTTGATGCAGTACTGTCCGATATATACGCCCAGCAGCATGCGGTTCGACAGCAGTTGCTTGATGTACCCACGGCCTTTGGTCGAGGGCGCCGCCACCTTCCGGTTATCCATGTCGACCAGGCCGCCGCCCTGCTCGATATGCGCGAGCTCGGCCTGGTTGATCATCGGGTGATCCTTGGGGCTGTAGATGATCCGGCTCCAGATCCCCGCCAGCACCAGGCCGAAAATGCCCATCACGGTAAACACATGGTGCCAGCTGAACGCATGGACGATCCACGCCATCAGCGGCGTAAACAGCACCGCCGCAAAGTACTGCGCGGAATTGAAGATGGCCGAAGCGGTGCCGCGCTCATTGGTCGGAAACCAGGCGGCGACGATGCGGCCGTTGGCCGGGAACGACGGCGACTCCGCCAGCCCCACCATGAAGCGCAGCAGGAACAGCGACACCACGGCCGCGGCCGTACCCATCCAGGTCACCCCCGCCTGCAGGATGGTGAAGACCGACCACAGGGCGATGCTCCACATGTAGATCTTCTTGGAACCGAAGCGGTCCAGCAGCCACCCGCCCGGCAATTGCGCCAGCACGTAAGCCCAGCTGAAGGCTGAAAAGATGTAGCCCATGGTCACCGGGTCCAGGCTCAGCTCGCTCTTCATCGCCGAACCGGCGATCGACAACGTGGCGCGGTCGGCATAGTTGACCGTGGTCACGATGAACAGCATGAACAGAATCAGATAACGGACATGGCTGGCCTTGACCGCTCCCGCGGCAGCCGCCGTGATATTGCTTTGCGCCACTTTTTTCTCCAGATCTCGTCTCGCCTTCAAGGATTCGCTGCCCAGGCTCCGCGGCTGTCCCATGCATGCGGCGCCGGATCATGCCGGACAACCATGGCTGGGAAAACGGACGAGGATGGGCGGGCGTCTCTCTTTAGCGTTTTGTTTTAATGAAGGGATATTAATTGTTATAAGACATCGTACAACAATTGGAGCGAGTATATCAGGAGTCCATGCTTTGGCAATAGGCTTGTCGGGACACCCTCGAAAAATGATCGAATGGCCCGATTCGCTTGCTGGAAAGGCTCTACAGCGCCCCTCACCCCTCTCATTCCCAAGGGCATTGAAGCGCCAGGATGCATGCGTGGCAAACCGTGTAGCCCGGCCGTAAAACAACGCTTGGCCAGGTATTCGCCCGAAGTTGTATGACAAGATCTATACATAGCCATCCTCATCTCCAGCTGGCGACATGCGCACTGCGCAATACCCCGGCAGGCAATAAAAAAGGGAAAGGCAAACGCCCTTCCCCAACCAAACGTTGCAGCCACCAGGGCCGCAACCAGTTTTCTCGCTGCCTGCGCTTCAGCCGTGCGCGTATGCCTTCTTGGGCAGACCCGCATCAAGGTGGTCGATATCGCGATCCGGGCGCATGGCCAGCGTGGACACCGCCCCGATCAGCAGGAACACGCCCGAACCGACGAAAGGCAGACTCCAGTTGCCGGTCATGTCGACCACCGCGCCGAACACCAGCGGCGAGAGGATGGTCGCCAGCGCGGCGCCGGTATTGAGCATGCCGCTGGCGGTGCCGGCGAATTTCGGCGCCACATCCATCGGTACTGCCCAGATCGGCCCGATGGTCAGTTCCAGCATGAAGAATGCGCCCGACAGGCACCATACGACCACGTTCACGTCATGGCTCATCATCACCGGGATCAGGAAACCGAAGGTGCCCAGCAGGCTCACCGCGATCACGCCCTGGCGGGCCAGGCGCAGGTTGCCGTATTTCTTCAGCACGCGGTCGCTGATCAGGCCGCCGGTGACATCGCCCACCACGCCGGCGAAGAACACGCCGGAAGCGAAGATGGCGGATTTCTTCAGGTCCAGGTGATAAGCGTTCATGAAGAAGATCGGCACCCAGCTGAAGAACAGCGTGTTGGTCCACACCTGGCAGAAGTAGACGAAGATGGTCGGCGACATGCGGCGCAGGATCTTCTTCCACGGCGTCGCCTCGCCGTTGGCGGCGGCGGTACTGGTGTGCTCCGGCAGCTTGGCCAGTTCGGCCTCATTGATGGATCGGTGCTCGCGCGGGTTGTCCTTGTAATAAAAGGCCCAGATGAAGATCCACACCGCGGTCAGCACGCCGACGATGACGAAGGCGGCGCGCCACGAATGCAGCGCGATCAGCACCGCCACGATCGGCGGCGCCACCGCATTGCCCAGGCGCGAGAATGAGTGCGTGATGCCCTGCACGAAACCGCGGTCCTTGCGCGTGAACCAGTTGGCGATGGCGCGCGCCTGGGCCGGCAGCGCCGCGCCCTCGCCGATGCCCAGCAGCAGGCGCGCCAGCACCAGCGAAACCAAGCCGCTGACGAAGCCGGTGGCGACCGTCGCCACCACCCAGATCGAACCGCAGAAGATCAGCGTCTTCTTGGCACCCAGCTTGTCGGCAAACCAGCCGCCGATGATCTGGAAGATCGCATAGGTATAACCGAAGGCCGAAAACGCCAGCCCCAGCGTGGTATTCGACAGGCCCAGCTCGTCCTTGATCGGCCCGGCGGCGGCGGCCAGGTTGACGCGGTCGAGATACAGGATGAATGACATGGCGCAGAAGATCGCCAGCATGATCTTCTGTACGTGGGTCGCCTGCCCGTGGTTGATGTTGGTTTGCATGGTCTCCTCGCCTCTGTGGACGTTGTTGCAGCGCCGGCCCGTTGACCGGTGCTCGGCGCCAGTTGTTGGTGGTAGTAGCTTCAGACTCGGTTCAGACGCGCTCTGCGGCGCGCGTGCTGCCCATCCGGCAAGCCAGCGCGAAGGCATTGGCCATGGCCGTCGGCTTGGCGATGCCCTGCCCCACGATGTCGTAGGCGGTGCCGTGCGCCGGGGTGGTGATGGGAATCGGCAAGCCGCCTTCCACCGTCACGCCGACGTCGAAGCCCAGCAGCTTGGTCGCGATCTGGCCCTGGTCGTGGTACATGGTGACGATGCCGTCCAGCTTGCCGGCCCTGGCGCGCAGGAAGATGGTGTCGGCCGGGTACGGGCCTTCCGACGGGCAACCGGTGTCGGCCGCCAGCTTGATGCCGGGTTCGATGACATCAATCTCTTCGCGGCCGTAGTTGCCGTTGTCGCCGTTGTGCGGGTTGAAGCCGCACACGCCGATGCGCGGGTTCGGGTTGCCGGCGGCGCGGAAGGATTCGGTCAGCATGCGGATGGCGGCAGCCACGCCTTCGGGCGTGAGGTGCGAGGACACATCCTTCAGGGGCATGTGCGAGGTCACGCGGCCGGTCCACAGGTCATCCAGGATATTCAACTCTCCGCACAGGCCGTTGTAGTCGAGCAGCTTGGCGAACCAGCGCATCTCGTCTTCCTCGTGCATGCCGCCACGGCGCATGGCGCCCTTGTTCAGCGGCGCGAAGCACAGCGCGTCGGCGCGCCCTTCGGCCACCATGCGCGCGCCCAGCGTGAGCGACTCGAGGATGAACTGGCCGTTGGCTTCGGCGGCAACGGCCGGCGCGTACTGCGTGCCCTGCTGCGCCCAGTCGACGATCTGCAGCCAATCCGATGCTGGCGGCAGCGGCAGGCCGGTCGCCTGGGCCGCGCGCGCCAGCGCCGGCGTGTTGCCGATCAGGCTGATGTCGGCGCGGGCGGCCGTGGCCGGATCGGCCAGCAGGCGCAACACCAGCTCGGGGCCGATGCCGGCCGGGTCGCCGACGGTCAGTGCAATGCGCGGCTTATGTTGCTTGTGCGGCTTGCTCGGCGCGGATGCGGAAGATGGGGATGCTGCGATGGACATGCCTGCTCCTGGGTCTCGTGGTTCTCGTGTCTGTTCGGGCCGCCCGCTGCGTGAGCGCATGGCGCACTCTTGCGGGACGTTGGCCGAACTATACGAGCGGCAGGCGCCGCGATTCCATCGCTATTTCGCTGAAGCTGGTTTCGCGTTTTGCGAAACCGGACGGGAAACCTTGCCAGGCTTGGCTGCCCTGACAGCAGAGGCGGCCAGCATGGCGGCCACCGCCATGCCCGAACCCGACATCGCATGCACCGGCTGATGGCACAGCACGAAACGGCGCGTGGCCCACTCCCCTTCCACCGGCACGGTCTTGAAACGGTTTGCGCCGACCAGCAGGTCGGCCACCTTGTCCGGCATCAGGCCGATGCCGATGCCCTGCGCGATCATCGCCGCCATGCTGTGGAAGCTGCGCACCATGATGCGCATGTGCAGCACCTGGCTGCTCTGTGCCGCCAGGCGTCCCAGCGACAGCGACAAGGCGGCGCCTTCGGACAGGCCGATCACCTCGTGCGGCAGGATGTCTTCGAGCGCGGCGCGCCGCTTCTTCGCCAGCGGATGGCCGTGCGGCACCGCCAGCACCAGGCGATCTTCGCGGTAAGCCTGGGTCGGCAGCATGGTGCCGCCCAGGGTACTTTCATAAATGCCGATATCGGCCACGCCGCGCGTGACCGCCTCCAGCACGCCCTGGCTATTGGCTTCCAGCAGGTCGATCTTGATGCCCGGATATTGCTCCTGGCACAGCCGGATATCCTGCGCCAGGAATTGCAGCACGGCCGAGGTGCATGCCGCCAGCCGCACCACGCCCATGTTGCCCTGGCGGAAAGCGGTAGCGTCATCCTGCATGCGCGCCACCGAATGCATCATGCTGCGCACATGCGCCAGCAGCGCGCGCCCGGCGTCGGTCAGCGCCATGCCATGCGGCAGGCGTTCGAACAACGCAATGCCGAACTGCGCCTCGAATTCCTGGATGCGCCGCGAGGCCGCCGCCGGCGCCAGGAAGATGCGCTCGGCAGCCTTGGTCACCGCGCCCAGCTCGGCGGTGGCCTCGAACAGGCGCAGCGTGGTCAGGTCGAAATGGAGGCGGTCGAGGGTGGCGGCAATGGCCGTGGCGACGGATTCTGGACTGGCGGGCATGGCTGCGGGCGATGGCGGTCAATGGCTGGAGATTGCCGCTATTCTACGCGCCGCCGCCAGCCGCACGCCGGGCTGGTATCATGCGCGCATTCTTATATCCGCCAAACCGCAACACGACATGAACAGCTCTCCTTCCCTGCAGCCGCCCGCAGCGCGCGGCGCTTCCGCCTGGCTCAAACCCGCCCTGTTCCTGCTGGTGGCAGCAGTCGGCCTGTACTACGTCAAGTGGTCGCCTTACTACCTGAAGTCCTTCATCGCCGCCGACAAGCACAGCATCGGCAGCTCCATCCTGGCCAATGCGCCGACGTCGCCGTGGGCGGCGGCGCTGGAATATGCCGGCGTGTATTTCCTGGCGATCTGGAAGGCGGCCGTGCTGGGCGTGTTGCTGGGGTCGCTGGTGCAGGTGCTGGTTCCGCGCGACTGGCTGTTGCGCATGTTCGGCCGCGCCGGCCTGGGCTCGGTCCTGCGCGGCGGCCTGTTCGCGCTGCCGGGCATGATGTGCAGCTGCTGCGCCGCGCCGGTGGTGGCCGGCATGCGCCGCCAGCAAGTGTCGGTGGGCGCCGCGCTGGCGTTCTGGATCGCCAACCCGGTGTTGAATCCGGCCACGCTGGTGTTCATGGGCTTCGTGCTGGGCTGGGATTTCGCCGCGCTGCGGCTGGTCGCCGGGCTGCTGCTGGTGGTGGGGGTATCGCTGGTCGCGCAACGCATTTCGCAACCGGAAGCGTTGCCGCAGGCAGCGCTGGAAGCGGTAGCGCAGGCAGAGGCATCCGAACCGCGCGGCTTCCTGGCGCGCTGGGCGCAAAAGCTGTGGCAGCTGTTCTGGAGCACCGTGCCGGTCTACATCGTCGCCGTGCTGGCGTTGGGCGCGGCGCGCGTCTGGCTGTTTCCGCAGGTGGACGCGGCGATGGGCAACAGCCTGCTGTGGATTGTCGCGCTGGCGGTGATCGGCACGCTGTTCGTGATCCCTACCGCGGCCGAGATTCCCATCGTGCAATCGATGCTGGCGCTGGGCCTGGGCGTCGGCCCGGCGGTGGCGCTGCTGCTGACGCTGCCCAGCATCAGCCTGCCTTCGCTGCTGATGCTGCGCAAGTCGTTCACGCCCAAGGTATTGGTGACGGTGGCGCTGCTGACTATGCTGGTCGGCGTGGCCAGCGGCCTGGTCGGAATGCTCGTCCTTTAAATCCCTTACATCCTTTTAAGGACGGTAGCGGCGCAGGAAATCCACCACTTCGGACTGGTTTCCTGCGAACAGCAGGCGCGAGCGCCTGGACTCCCGCTGGTAGTCGTACATCGGATCGTAGTACTCGCTCAGCAGGCTGCCGATCCAGGCGCGGTGCAGGTCGATCGCGCCATCCTTCTCCTGGCGCGCAAGCGCGTCCTCCATCAGTTGCCGCAAGCGCCGGTAGCGCTCGTCGCCGAGCCGCCTGGACAGCTTGCCCAGCGCCGTCAACAGATGCTCGCGGTAGCGCGCAAAACCGTTCTCCGCATCCAGCCCCGCATATTCCGCGCTCAGTCCGCTGACATAGTCGCGCAGAATGCGCTCGATACGCCCCTCGCGGCTGTCTTCCAGCCACACCAGGGGGAATTTCTGCATGCCCTGGTGCAGCGACAGCGGCAAGGCGCAGGTGCCGATCAGGCGGCTCTCGTCTTCCAGCGCGAACCAGGCGTGGCCGCGCGCCTGCTGCTTGATCAGCGCAATCGCCAGGCGATGCTCGAAGTCGATCGGCGACGGCTGGGCGGTGGCATGCTTGCCGAAGCTGGAACCGCGATGATTGGCGTAGGCTTCCAGGTCCAGCGCGTTGTCCAGCTGGGCCAGCACGTCGGTCTTGCCGCAGCCGGTCATGCCGCCGACCACCACGAAACCGGCGCTGGCTACCGCCTGCTCTACCGCCTCCATCAGGAAATGGCGCATCGCCTTGTAGCCGCCGGCCACGCGCGGATAGGCGATGCCGGCCTCGGACTTCAGCCATTGCTGGGTGATGCCCGAACGCAGGCCGCCACGAAAGCAATACAGGCAGCCCTCGGGATGGGCGCGCGCGAAGTCGGCCCAGGCCTGGATACGCGCTTCCTTGACGGCGCCGCTGACCAGCTCGTGCCCCAGCTTGATGGCGGCCTCCTGGCCCTGCTCCTTGTAGCAGATGCCGACCGCCTGGCGTTCGTCGTCGTTCATCAGCGGCAGGTTGGCCGCCGTCGGAAAGGCGCCCTTGCCGAACTCGACCGGGGCCCGCGCGTCCAGCATCGGCGTGTCGCCGGTGAACAGGGCGCGGCTGGGCTGGATATCTTCCATCAGACGACCTCGACCGCGTAACGCTGTCGTTCCACCAGCTCGCCGATGGGCGCCAGCTCCAGGCCCAGCGCCGCGGCGGCGGCCAGGAATTCGGGATTGGCGTCGAGCTTGACCGCCACCAGCAAACCGCCGCTGGTCTGCGGATCGCACAGGAGGTTCTTCTGGGTTTCGCCGATGGGGCCGATCTTGGCGCCATAGCTGTCGTAGTTGCGGCCGGTGCCGCCCGGCACGCAGCCTTCGGCCAGGTAATGGGCCACGCCCGGCAAGCTTGGCACGCGCGCGTAGCTGATGCGGGCCGACACGCCGCTGCCCTCGCACATCTCGACCAGGTGGCCGAGCAGGCCGAAGCCGGTGACGTCGGTCATCGCCGCCACCCCGGGCAACTTGCCGAAGCGGCTGCCTGCCTTGTTCAGCACGCACATCCAGTCGCGCGCCGCGCCCACGTCTTCGGCGCGCAGCTTGCCCTTCTTCTCTGCGGTGGTGAGGATGCCGATGCCCAACGGCTTGGTCAGGTACAGCAGGCAGCCGGCGCTGGCGGTGTCGTTGCGTTTCATGTGGCGCTTGTCGACCACGCCGGTCACGGCCAGCCCGAAGATCGGCTCGGGCGCATCGATGGAATGGCCGCCCGCCAGCGGGATGCCGGCGGCGTCGCAGGCGGCGCGGCCGCCGCGCACCACTTCGCGCGCCACTTCCGGGGCCAACACATTGACCGGCCAGCCGAGGATGGCGATGGCCATCAGCGGGTCGCCGCCCATGGCGTAGATGTCGCTGATGGCATTGGTGGCGGCGATGCGCCCGAAGTCGAACGGATCGTCGACGATGGGCATGAAGAAATCGGTGGTGGAGACCACGCCGCGTTCGTCGTCCAGCGCATAGACGGCCGCGTCGTCGCGCGAGGCGTTGCCGACCCACAGCTTGGGATCGAGATTCTGCGCGCCGCTGCCGGCGAGGATGACTTCCAGCACCTGCGGCGAGATCTTGCAGCCGCATCCGGCGCCGTGGCTGTACTGAGTGAGGCGGATGGGGTCACCCATGGCAATGTCCTGAAAGGTCGGGGGGATGCCGATTCTAGCAGCGTTTACGGGTGCGGGCAGGCGCCGCGCACGGATGCGAACCAGGCCCCAAGCGCGCGCCAGCTGCGGAATCATTGGGTATCGTCCCGTCGGGACGAAAAACAGAAAGCCCCGCAAGACGATGGTCTTGCGGGGCTTCGAATTTCGTGGCTCCCCGACCTGGACTCGAACCAGGGACCTGCGGATTAACAGTCCGTCGCTCTACCGACTGAGCTATCAGGGAACAGCTGAGGGCGCGATTATGAACGAATTTTTCTTGCGCCGCCAGAGTGCGCGGAAGAAATTTTTTACATCATTCGACAATCGCCGCTGCGCTGAAGCCGGAGGCTTCCCCCATGCGCAACCGATGGCTTCATCCCGCCCGGAAACCTCGTGCCCCGGATGGCGGATGAATTGAAAAAGCCCCGCAGAAGACTGCGAGGCTTTTGAATTTTTTGGCTCCCCGACCTGGACTCGAACCAGGGACCTGCGGATTAACAGTCCGTCGCTCTACCGACTGAGCTATCAGGGAACAGCTGAGAAAAAGATTATGACCGGTTTTTCACTTCCTGTCAAAAACTTTTTTCAGCCGGGCCGCTTTTCCCCTATGAAACCGGGGGCAGCGGCGCCGGCTATCCCTTGTCTCAAGCCCTTGTCTGCCAGACGGCTTAGAGCACCTTGGCGATGGCGTCAGCCACCGCGTCGATGTTCTTGGTGTTGAGCGCGGCCACGCAGATGCGGCCGGTGTCGACGGCGTAGATCGAGAACTCGTTGCGCAGGCGGTCCACTTGCGCCTTGGTCAGGCCCGAGTACGAGAACATGCCGCGTTGCTTGATGACGAAGTCGAAGTCATGGGCCGGGGCCTTTTCCTTCAGCTTGGCCACCAGCAGCTGACGCATTTCACGGATACGCACGCGCATTTCGGACAGTTCGTCTTCCCACAGCTTGCGCAGTTCGGGCGAGGCCAGCGCGGTGGCCACGACCTGGCCGCCGTGGATCGGCGGGTTGGAGTAGTTGGTGCGCACCACGCGCTTCAATTGCGACAGCACGCGGGCCGCCTCTTCGGCGCTGGCCGCGGCGATCGACAGCGCGCCAACGCGCTCGCCGTACAACGAGAACGACTTCGAGAACGAGTTGGAGACGAACAGCGGGCCGCCGGCTTCGGCGAAGCGGCGCACCACCTTGCCGTCTTCTTCGATGCCGTCGCCGAAGCCCTGGTAGGCCATGTCCAGGAACGGCACCAGGCCGCGCGAAGTCACGACTTCGATGACCTGGGTCCACTGGTCGGCGGTCAGGTCGGCGCCGGTCGGGTTGTGGCAGCAGGCGTGCAGCAGCACGACCGAGCCGGACTTCATGGTCTTGAGGGCATCCAGCATGCCGGCGAAGTTCACGCCGCGGGTGGCGGCGTCATAGTAAGGATAGGCATTGACCTTGAAGCCGGCCATTTCGAACAGCGCGCGGTGGTTTTCCCAGCTCGGGTCGCTGATCCAGATTTCGGTGCCGGCCGGCGAGAAATGCTTCAGGAAGTCGGCGCCCAGCTTCAGCGCGCCGGTGCCGCCCAGGGCTTGCACGGTGATCGCACGCTTTTCCGTCACCACGGCGCTGCCGGCGCCGAACACCAGTTCCTGCACGGCGCGGTCATACGTCGCCAGGCCGTCGATCGGCAGGTAGGTACGCGGGGCCAGCTTGGCCGCCAGTTCCGCTTCCGCCTTCTTCACGCATTCCAGCAGCGGCACCTTGCCGTTGTCGTCGTAGTAGACGCCCACGCCCAGGTTGGTCTTGGCCGGGTTCTTGTCGGCGTTGTAGGCTTCGGTGACGCCCAGGATGGGGTCGCGCGGCGCCATTTCGATGGCGGAAAACAGGGAGGCGGAGACAGGTGCGTTCATCGTGATAACATGAAAAGTTAGCTGCAACGGAGCGCTGCAGGAGTGGATGGGTGCATGGCCGAGCTTGCCAGCCCTGCACCGTTTTGCAACATCGCATTCTAGCAAATCCCGATGCCTAATCACAGATACAGGCAGGTGTAAAACCAGGCTGAATCTGCATGCTTTCATGCAGAAATGACATATCCGCCGCCATTGCGCCTTGAAGACGGCGCCGCCGCCTGCATCTGTGACGCATTCACGCGTCCGGTATTTCCGGCCTGCAACGCCCTCTTTTCAGGCATGCGGCCGCACCGGAGCAGGCAAACCTCAACCGAAGCGGGTTACCGACCACCATGGCTGAACTGACAACGATTACCCCCGAACTCGACGACAGCAAGTTCGTCACCTTCCCCGATTCGCCCTACAAGCTCTACCAGGTGTTCCCGCCGGCCGGCGACCAGCCCGCCGCGATCGAAAAGCTGGTCGAAGGCGTCAACGACGGCCTGTTCTTCCAGACCCTGCTGGGCGTGACCGGCTCCGGCAAGACCTACACCATGGCCAACACCATCGCCCGCCTGGGCCGGCCGGCCATCGTGTTCGCCCCCAACAAGACGCTGGCCGCGCAGCTCTACAGCGAGTTCCGCGAGTTCTTCCCGCATAACGCGGTGGAATACTTCGTCAGCTACTACGATTACTACCAGCCGGAAGCCTACGTG
Organism: Herbaspirillum sp. SJZ099; assembly: GCF_007828355.1. NCBI lineage: Bacteria > Pseudomonadati > Pseudomonadota > Betaproteobacteria > Burkholderiales > Oxalobacteraceae > Herbaspirillum > Herbaspirillum sp. SJZ099. Next base: position 435,666 of record NZ_VIUO01000001.1, on the reverse strand, counting down.
CCGCAGCGCGACCTGTTCATCGAGAAGGATTCCTCGATCAACGAGCACATCGAGCAGATGCGCCTGTCCTGCACCAAGTCGCTGATGGAGCGGCGCGACGTGGTGATCGTGGCGACCGTGTCGGCCATCTACGGTATCGGCAATCCCAACGAATACCACCAGATGATCCTGACCCTGCGCGCCAGGGACAAGGTGGCCCAGCGCGACGTCATCGCGCGCCTGATCCAGATGCAGTACAAGCGCAACGAGACCGACTTCGGCCGCGGCACCTTCCGCGTGCGCGGCGACACCATCGACGTGTTCCCGGCCGAGCACGCCGAGCTGGCGGTGCGCATCGAGATGTTCGACGACGAGATCGACAGCCTGCAACTGTTCGACCCGCTCACCGGCCGCGTACGCCAGAAGATCCCGCGCTTCACCATCTATCCCGGCTCGCACTACGTGACGCCGCGCTCGACCGTGCTGCGCGCCATCGAGACCATCAAGGACGAGCTGCGCGAGCGGCTGGAATTCTTCCGCAAGGAAAACAAGCTGATCGAGGAGCAGCGGCTGGAGCAGCGCACCCGCTTCGACCTCGAAATGATGACCGAGATCGGCTTCACCAAGGGCATCGAGAACTACTCGCGCCACCTCTCCGGCGGCAAGCCGGGCGACCCGCCGCCGACGCTGGTGGACTACCTGCCGCCGGACGCGCTGATGTTCCTGGACGAGTCGCACGTGCTCATCGGCCAGTTGAACGGGATGTACAACGGCGACCGCGCGCGCAAGGTCAACCTGGTGGACTATGGTTTCCGCCTGCCTTCGGCGCTGGATAACCGGCCGCTGAAGTTCGACGAGTTCGAAAAGAAGATGCGCCAGACGATATTCGTCTCCGCCACCCCGGCCGATTACGAAAACAGCCGCGCCGACCAGGTGGTCGAGCAGGTGGTGCGCCCGACCGGCCTGGTCGACCCGATTATCTCCGTGCGCCCCGCCACCACGCAGGTGGACGACCTGATGCAGGAAATCACCGACCGCGTGGCCAAGGACGAGCGCGTGCTGGTGACCACGCTGACCAAGCGCATGGCCGAGCAGTTGACCGAGTTCCTGTCCGACAACGGCATCAAGGTGCGCTACCTGCACAGCGACATCGACACGGTGGAGCGCGTGGAAATCATCCGCGACCTGCGCCTGGGCACCTTCGATGTGCTGGTCGGCATCAACCTGCTGCGCGAAGGCCTGGACATTCCGGAAGTCTCGCTGGTGGCGATCCTGGATGCCGACAAAGAAGGCTTCCTGCGCTCCGAGCGCAGCCTGATCCAGACCATCGGCCGCGCCGCCCGCAACCTCAACGGCATGGCCATCCTGTACGGCGACAAGGTCACCGACTCGATGCACAAGGCGATCGGCGAAACCGAACGCCGCCGCGCCAGGCAGGTGGCCTTCAACGAGGCCCACGGCATCACGCCGACCGGCATCAAGAAGGAAATCCGCGAACTGATCGACGGCGTGTTCAACCCGTCCGAGGCGCGCGCCGAGCTGATGGTGGCGCAGGAGCAGAAGAACTACGAAGCCATGAGCGAGAAGCAGATCAGCAAGGAAATCAAGCGCCTGGAAAAGCAGATGCAGGAGCACGCCAAGAACCTCGAGTTCGAAAAGGCGGCAGCCGCGCGCGACCAGTTGCACCTGCTCAAGCAGCAATTGTTCGGCGCGCCGGGGAGTGATACGGCGGTGGCTTGACGCCACGGCCAGCGAACCTTCGATACGCGCCTGCGGCGCTACTCAGGACGAACGGTAGCCAATCCTGCAAGCCTCGCATTCCAAATGCCGTTCGGACTGAGTAGCCCGAAGGGCGTATCGAAGGCGCGCCACCGAAGGCGGTATAAAATGCCGCCACTCTCCCGAACCGGCCGCCTACATCAACACAAAAGATCCATGACCACGCCCTCCCCCGCCCTCCCCGCCGACCTGCTGGGCCTGATCCAGACCGCCGATCCCTCCTGGCACGCCACGCTGCGCGAGGGGCTGGAGGCGATCGCCCAGGCCGACCCGGCCTACCTCGGCGTACTGGCGCAAGACCGCTACCTGCCCACCGAAGGCCGCATCTTCGCCGCCTTCAGGCAGCCCATGGATAAAGTGAACTATGTGCTGGTAGGCGAAGGCCCCTATCCGCGCGCGGCCAGCGCCACCGGGGTGTGCTTCATGGATGGCGCGGTGGGTTCGCTCTGGTCGGACAAGGGCTTGTCCAAGCAGGTCAACCGCGCCACGTCATTGCGCAATTTCATGAAGATGCTGCTGGTGGCCGACGGCGCGCTGCAGGCCGGCAATACCAGCGGCGACGCGCTGGCCGGCATTGCCGCCCGGGCCCAGGCCGACCCGCAAGGCACGATCCAGACCCTGGCCGACCTGCAATCCAACCTGGAGGCGCAGGGCTTCCTGCTGCTCAACGCCAGCCTGGTGTTTCGCGAACACGTGGCGCCCGCCAAGGATGCCCGCGCCTGGAAACCCTTCTTCGAGACCGTGCTGCGCAGCCTCGCCCAACACGCCGCGGCGCGCGGCGCGGCGCTGCCGACGCTGGTGTTGTGGGGCAAGATCGCCGAGCAGTTGCACAGCCTGCCGCTGGTCCAAGCCTTCCCGCGCGCGGTGGCCGAACATCCCTACAACCTGAGCTTCATCGAACACAGCGGCATGCAACGATTGTTTGGCGACATGCGCCTGCTGGCCCGGCGCGCCTGAGCGCGCTGGCAACCAGCCCGACGCGTTCAGCCCTGCAGCGATGGCGCCGCTGCGCCCGGCTCCGCACCCGGCGCGGCCCGGAAGAACTGCACCAGTTCCAGCAAGCCATAGGCCTGCTCCCGCATCTGCTGCGCGCTGGCAGACAAGCGGTTCGATGTGTCGGCGTTGTATTGCAGCGAACCGGAAAACTGCTCGACGGCGATATTGATCTGCGCCAGGTCGCGCGCCTGCTGCTGCGATGTGCTGCTGATGCGCGCCACCAGTTCGGCCGTATGGCGGATCGACGGCACCAGCTGGTTCAATAATTCGCCGGCCTGTTCCGCCGTCTGCAGGCTGTTTCCCGTGAGTGCCGACACATCCTGCGCGGCCCCCTGCGAATGTTCGGCCAGCTTGCGCACCTCCGCGGCGATCACCGCGAATCCCTTTCCTTCTACCCCGGCGCGCCCGGCCTCGATACCCGCATTCAAGGCCAGCAGATTGGTGCGATAGGCGATATCGTCGATATAGCGCACCGATGCCGCGACGTCGCGCATGGCCGCCACCGTGGACGATACCGCATGGCATCCTTGCTGCGCCTCGGCGCTGGATTTCTCGGCGATCCTGGCGGTTTGCGCCGAATGCTCATTGTTCTGGTAGATCGCCTCGCTGACGGTGCGCATGGCGGTGGAGGTTTCCTCGATGCTGGCCGCCTGTTCCTGGGTGGCATTGGCGATCGCCAGGGAAGCGTCGTGCAATTGCCCGGCAACCGTGCTCAAGGCACCGGCCCGTGCCTGCAATTGGCCAACGACATGCGACAGCGTGCCGGACATGTGATGCATGGCCGCCAGGATGCTGCTGCAGTCGCCCTTGCGCACGCTGCCGGCCGGCGCCAGTTCCCCGCGCGCCACCCGCTTGGCGATCTCGGCCACCTGGTCGAGGTCGCCGCCGACCCGGCGCAGGATGCGCAGGCTGATGGCCAGCAGCAGCCCCGCCGTCAGCAGCATGGCTCCAAGCGCGCCCGCCGCCAGCATCCACATCGTGCGTTCGGCCTGCCGCAGCAGCGCCCCGGCCTGCGCGCCGATCGCCTCGAGCTGGGCCGCCTGCAGCTGTTGCAGGGCATCGATGTGGCGGCTGGCCACATCGAACCACGCTTGCGCATCGAGGCCATCGAACTGGCCGCGCAATGCGGCCTCCCGCAATTGCTGCAAGCGGCGCGCCGGCGGCGCATCCTGCACCGCCTGGTAGCGGTCGCGCATCTCGGGCGCGGCGAACATCAACAGTTGCCGTGCATCCCTGGCCTGGTTGCTGCCGGCGGCGAGGACCCGGTCGCGCTGGCCATCGGCATAGGCGCCGGCACTGATGGCGCCATTGAGCAGCCCGCGCTCGCGCGCCGCTTCCTCGGTCAGGCTGGTCAAGGCTTGCGATGCCAGCACCATGTCTGTCAGCTCGGGCACCCGCATGCCGCGCATCAGGTTGCCGGCACGCCCCATGACATCCTGGATCAGGCCGCTGTAGCGCTCGAACAGCGCTCCCGCCGCCAACGCGCGCCCATCGATATCGCTTCGCAGTTGCTGCAGCTTTTGCCGCAGCTGCGAGGTTTCGTCCACCCCGGCCTGGTTCAGGACCCGCCCGGTCTGCTGGCGGGCAACAGCCACCGCGCGCTGCGCCTCGTCGGCCGCGGCGCCGCCGTCCTGGGCCGTGCCCAACCAGCCATTGCTGCGGCCGCGTTCGACTTGCAAGACCCCGATCAGGGCATCATACGAACCGATCTGCCGCACCTCGGCCTCGACCACCTGCATATGCCCGACGGTCTTGGCGGCCTCATGCACGGCATGCGCGCACAGCAACAGGAATCCCAGCATCGGCACTGCGGCCAGCGCCAGCAACTGTGTCTGCAGCCTGAGCTTGAACACCATGACTTCCCCCTCTTATAAAAATCGCCGCCCTCCGGCAATGCCTGCATCAAGCCTGCAAAAGCCGTTCCACCGCCTTCGCCGGGGCGCCAGCTTCAATCATATTGCCCACGAAGAATCCCCGCCAATAAAATGAAACCCGGCGCCAGGCCGGGTTATGTGCTTGCGGCGCCCGGGCGTCAGAATTCTTCCCAGTTGTCGCCTTCGTCCGACTTCGGCTTGGCCGGCGCCGCTGCGGCCCGGGGCGCGGCGGCCTTGACCGCAGGCAACGCCGCCGCCGTCGCCGGCTTGGCAATGGCCGGCTTCTGCGGCCCCGCCACCGCAGCCGGGGTCGTGACCGGACGCGCCGGCGCCGCCGGACGCTGCAACGGGATGGCCTGCAGGTGGCTTTCGTCCAGCTTGAATCCGGCCACCACACCGGCCAGATGCGCCGCCTGCTCCTGCAGCGACTGGGCGGCGGCCGCAGCCTGCTCCACCAGCGCCGCATTCTGCTGGGTAGCCTCGTCCATCTGCGTGACGGCGCGGCCTATCTCGGCGATCCCCGAACTCTGTTCCTGGCTGGCGGCGCTGATCTCGCCGACGATATCGGTCACCCGGCGCACGCTGGCCACCACTTCGGTCATGGTGTTGCCGGCCTGGTGCACCAGGGCGCTGCCGACTTCGACCTTGTGCACGGAATCGTCGATCAGCCCCTTGATTTCCTTGGCGGCGGTGGCGCTGCGCTGGGCCAGTGAACGCACCTCCGACGCCACCACCGCGAAGCCCCTGCCCTGTTCGCCGGCGCGCGCCGCTTCCACCGCGGCATTCAACGCCAGGATATTGGTCTGGAATGCGATGCCGTCGATCACGCTGATAATGTCGACGATCTTGCGCGAAGAATCGTTGATCGAGCTCATGGTGTCGACCACTTTCCCCACCACTTCCCCGCCCTGCACCGCCACTTCCGAGGCCGACACCGCCAGCTGGTTGGCCTGGCGGGCGTTATCGGCGTTCTGCTTGACGGTGGAGGTCAGTTGCTCCATGGCCGAGGCGGTCTCCTCCAGCGAACCGGCCTGCTGCTCGGTGCGCCCGGAAAGATCGAGGTTGCCGGAGGCGATCTCGCCGGACGATGTTTTCACCGATTCGCTGGCGCGGCGGATTTCCAGCAGGGTCGTCGAAATCTTGTCGGCAAAGCGATTGAAGGCGCCCGAGATCTGCGACAGCTCGTCGCGCCCCTGGGTATCCAGGCGGCGCGTCAGGTCGCCCTCGCCGGAGGCGATATCTTCCATCACATCGCGCACCACGCCCAGCCGGCGCAACATGCCGGTGATGGTCAGCGTCAGCAGCGCCGCCGCCGCCGCAATGGCCAGTACCGCCAGCACGAGCGACATGGTCATCAGCGCGCGGATCGACTGGGTGGCCTCGACGTAGTCGAGCGCCACGGCCAGCGACCAGTCGGTCCCCTCGATGGGCCGCACGAACAGCAGGTAGCGGGCGCCGCCGATGCTGGCCTCGCCGCCTTGGCCGGTGGACGCCAGCGATTGCGCGCTCAGGTTCTGGTCGAGCGCGGATACCGGCTTCAGCGCCAGCTCTTTGTTGGGATGGGTGACGATCGTGCCGTCCTTGCCGACGATGAAGGCGAAGCTGCCCGGCGTAGGCTTGATGCCGGCGACGTTGCGCACCACGTTGTCGAGCTGCACATCGGAGCCGACCACTGCCTGCAGGTTGTCCTTGCCGCCCACGGCTTCGGCAAAGGTCACCACCAGCTTGCCGGTGGTCGCATCCACATACGGCGCGGTCAGCACCGGCTTGCCGGCGTTCACCGCCTGCTGGTACCAGGGCCGCGAGGTCGGGTCGTAGCCGGGCGGCATGGGATGCAGCGCCAGCATGCGCTTGTCGGGATAGCCGATGTAGGCGTCGTCGAAGGCGCCCGCTTCCATCGCCGCGGCGACGATGGGCAGCACGTCCTCCTGCTTGAGCGCCTGTTTCATGGAAGCGGTGATGGTGCGCTTGCTGCGCACCCATTCGGCGATGTTGGCGGCGTGACTGTCGGTCAGTTGGGCGGTCTGGGCCTGCAATGCCGCCAGGGTATCGCGCCGCACGGTAAAGATATTGGCGGCGGAAAGGACGATCATGGCGACCGCCACGATCAGGACACAGATCACGATCAAACGTGCGCGTAACGACGACAGCATGGCTTTCCCCTTGGATGACGATGCAAGACAATGGAACATCTGATGTTGTAGTCGACGCCTGCACGCGGCTGCCGCCGGCATGACCGGCGCTCCGCGCGGCAATGTTGCGCGATTCCCCTCGGCAACATCGGCCCACACGGCGATCCTTCCTGCGAACCAATATAGCAGCGGCTTATTTCAATGTCATTGCGAACCGAGGCTGCATCGCAACAATGGCGATGCAGCAATACGGTCATACGACACGATACGGGAGGAGGAAAACAACAAACCCCGCGTCAGCGGGGTTATGGCGGGATACCGATAGGGGATGCGGCGTCAAGGGCTGCTTGCGCCTGCTGGCATCTGCGGGTTCGGACGGGATATCGATCCGGTTCGTCCGCGGCTCCATCCATCGGAAGATAGGGAGCCGCTCTCTTCTCTATGGCGTCGCGGCTGGCGGGTCCGACAGCTTGCAGCATGTAATTTCATGCCTGGCTTGCGGCTTCATGCCTGGCTTGCCGGCCTCGATAGCGCGGCGGCACTCCGGTACATCCTGTCCTGCGGACTTGCCTCAGATCTGCGATTGCAGCTTCCATACGGCTTGCAGGTGGCCGTTTTCCAGTTGGCGCAGGCGGTTTTCCAGCTCGACATGGTCTTCCACGCCGTCGAAATAGGCTGCGTCGTGCAGTTCGGAGGCATCGTTGCGCACCGGTTGCAGTGCGTGGGCGGCGATGATGCGCTGGACGGCGAACTTGGCCAGTTCGACCAGGGCGCGCAAATTGTTAGAAAAACCGGCATCTTTTACAAATATACTAACGGTAGACATGGTCTTCACTCACTGTTAAACGTTTCGATAGTTGAAGAGTAGGGTCGCTCCCGTCTTTTGCAAAGCAACATTTTCCGACACCAATATAAGTTTTTCTAACATCATGCCTTCCTCCCTGCCCCCGCTGAAAACCCTCAAAGTATTCGAAGCGGCAGTCCGGACGCGGAGCCTGACGCTGGCGGCCCAGGAGCTTTTCATCACCCACAGCGCGGTCAGCCAGCAGATCAAGACCCTGGAGGAATACTTCGGCCAACCGTTGTTTTTGCGCCAGTCGCGTGGCGTGGAGCCAACAGAGGCGGCGCTGGCCTTCTATGGCGAGGTCAAGGCCAGCCTGGATCGCATCGCGCTGGCGGCCGAACAGCTGACGCTGGCCGGCAAGAGCCGCGTGGTACGCCTCATCGCTGCGCCCTCAGTGGCGATGCGCTGGCTGATCCCGCGCCTGTCGCAGTTCCAGATCGACAACCCGCGCATCGAAGTACGCGTGACCACCACCATGTCGGAGCACTTCGAGGATGTGAAGGACCCGTTCGACGTGATCCTGTGGCGCAGCCCGCTGGAGCGCAGCGGCTATGAATGCGTGCGTTTCCTGGACGACGTCTCGGCCCCGCTGGCCTCGCCGCATTTCCTGGAACTGCACCCGGTCAAGACGCCGCGCGACCTGGTGGAAGTGTCGCTGATCCACCTTTCCAGCCGCTCGCTGGCCTGGTCGCAATGGCTGAGCAAGGCCGGCGTGGCGGTCCGCAGGAAAATGCCGGGCACCGTCTACGAACACTTCTTCCTCAGCCTGCAGGCCGCCGCCACCGACCTTGGCGTGGCCATGGGCACGCTGGCCCTGGTCGACGACGATCTGGCGCACGGGCGCCTGGTGCAACTGTTTCCGGAAGTGGTGCTGCATGGGGAGGGGTTCCACATGATGTACCGCAGCGCCGCCGATGCCAACCCGGCGCTCAAGACGTTCATCACATGGCTGATGCAGATGGGGCAGGCTAGCGCGTTCGACCCGCTGCGCACGCATCCGGCGGATTTCCCCGGCGAGCATTGAGACAAGCCGAGGCCCCGGCCCCGACTTGCACCAGGGCCGCGGGTGCGGCATCGATCAGTCGGCCGATTTCAGCACATGCACCGCGCGCTCGGCGATCAGGTCCTTGGCCTTGTCACGGTAGTCGAGCATGTGCGGCAACGTAAAGTGCAGGCGCAGCGCATCTTCGCTGGCCCACTTCTCGATGAAGGCGAACGTGTCAGGGCCCATCGGCGCCTGGTTGGGGCCGAAGCCATCCACGTCGACCGTCAGGCCGTATTCGATGCAACCGGCTTCGGCGCGCACGGCGGCGAGGTTGGCGCGAGCGATCTTCAGCAGCTCTTCGCGCTTGCCGGGCTTGGCGGTGATGATGGCCACGACGGTGATGGTGCTCATGCTTGTCTTCTCCTGATTGGATTCAAATTGGGACGACAAGCATACGCGATTTAGCGCCGGTTAACATTCAGCCGGCGAGACGCCTTGCCCCCGGAAGGGGTGGCGGCAAGGCGCCCGCGCTCAGTTCAGCCGGATCTTGTCCAGCAATTGACCGATGTTGTAACGCATCAGCGCCAGATAATCCGGTGCCGGCCCACCAGGCCTGGACAAGGCGTCGGCATACAGCTTGCCGCCGGGCGTGACGCCCGCTTCGCGCGCGATCTGCTGCAGCAGTTTCGGATTGCTCATGTTTTCGAAGAACAAGGCCTTGATCTTCTGGGTGCGGATCTGTCGGATCAGCGCCGCCACTTCCTTCGCACTGGGCTCGCTGTCGGTGGACACACCCTGCGCGGCCAGAAAACGCACCTTGTAATGCGCGCCGAAATATTCGAAGGCATCGTGCGAGGTGATCACGCGGCGCTTGGCGTCGGGAATCTGCGCAAACTGCTGGATGGCCCAGCGGTCCAGCTCCTGCAGCTTGCCGACATAGGCCTCGCCGTTCTTGCGGTAAGTGTCGGCGCCGGCCGGGTCCAGCCTGGCCAGCGCGGCGGCGATGTTGCGCGTGTAGACGATCACGTTCTGCGGGTCCTGCCAGGCGTGCGGGTCGTCCTTGCCATGGTGGCTATGTGCGTCGTGGTCATGGTGGTCATGCTCATCGTGGTCATCGTCGCCCGCCCGCTCGCGCGCGCTGATGCCGGCCGAGGCGGTAACAATGGCGCCGCGATAATTGGCCGACTGCGCCAGGCGCTCGATCCAGCCCTCGAAGCCCAGGCCGTTGACCACCACCAGCCTGGCGCGCGACACCGCCTTGATGTCGTCCGGGGCCGGCTGGAACACGTGGGCGTCCTCATCCGGGCCGACCAGGGTGGTGACGGCGATACGGTCGCCGCCGACATTGGCGACGATATCGCCCAGGATGCTGAAACTGGCCACCACGGGAATACGTTCGGCGGCGCTTGCCGGCAGGCTCGCCGTCAACGCCAGCGCGGCCAGCAACACAGAAAAAGGACGAAGAAAGTTCATGCGGACTCCGGGAACAAGCGAAGGAAAGATTCAGCCCCGCAGGTGCGGGCGTTTCAGCAAGCGCGGCAACCAGCCGCGCGGCGCAAACAACAGCGAGAGCGCGTACAGGACGCCGGCGCAGACGATGATCACCGGGCCGGACGGCACCGAGGCGTAATACGAAATCAGCAGCCCCGCATAGCCGGCCACGGCGGCCTGCAGCACGCTGTTGCACAGCTGGGCCGGCAAGGTGTCGTGCCACAGCCGCGCCGACACCGCCGGCAGCATCATCAGGCCGACCGCCATCAGCGTGCCCAGGGTCTGGAACGAGGCCACCAGGTTCAACACCACCAGCATCAGGAACGCCTGCTGGTACACCTCCCCGCCGCGGCCGTTGCCACGCCCGACCGACATGAAGCCGGGGTCGAAACTCTCCAGCAGCAGGCCGCGGTAGAGCGCTGCGATCAGCAGCACGCTGGCGCTGGCGACGCCGGCGATCAGCAGCAGGCCTTCGCTATCCACGCCCAGCACATTGCCGAACAGGATATGCAGCAGGTCGAGCTGGGTGCCGTGGCGCGAGATCAGGATCACGCCCAGCGCCAGCGCCACCACGTAGATGGCGGCCAGGCTGGCGTCTTCCTTGATCTCGGTATGGCGGCTGATCCAGCCGGCCACCGCCACCACCAGCACGCCGGCGGCAAAACCGCCGATCGACAGCGCCGGCAGCGACAGGCCGAAGAAGATGAAGCCTACCGCCACGCCCGGCAACACCGCGTGGCTCAGCGCCTCGCCGAACAGGCTCATGCGGCGCAGCGTCAGCAGCACGCCCAGCGGCGCGCTGCCCAGCGCCAGCGCGAATGCCGCCACCAGCGCGCGGCGCATGAAGGAGAATTCCTGGAAAGGCTCGATGGCGAATTGATGGAAAGCCGACCACAACGTCATTGCAGGCCGCCCTTCCCGGCCGCGCCATGCTCATGCTGATGGCCCGGATGGCCGCCGGGCCCATGCACATGCGCGCGCGAAGAAGACAAGGACAGGGCCAGCAGGTCGTCCTCCCTGACTTCGCACACCGGCGCGTGCTCATCCACCGCCTCGGCCATGGCGCGGGCGCGCATCAGGTTGTCGTCGCACAGCACCTCGGCGGTGTCGCCCCAGGCCACCACGTTGCGCGCCAGCAGCAGCGTCTGCGGGAAGGAGCGCCGCACCTGGTCGTAGTCGTGCAGCACCGCGATCACCGTGCGCTGCTCCGCATGCCAGGCGGCAATGATGCGCAGCAAATCGCTGGTGGTGCGGGTGTCGATGGCGTTGAACGGTTCATCCAGCAGGATCACCTCGGCATCCTGCAGCAGGATGCGGGCGAACAGCACGCGCTGGAATTGCCCGACCGACAGGCTGGAGACGGCGCGGGAGGCAAAACCGTCCAGCCCCACCGCCGACAGCGCCTGGGTCGCGCGCGCCGCCATGCCGGCGTCGATGCCGCGCCAGTTGCCCCGGCCCGGCCAATAGCCCAGCAACACGCAATCCAGCACCGAAATCGGAAAGCTGCGATCGATCTCGGCCTGCTGCGGCAGGTAGGCGATGCGGCGCGTGTCCACATGCGTGACCACCCGGCCGCCGTTGCAACGGACCAGGCCCAGCATGCTTTTGAGCAAGGTGCTCTTGCCGGCGCCGTTGGGGCCCACCACCGCGGTCAGCGAACCGCGCGCGAAAGCGCCGCTGACGTGGTGCAAGGCCGGATGCCGCCGGTAGCTGACGGTCAGGTTTTCAAGGGAAATGACGGCAGACATGTCACCCCTCCCCCAGCGCCCACAGCACGCCCAGCCACAGCAGCAGGCAGATGGGCAGCACCGCCAGCACGCGCTGCCACCAAGGGCTGGCGAGCACGCCTTGCTTCATCAACAAACGAGAAAGAACCGACACGACAGATAACCTGACTAAGAAGGATGCAAACGGCGGCATCGCCGGAAGACGTGGGAAGCGCGGAAAACGCGGCGTCCCGGGCCGGGTTGCAAAGAATGGGAAAGCACGAATTATAATGCAACCCTGTTGCAGAATGTAACAAGACTGAATTTTTCCGCCAGGCGGGCCCAAAATGCTGGGCGCAAGCAACGCCCTGGCGTCCACACCAACGAAAGCCGATCCATGTCCCGACTGCCCCTCGCCTTTTCCGCTATCGCAACCGCGCTGATCGCGGCTTCACTGCTGAGCTTGCCGTCCTTCGCGGCCAACAGCGCCAACAGCACCGACAGCGCCGGCCATCATGGCAACCATCCTGCCCACGAGCATGGCGTGGGCAAGCTGGATGTGGCGCTGGAAGGCAATACCCTGACGCTGCACCTGGATACGCCGCTGGTCAACCTGGTCGGCTTCGAACACGCCGCCACCTCCGCCCGCGACAAGGAAACCGTGCAGGCGATGGCCAAGGCGCTGCGCGACGCCGGCCGCATGTTCGCCACCGACGCCGCCGCGCAATGCAAACCGGCCGAGATCCAGCTTCAATCCGCCGTACTGCCGCCGGCCCTGCTGGGCGAAAAAACGGCATCGGGCGCCGCCCAGGCCGCTGCGCCCAATGACGGCCATGCCGACCTCGATGGCGACTTCACGCTGGTCTGCGCCAGCCCCGGCGCGCTCAACACGGTGGATGCCAGCGGCCTGTTGCGCGCCTTCCCCGGCTTCCAGCGCATCGACGTCCAGCTGGCCACGCCCAAGAAACAGGCCGCTTTCCAGCTAACGCCGGGCAACGCCGCCATCCCCCTCAATTGATCCCGGACACCGGGGCCAGTCAGGCCGTTGACAGCAGGCGGGGGTATCATCGCCCCAGCCGCCGCGGTCTCCTGCCCCTCATTGCGTCCCGTTTCCCCGATACACCGCTGACATGAACCCGCCGCAACCCGCCCCGCCCGCCATCCATTTGCGCGACCTCAGCTTCACCTGGCCCGGCCAGCCGCATCCCGCGCTGGCGCTGGATGAATTGCGGGTGGAGGCGCGCGAGCACATCTTCGTCAGCGGCCCCAGCGGCAGCGGCAAAAGCACATTGCTGGCCACCATCGGCGGCATCATCGCGCCGCAGGCGGGCAGCGTGGAAGTGCTGGGCCAGGCCTTGCAAGGCCTGGCTGCCGCACGGCGCGACCGTTTCCGGGTGGACCATATCGGCTTCATCTTCCAGCAATTCAACCTGCTGCCTTATCTGTCCGTCACCGACAACGTGCTGCTGCCCTGCCGGTTCTCGACCTACCGCAAGGGCCGCGCCTTGCTGCAAGGCGGCAGCTTGCGGGAAGCGGCGCACTCGCTGCTGGCATCGCTGGACCTGGCGCCCGCCTTGTGGGCGCGCCCGGTCACCCAGTTGTCGATCGGCCAGCAGCAGCGCGTGGCGGCGGCGCGCGCGCTGATCGGCCGGCCCGAGATCATCGTCGCCGACGAACCGACCTCGGCGCTGGACAGCGACCGCCAGCAAGCCTTCCTCGACCTGCTGCAGCGCGAATGCGCCCACGGCGGCGCGGCGCTGGTGTTCGTCAGCCACGACCAGCGCCTGGCCGAACGCTTCCACCGGCGCATCGCGCTGGAGCAGATCAACCGCGCCGCCAGCATCGAGGAGTCGGCATGAAGACGCTGCTGCGCCTGGCCGCGAAGAGCGCGTGGAACCGCCGTTTCACGCTGGGCCTGATGCTGCTGGCCATCGCCCTTTCCACCACCATGCTGCTGGGCATCGAACGCGTGCGCCATGACGTGCGCGCCGGATTCTCGCAATCGGTGTCCGGCACCGATCTGGTGGTCGGCGCACGCACCAGCCCCATCCAGCTGATGCTGTATGCGATCTTCCGCATCGGCGGCGCCACCAACAACATGGGCTGGGACAGCGCCCAGGCGCTGGCGCGCAACCCGGCCGTGGCCTGGACCATCCCGATTTCGCTGGGCGACTCGCATCGCGGTTTCCCGGTGCTGGCCACCAATGGCGACTACTTCCGGCACTTCCATTACGGCGACGGAAAAGCGCTGCAACTGGCGCAGGGCCGGCCTTTCGCCGACGTGTTCGAGACCGTGCTCGGCGCCGAAGTCGCCGACCGGCTGCATTACAAACCTGGCGACCGCATCGTGCTGGCGCACGGGATCGGCAGCGCCCACCTGGCCCCGCACGCCGACAAACCCTTCGTGGTCACCGGCATCCTGGCGCGCACCGGCACGCCGGTGGACCGTACGGTGCACATCGGCCTGGACGCGATGGAAGCCATCCATCTCGACTGGGAAGGCGGCGCCCCGCTGCCCGGCCTGCACATCGCGCCGGCGCTGGTCAAGAAATTCGACCTCACCCCCAAGAGCATCACCGCCGTGCTGGTCGGCCTGAAAAGCCGTGCGCGCGTGTTCGCCGTGCAGCGCGACATCGCCGACGGCGAAGGCTTCAGGGAGCCGCTGATGGCCGTGCTGCCCGGCGTCGCGCTGGACCAGTTGTGGGACGTGGTCGGCATCGGCGAAAACGCGCTGCTGGTGGTGTCGGGCATGGTGGTGGTGGTCGGGCTGGCCGGGCTGGTGGCCGCCATCCTGGCCAGCCTGGGCGAGCGCCGCCGCGAGCTGGCCATCCTGCGTTCGGTCGGCGCGCGCCCCTGGGACGTCTTTATCCTGCTGTCCATCGAAGGCCTGGGCGTGATGCTGGCCGGGGTAGTATCGGGCGTATTGCTGCTCACCATCCTGCTGCTGGCGCTGGGGCCGACGCTGGCGGCGCAGTTCGGCATCGCGCTGCAGCCTGCATGGCCTTCCGCAGGCGAATTACAATTGCTGCTCTGGACGGTTATCGCCGGTTTCGCAGCCAGCCTGCTGCCGGGACTGCGCGCCTACAGGCTGAGCCTGTCCGACGGCCTGACGCCCAGAATCTGAACCTGCCATCGACATGAAAACTCTCTATTGGATAGGCGGCATCGCCGCCGCCGGCCTGCTGATCGGCACCGGGGTACGCCTGGCCGCGCATTCCGGCAACGCCTCCCCGGCCCCGCTGGCCGCCGCCACGACAATACCGCCAACCGCAGGCGCGCCGTTGGCCGGCGCGGTACCCGCCGTCACCGCACGCGCCGACGCCGGCAGTACGGTCGCCGGCGTCGGCGCCGCATCCGGTGGCCAGTACCAGGTCGGCGACCACCTCAAGCAAAGCGCCAGCGTCACCGACCAGCCCTACCAGGCTTCCGGCAAGGTGGTCGGCGGCTACCGCGAGATCGCCTGGGAAAGCCTGATCCCCAAGGACTGGGATGCCATGGCGCCGTTCAAGGGCCTCAAGCTGGACCAGCTGGACGACAACGACCCGCGCGCCGCCGCCGCGCTGTGGAAAGCCAAAAAGTACTGGAAGGATGCGCCGGTCGACCCGTCGATGGAAGGCGCGGCGGTGCGCCTGCCGGGCTTCGTCGTCTCGCTCGACCGCGAAGGGGAGGCGCTCAAGGAATTCCTGCTGGTGCCCTACTTCGGCGCCTGCATCCACGTGCCGCCGCCGCCGGCCAACCAGATCATCCACGTCAAGAGCAACAAGGCCGTCAAGAACGTGCGCACCATGGATGCAGTGTGGATCAGCGGCGTGGTCAAGGTCGAGCGCTCCGACTCGTCCATGGGCGCCGCCGGCTACAGCATGACGGCCGTCAAGGTCGAGCCTTATACCGCGCCCGATAACGGCTGAGCCGGCACTTCCCCGCTCCGCCCTAATGCCGTTCAGTTAAACGCTGAACGGCATTTTTGTTTGTGGAGTCCAGACGCCGTTCGCCCTGAGTAGCTGCGCAGCAGCGTATCGAAGGGCAGGCGAGGCCGCTGATACTGGCGCGCTGGCTTCGATACGGCCCTGGCGGGCCTACTCAGCCCGAACGGACTCTGTGAATTGGCCTTAACTGAACGGCATTACCCGCTCCGCCTACCTTTCATTGCCACTTAGCGCCGCTAACAAAACGCCGCTGGCAAGGCGCAACGCAGCCAGCGGTATTTTGTGAGCGGCGCTTATTCACAGATTTTGGGTACAAGCCTGTGGATATGCTTTTGAAAAGCCGCCCAAGTCATTGAAATAAAAGGAAATCCCGGCATCGTCGCATTGTGGAGCATTCATGCACCGCAGCGCTGCCGGACCGCTGCGCCGCAGATTTCCTGCATTGGCCGCAATCGCATACCGGGCAAGGGCTGGAGCTGGCCGATGGCGGCTGGCGACAATTGCCATCGCCCGCCAAACATCATCGTTGCCACATGACTTATCCCCACTGCCTGAGCAATGCGGGGCGCTTGTGCACAAGCCCCCCCCTGCTTATCCACACATTTTGGTGGCAAGCCTGTGGAAAACCCTTGAGCAAGCAGATTAAGCCATTGATTGAAAAGGGATTTCCATTTCCGTAGCAAAGTGCGGCAAAACGGCGGCCATCGCATCCATCCGTGCAAGACCCGGGCAAAATGGTATCCCCCATCCGCTGCAAGGCAAAGATATCCACACTTTTTGGGAGTAAGCCTGTGGAAAAGATTTTGACAAGTAGCCCAAGCCATTGAAAAGAAAAGAGATTCCATTTTCCGCGCAATGTTGGGCAGGAACCGGCAATACGGAACAGGGGAGAAAAAGGGCGGGAGAAATACTGCAGAGCGTCACCCGTTCACGACCCACGACAAGATCGTGAACAGGTGGGGACGCACCCCGCGCCGCGTGACCGGATCAGGCTTTCACCTGCCGGGAAGGGAGGATCGCAGCTTCCAACACGTGTGCGTACTGCCGGGTTACGACGCCACTTCCGGCGTTGGCGTGAAGCTCTGCAGCAAAAATCGGATTCGATGACGGGCGCAAGACCCGTGGAAAAAAATAGCCTGCGATGCGCTCGCATCGCAGGCGAAACATCTGCAACAGGTACAGAGGAGACAGGGAGGATAATAACGACGGCGTATGACGCCGGAATGACATCGCGCCACGAAGCAGCGGATCGGATTATTTTTTATCGCCGTGCCGGCATGTCATCCTGCCGTCACACAGCGCGGCTATCCTGCTGGTTCTAGTGCGGTACATGCAACCGATATGCATGATCGCACGGTGTGTTGGACACTCGTCCAGCACACCCTCCCTCCGGAGGCCGGCCTTCCGTCTTCTGTCTTCAGCACTTCCCTCTCTCCTCCTGCAAGCGCCCTCAGGCAATGCCTACCAGACGCCCTCGACCGCCACGGGATTGAGCCGGATGCGCGCAACCTCGCCATCGCCGCCTTGCAGCGCGAGATCGTCCGGCATTGCCTTGGGCGGCTTGCGGTACCAGTCCACGCACACTTGCGACAGGTTGGTCAGCGCTTTCTTGGCCATGAACTGCTGCAGCAACTCGCGCGTCAGCGCCAGATCGGGATGCAGGAAAAAGTCGCCCGGCGCCGCCAACGCCGTGGCCGACGCGCTCATGCGCCCGAGATCCTTCTGGAACATGCGGCGCGGCACCGGTAGCGCATGACCCGCCGCAGCGAGCAGCTCCTGAAATACCGGCGCCATGAAATCGATCGCGTAACCGTCGCATTGGACCCAGGCATGGAATGCGTCATGGTTGCTGGAGACGGACCGCGCATCCTCGCCCAGCACGCCGAAGGAGAGCGCGCCGCCGCTCTCCTGGTTGATCAGGTAGAACGCTGCGCCCGCCACGGGAAACGCATTGCGCTTGTAAAACTTCTTCAGCATCTGCGCCGCGGTGACGCTGAAGAAAAAACTTGCGGCGGGAATGTCCGCCTCGACGCTTTGAAGTACCGAATGCACGACGCGGAAGATACGCTGATAGTCGGCCAACGGGATCAGCGGGCGCAGGTTCTGCGCAGATGGAGATGAATTTTGCATGCCGCCATTTTCTCATGGAAAAGAACGGGCAAGCCCCGGCGGCTTCCACGGGCCCCGCGGCACAGCGGGAAAACCTGGAAACCGGACGCGCCAAAAGAAAACCCGCCAGGCTAGCGCGTGGCGGGTTCAAACTCAATGTCCAAGTCCAAGAGGTTATTGAGGAGACGGATTCACTATATCGAAACCGCTTCCAATCCGAAACAAAGCATTCGTCATGCGCTTATGCGCCGGCGGCATAAGCGGCGCCGGCGCGGCTTCCCTGCCGTTCAGCCCGGCTGGCCCGCCAGCCAGCGCTCCACCAGCCGGGTCCAATAGGCGGCGCCGACCGGGATGTTCTCGTCGTTGAAGTCATAGTGGGCGTTATGCAGCATCGGCCGGCCCTGGCCGTTCCCTACCCGTAGGAAACAACCGGGGCGCTGCTGCAGGAAATAGGCGAAATCCTCGCTGCCGGCGATCGGGCCGAACGGCGCGATCACGTTCTCTTCACCCACCAGTTCCAACGCCACGTTGCGCGCGAACTCGGTCTCGGCATCGCTGTTGACCAACACCGGATAGCCGCGCAGGTAATCGATCTCGGCGTGCGCGCCGTAGCTGGCGGCATGCGTCTCGACCAGCGCCCGGATGCGCGTTTCCAGCAGCTCGCGCACTTCAGGCTTGAAGGAGCGCACGCTGAGCTCCAGGGTCGCGTACTCCGGGATCACGTTGGACGCATTCCCGGCATGCAGCGAGCCGACGGTGACCACCGCCGTTTCCATCGGGTCGACATTGCGCGAGACCACCGTCTGCAACGCCATCACCAGGCTGGCCGCCGTCACCACCGGATCGACCGACAAGTGCGGGCGCGCGGCGTGGCTCCCTTTCCCGACGAGCTTGATCTTGACCGTATCGCACGCCGCCATGAACGGCCCGCTGCGGAACATGAAGGTGCCGGCCGCCACGCCCGGATGGTTGTGGATGCCGAACACGGCGTCGCAGGGGAAACGTTCGAACAGGCGGTCTTCCAGCATCTTCTGGGCGCCGCTGTCGAAACCCGCCTCCTCGGCCGGCTGGAAGATCAGGTGCAGCGTGCCGTCGAAATTGCGCGTGCGCGCCAGCTGGCGCGCCGCCCCCAGCAGCATGGCGGTATGTCCGTCATGGCCGCAGGCATGCATGGCGCCATGGTTGCGGCTGGCATACGCCAGCCCCGTCTGCTCGGTAATGGGCAAGGCATCCATGTCGGCCCGCAAGCCGATGCTGCGCGGGCTGCCGCCGACGCGCAACGTGCCCACCAGGCCGTTGCCGCCGATGTTGCGCGTGACCGCGTACCCCCACTCTTCCAGCCGTGCGGCCACCAGCGCCGCGGTATCCGCCTCCTGGAAGGAAAGCTCGGGATGCTGGTGGATATGGCGGCGGATGCCGACGATGTCTTCCCGGATGTCGTCCAGGTCGTCGATCCGGCAATAGGCCTTGGCGGCCTGGGTGGCATTGGCGTCAGTCAATCTCGTTCTCCGATGGATGCTGGAACTCTGTCATGCAACCGCGCGGCGCGCCATGACTTGCCTGCCTTGCTCTGCCAGGTCCCAGAACAGGCCTGCCATCACCTGCAGCGACTCGCGCGAAACGCTGGCCAGTATATGCTCGTTGGGTGCGTGCTGCGAGCAGGCCGGATACGAGTGCGGCACCCACAGCGTCGGCAGCCCCAGCGTTTCGGAAAACACATCGTTGGGCAGCGAACCGCCCAGGTTGGGCAGCAGCGTGGGCTTCTTGCCGCTGGTCTCCTGCATCGAAGCCAGCCCCCAGCGCACCCATTCGTCGTCCGGATCGAGGCGGGTGGCGGCGAACTGCACGCCCGACAATGTCACCGCCACGTCGTCGTAGCCATGCGCGTCGAGATGGGCGCGAATGTTGGCGATGAAGTTGCGGTCGTCGCTGCCGACCACGAAACGGATCTGGCAATGCGCGCTGGCGCGGCCGGGAATGGCGTTGACCGGCGCTTCCGGATTGCCGGTCTTGAAGGCCAGCACCTCCAGCGTGTTCCAGCCGAATACGCGCTCGGCCGGCGTCATGCCGGGCTCGCCCCATTCGGCATCGACCTCGGGATCGCTAGGGCCGCCGCCGACCTTGACCTCGGCCAGCGCGTTGCGCACGCTTTGCGGCAACGATTCCGGCAGCAGGCTGGGAACGCGGATGCGGCCGCGGCCATCGACCAGGCAAGCGATGGCATTGGCCAGGCGCACGCCCGGATTGCGCAGCAAGCCGCCCCAATTGCCGGAATGGTGGCCGCCGTCGCGCAGGTTGACCGTGAGGTCGAAGTTGCAGCCGCCGCGCGAGCCGAGGAACATGGTCGGCGTAGGCGCGTTCACGCGCGGCCCGTCGGAGGCGATGAAGACATCCGCCTTGAGGCGCCCGGCATATGCCTGGCACACGGCGTTCAGGCCGGGCGAGCCGGTTTCCTCGCCCATCTCCAGGATCACCTTGACGTTGTAGCCCAGCTTGCCGCCGCGCGCCTTGATGACCTCTTCCAGCGCGGCCAGGTTGATCGTGTGCTGCGCCTTGTTGTCGGCGGTGCCGCGGCCATACCAGCGGTCGCCGTCGACCACGATTTCCCAGGGCGACAGGCCGGCGCGCCATTGCTGGTCGTAGCCGCGCACGACATCGCCATGGCCGTAGGTCAGCAGCGTGAACGCCGCCGCTTCCTCCAGGCGTTCGGCGATGAGGAACGGGCTGCCGCCAGGCAGCGGGTTCTCCACCACCTCGCAGGTAAAGCCCAGGCCCTGCAGGTAAGGCGCCATCTCCTGGTTGAGATAGTCGTACAGGATGGGACGGCTGGCCGGCTCCTGGCTCTCGGTGCGGATGGCCACGCGCTTTTGCATCGTTTCCATGAAACGGCCGTCATCGAAATACGCCTCCACGCCGGCGATGGCTTGTGCTCTGCTCATGCTGCTTCTCCTCTAAGCTAAGTCTGGTTCTGGGTCTGGGTCTGGTTCAATTCATTCATCCGCGGCGGCGGCAGGCGGCCTGCCCGCTTCGGCGTCGTGCATTCCGTTCGGTTGCGATGGCGTCGTTCAGGCCGCCGCGGCCAGCTCGGGGATGCCGCGGCCCGGCTCGGGGGTAAGCGCCGACGCCAGCAGCATGCGCGTATAGGGATGCTGGGCATCGCTGAAAATCTTCTCGCGCGTCTGCAGTTCGACGATGCAGCCCTGGTTCATCACCGCCACCCGGTCCACCAGGTGCTCCACTACACCCAGGTCATGGCTGATGAACAGATAGGTGAGCCCGAACTCGGCCTTCAGGTCCAGCAGCAGGTTCAGGATCTGCGCCTGTACCGACACATCCAGTGCCGAGGTCGGCTCGTCGCAGATCAGGATGTCGGGCCGCAGGATCAGCGCGCGCGCGATCGCCACGCGCTGGCGCTGGCCGCCGGACAGCTGGTTCGGATACTGCCCGTAGGTGCGCTCGGGCATGCCCACCAGGTCGAGGATCCGGCGCACCGCCTTCTCCTGCCCGGCGGCGTCGCCGATGCCATGCAGCTTCAGCGGCAGGCCGACGATCTGCGCCACGGTCTTGCGCGGGTTGAGCGACGAATACGGGTCCTGGAAGATCGGCTGGATATGGCGCGCATTGTCTCGGCGCCTGGTCGGGTCTACCTCCTGGCCGTTGACCAGCACATTGCCCGAGGTCGGCTCCAGCAGGCCCAGCAGCATCTTGGCCAGGGTGCTCTTGCCGCAGCCGGACTCGCCCACCAGCCCCAGCGTCTCGCCGCGGTACAGGCGCAGCGACACGTCGTTGACCGCCTTCAACGCCACCGGCGCCTTGAACATGCCGCGCTTCAATTGGTACACCCTCGACAGCGCGCACAATTCCAGCGCGATGTCGCCGCCGGGAGCCGGCGCTTCGTCCGGCAACAGTTTTCCCAGATCGCCCATGTTCATGCCAGCACCTCCATCGGTTCGGTTTGCGTCAGCGCATCCGGCTTGTGGCAGCGCGCGGAGTGCGGATGGCCGTCGCTGCCGCGCGCCGCCATCGGCGGCTCGGCCTCGCAGCCGGCGTCGGCCAGCGTACAGCGGTTGCGGAAGGCGCAGCCGGTGACGTTGCCGACCAGGCTGGGCACCACACCGGGAATGGCCTGCAGGCGGCTGCCCGGCAGCGTCTTGCCGCGCACCGGAATGCAATTGAGCAGGCCGCGCGTGTACGGGTGGCGCGGGTTCTCGAACAATTGGCCGACATCGGCAGTCTCCACCACCTGCCCCGCATACATCACCGCCACGCGGTCGGCGATGCGCGAAACCACGCCGAGGTCGTGCGTAATGAAGACCACCGCCGTGCCGAACTCTTGCTGCAGCTCACGGATCATGCGCAGGATCTGCGCCTGGATGGTCACGTCCAGCGCGGTGGTCGGTTCGTCGGCGATGATCAGGTCGGGGCCGCACATGAGCGACATGGCGATCATCACGCGCTGGCGCAGGCCGCCGGACAATTGGTGCGGATACTGGCGCAACCGGTCTTCGGCATTGGCGATGCCGGTGCGATGCAACAGGTAGATCGCCCGCTCGCGCGCCTCGGCGCGGGTGACGCGCGGCTGTTGCAGCATCGCTTCGCACAGCTGGTTGCCCAGCGTATAGGCTGGATTGAGCGAGGTCATCGGCTCCTGGAAGATCATCGCCATGCGCTTGCCGCGCAGCTGCATTCGTTGCTGCTCGGGCATGCCGTTCAAGTCGGCGCCGTCGAACAGGATATGGTCGGCGCTGCACTGCGCGCGGCGCGGCAACAAGCCCATCAGCGCCAGCGAAGTCATCGACTTGCCGCAGCCCGATTCGCCGACCAGGCACAGCATCTCGCCGCGCCGCACCTGGAAGTCGATGCCGCGCACCGCATGCAGCGTGCCGTTTTCGGTGGGCAGGTCGACCTTCAGGTTTTTCACATCCAGCAATATGCTCATGGCTTTCTCCTTGACTGCGATCGGTACGGCTCAGTTGCGGCCATCGGGCGCATTGATGTCGCGGATGCCGTCGCCCACCAGGTTGATGGCCAGCACCAGCACCGCCAGCGCCAGGCCGGGAATGACGATCACCCAGGGCTTGAAGAACATGTAGGACTTGCCTTCCGCGACCATCAGGCCCCACGACGGGGTAGGCGGTTGCACGCCCAGGCCGAGGAAGGAAAGAGTCGCTTCCAGCAGGATCGCGTGGGCCATCTCCAGCGTCGCCACCACGATCAACACGCCCATGATGTTGGGCAGGATTTCGCGCGCCAGGATATAGGGCGTGGAAGCGCCGATGGACTTGGCCGCGGCGATGAATTCGGCGTCGCGGATCTGCTGCGTGGCCGAGCGCGTGACCACCGCGAAACGGTCCCACAGCAACAGGCCCAGCAGGATGATCACCACCTTGAGCGAACCGCCCACCAGCGACGCCATCGCCAGCGCCACCAGCACCACCGGCATGGCCAGGCGGGTGGTGATCAGGTAGCTGATGACGGCGTCGGTGCGGCCGCCGAAGTAACCGGCCAGCACCCCCAGCGTGGTGCCGATCAGGCCCGAGATGAGCGCGGCGGCGATGCCGATCGTCAGCGACACGCGGGCGCCGTAGATCAGCCGCGACAGATAATCGCGACCCAGCTTGTCGGTGCCGAGGATGTGCTCCCAACTGCCCTGTGCGTTCCACACCGGCGGGATCAGCCGCGCCGAGACATCCTGGTTGAACGGGTCATGCGGCGCCAGGAGCGGTGCGCAGATCGCCGCCAGCACGATCAGGAGCAGCACCACCGCGCCCAGCGTCAGGCCGCGATGGCCGAGGAAGCGGTTGAGCTTGCGGCGCCAGGCCGGCGCCGGTTTCAATGCGCCCTGCAGCAACGCGCCCGGCGCCAGGGTGGAGGATGTGGTCGTCATGTCGGCTCCTTGAGCGGAATCAGCAAGTTCAGCGGGTGCGGATGCGCGGATCGAGCAGCGCATTGATGATGTCGGCCAGGAAGGTCAGGCCGATGTAGAACATGGCGATGATCAGCACCACCGCCTGCACCACCGGATAGTCGTTGCGCGAGATGGCGTCCCAGGCCAGCTGGCCCAGGCCCTGCATCGAGTAGACCGATTCGATCACCACCGAGCCGCCCAGCATGAAGCCCAGTTCCACCGCCGCCAGCGCCACCACCGGGATGACCGCGTTGCGCAGCGCATGCTTGAATACCACCCGGGATTTGGACAGGCCCTTGGCGCGGGCGGTGCGGATGTAGTCCGAGCCCAGCACTTCCAGCATGCCGGAGCGGGTCAGGCGCATCATCGCCGGCATGGCGTAGTAGCCCAATGCCACCGCCGGCAGGATGAAGTGCTGCCAGCTTTCATTGCCCGCCACCGGCAGCCAGTGCAGCGTGACGGCAAACACCAGGATCAGCGTCAGGCCGAACCAGAAACTGGGCATGGCCTGCCCCACCACCGCCACCAGCAGCGCCGCGCGATCCAGCCAGGTGTCGCGGTAGATGGCCGCCAGCACGCCCAGCGGAATGGCCACCAGGATCGCCAGCAGCAAGGCACTGCCGCCCAGCTTGAAGGTGATCGGCAGGCGTTCGGCGATCATCTCCATCACCGGGCCGTTGAAATAGAAGGAGTTGCCGAAGTCCAGCCGCACCGCCTTGGCCAGCCAGTCCACGTACTGCGTGGCCATCGGCCGGTCCAGCCCGAACTGCACGCGGATCTGCTCGACCTGGGCGGCGCTGGATTCGGGCCCGGCAATGGCGGTGGCCAGGTCGCCCGACATGTGCAGCAGCGAGAAACTGACGATGGATACCGTCAGCGCCACGCACAGGGCGATGGCCAGACGGCGCAGGATGAATATCAACATGGCGGCGTTCCCTTCATCAGGAAGATCGTGGCTGCGCGGCAGGCGTCGCGCGCCGGACAGTGCTTGCAAGTTGCGCGCCTGCCCGGCGCTTGCGGCTTGCCCTATGCTTATTTCCAGCTGGCCTCGTAGAACCGTGGCAGTTCATCCGGATAGCCCTGGAACTTCAGTTGCGCGTTGTACGCATAGAACGTCGAATACGAGAACATCGGCGCCACATAGGCTTGCCTGGAAATCAACTCCTGCGCCTTGGTGTAGTTGGCCTTGCGCACCGCCGGGTCGATCGAGGAGTCGGCGACCTGCAGGTATTGCTGCAGTTGCGGGTCCTTGGTGATGTCGTCGGCGCTGCCCTTGAAGTACACGCCGGCGAAGGCCGAGGTGTCGTTCATCGAGAACGAGCCCCAGGAATAGAAGCTCATCGGGGTCTTGCCGCTGCGGTATTCGTTTTGCAGGGCCGCGAACTTCATGTAGTGCAGGCGCGCACGGATGCCGACCTTGTGCAGGTCGCCGATGATGGCTTCGGCCACCTCGCGTTCGCGGTAGGCGTAGATGTCGGTGTCGAAGCCGTTGGGATAGCCGGCTTCGGCCAGCAACTGCTTGGCCTTGGCCGGGTTGTAGTCGAACTTGATGGCGGCGTTGCTATCGCAGCCGAACTGGGTACGGAAACAGGCGGTATAGACCGGCTGGCTGCCGCCGCGCATCAGGTTGTCGGCGTAGCCCTTGCGGTTGACCGCATGGTTGACCGCCTGGCGTACGCGCAAGTCCTTGAACGGCGAATTGGGCGAAGACGAACCGGTGGTATCGAGCGTGATGAAACCGATGCGCATGGTTTCGCCGCTTTGCACCGTCAGCTTGGGATTGGTCTTGAGCGAATCGGCCTGGTCGGGCGGCACGCGCCAGATCCAGTCGATGGCGCCGGTCATCAGTTGCGCCGCGCGGGTTTCCGGATCGGGGATCACCACGAACTTGATGTTGCCGATGCTGGGCTGGCCCTGCGGGCTGTCCTTGAAGTAGTTGGCGTTCTTCACCAGGGTCACGCCCTGCCCCGGCGTCACGCTGGTGACCTTGTAGGGCCCGGTGCCGATCGGCGCCTTGGCGAAACCGTCCAGGCCGACCTTCTTGAAGTAAGCCGCCGGATAGACCGGCAGCGGGCCGGCCAGGTATTCCAGCGCCGCCGGGAACGGCGCCTTCAGGTTGATGCGCACCTTGTAGTCGCCCAGCTTGTCGGCGCTCTTGATCCAGTCGGTGTTCTGGCGCGTGACCGCCTTGGACTCGGGCGACACCACATAGTTGAAGGTAAACACCACGTCGTCGGCGCTGAACTTGTCGCCGTTCTGGAATTGCACGCCCTGGCGCAGATCCAGCACCAGCGCGGTGGGCGACTCCCATTTCCAGGCGGTGGCCAGCTGCGGCTTGTACTCGTTGGTCTTGGGATCGCGGTAGATCAGGGTGTCCCAGATCAGGTGGGCCAGGATCACGCCTTCGCGCAGGTTGTTGTGGTACTGGCTGATGTTTTCGACTTCGCTGTCGGACGCATACACCAGTGTGTCATTGGCCTTGTTGGCCATCGCGGAAAACGATGCGGCGGCGCCTGCCGCCAGCAATGCACATCGCGACCAGGCCAATAAAGATGTCTTCATTGCGTTCATTTCAACCCCTTCGTGAAAGAGAAATGTTTGAAAAAACAGCGACGTCGAGGGCATACTAGGCCGGTCTTTATCGATGCCGCAATAAGCAAATTTCTATGCCTCCGTTGCCGAAAAGAGATGGATAGGTTTGTGCACCACAATGTATTGGCGCCTCGAAAACCCGTATCGCAGCAGGATCATGGCTTGCCGCGCAGATGCAGCATTTTCGGCGCCGGCGTTCTGTCCGGCGGCGCACCAAAGCCGTGAAGAACGCACCAAATAAACCATGAAAATCTTTTGCGCCTGCCTGGGCGCGCTTCGCCAACCGGCGTGAAAAGAGGTCAACGATGAAATCACAGCACCTGCAAGACACCGCCCTGCGTTATTTCCTGGAAGTCGTGCGTTGCGGCTCGATCAGCGAGGCGTCGCAACGGCTCAATGTGGCCAGCTCGGCCATCAGCCGCCAGATCAGCAGCCTGGAAGATGCCCTCGATACCGTGCTGTTCGAACGCCGGCCGCGCGGCATGGTGCTCTCGGCCGGCGGGGAAATGCTGGCCGCGCACGCGCGCAAGGTGGCGCTGGAGGCCGATCGCGTGGTGGCCGACCTGCAGGCCTTGAAGGGATTGCGCAGCGGCCGCGTGAGGCTGTCGTCGTCGGAGGGTTTCGCCATCGATTTCCTGCCGCGCCTGATCAACGCTTTCCAGAAGAAATATCCCGGCTTCGTGTTCCAGCTCTTCGTCGGCGCCCCGGCCGTGGTCTCGCGCCAGGTGCGCGAGGGCAACGCCGACATCGGCCTGACGTTCGCGCGCCTGCCGGAGCCGGAAATCAAGGTGGTGCACCGCCAGCCGGGGCCGATCTCGCTGGTGATGCGGCACGACCATCCGCTGGCGCGCTTCCGCCAGATTTCGGTGTCGCAGATCCGCGCCTATCCGATGGCCCTGCCCGATCCCACCACCACGCTGCGCCAGTTGTTCGACATTGCCTGCAGCCGCCAGCATGTGGCGATCGAACCGGTGATGACCAGCAACTACATCCAGTCGCTGCACAATTACCTGCTCGACAACGATGCGCTGTCCATCACCGGCGAAGTGACGGTGCGCTACCGCATCGCCAGCGGCGAACTGACCATCCGCCCGATCCGCGACTGCCCCAACGACGGCCGTTTCGTCGAAGTGCAGACGCTGGCCGGGCGCACCCTGCCGCGTAGCGTGGAAATCTTTCTTGATTATCTGGTGGCGGATCTTGCCAAGGATCTGTAAGGGCTGATGATGCGCTCACCTATGTGAGTGTGCTGATATGTGGGCGTGCTGAGTTGCTTTGTGTTGGTGGGGGTATTAGTTTGATGTTTTTTTGGAAGGGTAGTCTGCTCTTGCTTCGTGCAGATGTACTGGCTCTATGCTTTTCTTTCTTCGGTCGGAGCGGAGCGCCGGGTGCGGCCCGGCAGCCGCTCACTTTCTTTGCTTCGCCAAAGAAAGTAAGCAAAGAAAGGCGCCCCCTAAGTGCCAGCCCCTTCGGGGTACCCGTTGGAGCGCCATGAAAAATGGGCGAGGCAGAGTCGCTTCGCTCCGACTGCCTCGCTGATCCATTTTTCATGGCACTCCAACGGCTGGCCCACAAGGGGAGAAAACCTGAACGCCTCGCCTACGGCATCGGGATTGGGAGGGGAGTTGCGCATTGGCGCCATTCCTTGAACCAAGCCAGTCGCAAGCACCGCGATGCCGAAGGCGAGCCGGATAAGACGTCGCATCTAACCAGCCGGCGGATCGGGCAAAAAAATGGATCAGCAAGGCAGTCGGAGCGAAGCGACTCTGCCTTGCCCATTTTTTTGCCCGATCCGTCGGGAACCCCGAAGGGGCTGGGTAGTTGCCTTGTTGGAGCAGTGCTCCAACCCTTCTTTTGCTTACTTTTCTTGGCGAGACAAGAAAAGTGAGCGGCTGCCGGGCCGCCCCCGGCGCTCCGTTCCGACCGAAGAAAGAAAAGTATAAAGCCAGTACATCTGCACGCAACAAGACCAGACTACTAAATTGCTACCCCCAAAACAAAATCCCCCACCATCTCACCGATCCGCAAACGCATCGGTAGCCCGGATCAGCTTATCCAGTATCCCCGGTTCGCTGTAGGCATGGCCTGCGCTGTCAATCATGTGCAGTTGCGCATCCGGCCAGGCCTTGGCCAGGTCCCATGCCGAACGGGCCGGCGTCGCCAGGTCATAGCGTCCCTGCACGATCACGCCCGGAATACCCTTCAGGCGCGATGCATTGGCCAGCAACTGCCCTTCTTCCATGAAGCCGCGGTTGACGAAGTAATGGTTCTCGATGCGCGCAAAGGCCAGCGCGAACAAGGCGTCGTTGAAGGAATCGATCATCTGCTCGTCGGGCACCAGCGTGATGGTGCTGGCCTCCCAACGGCTCCAGGCGCGCGCCGCCTCCAGCTTGGCGGCCTCGTCGTCGCCGGTCAGGCGCTTGCGGTAGGCGCTCATCAGGTCGCCGCGCTCGGCCTCGGGAATGGGTGCGAGGAACTCATCCCAGCGGTCCGGCGCCATCCATGACGCGCCTTCCTGGTAATACCAGTCCAGCTCCGCCTTGCGCAGCAGGAAAATGCCGCGCAACACCAGCTCCGTGACGCGTTCGGGATGGGTCTGGGAATAGGCCAGCGCCAGCGTGCTGCCCCAGGAGCCGCCGAATACCTGCCATTTCTCGATCTTGAGCATCTCGCGCAGGCGCTCGATATCGGCCACCAGATCCCAGGTGGTATTGGCTTCCAGGTTGGCATGCGGCAGCGAGCGGCCGCAACCGCGCTGGTCGAACAGCACGATGCGGTATTTCTCCGGGTTGAACAGGCGCCGGTGCGACGGGCTGATGCCGCCGCCAGGGCCGCCATGCAGCAACACCACCGGCTTGCCGCGCGGATTGCCGCACACCTCCCAATACACGCGATGGCCGTCGCCCACATCCAGCAAGCCCTGGTCGTAAGGTTCGATGGGCGGGTAGAACGTGCGCAGTTGCGATTCGGATGATGGGGCAGAGGCAGCGGCAGATGTCATTAGTAAAATCCTCGTGAATGGAATACAAGGAAATAGTATAGAGCCTGTCCGCGAATCGTTCACTCGACCACGAGTTCGTAGCTGTTCTTGACTTCGTTGAGCACGAAGAAGGAACGCAACTGGCGCACGCCCGGCAGGCGCAGCAGCGTGTTGGCATGCAAACGGTTGAAGGCCTGCAGGTCTTTGACGCGCAGCTTGATCCAGTAATCGAATTCGCCGGCCAGCAACAGGCACTCCTGCACGGCCGCGATATCGCGCACCGCCTTCTCGAACTCGGCGAAGCTTTCCGGCGTCGAGCGGTCCAGCACCACGCCCACCGTCACCAATACCGGCAAGCCCAGCTTTTCCGGATCGAGGATGGCGCGCACATCCTTCACGTAACCCTCGTCCATCAGGCGCTTGGTGTGGTTCCAGCAGGCGGTGGCGCTCATGCCGACCTTCTTGGCCAGTTCGGCGTTGGCGATGCGGCCGTCCTTCTGCAGCGCCTTGAGGATGCGCTTGTCCATGCGGTCGAGTGACATGATGAAAATTCCCTGAAAGACGTTTTTTATGGATGTTTATTTCGACATATAAAAATCTGTCGCTTCAACAATCCGAATAATGGCATAAATTCGGAAACACCATTTAAAACCGCAGGCGTAAAGTTGATCCCGTCGATTCAACGTGAATCGCACCGATTTCCCACCGACCTGAACCTGACGGAGCACCCTATGCTGGCACTCGACAAACTGTTCCCGCGCAAGACGCTGGGCTTCTTTCCTTCCCCCATCCACAAACTGGAGCGCCTGTCCGCGATGCTCGGCACCGAGATCTGGGCCAAGCGCGACGATGTCTCCTCCGGCCTGGCCTTCGGCGGCAACAAGATCCGCAAGCTGGAATGGCTGGTGGCCGATGCGCTGGCCAAGGGCTGCGACACGCTGGTCTCGATCGGCAACATCCAGTCCAACCACACGCGCCAGGTGTGCGCAGCCGCGGCCGCGGTCGGCATGAAGTCCTACACCGTGCAGGAAACCTGGCTGGAATGGGACGACCCGGTCTACGACAAGGTCGGCAACATCCTCCTGACCCGCATCATGGGCGGTAACCCGATCATGGGCGGCTACGGTTACTCGACCACCGAAAAAGACACCTGGACCCGCGCACTGGAAGAAGTGCGCGCCAAGGGCGGCAAGCCCTACCCGATCCCGGCCGGCGCTTCGGACCACCCGCTGGGCGGCCTGGGCTACGCCAACTTCGCCGATGAAGTGGCGATGCAGGAACAGCAACTGGGCATCTTCTTCGACAACATCGTGGTGGCGACCTGTACCGGCTCCACCCAAGCCGGCATGGTGGTCGGCTTCGCCGCGCAGGACAAGCGCCGCCGCGTGATCGGCATCGACACCGCCGACGACGAGGCGATGACCCGCCGCGCGGTCACCAAGATCGCCAACGACACCTGCGAACTGATCGCCTCCAAGGGCGGCAAGAAGGTGGTGTTGAAAGACGCCGACATCGAAATCATTCCCGACTACAGCGGCCCGGCCTACGGCCTGCCGAGCGAACAGACCATCGCCGCCATCCGCACCGCCGCCGAAATGGAAGCGATGCTGACCGACCCGGTATATGAAGGCAAATCCATCGACGGCCTGATCGACATGGCCAAGAAGGGCCACTTCAAGGGCCAGCGCGTGCTGTACGCCCACCTGGGCGGCGCCCCGGCGCTCAACGCCTATTACAAGGCCTTCGAAGATCCGGAGAATCTGACCAAGCTGGCGCGCGAAGCGCGTTACAAAGAATAAGCGGCGAACAGTAGTACCGACGAAACAGAAGCGGCCCGCAATCTTGCGGGCCGTTTTTTTACATTCGCCTGCATACCATCCTGCAGAAAAACACCACATCCATACCGATTCCCCTCACATTTCCAGCAAGTTCGAATTCCTGCCGCTTGATCAGCATCAAAGCCGCTGCCTCGCTTCACGCGTACCTTTCGGGCATCGTCAACCGTCAGGTAAAAGCCCGTGAAAAAACTCGTGACCATCGCCGCCGCAGCCGCGGCCTTCGCTACCTCCTTCGCCGCTCCCGCCGCCTTTGCGCAGGAAGCGCAAAGCCCCTGGCTGGTGCGCCTGCGCGCCGTCAATATCAGCCCCGACAACAAATCCGATCCAGTCGCCGGCGTGACCACCCAGGCGGACCAGTTGACCGTGAGCTCCAAGACCATCCCCGAAATCGACATCAGCTACTTCTTCACCCCGCACATCGCGGCCGAGCTGATCCTGACCTATCCGCAGAAGCACGACGTGCGCCTTTCCGGCCGGAACATCGGCAGCTTCAAGCAATTGCCGCCGACCCTGCTGCTGCAATACCACTTCACGCCGGAGTCGCGCTTTTCGCCTTATGTCGGCGCCGGCCTCAACTACACCCGCGT
The DNA here is from genome assembly GCF_007828355.1 of Herbaspirillum sp. SJZ099. Classification (NCBI taxonomy): domain Bacteria; kingdom Pseudomonadati; phylum Pseudomonadota; class Betaproteobacteria; order Burkholderiales; family Oxalobacteraceae; genus Herbaspirillum; species Herbaspirillum sp. SJZ099. The sequence goes on along the minus strand of NZ_VIUO01000001.1, from coordinate 403,940 downwards.
TTCCAACGTCAACGTGCTGGGCGGCGCGGCCGAACTGGACAACCACAGCATCGGCGGCGCCCTGCAGGCCGGCCTGGACATCAAGATCGACCGGCACTGGCTGATCAACTTCGATCTCAAGAAAGTCCAGATCCGCAGCGACGTGAAGGTCGGCGGCGCCAAGGTCAGCACCGTCAGGATCGATCCTTGGCTGTTCGGCGTCGGCGTCGGCTATCGCTTCTGACCCGCTCCGCCGTCCGTCCCTTAAGCAAGAAGAGGTTCCATCACGATGCCGACAACTTCGCATACCACGCCGGTGGCGCCCGGCGCACCGATGCCGCACCGCAAGGTCATCCGTTCCTGGGTGATCCCGATCAGCCAGCGCAGCACCGCCATTGCGCTCTGGCTGTCAGCCATCGATTACTGCCTGTTCGGCCTGGGACTGGCAGCCATCGTCTGGATGCCGTGGCTGATCGGCAAGATCCTGCTGGGCATGGCGACCGGTTTCGTCATCGGCCGCCTGTTCATCCTCGGCCACGATGCCTGCCACCAGAGCTTCACCCCCAACCGCAAACTCAATACCTGGCTGGGCCGTATCCTGTTCATGCCCTCGCTGACGCCTTACAGCCTGTGGGCGATCGGCCACAACGTGGTGCATCACGGCTATACCAACCTGAAGGGTTTCGACTTCGTCTGGCAACCGCGCACCATCGAGGAATTCCGCGCCCTGCCGCGCTGGCGCCGGCAACTGGAGCGCCTCTACCGCAGCGGCTGGGCGCCCGGCCTGTACTACCTGGTGGATATGTGGTGGAAGCGCATGTACTTCCCCTCGAAGAAGCAGATGCCCACCCGCCGCGCCGAGTTCATGTGGGACGGCGTGCTGGTCAGCCTGGCGGCGGCGGCGTGGATCGCCGGACTGGCCTGGGCGGCGCAGGCGACCGGCCAGTCGTTCTGGAGCCTGTTCATTGCCGGCTTCGCCCTCCCCATCCTGTTCTGGAAGGCGATGATCGGCTTCGTGGTCTATGTGCACCACACGCATACCTCGGTGGCGTGGTACCAGGACAAGACCACCTGGGCTGCGGCCCAGCCCTTCGTCTCCACCACCGTGCACCTGACCTTCGGCCGCCACTGGGGCGCGCTGCTGCACCACATCATGGAACACACCGCGCACCATGTGGACATGAGCGTGCCGCTGTACCGCCTGAAGCAGGCGCAGAAGAAACTGGAAACCATGCTGCCCGGCCGCATCGTGATCCAGAAGTTTTCGTGGCGCTGGTATTTCGACACCGCGCGCCGCTGCAAGCTGTACGACTTCAACCGCCTGTGCTGGACCGATTTCCGCGGCCGTCCCACCAGCAAGCCGCTGCCGCTGCCTGAAATGCCCGTGGCAGTCACTGCGGCAAGCCCGGCCTGAGCAATACCTGCAGCACCTGCAGTTTGACGTTCAACAACAAGACGGTCACATGGAAGGGCAGTCGCGGATCCCCGGTAACTCCGCGATACCGCCCAATCCCCCCATCAAGACCGCCCCTCTCCCTTCCCCTCTTCCTTTTATCGCGCGCCGCCTTGCCTACCTGCCGGCAACTTTTCCCGATTACTTGCCGCTTGTTTGATCTGGCGCAAGAAATGCCGCCTGATTCCGCCATGGCGCCGCTTCGCGCCTGTCGCGCAGACTTAAAATGAGGGCCATCGAATATCGCAACATGTCTGCCGGGAACATCGTATGAACCAGTCTTGCCACTCTCCCCTGACCGCCGCGCGCGAAGCCGCCAGCAGCTCGGCCCTGCGCAGCTGCACCGCTTGCGGCATGCACCAGTTGTGCCTGCCGATGGGCCTGGACGAGTCCGACATGAAGCGCCTGGACAAGATCATCGGCCGCCGCAAAGTGGCGCGCGACGACTTCCTGTACCGCATCGGCGACCGCTTCACGTCGCTGTACGCGGTGCGCGTGGGCCATTTCAAGACTTATCAGGAAAACCTCGACGGCGACCGCCAGATCACCGGCTTCCAGATGCCCGGAGAACTGCTGGGCATGGATGCCATCAGCACCGAACGCCACCAGTGCGACGCCGTGGCCTTGCAAGACAGCGAAGTATGCGAGATCCCGTTTGCGCGCCTGGAACAGCTGTTCGGCCAGATCCCGCACCTGCTGCGCCATTTCCACCGCATCATGAGCCATGAAATCACCAGCGAGCAAAACGTCATCATGCTGCTGGGGAACATGCGCGCCGAACAGCGCTTCGCGGCCTTCCTGGTCAACCTGTCTTCACGCTACGCGGCGCGCGGCTATTCGCCGACCCGCTTCCAGTTGCGCATGACGCGCCAGGACGTGGGCAACTATCTTGGCCTGACCATCGAAAGCATCAGCCGCCTGATCTCCAGGTTCCGCAAGCAGGGCTTGCTGGCGGTGGAACAACGCGATGTGGAAGTGGTGGACCTGGCGGCGCTGAAGAAGCTGGCCGCCGGCGTGGACGCCTGCCTGCCGCCCGGCGCGCGCGCGCTGGCCTGAATCTCCCCCGCCTTGCCGCCGATCGTCACGCCGGATGGCGCGGCGGCTCAGAGCGTCTGCGAATAACGCTGCGGCGCGGCTTGCTCGCGGTCCTGCGCCAGGTAGCGGTCGAACACCATGCAGATGTTGCGGATCAGCAGGCGGCCCTTGGGCTCGACCGTGATCCATTCCGGCTCGATCCGGAGCAGGCCGTCCGCCTCCAGCGCCTGCAGCTTTTCCATCTCGGCCGCGAAGTATTCGCGGAAGACGATCGGATAGGCGATCTCCAGCGAGCTGATCGACAGCTCGAAGTTGCACATCAGGCGCTGGATGATCAGGCGCCGCAGCACGTCGTCCATGCCGAGCCGGATGCCGCGGGCAATCGGCAGCGTGGCGTTTTCCAGGCGCGCGTAGTAATCGTCCAGGGTCTTCTCGTTCTGGCTGTAGCTGCCGCCCACGGCGCTGATGGCCGACACGCCGCAAGCCACCAGGTCGCTTTCCGAATGGGTTGAGTAGCCCTGGAAATTGCGGTGCAGGCGGCCCTGGCGCTGGGCCACCGCAAGATCGTCGGCGGGCTTGGCGAAATGGTCCATGCCGATGTAGACGTAACCGGCCGCGCTCAGCTGGCGGATGCACAGCGACAGCATGTCGAGCTTGCTGTCGGCACCGGGCAGGTCGTCTTCATTGATCTGCCGTTGCGTCTTGAACAACTGCGGCATGTGGGCGTAGTTGTAGACGGCAATGCGGTCGGGGCTGGCCGCGACCACCTTGGCCAGCGTGCGCGACATCGACATCACATTCTGCTTCGGCAAGCCGTAGATCAGGTCGATGCTGACCGAGCGGAAACCGGCCGCGCGCGCGGCGCGGATGATTTCCAGCGTCTGCTCCTCGGACTGCACCCGGTTGACGGCGCGCTGCACCTCGGGATCGAAATCCTGCACGCCCAGGCTGATGCGGTTGAAGCCCTGCGCGCGCAGCGACTGCACGCGTTCGACCGACACGGTGCGCGGGTCGATCTCGATGGAGTATTCGCCCACATTGTCCGGCGCCAGCGTGAAGCTCTTGCGGATGTGCGCCATCAGGTCGCCCATCTGCCCATCCGACAGGTAGGTCGGCGTGCCGCCGCCGAAATGCAGTTGTTCGACCTGGTTCATGCCGGAGAACAGCGAGCCCTGCATGCTGATCTCGCGCTTGAGGTAACTCAGGTAGAGCGCGGCCTTGGCGCGGTTCCTGGTGACGATCTTGTTGCAGGCGCAGTAGTAGCAGATGGTGTCGCAGAACGGGATGTGCAGGTACAGCGACAGCGCGCGCCAGGCCCCCATGCTGCGGCGGTCGGAGACGGCGTGCAGGTAGTCGGCGACAGCGAAATCGCCGGAGAAGCGGTCGGCGGTCGGATAGGACGTGTAACGCGGGCCGCGCTGGTCCATCTTGCGCAGCACGCTCTTGCTCATGCCTGCCAGGCTGGCGGAATCGGGCGTCAATGACGGATGGGCGACTTGCATGGGATGCTCCTGGCCAGCCGCCCGGGCGCATGGCCGGCAGGATGCGCGACAGGCGCAATGCACCGCGAGCCGCTGCGTCGGGCGAACAGGGATTGATTGGAGACTGCAGGATAGGCGCGGCGGCAAATGGGCGCCTTGATATGCATCAACCTGACCGCTGGCCGCACGCTCATTGCGTGAGCGGCAAGAATTTCCGCGCGGCCGGCCGTCCGGCGACACGCAGGTTATCATCACGGCAAAAACCAGGAGACTCCATGACCGTTCCCGTCGCACCCGCCATTGCCGCCCCCGCCGTTTCGCCCTACCTGCATATCGATGCCCGCTTTCGCCGCCTGGTGATCGGCACGGCCCGGCTCGATTGCCTGCATACCGGCAGCCGCTGGACCGAAGGCCCGGTGTGGCTGCCGGCCACGCAGGAGCTGGTGTGGAGCGACATCCCCAACAACCGCCTGCTGCGCTGGTCCGAAGGCGCGGGGGCCGGCGTGTTCCGCCAGCCGTCCGATTTCAACAACGGCAATACGCTGGACCGGGAAGGCCGCATCGTCGGCTGCCTGCATGGCGCGCGCGCAGTGGTGCGCACCGAGCACGACGGCAGCATCACTACGCTGGCTTCGCACTGGCAGGGCAAGCGCCTGAATTCGCCCAATGACGTGGTGGTGAAGTCGGATGGCTCGATCTGGTTCACCGATCCCGACTACGGCATCAACAGCGACTACGAAGGCTACCGGGCGGACACCGAAATCGGCGCCTGCAACGTCTACCGCATCGACGGCGCCAGCGGCGAACTCGCCCTCGTCGTCGGCGACATGGAGCGCCCCAACGGACTGGCCTTCTCGCCGGACGAATCGAAGCTGTACATCGCCGACACCGGCCAGACCCACCGCGAGGACGGCCCGCACCATATCCGCGAGTTCGATGTGACGGATGGCCAACGGCTTACCGGCGGCCGGGTGTTCGCCACCATCGATCCCGGCCTGGCTGATGGCTTCCGCCTGGACGAACGCGGCAATATCTGGACTTCGGCCGGCGATGGCGTGCATTGCTATGCGCCCGACGGCGCCTTGCTGGGCAAGATCCTGATGCCGGAAGTGGTATCCAACGTGACGTTCGGCGGGCCGCGCGGCAATCGCCTGTTCATCACCGCGACGACCTCGCTGTATGCGGTCTACCTGGCGGTCAATGGCGCCCGCCGCCCGGCATCGCCCGGGTGAACGCGCCTGCAACGCGTGAGCCTGGGCGCGGTATGGTAAAGTAGCGCCCTTCACATCCCGCGCTGCGTGCGGGATTTTCGTCCATGGGTTCCCTAACCCCATTCATCAAAAAGGTCCATATGACAACTATCGATCTGCGCCGGCACACGGCCGTGCTGGCCTGGCTTTCGCTATTCCACCTGCTGGTGATCATCTCCAGCAATTATCTGGTGCAGTTGCCGGTGTCGATCTTCGGCTTCCATACCACCTGGGGTGCGTTCAGCTTTCCGTTCATCTTCCTGGCGACCGACCTGACGGTGCGCTTCTTCGGCGCGCCGCTGGCCCGGCGCATCATCCTGGCGGTGATGCTGCCGGCGTTGTTTGTTTCCTATGTGGTGTCGGCGCTGTTCTACATGGGCCAGTGGCAAGGCTTCGGGGCGCTGGCGCATTTCAACCTGTTCGTGGCGCGCATCGCGCTGGCCAGTTTCATGGCCTATGCATTGGGCCAGATCCTTGACGTGCAGGTGTTCAATCGCCTGCGCGCCAGCCGGCGCTGGTGGCTGGCGCCCTCGGTGTCCATGCTGTTCGGCAACGCCAGCGACACGCTGGCCTTCTTCTCGATCGCCTTCTGGCGTAGCAACGACGCCTTCATGGCCGCGCATTGGGTGGAAATCGCGGTGGTCGACTACTGCTTCAAGATCGCCATCAGCCTGCTCTTCTTCCTGCCGGCGTATGGCGCGCTGCTGTCCATGCTCAGGAACTGGATGGCGCGGCCGCTGGCGGCCGGTCCGGCCTGACCCGTTCCTGTTGCCAAATGACGGCAGGCTTGCTTCCCGGCCTGCAATATTTCCAGCCAGACGGTAAACTTGCGGCTTCGCGCGGCGATTCCCGCTGCGCTTTCCTTCCTCCCTGGAATCCGCATGAACTGGCCCTTGTTCGCCCTCGCCATCGCCGCCTTCGGCATCGGCACCACTGAATTCGTCATCATGGGCCTGCTGCCCGACGTCGCGCGCGACCTTGGCGTCTCGGCGCCGGCGGCCGGCATGCTGGTTTCCGGCTATGCGCTGGGGGTGGCCGCCGGCGCCCCGATCCTGGCCATCGTGACGGCCAAGTGGCCGCGCAAGCAGGCGCTGGTCGGGCTGATGAGCTTGTTCATCCTTGGCAATATCCTGTGCGCGATCGCGCCCAGCTACGCTTTCCTGATGGTGGCGCGGGTCGTCACGGCGTTCTGCCACGCGGCGTTCTTCGGCATCGGCTCGGTGGTGGCGGCCGAACTGGTCGCGCCCGATAAGCGCGCCCAGGCGGTGGCGCTGATGTTCACCGGGCTGACGGTGGCCAATATCCTCGGCGTCCCCCTGGGTACGGCGTTCGGCCACGCGGCCGGCTGGCGCTCCACCTTCGGCGCGGTGACCGGCATCGGCGTGCTGGCGGCGATCCTGCTATGGACGCTGCTGCCGAAAAAGATCGCCATGCAAGGCGGCAACATCTTCCAGGAATTCCGTTCCATCATGGCCACGCAGGTGCAGCTCTCGCTGCTGACCTCGACGCTGGCCTCGATCAGCATGTTCAGCGTGATCACCTATATCGCCTACATCCTGCTGGACGTGACCGGCTTCACCGTGCAACAGGAAAGCTGGGTGCTGCTGCTGTTCGGCGCCGGCATCACGGTCGGCGGCCTGGTCGGCGGCAAGCTGGCGGACTGGAAACTGATGCCGGTGATGTGCGCGATCTTCCTGTGCATCGCCATCGTGCTGGGCTTGTTCTCCTGGACCAGCCACTACAAATGGCCGACCCTGGTGACCATGTTCGCCTGGGGCGCATTCGCTTTCGCGGTGGTGCCGGCGGCGCAGGTGCGGGTGCTCGATACCGCGCGCGGCGCCCCCAATCTGGCCTCGACCCTGAACCAGGGCGCGTTCAACCTCGGCAATGCCACCGGCGCCTGGCTGGGCGGTGTGGCGATTTCCATCGGCTTGCCGTTGACCGACTTGCCGCTGATCGGCTCGGCCGTGGCCTTGCTGGGCCTGGCCACCGTGGCGTTGTCGGCCTCGCTGGATAAACGGAAACGTCCCAGGCTGGCCGCCTGACACTGGCCAAGCGGAATGAAAAAGGCGCTTGCCCTTGAGGGGCAAGCGCCTTTGCTTTTGGGGCCTTGATAAAACTCAGGCCGCGTCCAGGTTGGCCGAGGCCAAGTAGTTGTCGAAGAAGCTTTCGCAACGCGCCAACTGCTCCAGCGTGACGAATTCATTGGGCTTGTGGGCCTGGACGATGTCGCCCGGGCCGCAGATCACGGCCGGCATGCCGGCTTCGCCGAACAGGCCGCCTTCGGTGCCGAAGCCGACCTTGCGCGCGCGTTCGCTGCCAAGGATGCGCAGCGCGGCGGCGACGATCGGATCGTCGGCCGCGGTGCTCATGCAGGGATATGCGGTCAGGGTCTCGAACTCGATGCGGCCCTGGGCGCCGTCGATGGCCATCTGCGGCACGATTTCCTTTTGCGCATACGACTTCACTTCCTCGAACACCTGCTGCGGGTCGACACCCGGCAAGAAGCGATGTTCGAACACGAACTCGGCCTTGTCGGGAATGATGTTGGGCGCGTTGCCGCCATTGGACATGGTGGTGACGATGGAGGAATACGGCACATCGAAGTCGTAATCCCGGGCTTCCGAATCGCGCACGCGCATGGCGATCTCGCGGATTTTCAGCTGCATCATCGCGGCGAAATCGATGCTGTTGATGCCCAGGTGCGGGCATGAGGAATGCGCCGCATGGCCATGCACCGAGCAGCGGTAGGAGCGCTTGCCCTTGTGCGCGATCACGGCCTGCATCGAGGTCGGCTCGCCGATGATGACGCCGGTGGGCCGGATGTCGTTGCGCTGCAAGTCGGCCAGCAATTCGCGTACGCCCAGGCAACCGACTTCCTCATCGTACGAGAACGAGAAATGCAGCGGCGTGTGCAAGCGCCCCTGGTCGAGCGCCGGCAAGCGCGCCAGGCAGACGGCGATGAAGCCCTTCATGTCGCAGGCGCCGCGGCCGAACAGCTTGCCGTCGGCGACGTGGGCGACGAAGGGATCGGTGTCCCAGTTCTGCCCCTTGACCGGCACCACGTCGGTATGGCCGGAAAACACGGTGCCGAATGCGGACTTGCCTTCCGCCGCACCCGTAATGGTTGCAAACAGGTTGGCTTTGCGCCTTTCGGCATCGTAGGTCAGGCGCGTCCTGGCGCCGTGGCGTTCGAGGTAATCGCGAACCCATTCGATCAATCCAAGGTTGGATTCGCGGCTGATGGTGTTGAAACCGATGAGGGTCTTGAGGATATCCAGCGTTTGCTTCGTCGGTTCCGACGTTGCCGTTTTGAGATGTGCGTTCATGATGATGTTTGCCTGTTCAATTCCGGAATCTTCGCCGCCTGTGGCGACGACAGATCCCGCCAGCTCAGCAGCAAGCGCCGTGCCACCACACGGCCGGCGCGGCGCCTGGGCTGGCCGGATAGGATTTCCCCGGTGGCCGCTGATCGACGGCCGGGACCTGCGTCGGCCGTTTACGCTATAGGAAGCGCGATCAGCACGCGCGGTATGCACGCTTGACGCAACACAAGCGACATTACACCTCATTTCCCGCGGCCACGCTCGCCCCCTCCGAAAAAAGCCGGGCAGGCAAGCTCGACAATGGCGCCTCCGATTAACCCAAACACACGCCAATTGACGCACTGCGAAATTATGTAAGGATTTCCAGAACGAATCCGGTTGGCATCCGGTCAATGCTCATGGCACGCGCCATCCACCATGCGAGCAGAGAGGAACCGACCGTGAGAAACGCATCCATCGACGTGCTGAAAATATCGCTGGCGCTGATGGTGGTGGCGCTGCACTGCAACATCTTCCGCGAGATCAGCCAGGCCGGCTCCTACTATCTCTACAATGGCTTCCTGCGCGTGGCGGTGCCGATGTTCTTCATCCTCAACGGCTATTTCATGCCCAAGACCGGGGCGTTGAAGGACAACGCGCAGTGGTTCAGGCGCGTGCTCCTGCTCTACCTGTTCTGGATGGCGCTCTATTCGCCGCTCTATGTGCCGCAGGCGGGCGGCTATGCCTTCCCGCTCAACCTGGCCTATCTCGCCGGCGAGATCGTGTTCGGCCACTGGCACCTGTGGTACCTGTCGGCGTTGATCATGGCGGGCGCGATCGTCATCGGCATCCGCGAGCGCGGCAGCCGGTTCGCCCTGGGACTGGCGCTGGCCCTGTATGCCGTGGGTTGCACGATCCAGTATGTCGCCCACTATGCATACAACGGCGCCCTGTCCTACGCGCTGTACCGCAATGTGCTGTTCTTCGGGCTGCCTTTCGTCATCATCGGCTACCACTACGATGCCATCGCCGGCTACCTGGAGCGCCACGCCAACGCCATCCTGGCGCTGGGGCTGGGACTGATGTTCATCGAAATATCCTTGGCCTGGTTCCACGCCGAGAACCGCCGCGGTTTCGACATGTACGCCGGCCTGCTGCTGGTGTGCCCGGCCTTCTTCGCCAAGGTCAGGCAAGCCCGGCCATTCCAGAGCGCGTGGCCGCTCGGCAAGATCTCCTCGGCGCTGTACCTGCTGCATCCGGGTTGCATGGTAATCGGCAGCAAACTGGGCATCCCGGACGGCACGCGCATGTTCATCTTCGCCGTAACGCTGAGCCTGGCGCTGACCTTGCCGTTCCTTTACCTGTCGCGCAGCAAGCGTTTTGGATTTGTCCTGTAGCGGCCATTGCCCGGGCCAAAAACAAAGGCGGGGTTCCGTGCAAACCGGAACCCCGCCTTCCTGATCCATATCGCCGCGCCGACGCCTTGGCGCCGACGGGCATGGGCATTCACTTCTCGCGCGAATTGATGTGCAAATCGAATTCCCGCTGCGCCGCTTCCAGATTCTTCAGCGCAGTCTGCCAGGGCTCGTAATCGGCCATGGTCAGCCAGGGCCCGGCTGGATTCTGCTTCCATTGCTCCAGCTTGGCGACCATCTGTTCATACTCGTTGAGCTGGGTTTCCAGCAAAACCTCGATGTGCGCCTTGAGTTCATCGGCGCGTTCAATCCACGGATCCGGTGTTTCCATTGATGCCTCCTTAAAGATGCGGGGATGCTAACACGGCATCGGTCGTTTCCACGAGAGCGCCTCCGGCCGGAGTGGACATTCAGCCGAGGCCTGGCGCCAGGCCCACCCAGCATGCGCCACCGGCGAGGCTCTCCGGAAGGCACACGGCCGCCAGCAAGGCCGCTGCAGCCGCCCCCTGCAGCATGAAAGACAACTTCTTGCGCAGGTAGGCGCCGTACCAGATCATCGCCTGGACATATTTGCCGTGCCCGCGATGGAAGGTGGCGCATTGATGCATCTGCTTGTAGGTTCTCGGCGCATCCAACGAAACATCTGCCCAGCCCGAACCCTTTTGGTAACGCAGGAACATGTCTTGCGCGCAGCCGTGCGACCAGTTGTGCCAGGGTTTTAGTGGCCCGCCAAAATGCAGCATCACGGCGTCATCTGAAATGCGCAATTTCTGGCGGCATGCGCGCAGGCTACCCAACAGCGAGAACATCACGTTCCATTTAGGATGCAACCTCATCACACGATGTTCGGCGACTTTGTTCAGGGCATCCTGGTCGGGATAATCGAGCGCGTATTCGCCGCTGCCGATCAGCTCGATGGCGCGTTCGGTGATGCGCGCCCGGTTCCAATTGGCGACATCGATCAGCAGCAGGCCTGAATTGAAATAGAAATCCCCTTCCAACCCCATCGCGCCGATGCGCCGCTGGGCAATGGTATGGACATCGGCCGCCGCCGCGGCGACGCTTTCGCCGAGATCCTGCGTCACCAACTCGGCCAGACTGCCCCGGCACAGGATGTCGGCGTCGACATACAAGACCCGGTCGGTGGTTCCGCTGAGCACACCCGGCATCAGGATGCGGGTGAATATCGCGTTGGAATAGCTTCCGCGAGGATTATGCCGATAACGTGCGAAGACGCCTTCGTCGAGCAAATGCACATGCATGGGAACGCCGCGCGCCTGCGACATGCGCGCTAGGCGCTCGCGGCTCTGCTCACTGCAACCGAAAGTGAAAACGTGGAAGACCAGATCGAGGTCTGGATTATTGTCGAGAATGGAAGCGATGCAGACTCCGGCCCCCCGGAAGAAATTCTCATCCACCCCAAATGCGACATGCAATGTCGGGCGTTCACCGTTCATGATGGCCTCTTTTATTTATCTTATGGTTATCTATTATCTGTACAGCGCCCCACGGGCTGCCCCTCCCAATGGGACTGTCGAATCTTACCCTCTCGAGGTGACCCGACTGTGACTGTACAGAAAAAACTCGCTTATTTTAAGCGCTGCAGTTTCTGCAAAGCAGACCATTACGACATGAATCGGGAAAAAGGACTTGTATTTGAAAAAGCTACGATACCTGAGCGAAAGATTAACGCCCCGGTCTGCGCCCTACTTTCAAGAGGAAGAAAAAGAGAGAAATGCCGGGCGCAAGCCCAAGCTTGGCGGATCGCCGGGGAAACAGAAGCCAAAAACGCAAAAGCCGTTGAATGCTTGAACATTCAACGGCTTTTTCGATCTGGTTGCGGGGGCAGGATTTGAACCTACGACCTTCGGGTTATGAGCCCGACGAGCTGCCAGACTGCTCCACCCCGCGTCTGAAGAAAAAGATTATATGACACTTCCAAATGGAATGCAAACATTCTCTGCCATCTTTTTACAGTGATACACTGCTACCCGCACATGCCACTGCCTGCGCGCAACGATGTCAGTGCCGCGGCGCCGGCCGATGGAGTGAGACGCGCATGCATGCCGATAACAACCAAATCAAGCCACGACGATCCTCTTCTATGAAATTCTGCTCCGAATGCGGTCAGCCCGTGTCGCTGCAAATTCCCCAGGACGACACGCGCCAGCGTTTCGTCTGCGGCAGCTGCGGCACGATCCATTACCAGAATCCCAAGATGGTGGTGGGTTCGCTGCCCGTATGGGAACAAGACGGCCAGCTCAAGGTATTGCTCTGCAAGCGCGCCATCGAGCCGCGCCTGGGTTACTGGACGCTGCCGGCGGGCTTCATGGAGAACGACGAGACCACCGAGGATGCGGCCGTACGCGAAACCGAGGAGGAAGCCGGCGCGCGCATCAGGCTGCATGAGCTGTTCTCGCTGGTCAATGTGCCGCATGTGCACCAGGTGCACCTGTTCTACCGCGCCACCCTGCTCGACCTGGACTACCAGGCCGGCATCGAGAGCCTGGAAGTCGCACTGTATACAGAGGAGCAGATTCCCTGGAAGGATATCGCCTTCCCGACGGTGGAATTCACGCTGCGCGCTTTCTTCGCGGATCTGAAGAAGCTGCGCACCGGTGACGGCGGCTTCACGCTGCACACCGATGACATCCGGCGCCGCATGATCTGATCCGCAGAGAGTTCGCGGATGATCGCCTGGCTCAACATCGACACTCCCTTCCCCGACGTCTCGCGCGCGCTCAAAGATCCCGCCGGACTGCTCGCGGCGGGCGCCGACCTGTCGCCGCCGCGCCTGCTGGAGGCCTACCGCCAGGGCATCTTCCCCTGGTTCTCGGACGGCCAGCCGATTCTCTGGTGGAGCACCGACCCGCGCATGGTCCTGCGCACGTCGCAATTCGTGATTTCGGACAGCCTCAGGAAGACCCTGCGCCGCATCGAACGCAGCCGCCATGGCGATGGCTTGTGGCAAATCACGTTCGATACGGCCTTCGAAGAAGTCATGCGCGGCTGCGCCGAGCCGCGCCGGCATGAGCAAGGCACCTGGATTTCGCCGGAAATCATCGAAGGCTATACCGGCCTGCATCGGGCCGGCTATGCCCATTCGTCGGAAGTGCGGCTCAATGGCGAACTGGTCGGCGGCGCTTATGGCGTGTCGATCGGGAAGATGTTTTACGGCGAATCGATGTTCGCCCGCGTCAACGACGCTTCCAAGGTGGCGCTGGCGCATCTGGTGCTGTTCCTGCGCAGCCATGGCGTGGACATGATCGACTGCCAGCAGGAAACCTCGCACCTGGCCTCGCTCGGGGCCCGTCCCATCGCGCGCGACGATTTCCTGCGCCACTTGCGCGCGGCCATCCGCGAACCGCAAATTACCCGCTGGCAGCCGCTGAACCTGCTGGAAACCGGCATTCCGCCCGCAGAGCGTCCCTGAGGCCGCTTCCTGGATCGGCTCCGCGCCACCAAGACATCATCCAAATGGTGTAAATTAACGCCATGGCTCACTGCCCGGCGGCCGTCACTCTCCTGCCGCCGGGTTTCCGCATCACAGGACAGGACGCACATGACGCATCTCAAAGACTTGCCGTTCTCCACGCTGCAGTTCTATGCGACCGCGCCCTATCCGTGCAGCTATCTCGACCACCAGCAAGCCCGTTCGCAAGTGGCCACGCCCTCCCACCTGATCAATGCGGATGTGTATTCCGAGCTGGTCAAGACCGGCTTTCGCCGCAGCGGCATCTTCACCTACCGCCCTTATTGCGACGGCTGCAACGCCTGCACCCCGGTGCGCATCCGCGCCGCAGAGTTCGTGCGCAACCGCAGCCAGCGCCGCGCCTGGGAACGCAACCGGCACCTGGTGGCGCTGGTGACGAACCTGACCTACGCGCATGAGCACTACGAGCTGTACTTGCGTTACCAGTCGGTGCGCCACGCCGGCGGCGGCATGGACCAGGACAGCCGCGACCAGTACGCGCAGTTCCTGCTGCAAAGCAAGGTCAACACGCGCCTGGTCGAGTTCCGCGAGCCCGACGGCGTGCTGCGCATGGTCAGCATCATCGACGTACTCAACGACGGCCTGTCGTCGGTCTACACCTTCTTCGATCCGGACATGCCGGGCGCTTCCTTCGGCACCTACAACATCCTGTGGCAGATCGAACAGGCGCGCCAGCTGGACATGCCTTACGTCTATCTCGGCTACTGGATCAAGGAAAGCCCGAAAATGGCCTACAAGACCAATTTCCAGCCGCTGGAGGCGCTGCACAAGGGCGAATGGGCGCCGCTGGAAAGCTGACGGCAATACCACATCCAGCGCCGCCAAATGGCGGAAATCCTGTTCCGGCAAGTTAAAATAGCGGCACTTTTTTCACCGCCATCCGCCATTTCCACATCGTGCCCGACAAATTCCTCTACGCGCTCGCGCGGCCGCTGCTGTTTTCCCTTGAACCCGAGACCGCCCACCACCTGACGCTGCCGGCGCTGCGCTGCGCCGCGCATTACAGCCTGACCGACATCATCGCCAAGCCGGCCCGCGACCCGCGCACCGTGATGGGCATTGAATTCCCCAATCCGGTCGGCATGGCCGCCGGGCTGGACAAGGACGGCGCCTACATCGACGGCCTGGCCGCGCTGGGATTCGGCTTCATCGAGGTCGGCACGGTCACGCCGCGCGCCCAGCCGGGCAACCCGCTGCCGCGCATGTTCCGCCTGCCGGCGGCCGGCGCGGTGATCAACCGCATGGGTTTCAACAACGGCGGCGTCGACGCCTTCGTGGCCAACGTCCAGGCCTCGCGCTTCTACCAGGAAAAACAGGGCGTGCTCGGCCTGAACATCGGCAAGAATGCCGACACCCCGATCGAGCGCGCCGCCGAGGACTACGTGCATTGCCTGGAAAAGGTCTATCCCTACGCCAGTTATGTGACGGTCAACATCTCTTCCCCCAATACGAAGAACCTGCGCCAGTTGCAGGGCGCTTCCGAGCTGGATGCGCTGTTGTCGCAACTGAAGTCGGCCCAGCGCCGCCTGGCCGACCGCCACGGCCGTTATGTGCCGGTGGCCCTGAAGATCGCGCCGGACATGGATGCCGAACAGGTCAAGAACGTAGCCGACGCGCTGCTGCGGCACCGGATCGACGGCGTCATCGGCACCAACACCACCATCACGCGCGATGCCGTCAACGGCATGCCGCACGGCGATGAAGCCGGCGGCCTGTCGGGCAAGCCGGTGTTCGCCTTGTCCAACAATGTGATCCGCGGCCTGAAGGCCGAACTGGGCGACGCCCTGCCGATCATCGGCGTAGGCGGCATTTTCAGTGGCGACGATGCGCGCGCCAAGATCGATGCCGGCGCCTCGCTGGTACAGCTCTATACCGGCCTGATCTACCGGGGCCCGGCGCTGGTGCGCGAATGCGCCGAGGCGTTGCGCGCGCCGGTTGCCACGGCGGCAGCGCATCACTGAGCCGCTCCCGACTTTTCCGGCACGAAAAAAAAACAGCAGGCGCACGCCTGCTGTTTTGCATTCCGGGAGGCGACGATATCAGTCCTTGGACGCCTCGCGCTTGAGATTCAAAATCCGCCGCGCATTCGCGTCGGATTCGGATTTCTTCTCAAAATCGGTTTTCTCGCAACCGGCCAGCACCACACCGACCGCCAGCGTCAACAACATGGCAACGACACGCATGATATTCCCCTGAAAATTCGGATGAAGCACTCTCGAATAGCTGCCGGGAACCACGCAAACTCCGCGCATCGCGCCCCGGCAGGCGCCATTTTATGCTCAAACGGGATGCCGCGACGCCAAGTGCAAGGAAGATTTTGACGCGGCGGCGGACGCCATTGCCATCCGACCGCTCAACTCAACCCTCCAGCCTGGGGCTGGGCGGCGTCATCTCGATCGTGCGCCCGTCATCGGCGCCGCGTGCGCCATATCCCAGGCTGCCCTCCAAGCGGAACACGCTCACCAGCGATGCCAGATCCGCAGCCTGGTCCTGCATCGAACGCGCAGCGGCAGCGGCCTGTTCCACCAGGGCGGCATTTTGCTGCGTGCTCTCGTCCATCAGGGTAATGGCACGATTGATCTCTTCAATGCCGCTGCTCTGTTCCTGGCTGGCGGCAGTGATCTCGGCCACCACGTCGGTCACGCGCCTGACGCTTTCGACCACCTCGGCCATGGTTTGCCCCGCCTGTTCTACCAGGCGGCTGCCGGCGCCGACCTTGTCGACCGAGTCGTCGATCAGCGCCTTGATCTCTTTGGCCGCCGCCGCGGAACGCTGCGCCAGCGAACGCACTTCCGACGCCACCACCGCGAAACCGCGGCCCTGCTCGCCGGCACGGGCCGCTTCCACCGCGGCATTCAATGCCAGGATATTGGTCTGGAACGCGATGCCGTCGATCACGCTGATGATGTCGACGATCTTGCGCGAGGAGTCGTTGATCGAGCTCATGGTCTGCACCACCTGCCCCACCACGCTGCCGCCCTGCACCGCCACGGCCGAAGCCGAATTGGCCAGTTGGTTGGCCTGGCGCGCGTTGTCGGCGTTTTGCTTGACGGTGGAGGTCAGCTCCTCCATCGCCGAGGCGGTCTCCTCCAGCGAACCGGCCTGCTGCTCGGTGCGCGCCGACAGGTCGAGGTTGCCGCTGGCGATCTCGCCGGAGGCATTGGCAATGGTGTCGGTGCCGGTGCGTACCTGGCTGACAATATTGCGCAGGCTGTCATTCATGTCTTTCAAGGCCGCCAGCAACTGTCCGGTTTCGTCCCGGCTTTCGGCCTTGAATTGCGCGCTCAGGTCGCCTTGCGCCACCCGGCGCGAGACGTCGACCGCGGTGCGCAACGGCCTGATGATACTGACCGTGAGCCACCACGAGCACAATATGCCGAAGGCCAGGACCAATATTTCCAGCCCCAGCATCAGCATCTTGCTGCGGGCGGCGATGTCATCGATATCCTGCGCCATGCGGTCGATAGCGTCGCGCTGGATCTGCTGCAGCTTCTGCATCGCATCCAGATAGCGGTTGGCGGCCGGCACGAACACCTGGTCCAGCACGCGGTTGCTCTCGGCCAGGTCGCCAGTGTCCTTGACCTTGTTGATCTCATCGCGGCCGGCGAGATACGCCTTGCGCTCCACCGCAATCTGGGCGAAAGCCGCCCGCTCCTCCTCGCTCTCGATCAAGGGTTCGATCTTGCCCTGGGTCTCGGCCGAGTTCTTGGAAGACGTCGCCGCATCCTGCGCGAAGTATTCGGTCAGCGAAGGATCGGCGCTCTTGGCGATGGCCAAGGTGCGGCGAATCCCCCCGTACAGGTTGGCATACCAGTCCGAAATCAGGCGCTCCTTGGCCAGCGGCTGGCGCATCATTTCATGGGTTGCCTCGGACAACGCCTGCAAGCGCCAGAAGCCGATGCTGGTGATGACGATCGATAGCGCAAGGATCAGGCCGAAACCCAATGCCAAGCGTTTGCCTATCGACATATTGCTGATGATTTTCATGTTCTCTTCCTGGATTTCTTGATGTTGTTCGTATGGTCTCGCTTGCGGTCCGCCAGAGGCCGGCCGCATCATTTATTTATTGCCGATCGGAAAATCCTCACGGGCGATATTAAAAGCCAAAATTGATTGGTCTGACCAGTGAAAAAATTACATACTGGAAAATCTGTGTGCGCCCAAGTCACGTCCGGCAAGGGAATGCCATCCTGAAAACGGGAGAAAAAGCTATTTCCCGGCCGGTTCCGAGGCGACTGGACGCGGGCGGCATTGACATGGCGTTGCGTCGATGAAACGCTTGCCGTACCGACAACTCCCTCTCTGGAGATCCAACGCAACGCTATCGCGGTTTTATAATGGATGGCTTGGGATGGCCGTGCCATCCGCCTGCCGCGAAACCATGTCCGCCAACACAATTTCCATCAACCAGCAGATGGCCCACTTCGAAGGCCGCGACAGCGTCTGGCTGTTCGGCTACGGATCCATCATCTTCAAGGCCGATTTCCCCTTCATCGAACGGCGTCCCGCCCACATCCTCGGCTGGGCGCGCCGCTTCTGGCAGGGTTCGCACGACCATCGCGGCACCGCCGAGGCGCCGGGCCGGGTGGTGACGCTGGTGCCGCAAGCCGATGCGGTCTGCTCCGGCATGGCCTACCTGATCACCCCGGGTGTCTTCGCCCATCTCGACCACCGCGAAAAGAACGGCTACCTGCGTCTGGTAACTGACATCCACTTCGGCGACTCGGAAAAAGCCGAAGGCCTGATCTACATCGCCTCGGAAGAAAACGCCGCCTTCGCCGGCCCCGCCAGCGAAAAGGAAATCGCGCGCCAGATCTTCCGCGCAGCCGGCCCCAGCGGGCGCAACAGCGAATACCTGCTGCTGCTGGCGCAGGCGCTGCGCGAGCTGGGCAGCGACGACGCGCATGTCTTCGAGATAGAAAAACACCTGCTGCAACTGGAACGGGAAGCGGCGGCGGCGCATCAGTGCGCGGACGGCACCCGGGCCTGACGTGCTATCGTTGCCGGCTCCAGCAGAAACACCATCAAAAACACAAGGATGAGGAACATGATCAAAGCGCTCGCAGCATGTGCAACCGTGATCGCCCTGGCGGGGTGCGCGTCTCCGGTCGAACGGACCGCCAGCGGGGACATTCCGCCGTCGCGCGTCTATATCAAGAGCATGACGCAACAGGAAAGCGGGCTGAACCGGATCGAGTTCACCCGCGACAGCGGCATGCTCAACAATGAAATGATGGAATTGGCCATCAACGACGTGGTGCTGGCGCAGATCACCGGCGGCGAACGACTGGCGATCTGGCTCAAGCCGGGCAGTTACGTCTTCAGCGTCAAACCGGTCCATACCCTCAATTCGCCCGGCTATACCGACCAGCACAAGATCACGCTGGATGTGAAGAACGGCGCCGCCTACAGGATCCGCATCGCTTCCGATCTGCGCGGCCTGAAAATGAGCCTGGCCGGGCAATAATCCCCTGCTGCGCCGCCAACGTTGGCATGTCGCGCGGATGAAACACCGCGCGGCGATGTCTTTTCCGCGGCACATCGCTCCACAGGCTCTTTTTCCCTGCAACGACTTGGCTGCAAGCCATTGATATCAAAGGGTTTTCAGATACCCGGGCATGATGCGCACAGGGCTTCGTCCAGTTATTCAAGAAATCGATAACTGATATTGGGATTCAAAATTGGCCGCTTTTCGATGAAACACATATATTGCAACGCAACAGATCAACTTTTTTGCGGAGCTCATTATGAACATCGTTACCGACTTTCTGCCCTACACCCTGCTGATCGGCGCAATGGTCGCCCGCTACCTGATTTCGATCAAGTAATCAGCTTCCCCGGTTGGCCGGATCTCCTTGTCCCAAGGAGATGGGGAATAAAAACGGCAACTCTGAAAAAGCGGTAATTGTCGCATTGCAATGCAGACAATCCGCTTTTTTCTTTTTCATCCCCCCACTCCGCTACCTCTCTATCTTGCCTTCTTATCATTGATATTGATAACAAGGTTTCTTTTCCGTCAGGCAATCTTGCTTGCCGTACCGGCAAGACCGGCGTCGACAGGAAATGACAAGATGGCGTGCCGCCAGGCGCGCGCCCCTTCCCCCTGCATCTTGCAAAAGCCTGACGGGCCATTACACTCGCAGGTTTGCAAACCGGAACGAAAGAATACGCATGATGCGTCTTGCCTCCACTGTCGCTGCCATCACGCTGCTGCTGGCGCTGGGCGGCTGCGCCTGCGCGCCGGGCTTCGTCGGATTCGACAGCCGTTGCGCCTTCAGCAATGTCCCCAGCGGACAGCCCTGAGGCCGATGCAGGGGCGCGAAAGCGCCCGAAACCATCTTTACATGGGTAATTTCCGGTTAATTTCCGAACCCGAGTCTTTAGTCGCTTCAGGCATCCGTTGGCAATTGCGCCAGCCATTGGCGCAGATCGTTTCTGGCCAGCTCCCGGATTTCCGGCGCTTCATTGAATATCTCGTGGTAGGCCGTGCCATACCAATGCATGGTCTTGCGGCCGGCCGGCAAGGCATCGAAAAAGTCGCGGCTGCCGCGCGGGGCGACAAACGCATCGTCGCCCGCTACCTGCATCAGCACCGGCTGCTGGAACCGGCCGGCCGCGCGCACGGCCTGCTGCATCGCATCCAGCATGAAATTGAGCATGCGCGGCGCGATCTTGCCGTGATTGAGCGGGTCGCGCCGATAGACCGCGATTTGTTCGGGATCGTGCGAAATGCGGCTGGCCGGCAATGCGGTGGGCAACGAATAACCCGGCGCCACCCGGCTCGATAGCGCCAGCAACCACTTTTGCCAAGCCTGCATATCCAGCGCCAATGCCGGCGATGACAACGCCAGCGCGCGCACCGGGCTGAATCCGCCGGTGGCGAAACGCGCCGCCACCAGGCCGCCCATGCTGTGGCCGAACAGGATCGGCACGCACTGCGTGCGGCGCGCGAAGTCGTCGAAGCTGAGCTTGAGGTCTTGCAACAGATCGTCGGAACGCGCCAGGCTGCCCTGGCGTCCTCCGGAATTGCCGTGGCCGCGATGGTCGCACACGCGCACCGACATGCCGGATTCATTGAACAAGCGCGCAAGTTCCACATAACGCCCGCCATGCTCCCCCAGCCCATGCACCATTTGCACCGCCGCCGTCGCGCCGGGCAACAGCCAGTCACGGCAAAACAGACGGGTGCCGTCGGCGGCCTGCAACCAATGTTCCTGAGGCGCCAACGGCGCCGCCTGCGGCATGCTCATGCTTCTCTCCGTTTCCCGGCCCGCCACGGCGCCGTCATGCATCGTCAAAGCTCAGGGTTCGCGCCGCTCGTCGTAACTGCGGCGCGCCCGCCATATTTCCCGAAGCCGCCGGCTCTGGCGCAAGGCCAACTGGAGCGATGTCGTCCATGACAAGGGACGCGGATGCACCACCGCCCGCAGCGCGCGCGAGTAATCCAGCACCAGTCCCGGCGTCCAGGCCATGGTCTGCGCACGCTTGTGGATCTGGCTGGCCACCCAGATCTCCGGCGTGAACATCATCCTGATCGCATTGAACCAGTGCCGGTCGCGCGCACCGATGACGCCTTCCAGCGCGGCCTCCAATGCCTGCGCCACGGTACTGGAACAATTGCGATAGGTCAGGTTGTAGATTTCCTTCTGGCGATAGCGGCGCCAGAAGCGTTCGAGGCGCTGGCGGCTGTAGTCGCGAAACACGATCTTCTCGGTCGACTCGCACCATGCCGCGGCTTCGCTCGGGTAGTCGCTCAGGTAACGTCCCTTGACGTCGTTATCGGCGGTGGCGCGCAACAGGCGGGCGAACTGGTCGGGCGAGCGATCGATCTCTTCGGCCGGATACAGGCTGATGTACAGGTCGGGCGACGCTTCCAGCGCGGCATGGCCGGTGGAGATCACGCCATTGGTATCGACCGCGGCAATGTAGCGGTCGATCACCGGCTGGCGCCGCGCCGGACCCTTGGCGCTGCCGGTGGGCGTCCACACGTGCACCGTCATGGCAGGCTGATCGCCATCTTGCTCTTGCGGCGAATTTTCCCCTGCGCCGCCCTGCCGGCCGGGGCTTGTTTCCATGGCTGCCGCCGGCGCTTTCCATCCCTTCCCCAGCACGCCGCCATCGGCTTGCAGCAGCATCGGCTTCATCGCTTCGTCGCCGCGATACAGGCCGGCATCGAACGGACGGCTGTCGGCGCTATTGCGCCGCGCCAGCATGTCGACCGAAACGCGCTGCGGCAGCATGCGCGTGCGCAACGCCAGCCAGATCATGCTCCAGCCGCCGAAGATCAGGCCCAGTGCCAGGCAGAACGGCACCGTGCCCTTATAGTGGGTCGGATACGGCTGGACAAAGATGATGGCGAGAACGATCTGCACGCCGCCGCCGGCGACCGCCGCGCGCCAGCGCGGGAAACGCACCACCAGCGCCGACGTAATCTGCAGCCCGCCGCCGATGGCAAAGGCGGCGCCGAACAGCATGGCCAGCAGCATGTTGTTGGCATGGAATGGCGTAATGATCAACAGCGCGATCAGCAGGAAAATCCCGCCCTTGACGTAGCGCAGGGTTTTCTGCGCGCCGATGCCGCTGTTGGCCACCCAGAGCGTCGCCAGGCTTTCCAGCAACAGCAGGTAGCCGAACAGGGACAACGGGAAATTGAGCACCCCATCCAGGGCATCGATCATCAGCGAAACGCCGATGGCGCCCCAGGCCAGGCCGACGATCGCCAGCACATGCCAATTACGGCGGATGAAATCCGCCCCCAGCAACAACAAGACAAGACGTATCACTCTGTTCCCCGGGGCGTCCGCCCTTCCATTTTTAATGACGCGATTCTGCTGTGTTCAGTACGGCAAGGCAACCCGCCGCCCTTTTCTTCTCCGCGGCAATGGTAGATCAAAACAGCGGGATGGCCGACAATGAAATCATTTTCGCTGCCCGACTGCCGCCACCGATGCCTTTTTCCGTCCTGCTTTCCGCCATCGCCAGCGCCCTGCTGCTTCCGCCCGTCAACTCGCTCCTACTTTGCGCGGCGGGCTTCTTGCTGCGCCGGCGCATGCGCAAAGCCGGCAATCTGCTGATCTTGCTGGGCGTGGCCATGTTGCTGGTGCTGAGCACGCGCCCCGGCGCCATGCTGCTGGTGCGGCCGCTGGAGAACCAGTATCCGCCGCTGGCGGCGGCAGGCGATGCGCAAGCCATCGTCATCCTGGGCGCCGGGCGCCTGGATAACGCGCCGGAATACGGGAATACCGACGAAGCCAGCCTGATCGGCATGAAACGCCTGCAATACGGCGCCTACCTGCACCGGAAGACCGGGCTGCCGATCCTGGTCACCGGCGGCAATCCCGACGGCTCGCCCGAAAGCGAAGCCGCGCTCATGGCGCGCACCCTGCGCCGCGATCTCGGCGCCGAGGCGCGCTGGCAAGAGCAGCGCTCCAACACCACCTACGACAATGCGGCCATGTCGGCCGCGCTGCTCCAGGCCGCCGGCATCGAACGCATCTTGCTGGTCACCGACGCCATCCACATGCCGCGCTCGGTGCGCGCCTTTGCCGGCGCCGGATTCAAGGTCACGCCGGCCCCCACGGTCTTCACCAGCGCGGCAAGGCCGCTGATCACCGATTATTTCCCTTCCGCATCGAACCTGCAGCTGTCCAGCTACGCCATGCGCGAATGGATCGGACAAGCCTGGTACCAGATCCGCCATTGAGCTTGCCCCGTTTTTCCGGATCCGGCCGGATGCCGCGTCTCATTGCGGCGTTGTTTCCCGGCCCCCAAATTCCTTCCTGTGAAAATAAAGTTCCCTGGATACCGTGCCGATAACAGTGTTACGCTCATCCGTGTTCACCCAGCCCGAACAAGTGAAGCGCAATGGAATTTCTACGGTGCAAAGACGCCGACACAACATCATCAAACCAGGGAGACGTCACCATGAGCCAGCTGTCATTCAATAAAAAACTTTGGCTGCCGCTTGTCCTGAGCCTGGCCGCATTGCTTGCCATCTCGATATTCAGTGCGGTGACCATGCGCAATATCCGGCTGGAGGAACGCAAAAACGACCTCACCAACATCGGCCAGAGCGCTCTCTCGCTGGTCAAAAGCTATGGCGCGCAAGCCGACAGCGGCGCACTGAGCAAGGAAGAGGCCCAGAAACGCGCCATCGCCGCCGTCAAGAGCATCCGCTACGGCGCCGATGGTTACTTCTCGATCTCGACCTCCAAACAGATCGTCGTGATGCACCCGATCAAACCCGAGCTTGACGGCAAGGACCTGTCCACACTCAAGGATCCGGCCGGAACCTTCCTGTTCGTGGAAATCTCGAAAGCCGGCGCCGCCCCCGAAGGCGGTTTCGTCAACTACCTGTGGCCCAAGGTAGGCGCAGCCGATCCGGTGCCCAAGACCTCCTTCGTCATCGCCTACAAGCCCTGGGACTGGAACATGACCACCGGCGCCTACACCGATGACATCCATGCCGCCTTCATGCGTACGCTATGGCAGATAGCCGCGCTGTTTGCCTTGGTCGCGTTGCCGCTGGTGGCGCTGGTGGTCTTCATCAACCGCGGCATCATGCGCACCATCGGCGGCGATCCGGCGCGTGCGGCCGATGTCGCCAACCGCATCGCGCAAGGCGACCTCACGCCCGACATCGAGACCAGGCCGGGCGACACCAGCAGCCTGCTGTTCTCGGTGCGCAGCATGCGCGATTCGCTGCTGTCGACCATCTCCAACATCAAGCTCTCGGCGGACACCATCGCTACCGCCTCCGGCGAAATCGCCAGCGGCAACCTCGACCTGTCCTCGCGCACCGAACAGCAGGCCGGCTCGCTGGAAGAGACCGCCTCGGCGATGGAAGAACTGACCTCCACCGTCAAGCAAAACGCCGACAACGCGCGCCAGGCGAATCAACTGGCAGAGTCGGCCTCGGAAGTGGCGATCCAGGGCGGCAGCGTGGTCGGCCAGGTGGTGCAGACCATGGAGGGCATCACCGAGAGTTCGCGCAAGATCGCCGACATCATCGGCGTGATCGACGGCATCGCCTTCCAGACCAACATCCTGGCGTTGAACGCGGCGGTGGAAGCCGCGCGCGCCGGCGAGCAGGGCCGCGGTTTCGCGGTGGTGGCGTCGGAGGTGCGCTCGCTGGCGCAGCGTTCGGCATCGGCAGCCAAGGAGATCAAGGCGCTGATCGACGACTCGGTGGCCAAGGTCGATACCGGCAGCAAACTGGTCGAGCAGGCCGGCGCGACCATGACCGAGGTAGTGGCCAGCGTCAGGCGCGTGACCGACATCGTCGGCGAGATCAGTTCAGCCAGCCAGGAACAAAGCGCCGGTATCGCCGAAGTGGGCAGCGCCATCTCGCAAATGGATGAAAGCACGCAGCAAAATGCCGCGCTGGTCGAACAGGCTGCCGCCGCGGCGCAGTCGCTGCAGGATCAGGCCTCCACGCTGGCGGGGCTGGTCAACAGCTTCCGCATCGATGCCGCGCAAGCGCACGGCGTCCAGGCCGCACCGGCGCCGGCGGCAGCGCCGCGTCCCAAAGCGCACGCCCCTGCCGCCATCAAAAAGCCCGCGGCGGCAACCCGGCCGGCCCCGGCAAAGCCCATTGCAGCTGCGGCCGCCAAAACGAACACAGCCGCAGCAGCAAAGCCGGCCACCCAACCCGCCGCGAAATCGCCTTCGCGCCTGCCGGCCGGCGACAATGAAGGCGATTGGGAAACGTTCTGACCGCCTCTTATTGCCAGATCGATATCGCCCGATCTGGCCCCGACAACCTCAGGCCCGCCCAGTGCGGGCTTTTTCATGGAGAAAGCGCTGTCGGGGAACCTGGATTTCAGAAGGTTTTTGAGATTTTTCCCATATAAATGGGAGACCCGGATCGGGAGAATGGCTTCATCGCGCAACCCATTGCGCTTACCGACAAGCCGAACCAATGATGAAACGCCTCCTGAACATGCTGCCCTTGGTTGCCGCTGCAAGCGCAGCAAGCCTGTCGCATGCGGCGCCGTCGGTGGAGCTGAAGGTCACCGGCGTGATCCGTCCGGCGGCCTGCACTCCTATCCTGGCCGCCGATGGCGTGGTCGACTATGGCAGCATCTCGGCCGGCGCCTTGCGCCACGGCCAGACCACCGCCCTGCCGGCCCGCCAGATCGCCCTGACCGTGAGCTGCAACGCCGCCGCCAAGATCGCCCTGACCGTCATCGACAACCGCGCTTCCTCGCGCGTGGCCGGCATTACCGACAGCATCCAGGCCGGCAACGCGTACAACTTCGGACTGGGCGCCGTGGCCGGCAAGAAGGTCGGCGGCTACGTGCTCTCTTTCCAGGATGGCGCCACCGCGGACGGCCGCAGCGTCACCAGCATCGTCTCCACCGACAACGGCAGCAACTGGAATGCCGGCAGCGGCTACATCCAGCACCAAGGCCAGTATTTCTCCTTCGCCGGCAACGGCACGCAACCGGTCGCGCAAAAGGTGCTGTCGACCCTGATCACGGTGAACCCGGTGCTCAACAAGGCCGAAGAACTGCCGCTGGACCAGGACGTGCCGCTGGACGGCTCGGCCACCATCGAAGTGAAATACCTGTAAGAACCCGTTCCCGCTACCGCCGGGCTTGCCATGGCACAACGGCAAGTCCGGCTTTCATGGATTGCCGGCTGCGCAAGGCAATGGCGCGCATGATTGCCATATGCCAAACAATTTCCCTTCTTCTTGCATTTTTTCCCGCACCTTTGAGACGCCCAACAGTCCAAGGGATATTCGTCATAGAATAATCGGGAACGTGCAACGCAATCGGTTTGTACCTACTTTGCTGGCGCCGCACTGAATCTCCGGACATGCCAACAGGGGGGATCGCACTCTGAAAAGGACGCAGCCATGGACCAACCGCCGAAGAACATCTCCGCCTTGATGTGTGAACTCAGCGTGGCCCTGGCCGAGCTGTCGGAAAAGATGAGCAACCTGGCCGTCACGCTGGAAAACCATTACCTGGAATCCAACGCCCCCGAGCCCGCCGCCATGATGGAAGCTGCGCGCGAAACCATCGAGAAAGCGCGCAGCAGCTGAACGCCGGTGCTTTATCGACGCTGCTTTATTCCCCTCTTCCCGCTACCCGCCGGCTACGCCGTATCCCTCCAGAAATCCCCGCCGCGCGCAGCCAGGCGGCTGAAAATGAAATCCGCCACCGCCTGCACCCGCACCAGGTCGCGCGCATCGGCATGCGTGAGCAGCCAGTAGGAGCGCGTGAGTCGGATCTCATCGGGCAAGACCCTGACCAGCTCCGGCTCCCGTCGCGCCAGAAAACACGGCAGCACCCCCAGGCCGACGCCCGCGGCCACCGCCTGCACCTGGCTGATCACATTGGAAATCCGGATGTGCGGCGCCAGCGAGGCCGAAATTTCCCCCAGATAATCCAGCTCGGAAGACCACATCAGGTCTTCGATATAGCCGACCCAGCGGTGCTGCGTCAGTTGGCTGCGGCCGGCGACCTCGCCGTGTTCGGCCAGATAGCTGCGCGCGGCATAGATGCCTAGTTCGTAGTCGTTCAGGCGGCGCGCGATCAGCCGGCCCTGTTCCGGCCGCGTCATGCTCACTGCGATGTCGGCCTCCCGCTTGGAAAGGCTGAACATGCGCGGATTGGCCACCAGCTCCACTTCCAGCTCGGGATGCAGGCGCGCCAGTTCCTTCAGTTCAGGCGCCAGGAAATAGGTGCCCCATGCTTCCGGCGTGCCGATGCGCACCGACCCGGTCAGCCCCTGGGCCGCATCGTCCTGGCGCGAACGGATACAGATTGCCAGGTTTTCCATCGCCTCGGCATCCGGCACCAGGCGCTCGCCTTCGGCGGTCAACGCATAACCGGCCGCGCGGCGGTCGAACAGCGTGGCCCCGATCGCCTGCTCCAGCCCGGCAATGCGCCGGCTCAGCGTGGAATGGTCCACCCCCAGCTTGCGCGCGGCCACCGTCAGGCGTCCGGTGCGCACCACCGCGAGGAAGGCTTGCAGGTCATCCCAGTCGAATTTCCTCATCGTTGAGCCCTGTTGGATATGCGATTTATTGCACGACAAATGTGCAAATTTCGACATTTACGCGTGAAAACCCCAATGCTACTCTTTTCGCTACAACGATGGCCGGATAGCGACAAACGGATAACGGCAAACGCACCGGCCCCGCGGGTTTTACACATCAACGCGAGGAGACGGCATGGCAACGATGTTCAATCAACTCAAGGCGCTGGCCGAACAAGGCAAGCCGGTGCGGGTGGGCCTGATCGGGGCCGGCAAGTTCGGATCGATGTTCCTGTCGCAGGTGCCGCGCACGCCGGGCGTGCACCTGCTGGGCATTGCCGACCTGTCGCCGCAGCGCGCGCAGCAATCGCTGCAGCGGGTCGGCTGGAAAGCCGAGCAATATGCCGCGCGTTCGTGGGACGAGGCGCTGCGGCACGGCAGCACCTTCGTACAGGACGACGCCGAGGCGCTGATTGCGCGGCCCGAGCTGGACATCGTGATCGACGCCACCGGCAGCCCGGCCGCCGGCATCCGCCACACGCTGCTGTGCTGCCAGCACAAGAAGCACATCATCATGGTCAACGTCGAGGCCGATGCGCTGGCCGGCCCGCTGCTGGCGCGGCGTGCGGCCGAAGCCGGCATCATCTACTCGATGGCCTACGGCGACCAGCCGGCGCTGATCGCCGAGATGGTGGACTGGGCGCGCACCTCCGGTTTCGAGGTGGTCTGCGCCGGCAAGGGCACCAAGTACCTGCCGGTCTATCACCAGTCCACCCCGGACACGGTATGGGGCCACTACGGCTTCAGCGAAGCACAGGTGGCCGGCGGCGACTTCAACCCGCAGATGTTCAACTCCTTCCTCGACGGCACCAAATCGGCGCTGGAGATGGCCGCCGTCTCCAACGCCTGCGGCCTGCGCCCGGCCGACGCCGGCCTGGCCTTCCCGCCCTGCGGCGTGGACGACCTGCCGACCATCCTGCGTCCGCAAGCGGCCGGCGGCATCCTGCCGCACTCGGGCACGGTGGAAGTGGTGTCCTCGCTGGAACGCGACGGCCGTCCGGTGTTCCGCGACCTGCGCTGGGGCGTCTACGTTACCTTCGAAGCGCCCACCGACTACGTGCGCGACTGTTTCGCCCAATACGGCCTGAAGACCGACGCCAGCGGCCGCTTCGCCTCGATGTACAAACCCTATCATCTGATCGGCCTGGAACTGGGCTACTCGGTCGCCAGCATCGCGGTGCGCGGCCAGCCGACCGGCGACACGCGGGGATTCGCAGGCGACACGGTGGCCGTCGCCAAGCGCGACCTCAAGCCGGGCGAAAAACTCGATGGCGAAGGCGGCTACATGGTCTACGGCAAGCTGATGCCGGCCGCCGCCTCGCTCAACCACGAGGCGCTGCCCATCGGGCTGGCGCATGGCATCGTGCTGCAGCGGCCGGTGGCCGCCGGCCAGACGGTGAGCTGGGCGGACGTGGCCATCGACGCTTCGCGCGAGGCGATCAGGGTGCGGCGCGAGATGGAAGATATCTTCCGCAAGGAAATGGGCTTGCGCGAACCGCGCAAGGAAAAGGCGGCCTGATTCCTCAGCAAACGCCCGATGCGCACAGGATCACAACAACCACAGCCCCGCCAGCACCGGCGCCGCATACGCCAGCCAGCGCGAAAACACCGGAACGCGCGCCGGCGCATACGTCAGCGACAGCACCTGCAGCACACCCGCCATGCTCAGGAAACCGATGCAACCGACCGGCCCGATGGTCCAGCCCAGCATCGCCACCGCCACCGCGCAAGTCAAGGCGATGCCCAGTGCCCCCAACCAGCGCAGGCGCCTGCGCTGCGCGACGCCGGGTTCGGCGCCGCGGCCGTGGATATCCGCGTAATGGCGATCCATCGCCATGGACAAGGCGCTCCAGGCGCAATAACCGAGCGCCATCGCCAGCGCTACACCGAAGGGATTCATGCCGCCTCCTTGAGCTTGCCCGGCTCGGTCCTGGCGCCGGCCGCAGCGGCCTTGTCCTGTTTCTTTTCGCGCTTGCCGAGCGCGCGCACCGCCAGCGCCAGCGCGCTGCCCAGCAGCAGCACAGTGATGTCGAAGCCGGCTACCGGCCACGGGCCGCGCCCCAGCAACAACGTCACGCCCAGATGGGAGTGCGTGGTGAAGACGTTGAGGATGGGGATGCCGATGAACATCGCCGCCGCCACCGACAACTGGAAGCGCCACATGCCCATCGTCGGGCGGATCTGCGCCAGCACGGCAGCGGCGGCCCAGGCCGCGAAGAAGCAGGCGATCTCCATCTGCGGCCGCTGCGGCAAGCCGACCGGCAGCAGGCGGTTGGCCCAGAAATAGGCGGCGAAGGCGATCGGCAAACCGGCGATGGCGCCGATGTTGAGGGCATCGACCAGGCGCAGCCCGAACGTGCGGCGCGCACCCTGCGCCAGGGCCTTGGCCTGCTTCTGGCGCGTCTTGACCGCCCACAGCAGCGCGCCGCTGGCGACCATCACGCAGCCGGCCAAGCCGCACAGGAAGAACAGCACGCGCAGCCACGGGTCGGCGAAATGCCCCATATGCAGTCCGTACAGCGCGCCGCGCGTGACTGCCGCGGCGCTGGGGTCGTCGCCCATGGCCGAGACCTGCGCACCGGAGACGCCGTTGAACAGCATGCCCGGCTGCAGGTAAGACAGGGTGCGCGTTTTCTGGCGGGTGACGACGATGGTGGCGTTGGCGTCGCCCGGATTGTTGACCACGATAGTGGCCGGCGGCGCACCATTCCAATGCCGGCTGGCCTGTTCGAGGATCGGCGCCATCGCTGCCAGCGGCGCCGCCACGCCAGCCGGCTTGGCGCGCCCGGCGCCGACCGGGAAGACCTCTTCGAAGAAAGCGGATTCGCCTCCCTTGTCCCGATAAGCGGCCTGGACACCCCACGGCATGATCATGAACATCAGCGTGACCAGCCCGGTATAGGTGATCATCAGGTGGAACGGCAAGGCCAGCACGGCGGTGGCATTGTGCGCGTCCAGCCAGGAACGTTGTCCCTTGCCCGGACGGAAGGTGAAGAAATCCTTGAAGATGCGCTTGTGCGTGATGACGCCGCTGATGATCGCCACCAGCATGAACATCGCGCAGACGCTGACGATCCAGCGCGCCCAGATGGCAGGCATGTAGTGCAGGTCGAAATGCAGGCGGTAGAGGAACTCGCCGCCACGGGTCTCGCGCACGGCGGCCATCTTCTGGCCGCTGGCGGGATCGAGGAGTTCGCTCCTGAAGCGGCTGCGCGGCGTGTCCTTGGCGCCATTGCCGGACGGCGGACCGATCCAGCCTGCCCGTATGGCGCTGCTGCGTTCGGACGGCAGGCTGATGAACCAGCGCTCGGCGTGCGGCGCCTGTTTCTCCAGATACGCTACCGCATGCTGCAAGGCCACCGCCGGCGCCACCGGATCACGTGCGCCGGCATGCAGTTCCGGCTTCATCCAGAACGTGATCTCGTCCTTGAAATAACTGGCGGCGCCGCCGGCGAACACCAGCAGCAATACCCAGCACACCAACAAGCCGCTCCAGGTATGCAACCATGCCATCGACTGGCGAAAACCTTCCCTCATGACGCGCCCCGGCCCAGCCAGTATGCCGCCGCCAGCGCCAGCGTCGGCCAGCCCAGGCCGATCCAGGCGCGCCAGGCGTCGCGCGCGGCGAACACCCAGATCACGGCGCAGGCATGGATGGAAAATGACAGCATGGTAGCCGTCATCACGGCATCGGCCCGCGCCATCGGCAGCCACGCGGCCAGCAATGCTGTGCACAGGCCGGCCAGCGCATAACCGCCGCCAATGGCGGCGGCTATGCGCGAAAGAACGGCCAGGCGGTACCGCATCGTCGGGCCGGATTGCGTCGTTGATTTCATGATGTTCGCTTGCTTGCTGCGATTGCTTGATTACTTGATTGCCTGATTACTTGTTGGGCTTGGCCGCGGGGCCTGCCGGCAGCGCCTTGATGCCCTTGGGCTGCACCAGCGACAGCGTGGTCACGAAGCTGGCCGTATCGAAGGCCTTGCCGTCGCGCTCGCCGCTCACCTTGTCGGTGTGGTGCACCTCGGCCACGTAGGCGCCTTGCCACGGCATGTCGAAATGCACCAGCCCCTGTTCGTTCGAATAGGCTTCCTTCATCCAGCCCGATTGCACCACCAGGCCGACCTTGGCCTTGGGCAGCGGCGCGTTCTTGTAGGTCACCTTGAATTCGCCCGGCTTGCCGGTGGGCAGCAGGTCCAGCGTCAGGCGCGGCTCCTGCGCCGCATTGGACGTTACCAGGCGCGCCGCCGGGGTCCAGGCAGTGAGGGTCGGCGTGCCGCCGCCATGCTTGTTTTCGAACACCGGGTAATGCGCTTCTTCCGCCACGATGGACTCGCCGCTGCCGGCCTTGGCCGACAAATCGAAGGCATTGGACTGCTTGCTCAACGCCAGCGTACGGTCGCCGTTGGGGCTGATCAGCACGGCGCTCGGGCTCACGAACTTGTCGAGCAGGCCGGGCGAGGCTTCACGCAGGTTTTCGCCGAACTCGCCGAAATAGAGCCGCGCGCCCTTGGCGTCCTGCTGCAGCCAGATCTGGTGCGCGGCGGCCGGCACTGCCAGCACGAGGGTGGAAAACAGGCTCGATACGATTGCCAGACGCTTCATGAACTTATTCCTTTCGAAGTTTTCGATGTTAGTTTTCTGGTCACACGCTGGATGAGGTTCAGCCAGGGAAACGGCACACGCATGCGACGGACATGAATGTCCGTACGTACGGATGCCGTTTCGTTTGGCGCGAATCGGATTGCCCCAGGAGGCGCTTCTGCTGGAAGGGATGTTCTGTGCGGGCCAGGCTGCCGATGCATTGACGGCGGCCATGACTGGCGATGCAGCGAGGGCGGATGGATGCGGCAAGCGCCTTGCATCGGCCTTGAATCGCATCCGGTTGATATGCCGGGCCCTCGCCTGCACGGTTGTCGAACTGCCGACCGTTTCCCGATGGCTGGCGTTCCTGCACCGCTGGCGGCACTCACCGATGGCCGGGCGGAACGCTCTGTTTTTCACTCTATTAATCACTCTCTCATTTTGAGAATGATTATCATTATATTACCTGAGTGCGCTTCGGACAAGGAAAACGGCAAGCACGCTCTGGACGCCCTGCAGCGAGGTTCGCAGCATGAGCTTACGTCCGGTGCCTGCCGAAGGAGAAAAGACCAGGCGTTGATCAGTTTCCGATGCAATTCGACATAGTCAGTGCTGAATTAAGAAATTGGCATATTTCTGTTTGTCAGACGCATAGCAACTACAGGCTTCTGCTTCAAGCCCCTTGCGGTCAAGCACCATCAGATGCCCGCGGCGATACTCGATGAGCCCCTCTCTTTGCATCGTGGCTGCCGCAGTGGTGATGCCGACGCGACGTACCCCCAGCATAAAAGCAAGAAATTCATGGGTGACATGCAAATGGTCCGAACGTACCCGGTCCTGGGTCATGAGCAGCCAACGCGCCAGACGCTGACTTAGCACATGAAAACGCAGGCAGGCGGCCGACACCACCAATTGCGCCATCAGCACATACAGGTAAGCGTGCATGCCGCGGCGCAATGCAGGGCTACGCTCCAGCTCATGCTGGAACAAGACTATCTCTGTACGCCATGCATTGCCGGCGCCTTGCACAAGTGAATACAGCGGGGCAGTATTGATGCCCAGCACTGCCTGCACCCCGAGCATCCCCTCCTGCCCTACCATGCCGACCTCCACGCCCGGGCTGCCATCGATCATGGCCACCAGGGAGATGAACCCATCGGTAGGGAAATAAACATGGCGCGTCGCCCCGCCCGGTTCGCTGAGGATAGCCGACGGCTCCAATGCAATGGAGTCGCTCATCGCCAGAAGATGATGGCGCTCCTTGCGCGGCAGTCTTTCGATCAGATGATTCTCGTGGGGGGACAAGCGGGTTCTCCTTTGCTGTTTTCCATCTGCGCGCCGCCAATAGGAGCCATCAACGGACCGGCCTGTCATGACGCCTGCTTTGAAGGCAATAGCCTCTCATATTCTTTCTTGACGACAGCGTAGCATTCGCACGTACGCTGCTCCAGCCCCGCCCTGTCCAATACCGTAATGTGGCCCCTTGCGTATCGGATCAGCCCGGCGCGCTGCAATTTCAATGCGCCCTCGGTGACGCCTTCACGCCGCACCCCCAGCATGTTCGCAATGAGCTCCTGCGTCATGATCAATTCATTATTATCGAGACGATCCAGGCTCAACAATAGCCAGCGGCATAGCTGCTGGTCCAATGAGTGGTGGCGGTTACATACCGCGGTCTGGGACATCTGGGTAATCAATGCCTGGGTATAGCGCAAAAGCAGGTGCAATACCGGCCCGGAGCGGTCGAACTCTTCCTTCATTACCTGCCCGCGCAGCCTGAAGCCCTTTCCCGCGCTTTGGACCACAGCCCGGCTTAAAGTCGATTCGCCGCCCATGAAAAGCGATATGCCGACAATGCCCTCATTTCCGACCACCGCAATCTCCGCGGAAGAGCCGTCTTCCAGCACATAGAGCAACGACACGATGGAAGAGATCGGGAAGTAAACATAATGCAGGTTATCTCCGGATTCGTGCAGCACCTGCCCTAATGGCATATCCACCAATTCAAGCTGCGTCAGCCATCGCCGTAGTTCTGCCTCCGGCAATGCCGCCAGCAGGCCATTTTTTGCAATGCCGGTGTCAGTGATTGAAATCATCGCGCCATTTCCCCTACAGTCATTGATCTGCCTACTGTTTCCCTATGCATGAGGTAGTTTTTCAGTATAGGACTCCGGAAGAGAAAGTTATGTTCGGTATCGAACATATCGCATCACCCGACATGGCGACTCCTCCTCTGCGTTGCTTGGGTGCTCCAGCGAACAGACCCAGGCGCAGGACTTCTTCATAGTGGAATCCTTGTCACCGGATTGAAAGCTTGAGATGAAAACAGATCTCCAATTACAGCAGGATGTCATGGCCGAACTGCAGTCGGAACCCGCCCTCACCCCTGCGCAAATCGGCGTCGACGTCAAAGATGGCGTCGTTACCCTGACCGGCCAGGTCGATAGTTTTACCGCAAAATGGGGGGCTGAAAGCGCAGCCAAACGCGTCGCCGGAATGATGGCCCTGGCGGTGGAGATGGAGGTCAGGTTGCCTGGCACGATCCAGCGTGCCGACAGGGACATCGCCCGCTCCGTCTGCAATGTCCTTTCATGGATGCCCCACTTCCCGCAGGATGCCATCGGTGTGACCTGCGAAAAGGGCTGGGTCACGCTTTCAGGCGAGGTTCAATGGAAATACCAACGCGAATCGGCCCATGCCGCCGTCAGGCAATTAATGGGAGTGCTCGGCACCAGCAACCAAATCCTGATCAAGCCGGCAAGCGCTGCAAGCTTGGCAAAGGACGAGATCGAAGCGGCGCTGAATGACCAGGCGCACGTCGATGCGAAGGATATTCTGGTCTCGATTCATGGCGCCGAGGTGACCTTGTCCGGCAATGTGCATAGCATTGCGGAACGTTACCAGGCCAAGAACTCCGTCTGGCGCAGCCCCGGCGTCAACAACGTCATTGACCATCTGACGGTTTCCTGACGCCAAATTGGAAAAGACGCTTCCCAATGCAGATCAACTGCAGATCAACAACACGCCGGCGGCATTCAGGCCTTTTGCATCCTCTGCATTGGAGAAGCCTTGCCGCAGGCTCGTGGCAGTGTAGCACGCAGAGCATTCCCTCCTTAACCACCAACATGATGGAACACGGTATGAACACAAAGAAACACTTTCCGGATAATGCCGAAGAAGTCTCCCATGCACAGCATCGCCATCCGCATGATGAGCGCGCCTCCCACGAAAATCCCGGCGATCCCCGCAATGAAGGAAAAGAGGATCGTTATCGCCAGGCGCATGCAAAAGACCATGGCGCGGGAAAGAATCATCAGTCGGAGAAGATGGCGCAGCAGATCCCGGCGAAATACCGCAACCGGGGACGCTGACAAGGAAACCAGCCGTCTCTGCCCGCGCATGGCACCGGCGGCAGAGACGGCCTATGTCTTCCGGTACAGCGTCACCTCCACCGCGTGCTCCAGTCCATCGTCCGTCAGCGTCAAGCCGGTGTCTCCCTGGACGGCTCCATCCAGCATGTATCGGCTGTCGGCATATCCATCCCCCTGCGGCCATTGCTGCCTGATCGTGATGCGATACCGGGTGCCGCGGTAGCGGTAATCCAGGCAATAACTCTCCCAGTCCTGCGGCAAGCAAGGGGTAATCTTCAGCCGGTCTCCCTCGATGCATAGTCCCAGCAGCGACTCCGTCAACAGGCGGTACATCCAGCCTGCCGATCCGGTATACCAGGTCCATCCGCCGCGCCCGGTATGCGGCGCCACGGCATACACGTCGGCCGCCATCACATAGGGTTCGACCTTGTAAATGCCGACCTCCCGCATCGTTCGCGTGTGGTTCAGCGGATTGATCATGCGAAAAAGCTCCCACGCCGATTGGGCGTCGCCCATGCGTGCAAACGCCATCACCGCCCAAATGGCCGCGTGGGTATATTGCCCGCCGTTCTCCCTGACGCCCGGAACATAGCCGCGTATGTAGCCCGGGTTCTGGCCTGCATGGTCAAAGGGCGGATCGAGCAGTTGAATCAGCCCCGCCTCCTCGCGCACCAGATGCTGCTTGACAGCGGCCATTGCCTGCTCGCAACGGCGTGGCTCGCCGGCGCCTGACAACACGGCCCAGCTTTGGGAAATGGAATCGATCCGGCATTCGGCATTGCCGGCGGAGCCGAGCGGACTTCCGTCATCGAAGTAGGCGCGCAAATACCAGTTGCCATCCCATCCGTTTTGATTGATGTTGCGGCCTAGCTGCGCGGCCTGGTCCCGGTAGTTTTCTGCAAACGCCTGGTCTCCCCGCCCGGCCGCTACCTGCGCAAATTGCATGAGCACTTCATGGAGGAAGAAGCTGAGCCAGATGCTCTCTCCCTTGCCTTGATCGCCCACCTTGTCCATACCGTCGTTCCAGTCGCAGGAACCGATCAGCGACAGGCCATGCGCACCGAATCGCAGGCCATGCCGGATGGCCTCGACGCAATGCTGGTACAGCGAAGCGGAGTGCGCCGATCGGGATGGCAGATCGTAATAGGAGTCCTCATCCGGCCCTAGCGGGCGGCCTTCGATAAAAGCCACGCTCTCGTCCAGCACGCCGGTATCGCCGGTCACGCTGACATAGCGCCATACTGCCAGCGGCAACCACAGGTAATCATCCGAACAACGCGTCCTTACGCCGCGCCCCGCAGGAGGGTGCCACCAGTGCTGGACATCGCCTTCGACGAACTGGCGCGAGGCACACAGCAGCAGATGGGATCGGGCCAGTCCCGGTTCGCTATGCACTACCGCCATGGCATCTTGCAACTGGTCGCGGAAACCGAATGCGCCGCCGGACTGGTAAAACCCGCTGCGTCCCCATAGGCGGCATGCCAATGTCTGATAGAGCAGCCAGCCATTGGCCAGTATGTCGATGGCCGGCTCGGGAGTGGCGATGCGCAGGGTGCCCAGCGTCTTTTCCCAATAGCGATGGATGGCATGCAAGGCCTCGTGCGCGGCACTGCCGGAGCGATGGCGCATGATCATCCCCGCCGGCTCGGCCTCGCGGGCATCGGTGACGCCCAGCACAAAAACCAGCTCCCGCTCCTGGCCCGGGCCGAGATCGAAGGCGACTTGCATGGCCGCGCACGGGTCGAACCCGGCGCCGCTCTTTCCGGACAGGCGCCGGCGCTCCATGGCGATCGGGTTGCCCAGCGAGCGGTTGCGGCCGATGAATTCGCGGCGGTCGCTGCTGACGGTTTTGACGGCATCGACATCGAAAAAGGCCACCCGTTGCGGAAACTCCGTGTTGTAGTGATTGCGGGCCAACCATGCTCCCGTGCGCGGTTCAATCTCGCTGGTAATGTGCATGGCGGTCTTGGCGCGCAAATCTCCCAATACCCATTCGACATACCCTGTCGCCGACATCTGGCGTTGCCTGCCCGATTCGTTACGGATACGCAGAACGGAATATTTCACGGCGGCATCCAGGGCGACATAGACCGTCAACTCCGAAACAATCCCATCTTCGCGATGTTCGAACACGCTATAGCCGAAGCCGTGCCGCGTCAGGTAAGTACCGTTGCCGCGGCGCGGCAAGGGCGTCGGCGACCAATACGTTCCGGTTTCCTCATCGCGCAGGTAAAACGCTTCGCCGCTGCCGTCGCTGACCGGGTCGTTTTCCCATGGCGTCAGCCTGAATTCATGCGCATTCTCGCCCCAGCTATAGGATTGCCCGCTCTCGGAGACGACCGTGCCGAACATCGGGTTGGCCAGGACGTTGCACCATGGCGCCGGGGTAAAGCGCTCGCCGCCGGTGATGATCCGGTATTCCCTGCCGTCCGCACTGAAGCCGCCGATGCCATTCTGGAACAACGGAGCCGGCGCATCATCCGCTTCATCATCCGCTGCATGGGCCGGCAGCGGTTCCGCGTCGCCTCGCTCCCGCTCCCGCTCCGTCGCTGGCGCATCGGGCACGAGCAAGGGCATCCTGAGTTCGGGCGGATCGCGGCGGTTGACCTGTTCGGCCAGGGTGCCCTTGCGGTCGCTCAGGATGACGCGCGCCACCGACAGGAACAGGATCCGGTCCTCATCGGAAACCTGGTCGACCAGGCGCACGAAAATGCCGCCGGGCCGGTCAATCGCATGCGCGCCCGTCACCGAGGAAATCAACCCCAGGATCTGGTCTTGCAAGACCTGCCGGTAACCGGCATGGTCTTCATTCCATATCACAAGGTCAACCGCCAGTCCTTTGGAGCGCCAGTAGGCATGTGCCTGTACCATCTGGCGCACCAATTCAAGATGGGCCATGTCGTGGATCTGCACCAATACGATAGGCAAGTCGCCGGAGATCGAGTAGCTCCACAAGGCCGACTGGCCGCGTTCGTTGCGCGCCAAAATACTGCCTTCGGCGCGTAGCAGCGGGTTGGCATAGATCACCGAATTGGCCAGCCGGCCGTACAGCTGCGCATCGGCTTCGCTGGCGTTGAGCTGGCGCAGCACCACCTGATTGTGCGTCCATGCCAGTTCAATGACGCGGCTGGCCAGATGGCGGTCCTGGTACTTGCCGATCAGCCCCAGGCAATGTTCCCGCGTCTGCGCCGCTCCAATGACCATGTCGCAAATGACGGACTGTTCCGGCTCCAGCGTGATGCGATGCCGGATGGCCATGATCGGGTCCAGCACCGAACCGGTGCTGCCGGACAACGCCCCTTGAACCCGCATGGCCTTCGGATGGGAAGGCGTATTGCCGCGCCCGATGAATTCCATGCGATCCGTCTCATACGATGTTGCGCTCGATACCGCGCCGTGCACCGACATCAGATGGAACATCCACGGCACGCTTTCATCGTTCGACCTGGGCCGGCGGGTGCACAGGATCGCGCCGCGCTGCCGGTCGATTTCGGTTTGCACGAATAAATTGCCGAAAGCCTGATGCATCGCATCTGCAACCGCCGGCGCCAGCACCACTTCGGCATAGCTGGTCAGTTCGATCGTACGGGTGCGCTGGGAGCGGTTGACGATTTTGGTGCGACGCAATTCGATATCGTCTTCCGGCGATACGACGATCTCCGTATGCATGTCGAATTCGCGGTCACGGCGACGGAACTCGGCCCGGCCTTCGGAAAAGATGACCTCGTAATGCGATGGTACGGTTTGCGCCGGCTGGTAAGCCGTCGACCAGAATGCGCTGTCCTCCATATCCTGGACATAACAGAATGTTCCCCACTGGTCGCGCGTGCCGTCTTCGCGCCAGCGCGTCAGCGCCAGATCGCCCCAGCGGCTGTAGCTCCCGCCGGCACTGGTCAGCATGACATGGTAGCGGCCGTTGGAAAGCAGCTGCACCTCCGGCACCGGCGGATCGTGCCGGTGGCTGATGCGAACGTGCAGGTTCGGATCGTCCTGGGCCGCACGTGCGTCGGCAAGGTCGGGCGTCATGGAATAGTTGATGCCGGCTTTGGGGACACGCTCATGCAGCAAGGACATGGTGGCCTGGAACAGCGGGACAGAGGCAAAGCGCTTCTGCATCGGCCGATCCAGCAGCAAGTAAGCCAATGACAGCAGGCCCATTCCCTGGTGGTGGGCCATGAACGAGCGCACCACCGCATGGCTTTGTCCGCGCAGCAGGCGGGATGGGGTGTAGTCGATGGCTTCGTAAAGGCCGTATCTTCCCTCCAGAGCGGCCGCGCTCATTTCCTGAAGATTGCGGCAGGCCATTTGCGGCGACACCATCAGCGCCATCATGGCGGCGTAAGGCGCCACCACAAGATCGTCCGACAGCCCGCGCTTGAAGCCAAGCCCCGGGATGCCGAAGGTCCGGTATTGATAGTTCAACCCCGCATCGAATGCGTTGTAGCCGGATTCCGACATGCCCCAGTACACGCCGCGTTGCGCGCCATAGGCAATCTGCCGTTCAACCACGGCGTGGTACGTCTGATTGAGCAAGGTGCCGCGGAAGGTCGGCATGACCAGCAACGGCATCAGGTATTCGAACATCGAGCCGCTCCAGGAAAGCAGTATCGGCTTGCCATCGGCCAGGGTAAGCTGCCGTCCCAGTGCAAACCAGCTTTCTTGCGGCAATTGCCCCTGGGCGATGCCGACAAACGTCGCCAGGCGCGCTTCCGACGCCAGCAAATCGTAGAACCCGGCATCACGGCGGTGTTCACTGACGTTGTAGCCGATTGCCAGAAGGTGGGTCGACGGATCGTATAAAAAACCATATTCCATGCGGGCAAACTCATTGGCCTGCATGGCCAGCGTCCCGATCTGCCGGATACGGTCGGCGGCAAGCGCGCTGGCGGCCTGGATCTGCCGCTGAAGATGGCTGATGTCCGCAGGCCGCTGGCTCGCGCCTTCGCGCAAGGCAGTATCGAAACCGGCATGCGCCAGGGCGCCTAGCTGCGCGATGTGCCCCAGCGTGAGCGGGACGTTCAGCAAGGAAAAAATAGCCGGAAATTCCGTATCCCATCCCGGCGCAGCAACCGTCTGGAGCCACGGCGCTAACGCCTCCAGTTCCGCCAGCGCGTCATGGCACTGGCTTGCCAGCGCATTCGACCATTGGCGGATCAGCGATTGCGCCGCTGCCCCTTCATTCCTTGATGTTGAAGAACCGGAAGCCGGCGCACCGGCTCCGGCGTCATTGCCCGCCAATTGCCATTGCGCATGAAAATCCTGCGCCTGCCGGCTGAGCCGCTGCAGTGCCTGCAACCTGCCGGCGCCATCCGATGGCCCCAGCCCGCATGCGGCATCCAGCGTCATGTTGAACGGCGCCGGCAACGGCAGGGCCGTATCTGCCGTCATCTCTTCCAGGATGCGGCTCGTCTCCCGGATTCCGGAGAACAGCCGTGGATGCAACAGCGGCGCATCGATGAGTTCCACGAGCGCGGGAGCCAGCGTCAGGAGGTGTCCCGACAGGTTCCCGCTGTCCACCGTAGACACATAGGCAGGCGCCAACGGCCGCAGGGATTGGGTGTCATACCAATTGTAGAAATGGCCCTGGTAGCGCTCCAGCCCCCCGAGGGTCTGGAAAGTCTGCCGGGTACGCTCAATGAGCTTTCCTTCCGGGATGTAGCCGAAATCGAAGGCGCTCAGGTTGGCCAGGAGGGACAAGCCGATATTGGTCGGCGAGGTACGCCTGGCCAGCACTTCGGCCGGGTGCTCCTGGAAATTGTCGGGCGGCAGCCAGTTGTCGGCCGGGCCGACATAGGTTTCGAAGAACAGCCATATTTTCCTTGATAAAGCCCCCAGATAGCGCGTTTGCTCATCGCTCAGGGCGGCCTGGCGCCGCGCTATCGGTTGGCTGAGACGAAAAACGATATACGGCGCGGCCCACCATAGCAAAAGGATCGGCGACGCCGCCGCCAAGACGAGCGGATGCATGACGGCCAGATAACCCGCCAGGGCCAGGGCCAGGATCGGCGGCTGCCATATGGTCTGGCAACAGGAACGCAGGTGGTTGCTTGTTTGCAGGCCGATTTCGTTCGAACTGCGCCACTCCAGCATCTTCCGATGCGACAGATGCAACCGCCATTGCGTACGCACGATGGCATCGATGCGGTACCACGCCTCATAGGGAAGCAAGCTGACATCCAGGACGCCATGCAGGAGATGGACCAATGTATCCCGCGCAGACACCGCCGCATGCTGCGATAGCGAAGCATCCTCCGGCACCCTGGCCAGGTTCAGCAACAAAGAGAGTACGGTCGGAATGAACACCATGGCCAGCAAACAAAGTGTCCACAGCCAGCCATCGGCAAGGAACAGCCATCCGATGAGCGGTATCGCGATGAGCGCCGGCAGCGCCAGGCTGCGGCGCAGATTGTCGAATAGCTTCCAGCGCGACAGCGGCGATAAAGGATTCGTCTCCCGCTGCAGGCGCCCCGTCGCGGCATCACGGCGCACCGGTACGGTGGGCATTATCCAGGCGGCGATCTGCCAGTCACCCCGTATCCAGCGATGTTGCCGGCTCGCGTCCACGCTGTAGCGCGATGGATAATGCTCGTTGAGCTGCACATCGCTGAGCAGCCCGCAACGGGCGTAGCATCCCTCCAGAAGATCGTGGCTGAGGATACGGTTCTCCGGCATCCGGTTCCGCATGACCTGTTCGAAAGCATCGACCTCATAGATCCCCTTGCCCGTAAAGGAACCCTCGCCAAACAGGTCCTGATAGATGTCCGAAACGGCGCGCGTATAGGGATCGATGCCGACATCGCCGCCATACAGCAACTCAAATTGCGAAGCATTGGGGCGGGGAGTGCCCACGGCGATGCGGGGCTGGAGAATGCCGTAGCCATCGACGACGATGTTCCTGTTCCGATCGAAAACAGGACGATTCAGCGGATGGGCCATGGTGGCCACGAGTTTGCGCGCCGCGTCGCGGGGCAGCTCGGTGTCGGTGTCGAGGGTAATCACGTAACGGATATTGCCCAGACCTTCGATATTGCCGAGGATGACGGCAAACGCATCCTGGTCGGCATCCTTCAACAAGGCATTGAGCGCGCCGAGTTTCCCCCGTTTGCGCTCATACCCCATCCATACGCCCTCAGTGGCGTTCCATTGGCGGTCGCGATGCAGCAGCAGGAAGTAGTCGCCGCCGTTGCGCGGGTATTTCCGGTTGAGCCTGTCGATATGCCGCCTGGCAGTCTCCACCAGCACCCGATCGCCGGCGGCATGCTCGGTGTGCGCATCGCCATAATCCGTGAGCAGGCAAAACCGCAAGTGCCGGTCCTGGTTGGCCAGGAAACGCACTTCCAATGCATCGATCAGTTCTTCCACGCCCGCTGCCGTATGGAGCAAGGAAGGAACCGCCACCAAGGTGCCGGACTCAGGCGCAATGCCCCCCGACAAATCCATGCGGGGAAGCAGTGACGGCGTGACCCACAATGGAACAAGCCAGTTGACGATCGCTTGCGCCACCTGGCTGGAAGGAAGCAAAACCAGGATCCCGAACAGCATGAACCAGGCCGGATGCCAACGGTGAGCGCCGGCATGCAGCGCCGCCAGCAACACCGGCGACCAAATCAGCAAGGTAGCCAACAGCATGCCGCCGAGATACATCGTTAGCGGCCGTTTGGCGCAAGCCCGCCGCAGCCATGTCCCCCAGGATCCTGCGATGCCCGACGCGTCTTCCAGAGACTGGCGGCCTGCCCCGATCAGGTAGTAGCCCACATGTGAACGGCGATCGGCCGCCCCCGCCTGTTCCCATGCCCGCCGGGCCAAATCAACGGCTTTGCCGGCCACATCGTTCTCTTGCAGCCGCCCATGGCGCGCGATCTTCTCGACGGCATGGCGATAGCGGTCCCGCGTGGAAAAATCCATACGGGCGTAAACATCCATGGGATCTTTACGCAAGGTATGTTCGACCGCGCTCATGGTCTCGACAAACTCGCGCCAATCCATGCTGCCCAGAAAACGCAACGAACCGATGCTATTGCTGATGGAAACCTGGTCGGCCGCCTGGCGCTGCCCTTCCCGCTGGATCAGGTCTTCCACGCTATCGCCGGATGCCGCCAAGCGCTGCGACAGCCAGGTCAGCGGCAACGCCAATGTCGGCCCTTGCCCTTGCAGGCGCCGCACCATCTCCGCAACAAAGGAGCTTTCCAGGGCCGGTTCGGAGCGCGCCATGTCAGCCACCAGCAGAATCAGCTCCGTCTGTTTCTTTTCCGCCACCTCCAGCATGGCATCCGCCCAATAGTGGGCCAGGTTGCGATGCTGGCGGGTTATCGCCAGGCGCGCGGCGACGCG
The DNA here is from genome assembly GCF_007828355.1 of Herbaspirillum sp. SJZ099. Taxonomy (NCBI): domain Bacteria; kingdom Pseudomonadati; phylum Pseudomonadota; class Betaproteobacteria; order Burkholderiales; family Oxalobacteraceae; genus Herbaspirillum; species Herbaspirillum sp. SJZ099. The sequence goes on along the minus strand of NZ_VIUO01000001.1, from coordinate 360,194 downwards.
GCGCAGGTTTTCAATCAGCGCCAACCGCAACATGATGGGAATGGCCCAGAGTTCCCCCAGATCGAGCGCGGTGACCTGCTGGTATGAGGCGACAAAACGGCTCAGTATCTCGGGATCGACGCGGCCATCGCCATGCGCGATCGTCTCCAGGGCAATATCATAGACGCGCGGATTCCCTTCAGCGCGGCTGTTCTCCAGCCGGGGAAGCGCCTTGCTGTAGTTTTTGGGAAGATGGTGTTTGGCGATGCGGATTTGTTCATCGACCAGATAATAGTTATCCAGCAGCCATTCCGCGGCTGGGGTAACTTGCCGACCAGCCTTGATGGCCTCGGTCAGCAATGCGCAAGTAGAAGCGATCAATTGCTGATTATCGGCCAACCGCGGCAACAGCATGTCGGGGCCGACGGCGATGCTGAGCCGATGCGCCCTGGCAAGGATGCGGCCGTGTTGCTCCATTTGCTGCGCACTGAACAGCTCGGCACGAAGTGGCGGCTCTTCTTCCAACGAAGATATCTCTGGCTTCACGATGTACGTCTTTCATCCTATGCTGCTCGACGACGGAAGCTGAGAGCGGGGATCGCATCAGACCTTGCCAAGAGAAGACCGGGATCAACATCGAAAGTCAGCAGTTCAGCCGCATATGCATGTTCTTATGAGTCGTTCTCTGCATACGGACGATGACAGTACCTGTCGGCGGCAGTTTCTTGCGGCGCCAAAGTGGAAACTCTATCTCCTTCCAACGATTCCCTCTGTTCGCCAGCGCACATAGAGGCAGCCGGCTTATGCCGCCACGACTCCCGATTCTTTCTGCAACTGCTGTATGAATATCTCGCACCAACCTATGCCATGGGCTACTGCAAGCGCTTCTATTGGATAGATGCCGTCGATCTTTTGCATCGGCATGATCGGCTGGCTGAATTTCAGGATCTGGATACCATCCAGCGCCCAGCCTGCGGAACCTTGGGAATACCATAGCTGATAAGTAAAGTTGCTGTCGCTGCCGCTGGTTTCGTAATTTGGCATTGCGTTCTCCCTGTGTATCCATCTCGATCTTGTTTGGCGGGCCAACGCGGAAAATCCGCTTTTTCAGCCATCGTCCCCGCGATACACCTGGCAATGTTCGCCCGCGTTCATTTCAGTACCCAATGGATATCTTCCCGGCGTTGCTTGGCCGCATCCCTGAAGTCCTCGACCAGGCGCCGGGCCTTGACCCTTCCGCGCGTGATCGAGGCATACACCTCCGGATGGATCGGCGCCACCGTCATTAAATCTTTTAGTGTGGCAGTATTCTCTTCGTAGGGCTGACGCATCGTTCCTCTTTCTGCTTCCTTGTTACAGGCAGCATAATTCAATTTCATTTCCGACGATCCTTCAACAGATAGTCCTTGCCACCTACTTCGTGAGAAGGCGTTTTTCCACCGGCCATTTCTTGTATCAGCTTTTTGAGTATGTGTAAGTGCAGCAGTGCACATAAGCGACTGTTTTTTTAGAACTCATTTCATAAATAGGAGTGAGTGCGAGCTTCCCCCGTTTGGAATGAAGTGCAAGGCGCGCGACGCGTCGTGTGGCGGTGCCACACGCAAGGAGCGCAACGCGGCCAGCGCCCTTTCTAAGCAGAACGCATCTCACTCCTATTTATGAAATGAGTTCTAGAAATACACGGTATGATCGCTACCCAGCTTGCCCAACTGAACGAGAGTCGCTTGGCGCAAACCACAACCTGCCCATTCCAGACCAAGGAGAGCGCTTCCCCATGCTTCGCCGCAACCCATCCGGCCACCGGCCCCAAGTCCACGAATCCGCCTACGTCGACCAGACCGCCATCCTGTGCGGCAAGGTGATCGTCCATGAGAACGTCTTCATCGGCCCCTATGCCGTGATCCGCGCCGACGAGGTCGACGCCAACGGCGAGATGGAACCCATCGTCATCGGCGCCCACTCCAATATCCAGGACGGCGTGGTGATCCACTCCAAGTCCGGCGCCGCAGTCACCATCGGCGAGCGCACCTCCATCGCCCACCGCGCCATCGTGCACGGCCCCTGCACCGTCGGCGATGAAGCCTTCATCGGTTTCAACAGCGTGCTGTTCAACTGCAGCATCGGCAAGGGCTGCGTGGTGCGCCACAACGCCGTGGTCGACGGCTGCGACCTGCCGCCGGGCTTTTACGTCCCGTCGACCGAACGCATCGGCCCCAAGACCGATCTCTCGACCATCGCCCGCGTCTCGGTGGCGGCCTCCGAATTCTCGGAAGACGTGGCCCGTACCAACAATGAGCTGGTGCAAGGGTACAAGAAACTGCAGAACGAGTTCTGATCCCTGGCGTTGCTCCAAACGAAACGGCCGCTCCCGGATTCCGGAAGCGGCCGTTTTCGTCAGCGCGGCGAAAGTCAGCTGCCGCGATACGTCGAATACGCCCAGGGCGACACCACCAGCGGCACGTGGTAGTTCTGCGCCGGATCGGCAATGCCGAAGGCGATCACCACCTCGTCGACAAACCGCGGCGACGGCACATCCACACCCTGCGCGGCGAAATAATCGCCGGCGGCGAACACCAGTTCGTACTTGCCGGCGCGCACCTCGTCGCCGGCCAGCAGCGGCTCGTCGCAACGGCCATCGCTATTGGTGACGGCATTCTTGAGCAGGCGCTTGTTGCCGCCTTCGACCGCGTACAACGCCAGCTTCACGCCGACGCCCGGCTTGCCTTTGGTGATGTCCAGCACGTGCGTGCTCAGTTTGCCCATGGTGTTTCCTTTCCCTTGTCCGTTTGATGGCGATTGCGCGATTCGCTGCCGATGGCATGCGATGACGGCAAATGATATACCGCCGTCTTTCAAGTCCATATACGAGCCGCCTTATACCACCCATCCATTGGGCGGACATAATGCCTTACCCGTGCCATCCGCCCCAAACAAGTGCACGCGCAATCGCCGCAAATACAGCAGAAAACCAAGACGAGGCTGGAGACATGAAAGACCCCAACTATCCCCGCGACCTGGCCGGCTACGGTCGCCACGTGCCGCATGCGCGCTGGCCGGGCGGCGCGCGCATCGCCGTGCAGTTCGTGCTGAACTATGAAGAAGGCGCGGAAAACTGCGTGCTCGACGGCGATCCCGGCTCCGAGACCTTCCTCTCCGAGATCATCGGCGCGCAAAGCTTCGCGGCGCGCCACATGAGCATGGAATCGATCTACGAATACGGTTCGCGCGCGGGGCTATGGCGCCTGCTGCGCCTGTTCGAGGAGCGCCGCCTGCCGCTGACCGTGTTCGGCGTGGCGCGCGCCCTGCAGCGCAACCGCGAGGCCACCGCCGCCTTCCTCGAACTGGGCCATGAGATCGCCTGCCACGGCCTGCGCTGGATCAGCTACCAGCACGTCGACGAATCCACCGAGCGCCGCCATCTCGCCGAAGCGGTGCAGATCATCCGCGAGCTGACCGGCGCGCCGCCGCTGGGCTGGTACACCGGACGCGACTCGCCCAACACGCGCCGCCTGGTGGCCGAGCACGGCGGCTTCGCCTACGACGCCGACAGTTATGCCGACGACCTGCCTTACTGGGAAGACGTCACCCTTTCCGATGGATCGGGCGCGCCGCAACTGATCGTGCCCTATACGCTGGACACCAACGACATGCGCTTCGCCGCGCCGCAGGGCTTCAACTCCGGCACCCAGTTCTTCGATTACCTGAAGGACGCCTTCGACACGCTGTACCGCGAAGGCGACCCGAACGGGCTGGATCGCCCAAAGATGCTGTCGATCGGCCTGCATTGCCGGCTGGCCGGACGTCCGGCACGCGCCGCATCGCTGGCGCGCTTCCTCGACTACATTGGCGGCCATGACAAGGTCTGGGTCACGCGCCGCATCGATATCGCCCGACACTGGCGCCAGACCCACCCATACGCCCCTGCCGCTTCCAACCGAAGCCGATGAGCGGACATTGGCGCCGGCCTACCCCACGCCGGCCATCCACCGCATCCCGCCTGCACCGTTTGTGTGCCGGTACGGGATACGAGCATTCCTCACATCCGTTTCTTTGCCTGACCGCCGTGGCGGAACCACGGAACTGCGCATTCAAACAATAACGCGCAGCCATCACCAAACAACAATGGAGGAGACACCATGCAACAAACATCCCGGCGTATTCACGGCGCCATTGCCGCCGGCCTGCTGGCGGCATCCGGCGCGGCAGCCGCGGCCGACTGGGCGGATAACTCGATCGGTTACCGCTACGGCACGCGCTTTGCCGAGCCTTACAACACGCAGGACATCACCAAGAACATCGTCAACTTCACCCACGCCAGCGGCTACAAATACGGCACCAACTTCCTCAACGTCGACCTGTTGATGTCCGACAGCAAGGATGACAACGCGCAGGAAGCCTACATCACCTACCGCCATACGCTGGACATCGGCAAGATCGCGGGACGCGACCTGTCCTTCGGCCCGGCGCGCGGCGTCGGCTTCACGCTGGGCTTCGACTGGAACACCAAGAACGACAACAGCTACGCCTCCAAGAAACGCATGTGGGTGGTCGGCCCCACGCTGATGATGGACGTGCCGGGCTTTCTCAACATCAGCATCCTGGCGCTGTTCGAGAGCAACCAGCCCAAGGGCGTCTCCAGCCGCTACAGCTATGACACGCACCCGATGCTGAATCTGGCCTGGGGCATTCCCTTCGGTACGTCGGGCTTCGCCTTCGAAGGCTACATGAACTACATCGCGGCCAAGGGCAAGAACGAATTCGGCGGCCCCACTTCGCCCGAGCTGAACTTCGATGGCCAGATCATGTACGACATCGGCAATACCATCGGCATGGGCAAGAACACCTTCCGCGTCGGCCTGGAATACCAGTACTGGCGCAACAAGTTCGGCAACCCGTCCAACGTGCCGGGCTCGCTGGCCAAGACGCCGATGGTGCGCGCCGAATACCACTTCTGAACTGCGCCGCCCCTCGCTGGCTGGCATGTCCCTGAGGGATGCCGTTCCTTCGGAAAAAAGCGCCGCTCCGGATGACTTCGGAGCGGCGCTTTTTGTGTGCCGCGACGGCGCAACAATGGCAGGTCCTGTTGGCAGGCCCGGCGGAAGAGCTGGCGCACTGGCTGCAAGCCGCCGCCGCATTGGAAGACCCGCAAGCGCAAGCCATGCTCGGACAACTACTGCTGGATGGCCGCGGCATCGCGCTGACGCCGGCCGCATGCTCCGAACGCAAAAATGCCCGGATCAATCCGGGCATTTTTCATCGCAGCGAAATAATCACAGCTAAACAATCACATCTGAATACAGCACCTCACACGAACTGCCCGATGGCCGCCGCCACCGCGTCGCGTACCGAGCCGCTGACCACAAAGCCATGCGCTGCCTGGATGTCATTGTGGAACCAGCGATCCCCTTCCAGGCAGGCCGGGATCTGGCGGCGAATCTCGTCGTATGCCGCCTGCGTGCCCTGCCCCAGCGTGAAGCCCTTGAGCAGGTCTTCGGTCATGGTCAGCGCCTGCGCCGCCAGCAACATTTCCACGCCGACGATGTATTGCGTGTTCTGCACCACCGTCAGCGCCTTGCGCGCGCACCAGGTCGAGTTGGAGATGTGGTCTTCGCTGTTGCCCTTGGACGGGATGCTGTCCACGCTGCCCGGCATCGACAGCGTGCGATTTTCCATCACCAGCGAACTGAGCGAGCACTGCACCACCGGATAACCGGTATTCACGCCGCGCACGCCGCTCATCAGGTTGCGCGGCAAGCCCCACGACAGCGTCGGGTCGATCAGGCGCGCCACCCGGCGTTCGCAGATGCTGCCCAGGTCGGTAATGGCCATGGCCAGCAAGTCCATCGCTTGCGCCAGGTACTGGCCGTGGAAGTTGCCGCCGGAGATGATCTCGAAGCCTTCGCCATCTTCCTTGCTGAAGATCAGCGGGTTGTCGGTGGCCGAGTTGGTTTCCTTCTCGATGATGGTGTCGATGTAGTCCAATGCGTCGAACACCGGGCCGTAGACCTGCGGCGCACAGCGCAGCGAGTACACGTCCTGGATGCGGGCGGTGTAGGGAATGTCGGTGCGGCGCAATTCGTCCGGCAACTGCACCGCGCGCGCTTCGTGGGTAGTGCGGGTCGAGCCCTTCAACAGCGTGCGCACCACCTGGGCGGTCTTGATCTGGCCGGCATGCGGGCGCGCCTGCTGGATGCGCGGATCGAAGGCCGCCATCTCGGCGCGCATCGCCTCCAGCGTCAGCCCCAGCGACAGGCAGGCATCGGTCAGCAGGTGGCGGGCGTCGTGCGCGGCCAGGATCGCTACCGCCAGCGAGGCGGTGCAGCCGTTGATCAGGGCCGAGGCATCCTTGGCCTTGAGGTCGAATTGGACCGGGCCGATGTCGGCCTTGGTGATCGCTTCCGGCGCGCGCATGCGCTGGCCCCGGTACATCACTTCGGCCTCGTCGAAGCCGGCAATGGCCGCGGCCAGGTAGGACAGCGGCGCCAGGTCGCCGGAGGCGCCCACCGAGCCCTTCTGCGGCATGACCGGGTGGATGCCGGCATTGATGAAGGCCAGCAGGCGATCCACCACTTCCACCCGCGGGGCCGAGTAGTTGGAGGCGAACGCGTTGGCGCGCAGCAGCATGGTGGCGCGGCTGACTTCCTCGGAAAACGGCTCGCCGATGCCGGCGCTGTGGGCGCGGATCAGCTGGGTCTGGAACAGTTCGATGTGCTCGACCTTGATGCGGGTGTCCTTCAGCAGGCCCACGCCGGTGTTGAAGCTGTACATCATCGGCGCCTCGTCGTGCATCCAGGTGCTTTCGATGTAGTCGCGGCTTTGCTTCAAGGCCGCGCGCGACGAGTCCGCCAGCGCTACCTTCAGGTGCGGCGCGCGCGCCACGCGGATGACTTGCTCGGCGCTCAGGGTAAAGCCGTCGATGGTGATGGTGTTCATGGGGTTTCCTTGTTTTCTTGGCTTACTTGGCGCCGGCCTGGAACCAGGCGGCGATTTCGGAGCGTTCCTCGTCGGTCATCTGCGTCATGTTGGCCAGCGGCATGTCCTTGGTCTGCACCGCGCGCTGGAACACCTTGGCAGCGTGCTGGCGGATCAGCTCGGGCGTCTGCAGCATCATGCCGGCCGGCGCAGTGGCAAAACCGGCCTGGGTCGGCTTGTCGGAATGGCAGCTCGCGCAGCGCTGGGTGATGATAGCCTGGATCTTGGCGAAATCGGGCGCTGCCGGCGCCGCTGCCGCCACTGCGGCAACCGATCCATCGGCGGCAGGCACGGCAGACGCAGCGGCTACCGGCACTATCGGCGCCACCGGACGCGGTGCGATCGCCACCGCCACGGCCAGCAGCAGGGCCACGCCGGCAATCGGGTAAGCGATCGATACCCGGCCCTTGTGGCGCAGGTTGAAGAAGTGGCGGATCAGCACGCCGGCCGCCATGATGGCCGCCAGCACGAGCCAGCTATACGCGTGCGTATAGGTCATCGCGTAGTGGTTGCTGATCATGATGAACAGGATCGGCAGCGTGAAGTAGTTGTTGTGCACGCTGCGCTGCTTGCCGCGGCGGCCGTGGATCGGGTCGGGCGATTTGCCTTCCTTCATCGCTTCCACCAGCTTGCGCTGGCCGGGGATGATCACCATCAGCACGTTGCCCACCATGATGGTGCCGATCATGGCGCCGACGTGGATGTAGGCGGCACGGCCCGACAGCAGGTGCGTAAGCATGTAGGCCACGGCCACGATGAAGACGAACATTACCAGCCCCAGCAAGCCTTCTTTCTTGCCCAGCGGCGACTTGCACAACAGGTCGTAGACGATCCAGCCCGCCACCAGGGTGCCGATGCCCACCCCCACGGCCTCCAGGCCCGAGAGGTTGGCGACCGACTTGTCGACCATCATCGCCGAGGCGTTGAAGTAGTAGACGATGAACAGCATGGCGATGCCGGTGATCCAGGTGGCATATGCCTCCCACTTGAACCAGTGCAGTTCTTGCGGCAGTTCGGCCGGTGCCACCAGGTATTTCTGCGGGTTGTAGAAGCCGCCGCCGTGCACCGCCCACAGTTCGCCGGACACGCCTTTCTTCTCCAGCTCGCTGCCCGGCTTGGGCGGACGGATGGAGTTGTCCAGCCAGACGAAATAAAATGAGGCGCCGATCCAGGCGATGCCGGTGATCAGGTGCAGCCAGCGCACCAGCAGGTTGGCCCATTCGATGCCGTACGATACCAATAATGCTTCCATGTCTTCCCCAACTCAGGATTCCCGTCCGCCACCGCAGGCACTCCGGACAGGCGAGGCATTGCCTCAGTAAAGGGCCGTCATGAAAACCCGTCCGCCCGGCTGCAGGATGGCTGGCGCAACGGCAACAGTGCCGCGCGGCAATGCGATTCTGAGTGGATGAGGAGCTTCCTGCGAGGCGGGAATATCTGGCGCGGCGGCTTGCGGCCCCGTACCGGTCTCCTGCCGTCGCTGCCGCTACGACCCGATGGCTTCATGTCGCGCCATCTGTTCTTGGATTACTTCCCGTCCCCCGCTTCGTACCATCGCGCCCTTGCGGGTCGAGGATTTCCGTGGCATGGGACGGTTGCACAGAAGATAAACGCCGCCAGGCTCTCCAGACATCGCTCGCAACGTATATTTGACATACGCATGTCCATATACAAAAATGACTCGTAAATGTGGGACGCTTGCGGTCGTGCGCAATTTACTTCATTAACCAAACGCTTGCCGCCCTCCCTTCGGCTGGACGGCAGGCAAAAAAGGCCGCAGAGACCGGCCGGCGCATGAAAGCGAATCCAATTGGCCATGGCACGGCGGTTGCTTCCCGTCCGGCGCGTTTCGCACCGCCGCCGCGAACCGGAAACAGCATGTGACGCAATAAACCAGCACGCCCGCGATCCCGATCGCGGGCGTCGACAGAGTGAACGAAAAACCGTCACCTACCCTTTTGCGCGATCACCACGCGCTTGAACGAAGAACCCGGAGACATCCACATGTCCAGGCTGCCAGACCATCTCGACATCCACCTCATCCGCATCCTTTACCTGCTGTTGTGCGAGAAGAACGTTTCACGCGTGGCCCTGAAACTGAACCAGCCGCAGCCGTCGATCTCGGCCTCGCTACGCAAGCTGCGCGAACTGACCGGCGACCCGCTGCTGGTGCGCGGCGCGCGCGGCATGGTGCCGACCCAGCACGGCGAAAGCCTGCTGAAGCCGGCCAAGCGCATCCTGGACGAGACCGAACGCCTGTTCGTGCCCAAGAGCGCCTTCGTGCCGCAGGACGAGGAACGCACCTTCCACATCGCCGCGCCGGACTACATGAACACGCCCTTCTTCACCGAAGTGATCGCGCGGCTGCGGCGCGAGTCGCCCAGGAGCCGCATCGTGATCCACGCGCTCGGCCCCGAGACCGATTACGTGCGCCTGCTGTCGGACGGCGAACTGGACCTGGTGATCGCCAACTGGGACGAGCCGCCGCCGCACCTGCACCTGTCGAAACTGTTCGACGATCCCATCGTCTGCCTGATGCGCGCCGACTGCGCCTACGCCAAGCGCACCGCGCGCGACGCCATGAGCATCGAGGATTACCTCTCGCTGCCGCATGCCGCGCCCTCGCAGATCTTGCCGGGTTACCACGGCACCATCGATACTTTCCTGGAAAAGCAGAATTTGCGCCGCAATGTGGTGGTGGAATCGGCGCATTTCCGTATGCTTCCGTATATGGTGGCGCAAACCGATCTGGTGCTGACCGCCGGCCAGCAGTTCGCCAGCTTCTACGAGAAGCTGCTGTCCCTCAAAAGCTATGCGGTGCCGGTGAAGTTCCCGCCGCTGCGCTTCTATCAGTTGTGGCATGAACGCGTGCACCAGGCCACCGAGCACAAATGGCTGCGCGCCCAGGTCAGCGCCGCGGCCAAGATGATGGGAGGAGCGGCCGATCGCTGAAAGGCGGTCTGCGGCAGGCCGGCTCTGCGTCCATGCCGCATAAATTTCCTGTAATTGCCTGTAATTGCCTATAGCAGCATATATCGAAGGCCTGCCAGGCAGTATGCCGCACCTTATATATCGGGCCTGTGGGATTGCATTAGTATCCGGAGCACCAGGCCTGTATCCGAACACAGAAACGGGACAAGGAACTGACCGCGGAACCGCATTTTTCAACCGACAAGGCACGCCCTGGCAGGCGCGGCCACATGTCAGGTTCCGATACAAAAATCAAACCAGGAGACAGCCATGCAAACCCCTAGCCATCCGGTGGATGAACGCCTACCCGTATTCAAGCTGTTCGCACTGGGCATGCAGCACGTGCTGGTGATGTACGCCGGCGCCATCGCCGTGCCGCTGATCATCGGCGGCGCCTTGAACCTTCCCAAATCCGAAATCGCCTTCCTGATCAGCGCCGACCTGTTCTGCTGCGGGCTGGTCACCATCATCCAGAGCGCCGGCATCTGGAAATTCGGCATCAGGATGCCGGTCATGATGGGCGTGACCTTCGCCGCCGTCGGCCCGATGGTGGCAATGGCCAACAATCCCTCGCTGACTATCCTGCACATCTACGGCGCGGTCATAGCCTCCGGCCTCTTCTGTATCCTGGCTGCGCCCTACATGAGCAAGCTGATGCGCTACTTCCCGCCGGTGGTGACCGGCACCGTGATCACCGTGATCGGCATCTCGCTCATGGGCGTGGGCATCAACTGGGCCGCCGGCGGCCAGCCGGTGATCGGCCAGCTGGTGGACGGCGTGTTCGTGAAGGTCCCCAACCCCGACTACGGCTCGCCGCTGTCGCTGTCGATCGCGGCCATCGTGCTGGTGTCGATCCTGCTGATCACCAAATACACCAAGGGCTTCATTTCCAACATCTCGGTGCTGATGGGCATGGTGATAGGCTTCGCGATCGCCTTCGCGCTGGGCAAGATCAGCTTCGCCGGACTGGACGAAACCGACTGGTTCGCCTTCATCAGGCCCTTCCACTACGGCATGCCGCAGTTCGACATCGCCTCCATCGTCAGCATGTGCCTGGTGATGATCGTGACCATGATCGAATCGACCGGCATGTTCATGGCGCTGGGCGACATCGTCGGCAAGAAGGTCGACGACAAGACGCTGGCGCGCGGCCTGCGCGTGGACGGCCTGGGCACCGTCATCGGCGGCTTGTTCAACACTTTCCCCTACACCTCGTTCTCGCAGAACGTCGGCTTGGTGGGCGTGACCGGCGTGCGCAGCCGCTTCGTCTGCGTAGCCGCCGGCGTGATCCTGATCGCCTTCGGCCTGTTCCCCAAGATGGCCCACGTGGCCGCCTCGATCCCGCAGTTCGTGCTGGGCGGCGCCGGCATCGTGATGTTCGGCATGGTGGCGGCAACCGGCATCAAGATCCTGTCCAAGGTCGATTTCCACGCCAACCGCAACAACCTGTTCATCGTCGCCATCAGCATCGGCGTGGGCATGATCCCCATCGTCGCCCCGACCTTCTTCGACAAGATGCCGCACGTCCTGGGCACCATCTTCCACAGCGGCATCCTGCTGGCCTCGGCCATGGCGGTGCTGCTGAACCTGTTCTTCAACGGCCGCGGCTCGCAGGAAGACGTGGCGCGCTATGCGGTCGCCGCGGCGCAAAGCTCGGACCATTGAGAAAACGCGGATGAAATGGCAATGCCGTTCAGTTAAGTGCTGAACGGCATTCGTGTTTGCGGGGTTCAGGCGCCGTCCGGCGGAAAATGGGAGGTTATATCCGCCGCGTGATAAGCGAAATCGCATACGGCCCAGATGAAACCGTTGATGCCATCCGAGCCAAGATGTTTTAAAGTCTAGGCTACCGCCCAAAACCGCCCGCATGGCGGCTTTGGACGACATACAGGCGCAACAATCGCGGCCGACAATCGCAAAAAACAGATACCGGCGACCGCAACACCGAACAACCGAAGAGACCGGGGCCAATCCGCCCGGCAAACACATGACGACCACACTGGAACAACTCAACAACGCCGAAGCCTCCGCCTTCATCGCCGCCCTGCACGGCATCTACGAGCATTCGCCCTGGATCCCCGAGCGCGCGGCCGCGCAGCGCCCGTTCCGCAACCTCACCGCCCTGAAGCTGGCGCTGCAGAAGGTGGTCGCCGACGCCAGCCGCGCCGAGCAACTGGGCCTGATCCGCGCCCACCCGGAACTGGCCGGCAAAGCCGCCATCGCCGGCGAACTGACCGCCGAATCGACCGGCGAACAAGCCAGGGCCGGCCTCAACATGTGTTCGCCGGAAGAATTCGCCACGCTGCAAAAGCTCAACGCCGACTACAACGCCAGGTTCGGCTTCCCCTTCATCCTGGCGGTCAAGGGCCCGACCGGCGCCGGCCTGACGCGCCAGCAGATCATCGCCACCTTCACCCGCCGCCTGCGCAACCAGCCGGAAGACGAACTGCGCGAGGCGCTGCGCCAGATCGGCCGCATCGCCGAGATGCGCCTCAACGACCTGACCGGCCACAAGCCGGCGCTGGGCGCCACCGTAATGCAATGGGCCGAGGAAATCGGCGCCATGTCGGAAGACGAAGGGGCGCTGACCTGCACCTACCTGACCGACACCCACCGCCGCACCGCCGACCAGATCGCGCACTGGATGCGCGAAGCCGGCATGCACGTACACATCGACGCGGTCGGCAACGTGGTCGGCCGCTACCTCTCCACCGACCCGCAGGCCAAGACCCTGCTGACCGGCTCGCACTACGACACCGTGCGCAACGGCGGCAAGTACGACGGCCGCGAAGGCATCCTGCTGGCCATCGCCGCCGTCAAGCACATGAACGAACGCGGCGAGACCCTGCCCTTCCACTTCGAAGTGATCGGCTTCTCGGAAGAAGAAGGCGTGCGCTTCAAGAGCACCTTCCTCGGCAGCAACGCCGTCACCGGCCAGTTCGACCTGAACCTGCTGGACCTGCAGGACCGCGACGGCATCACCATGCGCGACGCCATCACCCAGGCCGGCCACGACGTCGCCGCCATCCCCAAGATCGCGCGCGACCCGTCCGACATCCTGGGCTACGTGGAAGTCCACATCGAACAAGGCCCGGTGCTGCTCAACCGCGACCTGCCGGTCGGCATCGTCACCTCCATCGCCGGCAGCTCGCGCTACCTGGTCGACCTCAAGGGCGTGGCCAGTCACGCCGGCACCACCCCGATGAACATGCGCAAGGACGCCGGCGCCGCCGCCGCCGAGATCATCCTCTACGTGGAACAGCGCTGCTCGCAAGACCAGCACGCCTCGCTGGTCGGCACGGTCGGCCAGTTGCAAGTGCCGCGCGGCTCGACCAACGTCATCCCCGGCGCCTGCCAGCTCTCGCTCGACATCCGCGCCGCCCGCGACGACGTGCGCCTGGCCGCGGTCGCCGACATCCTGGCCAAGATCAACGAAATCTGCGAACGCCGCAGCGTCGACGCCAAGATCGAAGAAACCGTCTCCGCCCCCGCCGCCCCCTGCGCGCCGTGGCTGATGCAACAACTCGCCGCCGCCACCGAACGCGCCGGCATCCCGCCGTTCGAACTGGCCTCCGGCGCCGGGCACGACGCCATGGCAATCGCCAGGATGACCGATGTCTGCATGCTGTTTACCCGCTGCGGCAACGGCGGCATCAGCCACAACCCGCTGGAAACCATGACGGCGGACGATGCGGAAGTGTCCGGGCAGATCCTGTTGGATTTCCTGCGTAGTTTCAAGGCGAAGGCTTGAATGCAGGAGAAGGCTTCGATACGCCGCTACGCGGCTACTCAGCCCGAACGGAGTAGGTGAATCATTAACGACACTGCGTCCTGACGAAAGTCAGGACGACGCGTAGAAGCGATAGCGATCAAAAACACCGAAGCCGCAGGCGAGCAGCAAGCAAAGCGAGGCCGAAGGCGAGCCGGCTACGCATTCCCCTTGTGGGCCAGCCGCCGGAGCGCGGAGAAAAATGGATCAGCAAGGCAGTCGGAGCGTAGCGACTCTGCCTTGCCCATTTTTCTCCGCGCTCCGGCGGGAACCCCGAAGGGGCTGGCACTTAGGGGCCGCCTTTCTTTGCTTACTTTCTTTGGCGGGCCAAAGAAAGTGAGCGGCTGCCGGGCCGCCCCCGGCACTCCCCTCCGATCGAAGAAAGAAAAGCATTAAGCCAGTACATCGACCAGCAGCAAGACCAGACTACCCAACAACAGCAACAGAAACAGAAAAAAAACCCTCCGACGCAGCGTTAATAGGGACAAAAAAGGGACTCCACTGTCACCTGCGCCGACAAAGCACCAACACCAACCCATAAGGAACAAAAAAGGAGTCCCTCCCATGCAACAAGCAAAAGACCAAACCCTGCTGATCAAGAACGCCAAAGTCGTCGTCACCATGAACGACGCCAGGGAAGAAATCAAAGACGGCGCCATCTTCATCCGCAACAACGTCATCGAACAAGTCGGCCCCAGCGCCGAGCTGCCGCAACAAGCCGACGAAATCATCGACGCAAGACACCACGTCGCCATCCCCGGCCTGGTCAACACCCACCACCACATGTACCAGAGCCTCACGCGCGTGATCCCCGCCGCGCAAAACGGCGAACTGTTCAACTGGCTGACCAACCTCTATCCGATCTGGGCCGGCCTCACGCCCGAGATGATCAAGGTCTCCACGCTGACCGCGATGGCCGAACTGATCCTCTCCGGCTGCACCACCAGCAGCGACCACCTCTACATCTACCCCAACCAGACCCGCCTGGATGACAGCCTGGAAGCCGCCGCCGAAATCGGCATGCGCTTCCACGGCGCGCGCGGCGCCATGAGCGTGGGCCAGTCCAAGGGCGGCTTGCCGCCGGACCGCGTGGTGGAAGACGAGGAAGCCATCCTGAAAGACACGCGCCGCCTGATCGAGACCTACCACGATGCAAGCCGCCACGCCATGCAGCGCATCGTGGTGGCGCCCTGTTCGCCGTTCTCGGTCTCGCGCGACCTGATGCGCGAAGCGGCCAACCTGGCGCGCCACTACCAGGTCTCGCTGCATACCCACCTGGCCGAAAACGTCAACGACATCGCCTATAGCCGCGAGAAATTCAACATGACCCCGGCCGAATACGCCGAAGACTGCGGCTGGGTCGGCCACGACGTCTGGCACGCCCACTGCGTGCAGCTGGACGACCACGGCATCGACCTGTTCGCCCGCACCGGCACCGGCGTGGCGCACTGCCCCTGCTCCAACATGCGGCTGGCCTCCGGCATCGCCCCCATCCGCAAGATGGTCGATGCCGGCGTGTCGGTCGGCCTGGGCGTGGACGGCAGCGCCTCCAACGACTGCGCCCACATGATGGGCGAAGTGCGCCAGGCCATGCTGCTGCAGCGTGTCGGCTTCGGCCCGGACGCCATGACCGCGCGCCAGGCGCTGGAAATCGCCACGCTGGGCGGCGCCAAGGTCTTGAACCGCGACGACATCGGCGCATTGAAGCCCGGCATGTCGGCCGACGTGGTGCTGTTCGACACGCGCCAGATCGGCTTCGCCGGCGGCCTGCACGATCCGGTAGCGGCACTGGTGTTCTGTACCCCGGCCAATGCCGCCTGGAGCATCATCAACGGCCGCGTGGTGGTGCGCGAAGGACAGCTCGCCACCATCGACCTCGGCACGGTGATGGAGCGCCACAACGCGCTGTCGCTGGAACTGGCCGAAGCGGCGCGCTGAGGATCGCGCCCCAATCAGTCCTTCCGCCAACCGGGCATCGTCACAGATGCCCCAGGCGTCGCATAGCGGATCGGAACAGCCTTCATCCGGGGCTGTTCCGACGGCGCCGCAACACTACAAGAGCAAGGGCAGCCGACCGGCTTGCCAGCTTGCCGCCGCAGAACAATAAAAAATTCGCCTGATTTTTTGGCACAAGACTTGCAATCAGGGTGACGGGGAATCGTTCGCTGCATCGCTCAACGCTCACAACAGCTTCACCAGTGCATCCGGCCTGACGCCGGTTGCGCGCGTGCGCATGGATGCCTGCGGGAAACGATGTTTCTTCGTTACATCACTTTTTTCCCGAACAACGCTCGCGCCAAAGGTCCACCATGAACATTGCCAACATGAAAATCGGCACCCGCCTCGCCATCGGCTTCGGCGTCGTGATTGCGCTCCTGATCGCCATTGCCGTCCTCGGCAATGCCCAGCTCGCCCGGCTGACGGACGGCATCAACCTGATCGTCAAGGACCGCTATCCCAAGACCGTGATGGCCAACACCATCCAGATCCAGGTCAACAAGATCGCGCTCGACATCCGCGACATCCTGCTGAGCGCCGACGCCGAGCGCATCAAGGCGCTGGCGGCCGATGCGGCGGCGGCGGACAAGAAGATGAACGAAGGCCTGATGAAAATGCGCGCGGTCGCCCGCACCGACGAGGACAAGCACTACATCGAAGCCGCCATCGCCGCGCGCGACGCCTACCTCCCGGCGCGCGACAAACTGATGGCGCTGGCCCAGGCCGGCCAGGTCGACGAAGCCAAGGCCTTCCTGCCCCAGCAATTCATGCCGGTGCAGGTCAAGTACTTCATCGCGCTCGACGCCATGTTCGACTACCAGGGCGGGCTGATGGACGCGGCAGGCGAAGCCGCCGGACACGATTCCTCCAGCGCCCGCACCATCATCAACAGCCTCGCCGTGGCGGCCTTGCTGCTGGCCGCGGTGGTAGCGCTGCTGGTGTCGCGCAGCATCACGCGTCCGCTGCTCAACGCGGTCAATGTTGCCCGGCGCGTGGCCGACGGCGACCTCAGCACGCGCGTCGAAGTGAAGTCAAAGGATGAAACCGGCGAACTGATGGCGGCCCTGAAACTGATGAACGAAAACCTCGGCGCCATCGTCAGCCGCGTGCGCAGCGGCACCGATACCATCAACCATGCCTCCGGTGAAATCGCCAGCGGCAACATGGACTTGTCCTCGCGCACCGAGCAGCAAGCCGGTTCGCTGGAAGAGACCGCCTCGGCCATGGAAGAACTGACCTCCACCGTCAAGCAAAATGCCGACAACGCGCGCCAGGCCAAGCAGTTGGCGAGCTCCGCCTCGGGCGTGGCGGTCGAAGGCGGCGCCGTGGTCAGCCAGGTGGTCGACACCATGGCCTCGATCAACGAATCCTCGAAGAAGATCGTGGACATCATCGGCGTCATCGACGGCATTGCCTTCCAGACCAACATCCTGGCCCTGAACGCCGCCGTCGAAGCCGCCCGCGCCGGCGAGCAAGGCCGCGGCTTTGCGGTGGTGGCCTCAGAAGTGCGCTCCCTGGCCCAGCGCAGCGCCACCGCCGCCAAGGAAATCAAGGCCCTGATCGAGGATTCGGTGACCAAGGTCGACACCGGCAGCAAGCTGGTGGCGCAAGCCGGCTCCACCATGACCGAGGTAGTCTCCAGCGTCAGGCGCGTGACCGACATCGTCGCCGAGATCAGCGCCGCCAGCCAGGAGCAAAGCACCGGCATCGAAGAGATCAACCGCGCCATCACGCTGATGGATGAATCGACACAGCAGAACGCGGCGCTGGTGGAAGAAGCTGCCGCCGCCGCGCAGGCGATGCAGGAACAGGCGGCGCAGTTGATGGAGGCGGTCAGCGTGTTCAAGCTGGAACAAGGCGCGATGCCGGCCACTGCCGCCAGGCCGGCGACGAACGTCAAACAAGCGGCGCCAGCAGTAAAGATGAAGGCACTGCCCCGGAAGCCGGCAGCCGCCGCGAACAAATCGTCCGATGCGCCTGCGGTGGCTTCCGCCAAGGTGGTGGACGGCGACTGGGAACAGTTCTGAACGGATCGGATTTCCCGCACCAAAAACGACAAAGGCGCCCGAGGGCGTCATGCCGTTCAGTTAAGGCGAACCCTTAATCACACTCATCACAGACCCCGTTCGGGCTGAGTAGGCCCGCCAGGGCCGTATCGAAGCCAGCGTGTCACCGTTAGCGGTCTTGCCTGCCCTTCGATACGCTGCTGCGCAGCTACTCAGGGCGAACGGAGTCTGGACTGCACAAACGCAAATGCCGTTCAGCGTTTAACTGAACGGCATTACACCTTGAGCACCTTTGTCGTTGGAGCCAGGCTTTCTTCAATACCTCACCCCCACACCTCCGCCAACCGCAACAGATTGGTGCTCCCCGGCTGCCCGAACGGCATACCGGCGGTGATCGCGATCTGGTCGCCCTTCCTGGCGAAGCCTTCCTTCAATGCTGTCTGGCAGGCGGCACTGACCATGTCGCTTTCGTTGTGGATCTGGTCGCTGATGGTGGAATGCACGCCCCATACCAGCGCCAGGCGGCGCGCCGTCGCCAGTTGCGGGGTAATGCTGAGAATCGGCGCCATCGGCCGTTCGCGGGCCGCGCGCAGGCTGGTGTGGCCGGAGCTGGTGTAGGTCACGGTGGCAGTGGCGCCGACGATGCCGGCCACGTCGCGCAGGGCCGAGCAGATGGCGTCCGAGCGGTTAGGCTGCGGCGTCTCGTGCTGGGCGTCGAGCATGTTGCGGTACAGCGGGTCGCGCTCCACTTCGGCGATCACGCGATCCATCATCGAGACCGCCTGCAGCGGGTAGGCGCCGTTGGCCGACTCGGCCGACAGCATCACGGCGTCGGAGCCGTCATAGATGGCGCTGGCCACGTCCGAGACTTCGGCGCGGGTGGGCACCGGGGCGGTGATCATCGATTCCAGCATCTGGGTGGCGATCACGATCGGCTTGCCGTGCTGGCGGCACACGCGCAGGATGCGCTTCTGGGTGCCCGGCACGCGCTCGGGCGGCAGTTCCACGCCGAGGTCGCCGCGCGCCACCATGATGGCGTCCGAGGCGCGCACGATCTCGTCCAGGCGGTCCAGCGCGGCGGGCTTTTCCAGTTTCGACAGCACCGCGGCGCGGCCGCCGATCAGGTTGCGCGCTTCTTCCACATCTTCCGGACGCTGCACGAAGGACAGCGCGATCCAGTCGGCGCCCATGTCCAGCGCGAATGCCAGGTCGCGCCGGTCCTTCTCGGTGAGCGCCGGGATCGGCAGCACGGCATCGGGGACGTTGACGCCCTTGCGGTCGGACAGCGCACCGCCGTTGACCACGCGGGTGCGGATAGTCGCGCCGTCGCTGTATTCCACCTGCAGGCGCAGCTTGCCATCATCCAGCAGCAACGACTGGCCGGCGGCGATGGCTTCGAACAATTCAGGATGCGGCAGGCAGACGCGGCTGGCATCGCCGGGTTGCGCATCGCGGTCGAGCGTGAACGCCTGCCCTTGCTGCAATGTCACCTTGCCCTCGGCGAACTGGCCGATGCGCAGCTTGGGGCCTTGCAGGTCGGCCAGCACCGCGATCGGGCGCCCGACCTCGTGTTCGACTTCGCGCACGATCTGGTAGCGCGCCTGGTGGTCGGCGTGGGTGCCGTGGCTGAAGTTGAAACGGAAGACGTCGGCGCCGGCTTCGAACAGCGCCTGGATCATTTCGCGGGAAGCGCTGGCGGGGCCGAGGGTGGCGACGATTTTAGCCTGGCGTTGGCGGCGCATGGTGGGGGGCTCCAGTGGTGGGATTATTTGAGTAGTCTGGTCTTGCTACTTATCGATGTACTGACTTAATGCCTATCTTTCTCCGGACGAAGCGGAGCGCCGGGAGCGGCCCGGCAGCCGCTCACTTTCTTTGGCGGGCCAAAGAAAGTAAGCAAAGAAAAGCGGCCCTAAGTGCCAGCCCTCCTTCGGAGGGCTGGCACAGGGAGAAAGCGTTACCGGCTCGCCTTCGGCATCGCCCGGTTAGTACAAATCAATCGCTTCAGGCCTTGGCGATCTCGTGGTTGGACAGGATCTCCACCGCGCGGCACAGCGCCGAATGGTCCAGGCCGCTCATGCCGTTGGCGGCGCAGGCGTTCATCAGTTCCTGCGCGGCCGCGGTGTTGGGCAGGCTGATGCTGAGTTGCTTGGCGCCTTGCAAGGCCAGGTTCAGGTCCTTCTGGTGCAACTCGATGCGAAAGCCGGGATTGAAGGTGCGCTTGACCATGCGCTCGCCGTGCACTTCCAGGATGCGCGAGGAAGCGAAGCCGCCCATCAGCGCCTGGCGCACGCGCGCCGGATCGGCGCCAGCCTTGGAGGCGAACAGCAGCGCTTCGGCCACGGCCTGGATGTTGAGCGCCACGATGATCTGGTTGGCGACCTTGGTGGTCTGGCCGTCGCCGTTGCCGCCAACCAGGGTGATGTTCTTGCCCATCAGTTCGAACAGCGGCTTCACATCGTTGAAGGCGGACTCCGAACCTCCCACCATGATGGTCAGCGAAGCGGCCTTGGCGCCGACTTCGCCGCCCGAGACCGGGGCGTCCAGGTACTGGCAGCCCAGCGCGTTGACCTTTTGCGCGAAGCCCTTGGTGGCGATCGGCGAGATCGAGCTCATGTCGACCACGATCTTGCCGGCCGACAGGCCTTCGGCCACGCCCTTGTCGCCGAACAGCACGGCTTCCACGTGCGGGGTGTCCGGCACCATGACGATGACGATGTCGGCGCGCTTGGCGACTTCGGCGCCCGAGGTGCAGACGGTGGCGCCGCCTTCCAGCAATGCCGCCGGCGGGTTTTTCTGGTCGTGCAGGTAGAGCTTGTGGCCGCCCTTTTGCAGGTTTTCCGCCATGGGTGCACCCATGATGCCCAGGCCAATGAATCCGACTTTTGCCATGCTGTTTCTCCTTGATGATTGATGTTATGTCGATAAAGCTTAAAGGTCGTGTTCCTTGATCCAGCCCAGTCCCTCTTTCGTTCCGGCCTTGGGCTTGTACTCGCAGCCGATCCAGCCTTGGTAGCCGATCTCGTCGAGGAAGCGGAACAGGTAGCGGTAATTGATCTCGCCGGTGCCGGGTTCGAAGCGGCCGGGATTGTCGGCCAGTTGCACGTGGGCGATCAGCGAAAGGTTGGCCTTGATGGTGTTGGCCAGTTCGCCTTCCATGCGCTGCATGTGGTAGATGTCGTACTGCACGAACAGGTTGTCCGAACCGGTGGACAGGATCAGTTCCAGCGCCTGTTTGGTAGTGTTGAGGAAGAAGCCCGGGATGTCGAAGCTGTTGATCGGCTCGATCAAGAGGCGGATGCCATGCTCCTTCAGCTTGCCGGCGGCGTACTTCAGGTTGCCGACCAGGACTTCGCGCGCGGCTTCGCGCGAGACGCCAGGCGGCAGGATGCCGACCAGGCAGTTCAATTGCTGCACGCCCAACGCGCGGCCGTAGCGGATGGCGTCGTCCACGCCGGCGCGGAATTCGGCCACGCGATCCGGATGGCAGGCGATGCCGCGCTCGCCGCCGTCCCAGTTGCCGGCCGGCAGGTTGTGCAGCACCAGTTGCAGCTTGGCCGCGCGCAGGCGGTCGGCGATCTGCTCGGGATCGAAGGCGTAGGGGAACAGGAATTCGACGGCCTTGAAACCGGCGTCGGCGGCCGCCTGGAAGCGGTCGAGGAAAGGCTGTTCGGTGAACAGCATGGTGAGGTTGGCAGCAAGTTTGGTCATGGGTGCTCCTATCGTTTTTCTATTTCCCCGTTCGGGCTGAGTAGCCGCACAGCGGCGTATCGAAGCATCGCCGTCATCCGCGCCTTCGATACGCACCTTCGGCGCTACTCAGTCCGAACGGATACATATCCTTCCGGCCAAAAGGTGGCGTCGCTCTTGCCGGCGACTTTTGTCTCCTCTTCGGATCGGTGCAATGCAGCGACTCAATTCAGCCGCTCAGTCGAGCATGCTGATGGCAGTCGGCGCGTGTTCCGGCTTGGTGGCCAGTTCCTCGAATTCATTGATGGCGTCGATCTCGGTGCCCATGGCGATGTTGGTGACGCGCTCCAGGATGATTTCCACCACCACCGGCACGCGGAACTCTTCCATCAGGCGCCTGGCTTGCGCGAAGGCGTCCTGGATGCCGTTGGGATCGGTCACGCGAATCGCCTTGCAGCCCAGGCCTTCGACCACGGCCACGTGGTCCACGCCGTAGCCGTTGAGTTCCGGCGCGTTGACGTTCTCGAACGCCAGCTGCACGCAATAATCCATGTCGAAGCCGCGCTGCGCCTGGCGGATCAGGCCGAGATAGGAGTTGTTCACCAGCACGTGCAGGTAAGGCAGGTTGAACTGCGCGCCCACGGCCAGTTCTTCGATCATGAACTGGAAGTCGTAGTCGCCCGAGATTGCCACCACCTTGCGCTTGGGATCGGCGGCGACCACGCCCAGCGCGGCGGGGATGGTCCAGCCCAGCGGGCCGGCCTGGCCGCAGTTGATCCAGTGGCGATCCTTGTAGACATGCAGGAACTGCGCGGCGGCGATCTGCGACAGACCGATGGTGGCCACGTAGCAGGTCTCGCGGCCGAAGGCGCGGTTCATCTCTTCATACACGCGCTGCGGCTTGACCGGCGTTTCATTGAAGTTGGTCCGGCGCAGCATGCTCTTCTTGCGCTGCTGGCATTCGTCCAGCCAGGCCGAGCGGTCGGGCAGCTTGCCGGCGGCCTTCATTTCCTTCGCCACGTCGACGAACAGCTTCAAGGCGGCGCCGGCGTCGCTGACGATGCCGTAGTCGGGGCCGAACACGCGGCCGATCTGGGTCGGTTCGATATCGACATGGACGAACTTGCGGCCCTTGGTGAAGACGTCGATGGAACCGGTGTGGCGGTTGGCCCAGCGGTTGCCGATGCCCAGCACGAAATCCGACGCCAGCATGGTGGCGTTGCCGTAGCGGTGGCTGGTCTGCAGGCCGACCATGCCGGCCATCTGCGGGTGGTCGTCGGGGATCGCGCCCCAGGCCATCAGCGTGGGGATGACCGGCACGCCGGTCAGTTCGGCGAACTCCACCGCCAGCGCGGCCGCATCGGCATTGACCACGCCGCCGCCGATGGTCAGCAGCGGGCGCTCCGATTCGTTGAGCATGGCCAGCGCCTTTTCGATCTGGGCGCGGGTGGCCGCGGGGCGATAGACCGGTAGCGGCTCGTAGGTATCGGGGTCGAACTCGATCTCGGCCATCTGCACGTCGAACGGCAGGTCGATCAGCACCGGGCCGGGGCGGCCCGAACGCATCAGGTGGAAGGCCTGCTGGAACACGCGCGGCACCAGCGCCGGCTCGCGCACGGTGACGGCCCACTTGGTGACCGGCTTGGCGATGGATTCGATATCGACCGCCTGGAAGTCTTCCTTGTACAAACGGGCGCGCGGCGCCTGGCCGGTAATGCACAGGATGGGGATGGAGTCGGCCTGGGCCGAGTACAGGCCGGTGATCATGTCGGTGCCGGCCGGGCCCGAGGTGCCGATGCACAGGCCGATGTTGCCGGCCTTGGCGCGGGTGTAGCCTTCCGCCATGTGCGAAGCACCCTCGACGTGGCGCGCCAGCACGTGCTTGATGCCGCCATGGCGCTTCAGCGCCGAGTAAAACGGGTTGATCGCCGCGCCCGGCACGCCGAAGGCTTGCAGGCAGCCTTCCTTTTCCAGCACATAAACCGCCGCGTCGACTGCTCTCATCTTTGCCATGTTGTTCTCCAGGATTGCTGATTGCGATAAGGTGATGGCCGCCCTTGGCGGGCATACCGTTTTCCGATTCATTCTGGAGCCCATCCTAATCGCTACAATTTCGATTGATAAGAACAATAAAAATCTGTTTATTACTTATCAAAAGTATGGAAATATAGAAAAAGTATTGAATTGGATCGGAGAATGGACAAACTCAAACAGATTGAAGCTTTTGTCTTGGTGGTCGATAAAGGCAGCCTGGCGGCGGCCGCGCTGGAAGAGAAAGTGACGCCGGTGATGATGGGACGGCGCATCGACGCCCTGGAAAAACGCCTGGGCACCAAGCTGATGCACCGGACCACGCGCCACCTGACGCTGACCGAGCAAGGCAGCGTGTTCCTCGACCATTGCCGCAAGCTGCTGGAGCAGATGGAGACGGCCGAGAAAAGCATCGCCGAAGGCCGCCACAAGGCCACCGGCCACCTGGTGGTTTCCACCCCCGCCGCCTACGGCCGCCTGCACGTGGCGCCGCATGCCCCGGCTTTCCTGGCGGCGCACCCGGAGGTGCAGATCTCGTTCAACCTGACCGACCGCGTGGTCGACCTGGTGCGTGAAGGCTACGACCTGGGCATCCGCATCGGCGGCGCGATCGAGCCCAGCTTCGTGGCCGTGCGCCTGGCCAGCAACCGCCGCGTGGTGTGCGCCTCGCCCGAATACCTGCACAGGAACGGCATGCCCAAGACGCTGGATGACCTGTCCGGCCACAATTGCCTGGCCTTCAACCTGCAGGGCGGCCAGCAGCGCGGCTGGTATTTCCAGCAAAATGGCAAGCCGGTGATCGTCAAGGTGCAGGGCAACCTCGATTGCAACGACGGCGAACTGCTGCACCGCTGGGCCGGCGAAGGCCTGGGCCTGGCCTGGCGCTCGACCTGGGAAATCCAGGCGCAACTGGCCTCGGGAGAACTGGTGACGGTGCTGGACGACTATGCCCTGCCCCACTACGACATCATGGCGGTGTATCCGCAGCAGCGGCACCTGCCGGCCAAGACGCGGTTTTTCATCGATTACCTGAAGGAGATTTATGCGCAGCCGGATTATTGGAACCGGGCGGCGGCGAAGCCATGAACGATATCGGCATCAACGGGATTCCATACCCGTGCATCCGCAATGCGCCGCGCCAGCCCTCTTGCCACCAACCTTTTTTAAGCGCCTCATATACATATAACCATATGTTTATAGTGGCTATTTCCCGCGACTTACGTCCTCACCATGAAATTCAACGACATTACGTACGCTGCAACCAATACGCATACAGCAACGCCCATTTTTTGCCAGCAAGTGAAGCAGGCAAGTTTTCCGGCGTATAAAAAAGGACCAAACGGAGACAACCAATAATGAACGCGCTAGACAACTACTTCAAACTCAGCGAGAACGGCACCACCGTCCGCACCGAACTGCTGGCAGGCCTGACCACCTTCCTGACGATGGCCTACATCATCTTCGTCAACCCTTCCATCCTGGGCGATGCCGGCATGCCCAAGGATTCGGTGTTCGTCGCCACCTGCCTGGCCGCCGCCATCGGCACCCTGATCATGGGCCTGTACGCCAACTACCCCATCGGCCTGGCGCCCGGCATGGGCCTCAACGCCTACTTCGCCTACGCGGTGGTCAAGGGCATGGGCTTCCCCTGGCAAGCTGCGCTGGGCGCGGTGCTGATCTCGGGTTGCCTGTTCCTGGTGGTCAGCCTGCTGCGCGTCCGCGAACTGATCATCAAGAGCATCCCCAAGTCGCTGAGGACGGCCATTCCGGCCGGCATCGGGCTGTTTTTGGCGATCATCTCGCTCAAGAGCGCCGGCATCATCGCTGCCAACCCGGCCACTTTCGTCACCATGGGCGACCTGCACCAGCCGGCGGCGGTGATGGCCATCATCGGCTTCCTGGTGATCGTGGCGCTGGACAAGATGAAAGTGCGCGGCGCGCTGCTGATCGGCATCCTGCTGGTGACGGTGCTGAGCTTCTTGTTCGGCGGCAACCACTTCAGCGGCGTGTTCGCGCCGCCGCCGTCGCTGGCGCCGACTTTCCTGCAGCTGGATGTGAAGGGTGCGCTGTCGATCGGCTTGCTCAACGTGGTGCTGGTGTTCTTCCTGGTCGAGCTGTTCGACGCCACCGGCACGTTGATGGGCGTGGCCCAGCGCGCCGGGCTGATGAAGGAAGGCAAGATGGATCGCCTCAACAAGGCGTTGATGGCGGACAGCACCGCCATCGTCGCCGGCTCCCTGCTTGGCACCTCCAGCACCACTGCCTATATTGAAAGTGCGGCCGGGGTGCAGGCAGGCGGCCGCACCGGCCTGACCGCCGTGGCGATTGCCGTGCTGTTCCTGCTGTGCCTGTTCATCGCGCCGCTGGCGGGCGTGGTGCCGGCTTATGCGACTGCACCGGCGCTGTTCTTCGTGGCTTGCCTGATGGTGCGCGAACTGGTGCACATCGATTGGGACGACACCACCGAATGCGTGCCGGCCGTGATCACCGCGCTGGTCATGCCCTTCACCTACTCGATCGCCAACGGCCTGGCGCTGGGCTTCATCAGCTATGCCGGCCTGAAGCTGCTGACCGGGCGCGTGAAGGACGTGTCGGTGGTAATCTGGATCATTGCCGCGATCTTCCTGTTCAAGCTGATCTACCTCGGCGAATAAGGCAGCGGCAAGCAAAGGCAGTAACCAACGGCAGTAACGGGATGCGCCGCGCAAGGCAGTGCATCCCGGGATTGTCAAACGATGGAATTGGACAATCGTTCCCGACAGAACGAGATGGACAATCAGTTCCATCCTTTGAGAACCCCGGCACGTTTCTTGAATGCATGTCAACGCAAGAAACGGCAGTGCAGGAAGCAGAAAAAGATCCGCCCATGCGCGGAACAAGCGCTTCCCGCTCGCTCGAACAATAAGAGTGCGCCCCACGATCCGCCCTGGAGCGCGCCGCAAAGCAGCAACTGTTTTGTAGACAATTACATAGAGCCAACACATGTCAGAACCGATTCGCCCCATCCAACGCCCTGTCCAGCGCCCTGTCCAGTTCTATTACCGTGGAGAGATCCGCCAGGCCCAGGGCCTGCCCAATACCCGCACCGTGTTGCAGCACCTGCGCGAGGACCTGCATTGCACCGGCACCAAGGAAGGCTGCGCCGAGGGCGACTGCGGCGCCTGCACGGTGGTGCTCGGCGAGCTGCACGACGGCAGGCTGGAATTGAAGACCGTCAATTCCTGCATCCAGTTTTTACCGACGCTGGACGGCCGCGCGCTGTTCACCGTGGAAGACCTCAAGCAATCCGACGGCTGCCTGCATCCGGTGCAGCAAGCCATGGTGGAATGCCACGGTTCGCAATGCGGCTTCTGCACGCCTGGCTTCGTGATGTCGCTGTGGGGCCTGTACCTCAAGCATGACCAGGACGGCATCGCGCCGAGCAAACGCGAGATCGACGATGCGCTGTCGGGCAACCTGTGCCGCTGCACCGGCTATCGCCCCATCATCGACGCCGCGCGCCGCATGGGCCAGTTGCCGTCGGTAGAGTTCGACCGCGAACAGGTGGCGCAGGCCTTGCGCGGCATCCAGCGCGAAGAACCGCTGGCGGTCACCCACAACGGCCAGACTTTCCATGCGCCGCGCACGCTGGCGCAACTGGCGCAATTGCGCAGCGACCTCCCCCAGGCGCGCATCCTGGCCGGCTCGACCGACGTCGGCCTGTGGGTCACCAAGCACATGCGCGATTTGGGCGACATCATCTACATCGGCCAGGTGGAAGAACTGCGCCGGATGCAAGAGCGGGACGGCTTCCTGGAAATCGGCGCCGGCATTTCGCTGGAGCAGGCCTACGGCGAACTCAACAAGCATTACCCGCAAGAACTCTCCGAGATGTGGCAGCGCTTCGCCTCGATGCCGGTGCGCAATGCCGGCACCCTGGGCGGCAATGTCGCCAACGGCTCGCCCATCGGCGACTCGATGCCGTGGCTGATCGCGCTCGGTGCGCAGATCGTCCTGTTCAGTGTGGATGGCCGGCGCACGATGCCGCTGGAAGACTTCTATATCGCTTACCAGAAGTCGGCGCTGCAGCCCAACGAAATCGTGCAGGCGGTGCGCGTGCCGCTGCCGCGCGCCGGGGTGCAGTTCCGCGTCTACAAGCTGTCCAAGCGTTTCGACCAGGATATCTCGGCCGTGTGCGCCGCCTTCGCCTTCACGCTGGACGGCGGGCGGGTGAAGGAAGCGCGCATGTGCTACGGCGGGATGGCCGCCACGCCCAAGCGCGCGACGCAAGCCGAAGCCGTCCTGAACGGGAAGGACTGGAGCGAAGAACAGGTGCGCGCCGCCATGGCGGCCATGGCGCAGGACTACGCGCCGCTGTCGGACATGCGCGCCACCTCGGCCTACCGCCTGCGCACCGCGCAAAACCTGCTGTACCGCTACTGGCTGGAGACCCGCGCCGAGGCGCCGCTGGCGGCCGACGCGGTACGCGCCTTCGCCGTCGCGGCGGCGTGAGCGTGACAGACAGAATGAGCTGGAGAGAACGATGAACAAGCAAACTGAAGAATTCATGTCCAGGCTGGCGCTGCCGCCCAAGGGCTGGGCCGAGGTCGGCAAGCCGCATCCGCACGAGTCGGCGCAGCTGCACGTGACCGGCGAAGCCACCTATACCGACGACATCGTCGAGCTGCAAGGCACGCTGCATGCGGCGCTGGGCCTGTCGCAAAAGGCCCACGCGAAGATCCGCGACATCGACCTGTCCAAGGTCAAGGCCTCGCCCGGCGTGGTGGCGGTGTTGACCGCGGCCGACATCCCCGGCGAGAACCAGTGCGGCGCCATCATCAAGGACGACCCGGTGCTGGCCGACGGCCTGGTGCAGTACGTGGGCCAGCCGATCTTCATCGTGGTGGCCGACAGCCATGACAACGCACGCCGCGGCGCACGCTGCGCGGTGATCGACTATGAGGAACTGGAACCCATCCTGACCCCGCGCGCGGCGCATGCGGCGCAGTCCTACGTGCTGCCGCCGATGCACCTGACGCGCGGCGCGCCGGCCGCAGCCCTGGCCCAGGCGCCGCACAAGCTCAAGGGCCAGTTCGACGTCGGCGGCCAGGAGCAGTTTTATCTCGAAGGGCAGATTTCCTACGCTATCCCCAAGGAAGGCCGCGGCATGCATGTGTATTGCTCGACCCAGCACCCCAGCGAGATGCAACACCACATCGCGCACGTGCTGCATGTGGCCTCGCATGACGTGCTGGTGGAATGCCGGCGCATGGGCGGCGGCTTCGGCGGCAAGGAATCGCAGTCGGCGCTGTGGGCCTGCGCGGCCGCGGTGGCGGCGGTGCGCCTGCGCCGTCCGGTCAAGCTGCGCGCCGACCGCGACGACGACATGATCGTCACCGGCAAGCGCCACTGCTTCGCCTACGACTACGAGATCGGCTATGACGACAACGGCCGCATCGTCGCGGCCAGGGTCGACATGGTCTCGCGCGCCGGCTTCTCGGCCGACCTGTCCGGCCCGGTGGCGACCCGCGCGGTGTGCCACTTCGACAATGCCTACTACCTGTCGGACGTGGAGATCCACGCCATGTGCGGCAAGACCAACACCCAGTCCAACACCGCCTTCCGCGGCTTCGGCGGCCCGCAGGGCGCCATCGCGATCGAATACATCATCGACGAGATCGCCCGCAATCTCGGCAAGGATGCACTGGAAGTGCGCCGCGCCAACTTCTACGGCAAGAGCGACGCCGATGGCCCCGATGCCCGCAACACCACCCACTACGGCCAGAAGGTGGAAGACAATGTGATCCACGCGCTGGTTGACGAACTGGAGCGCACCAGCGACTACCAGGCGCGGCGCCAGGCCATCGCCGCGTTCAACGCCGGCAACGAAGTGCTGAAGAAGGGCCTGGCGCTGACGCCGGTGAAGTTCGGCATCTCCTTCAACGTGCCGCACCTGAACCAGGCCGGATCGCTGGTGCATGTCTACACCGACGGCTCGGTGCTGGTGAACCACGGCGGCACCGAAATGGGCCAGGGCTTGAACACCAAGGTGGCGCAGGTAGTCGCCAATGCGCTGGGCCTGCCGCTGGAGCGCGTGCGCTGCACCGCCACCGACACCAGCAAGATCGCCAACACCTCGGCCACCGCCGCTTCCACCGGCAGCGACCTCAACGGCAAGGCGGCGCAGGACGCGGCGTTGCAGATCCGCGCGCGGCTGGCGCAAGTGGCGGCCAAGCGCTTCAATGTCGAGGTTGCCGACGTGCGCTTCGCCGACGGCCTGGCGATTGCCGGCGAACAGTCGCTGGCCTTCCCCGACCTGGTGATGCAGGCCTATCTGCAGCGCGTGCAACTGTGGTCGGACGGTTTCTACTCGACCCCGCGCGTGCACTGGGATTCCAAGACCATGAACGGCCACCCGTTCTTCTATTACGCCTATGGCGCGGCAGTGGCCGAAGTGGTGATCGACACCCTGACCGGCGAATGGAAACTGCTGCAGGCCGACCTGCTGTACGACGCCGGCGAAAGCCTGAACCCGGCCATCGACATCGGCCAGGTGGAAGGCGGCTTCATCCAGGGCATGGGCTGGCTGACCACCGAGGAACTGTGGTGGAACAAGGACGGCAAGCTGATGACGCACGCGCCCTCGACCTACAAGATCCCGGCGATCTCGGACTGCCCGGCGCAACTGCGCACGGCGCTGTTCAAGAACAGCAACGTGTCCGACACCATCCACCGCTCCAAGGCCACCGGCGAGCCGCCGCTGCTGCTGCCGTTCTCGGTGTTCCTGGCCATCCGCGATGCGGTCTCGGCGGTGGGCGGCCATCGCGTCAACCCGCCGCTGCGCGCGCCGGCCACGTCCGAGGCCATCCTCGACGCGGTGGATGCGGTGCGCGCGGCCGCGGCGACCCAGTAAAGGAGCATTCATGACGACATGGCTTGCCGCGTTGAGGGAATTGCAGGATGCCGCCACCCCGGCCGTGCTGGTGACAGTGGCCGGGATCCAGGGATCGACGCCGCGCGAGGCCGGTGCGCGCATGGTCTATACCGCCGACCGGCAGTACGACACCATCGGCGGCGGCCACCTGGAATGGCGCGCGGCGCAGATCGCGCGCGCCATGCTGGCAGGCGACCCCGGCCAGTTGCCGGCCCAGCGCCGGCTGGAGCGTATCGCGCTCGGCCCGAGCCTGGGCCAGTGCTGCGGCGGGGTGGTGTTCCTCAGTTTCGAACGGGTCGAGCCGGCCGCCGCGGTCGTGTGGAAGGCGTTGGAGGCGCACTGGCGCAATGGCGTCGATATCTGGCGCGCCTTGCCGCTGGACAATGCCGATCCGTTGCAATTGGTGGAAACCGACGGCGAAGCCTGCGACCTCAACGGGTCGGACAACGGCCTGCACGCCATGCTGACTGGCGACGTGCGCCAGACCTGCGTCACGCGCGATGCCCATGGCCGCCGCTGGCTGCTCGACCTGTGCCGCGCGCACCAGCCGCAAGTGGTGCTGTTCGGCGCCGGCCATGTCGGCACGGCCATCGTCAAGGTACTGTCCAACCTGCCCTGCCGCGTACTGTGGGTGGATGAACGCGAAGACATGTTCCCCGCCGGCCTGCCGCCGCAGGTCACGGTGGAAGCCACCGATGTGCCCAATGCCGCAGTCGACATGGCCGAGCCGGGTGCGTATTATCTCGTCATGACCCACAGCCACGCCCTCGACCAGCAACTGACCGAACGCATCCTGAAAAGGGACGACATCGGCTGGTTCGGCCTGATCGGCTCCCATACCAAGCGCAAGCAGTTCGAACACCGCCTGGCCGAGCGCGGCATCACGCAAGAGCAGTTGAACCGCATGACCTGCCCCATCGGCATTCCCGGCATCTACGGCAAGGAACCGGCCAGCATCGCCATCGCGGTGACGGCCCAGTTGATGCAATTGTGGGAGCTGCGCTTTACGCAGGCCCGCAACAAATTCCCTCCGGCATTGGCCACACACGCGCTGGACGGCAGAGGCTGAGGAACACCCTGCCGTCACCCTGAGGCTCCCTCCGGACAAGACGATCGCACCATGCCGGCCCCCTGCCGGAGCCTCGCTACGATTCCGCTTTAACCCATCAGGAAGGCGTTGCTGCGTCTGCGCCATCCAGTATGATGACCATTGAATCGATGCCGCCGGCGCGCTTTCCTTCCCCGCGCGCGGCGGCCAGTATTGAGGACACGCCATGAGCACATCCATGCAAGCCTACCGCGCCAGCCTGCTGCACTTCACCAACGATCCCGCCTTTGACGAACGCGCCACCCAGTGGCATGCCGACGGCCTGCTGCTGGTGGAAGACGGCAAGGTCAAGGCGGCCGGCGACTACGCCCGGCTGATCGCATCGGTCCCCGCTGGCGTACCGGTGCAGGACCACCGCGGCAAGATCATCTGCCCCGGCTTCATCGACACCCACATCCACTATCCGCAAACCGACATCATCGGCTCGCCGGCGCCGGGCCTGCTGCCCTGGCTGGACAATTACACCTTCCCGGCCGAGCGCCGCTTCGAGGACGGCGAGCATGCCGCCGAGGTGGCCGACTTCTTCCTGGCCGAGCTGCTGCGCAACGGCACCACCAGCGCGGCGGTGTATTGCACCGTGCATCCGCAGTCGGTGGACGCTTTCTTCGAAGCCAGCCACGCGCGCAACCTGCGCATGGTGGCCGGCAAGTGCCTGATGGATCGCAACGCGCCCGACTTCCTGCGCGACACCGCGCAAACCGGCGTGCGCGAGAGCGAAGAGCTGATCAAGCGCTGGCACAACAAGGGGCGCCAGCACTACGCCATCACGGTGCGCTTCGCTCCGACCTCGACGCACGAGCAGATGAAACTGGCCGGCGAGCTGGCGGCGCAGTATCCGGATGCCTACATCCAGACCCATGTGGCGGAAAATACCGATGAAGTGAAATGGGTAAAGGAGCTGTATCCCGACGCCCGCAGCTATCTGGACGTGTACGACCAGTACGGCCTGATGCGCCGGCGCGCGCTGTATGCGCACTGCATCTGGCTGGACGACCAGGACCGCGCGCGCATGGCGGCCACGCAATCGGCCGCCACGGTGTGCCCGACCTCCAACCTGTTCCTGGGCAGCGGCCTGTTCGACTTCGTGAAGGCAGACAAGGCGCGCGTGCCGCTGTCGCTGGCCACCGATGTGGGCGGCGGCACCAGCTTCTCGATGCTGCAGACCATGAACGAACTGTACAAGGTCGGCCGCATGGGCGGCACCTACCTGCCGGCGCAGCGCATGTTCTACCTGGCCACGCTGGGCGGCGCCCGCGCATTGCAGCTGGAAGGCACCATCGGCCACTTCGCGCCCGGTTGCGATGCCGATTTCATCCTGCTCGATCCGCGTGCCACGCCTTTGCTGGCGCGCCGCAGCGCCAACACCGACAGCCTGGAAGAGCAACTGTTCGCGCTGGCCATCCTGGGCGACGACCGCGCCATCGCCGCGACCTACTCGGCGGGCCGGCTGGCGCACCAGCGTTAAGTTTGATGCCGCAAAAAGCAAGCCCGGCATCTCGACGATGCCGGGCTTGTTCTGTGATGCCTTGAAGGCATGACCGCTCAGCGCGGCTGGTACAGATACACGAAGGCCTCCACCGCGCGCTCAGCCGAAGCCTGCAACTGGTCGGCCGGCAGCTCGGTCACGACATTGAGCATGCGCACATCCATCCATTCGGACTCCACCAGCGAGCGAAACTGCAGGGCCGCGATCCAGGCATCGCCCTGGTGCAGCTTGCCTTCGTCCATCTTCCGCTTGAGGAATTCCGCAATGCGCGTCCAGCCGCGCTTGGGGCCGCGCTCGTAGAGCATGGGACCGAGGTCGGACTTGCCGGCGTAATACATGGCCAGGCGCTTGACCGCGATCACCTCCGGCTTGAGCACGATATCGAGGTAGTGCCGCGCCAGGCGCAGCAAGCCCTGGCGCACGTCGTCCTCGTCGTTCAAGGCGCTGAAGGCTTGCTCGAACTGGCAGCCAACCTGCTTGAGCATCACCTCGACGAAGATCTCTTCCTTCGAGCTGAAGTAGTTGTACAGCGTGGCCTTGGAGCCGCCGATGCGGGCCGAGATCTCCGCCATCGAGGCGCCCTCGAAACCGATCTCGTTGAACACTTGCGCGGCGACATCGATCATCGCCTGGCGGCGTTCTTCACTTTTCTTGCGCATGCCTTTTCCTGGGTTGCGTAGTTGCCGCCGGCTTGCCCACCTTCTGGCAAGCTTTCAATTCTTTACACTTTTCGTGCCAAGCCGGAATTATAGGCGCAGATGGACGACAAAGACGCCGAATTCAACGACAAAAACCGGGCGTAGCAAAAACATCATAGATGCGAGCAATTTTTCGCAATTCCTCTTGACGCATCTGAAATTCAAATACTATACTGAACTGTACAGTTTAAAAACATCGTTGTCATCCACATCCATGAACACTTCAGACACCCCCGCCCTTGGCGCGGCGACGCCAGGCTTTGCTGTCGCCGCGCCGGCCGGACGCCGCCTGCGCCGCACCGCGCTGGCTTCGGCCGCCGCCCTGCTGGCGCTGACGCTGGCCGGTTGCGCTTCCTTCACCGACCTTGGCCCGCGCGCCGAACCCAAGGCCATCGACAGTTACCAAAGCGGCCAGATGCTGGCCAGCGCCACGCCGCAGGCGGCGTGGCCGGCCGACCAATGGTGGCGCGCCTATGGCGACGACCAGTTGGATGCGCTGATCGGCGAGGCACTGCAAGGCGCTCCCTCGATGGCGGTAGCCAAGGCGCGCCTGCTCAAGGCCGAAGGCTCGGCGCAGCAACAAGGCGCGGCCCTGTATCCGGACATCAGCGCCAACGCCTCGCTGGATCACATGAAGCAGTCCTACAACAATGGCGTCCCGCCCGCCTTCGTGCCCAAGGACTACAACAACGAAACCAAAGCCACGCTGGACTTCAGCTACGAGATCGACTTCTGGGGCAAGAACCGCGCCGCGCTGGCGGCCGCCACCTCCGAGCTGGAAGCGGCCCGCGCCGACGCCGCCCAGGCCCGCATCACGCTGGGCACCTCGATCGCCTCGGCCTATGCCGAGCTGGAGCACCTCTATGCCCAGCGCGACACCAACGAAGCGGCCCTGAAGGTGCGCGTCGAATCGCTCGACCTGTTCAACCAGCGCTACGCCAACGGCCTGGAAACGCTGGGCTCGGTCAAGCAGATGGAAGCGCGCCGCGCCATGGCCGAAGCCGACCTCAGGGCCACCGACGAATCGATCGCGCTCCAGCGCAACAAGCTGGCCGCGCTGGCCGGCGCCGGCCCCGACCGCGGCCTGCTGCTGGTGCGCCCGAAGGTGGACCTGAGCAAGCCGTTCCAATTGCCGGACCAGATCCCCCTCAACCTGCTGGGCCGCCGTCCCGACATCGTGGCCGCGCGCCTGCGCGCCGAAGCCGCCGGCAAGCAGATCAAGGTGGCGCGCGCCGCCTTCTACCCCAACGTCAACCTGAAGGCCTACTTCGGCTTCCAGTCGCTGGGCATCGACATGCTGACCAGCCGCGGCTCCGACATCGGCAGCATCGGCCCGGCCATCTCGCTGCCGATCTTCAACGGCGGCCGCCTGCGCGGCCAGTTCCGCTCGACCAGCGCCAGCTATGACGAAGCCGTGGCCAATTACGACCAGGCCGTCACACAAGCGCTGCAAGACGTGGCCGATGCCACCGTCAGCGAAAAAGCGCTGGCCGGACGGCTCGAAAAAGTCCAGCTCGCCGCCGATGCCGCCGAACAGGCCTACCGCATCGTCAGCAACCGCTACAACGGCGGCCTGGCCAATTACCTGGATGTGCTCAACGCACAGGACACGCTGATCACCAACCTGCGCGAACTCTCCAACCTGCGCTCGCGCATGTTCAGCCTCGACGTTGCGCTGGTGCGCGCGCTGGGCGGCGGCTACAGCGGCGACAGCGGCACATCCCACACGACAGACACGCAAGCGAAAGGTTAATCATCATGTCCCACAGCGACTCCCAGGCAACCCAAACCATGGCGGCCGATGACGCCGCCAAGCAACGCGCCGATGCTGCCGCCACAGCCGCGGCAGCGCAAAAGCGCAAGAAACTCTTTTCCATCTTCGGCGGCGTGATTGCCATCGCCGGCATCGGTTACGGCGCCTACTGGTACCTGATCGGCTCGCGCTACGTCGAGACCGACAACGCCTACACCGCCACCGAGATCTCGGTGCTCACGCCGGCCATCAACGGCATCGTGGCCGACGTCAAGGTGGTCGACACGCAAACCGTCAAGAAGGGCGATGTGCTGGTCGCCATCGACGACGCCGACGCCAGGCTGGCGCTGGCCCAGGCCGAAGCGGATCTGGACCGCACCGAACGCCGCGTCAAGGGCTTCTTCGCCAACGATGCCGGCCTGGCCGCGCAGGTGCTGGCGCGCGAAGCCGAACAAAAGCGCGCCGCCGCCCAACTGCTGTCGGCGCAGGCCGACATGAAGCGCGCCGAAATCGACCTGCAACGCCGCGAAGCGCTGGCCAAGTCGGGTTCGGTGTCCGGCGAGGAACTCTCCAACGCGCGCACCGCGCTGTTGAACGCCCAGGCCAGCCTGAAGGCGGCCGAAGCCAGTGAAGTGCAGTCGCGCGCCAACACCCGGGCGACCCTCGGCGCGCAACAGGCCAGCACCGTGCTGACCGCCGACACCACCGTCGACAACAACCCCGAAGTGCTGCTGGCGCGCGCCAAGCGCGACCAGGCCCGGCTGGACCTGGAGCGCACCGTATTGCGCGCCCCGGTGGACGGGGTAGTGGCGCGCCGCCAGGTGCAGGTCGGCCAGCGC
Source organism: Herbaspirillum sp. SJZ099 (assembly GCF_007828355.1). Taxonomy (NCBI): domain Bacteria; kingdom Pseudomonadati; phylum Pseudomonadota; class Betaproteobacteria; order Burkholderiales; family Oxalobacteraceae; genus Herbaspirillum; species Herbaspirillum sp. SJZ099. Next base: position 323,985 of record NZ_VIUO01000001.1, on the reverse strand, counting down.
GTGCAGACCGGCGCCAACCTGCTGTCGGTGGTGCCGCTGCAGCAGATGCACGTGGACGCCAACTTCAAGGAAGGCCAGTTGACCAAGGTCAAGATCGGCCAGCCGGTCACCATGAAGGCGGACATCTACGGCGGCTCGGTCGAATACCACGGCGTGGTGACCGGCCTGTCCGGCGGCACCGGTTCGGCCTTCGCGGTGATCCCGGCGCAGAACGCCACCGGCAACTGGATCAAGGTGGTGCAGCGCCTGCCGGTGCGCATCTCGATCGATCCCAAGGAGCTGGCGCAGCGTCCGCTGTCGGTAGGCCTGTCGATGGTGGTCGAGATCGACACCCGCGGCCAGATCCAGGCCGGCGATGCCGCCCCCAAGACCGCGCAGAACGCGAACGGCCGGGCCGCCGCGCTGTAAGCGGCGCGTGACAAGACAAGAAGAGGTTTTCCATGTCATCCACTGTTAGCGCAGATGCGGCGTCGCTGCCTGCGCCCAGGCCGACGCCAGTGCCGGGCCTGTTCGAAGCGCCGCTGACCGGCGGCAGGCTGGTCGGCGCCGGCATCCTGCTGGCGGCGGCCAATTTCATCGCGGTGCTCGACACCACCATCGCCAACGTCTCGGTCTCCACCATTTCCGGCGCGCTAGGCGCCTCCACCAGCCAGGGCACCTACGTCATCACCTCGTACGCGGTGGCCGAGGCCATCACGGTGCCCTTGACCGGCTGGCTGGCCAACCGCTTCGGCACGGTGCGCGTATTCATCCTGTCGATGGTGATGTTCGGCCTGTTCTCGGCGCTGTGCGGGATGGCCAATTCGCTGGGCATGCTGATCGCCTTCCGCGTGCTGCAAGGCCTGGCCGGCGGCCCGCTGATGCCGCTTTCGCAAACCCTGCTGCTGCGCATCTTCCCCAAGGAAAAGGCGCCCGCCGCCATCGGGCTGTGGGCCATGACCACGCTGGTGGCGCCGATCGCCGGCCCGATCCTGGGCGGCGTGCTGTGCGACCAGTACAGCTGGCCCTACATCTTCTGGATCAACGTGCCGGTGGCGCTGGTATGCGGCTATATCGGCTGGCGCATGCTCAAGCGCTATGAAACCACCACCGCCAAGCTGCCGATCGACCGCATCGGCCTGGTCCTGATGGTGGTGTGGGTCGCCGCGTTGCAGCTGATGCTGGACGAAGGCAAGGAAAAGGACTGGTTCGCCTCCACCGAGATCGTGCTGCTGGCGGTGGTGGCGGTGGTGTTCTTCATCGCCTTCCTGATCTGGGAATTGACCGAAAGGAACCCCATCGTCGACCTGCGGGTATTCCGCCACCGCGGCTTCACCGCCAGCGTGACCACCATCTGCCTGGCCTTCGGCGCCTTCTTCGGCTCGGTGGTGCTCACGCCCCTGTGGCTGCAGGGCTACATGGGCTACACGGCGACCTGGTCGGGCTGCGTCTCGGCGCTGACCGGCATCCTGGCGGTGATGACCGCGCCCCTGGTGGCCAAGATGTCGACCACCGTGGACGCCCGCAAGCTGGTCTGCATCGGCGTGGTATGGCTGGGGCTGATGACCTTCGTGCGGGCCTTCAACACCACCGACATGTCGATGTTCCAGATCGGCTGGCCGCTGTTCCTGCAAGGCATCGGGCTGCCGCTGTTCTTCGTGCCGCTGACCGGCCTGGCGCTGTCCTCGGTCAACCCGGAGGAAACCGCCTCGGCGGCCGGCCTGATGAGCTTCTGCCGCACAATGGCCGGCGCCATCGCCACCTCCATCGTCAATACCAGCTGGGAGAACGACGCCACTTACTTCCACGCCGAGCTGTCCGGCCTGGTGGACCGGATGGGCGATGCCGTCAATACGATGGCCGCCTCCGGCATGTCGGCCGAACAGGCGACCGCCTCGCTGGCGCAGACGGTGCAGAACCAGGCCATCATGCTGGCCACCAACCACATCTTCATGATGGCCGCGATCTCGTTCTCGCTGGCCGCCATGGCGGTCTGGCTGGCGCCCAGGCCGACCCGCGTGGCCGATACCTCGTCGGCGCACTGATTTTTACCGGTCCCCTACAGCCCGGGGTCTCTCCCCTTCTCCGGGCTGGGCAGGCGGTTGCGCAAGCGGCCGCCTGTTTTTTTGCCTCATTGCCTCGCCGCCTTCACTTACTGGATCGATCAAACTGCGACGATGATGCCGGGAACCTTGGCACGGCGCGCAGGCTGCACCACGATCTCGACACGTTGATCCAACGACACCAGCGCCTGCATCAGCCGCTCCAGTGAAATGTTCTGGAGCTTGTAGCGACGTATCTGCGACACCTTGGGCTGAGTCATGCCAGTGATCGCCGCCGCCTCCATCTGGCTCAGCCGGCGCTGTTCGATCAACTGATTAAATTTAAGGGCAAGCGCGGCCTTCGCCGACAGTTCTTCGGCATCCTCGAAACCAAGATCCTGCAACACGTTGTCGGTGCCTTTTGGATTGTCTTCATGTGTCATCATGCTCTCCCGCTCACCCTGTAACGTGCGAGCACTGCCTTCAGCCGTTTTTCGATCAGTTCCACATCCGGCTGCGGCGTAGCAATTCCGGATTTGGATTTCTTCTGGAACGCATGCAACACATGCACTGCGTCTCCTACCCGCACGGTATAGACCGCGCGAAAAGTGTCGCCCCGATAGTCCTCCACCAGTTCGTACACCCCCGAACCCAGCCCCTTCCAAGGCTTGGCCGACTCCGGCGTGCCGCCCGATTGAACGATGAACAAGGCCACACCCATGTCTTTTTGTACATCAATCGGAAATGCCTTGAAATCCTTTTTCGATGCCCCTTCCCAGTATAGGAGCTTGCGTTGTTGCGACATCATAATATATCCGTTCAAGTATATTTTGCAAACTTGAGAATGAGGAAAACATCCTTGTCACCGACTGACAGCAACACTATTTCCCATAGACGACCTCCCGGATTCGAATCCGCCCATTTTTCAAGTCTTTACAAAATACTTTCGCCTGATGTCGTATCACTACCAGGCATAGCAATGAACTCGGGAAACTCTCCGGATATTCGGAGCAGCCCTACCCATTTGATCCCTTTTCACGTCCTTTCCCCATCGGCGCTGAATTCGCCCCACGCCCGGCTTGGCTACCCCGCCCCATTACGCGTACAATCCCCTCTCATGCATGCGGACCCAGGTCCGCATTTTTGATTTATGGCATGCCCGGCACGAGCCATCCGCCAGCGCCCGGCCAGCCTTTCCTGTCGCCGGCCGTGGACTTTTCCTGCGCCACGGCGCGTGCGGCAGACGCAATTCCTGACACGCAATACCCGAGCTTCGGGTTCTGAACCAATCGCCTGATGACCAAAGACCTCGCCGCCCATACGCCGATGATGCAGCAATACCTGCGCATCAAGGCCGACCATCCGCAGACCCTGCTGTTCTACCGGATGGGCGACTTCTATGAACTGTTTTTCGACGACGCCGAGAAAGCCTCGCGCCTGATGGGCGTGACGCTGACCCAGCGCGGCTCGTCCAACGGCACGCCGATCAAGATGGCCGGCGTGCCCTTCCACTCCGTCGAGCAATACCTGGCGCGCCTGATCAAACTGGGCGAGTCGGTGGCGATCTGCGAGCAGATCGGCGACCCGGCCACTAGCAAGGGACCGGTCGAGCGCAAGGTGGTGCGGGTAGTCACCCCCGGCACGCTGACCGACTCCGACCTGTTGCCGGAAAAGGCCGAACGCTGCCTGCTGGCGATGCAGATCGCCGCCGGCCGGCCGCGCAAGCAAGTGCAGGTCGGCCTGTCGTGGCTGTCGATGGCCAGCGGCGCATTGAAGCTGATGGAGTTCACGGTCGATGCCAATGTGCTCGAAACCCGCATCAAGCAGGAACTGGAACGCATCTCCCCGGCCGAGATCCTGATTGCCGACAGCCAGCTGGAACAATGCGAACCGCTGTTGCCCAATCGCGCCGTGACGGTGCCCGACTGGCATTTCGACCAGCCCAGCAGCGAAAAGGCCTTGCTGGAGCAATTGTCGGTGGCGACGCTGGACGGCTTCGGCGCGCAAGGCCTGAGCACGGCCATCGGCGCGGCCGGCGCGCTGCTGCGTTACGCGCAGTCGACGCAAGGCCGCGGCCTGCAGCATGTGCGCGCGCTCACGGTCGAATCGGAAAACGAATTCATCGGACTGGATGCGGCCACCCGCCGCAACCTCGAACTGACCGAGACCATCCGCGCCCAGGATGCCAATGCGCTGGCGCCGACGCTGTTCTCCACGCTCGACCATTGCCGCACCGCGATGGGTTCGCGCCTGTTGCGCCATTGGCTGCACCATGCGCTGCGCGACCAGGACGTGGCGCGCGCGCGCCACGCCGCCATCAATGCGCTGATGCGCACCGATGCCTGCTCGGGCCTGTCGGCCACGCTGGCGGCGGTGCCCGATATCGAACGCATCACTACCCGCATCGCCCTGCTGTCGGCGCGCCCGCGCGACTTGGCGGGCTTGCGCGCCGGCCTGCAGCAGCTTGGCTCGCTGCGCGCCTATGTCGACATGTGCGCGCGCGACGCCGATGCGCCGCTGCTCAGGCAACTGCATGAAGCGCTGGCCACGCCGGTGGAATGCCTGGATCTGCTGGAACGCGCCATCATGCTGGAACCGGCCGCGCTGGTGCGCGACGGCGGCGTGATCGCGCGCGGCTTTGATGCCGAGCTGGACGAGTTGCGCGGCCTGTCGGAAAACGCCGGCCAGTACCTGCTGGACCTGGAAGCGCGCGAACGCGCACGCACCGGCATCGCCAACCTGCGCGTGGAATACAACAAGGTGCACGGCTTCTACATCGAGGTCACCAACGGCCAGAGCGACAAGGTGCCGGACGATTACCGCCGCCGCCAGACGCTCAAGAACGCCGAGCGCTACATCATCCCCGAGCTCAAGGCCTTCGAGGACAAGGCGCTGTCGGCGCAGGAACGCTCGCTGTCGCGCGAGAAATTCCTGTACGAAAAATTGCTGAACGACATGGCGCCGCATATCGTCACGCTGCAGGCCATCGCCCACGCGCTGGCCCAGCTCGACACGCTGGTGGCGCTGGCCGACCACGCCGCGCGCAACAACTGGTGCGCGCCGCAACTGGTGGCCGAACCCTGCATCCAGATCGAACAGGGCCGCCATCCGGTGGTGGAAAACCAGATCGAGCGCTTCATCGCCAACGATTGCCAGCTGGCGGCCGAACGCAAGCTGCTCTTGATCACCGGCCCCAACATGGGCGGTAAATCCACCTTCATGCGCCAGGTGGCGCTGATCACGCTGCTGGCCTACGTGGGCAGCTTCGTGCCGGCAACCAGCGCCGCCATCGGCCCGATCGACCGTATCTTCACCCGCATCGGCGCGGCCGACGACCTGGCCGGCGGCCGCTCGACCTTCATGGTGGAAATGACCGAATCGGCCGCCATCCTCAACAACGCCAGCGAGCATTCGCTGGTGCTGATGGATGAAGTCGGGCGCGGCACCTCGACCTTCGACGGCCTGGCGCTGGCCTGGGCCATCGCCAGGCACCTGATCGACGTGACCCGCAGCTTCACGCTGTTCGCCACCCACTATTTCGAGCTGACGCAGTTGCCTGAAATCCACCCGAGCGCCGCCAACGTGCACTTGTCGGCGGTGGAACACAAGGACAGCATCGTGTTCCTGCATGCGGTGCAAAGCGGCCCGGCTTCGCAGAGCTACGGCTTGCAGGTGGCGCAACTGGCCGGCGTGCCGGCGCCGGTGATCCGCGCCGCGCGCAAGCACCTCTCGGCGCTGGAAAGCCAGTCGGTGCAGCCGACGCCGCAATTCGACCTGTTCAGTACCCAGCAATTCATCGAACGCGACGAAGAACCGCTGCATGCTGCCGCGCTGGAGACGGATGGCGCCAGCGCCGAACCAGCGCCGCCCGTCGCAGTCGAACCGGATCCGCAGGCGCAAGCCGTACTCCAGTCGCTGGAGCAAATCGACCCCGATACGCTGACCCCGCGCCAGGCGCTCGATGCGCTATACGAGCTGAAGGAACTGAGCCGGAACAACTGACCTCGTGGCTTGACCGCAGGCCGCAACCGATGCTGACCGATGCCGAACCGACCATGACACGCCTGCTGCTGACCGCCCTGCTCGCCGTTGCCGCCGCCATGCCGGCACGGCCGGTATCGGCGGCGCCGCAAGACTTCGCCTTCGGCATGATCAGCCATGCGTTTGCCGGCGGCGGCGGAGAAGAGGCGCTGCGCCAGGCCATCGCCGAAACCGATGCCGACAACCTGGCGTTCGTCGTGGTCAACGGCATCAAGTCCTCCGCCGAGCCCTGCGACGATGCCCTGTATGGCCAACGACGCGACATTCTTTCGCATGCGCAAAATGGCGTGATCGTGTCGCTGGCCGCCAGCGACTGGATTGCCTGCCGCGACCGTGCGCAACGCTCCGACGCCATCGAGCGCCTGGCGCGCGTGCGCGAGCAGTTCTATTCCGGGGAGTTCTCTTTCGGCGCCAGCAAGCTGCCGCTGCTGCGCCAGTCGCTCACGGCCAAGTTCCGCAGCTATGCCGAGAATTCGCGCTGGGAAGTCGGCAATGTCCTGTTCGCCACCGTCAACCTCCCGGCCGGCAACAACCATTTCCTGCTCGACGGCGGGCGCAACAACGAGTTCGAAGACCGCCTGATCGCCAACCGCAACTGGCTGCAGCACCTGTTCGCCTTCGCGGCCCTGAAAAAATCGGCCGCCATCGTGTTCTTTACCGATGGCAATCCTTTCGGCTCGCCGCCGAAGCGTTCCTTTTTCCGCACCCAGCGCGACGGTTTCGCCGAGATGCGCCGCACTTTCTCCGACCTGGCCGGCAAGTACCGGGGGCGGGTGCTGGTCGTGCATGGCGAAGCCGCCAAGGGCAAGGGGCCGCCGCATATCCTGTGGAGCGGCAACCTGGGCAGCGTAGGCGCGGGCGAGCGCTGGCTGAAGATCGTGGTGGACGACCATCTTCCGCAATTGTTTGCGGTGGCCGATGCCGATGGCGAGCGGCGCTGAATTCGCCTCTTGCCGGCAGGTTGCCGGGCCCTGAAAGCAAAACGCCCGCAGCCAATGCTGCGGGCGTTTCCATTTGAATCCGAAGCAGGCCGGCGGCCGGATCAGTTCAGCGGGTGGCTGCGGAAATGGTCGCCGTCTTCGGCCGCATCGTCGCCGTGATGGTGATGATGGCCGTGCGGTCCGTGCACGTGGCCGTGGGCGATTTCCTCGTCGGAGGCGGCGCGCACTTCGGTCACGGACAGTTCAAAGCGCAGCGCGATGCCGGCCAGCGGATGGTTGCCGTCCAGCACGGCCTTGCCGTCGGCCACTTCGGTGACGGTGAAGATGACCGATTCTTCGCTGTCGTCATCCGGCGAACCTTCGAACTGCATGCCGACTTCGGTCGGTTGCGGCAGGCGCGACAGCGGCTCGATCTTGACCAGGTTGGAGTCGTACTCGCCGAAGGCATCTTCCGGCTCGACCTGGATGGTGGTCTTGAAACCGGCTTCCTTGCCGTCCAGCGCTTCTTCGATCTTGGGCAGCGTGTTCTGGTAGCCGCCGTGCAGGTAAACCATCGGCTCGCGGCTTTCCTCGATCAGGTTGTTTTGCGCGTCCGACAATTTATAGTTCACGGAAACTACGGAGTTCTTTGCGATCTTCATCGTGTGGGGTCCTTTGCTAACGGTATTGGGTGCGGGAGCGGCCTGCCATGCTTTCAATGCCGCTTTCCGCGGCGCTTGCCGTTCATGGCCGGGCACAGTGGGGCCAAAGAGCGTTCCCCCTTGCCATTCCCGCGCGGCAAGGACTCTTCTTTAATCAAAGCGCGATTATACCCGCATCAAACTTCGTCGCCTTGGCGGCGTTTCAACGCGGCGCGCGCGCCTATAATGTTGCGATGAAAAAACTCGCCCTGCTCGGCGGCCTCACGCCCGCCCAATTCCTGCGTGACTACTGGCACAAGAAACCGTTGCTGATCCGCCAGGCCATTCCCGGCTTTGAGGCGCCGCTGCCGCGCGCCGAACTGTTCGACCTGGCCAGGCGCGACGACGTCGAATCGCGTCTGATCACGCACCGCGCCGCAGGCTGGGACATGCAGCACGGCCCCATCGACAAGCTGCCGGCGCTCAAGCAAAAGGCCTGGACGCTGCTGGTGCAAGGCGTCAACCTGCACCATGCGGCGGCCGATGCGCTGCTGCGCCAGTTCCGCTTCATCCCCGACGCGCGCCTGGACGACCTGATGATCAGCTACGCCAGCGACGGCGGCGGCGTCGGCCCGCACTTCGATTCCTACGACGTGTTCCTGTTGCAGGCGCATGGCCGGCGCCGCTGGCGCATCAGCGCACAGGACGACCTGTCGCTGGAGGACGGGGTGCCGCTGAAAATACTGAGCAACTTCCAGCCGGAAGAAGAGTTCGTGCTGGAACCGGGCGACATGCTTTACCTGCCGCCGCATTACGCGCACGACGGCACGGCCGTCGGCGAATGCATGACATATTCCATCGGCTTTCGCGCGCCGGCCTACCAGGAACTGGGCGAGTCCTTCCTCGACTTCATGATGGACACCATCGACCTGCCCGGCCGCTATGCCGATCCGGATCTCAAGCCCAGCGCCAATCCGGCCGAACTGCCGGCCGACATGCTCGGCCGCATCCGCGACGAATTGAACAAGATCCGTTTCACCGACGATGACATCGCCATCTTCCTCGGCCAGCATTTGTCGGAGCCCAAACCCAGCGTGTTCTTCGATGCGCCGGCCGAGCAATTGTCCTTTGCTCGCTTTTACCAGGGCGCCAAAAAGCGCGGATTGGCATTGCACCGCAAATCGCAGATGCTCTATCGCGGCTCGAACGTGTTCATCAACGGCGAGTCGTTCCAGGTCGGGCGGGCCGACAAAGTCATTCTCGCCAAGCTGGCCAATCATCGCCGGCTGGAAAAATCGGAATTCGAAAACGCCTCGGAAGACCTGCTCGAAGCCTTGCATCAATGGCATGAAAGCGGGTGGCTGGAATTTTCTTGATTTGCTTCAAAATATCCCAAAAACACACGGGCCTGCCATTCGACGATCGGCGGAAAGCGGCCTGGATAAAGGCCTTCCGGCCACATGGATTCAATTGTAAGAACTTACAAATTCTTACGAAAAAGAATGATTTCGGTGTGATATCGAAAAAAAATAGCTATAATGACGGGCTGGAAAGTTTTCGTTGTCCGAGCAAGTTTCGGCAGTAAAAAGAAGCAAGAACCGAAACGAAACCGCGAGGTTTCCAAGTACGGCGAGAGCCTCCTGTAGAGCGATAATTACCGGTAATTATTCATCGCACAATTTTTAAATACTGAAGGAATATTCATGAAAAAGACTCTGTTGATCGCTTCGTTGTTGGCTGTTGCCCTGGCTGCTTGCGGCAAGAAGGAAGAAGCTCCTGCACCAGCACCTGCTGCTGAAGCTCCTGCTGCCGCTCCTGCCGCTGCTGAAGCTCCTGCTGCTGCACCTGCTGCTCCGGCCGCTGACGCTGCTGCTCCTGCTGCTGACGCCGCCAAGCCGGCTGACGCTGCTCCTGCTGCCGACGCTGCCAAGCCAGCTGAAGCCCCGGCAAAATAATCATCAGATTATTTTCAAAAAACCGGTCTCACGACCGGTTTTTTTTCGCCCGCGCCTCTCCCCCGCATCCCCTCTCCAACCTTCCTGCTGTTACGCGCACATCCCCATCGCGAACCGGGCGATATGCGAAAGCCCCCTGCGCCTCAATAGAACGGCCCTGGCGCGTTGACGGTCGGGCGGACACCCTTTTCACCACCGCTCCTGACAAAGCCCTTACAGACGCACCCAGGGCTGCCAATGCCCCTGCATTTTCTGCCGGCGCCAGTCCTTGCCCTTCCCTGGCCCATTTGATTTTTTACCTTCAGTACCTGCATGGACATTCCGGTCTTGCGCGCGGAGATGGAAAAGACATTGGATAGGCCCCGCGCGCAGGCGCAGAGGGCATCGAAATCGCAACAGAATGTTTCAGGGGCATGCCCGGCAAAGCTGACGGGAGGCTGACCTGCTCGCTTTTTCTTTACACGTCGCGCCAGCCGAAACCCTCGTCCTGGCAAGCGATGTCGATACCGCCGAAGCTGCCGCCAAGCACGCTCTCCAAGGCTGCGCGCGCCAGTGCAGGCGTGTTGTTCTGGCGGCTCAAGTGAGCGCCGACCACCTGTTTGAGGCGGCTCTTGTCGAGCAACTGCAGGATCTCGGCGCTGGTTTCATTGGCCAGGTGCCCGTACGCCCCGCCGATGCGGCGCTTGAGGAAAGCCGGGTAAGGGGAATTCTCCAGCATGGCGCGGTCGTGATTGCATTCGAGCAGAAGCGAATCGCAGGCGCCCAATGCCTGGATCATGTGGGACGTGGACTGCCCGGCGTCAGTCAATACGCCCAGGCGCCGGTCGCCGTCGCTTGCGATGTACTGGATCGGTTCGCGGGCGTCGTGCGGTACGGTGTAGGGGGTGAGTTCAAGGTCGCCGATGGCGACCTTCTGGCCATCGGCGCACAATTGGATGTCGACATCGGCGGCGTGATCCGCGATCGCCTGGTAGGTGCCGTAACTGAGCCAGACCGGAATGCGGTAGCGGCGCGCGAACTTGAAGACGCCGCTGACATGGTCGGAATGTTCGTGGGTCACCACGATGGCGGCAACATCCGAGGGATCGATGCCGATGCGCAGCATGCGCCTTTCGGTTTCGCGCAAAGCAAAGCCGCAGTCCAGCATCACGGTCGTCCCCGCATTGGGGCGATGTGAGCCGGCTGCGGCCGAAATCAGCAGCGCATTGCCTTCGCTGCCGCTACCGAGGCTCGCGAACTTCATGCGCGGCCCCGATAACCCATTGCCATTGCAGCGACTTACTTCAGCTGCTCGTTCAGCAGGCCGAGGATCTTGTCGGCAGTATCGGAGACCTCCGGCTTGCCTTCGCCGTTCTGAACCACGATGTTGCTGCTGTCGCCGCTGCCCTTGACCACGATACGGTACTTGGCGGCGGTCTTTTCCTTGTCCTTGGAGCTGGAGAAGATGCGCGAGAAGAAGCCCTGGTCCTTCTTGTCCTTGGCGTCCTGGTTCTGGTCGACATAGCGCACGAAATAGGTGCCCTGGGTGCGGTCGCGGTCTTCCACGGTGAAACCGACGCGGTCCAGCGCCAGGCCCACGCGGCGCCATGCGCGGTCGAAGCTTTCATCGACCTGGACGCTGGAACCGGCGGCGCTCTTCAACAGCCTGGAACGGGCCTGCAGCGACGGAGCATTGGCCACGGCGGCCTTGGCCTTGGTTTCTTCGGCGCCCAGGCGCACCATCAGGCGCGCCAGGAATTCAGCTTCCAGGCCCGGATCGGACGGACGCGCGGTCCATACCGAGGTTTCCTTGGCCGAGCCGGTCAGCACTTCCTCGGCGCCGCGGTGGCTGATGAAGATCTCGGTGGTGCCGTTGGGGCCGCGCTCCAGGCGGGTGCGGAACTTGTCGCGTTCGCCGGTCGAGTACAGCGAGTCGAATACCTTGCCCAGCGTGTTGCGCACGAAATCCTGCGGGATCTTGGCGCGGTTCTCGGCCCAGTCGGTTTCCATCACGCCGGTATCCGGCGATTCGATGTTGATCAGGAAGCCGCTGTCCTGCCAGAAGTCCTTGATCTGCGGCCACAGGACTTCGGGGGACTGCTTGACCACCAGCCAGCGCTGGGTGCCGTCGCGTTCGATGCGGATGTCGCTGCCGTTGGCCTGCGGCGCCACCGAGGCGACTTCAGCCGTTGGCTTGGTCTGTTGCTCCAGGGTATAGCCGGAAGCGGTAGCCACGCCCTTGTTGGCCTCGGGGATCGCATAGCGGTTGTCGCGCTGCAGCTGGGTCAGGTCGGGCGGGATTTCCAGACGCGGGCCGCGGGCCTTTTCCGCGCTCTTGTAATCGATACGATCGCCTTCGAGTATGCTGCCGACCGACGAGCATCCTGCGAGTGCCGCGAGAGCCAGTGCGACGACGATACTGCGTTGGGTAAGAGTGCTGTACGCGGTGCGGACTACAGGACGAACGTTCTTGCGATTAGTCATATCGTTACTATTGAAAGCGGGATCGTTTTTCGGAAGACGGCCAGAAAGGGCAGAAACAGCCAAGTCCGTTATTTTAATACACCCGACTCGCGCAAAGCCGCGCGCACGGTATCGTGGAAGCCGGCGCCCAGCGGCGCCAGCGGCAAGCGCATGCCGGAACCGATCAAACCCATCTCCTGCATGGCCCACTTCAGCGGCACCGGATTGGGTTCGACAAACAGCTTGTTATGCAGCGGCAGCAGCTTGTTGTTCAGTTCGACCGCGCGCGCGACGTTGCCGCCCATGGCGGCAACGCACAGTTCATGCATGTCGCGCGGCGCGATGTTGGCGGTGACCGAGATGTTGCCGGCGCCGCCGTACAGCATGAGCGCGATCGCAGTCGGGTCGTCGCCGGAATAGACGGCGAACGATTTCGGCGCCAGGCGGATCAGGTCGGTGCCGCGCCCGATATTGCCGGTGGCGTCCTTGACGCCGACGATACCCTTCACTTGCGCCAGGCGCAGGATGGTCTCGTTGCTCATATCGGCCACGGTGCGGCCGGGCACGTTGTACAGGATCACCGGCAGGTCGACCGATTCGGCGATCTTCTTGAAGTGAAGATACATGCCTTCCTGGGTCGGACGGTTGTAATAGGGAACGACCTGCAGCGAGGCATCGGCGCCGACCTTCTTGGCGAACTCGGTCAGCTCGATGGCCTCGGCCGTCGAGTTGCCGCCGGTGCCGGCGATGATGGGAATGCGTTTGGCAGTATGCTCCACCGCGACCTTGATCAGTTCGCAGTGTTCTTCCATCGAGACAGTGGGCGATTCGCCGGTAGTGCCGACGATGACGATGCTGTCGGTTCCCTCGGCGATGTGCCAGTCGATCAGTTTGCGCAGGCCGTCGAAATCGAGGCTGCCGTCCGGATGCATGGGAGTGACGATTGCAACAATGCTACCCTTGATCATGATGTGCGTACTTTTGAAGTATGGTCAGAAATAAAAGACCGATTGTAGCGGATAGAGGCCGGAATCGGTCAATTCGCGGGGCTGATAGATGAAAGCGGAAGTAAAAAAGCCTGATTCTCGGCAAGCTTTCCGGCATCCGGACAAAAGCTGCGCAGCCCCTGCCGCCGCGGCCTCAATACCCCAGCCCCATCGACTCGCGCACGTCGCGCATGGTGTCTTGCGCCAGTTTGCGCGCCTTTTCGCAGCCATCGGCCACGATCGCCCGCACCAGGGACGGGTCGTCCAGGTAAGGCTGCGCCCGTTCCAGCATCGGTTGCTGCTCTTGCAAGATGGCATCGATCACCGGCTGCTTGCATTCCAGGCAACCGATCCCGGCTGAACGGCACCCCTTGGCCGCCCATTCCTGCACCTCAGGCGCAGAATACACCATGTGGAATTGCCATACCGGGCATTTGTCCGGATCGCCGGCGTCGCTGCGGCGCACGCGTTGCGGGTCGGTCGGCATGGTGCGCACCTTTTTCGTGACCGATTCCTTGTCTTCGCGCAGGGCGATGGCATTGCCATAGCTCTTGGACATCTTGGCGCCGTCCAGCCCCGGCAGGCGCGACGCTTCCGTCAGCAGCGCCTGCGGCTCGGTCAGGATCAGCTTGCGGCTGCCTTCGAGGTAGCCGAACAGGCGCTCACGGTCGATCATCGACAGGTTCTGGGCATCGTCCAGCATCGCCTTGGCCTGCTCCAGCGCTTCCTCATCGCCCTTTTCCTGGAATTGCGTGCGCAGTTCCAGGTACAGCTTGGAGCGCTTGCCGCCCAGTTTCTTGACGGCTGCGCGAGCCTTCTCTTCGAAGCCCTTTTCCTTGCCGTACAGGTGGTTAAAGCGGCGCGCGATCTCGCGCATGATCTCGATATGCGGCACCTGGTCCTCGCCGACCGGCACCTGGCTGGCGCGGTAGATCAGCACATCGGCGGCCTGCAGCAATGGATAGCCGAGGAAGCCGTAGGTCGCCAGGTCGCGGTCGGACAGCTTTTCCTGCTGGTCCTTGTAGGTCGGCACGCGTTCCAGCCAGCCCAGCGGCGTGGCCATCGACAGCAGCAGGTGCAGCTCGGCATGCTCGGGCACGCGCGACTGGATGAACAGGGTCGACTGCGCGGGATCGACGCCGGCAGCGAGCCAGTCGATCACCATTTCCCAGGTGCTGGTTTCGATGACGGACGGATCGTCGTAGTGGGTGGTCAATGCATGCCAGTCCGCGACGAAGAACAGGCAAGGCAATTCGGATTGCAACCTCACCCAGTTCTTCAGGGCGCCGTGGTAGTGGCCCAGGTGCAGCGCGCCCGTGGGGCGCATGCCGGAGACAACGCGGTCAGGATACATGGCGGTGGCTGTGTTCTTGGCGGTGGCGGTTCAATGGAACAGGAAAGTGATCGGGTACGTGATCAGTTGCAGCAACAGGCTTGCGGCATACATGACCGGCGCCATCCACCAAGTGTAGATCACCTTGAGCAGCACCAGCGCCATCACGATGAAAAAGCCGTAGGGTTCGATCTGCGCGAACTTATACGCATATTTGTTCGGCAACAAGCTGGTCAGCACACGACCGCCGTCCAGCGGCGGGATCGGGAACAGGTTGAAGGCAAACATGACCAGGTTGGTCAGCACCCCGGCCTTGGCCATGAGCATGAAGAACTCTTCCTGCACGCCGCCCAGCGCCAGCCCGTAGATCACCAGCGTCCACAGCAGCGCCATCAGGAAATTGGCGCCCGGCCCGGCCAACGCGACCCATGCCATGTCGCGCTTGGGACGGCGCAAATGGCCGAAATTGATCGGTACCGGTTTGGCGTAGCCGAACAGGAAGGCGCCGCTGGTGGCGAAATACAGCAGTACCGGGATCAGGATGGTGCCGAAGGGGTCGATGTGCTTGAGCGGATTGAGGCTCATGCGCCCCATCGAATAAGCCGTGTTGTCGCCGAAAAACCTTGCCGCGTAGGCGTGCGCTGCCTCGTGCAGTGTAATGGCGAACAAAACGGGAAGCGCATACACCGCGACAGTCTGGATGAGATCGTTCATGGGCGGGGATTTTATCAGAGAGGCAAGAGCGGGCCGGGGAAATTCCAAAACTTCGGAACCCTGCCCTGGCGGAGCATTACAGACAGATGTTCAGGCAGCCTGCAAGCCGAAGATGCCGGCATCGCCCCGGCCCTGGCGCACCAGCACCACTTCGTTGTCGTCGGTCAGGTCGATCACCGTGGTGGGCTCCAGGCTGCAGGCGCCGCTGTCGATCACCAGTTCGATCTGCTTTTCCAGCCGGGCGCGGATGTCGTCGGCGTTGGTCAGCGGCAATTCGTCGTCCGGCAGGTTCAGGGTGGTGCCCAGCAGCGGCTGGCCCAGTTCTTCCAGCAGCATGTGGGCGATGCGGTTCTGCGGCACGCGCAGGCCGATGGTCTTGCGCGAAGGGTGGGACAGGCGGCGCGGCACTTCCTTGGTGGCTTCCAGGATGAAGGTGTAGGCGCCCGGCGTGGCCGCCTTGAGCAGGCGGTACTGGCGGTTGTCGACCTTGGCGTACTGGGAGATTTCAGACAAGTCGCGACACAGGAGCGTCAGGTGGTGCTTGTCGTCCACGCCGCGGATGCGGCGCACGCGTTCGACCGCGTCCTTGTTGTCCAGCTGGCAGACCAGCGCGTAGCAGGAATCGGTCGGCAAGGCGACCAGGCCTCCCTGATGGATGATCTGCGCCGCTTGCTTGATCAGGCGCAGTTGCGGATTGTCGGGATGGATTTCGAAAAACTGACTCATGACATCACTTCCAGTATCACTTCCAATGCATAGGCCATCGGCCATCGTCAAAAAATGCAAAACGGCGGTGTCGCCACCGCCGTTCCTGTCGTTCCGTTATGTTAACGCTGGCCGCGCAGGGCTGCGATACGCTGCTCCAGCGGCGGGTGCGTCGAAAACAGCTCCATGATACCCGGCTTGTCGCTGATGCCCATGGCCGCCATCGATTGCGGCAGGCCGTCGGGCGTGAAACCGCCCAGCCGCGCCAGTGCCTGGATCATCGGCTGCGGGCTGCCCAGGAGGCGCGCCGAGCCGGCATCGGCACGGAATTCGCGGTGGCGCGAAAACCAGGCCACGATGATCGAGGCGCCGATGCCGAACACGACCTGGCACACCATCACGGTCACCATATAGCCGATGCCGGGGCCGGAACTATCATTATTGCGGCGCAGGGCCGAGTCGACAAAATAGCCGACCACGCGCGAGAGGAAGACCACGAAGGTGTTCACCACGCCCTGGATCAGCGTCATGGTCACCATGTCGCCGTTGGCGATGTGGGCGACTTCGTGGCCCAGCACCGCCTCCACTTCATCCTTGGTCATGCCTTGCAAGAGCCCGGTGGACACCGCCACCAATGCCGAGTCGCGGAAGGCGCCGGTGGCAAAGGCATTGGGTTCGCCCTCGTATACCGCTACCTCGGGCATGCCGATGCCGGCGCGCTGGGCCAGCGTGCCAACGGTCTGCACCAGCCACACCTCGGTGCCGTTGGCCGGCGTTTCGATCACGCGCGCGCCGGTCGACCACTTGGCCATGGTCTTGCTCATCAACAGGGAAATGATCGACCCGGTAAAGCCGACCACCAGCGAAAACACCAGCAGCATCGGCAAGTTCAGGCCGGCCTGCGTGAGGAAACGGTCCACGCCCAGCAACGACAAGATGACGCTCATCACAACCAGCACGGCAATGTTGGTCGCAACAAACAGCAAGATTCGTTTCATTGGGAAAACTCCTATCTGGAAAGTGGTTATTAGATAGGATTCTAATACCGGAAATTCAAGAGCTTACAAATCCCAGTCATGCCATACCGGGGTCAACCCCTTGGGCAGCGGCGGCAACGCCCCCAAATCGACCCGCGATTCGCCCGGCCCGTGGAAATCGGAACCCATCGAGGCCAGGAAACCGTAACTGCGCGCTACCTGCGCATATTCCTCGTATTGCTCCGGGGTATGGCTGCCGGTATTGACTTCGATGGCGGCGCCGCCCAACTGCTTGAATTCGTCGAACAGCGCGCAGAATTGCGTCTGCGTGTACTGGTAGCGCCCCGGATGGGCGATCACCGCCACGCCGCCGGCGCCGCGGATCCAGTCCACCGATTCCTTCAGCGTGGCCCAGCGGTGCGGCACGTAGCCAGGCTTGCCTTCGGTGAGGTAATTGGCGAATACCTCCCGGGTATCGCCGCAGTGCCCGGCCTCGACCATGTAGCGCGCGAAGTGCGTGCGCGAGATCAGGTCGGGATTGCCGACGTGCCTGAGCGCGCCTTCGAAGGCGCCGCAAATGCCGACCTTTTCCAGCCCGCTTGCAATCTCGCGCGCACGGCGTTCACGGCCGTTGCGCGTGGCGTACAAGCCCTCGATCAGCGTCCGGTTGGTTTCATCGACCCGCAATCCCACGATATGCACCGTCTGGCCGGCCCAGGTGACCGAGATTTCCACGCCGGGGATGTAGCGCATGCCCAGCGCCTCGGCCGCCGCGCGCGCGCGCGCCACGCCGCCCAGTTCGTCATGGTCGGTCAGCGCCCAGACATCGACGCCGTTGGCTTTGGCGCGCGCCGCCACCTGTTCCGGCGACAGCAGGCCGTCGGAGACGTTGGAATGGCAATGCAGGTCGAACTTGAGTTGGGACATAAGCAATGAAGCGCGCTGAAATCCGGACGGGCCGCTTGTGGCGGCAGCCGGTCAGGCTGGCTGCAAAAACGGGATGTAAACGTTGTCCATTGTACTCCCCATCCGCCTCCCGCGCCGCCGCCGGCTCAGGCCGGCCGGGCCAGGAAGCGCTCGACCAGCGCCGCCAGCAGCTCGGGCTGGTCGTGGTGCAGCATATGGCCGGCGTCGCCGATCATCTCTACCTGCACCTTGGGAATGAAACCGATGCGGCGATCGATCTCGTCGCGCATCAGCGCATGCTGGCCGAAGAAGCGCCAGATATCGCTCTCCTTGGCCTCGACCCACAGCACCGGCGCCGTGATCTGGCTCCAGCAGGCCATCATTTCGTCGACACGGTACAGGATGGGGCTGACCTGCTTATGCGCCGGATCACCCAGGATCTGCCACAGGCCGGCCGCATCCTGCGCCGCCCAATGCGGCGCCAGAAAGGCGGCGCGCTCGTCGGACAGCCGCACATTGTTCTTTTGCAGCCGTGCGGCCACCTCTTGCAGCGAATCGTAGCCGCGCATGAGCGGCCGGTTGCGCACCTCGTCCATCCATTGCGCGAAGCGGCCCGGCGCCTGCTCTGCCCTGGCCGAAGGCAGGCCCAGGCCTTCCAGGTTGATCAGCCGGCGGATGCGTTGCGGCCGCACGCCGGCATACAGGGTGGCGACGTTGCCGCCCATGCTGTGGCCCAGCAGGTCGACGGCCTCTTCGGCCTCTGCGCCGGCATAGTGCGCCAGGATGGCATCGAGATCGGCCAGGTAATCGGGAAACCAGTAGGAGTCGGCATGGGTGCGCTCGGACAGGCCGAAGCCGCGCCAGTCGGGAGCGATCACATGCCAGTCGCCCTGCAGCGCATCGACCATGAACTGGAACGAGGCCGACACATCCATCCAGCCATGCAGCATGAAGAGCTTCGGCGCACCGGGGTCGCCCCAGTGGCGCACGTGGTAGCGCAGGCCGCGCACCTGCAGGAATTCCGATCGGGATGGCTTATCGTGGGCGCCGGGCTGGGTCATGGTCGTCTTTGTCGTGCTGCATGGATGAAGCAGCAGAGTATAGACAAATTAGAACGATCGTGCGCGAAGCATCACAACAATGCCGAAGCGGTTCATTGCAGGAAGCGTCCCAGGTCGAAGGTGGACTCCTTCCCGATACGGGCGAAGTTCTGCTCCAGCCATTCCGACGCCCGCTCGCGCCCCTGCTGGTGCAGGCTGCGGATGAAGCTGGCTTGCGTATTGAGCTTGGAGAGGTTGCTCAACTGCTCCATCAGTTCATTGGCATCGATCATGTGCATGTTGAGCTGGCGCAGGCGCCGCTCCAGCGAACCGAAGGCCACCGCGGAATTCTCGGCCTCGCGCTTGGCCAGCGCCAACCCGCCCAGCTCGGTGAAGAAGGCCGAACTGAAGCTGATCTCCGACAGCCGCTGGCCGATATCGTGGCTGGAGGTTGGCGTTCCCCCGCGCCGGCTGGGATGCAGCAGCACCACCATCACATCGCGCGCGGAACAGGCATGCAGCAGCGGGAAGATCGGCGGATTGGCGGTCAGGCCACCATCCCAGTAGGCCTCGCCGTCGATCTCGATGGGCCGGTGCAATGAAGGCAGGCAGGCCGAGGCCAGCAACACGTCCACCGACAGCTCGCGGTTGCGGAAAATCTTCAGGATGCCGGTGCTGACCTGGGTGGCGGCGATGAACAGCTTGACATCGCGCTGCTCGCGCAGGCGTTCGAAATCGACCTGCTCGGTGAGGATGTCGCGCAGGGGATTGATGTCCAGCGGGTTCAACTGCGCGGGAGAGAAAAAGCGCGTCATCGCCAGCAAGGTCCGCATGCCCGGCATGGGCGCGGGATTGGGCACGGCCGCGGCAAAGTCCGGCTGGATGAAATCGAAGGGTTCGCGCGTGGAGAGGCTGGTCCAGAAGCGTTCCAGCGCGGCGCGCGCGCCTTCGCGTCCATCCTGCACATAGCCTTGCGTCATCACCACCGCGTTCATGGCGCCGGCAGAAGCGCCGCTGATGCCCTCGAACTCAAGCCGGCCATCCTCCAGCAGGCGATCCAGCACGCCCCAGGTAAAGGCGCCGTGCGAACCGCCGCCCTGCAAGGCCAGACTGACGATCTTGTTTTGCATGATGTCCTTTCGAGACCTCCCACCGGATACACCGCCATCCTGCCGCTATGTCATCCTTCTGTCATCGGGCAAGTTTATGCTGCACCGCACTAAGAGCATGGTATAACATGTTCTGAGATTAAATGGAGTGTTTGCTTTCCGGCAAAGAAACACAACAGCCATTTGCCATTGTATTGACGGACATTGCAGAGGACACATGAAATCGATTTGCGTATATTGCGGTTCTTCCCCCGGCGCTACCCCGGCGTATGCCGACGCGGCGCGCAAGCTGGCCCAGGAAATGGTCAAGAACAACATTGCGCTGGTGTATGGCGGCGGCAACGTCGGCCTGATGGGCATCATCGCCACTGAAATCATGAAGCTGGGCGGCGAAGCCACCGGCGTCATCCCCAAGGCGCTGCTGGACAAGGAACTCGGCCACAACGGCCTGACCCGCCTGCACATCGTCAAGGACATGCACGAACGCAAGGCCATGATGGCCGAACTGTCGGACGGCTTCGTCGCCATGCCCGGCGGCATGGGCACGCTGGAAGAGCTGTTCGAGGTGCTGACCTGGGCGCAACTGGGCTTCCACTACAAGCCGATCTGCCTGTACAACGTGGAAGGCTTCTACAACAACCTGATCGCCTTCGTCGACCATCTGGTGTCGCAGCGCTTTGTCAGCGCCGACCAGTCCAAGCTGATGATGCATGAGGCCGATCCGGCGGTGCTGATCGAACGTTTCCAGACCTTCAAGCCCAGCTATATCACCAAGTGGGCCGACCGCGAAGCGGTGGCCAATCTGGTGCCGTAACCGGCAACGTTGCCAAGGCATCGACGCCTGCTCAACATGACTGTCTCCCGGCGTTGGCCGGGACGACTGCAACAAAAATGCCCGCCTCTTTCGAGCGCGGGCATTTTTTATTTCAGCCTCGGCGGCGCTCAGGCATCCAGCGCCTGGCGGAAATCCCCGACCAGGTCGTCGGTGTCTTCCAGTCCCACCGACACGCGGATCAGCGATTCGGCGATTCCCATGCCGGCGCGGCGCTCGGCGCCCATCTCGTAGAAAATGGTATGCGCCACCGGGATCACCAGCGTACGGGTGTCGCCCAGGTTGCTGGACGGCACCGCCAGTTGCAAACGGTTCAGGTAGTCGAAGCAGTCGATGCCGTCCTTCAGTTCGAACGACAGCAGGCTGCCGTAGGAGCGGAACAATTGCTTCGACAGCGCATGCTGGGGATGCGACGCCAGGCCGGGGTAGTACACCGCCGCCACGCGATCGTCGGCGTCCAGCATCTGCGCCAGCGCCAGCGCGTTCTTGCATTCGCGCTCCAGGCGCAGCGCCATGGTTTCGGCGCCGACCGCGATGTGGTGCGCCGCTTCCGGGCCCAGCGACGCGCCGAAGTCGCGCAAGGCCTTGGCGCGGATCTGCGCCATGCCCCACTGCGGCGCCGGGTTCTTCTTGTAGCTGTCGGCGATATGCGGATAACGGGTCCAGTCGTATTCGCCGGTATCGGTCAGCGCGCCGCCCAGCGCATTGCCGTGGCCGGCGATCGACTTGGTCAGCGAGTTGACCACCAGGCCCGCCCCCACCGCCTTGGGCTGGAACAGGTAAGGCGAGGTCATGGTGTTGTCCACCACGTAGAGGATGCCGCGCTGGCGGCACAGCTCGCCGATGCGCTGCAGCTCCGCCACCTGGGTGCGCGGGTTGGCGATGGTCTCGACGAACACCAGGCGCGTTTGCGGGGTGATCGCGGCTTCCACGTTCTTCACATCGGTGGCATCCACCATCGACACCTTGGCGCCCTGCGCGTCCACCGTCATCCACAGGCTGTTGGTATTGCCGAACAGGAAGGCCGACGACACCACATGATCGCCCTCGCGCAACAGGCCCTGGACGATGGCGCCGATGGCGGCCATGCCGGTGGCGAAGCAGATGGTGGACTTGCCGCCTTCCATCTTGTTGATCTTGTCTTCCAGCGCGGCGACCGTCGGGTTGCCTTGGCGGCCGTAGCGGTAGCCGGGCTGCTTGCCCTGGAACACTTCGGCCAGTTGGCGCGCATCCTTGTAGCCGAAGGCCACCGAGGTGTGGATGGGCTTGTGCAGCGAACCGTGCTCGATGTCTTTTTGCCGGTCGCTGTGCAGGATGGTGGTGGTGAAGCCGTAGGTCTTTTTATCGTTCATCGCGGAATCGGGAAATGCAGGGGTTGGGCAGGAGTTGGGCCAGCGGCACGCAACCGGTGACGGGAATCCGAAATGATAAGCCAGTTTGGCGGCATCCGCTCCAATGAAAAACGCCGGCGCCGCGTGAGCGGCAACCGGCGTCGTTTCCTGGCGGCGCGAGGGGTATCGGATCAGTCCACGCGCGCCAGGTTCAGGTTCAGCTGCGAGCGCACCACATCTTCCAGCGCCGGCTTCGGGTTCTTGCGGGCGTACTCGATGCGGTCGAGGTATTCCTGCGTGATGTCGCCGGTGATGTAATTGCCGTCGAAGCAGGAAGCCTCGAAGTTCTTGAGCGCCGGATTGCATTCCGAGATGGCGCGTTTCATCGCTTCCACGTCCTGGTACACCAGCGAGTCGGCGGTGATCTCGCGGCATACTTCTTCCTCGGTGCGGCCGTAGGCGATCAGTTCGTCGCGCGTAGGCATGTCGATGCCGTAGACGTTGGGGAACTTCACCGGCGGCGCGGCCGAAGCGAAGATCACGTTCTTGGCGCCGGACTCGCGCGCCATTTGCACGATCTCGCGGCTGGTGGTGCCGCGCACGATGGAGTCGTCCACCAGCAGCACGTTCTTGCCCTTGAATTCGCTGCCGATGGCGTTCAGTTTCTGGCGCACCGATTTGCGGCGCAGCGCCTGGCCCGGCATGATGAAGGTGCGGCCGATATAGCGATTCTTGATGAACCCTTCGCGGTATTCGATGCCCAGCTTCAGGGCCAGCTCCATAGCGGCCGGACGCGAGGAATCGGGGATCGGCATGACCACGTCGATCTCGCCGTGCTTGAACTCGCGGCGGATCTTGTCGGCCAGGAACTCGCCCATCTTCAGGCGGGTGCCATAGACCGAGGCGCCATCGATGATCGAGTCCGGACGGGCCAGGTAGACGTATTCGAAGGCACAGGGGTTCAGCGTCGGGTTCTCGGCGCATTGCTGGTTGTACAGCTTGCCGTCGTTGTCGATGAAGATCGCCTCGCCCGGCATGACGTCGCGCAGGAAGCGGAAGCCCATGCCTTCCAGCGCCACCGACTCGCTGGCCATCATGTATTCGATGCCCTTGTCGCTCTCGTTGAAGCCCAGGCACATCGGACGGATGCCGTACGGGTCGCGGAAGCCCAGCAAGCCGTGGCCGGCGATCTGCGCCACCACCGCGTAGGAGCCGCGTACGCGCTTGTGCACCATGGCCACCGCCTTGAACAGCGCCGCCGGATCCAGCGAGTAGCCGGTGGTGGCCAGTTGCAGTTCGTGCGCCAGCACGTTCAGCAGGACTTCGGTGTCGGAATCGGTGTTGAGGTGGCGGCGATCGTTCTTGAACATCTCGATCTTCAACTGGTCCGCATTGGTCAGGTTGCCGTTATGCGCCAGGATGATGCCGAACGGCGCGTTGACATAGAACGGCTGCGCCTCTTCTTCGCTGGACGAACCGGCGGTCGGGTAACGCACCTGGCCGATGCCGGTGTTGCCGGGCAGCGAGCGCATGTTGCGGGTGCGGAACACGTCGCGCACAAGGCCGTTGGCCTTGTGCATCGAGAAACCCTGGTGATGGTTGGTGGCGATGCCCGCCGCATCCTGGCCGCGGTGCTGCAGCAGCAGCAGCGCGTCGTACAGCATTTGGTTGACGGGGCTATGAGAGACGATACCGACGATGCCACACATGGTGGACTCCTAACGAAAAACGAAAACGAAAATGAACCGCTACTGCAAACCGCGACCGATGCCGTGGCATCAGACAGGGACGGAAAAACTCACATGCTCGGCAAACTTGCCCGGGAGGAACGGCATCACCGACAGCGCCGCCTCTTCCACCCACGGGCTCAATACCGCATCTTTCCAGAATGGCTGCTGCGGGATCGAGGTGGTGCCGCACAACAACGCCACCGCCACCACGATCAGCACACCGCGCGCCACACCGAAGATGCTGCCAAATCCCCTGTCGACCAGCGTCAGTCCGCTGGCCTTGATCAATTCGCTCAAGGTTCTCGATACCAGCGCCATCAACAGCCGGGTACCGATGAACAAGGCGATGAATGCCACAATCAGTCGTGTCGATTCGCCGGGCACCGCTTCCGGCAGCATGGCCGCCAGCGCTTCGCCATAGGCATTGGCCACCACCAGCGCCACGATCCAGCTCGCCAGCGACAGCACTTCGCGCACCAAGCCTCGCAAGGTGCCGATGATGACCGAACAGGCCATCACCAGCAGCACCAGGTAGTCAAAGATCGTCACGATGACAATATGGCGCTATCGGCGCTCAAATTCAAGCCGGAATGATGGTCGCATTCAGGCCCAGCTTCTTGATGCGGGCGCCCATCTTCTCGGCCTCGTCGCGGCTGGCAAACGGGCCGACGCGGATGCGCGTGCGGTCGCCCGACTGGGTCGCGATCTTCTGCGTGAAGGAATGGATGCCGGCGCCACTGAGCTTGTTGCGCAATTCATTGACCTTGTCCTGGGTCGCCAGCGCGGCGACCTGGATCACGAACTTGCCGCCGGCCGCCGCCGGTTTCTTGTCGGCGCCGGAGGCCGACTTGCCTTCCAGGATCGCCAGTGCGCGCGCATCGTCGCCCTGCTCGGCCGCCTTGGGCTTGGGTGTTTCCTTCTTCGGCGCTTCCTTCTTCGCTTCTTCCTTGCGCTCGGCCGCGGCCGGTTTCTTTTCTTCCGGCTTGGCGGCGGGTTTCTCCGCCGGCCTGGATGGGGCCGCCGGGGCTGCCTGCGCCGCCGCGGCAGGCGCCGGGTTGACGCTGGTCGGCTCGACGATTTCTTCCTTCTGGTCCAGGGCCGACGCCGCCGACGCCAGCTTCTCGCCGCCAGGTTGCGCGCCCTGGTCGGACTGCGCGCCGCCAGCGATGGCATTGGCGGCCGGCTGGTCCTTGGATGGAATCTGGATGGCGATGTCTTCGTTCAGGGACTTCGGCTCGGAATCGAGGATCATCGGCAGCACGATGACTACCGCCAGCGCCAGCGCCACGGCCCCGATCAGGCGGCGGCGGGCGCGTTTCTTTTCCGGCAGCAGCGGGTCGGCTGCGGCTTCCTTGCCGGCCTTGCCGCGTCCGCCCGGGGCACGGCCCGGCGTATTGGATGCGCGGTTGCTGCGGCTGCGCAGAACCGATGTTTCCTCCGCGGAACGCGAACGGAATTCGCCCTGGTCTGAAGCAGATTCCTGCTTGTTTTTACGGAAAAACGAGAACAAGCCCATGCGGAGTCGAATTGAATTGATCTGAATGTCTGAAAAAACTGCCCGGCACATCAGGCCCTGGCGCGGCTGGGAGGGTATTCACCCGTCTGTCTGGCATGCGCGCCTTGCTTGCGGATGCGGCGCGCGTATGCCGGCCTCTGGATCCGTTCCGGAATCAGTGCAAACCGGGACGGCGCACTTGCATCACGCCCGCCACGGTAAGGAAGGATCCGAAAACCACAATTCTATCATTCTCCCCTGCTCTGCTCAGGGCATTTGCGTACGCGGCAGCGGGCGTGTCGAAGGTCTCGATGCTGCGCGCCGCATCGGGCTTGAATTCCGGCTCCACGCCGGCTTCCAGCAGGGCATCCTTGAGTTGTTGCGCCGTAGCAGCGCGCGGCAGCGGCAAATCGGTCACGCACCAGTGATCGATCTTGTCCTTGAGGTGGCCGATGACGCCTTCGATATCCTTGTCCAGCATGGAACCGAACACCGCATAGGTGTAGGGATGAAAGCCCATGTTGTCGAGGTTTTGCGCCAGCGTGGCGGCCGCGTGCGGGTTGTGCGCCACGTCCAGGATCACCAGCGGCTGGCCCGGCAGCACCTGGAAGCGCGCCGGCAGTTCGACCGTGGCCAGGCCCGTGCGCACGTCCTGCGCGCCCACCGGCAATACCTCGCGCAGCGCTTCCAGCGCGGCCAGCGCGGCCGATGCGTTCAATATCTGGTTGGCCCCGCGCAAGCTCGGGTAAGCCAGCGAATTGCGGCGCATGCCGCGTCCGCCGTAGGCCCATTGCTGCTTGTCACCCTGGTAATTGAAGTCGCGCCCCAACAGCCACAGGTCGGCGCCGATCTTCTCGGCATGGGCAATGAGCGACTTGGGTGGCACCGGATCGCCGCAGACGGCGGCCTTGCCGGGACGGAAGATGCCGGCCTTCTCGAAGCCGATCTCCTCGCGCGTGTTGCCCAGGTATTCGGTGTGGTCGATGTCGATGCTGGTGACGATGGACACATCCGCATCCACTACGTTGACCGCATCCAGCCGGCCGCCCAGGCCGACTTCCAGGATCGCCACGTCCAGCCTGGCGTCGGCCAGCAGCTTCATGATGGCCAGCGTGGTGAATTCGAAATAGGTCAGCGAGACGTCGCCGCTTTCAATGCGTCCCGCTTCCACGGCGTTGAAGGCGGCGATCAGTTGGGCGTCGCTGGCCATGTCGCCGTCGATGCGGGCGCGCTCGTTGAAGTGCAGGAAATGCGGCTTGATGTAGAGGCCCACGCGGTAGCCGGCGCGCCTCAGGATCGATTCCAGCATGGCGCAGGTCGAGCCCTTGCCGTTGGTGCCGGCCACCATGATGACCGGGCAGTCGAACCGGATATCGAGCTTCTGCTTGACCTGCATGACGCGATCCAGCCCCATGTCGATCTGCTTGAAGTGGCGCTGCTCCAGCAGGGCCAGCCATTCGTTGAGGCTGCTAGGGGTTGGGGATGCTTGCGATGTCATGGCGCCGCTCGATGGAAAAAACAAATCTGCAAAAAACAAAGCCCGGATTTGCTGTCCAGCAAATCCGGGCCTGAAGTATACCGCGTATCAGGAAATGGTTTCGGCCGCCTGGTTTTGCAGCAGGGCCAGCAAATGGGCGATTTCCTCGCGCATCTGGCGGCGGTCGACGATCATGTCGATGGCGCCCTTGGTCACCAGGAATTCGGCGCGCTGGAAGCCTTCCGGCAGTTTCTCGCGCACCGTGTTCTCGATCACGCGCGGGCCGGCAAAGCCGATCAGCGCACGGGGCTCGGCCATCACCACGTCGCCCATGAAGGCGAACGAGGCCGACACGCCGCCCATGGTGGGGTCGGTCAGCACGCTGATGAACGGCAGTTTCTTTTCCGACAACTTGGTCAGCATGGCAGTGGTCTTGGCCATCTGCATCAGCGACAGCAGGCCTTCCTGCATGCGCGCGCCGCCGGTGGCGGTGATGCAGATGAACGGCACTTTCTGCTCCAGCGCCGCCTGGGCGCCGCGGGTGAAGCGCTCGCCGACCACCGAGCCCATGGAGCCGCCCATGAATTCGAATTCGAAGCACGCCACCACAACCGGCAGGGTCATGATCGCGCCGCCCATGACCACCATGGCATCGGTTTCGCCGGTGGATTCCATGGCGTCCTTGAGACGGTCGGGGTACTTCTTGCTGTCCTTGAACTTGAGGGTGTCGACCGGCAGCGCCTCCTGGCCGATCTCATAGCGGCCGCCTTCGTCGAGCAGGGCATCGAGACGAGCGCGGGCGCGGATGCGCATATGGTGGCTGCACTTGGGGCAGACGTGGAGATTGGACTCCAGGTCGGTACGGTAAAGCACTGCTTCGCAGGAGGGGCACTTGACCCACAGGCCTTCCGGGATAGCCTTGCGGCTGGTGGAGCCGCGTTGAATCTGGGGTGGCAATAACTTCTCGAGCCAGCTCATAGAGTCCTCTTTCAAATTTCCGGTGGCGCATTGTACCAGAGGCCGCCAACGACGCACGTAAAGCCAGGCAAGGCTGGCCGGAGGGCCTTTCCGGGGCATCCGGCCCGGCAGGGTTGCCAAAAAAGAAAGCCTCCGGAGGCAAACCGGAGGCGTTTTTCATGCCGCACGGCAATGCCGGCCGTCTCAGCTGTCCAGCGCCCGGCGGATATCGGCCACGAAGGCCTGCACCGCTTCGCATGCCTTGTTGGGCGGCGTGTTTTCCAGTTCCGAGATGATGCGGCTGCCGATCACCACCGCGTCCGCCGCCGCGCCCACCGCTTTCGCGGTAGCGCCGTCGCGGATGCCAAAGCCCACGCCGATCGGCAGCTTGACGTGCTGGCGGATGGCGGCGATGCGTTCGGCCACTTCGGCCGTGTCGATATGGCCGGCGCCGGTCACGCCCTTGAGCGACACGTAGTATGAAAAGCCGCTGCTGACCTTGGCCACCTGGCGGATGCGCTCCTCGGTCGAGGTCGGCGCCAGCAGGAAGATCGGATCCATGCCGTTGGCCTGCATCTTCTGCGCAAACTCTTCGCACTCTTCCGGCGGATAGTCGACCACGATGGTGCCGTCCACGCCCGCCTCCCTGGCGGCCGCGATGAAGGCATCGATGCCAAAGCGCTCGATCGGGTTGGCGTAGCCCATCAGCACCACCGGGGTATGGCTGTTGGTCTGGCGGAATTGGCGCACATAGCCGAGCACGTCGCGGGTGCTGACGTTGAACTTCAGGGCGCGCTCGCAGGCGCGCTGGATCACCGGGCCCTCGGCCATCGGGTCGGAGAACGGCACGCCCAGTTCGAGGATGTCGACGCCGCCGGCCACCAGCGCGTGCATCAGCGGCACGGTCAGTTCCGGCGCCGGGTCGCCGGCGGTGATGAAGGTAATCAGGGCCTTGCGCTTCTGCTCGGCCAGCTTGGAGAAAGTCGGTTGGATTCTGGACATGGTCTTTGCGTGTTCCGTGGTTGTTCAGGCTGCATGCCCGGACGGCAGGGCCGGCCGGGCCACGTGAGGCATCCGGCCGGGGCTTAGCCCTGGCGCTGCTGCACGGTATGCATATCCTTGTCCCCCCGGCCGGACAGGTTGGCCAACACGATCTTGTCCTTGGGCAGCGTGGCCGCCAGCTTGGCCGCGTAGGCCAGCGCGTGGCTGGACTCCAGCGCCGGAATGATGCCCTCGATGCGGCAGCAGGTGTTGAACGCCTCCAGCGCCTCTTCGTCGGTGATGCATTCGTAGCTGGCGCGGCCGCTGTCCTTCAACCATGCGTGTTCCGGGCCCACGCCCGGATAGTCGAGGCCGGCCGAGACCGAATGGGTCTCGATGATCTGGCCGTTCTCGTCCTGCAGCAGGTAAGTGCGGTTGCCGTGCAGCACGCCCGGCGAGCCCAGCGTTAGCGAGGCCGAATGGCGGCCGGTATCCAGGCCGTCGCCGGCGGCTTCGACGCCCACCAGCTTGACGTCCTGGTAGTCGATGTAAGGGTAGAAGATGCCCATGGCGTTGGAGCCGCCGCCCACCGCCGCCACCACGTAGTCGGGCTGGCGCGCGGCGATCTCGGGCATCTGCACGATGCACTCGTTGCCGATCACCGACTGGAAGTCGCGCACCATCATCGGGTAGGGATGCGGGCCGGCCACGGTGCCGATGATGTAGAAGGTCGACTCGACGTTGGTGACCCAGTCGCGCATGGCTTCGTTCAAGGCATCCTTGAGCGTCTTGGAGCCGGACTCCACCGGCACCACCTTGGCGCCCAGCAGGTTCATGCGGTAGACGTTCTGCAGCTGGCGCTTGACGTCCTCGCTGCCCATGTAGACGATGCACTCCATGCCGAAGCGCGCGCAGATGGTGGCGGTCGCCACGCCATGCTGGCCGGCGCCGGTCTCGGCGATGATGCGCTTCTTGCCCATGCGCTTGGCCAACAGGGCTTGGCCGATCACGTTGTTGATCTTGTGGGCGCCGGTGTGGTTCAGGTCTTCGCGCTTGAAGTAGATCTGCGCGCCGCCGGCCAGTTCGGACCAGCGCCTGGCGTGGTAGATCGGGCTCGGGCGGCCGACGAAGTGCTTCAGCTCGGTGTGGAACTCGGCCAGGAACTGCTCGTCATGCTGGTAGTGGGCGTAGGCTTCGCGCAGCTCGGTCAGGGCCAGCGTCAAGGTCTCGGCCGCGAAGCTGCCGCCGTAGGGGCCGAAGTGGCCGCGCGCGTCGGGCATGTTGTAAGGCGCCGACTGGTGCAAGGCGGCGGGTGCAATGGCTTGGCGCTCGGCGAAGTTGCCGAGCGGATTGAGTTCTTTCATGGAAATCCTCTGTACAGGTTGCGCGCTACGCTTGCGTAGCATCCGCCAGGCGAACCGCTTGTATGAAGGCGGCAATCCTGGCGGCATCCTTGATGCCCTTGGCGGCTTCGACACCGCTGCTGATGTCGACCGCATAGGGACGAACGCCAGCCACCGCCTCAGTGGCGTTGTGCACGCTCAAGCCACCACTTAAAACGGCCCGAGGCGCGAGTTCTTTTGGAATGACTGACCAATCGAAGACCTTTCCGCTGCCGCCATATTGCTCGACCAGGGTGTCGAGCAGCAAGCCGTTGAAGAACGGGCTGGCAGAGCGATATTGAAGCTCGTATTCTAGCAAATCAGCAGGCTGCGTAGCGCTTCCGATGCGCGCGGCGCGCATGAAGGGGCGCACCACGGCGGCGGCGATAGCCGCGCATTGCTGCGGCGTCTCGTCGCCGTGGAATTGCAACAGCGTCAACGGCACCTGCGCCAGCACTGCCCTCACCTCTTCGACGCTCGGGTTGACGAACAGCCCGACCGTGCTGACGAACGGCGGCACGCCGGCGGCCAGTTCGGCGGCCTGCTGCGCGGTCACATAACGCGGACTCTTGGGGTAGAACACGAAACCGACGGCATCGGCCCCGCTGGCCACGGCGGCGGCGACGTCTTCCTTGCGGGTCAGGCCGCAGATCTTGATTCGGGTACGGTGGGTCATGGCAATGGCACCTGCGATAGTTATCGGTTGTTCATGGGCTGGGGTGTCGCCGCTACAACCAGGGCCAGGCGCGCGCTTCCTGCGGCAGGGCCCAGGTGTCGGGATAGTCGACGCGCGCCAGATACAAGCCGTCCGGCATGAAGGTCGGCGCGGCGCGGCTGCGGTCGCGCTGGGCCAGCACCTGGGCGATCCATTCCGGCGGCTGATTGCCGTTGCCCACGAAGATCAGCGAACCGACGATGTTGCGCACCATGTGGTGCAGGAAGGCATTGGCCTTCAAGGTGAATACGATCATATCGCCGTGGCGGCGCACGGTGATGCTTTCCATCTGCCGCACCGGCGACTTGGCCTGGCATTCGACCGCGCGAAAACTGGTGAAGTCGTGCTCGCCGATCAGGTGCTGCGCGGCCCGGTGCATGCGTTCGGCATCCAGCGGACGGAAGGTCCAGCCGGCCTTGCCGGCCAGCAGCGGCGAGCGCACCGGATGGTTGTACAGCACATAGTGATACGTGCGCGCCACCGCGGAAAAGCGTGCGTGGAAACCGAATTGCGCCGGCATGGCGGTGCGGCCGGCGCCGTGCGCCTCTTCCGTCTGCGCGGCCAAGGCGGCAATGGCGGCATCGTCCACATAAGGCAGTTCGCAAGCCCAGCGCACGGCAATGCTCGGCGGCAAGAAGGCATTGGTGCCGCGTACCCATGAGAACAGGTCGCGCGCGATGGCCGTGTCGAAATGCACCACCTGCTCCAGCGCATGCACGCCCGAGTCGGTACGGCCGGCGCAGGTAGTGGCGATGCGCTGCAGGGTGAAACGCTCCAGGGCGGCTTCCAGCTGGTCCTGCACCGTCTGGCGGTGCGGCTGGGTCTGCCAGCCCTGCCATTGCGAGCCGTCGTATTGCACGCCCAGCGCCACGCGGCGCAGGCCTGCGCCCTGTTCTGCCGCCGCGCCCGATTGTCCTGATGTATCTGTCATTGCCTTGGTGTGTATTGCACGTATTACATGTATTGCATGTATTGCACGCATGCGGCCCCGCTATGCGGGACCACAAAAACAAACGGGCACCTCATGCGAGGCGCCCGCGAGATGGAGCTATTGTAATCGCTCGATGCGTTCAGGCCAGTTTCGACAGCATGTCCTTGGCCCGCGCCACCTGGGCGTCGTTGCCGCCGCGCGTGACTTCTTCGAGCAATTCGCGCGCGCCTTCCTTGTCGCCGATCTCCTGGTACGCAGCGGCCAGATCCAGCTTGGTGGTCATTTCCGCCTCGAAAGCCGATTCTTCATCCTCTTCCAGCAGGTTGGCCGACGGCGACGGCGCCGGGGGCTCGGCCGGCAAATCCAGGTCGAGGTCGGCCAGGCTCATGGCCGGCTTGGCATCATCGCCGCTGTCGAGCAAGGATGAGGCGGAAGTCGATGCGGGCAGGATCGGTTCGTTGTCGTCCGGCTTGGCGCCATTCTCCAAGTCCAGATCGAAATCGATATCCTTGCCCAGGTCGACCGCCGGCATGGCCGCGGATGGCTGGATCTCGGCGCCCTTGAAGTCGCTCAGGTCGAACTCCATGCCCGGCTCTTCCGGCTCGGGCGCTGCCGGCGCTTCGGGCGTGCCGCCGTACAGGGGATTGGTCGGATCGAGCACGATGCCCAGGCTGGCGGCCTTGACCCATGCCTCATTCAGGCCGCCGCTCAGTTGATGCAGGTCGAGGGCGACCTTGTTGAAACTGTCCACGTCCTGGCGCTTGGCGTAGATTTCCAGCAGCTTGGAATGCAGCGCCTGGCGTTCGGGTTGGGTCTGCAAGGCCAGCTTGAGGATATCCTCGGCCTGTTCGTCGCGGCCGTAAGCGATGTACATGTCAGCCTCGGCGATCGGATCGACCGGGCCTTCCTCCTCGGCCGGCGCCGCTTCCGCCGCCGGTTCTTCTGCCGCGGCTGGCGGCACGGGCTCGGCATCGACAGCAGCATCGGCCTCAGCTACGGCCGCAGTTGCCGCCGCCGGGGGGGCAGACGCAGGCTCAGGCTCCGCGGCGTCTTCCGCCGCGGGCTCTTCCGCCTTTTTCTTGCGGCGGCGCAGGCCAACCACGCCCAATGCCGCGACCAGCAGCGCGGCAGCGCCGCCGACACCCGCGAGGATGTACGGGTTCTCCCGCACGCTGTCGATGAAGCCGGACTTGGACTCCGGCTTGGCAGGCGCCGGGACGGCTGGCGTTGCCGGCGCAGGGGCGGCCGGAGCCGGCGCCGCCTCGGGCTCGGCCGGTTTCTCGCCAGGCTTGGCGGCATCCGGTGCCGGCGCGGCCTGGGCGGCATCGGCCGGCTTCTGCTGCTCGCTCAGGTCGGCGATGGCCTTGTTCTTCATTTCCAGCAGCTTCTGGAGATCGCTGACGTTCTTCTCAAGCTCCTTGACGCGGTCATTGGCCTCGGACAGCGCGCGCTCGGCCGCCGCCTTCTCTTCGGCCGAACCGGCATTGCCGGTATTGCCCTTGCCGCCGTTGGCGCGCGACAGTTCCAGCCGGTCTTTGGCGGACGCTGTGCCGGAACGCTCCTCCACCCGGGTAGTGATCTTGCCGCCTGCGCTGCGGCGGTCGGCGCCAGGCTTGCCGGCGGGTGCGTTGGCGACCTGCGCGGCCAGCTTGTTGCGGTAGGCGTTGAAATCCTGCGCTTGCGCCACCACCATGCCATGCGCTTCATCCTGGTCGACTGCCGACGCCGTCGGCTGGTCGGGGAGCGCCAGGATGTGGCCGGCCCGCAGGCGGTTGATGTTATTGCCCATGAATGCGTCAGGGTTGGCGCGGTACAGCGCGATCAGCATCTGATCCAGCGAGACGTTGGCCTGCTTGTTGCGCAAGGCGATGCCGGCCAGGGTGTCGCCCTGCTTGACACGGTACTCCGCTGCCTTGCCCGCCGCAGGCCGCGCCACTTCGCCCGACGCCGCCTGCCCTGCCGCCACCGGCACGGCCCCGGGGCTGGCAGACTCAGGCGTAGCGGCCGGGGATGCTTGCTGGCGACGGATCAATTCTTCGGCCAATGCCGATGGGGCCGGACGCTGGACAATCGTGGTCGCGGGCTCTTCGCCGCTGGCCGGAATCTGCGCGCGCGCCGCTGGCGCCGGCGTTGCCTCGGCAGCCACTGTCGTCGGCGCCGGCCGGGCAGGCACTACCTGCTGCAACGCCGGGGACGGCGCCTCGGATGCAGCCGCTGGCGTCGATTCAGCCTTGGCGGCCGTCGCGCCCGGCGTCAACGGCGCGACCTGGGCATTGCGCGGCGTCTTGCTGTCGGCGGGGTCGAGCAGGAAGGTGTATTCGCGCACCAGTTTCGAATTGCCGGCCGACAGTTCCAGCAACAGGTCGACAAACGGCTCGCTGACCGGCTGCGACGAGCTGATGCGAATGAAATGGCGTCCCTGGCGCTGTTCGACAGCGAAACTCAGCGACGACAGGATGGGGTTGTAATCGACGTTGGCGCGGCTGAATGCCTCGGCCGACGCCAGCTTGGCCGAAAGCTTGTCCGCCTCGTCGGCGCCCACCGAGGTGACTTCGATCTCGGCGCGCAGCGGCTGGCCCAGGGAAGACAGCACGGTCAGCTTGCCCAGGCCGGCGGCATGCGCGCCCAGCGGGATGGCCAGCGCCAATGCCAGCGCGGCGCTGAGTTTCTTGATCTGTGACAGGGGGAGCGTCTTGTTTGTATTCAGAGGCATGTTTTATATGGCGTAGAGAAACGTTCCGCTAAGAACCCGTCACGCTCTTGTTCAATCAAATGGAAGCGGTGATTGGTGCATGTTGACGCCCGGATCCCGGATGTTGCGCCGGTTCCGGCTCTGCTCTGTACCCATCGGCAGCCCCACCGGGGAGCATGCCTCTCGCAGGGGGCGAAGAGTCAGGCTTCAGACCCATTTCATCAACTCCAGCAAATTCAGCCTGTTGGCTTGCCCGCATCAGCAATGGCGCCAGCGATCTTTACTGGGCCATCCCGCCGGCATGCCAGCCACATTTTGTTGGCTTTCATGAAATGAATTTAGATTTTCAACTTATCATCAAGAACTTACACCCGCAAGTGTAACCAAGTTCTCAAGACGAGAAAAACCCGCCAGTCACCACTTGCATGGTCACTGGCGGGCTATTGTTGCAGACTGACAACGATGTAGGCAAGCCCCAGGGCCTGTTACCAGGCCCTAAACGCATCAAACCCGCCTATCCGGCCGACTGCCGGGCAAACCTAGTTCAGGTTGCCCAGGATGATGCGCAACATGCGGCGCAGCGGTTCGGCCGCGCCCCACAGCAGTTGGTCGCCGATCACGAAGGCCGAGATGTATTCCGGCCCCTGGTTGAGCTTGCGCACGCGGCCCACGCCGATTTCCAGGCCGCCGGTGATGGCCGCCGGAGTCAGTTCCTTGACCGTGACCGGACGCTCGTTCGGCACCCATTTCACCCACTGGTTGCCGGCGCGGATGATCGATTCGATTTCCGACAGCGGCAGGTCGCGCTTCAGCTTGATGGTCAGCGCCAGGCTGTGGCAACGCATCGCGCCGATACGCACGCACAGGCCGTCGACCGGGATGATCTTCTCGTTGCCGAGGATCTTGTTGACTTCGGCCTGGCCCTTCCACTCTTCCTTGGACTGGCCGTTTTCCAGCTGCGCGTCGATCCAGGGGATCAGGCCGCCGGCCAGCGGCGCGCCGAAAAACTCGGTCGGCACGTCTTCGCGGATGGTCTTGGCGACCTTGCGGTCGATGTCCAGGATCGCCGACGACGGCGTGGCCAGTTCATCGGCCACTGCCGCGTTGATCACGCCCATGCCCTTCAACAGCTCGCGCATATGGTTGGCACCGCCGCCGGAAGCGGCCTGGTAGGTCATGGAACTGACCCACTCGACCAAACCTTCCTTGAACAGGCCGCCCACGCCCATCAGCAGGATGGAGTTGGTGCAGTTGCCGCCGATGTAATTCTTGACGCCCTTGGCCAGCGCGTCCTTGATCACATTGTTGTTGACCGGATCCAGCACGATCACCGCATCATCCTTCATGCGCAGGGTCGACGCCGCATCGATCCAATAACCGTCCCAGCCGGCCGCGCGCAGCTTGGGGAAGATCTCGGTGGTGTAGTCGCCGCCCTGCGCGGTAATAATGATGTCGCATTTTTTCAGCTCTTCAATGCTGTTGGCGTCTTTCAGCGTCGTTGCCGTTTTGGCGAACGACGGCGCTTTGCCGCCTGCATTCGAGGTCGAGAAAAATACCGGTTCGATGTGATCGAAATCACCCTCGTCCTGCATGCGTTGCATCAGGACCGAACCCACCATTCCACGCCAGCCAACCAAACCAACCAGTTTCATCATCTTTCCCTATTAGTAAATCCTAGAACTTCCATGGTTATCAACGTCGATTGAACACATTTGCCGGACCATCCGGCGAGCAACCCGCCTTGCGGCGGGATTGTCCTTTAGCCAAGCGCCTTGACCACGGCCTCGCCCATCTGCTGGGTATTGACCTTGGTGGTGCCTGCTTCATAAATATCGGCGGTGCGCAGGCCTTGCGCAAGCACTTTCTTCACCGCGTTCTCGATACGGTCGGCCTGTTGGGCCTTGTTCAGCGAGAAACGCAACATCATCGCCGCCGACAGGATGGTCGCCAGCGGATTGGCGATGCCCTTGCCCGCGATGTCCGGCGCCGAACCGTGCGACGGTTCGTACAGGCCCTTGTTGTTGGCGTCCAGCGAGGCCGAGGGCAGCATGCCGATCGAGCCGGTCAGCATGGCCGCGGCGTCGGACAGGATGTCGCCGAACATGTTGCCGGTCACGATCACGTCGAAGTTCTTCGGCGCCTTGACCAGTTGCATCGCGGCATTGTCAACGTACATGTGCGACAGCTCGACCTCCGGATACTCCTTGCCGACCTCGGTCACGATGTCCTTCCAGAACTGGAAGGTTTCCAGCACGTTGGCCTTGTCCACGCTGCACAGGCGCTTGCCGCGCTTGGCCGCAGCCTGGAAAGCGACGTGCGCGATGCGGCGGATTTCCGGTTCGGAATAGCGCATTGTATCGAATCCTTCGCGCGCGCCCTTGAACGGGCCGTCCGGCGCTTCGCGCATGCCGCGCGGCTGGCCGAAATAGATGTCGCCGTTGAGTTCGCGCACGATCAGGATATCGAGGTTCGCCACCAGCTCGGGCTTGAGCGAAGAGGCGCCGGTCAGTTCCGGATAGCAGATCGCCGGACGGAAGTTGGCGAACAGCTGCAGGTGCTTGCGCAGGCCCAGGATGGCCTGCTCCGGGCGCAGCGCGCGCTCGAGCTTGTCGTACTTCCAGTCGCCCACCGCGCCGAACAGGATGGCGTCGGCTTCCTTGGCCAGCTTGAGGGTGCCGTCCGGCAGCGGATGTCCATGCGCCTCGTAGCCGGCGCCGCCGACCGGTGCGGTTTCCATCTCGAACTTTTCGCCCAGCGAATTCAGGACGCGCACGGCCTGGTCGACGATTTCGGGACCGATGCCGTCACCCGGCAGGATTGCAATCTTCATGGCACTCTCTTTTCTCAAGATGGTTCAAAGGTTATGAATGACAAGGGCGGTCATCTGACCGCCCTGCTTTGCTGTACCGCCTACGACCCTCAGATCGTGTTGCTCAGCCAGGGCTGTTCGTGCAGGTGTTTCTCTTCGTAAGCACGAATGATGTCCGATTTGCGTAGGGTCAGGCCGATGTCGTCGAAACCGTTGATCAGGCAGTACTTGCGGAACTCGCTGATCTCGAACGGGAAAGCCTGGCTGCCGTTGGCGGTGGTGACGACCTGCTTTTCCAGGTCGATGACCAGACGATAGCCCGGGAAGGCCTTCACTTCGTTGAACAGGTGGTCGATCTGCTGCTCCGGCAACACGATCGGCAGCAGGCCGTTCTTGAAGCAGTTGTTGAAGAAGATGTCCGCGAAGCTGGGCGCGATCACGGCGCGAAAGCCGTACTGGTCCAGCGCCCACGGCGCATGTTCGCGCGAGGAGCCGCAGCCGAAGTTCTTGCGCGCCAACAGGATCGAGGCGCCCTGGTAGCGCTCCTGGTTGAGCACGAAGTCGGGATTGAGCGGGCGCCTGGAATTGTCCATGCCCGGCTCGCCGTGGTCGAGGTAACGCCATTCGTCGAACAGGTTGGGGCCGAAGCCGCTGCGCTTGATCGACTTCAGGAACTGCTTCGGGATGATCGCATCGGTATCGACGTTGGCGCGATCCAGCGGTGCAACCAGGCCGTCATGGACGATAAATTTATTCATGGCACTGAGTCGGCGCGACATGCACAAACGGCAAGCGCGCCCTTCCTATTTGCTGTTCAACTGTTGGCCGCTCCGCCATGGCGTGCGGAGCGGTCTTTCCTGTTACTTCTTGCTGGCGTCCTGCATCTTTTCGCCGACGGTCTGCACATCCTTGCCGAAACCATCGACGGTATTGCAACCGGCCAGCGAACCGAGCGCGGCAAACAACAGGAACAGGGCGGAGATTTTTCTCATGGTTTTCTCTCTATTACAGGTTACAGGGAACGGACATCCACGAAATGCCCCGCGATTCCTGCGGCAGCAGCCATCGCCGGACTCACAAGGTGGGTGCGGCCGCCGGCGCCCTGGCGGCCTTCGAAGTTGCGGTTCGAGGTCGAGGCGCAACGCTCGCCCGGTTCCAGGCGGTCGGCGTTCATGGCCAGGCACATCGAGCAGCCCGGCTCGCGCCATTCGAAACCCGCATCCTTGAAAATCTTGTCCAGGCCTTCACGCTCGGCCTGTTCCTTGACCAGGCCGGAGCCCGGCACCACCATCGCCAATTTGACGTTGGAAGCGCGGAATTTTCCGCGCACCACCGATGCCGCTTCGCGCAGGTCTTCGATGCGCGAGTTGGTGCAGGAGCCGATGAATACCTTGTCGATGCGGATGTCCTCGATCGGGGTATTGGGCTTCAAGGCCATGTAGGCCAGCGCCTTTTCCATGCCGTCGCGCTTGGTCGGGTCCTTTTCCTTGTCGGGGTCCGGCACGCGCGCATCGACCGACACCACCATCTCGGGCGAGGTGCCCCAGGTGACCTGCGGCTTGATGTCGGCGGCGTTGAGCGTGACCACCATGTCGAACTTGGCGCCCGGATCGGAATGCAGCGAACGCCAGTAGCTGACGGCGCGTTCCCAGTGCGGGCCCGAGGGCGAATACGGACGGCCTTTCAGGTAATGCATCGTGGTGTCGTCGAAGGCCACCATGCCGGCGCGCGCGCCCGCTTCGATGGCCATGTTGCACACCGTCATGCGGCCTTCCATCGACAGCGAGCGGATGGTCGAGCCGGCGAATTCGATCGCGTAGCCGGTGCCGCCGGCGGTGCCGATCTTGCCGATCACGGCCAGCACGATGTCCTTGGCGGTGACGCCGGCCGGCAGCGCGCCGTCGACCTGCACCAGCATGGACTTGGACTTGCGCGCCAAGAGCGTCTGCGTAGCCAGCACGTGCTCGACCTCGGAAGTGCCGATGCCATGCGCCAGCGCGGCGAAGGCGCCGTGGGTGGACGTGTGCGAGTCGCCGCACACCACCGTCATGCCCGGCAGCGTGGCGCCCTGCTCAGGGCCGATCACGTGCACGATGCCCTGGCGCTTGTCGTTCATGCCGAAATACGTCAGGTTGTATTCCTTGGCATTGTCGTCCAGGGTCTCGACCTGCAGGCGGGAGATGGGATCGGCGATGCCGTGCGCCCGGTCGGTGGTGGGGACGTTGTGGTCCGCCACCATCAGGTTGGCCGAATTACGCCAGGGTTGACGTCCGGCCAGCTTCAAGCCTTCGAAGGCTTGCGGGCTGGTCACCTCGTGGAGCAGATGGCGGTCGATATACAGGATGGCGGTACCGTCATCTTCCGTATGAACGACGTGCGACTCCCAGAGTTTGTCGTAAAGCGTCTTGAGCATGTTGCAGTCCTGCAAAGGGCACTGAGCGTTGAAAATAGCATTCGATTATGCCATAAAGCGACAGGTCTTACCCTTCCCGGCGCGTTTTCCGGCGCGCGGCAACAACAGCCAATAATGCTGCGAAGCAGCAATAAAAACGCAGAAGAAGCGGCGCATCGAAAAAGGACGGCATTTCCGGCAATGGATTCGGCTTGAGCGACTAAAGCCTTCGCATCGCTCAGCGCGTCTTGCGGGATTGCCGGTACAAGGGCTCGACGCGTTGCGCATACACCGTGAGGTCGGCGATGCGATCCGCGCTGGAAGGATGGGTCGACAGGAACTTCATCGGCTCCTCGCCGCCCAGCTTCGCCATCTTCTGCCACAGGGTCACCGCCGCCTTGGGATCGTAGCCGGCGCGCGCCGCCAGCTCGACGCCGATGCGGTCGGCCTCGGTTTCATTGGCGCGCGAATTGGGCAGCCCCATCAATCCCATGTAGGCATATTGGGCGCTTTGCTGGCCGACATCGCCGAGGCCCAGCAAGGCCGCGCCGAGGGAAATGGCCGAATTGGCCACCGCCTGCTGCGAAGCGCGCTCGCGCGCATGCTCGCGCAATGCGTGGGCGATCTCATGGCCCATGACCGCGGCCAGTTCGTCATCGCTGATATTGAGCTTGTCGATCAGGCCGCTGTAGACCGCGATCTTCCCGCCGGGCATGCACCAGGCGTTGGCTTCGTCCGAGGCCAGCACGTTGACTTCCCATTTCCATTGCAGCGCATCCTGGCGAAACACCCCGGTCTGCGGGATCAGGCGGTTGGCAACCGCCCTCACGCGCTGCGTCTGCGCGGCGCTGCGGTTCAACTGGCCCTTGTCCCTGGCCTGCGCCAGCACTTGCGCGTATTCCTTGCTGGAAGCCGCCTCCATCTCCTGCGACGACACCAGCATCTGCTGCTTGCGGTCGATGCCGACGGCGCCGCCCTGGGTGGTTTGCACCGTTTCGCAAGCGACCAATCCTGCCAGCGCCACGGCCAGCATGCTGTTTTTCAATATGGGGTTGATGAGCGCCACGCCCGCCTCCGTTAGATTTGATATTTGATGTCGGGAAGGAATGCCTGACAGCGATGATACCGCCTTGGCCGCCATTTCTCACTCCCCGCCTGTCGATTTCAGGCGAGCGATTCGACCATGGCTTGCGCAGACGGTTCGCCAAAAACAAAGCCGGCGATCGTTGGACGACGGCCGGCCTGGTTTCGGGAAAAATCGATCAGCGCAACTGCGGCGTATCGACCTTGACGTCGCCGCATTGCGCGCGATGGCGCAATGCGTGATCCATCAGCACCAGCGCCAGCATAGCCTCGGCGATGGGGGTGGCGCGGATGCCCACGCAGGGATCGTGGCGGCCGAAGGTTTCGACCGCGATCGGGTTGCCGGCCTTGTCGATGGACGGGCGCGGGGTGCGAATGCTGGAAGTCGGCTTGATGGCGATCGAGGCCGTGATGTCCTGCCCGGTGGAAATGCCGCCCAGCACGCCGCCGGCGTTGTTGCCGACGAAGCCTTGCGGCGTGAGCGCGTCGCCATGCTCGGAGCCCTTCTGCGCCACCGAGCGGAAACCGGCGCCGATCTCCACGCCCTTGACCGCGTTGATGCCCATCAGCGCATAGGCGATCTCGGCGTCGAGCTTGTCGTACAGCGGCTCGCCCAGGCCGACCGGCACGTTCTGCGCGACCACGTCGATGCGCGCGCCGATGGAATCGCCCTCCTTGCGCAAGGCATCCATGTACGCTTCCAGCTGCGGCACGATGCCGGCATTGGCGGCGAAGAATGCATTGTTGGACACATGCTCCCAGGATTCGAACGGGATCTCAATCTCGCCCAGCTGGCTCATGCAGCCCTTGAAGGTGGTGCCGTATTTTTCGAACAGCCACTTCTTGGCGATCGCGGCCGCGCCCACCACCGGCGCCGTCAGGCGCGCCGACGAGCGGCCGCCGCCGCGCGGATCGCGGATGCCGTACTTGTGCCAGTAGGCATAGTCGGCATGGCCGGGGCGGAAGGTGTCGAGGATGTTGCCGTAATCCTTGCTGCGCTGGTCCTGGTTGCGGATCAGCAGCGCGATCGGCGTGCCGGTGGTCTTGCCCTCGAATACGCCTGACAGGATCTCGACCGTATCCGGCTCCTGGCGCTGCGTCACATGGCGCGAGGTGCCGGGACGGCGGCGGTCCAGCTCGGGCTGGATATCGCCCTCGGACAGCGCCATTCCCGGCGGACAGCCGTCAATCACGCAGCCGATGGCCGGGCCGTGGGATTCGCCGAAAGTGGTAACCGTGAAGAGGGTGCCAAAGGTATTGCCGGACATGATTCTTGATCGCAGTGGATGCGCAGTGGACGGAGTAAGGGATCGATTCTACCAGCGTCGGGGCCGGGCGGCGAGCGGCTGGCTTGCCGGCGCTGCCCCCACGGCATGCGCCGCTTACTTCCACTGCCCGCGCAATGCCGCCACTTTCTGTTGCAGCAACTCCGGCGTCGCCTGCTCCGGCGGCACCGCCTCCCCCACCACCAGCTCCAGCCGCGAAAACAGCCCGCGCTTGAAGGAGCGTGCGAAGGGATTGCTGCTGTCGCGCGACAGCAGGCTGCCCCACAGGCCGCGCAAGGCCATCGGCAATACCGGCACCGGCGTGCGGGCGAGAATCTTCTGCACGCCGCCGCGGAAAGGATTGATCTCGCCGTCGCGGGTCAGCTTGCCTTCCGGGAAAATGCAAACCAGTTCGCCCTCATGCAATGCCTGGGCGATGTCGACGAAGGCTTTCTCGGTCAGCCACGGGTCTTCCTTGAGCGGCGCAATCGGTATCGCGCGGGCGGTGCGAAACACCCAGGACAAGAGCGGGATCTTGAAGATCTTGTGGTCCATCACGAAACGGATCGGACGCGGGCTGGCCGCCATGATGACGATGGCATCCACATAGCTGACGTGGTTGCACACGATCACACCGGCGCCCTGCTCGGTGATGGCGTGGCCGTTGGCGATGCGCACCCGGTAGAAGGTGTGGATCAGCAGCCAGGCCAGGAAACGCATCAGGAATTCCGGCACCAGCGAGAAGATATAGCTCGCCACCAGCGCATTGAGGATCGCGGTCACCAGGAAGATTTCGGGAATGGTCAGGCCGGCCTTCAACAGCACCATCGCCACCAGTGCCGCCACCACCATGAACAGCGCGTTCATGATGTTCATGCCGGCGATGGTGCGCGAGACGTGGGCCGGGTCGCAGCGCGTCTGGATCAACGCGAACAGCGGCACGATGTAGAGCCCGCCGAACACGCCGATGCCCAGGCAATCGGCCAGGATGCGCCAGCTGCCGCCCTGCGCCAGGAAACCGGCGATATCGACCGCCGCGCCCGGCGTCGCATAGCCGCGGCTGGCCAGGTAGAGTTCCACGCCGAACACCGACAAGCCGATGGAGCCGAACGGCACCAGGCCGATTTCCACCTTGTGGCCGGACAGGCGTTCGCACAGCAGCGAACCGGCGCCGATGCCGACCGAGAACACCGCCAGCAGCAGCACGAACACGCTATGGTCGCCATGCAGGTAATTCTTCGCATAAAGCGGAAACTGCGCCAGCATGATGGCGCCGTAAAACCAGAACCATGAATTGCCCAGCAGCGCCAGGAACACCGGACGGTTGCGGCGCGAAAAGCCGATGTTGCGCACGGTCTCGGTGAACGGGTTCCAGTTGACCTTCAACTCGGGCACGGGCGCCGGCGAGTGCGGGATGCCCAGGCTGGCCAGCCAGCCCAGCACGGCGATGCCCAGCGTCACGCCAGCCACCAGCTCCAGCCCCCAGGGCTTATGCACCACCAGCACCGCGCCCAGGATTTCGCCCAGCAGGATGCCGACGAACGTCCCCATCTCGATCACGCCGTTGCCGCCGATCAGTTCCTCGCGCTTCAGCTGCTGCGGCAGGTAGGCGTATTTCACCGGCCCGAAGATGGTCGAGTGGATGCCCATGCCGACCACCGCCGCCACCAGCAGCCAGAGATGATGGGTCATCCAGCCATACGCGGCCACGGCCATGATGGCGATTTCCAGCAGCTTGACGAAGCGCGCCACGCGCCCCTTCTCCAGCTTGTCGGCCAACTGGCCGGCGGTGGCGGAGAACAAGAAGAACGGCAGGATGAACAGGCCGGGAATGAGGTTGTTGAGCAGCCCGGTATCCAGGTCGGTCCACGACAGCGCGTCGTAGGTCAGGATGGTCAGCAGCGCGGTCTTGAAGACGTTGTCGTTGAGCGCGCCGAGGAACTGGGTCCAGAAGAAAGGGGCGAAACGTCGCTGGGCCAACAAGGCGAACTGGTTATTCTTTTGCATGGAGAAGTCGGTGGCTGTAATCGGGTGGGCGGCAAAACTTCAAACAATAACGAAACGCAACGGACAATAAAAAACCGCTCCCCGGGGAACGGTCTTGATATATGGCCTGACTATATGGCCTGACGAGGCCGGGCCGGCAACATATGCCGGCCGGATTCCGCCGCCTCCATCGTCCCTGCCGCCAGGCCGGCCCAGTATAACGGCGCCGCCATCCAGGCCGGGCTGTGCCGGACCTGGCTCAGGTGTTGTTCTCTTCGTGCTCGGCCGGCCAGTCGCGGATGTAGGCCTTGAGCATCTTGTTCTCGAAGCCTTGCGCATCCAGCACCGCCTTGGCCACGTCGTAGAAGGACATCACGCCCAGCACGGTGCGCGCCTCCATCACCGGCACGTAGCGCGCGTGCTTTTCCAGCATGATGCGGCGCACTTCGTTGAGGTCGGTGTCGGGGGTGACGGTAATGGGCGCATCGTTCATGTGCTTGCGCACGGTCGACGAACCCAGCGCGCCGCCGCTCTTGTGCAGCGTCATCAATACCTCGCGGAAGGTCAACATGCCGACCAGGTCGCCGTACTCCATCACCACCAGGGAACCGATGTCTTTCTCCGCCATCGCGGCGACCGCCTCCTGAATCGGGGTTTCGGGCGTGACGGTGAACAGAATGTTGCCTTTGACCTTGAGGATTTCAGAGACTTTCATGATGTCATCCTAAATTTATATTGTGCTGTTTTGACTGTAGCCGATGGTGCCTGAAAAATCCAATTCACGCAGGCAACATGCGCATGGACATGCGCCCCTTCGGCGCAAGCACCATGGTACGGGCAAGGGCGCGGTTTCGGCAACCGGCAATCACGCTGCTTTGCAACTATTTCATTGAATATCCGACACGCGCTGGCTAAGCTGAAAGCATCAGGACTCTGGGAGATCGATGTGTCCACCGCGCTGCCCGACCGGGAATATGCCAGCTTCAACGACTTCTATCCGACATA
This sequence comes from Herbaspirillum sp. SJZ099, assembly GCF_007828355.1. Classification (NCBI taxonomy): domain Bacteria; kingdom Pseudomonadati; phylum Pseudomonadota; class Betaproteobacteria; order Burkholderiales; family Oxalobacteraceae; genus Herbaspirillum; species Herbaspirillum sp. SJZ099. Next base: position 279,132 of record NZ_VIUO01000001.1, on the reverse strand, counting down.
CCTGAGCGAACACTCGCATCGGGTCAATCGCCAACTGCACTTCCTCGGCTCGACGCTGGCCTTGCTGAGCCTGATGCTGTTGCTGATCACCCACCAATGGTGGTGGCTGCCGGTCGCCGTCGCCTGCGGCTACGGCTTTGCCTGGATCGGCCATTTCATGGTCGAGAAAAACCAGCCGGCCACTTTTCGCCATCCGTTGTACTCGTTCCTCGGCGACTGGACCATGTACTGGCAAATGCTGACCGGACAGGTTTCCTTCTGAGAACCTCTTCTGAGCACCGCGGCGCCGGCCCGGCGCTAGCGTTCCCACATCTTGCGCCGCTCTTCCAGCGGCACCGTGGCATAAGGGGCCGGCGCGGCGCTGGCGACGGCCGTGTCCATGACCTTTTGCTGCGCCGTTTCCGGCGCACTGCAATATTCGTCCAGCGACTGCGCGAGCTCGGCTTCGATCGCCGTTTCCACGCGCGCGGCCAATGCGCCTTCCTCATCCGCCTGGATCAGCACCGAGGCGTCGAATACGAACAGGCGATAGACCTGCGCCAGCGTCAGCGTGCACGGATTGGCGACCAGGGCCCAGCGGTCCATGCCATCGACGATGCGCTTGTTCCATGATGCCTTGCGGGAGGTGTCCGGCCGGATCGAGGCGACCCAGCCGGCTTCCTCCATCTTGCGCAGCAGGTCGTGCAATTCGCCCAGGCCAAGCCTGGTGACGCGCCTGACCTCCCCCATGTCGACCACCGCGGTCTCTTCGCCTGCGCGCGCGGCGTGCAGGAACTTGAGGATCCTGACCGCATCGATGAACTCCGCCCCCGGCGACGACACATGCCACCAGCGTTCGTAGCGCACCACCGGCAACGCCGCCGTCAGCAGCGCGCCCAGCAGCGTGATCATCCACATCATGTAGATCCACAGCAGGAAAATCGGCAGCACGGCCACCGCGCCGTACACCATCGTATAGGTCGGGAACTTGAGGATATAGACCGCGAACAGCCGCTTGGCGATTTCCACCCCGACCGCCGCCAGCAAGCCGCCGGCCAGCGCATCGCGCCAGTCCACGGTCCGGTTGGGCACCGTGCTGTAGAGCAGGGTATACGCTACGGTCGAGAGCATCAGCGACACCAGCGTGTAGAAGCTTGCGCCCAGCCAGGGCAGGCTCTTGACCGCGCCGCCGGTGGCCGTGGACAGAAACGAGGTCACGCTGATCGACACCCCGATCAGCAACGGCCCCAATGTGATGATGGCCCAGTACACCAGCACGCGCTGCACCAGCGGGCGCGATTTCTTGACGCGCCAGATCTGGTTGAACACGCTCTCGATGGTCGACATGGTCATCACCGACGTCAGGATCAGCGCCACCGCGCCCAAGGCCGACAGGCGCGCCGACTTCGAGGCGAACTGGTTGAGGTAGCCCAGGATGGTGTTGGCCACGCCCTTGGGCATCAGGTTCTCGACGAAATACGCCTCCAGCGAAGCGCGGAAGGTGGAGAACAGCGGAAAGGCGGTAAACAGCGCCAATGCGATCGTCAGCATCGGCACCAGCGAGAGGATGGTGGTGAAGGTCAGGCTGCCTGCCACTTGCGGCAAGCGATCCTCGCCCAGCCGGCTCGCGGCGAAGCGGAACAGATCGCGCAACTGCTGACGGGTCAGACCACGCATATGTGACAGGGAAAAACGAAAAGAAGACATCGGATCGGTTCACTTCAAATGCAAGGAGCGCAAGGAGACCTCCGCGCATGCCCACTGGTTCCTCCCGGCCGGAGCGCCATCGATTCTCATCGGCCATGCCTGGCGCCGCATCGGGGACGCCCGAACCGGGCCCGGCGGAACTGAAAACTGGATTATCCCCAATATTTCTTCATTCCCCGCGCTTTTGGAGAAAAGTTTTCACCAAAAGGCTCATCCATCGACCGATCGCCAGCCAAACCATCGGCAATGAGGGTTGCCGCGGACAATCGACGCAAAATAGACGCTCGCGCACCGCAACATCACTCACTCTTTACGGATGGCAAGCGAAAAAAACGGAAATATAATAAGTTGCATGAACACCGCCCATTCCCCTTCCCCCTCCGCCAACGTCAACGCCACCATCCTGGTGCTGTACTACTCGCGCCATGGCGCCACCCGCAAACTGGCCGAACTGATCGCCCAGGGCGTGGAAAGCGTACCGGGCTGCGATGCCCGCCTGCGCACGGTGCCGGCGGTATCGACGGTGGCCGAAGCGGTGGAACCGGATGTGCCCGCCAGCGGCGCCCCTTATGTAGAAGTCGCCGACCTGGAACAATGCGACGGCCTGGCGCTGGGTTCGCCCACGCGCTTTGGCAACATGGCCGCGGCGATGAAATATTTCTGGGACGGCACCGCGCCGCAGTGGCTCTCCGGCGCGCTGTCGGGCAAGCCGGCCGGCGTGTTCACCTCCACCGGCAGCATGCACGGCGGCCAAGAGTCCACCCTGCTGTCGATGATGATTCCCTTGCTGCACCATGGCATGCTGATCGTCGGCCTGCCCTATACGCATCCTGAACTGATGAATACCAACAGCGGCGGCACCCCTTACGGCGCCAGCCACTGGGCGGGCGTCAACGGCAACCAGCCGCTGTCGGACGACTCGCGCGCCCTGGCAATCGCATTGGGCAAACGGCTGGCAGAAACCGCCAAACAATTACGGAGACCATCATGAGCAGCTCTCAGGCACACTACGCACGCTATTTCCATGCTGGCGCCATCGTCAGCCTGATTTCCCTGATCCTGTTGTGCGTGGCGTGGGAGCTGGTGCTGGCGCCGCTGCGTCCGGGCGGCTCCTGGATGGTGCTCAAGGTGATCCCCTTGCTGCTGCCGCTGCGCGGCGTATTGAAACGCGACGTCTACACCATGCAATGGTCGTCGATGCTGATCCTGGCCTACCTGGCCGAAGGCCTGGTGCGCGCCACCAGCGATGCCTCGCACACGTCGGTGCTGCTGGGCTGGGCCGAAGTCGCGCTGTCCTGCGTCTACTTCCTGTGCGCCCTGCTCTACCTGCATCCGTTCAAGAAAGCCGCCCGGGAAATCGCCCGCCAGGCGATCCAGAAGGCTTCGCAATAAGCGCCCTCTTAGCCGCCTCTTCACACCATGCCCGCCAGCGCCAAGCCACGGCGCTGGCGTCATCCATACAGGCGGGCATGCGCCCGCATCGCGCCATGAATGCATTCCTGCAAGCCTGCCGCGCCGCCATCGGCACGGCGCATGTCCTCACCGAACCCCACGACACCGCCGGCTACCTGACCGACCAGCGCGGCCGCTTCACCGGCCGTGCAGTGGCGGTGCTGCGCCCGGCAGACACCGCCGAGGTGGCCGCCATCGTCAAGCTGTGCGACCGGCATCGGGTACCGCTGGTGCCGCAAGGCGGCAACACCGGCCTGGTGCTGGGCAGCGTGCCCGACCGGCAAGGCAACGCCGCCGTGCTCTCGACCAGACGCCTGAACCGCGTGCGCGCCGTCGATCCGGCCAACAACACCATGACGGTCGAAGCCGGCTGCATCCTGCAGCACATCCAGCAGGAAGCGGCCGCCGCCGGACGGCTGTTCCCGCTGTCGCTGGCCGCCGAAGGCAGCTGCACCATCGGCGGCAACCTCTCCACCAATGCCGGCGGCACCGGCGTGCTGCGCTATGGCAATACCCGCGAGCTGTGCCTCGGGCTGGAAGTGGTCACGGCGCAAGGCGAGGTGATGAGCAGCCTGCGCGGCCTGCGCAAGGACAATACCGGCTACGACCTGCGCGACCTGTTCATCGGCGCCGAGGGCACCTTGGGCGTGATCACGGCCGCGGTGCTCAAGCTGTTCCCGCAGCCGCGCGCGCAAGTCACCGCGCTGGCCGCGCTGAAGACGCCGGCGCAGGCGCTGCGATTGCTGGACCTGGCGCAATCGCGTTGCGGCCCGGCGCTGACCGGCTTCGAGCTGATGTCGGACTTTTGCCTGCAGCTGGTGTGCAAGCACTTCCCCGAACAGCGCCTGCCCTTCGCACAGCGCCACGCCCAATACGTGCTGCTGGAATTGTCGGACAGCGAATCGGAAGAACATGCCCGCGCCATGTTCGAGGCAGTCATCGGCGATGCGCTGGAACAGGAATTGATCGACGACGCCGTCATTGCCTCGTCGATCACGCAATCGAAAGCGCTATGGCAACTGCGCGAGAATATTTCGATGGCCCAGGCCCATGAAGGCAAGAACATCAAGCACGACATCTCGGTGCCGATCTCGCGCATCGCCGAGTTCATCGAAGTCACCGACCAGCTGGTGCAGCAGGTCTCGCCCGCTTGCCGCATGGTGACCTTCGGCCATCTCGGCGACGGCAACCTGCACTACAACGTCTCGCCGCCGCCCGGCGTGGCCGATACCGACTTCATCGGCCAGCAGCAGGCCATCAACCTGGCGGTGCATGACAGCGTCGAGCGTTTCGGCGGCTCCATCTCGGCCGAACACGGGCTGGGCGCGCTCAAGCGCGAAGAGATCAGGCGCTACAAGTCGCCGGTCGAACTGAAACTGATGCGCGCCATCAAAACCGCGCTGGATCCGCATCACCTGATGAATCCGGGCAAGGTCATCTGACGGGTTTTATGCCGCCGCGGGCCGGGCACGATGTGCGGCAAGCGCGGAGCAGGCGTTGTTGGCAGATATGATGGAATGCGCCTGGGAGCGCCGTCAGGCCTGGCGCATGCCCGTCTGTTGCGGCTCGATTGCCTGCAGGAACTGTTCCGGCGGCACCGGACGTCCCATCAGGTAGCCCTGCAGCGCATCGCAGCCGACCGAGGCAAGAAACGCCTGCTGCACTTCGGTTTCCACCCCTTCGGCCACGATGCGCAAGTTGAGCGTGCGCCCCAATGCCACGATGGCCGAGACGATGGCCGCATCCTCGGTGCCGGCCGACAGGTCGCGGACGAAACCGCGGTCGATCTTGAGTTCATTGGCCGGCAAGCGCTTGAGGTACAACAGGCTGGAATAGCCGGTGCCGAAATCGTCGATGGAAATATCCACGCCCAGGTCGGCGATCTTCTGCAGCGTCTGCATGCTGGATGCGGTGTCATGCATGGCCGTCGATTCGGTCACTTCGAGCGTGAGGCAATGCGGCGGCAGCCGGTGCTTGTCCAGCATCGCCTGCACCACGTCGAGCAACTGCGGATCGTTGAATTGCAGCGCCGACAGGTTGACCGCGATCTTCCAGTCCCGGTAACCCAGCGTGCGCCATTCGCGCATCTGGCGACAGGCCTCGTCGAGCACCCAGGCGCCGATCGGAATGATCAGGCCGGAGCGTTCGGCCAGCGCGATGAAGTCGTCCGGGCCAACCATGCCATGCACCGGATGCTGCCAGCGCAAGAGCGCCTCGGCGCCGATCACGGGGCCGGCGGGCGACCTGAACTTGGGCTGGTACACCAGGCGGAACTGCTTGCGCTCCAGCGCCACACGCAAGTCCTGCAGCCATTGCAACTGGTTGTGCGCGTTGGCGTTCATCGACGGCTCGAAGAAGTTGTAGCCGTTGCGGCCGCTGCGCTTGGTGTGGTACATGGCGGCATCGGCATTGATCACCAGGTCATGGCGCGTGTCGCCGTCGTCCGGATAGATGGCGATGCCGATACTGGCCGAGACGCGTAGCTCGTGCTTTTCCACGGTAAAGGGCTGGTTGACGACCTCGACCAGCTTCTCCGCGACCGGCATGGCATCGTCCGGCTGATTCAGTTCCACCAGGATCACGAACTCGTCGCCGCCCAAGCGCGCCACCGTGTCGTGCGCGCGCATGGCGTTGTTCAGGCGCTGCGCCACCTCGACCAGCAAGCGGTCGCCGATATGGTGGCCGAGCGAGTCGTTGATGGTCTTGAAGCCATCCAGGTCCATGAACATCAGCGCAAAGTGGCCCTGGCTGCGCGAAGCCTTGTTGATGGCCTGGGTCAGGCGATCTTCCAGCAGCGTGCGGTTGGGCAACTTGGTCAGGTGGTCGTGCAGCACCATCTGGGTCAGTTCCTCGTTGGCTTCGGCCAGTGAGCTGGCCAGCTTGGCGGTGCGCGACTCAAGGCGGGCATCCAGCACCGACGTCAGCAATGCGATGGTCAACACGGCCAGCGTGACCACGATGATCAGGATCGCCAGCCAGCCGGGGCTGACGCCTTCGCGGGCAGCCATGCAGATCGAACCCTCAGGAAAATTGGCGGCCGCCATGCCGGTGTAATGCATGCCGACGATGGCAATGCCCATCACGACCGAGGCGGCAGCGCGGGCGGCTTTCACATGCGGATTATTGCGGCGCAGGCGAAAGGCGATCCACAACGCTGCGGCCGACGCCGCGATTGCGATAGCCACGGATGCGGCAAACAAGAGCGGGTCGTATTCGATGCCGGGACTCATGCGCATGGCCGCCATGCCGGTGTAATGCATGCCGGCGATGCCGATGCCCATCAACAGCGCGCTGCTGAACAGCCGGCGCCACGGCAGCTGCGGCCGCGTGGCGATCCACAGCGCATAGCCGGACACGGCAATGGCGATCGCCAGCGACAGCATGGTGATCCAGAGATCGTAGCCCAGCAGGATCGGCAAGCGGAAAGCCAGCATGCCGATAAAATGCATCGACCAGATGCCGATGCCCATCGCCACGGCGCCGCCGGCCAGCCACATGCGCGCGGCCATGGCATGCTGGTTGTTGGTGGTATTGATGCGTTCGGCCATATCCAGCGCCGTATAGGAGGCGAGGATGGCAACGAACAACGAAACGGCAACCAAAAGGCTGTCGTAGGATGCGCTTAACATGGCAGTAGGCGATGCGTATCAGAACGTCTGGTTTTCGGGATAACGACGTCACCGCTGGCGGATCTTCCGCAGCAGTTGGCGTTCAGCTTTCCCATCCCGACGGGGAAAAACCGCCTGCATCAAAACAAATCCGGACAAGTACGACGGGGGAGCTTATAAGGCGCGTCATTCTGCCACAATCAGGAAATACCCCTCGTCAAATTGCTATTTTAGCAATTTCCACAATCCGGACCTTGCCAACAAGGCGTTTTTTGTGCAAATGCGACAACTTTATTGTGTATGGTCGATCAGTCGACGACCAACAGGGTCTTTACAAGGATCAAGGATCTCATCGATTCTTCAGCCTCGGCGGGACTCCCGCGAGCTTTCCTCTTTTTTTAACGGCCGGCATCGAGATAAACTTTACCAAGGACAACATGCTTCGTCCCCTTCCGTTCAGACAACCGCCCCGATTCACGCTTCCGTTTTCCTTCGCCTGGCTATTGTGCGCCTGCCCACTGCCGGCTTTTCTTCCCGGCACGGCACACGCCGGCATTGCCATGGTGCAGCCGCCCAAACAGGTGGACGCCAGCAAGCCGCTGGAGTTGACGCTGCTGGTCAGCCAGGACGATGAGGACGAACACACCTATCAGGTGCCGGGAACCATCATGGTGTCGGCCTCGGCGGACATGATTGCACCGATGCAGATCCCGTTGGCACGTGAGGCCAGCAATAACAGTAATGACAGCAGCGCCGGACAGACCAGTCTCACGCTCAAGAAAGGGGAGTTCCGCAAGATCCGTTATCGCGGCATGCTGCCGGAACGTTTGCGGGGCATGGTGCGCATCGAACCCATCGGCATCGATGCCTCGCCGGCGCTGGTCATGGTGATCCGCCCCGCGCCCGGACAGCCCCCGCTGGCGCCCGTCCCGGCGCTGGCCGATGCCGCGCCAATGCCGGGCGCCGATAACCCGGCCGGCGCGCCGGCGGCCCTGGACCTCCTGAACAGTACCCGCCTGTCGTTCAACGAACCGATCTATTTCGTGGCCGGCAACAGCGGCGACAACGCCAGCGCCAAGTTCCAATTGAGCTTCAAGTTCCGCCTGTTCATGCCGGAGGACCCGCGCTCGCGCGGCCTGCTCGACAATCTCTATTTCGGCTACACGCAATTCTCGCTGTGGGATCTGTCCGCGCCGTCGGCGCCATTTCGCGACACCAACTATCGCCCCAGCCTGTTCTACTACCTGCCCGACACCGGCCTTGGCAACGGCTTCGTCAGCCGCGTCGCCCTGGCCACAGGCCTGGAACACGAATCCAACGGCCGCGACGGCGTGGAGTCGCGCAGCGTGAACACCTACTTCATCCAGCCCACCTTCAGCTTCGGGAACCTCAACGACTACCATCTGACGGTTTCCCCCAAGGCCTACGCCAGCCTCGGCCCGACCAGCGACAATCCCGACCTCGGCGACTATCGCGGCCATGTCGACCTGAAGCTGGCCTACGGCAAGCCGGACGGCTGGAAATTCGCCACCACCCTGCGCAAGGGACAGCGCGGCAACCATGGCAGCGCCGATACCCAGATCTCCTATCCCTTGTCGCGCCTGATCCCGGGTACCGCCGGCTTCCTGGTGGCGAGCTATTTCTACGGCTACGGGGAAAGCCTGCTGACCTATAACCAGAAGGAGCATCCGCAATTCCGCATCGGTTACGCGCTATGGCGCTGACGCCCCATAGGCCCTCTGCCTGAACGCTGCAACGAACGACGGGGATGACATCGTCATCCCCGTCGTGCATGGCGCCGCGCAACCGGCTTTATCCAGCGCCTATGCGACCGGCGTACGCATGGTCACGAATTCCTCCGCAGACGTCGGATGAATGCCGATCGTCATGTCGAACTGCGCCTTGGTGGCGCCGCATTGCAAGGCCACGGCAAACCCCTGGACGATCTCGCCGGCTTCGCCGCCGACCATGTGCACGCCCAGTACGCGGTCGCTGCCGGCATCCACCACCAGTTTCATGAAGGTACGTTCGGTATTGCGCGAGAGGGTATGTTTCAGCGGCTTGAACTCGGTCTTGAAGATCTTCACTTCGCCCACTTCCTTGCGCGCCTGTTCCTCGCTCAAGCCGACGGTGCCGATATTGGGATGGCTGAACACCGCGGTCGGGATGTTCTGGTAGGACATCATCCGCTCGCCATTGCCGAACAGACGCGACACCACCGCCATCGCCTCGGCCAGCGCCACCGGCGTCAGCGCCACGCGGTCGATCACGTCGCCCACGGCGAGGATCGAGGGCACGCTGCTTTCAAAATTCCCGTTGACCTTGATGGCGCCATTCTTTTCCAGCGCCACGCCGGCCTTCTCCAGGCCCAGCCTCGATGTGGTGGGCCTGCGGCCGGTGGCGAACAAGACGCACTCGGCCTGCAGCGCCTCGCCATTGGACAGGCGCACGGTCTTGGCCGCATGCTCGCCGGCCTGCGCTGCATCGACCGCCTCCACCGCCTCGATATTGGCCTTGAACACCAGCCGGATGCCCTTCTTGGCCATCTCGTCGGCCAGGAATGCGCCGAGGTCGGCATCCATCGTTCGCAACAGGCGCTCGCCGCGGTAGACCAGCGTAACCTCGCTGCCCAGGCCGTTGAGGATGGAGGCCAACTCCACCGCGATGTAACCGCCGCCCAGCACCACTGCCCGCTTGGGCAAGGCCGTCAGATGGAAGAAATCGTCGGAGGTGATGCCAAGCTCCTTGCCCGGGATATCCGGACGTTCGGGATGGCCGCCGGTGGCCACCAGGATATGCCTGGCGGTGAAACGCCGGCCATCGACGCTGACCGTGTGCGCATCCTCGACGGTGGCGAAGCCGCGGTGCAGCGCCACGTTGGCGCCGTCCAGCAGGCGCTTGTAGATATCGTTCAGGTGCGCGATCTCGCGGTCCTTGTTGGCGATCAGCGTATTCCAGTCGAAGCCGGGCTGCGCATCCAGGCGCCAGCCATAGCCGGCCGCATCGCTGAAATCGCTGTGGTAATGCGCGCTATAGGACATCAGCTTCTTGGGGATGCAGCCGACATTGACGCAGGTGCCGCCCAGGTCGCCGCTCTCGGCCAGGCCTACCCTGGCCCCCGCTTGCCCGGCGAAGCGCGCGGCGCGCACGCCGCCGGAACCGCCGCCGATGGTAAACAGGTCGTAATCGTATTGGCTCATCGTTTCTCCATTCGCATGGCTTGCTAGTTGTATTGGCTGCCTGTGATGATGCGGGCGGCGCGCCACGGGGACTTGTTCAGCGTAGCCTTAAGTGCAAGGGATCAGTTCCGGCGCGCATCCAGCGCGCGCATCACCACCAGCACCGGCACCAGCCCGACCGCCACGATGGACAATGCCGGCAGCGCCGCTTCGCCCAGCCGCTCATCGCGCGCCAGGTTGTGGGCGATGACGGCCAGGGTATCGGTATCGAAAGGCCGCAGCAACAAGGTCGCCGGCAACTCCTTGACCACATCGACGAACACCATCAGCCCCGCCGTCGCCAGCGAGCGCCACAACAGCGGCGCGTGCAGGCGCCAGGCGATGGCGCCGCGGCCGCTGCCCAAGGTGCGCGCCGCCTCATCCACGCTGGCCGGGATGCGCGTGTAGCCGGCTTCCACCGACTGCACCGCGACCGCAGTGAAGCGTACCAGATATGCGTAGATCACACCCAGCGAGGTGGCCGTGAGCAAAACGCCCAGGCCGGCCGCCGGCCACACCACCTGCAACCAGGCCACCGGCAGCAGGATGCCCACCGCGATCACCGAGCCTGGAATCGCATAACCCATCGATGCCAGCCGCGCCACCCCGCGCAACAGCCATCCCGACACGCGCGACAGGCCGCCGGCGCGCAGCGCGAAGCACAGCGACAGCGCCAGCACGATGGCCACCAGCGCCGCCACGCCGCCGAAGCGGAAGCTGTTCCACACCCAGCCGGCATAGCGCGAAAAACTGAACAGCGATGCCGAACCGCCCTCGAAGCCGGTCTGCGCCGTGTGCCCGAGTTCGCCCCACCACAATCGCAGCAGGATCAGCACCGGCAGCACGAACCCGAGCAACACCGGCAAGCCGCACACCAGCCAAGCCAGCAGCGCCCTGCCGCCGCCCAGCACCGGCAAGCGCGCTTCGGCGCCGCCATCATGGCCGCGATGGCCGCGTACGCTCGCAAAACGCATGCGCTGCTGCTCGCGCCGCTCCAGCCACAACAAGATCGCCACGAACAGCAGCAGCGCCGACGCGTACTGGGCGGCGGCGATGCGGTCGTCCAGCACCATCCAGGCCTTGTAGATGCCGGTGGTAAACGTCGTCAGGCCGAAGTAGGCGGAGACGCCGTAATCGGCCAGCGTCTCCATCAGCGCCAGCGCGGCGCCGGCCATCAGCGCCGGGCGCGCCAGCGGCAGCGCCACGCGCACGATGCGTTCGCGCAGCGGCGTGCCCAGCATGCGCGCGGCCTCCATCAGATGCGTGCCGCGTTCGGACAAGGCATTGCGGGCCAGCAGGTAGGCATAGGGATAGAGCGTGAAAACGAACAGGAAAATGGCGCCGGGCAAACCGCGCACATCGAAGCGAAAGCCCGGGAACCAGCCGCGCAGCGTGCTTTGCACCACGCCCGCGTATTGCAGGAAATCGGTATAGGCATAGGCGCAGACATACGCCGGCATGGCCATCGGCAACAGCAGCGCCCAGGAGAAGAAACGCTTGCCGCGGAATTCGAACAGGCTGATCGCCACGGCAGCCGCCCCGCCCACCAGCGCCACGCCCAGCGTCACCGTCAGCGCCAGCCATCCCGAAGTGACCAGGTAGCCGGGCAGCACGGTCTGCAGTTGCCGGCGCAAGCTGTCGACCCCGGCCGCATCCAGGCCGAGCCAGGCGCCGAGGATACCGAGGATGGGCAAAGCGATCAGGACTGCGAGCAAACCGATGATGGGCATGGACTAAAAAGAATCAGAAGGACGACAACAACAAAATGGAAATACCGCAAACGATGCATTGCGGCATGGCGCGGGAGGATTTTGCTCCGGCGCATACGCTACACTGCAACAAATGCGAATTGTAACCATTTAAGCGAGTACCCCATGTTTCTCGAAGTCGATCAGGTCAGCATCCGTTATCCGCGCACCCCGACGCCGGCGGTCGACGCCGTCTCGCTGCAGCTGCAGCCGGGCCAGCTGGGCGTGCTGCTCGGCCCCTCCGGCAGCGGCAAGACCAGCCTGCTGCGCGCCATCGCAGGCCTGGAACAGGCGCAATCGGGCAGCATCCTGCTGGACGGTCGCCTACTCGACGGCCACGGCGCGCGCGTACCGGCCGAGGAGCGCCGCATCGGCATGGTATTCCAGGACTTCGCCCTGTTCCCGCACCTGGACATCGCCGCCAACGTCGGCTTCGGCCTGCGCGGCATGGCGCGCGCGCAGCGCGCCGAGGTCGTCGACCAGATGCTGATGCTGGTCGGCCTGCCGGACGCCCACAGCAAATTCCCGCACCAGCTCTCCGGCGGCCAGCAGCAGCGCATCGCCCTGGCCCGTGCGCTGGCGCCGCAACCGCGCCTGCTGTTGCTGGACGAACCCTTCTCCAGCCTGGATGTGGAATTGCGGGAAAGGCTGGCGCATGACGTGCGCGACATCCTCAAGCGCACGCACACCACCGCCCTGATGGTCACGCATGACCAGATGGAAGCCTTCGCCGTGGGCGACGTAGTCGGCGTCATGAACCAGGCCCGCCTGGAGCAATGGAACACGCCCTATTCGCTCTACCACCGCCCCGCGACGCGCTTCGTGGCCGACTTCATCGGCCACGGCGTGCTGATGCAAGGCCGCCTGCAGCGACCGCGGGAAGATGGCGTTTTCGAAGTGGAAACCGCAGCCGGACGGCTGCGTTCAATGACGATGAGCGGAGAGGCCCTGGATGACCACGGTGATCCGGAGTACCTGGATCACCAGCCGCGGCAATCTCGCCAGGATGAGGTAGCGCCAACCCCGCCCGGCGCGAGCCCGGCAGTGGTCGACGTACTGCTGCGCGCCGACGATGTGATGCACGACGACGCCTCGCCCTTCAAGGCAAAGGTATTGCGCAAATCGTTTCGCGGCGCGGAGTTTCTCTACACGCTGGAACTGGAGAACGGCCAGCAGCTACTGTCGCTGGTTCCCTCGCACCATGATCATGACATCGGCGAATGGATCGGCATCCGGCTGGATGTCAGGCACCTGGTCACGTTTGCGGCCGACACCAGCGCCTGAACGGCTGGCTGCCTGGCCGACAGCGGCATTGACAGTAATGGCGGCGATGGCGGCAGCAGTCACAGCATGGCCGCCGCCGTCCATCACCAGCCAGTCGAGCGCGCGACGCATCAGCCGCGCGCCTTGGACAGCACCAGCAACCAGCGGCGGAACAACAGGATTTCAACGTGGCCGGGCTCGATGCCGGCGCTGCATTCGATGACGGGGTTGACGCGGTAGCGTCGTACGTAAGTGTCGCGGCAGGCGAAGATTTCGCGGCGACCGAGACGCAGGGTAAACGACGAGGGAGTGGAAGAAGCGACGGCGAAGCGTGCGTCTGAAGCAAGATCGAAGTGTGTCATGGCAGTGATTCCCCTTCTTGTCTGTCTGTAAGAGGCTTCACTGTAGCACAAGTACTGTACAAATACACAGTATTTTTCATACAGTGGTTTTGCCGCGACGGCCCACTATACAACAAAGCCGCCAGTCGACGGCTTTTCCCCCTGCGGCGCGGCGTTCAGGCCATCCCGTGCTCCAGCCGCGCACGGACGAAACCGATATGCTCGCGCAGCACATAGAACTGGTCGGCAAAGGCCAGCGGCATCTTCATGCGGTTGACTGCCGCTTCGATCTCATCCAGGCGCTTGAGTATCTCCGCCTGCTGTTCCGGCGCCTCGCGGGAAATGCCGCGCTCCAGCGAAATCAGTTCGCCGTACCAGCGGTAGATGCGCGAACGGATGCGCCAGCCGTACAGCATCGGCACCAGGCGGATGCCGGGAATGAGCAGCAAAATCACCGGCAGCAGGATCACGACGGCGCGGTCGACCAGGCTGGCCAGCCAGAACGGCAGCGTGCGATAGAAGAAAGTCTTGCCCGACTTGTAATAACGCGCGGCGTCGTCGCTGATGGGATATTCATGCTCCAGCGGCGCCGGGAACTCCCCCGCCTTTTGCATCACGTTGGCCTTGCCGTGCACTTCATGCGCGGCCTCGATCAGCAGGTCGGACAAGGCCGGATGCAAATCGTCGCGCGCCACCAGTTCCGCCGTCGGCGCCACCAGTTGGGTATCGCGCGAAGGCAGGTTGCGCGCCAGGTCGAACACGCCCATCGGCATCTTCAGGATATTCAGGTAACGGAAGCGCCGCACATAGGCATCGGCCTGCGAGAAATCCAGCAGCCGGATGCCGGGCGTACGCAGCAGCTTGCCCATGGTCGCCACCGAAACCGAATCGCCCATCAGGAAAGCGGCATCGATCTTGCCGCTGGTGAGCGCCTGGGCCGCGTCGTCGCCGCCGATGTTCAACAGCTCGGTGCTGCCGCCCTGCTCCACGCCATTGGCCTTGAGCAGCGTCAAGGCCAGCATGCTGGAGCCGCTGCCGGCGCCGCCGATGGCGATGCGCTTGCCCGCCAGTTCCGACAGCTGGCGCAACGGCGGCGCGGGCTTGCCGTCCTCGCGCGGCGGCGGGTTGCGGTAATAAATGGAAACCGGCACATAAGAGATGCTGCCCAAGGACACCAGCGGCGCCAGCGCATCGGCCGTGACCGCGCTGGCCAGACCGCCCTGGACGAAACCCACGTCGACGTCCTGCGCCGGATCGGCCAGCCGCTTGAGGTTATCCAGCGAGCCGCCGGTCTCGACGATATTGAGCTTGATGCCGTCGCGCGCCAGGATAGTACGGTAGCGTTCGGCCACGCGCCAGAAATTGCTGTCCTTGGGACCGGCCGCGATGCTGATGCTGGACGGCGGCGCCGGCCTGATCAGCCAGATCACCAGCCAGGCGCCGATCAGGATCAGCAGGATGAAGGGCCCGAAACTGACTGCTAGGTCGCGCCAGGAGATGGCGACGAAGCGCGCCTTGATGCGGTTGGCCGAGGGCTTGTAGGCGGAAAGGTTTTTATCTTTGAGCATGCGCCCTATTTTAGAGCGTGTTGCGCCGGAATTGCGAGCCCGCTGCGGGCCGCAACTCCGGAACGTCGGCTCAATAGGTCTTGTACGGCAAAAACTTACCTGAAAGCACCACGTTAACGCGATCGCCATTCGGATCGGCCTGGCGCTGGATATCCATCTTGAAGTCGATGGCGCTCATGATGCCGTCGCCGAATTCCTCGTGGATCAGTTCCTTGATGGTGCTGCCGTAGACGCTGACGATCTCGTACCAGCGGTAGATCAGCGGGTCGGTCGGCACCGGCGTGGGCAGCGAACCCTTGTAGGGCACGATCTGCAGCCACAGGGTTTCCTCGTCGGTCAGCGCGAACAGCTCCTGGGCGACGGCGGCCTGCCTGGCCGTCAGCGTCATCTGGCCGAGCATGGCGGCGGTCGTCCATTCCTTGCTCTGGCCGATGCGCTCGGCGATCTGGGCCCAGGTCATCTTGTTGCTGACCTTGGCGGCGATGATCTTCTGGGTGACTTGGTTGCGGTCCATGCTGCTCTCCTTGAATGAGACGTGATGTGAATGAAATGTGGATGAAAAAACGTGGACGAAAAATATTGATCAGATTCAGGCCAGCGCCTGCGAAAAACCGGCATCCGGCGCCGCTGCCGCCTCCAGCCCCGGCGTGACCACGCGGGTGACGGGAGCTGCGCCGCCGGCCGCCTGCGCCGCCTGGATCTGCCGGGAACGGTGCACCAGGAAATCGACCAGGTGGTTGCGGATGCGATAGAACTGCGGATCGTGGTGCATCGATTCGCGCGTGCGCGCCTTGGGCATGGTGTTGACCACCACCTCGGCGATGCAGGCCTGCGGGCCGTTGGACATCAGGAAGATCTTGTCGGCCAGCAGGATCGCCTCGTCGACATCGTGCGTGATCATGAACACGGTCTGGCGCGTGGCGGCGCAGATCTTCAGCAGCTCGTCCTGCACCACGCCGCGCGTCAGGGCATCGAGCGCGCCGAAGGGCTCATCCATCAGCAGCATCTTGGGTTCGATGGAAAACGCCCGGGCAATGCCCACGCGCTGCTTCATGCCGCCCGACAATTCCGACGGTTTCTTGTGCTCGGCTCCCTTCAGGCCCACCATCCCGATGAAGCGGCGCGCATGCTCCTCGGCCTTGGCGCGCGGCCAGTCGGGCCAGCGCGAACGCACCGCGAACACCACATTGCCCAGCACGCTGAACCACGGCATCAGCGCATGGCTCTGGAATACTACGCCGCGGTCCAGGCTGGGGCCCTTCACCTCGCGCTGGTCCATGATCACCACGCCGCCGCTGGCCGCTTCCAGTCCGGCCAGCACGTTCAGGATGGTAGTCTTGCCGCAACCCGAATGGCCGATGACACAGACGAACTCGCCGCGCTCGATGCCGAACGACACCTGCTCGAACACCGGCGGACCGTCGGCGGCGTAGCGCTTGCTCAAACCCTCGACGTTGAGGAATGCCTTTTCCATGTAGCTTCGCCCTTCATTCGACATAAGTGACCAGCTTCTGCAAGCGCGCGAAAAACAGGTCGAGCACCATGCCGGTCGCGCCGATGACCAGGATCGCGAAGATCACGCTGGTCAGCGACAGGTTGTTCCATTCGTTCCAGACGAAGTAGCCGATGCCGGTGCCGCCCACCAGCATTTCGGCCGCCACGATCACCAGCCAGGCGATGCCCATGGAGATGCGCATGCCGGTCAGGATGGTGGGCGCCGCCGCCGGCAGGATCACCATGAACGCGCGGCGCAGGGGCTTCACTTCCAATGTCTTGGCCACGTTGAGCCAGTCGCGCCGCACCGACGCCACGCCGAAGGCCGTGTTCATCAGCATCGGCCACACCGAGCAGATGAAGATCACGAACACGCCCGACACCGAGGAATCCTTGATCGTGTACAAGGCCAGCGGCATCCACGCCAGCGGCGAAATCGGCTTGAGGATCTGGATGAAGGGATTGAGCGCGCGCTGCATCAGCGGCGACATCCCCAGCAAGAAGCCGAGCGGGATCGCCACCACCGCCGCTATCGCAAATCCCAGCCCGACACGTCCCAGCGAATAACCCAGCTGGATCCCGATGCCCTTGTCGTTGGGGCCGTTGTCGTAGAACGGGTTGGAGAGTTCGCGGCGGATGGTCTCCCCCATCTGCGCCAGCCCCGGAAAGCCGTCGCTCTTGGCCGCCCCGCCGCTCTTTCCCATCAACCTGGCGTACTCATCCTGGGCCGAGCCGGCGGCGCTTTCCTTGGGCAAGGTGGCCACATGCCATACCAGCAGCAGGCAGCCCAGCAACAGCAGCGAGATCAGCGCCGCGCGCCAGCCGGTCTTTCCCGCGTCCATCACGCCGTCCTCTTGATGGCGAAGCTGTTGGCATAGGCTTCGGCCTTGGCCGGGTCGAATTCCTTGCCCATGATGGCGTACTTGCGGTACGCGCCGTCCGGCACCGGCTGGCCCAGTTCCTTCATGTGCTTCTTGGCCTCGGTCAGCAGCAGCACCTTTTCCGCGATCGCCTTGTAATCGACATCGCCCTTGATGTAGCCCCAGCGTTTCATCTGCGTGAGGATCCACACGCCCATCGAATCCCAGGGCACCGGATCGAAGTCGGCGCGGCCCGGCACGTTCTTCACATTGCCCAGGCCGTCGGCGAAACGGCCGGTCAGCACCTGCTCGACCACCGTCTCCGGCTGGTTCAGATAGGCCGCCGGCGAGATCACCTTGGCCACCAGCGAGCGGTTGGCCGGATCGCGCGCCATGGCGGCGGCGGTCAGCACCGAACGGAACAACGCCGCAAAGGTGTTGGGGTTCTGCCTGACGAACTCTTCCGAGGCGCCGAAGGCGCAGCATGGGTGGCCGTCCCAGATTTCCTTGGAGAGGATGTGGATGAAGCCGACTTCGTCATACACCGCGCGCTGGTTGAACGGATCGGGGCCGAGGAAGCCGTCGATATTGCCGGCGCGCAGGTTGGCCACCATTTCCGGCGGCGGCGTGACGCGGATCTGCACGTCGCGATCCGGATCGAGGCCGTGCTCGGCCAGGTAATAGCGCAGCAGGAAGTTGTGCATCGAATACTCGAACGGCACCGCGAACTTGAAGCCCTTCCATTGCCTGGGGTCGCGCTTGTCCTTGTGCTTCACATGCAGCGTGATGGCCTGGCCGTTGATGTTCTGGATGGTGGCCACGCGCATCTGCACCGCATTGCTGCCCACGCCCATGGACATGGCGATGGGCATCGGCGACAGGAAATGCGAGGCGTCGTGCTCCTTGTTGATCATCTTGTCGCGGATCAGCGCCCAGCCGGCGGTCTTGTTCAGCGACACGTTCAGGCCCTGCTTGCGGTAGAAGCCCAAGGGATCGGCCATGATCAGCGGCGCCGCGCAGGTGATGGCGATGAAGCCGATCTTGAGGTCTTTCTTTTCCAGCG
This sequence comes from Herbaspirillum sp. SJZ099, assembly GCF_007828355.1. Lineage (NCBI taxonomy): Bacteria > Pseudomonadati > Pseudomonadota > Betaproteobacteria > Burkholderiales > Oxalobacteraceae > Herbaspirillum > Herbaspirillum sp. SJZ099. The sequence goes on along the minus strand of NZ_VIUO01000001.1, from coordinate 260,831 downwards.
CGCCGTTCTTCTCCTGCGCCATCGCCTGCAGCGCGCCCAACGGCAGCACGCTGGCGATCGCCGCGCGCGCGGTGTTCTTGCCGACCGCGCGCAGGAAGTCGCGGCGCCGGGCCATGTGCGGGAACAAGGCGCGCATGATCGACTCTTCCACCACGTCTTCCGTCAGCGTCTCCACGTCCTGCGCCCTGGTCTGGCGCAATACCTCCTGCTCGGTATCGTGCTGCCGCTGGCTGCCGTGGCGGCCGCACGAGCAGCCCTGCCCGGCGCGCTCGGCGTCGTAGGTATGGAAGATATTGTGTTCCGGTGCTTTCGGCATGATTCCCCCGTTTGGTGAGTTTGAGGCGGCTTGCTGCGATGGCCTCAAGCGCGTGCAAGGGATTTGCCAGCGGGGGAAATGGCGTCATCGTGTGACGACGCCTTGTAGTGGTTCAACTACAAATGCAGGTGAAATGCAGGCGCATGGCGTATGGCGTATGGCGGGAACTCGTCCTACACAGGCATCAACTGATGCCGCACCGCATACATCGCAATGCCGACATCGTTGGATGCCCCGGTCTTCTCCAGGATGCGGCTGCGGTAGGTGCTCACCGTATTGGGGCTCAGCTCCAGCCGGTCGGCGATCTCCTTGACGCTGCGCCCGGCCGCGATCATCTGGAACACCTGGTATTCGCGGTGCGACAAGCTCTCATGCGCGGCCCGATCATGCGAGGAAGCGCGCGCGCTCAGCCCCGAGGCCAGCGTCTCGGCCATCTGCGGGCTGACATACACGCCGCCGGCGGCCGCCTTGCGGATCGCCGCCGCCAGTTGCTCCGGATCGGTGCTCTTGTTCAGGTAACCGGCCGCGCCCAGCTTGTAGCAGCGCGCCGCATACTGCTTCTCAGGATAGGTGGACAGCATCAGCACCGGCAGCCGCGGCATCTCCTGCTTGATCTGGCGCAGCACGTCCAGCCCGTCCTGCTGCGCAATGGCGATATCCAGCAACACCAGGTCGATCGCCTCCACCCGCGCCTTGTGCATCACTTCCGGCCCGCTGGCGCATTCGGCGGCGACCTCGATATCGGGCGTGTCGGCCAGGATCTGCTTCAACCCCTCGCGCACGATGCGATGGTCGTCGCACAGCAGGATGCGGATCGAATCGGTCATTGCTGTCATGGTCTCCATTACCCTTTGGTTCTTGTATCAATCTCGGCCGGCCAACGGCAACCGCAGGCACACCAGCGTGCCGGGCATGTCATCGGCTGGTGCAAAACGCGCACCAGCAATGGTCAGTGCGCCACCGAAGTGCAAGGCGCGCTCGCGCATGCCCATCACACCGTAGGAAGTCGACGCCTCCAGCGCATCGCGCGCCGCCCCCACGCCGTTGTCCTCCACCTCCATGGCCAGCTCGGCGGGCGTGAGCCGCACCGCGATGCGCACCTGCGTGGCCCTGGCATGCCGCGCCACGTTGGACAGCATTTCCTGGAAGATACGAAACGCCGCCGTGGCCTTGGCGCCGTCCGGCGCGAAAGCCTCCGGCGCGATATCGAACTCCACCTCGCACGGCAGCTCGGTGGCCTCCGAAAACTCCTGCACCTGCCACTCCAGCGCCGCAATCAGGCCCTGATGGTCGAGGATGCTGGGCCGCAGGTCGGTGATGATGCGCCCGACGTTGTCCACCGCCGCCTCGATCAGCCGGTCCATCGCCTCGCACTTGCGCGCCACCGGCTCGCGATCGGCCACGCGCTTGGCCATCCAGTTCACATCCAGCTTCAGCGCCACCAGCAGGCTGCCCAGCTCGTCGTGGATCTCGCGCGCGATACGGGTGCGTTCGTCCTCGCGCACCGAGTGCGCATGGGCCGACAGTTGCCGCACCTGCCTGAGCGCGGCCGACAATTCGCGGGTGCGCTCGGCCACGCGCAGTTCCAGCTCCGCCTTGGCGCGCTGCAGCTGCTCCTCGGCCTGGCGCCGCTTGGAAATGTCGCTGAACGTAACCACCGCCCCGCGTACCCGGCCGTCGTCGACGATCTGGTAGGAAGAATATTCGGCGGGAAAGAAAGTGCCGTCGGCGCGCCAGAACACCTCCTGGTCCACCCGGCACGATTCGCCCTTGCGAAACGCCTTCAGGATCGGGCACTCCTCCTCCGGATAGTGGCCGCCGTCCTCATGGCTGTGATGCACCAGGTCGTGCATGTTCTTGCCCAGCACCTGCTCCACCCGGTAACCCAGCATGTCGGCCCCGGCGCGGTTGATGAAGGTGCAGCGGCCATCGAGGTCGATACCGTAGATGCCTTCGCCGGTGGAGTCGAGGAGAAGGGTCAGCTTGTCGCGCAGCAAATCGCTATCGCTGCCGGTATGGACATCGGAAAGAAGCGGCATCATGGGAGCACAACGAGCAAAGGACATGCCAAGCTGAAGTGGCGAAGGAAGCGTATCTTCAGACAAGAACAAAGCCGCCCAATGACAAATGCCGTTCAGTTAAGCGCTGAACGGCATTTGTGTTTGTGGAGGTTTGTGCAGTCCAGACTCCGTTCGCCCTGAGTAGCTGCGCAGCAGCGTATCGAAGGGCAGGCAAGAGCGCCAACGGTGATGCGCTGGCTTCGATACGGCCCCGGCGGGCCTACTCAGCCCGAACGGGCTCTGTAATGAGTGCCTCAGATTAGCCTTGACTGAACGGCTTACGCCCAATGGCGGCTTCTCTGCCTGCGGGCCTTCCCGGTCAAGGCATGTACTGCCCTCCGTTCACCTCGATGATCTGCCCCGTCACATACCCCGACATCTGCTCCGAGGCCAGGTAGAGGAAAGCCCCACTGCATTCGTCCGGATCGCCGATGCGGCCCATCGGGATGGTCTTGCGGAATGCTTCGAGCTGTTCCGGCGTGGTGAAGCGTTCCTGGAACGGAGTCATGATCACGCCCGGCGCCACCGCGTTGACGCGGATCTTGTCGGCCAGCAGTTCCTTGGCCATGCCGCGCGTGATGGTGCTGACGAACCCTTTCGACGCCGCGTAGATCAGCGCGCCCGGGCCGCCGCCGTGGCGCGCCGCGACCGAGGTGACGTTGATGATGTTGCCGCCGCCCTGGCGCCGCATGACCGGGATCACGGCGCGCGTGAAGGCCACGACCGAGCGGGCGTTGATGTGGACGATGTCGTCGAACAGTTCGTCGGTGACCTTTTCCAGCGGCTCGCGCTTGACCAGGCTACCGGCGTTGTTGATCAGCACGTCGATGCGGCCGAGCTGCTCGACCGCGCTGGCGACGGCCCGGTTGATGGCGTTGCTGTCGCGCACGTCGGCGCCGATGGCGATGGCCTTGCTGCCGGTTTCGCGCACGTCGGCGGCGACCAGTTCGGCCTCCTTGGCCGAGCTGTTGTAGTGGACCACGACGTGGGCGCCGCGAGCGCCGAAGGCGCGGGCCGCGGCGGCGCCGATGCCGGTGCTCGCGCCGCTGATGAAGACGACTTTTCCAGCCAGATCTAGCATGCTGTTCTCCTGTGAAAATATGATGGTGATTGATCGTTCATGCTCCGGCTCATGGGGTTGGACGGCCCTGCGTCCTGCCGGTATCGCTTGTTCTGTATCGGGCATCGCGGGCATGGCGCCGCGACGGTACTGCCAGCGCCGCCGTTGTGGAGAGCCGCATGGAAACGGCAACGGCGGCGCTTCATGCTTAATCGTGTACCGATTCGTCCTTGTTGCGGGCCGCGCCGCGGTAGGCGTCGCGCACGTGGATCAGATGGCGGCGCATGGCGTCGGCGGCCTTTTGCGGATCGCGCGTCTTGAGCGCATCGAGGATCTCGCGGTGGTCCTGCAGGCTTCGCTCCAGCGTGGCCGGGATGCGCGAAGTGATGGAACGGCTCTTCTTGCCCAGCATGTAGAGGCTGCCGGCGATGCTTTGCAGGAAGGGGTTGTCGCAGGCTTCGATGATGGCCTCGTGGAACTCGACGTCGGCGGCGGCAAAGGCGGCCGGGTCGGACAACAGCCGCGCTTCGTCTTCCACGTTGCGCACCAGGTGCGCCAGTTCGGCCTCGCCGATATGGGTGGCGGCCAGTGCGGCCACGCCGGTTTCGATGATCAGGCGCGCGTCGAACAGCGCTTCCAGCGTGCCGGCGTTGAGGTCGATGATCATTTCCAGCGGTTCCAGCAGCTCGCGCGTTTCCAGCGAACTGACGAAGGTGCCCTCGCCCTGGCGGATGCGCAACAGCCCCAATAGCGCCAGGCCGCGGATCGCCTCGCGCACCGCCGGGCGGCCCACGCCCAGCATGGCGGCCAGCTCGCGCTCGGGCGGCAGTTGCTGGTCGGGTTTGAGCAGGCCGCTGCGGATCATGGTCAGCAAGCGCTGGGCGACTTGCTCGGAAATGGACTTCTGGACGATGGGATCAAAAGACATACTGTCGGGGTGAGCGCCTAAGGGTCGAATGAATCATTGCCATGCAGGCAATGCCTTGCTGGCCGCCGGCGATTGCCGGGAAAGGTAAGACCAATGGCTGTGGAGGATAGGTACCTGGCGATGAAGTGTCAAGCCATGAGAATTTATGCTGCACCGCAGAACAAACCCAAACGAAACGGGCCCGCAGGCCCGCTTCAGACGACGCATCGCCCCAGCGATCAAAAGGATCAGAACAGCAAACCGCTGTGCGCTTGCGCGACGCGCTCAAGATAGCCGCGCAAGCACTGTAGGAATTTGTCCATGCGCGCCCCCTTCAACCGCCGTGGCTGGGCTTGGCCACGCCGGCATGCAAACGCGTCTGGCGGCTCAGCATCAGCGTCACGACCGCCGAGAGCGCCAGCGTGCCTGCCACCACGTACAGGCCGGCGCTGTAGCCGCCCGTGACGCTCTTCAACCAGCCGATCGCACACGGGCCGACGAAGCCGCCCAGGTTGCCCAACGAATTGATCATCGCGATGCCTGCCGCCGCGCCGGCGCCGGAGAGGAAGGTGCTTGGCATGGCCCATAGCGGCGCCTTGGCCGAGCTGATGCCCACGTTCACCACCACCAGCGACAGCACCACGAACAGCGCGGTGGTGGCGTTGCCGGCCAGCAGGAAGCCGACGCAGGCCCTGGAAGACGGCCGGCTGGTACAGGTGCTGCCGGGCTGGCAAACGCCCAACGCCGACATCTTCGCGATGTATTCGCAGCGGCACCAGATGTCCAACCGCATCCGCAGCTTTGTCGATTTCATTGCGCGGGAGCTGTCCGATATTTCGCACCCGGGCTGACAAACCCACGCTCACATTCCGTCGTCCCAGCGAAGACTGGGAATCAGTACGTACTGGCTTGATCCAGCAGTGCAATATCCTCAGCCGACAACTTCAATTGTGTCGCCTTCACCAGCGCATCCAGCTGCTGCAGCGAGGTTGCGCTGGCAATCGGCGCCGTCACGCTGGGACGGGCGATCAGCCACGCCAGTGCGACCGATGCCGGCGTGCTGGACTGGCGCTGCGCCACCGTGTCCAGCGCATCGAGGATCTTGAGGCCGCGCTCATTGAGATATCCCTTCACGCGGCCGCCGCGCGCGGCGCTCTTGCCAAGGTCGGCTTCGGAACGGTACTTGCCGCTCAGAAAACCGCTGGCCAGAGAATAGAAACCGATCACGCCCACGCCATGCCTGAGGCAATACGGTTCCAGCTCCTTCTCGAACGCGGCGCGTTCGATGAGGCTGTATTCCGGCTGCAGCGTCTGGTACAGCGGCAGCCCCAGCCGCTCCCCCGCTTCGCGCGCCTCGGCCAGCCGTTTGGCATCGTAGTTGGAAGCACCGATGATGCGCACCTTGCCCGCTTTGACCAGCGTGCCGTAGGCATCCAGGGTCTCTTCGAAAGGCGTGGACCGGTCGTCGTCATGCGACTGGTAAAGGTCGATGTAATCGGTCTGCAGGCGGCGCAGAGAATCTTCCACCGCGCGCAAGATGTAGCCCTTCTTCAAGCCGACACGGCCATCGCCCATGTCCTTGCCGACCTTGGTGGCGATCACCACCTTGTCGCGCCGGCCGCCTTGGGCCAGCCACTTGCCGATGATGGCCTCGGATTCGCCGCCCTTGTTGCCCGGCACCCAGCGCGAGTAGACGTCGGCGGTGTCGATCAGGTTCAGGCCCGACTCAACGAACTTGTCGAGGATGGAAAAGGACGCCTTCTCGTCGATGCTCCAGCCGAAGACGTTGCCGCCGAAGGCCAGCGGCGCGACGGCAATGTCGGATTTACCTAACTTGCGATGCTGCATGAAGCTCTCCTTGTGTGCGTGTGGCACGTTTTTCCCATCAAGGCGCCACCGGTGGATGAAAGGAAAAACGATCTTGCGATTTTATTCCTCACCTGAAATATCTGCTCAGGCCGCACGTCTTCTATACTTGCAACCTAGCAGTGAAGGAATCGGCTGGCCGCCATGCCGCCGATGAAACACGCCAATAACACCGACCCCCACCCGCAACAATGGAAATCGTCTTCACCGTCCTGATCCTGCTGCTGGCCGTCGCCGCCTCCGGCGTGGCCGCGCGCCTGGTCCCCTTCAAACTGCCGCTGCCGTTGTTCCAGATCGGCCTGGGCGCGGTGCTGGCGCTGCCGCTGTTCGGACTGAAGATCAGTTTCGACCCGGAGCTGTTCCTGCTGCTGTTCATCCCGCCGCTGCTGTTTACCGACGGCTGGCGCATGCCCAAGCGCGAATTCTTCCGCCTGGCGCAACCGATCCTGGCGCTGGCCCTGGGGCTGGTGCTGTTTACCGTGGTCGGCGTGGGCTATTTCATCCACTGGATGATCCCGGTGATTTCCCTGCCCTCTGCCTTCGCGCTGGCTGCGGTGCTCTCGCCCACCGACGCGGTGGCGGTATCGTCCATCATCGGCAAGGGCCGCTTGCCGGCCTCGATGCAGCACGTGCTGGAAGGCGAGGCGCTGATGAACGACGCGTCCGGCCTGGTGGCCTTCAAGTTCGCCATCGCCGCGGTGGTGACCGGCACCTTCTCGCTGCTCGACGCCAGCCTGAGTTTCGTCCTGATCTCGGTGGGCGGCATTGCCGTCGGCCTGATCGTGGCCTGGGGGTTCGGCCTGGTGCGCCGCAAGATCATCGAATGGGCCGGCGACGAACCGGGCATCCAGGTGGTGCTGCTGATACTGATCCCCTTCACGGCCTATATCTTCGCCGAACACTTCGGCCTGTCCGGCATCCTGGCGGCGGTCGCGGCGGGCATGCTGATGCCCTACATCGAAACCGCCGGCGGCGAGTCGGCCGCGACCCGCATGCAGGGCCGCAGCATCATGACCATGATGGAGTTCGTGTTCAACGGCATGTCGTTCCTGTTGCTGGGCCTGCAGTTGCCGGGCATCGTCAGCCTCGCCCATGCCGACGCCAGGACCGCCGGCAACGTGCCGGTGTGGTACCTGTTCGCCTACATCCTCGCCATCACGGTGGCGCTGATCGTGCTGCGCTTCATCTGGGTGTGGATCAACCTGCGCATGCGCCGTTTCGCCAACGCGGTGCGCGGCCAGAGCGGGCGCAACCGCAAGTTCGACCTGCGCCTGATCGGCATTACCGCGCTGTCGGGCGTGCGCGGGGCGATCACGCTGGCCGGCGTGATGTCGATCCCGCTGCTGCTCAAGGAACACACGCCCTTCCCGGCGCGCGACCTGCTGATCTTCCTGGCCACCGGGGTGATCGTCTGCTCGCTGCTGTTCGGCAGTTTCCTGCTGCCGTGGATGCTGAAGGACCTGCAACTGGATGCCGAAGCCAAACGCCGCCGCACGGAAGAGATGAACGCCCGCATGCGCCTGTCGGAAGCGGCGGTGCGCCGTATCGAAGAAGCCCAGGAACGCATCAGCCACGGCCTGGACGAGTCCGACCTGGCCTTGCTGACCGAGGTCAGCGGCAGCCTGCTGGCGACCTATCGCATGCGCATGAATGCCGAGAGCGATTCGGAAGAGACCCATCGCGCCGCCAACCGCTTCAAGCAGTTCGAACGCGAGCTGCGGCTGGAGGCAATCCGCGCCGAACGCATGGAAATCCACTACCTGCGCGCCGAGCAACGCATCAACGACGAAACCTTCCTGATGCTGATCAACCAGATCGACATGGCCGAGACCTGGCTCCTCGGTTCGCTCAACGCCTCGGATTGAGGCCCCCGCACGGGAACCGGGAGCGGAAAAGCAAAAGCCCGCAACGGCATGGCCGTGCGGGCTTTGTTCATGGCGGGTACGCCGCGGATATTGTCAGGCTACCGTGTTCACTGTGGTGCCGATGACCTCGCCATTGGAATTGCGGGAAATCTGTTCGCGGCGGTTGCGCTGTTCGAGTTCAGCCTCGGCGCGCTTCTGGTCGGCCTGGATCTGTTCCTGGCGCTGTTGCTCGGCCTTTTGCGCCATGCGCGCTTCATCGGCCCGGCGCACCGCCTCCGGATCGGTGACCGATGAGGTAGTGGATGTAGATGCGGTGGTGCTGGAACTGGGTACGATTGCGAGATCGACGGGCATGCTGGCCTCCTGTTGCTATCGCTGATGTTCGATACAGGCCACTATGGTACGCCCATTGCCGGACTCTGCAATGCGGCAACAGCATGCATCCGCAAAAAAACGGCGGCATCGACACAGCCTGTTATCCGGGAAGCAAGCAAACCGTGGAAAAAGATGCCAAAAGGCAAAAACAAATTGCCACGATGGCAAATCTGGCGGAACCGGAAACTCAGTGGACTCAGTGGACTCAGTAGCCTCAGTGGCAATCCGGCACGTTCTGGTCCAGGTAAACCTCGAAGGCCACGTTGTTGGCCCACTTCTTCCTGACGCCGGCCCAGAAGGCCTCGCTCCAGCGGCCGGCCGCCTGCCTGAGCGCGGCCAGATCGGCGGCGTCGGCGCCGCGCACCTTCAGCACCAGGGCCTGGCGGCTGGCGGGCGCCAGGCGGGCGGAGAATTTCTTCCACTCGGGCAGCTTCAGCAATTCCTTCATCAGGCTGTCGTCATGCACGGCCGCGTCGCATTGCCCGGTGCGCACCGCCAGCAGCGAATCGGCCGGCGCGCGCATCACCTTCTCGATGGCGCCATAGCGCGAGGCCAGCGTGCCGACGTAGGACGAACCTTCCGAAACGCACACGCTGCGGCCCTTCAGGTCGTCCCATTTCCTGATGCTGGTGTCGGTACGCATGATGGCCATGCCGCCGGCGCGATAGCCGGTGGGGATGATGACGGTATCGGCATCGCCGGCCTCGCCCTCGGGCGCCAGCGTCAGCGCCACATCGGCGCGGATGCCGGATGCGTTTTTCAGGTAAGCGGATGTGAGCTTGAACTGCGCGGCCAGATCGTCGGCCAGCACGCTATCGACGCTCTCGGGCGTGCGGAATTTCATGCCGCCCTTGTAGGCCGGCGGCACGTAATCCAGCCCCACACGCAGGATGCCGGCCTGCCTGGCGGCATCGAGCACGCCCGCCTGCACGCTGCCGCAAAGCAGCAGCAAGAGCGGGAAGAGCAGGCGTGCGGGCTGCATGGCGGGAGACTCAGACGTATTGGTAGCGCAGCAGGCGGTGCTTCAGCTTTTCCAGGATCACCTGGTCGATCAGCGCGGCGAGAATGGCGATGGTCAGGATATTGGCCATCACCCCCACCATGTCGGCGGTTTCGCCGGAATACGCCAATGTGCGGCCCAGCCCCTTGCCGAAGCCGACCAGCATCTCGGCCGAGATCAGCGCGCGCCAGGCGTTGCCGAAGGCCAGTTGGGCGCCGGTGATCAGTTCCGGCATCACTGCCGGCAGGTAGACCCGGCGCAACAAGCCCACGCGCGAGGCGCCCATCACGCGCGCGGCCGACACATGCACCTGCTGCACGCTTTCGGTCGCGTTCATCACCGACAGCGCGGCCGGGAAGAAGGCGGCGATGGCCACCACCACCACCATCGGCAGGTTGCCGAACCCCATCAGGATCAGGAACAGCGGCACCCAGGCGATCGACGGGATCGATTGCAGGATCACGATGGCCGACTTCAGCACCTCGCGGAAGAAGAACAGCACCGCGCCGACCAGCCCGAAACCGATCCCCAGCAGCAGCGCCGAGCCGTAACCCAACCCCAGCCGGTACAGGCTGCCATACAGCGCCAGGCGGAAATTATTGGACTGCACTTCCTCCCACAGCCGCACCACCACCGACGGCACGCCCGGCATCAGGAACGACGGCAGCGACCACGCGGCGATCTGCCACATCAACAGGATGAAAGCGATCGCCAGCACCATGGCGAGTTTCTTGCGGAGACCGGTAACGCGACGTTGAGAGCTCATAACGCTTGACGCTTATAAATGACGATGGCCGGAAACCTCCGGCCGGTGAAAAACTTCAACGATACGCAGCGAGCGAAGCAAAGCTGCGAACCAAAAAATAAATCAGCTCTGTGCTGTGAGTGGGGAGCGTAGCGAGCAGCCCGAGGTCGCTTCGAGAAGCGCAGCCGTACGAGATGTACGGCGAGCATCACAGGAGCGAGATCGGGCTGCGCAGTAGCTTCCCGCTTACAGCTTACGCGCAGTTTGCCAGGACAGGTCGGTGATCGAGTTGACGTCGAACGGCTTGCCGTCGCGCGTCTTCAAGGAGCCTTGCTCTTGCAGGATGTTGGAGATTTCCTGCATGCGGTCCTGGTCCTTCTTGGAAATCTTGGGCGTGAAGGTCTGGCTCTTGATGGCGTCGCGGATCACGTCTTCGCGCAGCATCTCGCCGTGCTTGAGCGTCTTCAGGGTCGGCTCGGCGATGAAATAGCCGGCGATCAGCTTGGACGCTTCGGCCGGCTTCTTCTGCAGCAGCATGATGGCGTCGCGCTGGGCATCGAGCGACTTCCACACGGCGTCGCGGCGCTTCTTCAACGTGTCGCCCGAGGTGATCACCACCATGCAGGGGAAGGGCCAGACTTCACCGATTTCATAGATCTGCTTGACCGGCGCGATCAGCTGCGCGATGCGCGCCTGCGGCTCGAACAGGAAGGCGGCGTCGACACGCTTGCCCACCAGCGACTGCACCGCCACCTGCGGCGACACGCCCATCACGTTGACGTCGTCCGGCTTGATGCCGGCATCCTTGAGCACCACGCCCTTCAGCACGGTGTCGGCGGTGCTGCCTTCGGCTTGCGAGGCCAGGGTCTTGCCCTTGAGGTCGGCCACCTTGTTGATGCCGGAGTCTTCCCGCGCCACCAGCGCGTGGTAACCCAGCTGCGCGCCGCCCACCACCTTCAGGTCGGCGCCCTTGGAGGCCCAGGCCACGGCATTGGAGAATCCGAACACGCCGCTATCGAGCTGGCCGCCGACAATCGCCTTGACCAGGTCGGTGCCGGACTTGAATTCGATCAACTCCACATCCAGCCCGTACTTCTTGTACAGGCCGGCTTCATAGGCGGCCATGGCTTGCGCGTCGTCCATCACGCGCAGGTAGCCGATCTTGAATTTCTCCAGCGCCAGGGCGTTGTTGGTGAATGCCAATGCGGCCAGGGCGGCCAGCGCAGGTACCAGGATGCGTGCGAGTTTCATACTCCAACCCCTTCCAGTGTTTTTGAAAAATCGTCCTGTTCGGCATGGATGCCGAGCAGGCAAAGGATCTCGCGGCGGATGGCCGCGAATTCGGACAGGTCGTGCGTCTTTTCGTGATGCACGAGATTGAATTCCTTGAGCACCTTGGCCGGACGCGGGCTGAACACGAAGATGCGGTCGGCCAGGAACAGCGCCTCGTCGACATCGTGCGTGACCAGCAGCACGGTCGGGCCTTGCTGGCGGATCAGGTCGCGCAGCGCGTCCTGCAGCGTCATGCGGGTGAGCGCGTCGAGCGCGCCGAAAGGCTCGTCCAGCAGCAGCGCCTTCGGCTGCGAAATGAAAGCGCGCGCCAGGGCCGCGCGCTGGCGCATGCCGCCCGAGACCTGGTGCGGGTAATACGCTTCGAAACCCTTGAGCTTGACGTTCTCCAGCCACACGCGCGCCTGTTGCGCCGCCTTGTGCTTCTCGACCTGCTGGAATTCCAGCGCCAGCGCCACGTTCTGCTCCAGCGTGAGCCAGGGATACAGGGCGTTTTCCTGGAACATCAATGTCCGTTCCGGATGCGGCGCCTTGATTTCCTGGCCGTCGCCGGTGACCGAGCCCGAGCTGACCTTTTCCAGGCCGGCGGCAATGTGCAGCAGGGTCGACTTGCCGCAGCCGGAAGGGCCGACCAGCGCGACCAGTTCGCCCGATTCGATATCGCGGCTGAATTCGTCGATCACATGCAGGCCGCCGAAATGCTTGGCGACGTTCTTGAAAGATAGCTTCATGTCGTCCTGCGGCGCGTGGGCAGCCGCTGCAGTGGATAGGATTGGTTGGGAAGGAGGATGACTGGCGGTGTCTTGCGCGGCGCCGATGCCCCGCGGCCTGTGGCCGTCTCGTCTGGCATGCGGACAAAATCCCCATTTATTTCACGTTAGCGCTGGACTTTACTGTTGCTGCCAATGCAAGACAACTACTTTAAATTCTTATGCTTATTCGAAATCCGAATAAGGAAGACTCAAAAATTGCATAAAGAGAAAAGGATTCGCCAATGCGCCATCAAGCCGGCTCGCTCCCCCGCTTCGCCAGGAGCGACTGCACGCTGGGGTAATCCAGCCGCACACCCAGCTCCTGCTTGAGACGCCGGTTATCCAGCCGGCGCGATTCCGACATGAACGACAGCATCATCGGCGATACGCTGCGTTCCAGCTCGCTGCGGGGCAAGCGGGGCGGACGCGGGAGCCCGACGGCATCGGCCACGGCGTCGAAGTAGTCGGCCATCTTCAGCTCGGTGTCGTCCACCGCATGGTAGATGCGGTTGGGCGAACCGCGGCGCATGGCCGCCAGCGCCGCGCGCGCCAGGTCGTCGGCATGGATATGGCTGGTATAGACATCGTCGGCGGCAAGCAGCGCGGGCGTGCCCTTTTGCAGGCGCTCGACGGGCAGCCGGTCGGCCGCGTAGATGCCGGGCACGCGCAGGATGGACACGCGCGCGCCGCAGCGCCTGGCCCAGGCGCGCAGCACGTTTTCGGCATCCACGCGGCGCACCGCGCGCGCATTCTGCGGCCGCACCGGATGGGTTTCATCGAAACGCTGGCCGCCGCAATCGCCGTAGACGCCGGTGGTGCTGATATAAACCAGGCGCGTGCCCTCGGGTAAAATGGCGGCCAAATTGCGGGTGCGGCGGTCATGCCGGCCGGCCGACTGCGGCGGCGCCAGGTGCACCACGGTCGGCGCCAGGCGCGCCAGCCGGTCCAGCGTATGCGGCCGGTCGAGGTCGGCCACGATGGGAACGGCGCCGGCCGCACGCAGTTCGGCGCAGCGTTGCGGGTTGCTGGTGACGGCCAGCACGCGGCAGCGCGGCAGCAACAACGGCAGCAGGCGCAGGCCGACATCGCCGCAACCGAGTATCAGAACACGTGGCAAGCCCAGTTTTTTCACAGTTTTATTAACCTATTTTCCTTAGTCCAGAAGCGCAATTGTATGAGTTTCCAAGTCACAGTCCAGCCAAGCGGCCGCCAATTCACCTGCGATGAAGGCGAAACCATCCTCAATGCGGCCATCCGCGCAGGCGTGGGCCTGCCCTATGGCTGCAAAAACGGCGCCTGCAGCTCGTGCAAGGGCAAACTGGTTTCCGGCCAGGTCGAGCACGGCCCGCACCAGGAGCGCGCGCTGTCGGCCAACGACGAGAAGCTGGGGTTTTCGCTGTTCTGCTGCGCCAGGCCGCAGTCGGATGTGACCATCGAAGCGCGCGAAGTGGCGGGCGTGGGCGAATTCCCGATCCGCAAGCTGCCGGTGCGCGTGGCCGCGCTGGACAAGAAGGCCGACGATGTCATCGTGCTCTCGCTGCAATTGCCGGCCAACGACCGCCTTCAATACAAGGCCGGGCAATACGTCGAGTTCCTGCTGCGCGACGGCAAGCGCCGCAGCTACAGCATGGCCAACGCGCCGCACAAGGATGAGCACATGAGCCTGCACATCCGCCACCTGCCCGGCGGCCTGTTCACCGACCAGGTGTTTTCCACGATGAAGGAACGCGACATCCTGCGCATCGAAGGCCCGTTGGGCACCTTCTTCCTGCGCGAGGATTCGGACAAGCCGATCGTGCTGCTGGCCTCGGGCACCGGCTTCGCGCCGATCAAGGCGATCGTCGAGCAGCTCGAGCATGCCGGCTCGCAGCGCCCGGTCACGCTGTACTGGGGCGGCCGCCGCCCGCAAGACCTGTACATGAACGAGTTGTGCGAAACATGGGCGCGCACCCTGCCCGCCTTCGCCTATGTGCCGGTGGTATCCAACGCGCAGCCGGAAGACAACTGGAACGGCCGCACCGGCTTCGTCCACCAGGCGGTCATGGCCGACTTCCCGGACCTGTCCGGCCATCAGGTGTATGCCTGCGGCGCCCCCATCGTGGTGGAGTCGGCGCAGCGTGACTTCGTGGCCCAGTGCAAGTTGCCCGAAGACGAGTTCTACGCCGACTCCTTCACCTCGGAAGCCGACCTGGCAAGCGGCGCACCGGCTGCCAACTGAGGCGGCGCGAGCCCCGGCCAAAGCGGCGCGTGTCATGCCGCCGTCATGCGCGTTTGCGATCATGGCGCAAGTCGGTGCCGCCTCCCGGAAAAAGGCGTGGCGCGGCGGCAGGCGACGCAAATGCAACGCTTGCCGGATTCAGGCAGAATGACGGTCAATTCTTTTTGACGCTGTGCGCAAAACGTCCTAATATTGACCGCATGATCGCCAACGCCACATTTTTACGACGTCGCAGCCAACCTCTGGGAGGTTTGCTGCTGTGCGCGTGAAATGAAACGAATCGCGAAGCCACAGGCAAACCCTGTGGCTTTTTTTTATCCGCCATTTCGGGTTGCCGTGCGCTTTCCACCGATCCTTTAAGTTTCAGGCCGGTCTGCCCCGCACCATCCCCATCCACCCATTCTTGCAGGAGCCTATCGATGGAATACAAAGATTTCGACAGCAACAAACTGATGTACGTCACCAACCGCCCCGAACTGGTGTTCACCGAGGGTGACGGCATGTGGCTGACCGACCACAAGGGCAAACGCTACCTGGATTACCTGCAAGGCTGGGCGGTCAACGCCTTGGGCCATTCGCCGCAATGCATCCAGGATGCGCTGGCGGCGCAATCGAAGAAACTGCTCAACCCCTCGCCCGCGTTCTACAACGCGCCGTCGATCGAGCTGGCCAACCTGCTGACCGCCAACTCGGTGTTCGACCGCGTGTTCTTCGCCAACAGCGGCGCCGAAGCCAACGAAGGCGCCATCAAGCTGGCGCGCAAATGGGGCAAGAAGAACCCGGCCACCAACGGCGACGCCCGCTTCGAGATCATCACCTTCAAGCACAGTTTCCACGGCCGCACCATCGCCACCATGTCGGCCAGCGGCAAGGACGGCTGGGACACCATGTTCGCGCCGCAGGTGCCGGGCTTCCCCAAGGCCACGCTGAACGACCTGGCCAGCGTCGAGAAGCAGATCACCAAGCACACCGTGGCCGTGATGCTGGAGCCGGTGCAAGGCGAAGGCGGCGTGATCCCCGCCACCCGCGAATTCATGCAAGGCCTGCGCCGCCTGACCAGGCAGGCCAACCTGCTGCTGATCGTCGATGAAGTGCAAAGCGGCATGGGCCGCACCGGCGAACTGTTCGGCTACCAGCTCTCGGGCATCGAGCCGGACATCATGACGCTGGGCAAGGGCATCGGCGGCGGCGTGCCGCTGGCGGCGCTGCTGGCGCGCGAAGACATCGCCTGCTTCGAAGCTGGCGAACAGGGCGGCACCTACAACGGCAACCCGCTGATGACGGCGGTGGGCGTGGCGGTGATCAAGGAACTGCTGAAGCCCGGCTTCATGGAAACCGTGCGCGAGCGCGGCCAGTACCTGCGCGAACGCTCGCTGGCGCTGTCGGAGAAGTACGGCTTCGAAGGCGAACGCGGCGAAGGCTTGCTGCGCGCGCTGCAACTGGGCCGCGACATCGGCCCGCAGATCGTCGAGGCCGCGCGCGACATGGAACCGGTGGGCTTGCTGCTCAATTCGCCGCGCCCCAACCTGCTGCGTTTCATGCCTTCGCTCAACGTCAGCCGCGACGAGATCGACCAGATGTTCTCCATGCTGGAAGACGTGCTGGCCAAGATCGGGCAATAAGCCATGCGGGTGCGTCATACGCTCCTGGGAATATCCGGTCCGGCGGCCTTGCCGCCGTCGTCCGCTGTCCTCCCGGCTGCGGCGCGCCCGGCCGGCGCCATGGCGGCATTGTGCCTGGCCCTGGCGCTGGCCGCCTGCAGTACCGTGCCCCCGGTTGAACGCCTGCCGGGCGCGCCGCAATCGAATACGCCGGCGCTGCCGGCATCCGACGCCGGCAACGAAGTCGCCATCTACGCCCTCTCGCTGATCGACACCGGCTACCGCTTCGGCGGCAAGAACCCCTCGGCCGGCCTGGATTGCAGCGGCATGGTCAGCTACATCTTCGGACAGGCCGCCAACTACAGGATCAGCGGCAGCGCCGCCGATATCGCCCGCCAGGGCCGCCAGATCGACCCCAGCCAATTGCGCGCCGGCGACCTGGTGTTCTTCAACACCATGAACAAGCCGTTCTCGCACGTGGGCATCTACCTCGGCGACGGCCGTTTCGTGCATGCGCCATCGACCAACGGCCGCGTGCACATCACGCGCATGGACAATCCCTACTTCGCCAAACGCTTCGAGATGGCGCGCAGCTATTTCAACTGAACCGGAAAAGCGCCCCGCCGGTCACTTGCGCGCGGCGCGCGGCTTGGCGGCGACGCCCGCCTTGGCCTGCGTCCGCGTTCGCCTGGGCGCAGCGCCCGCGGCCCTGGCATCGCCGGCCGCAGCGGCCTCGCGCTTCTGGCGGCTGCCGTATTGCAGGATCAGGTTGGCGCTGTAGCGCGTGAAGGAAATGTCCATGTGCCGGCGCATGGCCGCGCGCGCCTTGTCCGGATTGCGCTCGCGCAGCGCCTGCATCACCAGCGCATGCTCATCGACCGCCTCGTACCACACCACCTTGCTGTCGAAATGGCTATGCAGCCGCTTGAACAGCGGCCCCAGCCGCGCATCGAACAATTGCGTCACCAGCCCCACCAGCACGCTGTTGCCGGTGGCTTCGGCCACCCGGATGTGGAACAGGCGGTCCGCTTCCAGCGGATTGATGCCGGCATCGGTATGCGCGATCATCAGCTGGAATGCCTCATCGACCGCATCGATCTGGGCATCGGTGGCATTTCTGGCGGCGGCGTAGGCCACCTCGCCTTCGATCATCTCGCGCGCACGGATCAGTTCCAGCGGCCCCGCTTCGCTGGACAGGTCGATCAGCCCTTCGTGCGGCGCCGGCGGGCAGACATAGATGCCCGAGCCCATGCGCACTTCGATATAGCCTTCGACCTCCAGCGCGATGAGCGCCTCGCGCAACGAAGGCCGGCTCACGCCGAGCTGCACCGCCAGGTCGCGTTCCGACGGCAACCGCGAACCGACCGGGAATTCGCCGTCGACGATCAGCTTGCGCAACTGGTCGCCGATCTGCCGGTATAACCGCTGCGGCTCAATCGCTTCTATGGGCATGGATGAATCCGATCAAGTTTTTATCTGCCTGGAAACCGCATGCGGCAGCCATGTGGATTCCCACACGGCTTCCCATTCAGCTTCCTTTTATGACGCCGGATTGTATCTCAGGCCCGGCCGGTCTCCACCACACCGGGCCGTTCTTCCATCAGGCCAACGCCGCTGGGAACGCCAGGCCATAAGGCCCGGCCGCATCGCGCAACATGGGTGCGATGGTCGGGTGCAGCGCCACGCCCTCTTGCAGTTGCCGCGCGCGCCGCTGCATGCCGCGGTCGCCCGGCATGCGCACCTGTTCCACGCCGGGGCGCGGCGGGTTGCTGCGGCAGGACTCGGCGACAAAATCCATCTGCCGCAGGAAAGCATCCTGGCCGCCGAACGCCGACGGGTCGTACAGCGATATGAACACGGTCGCGCCCCAGCCCGCCGGCGGATCGGCGCGGCCGAAACCGGACAGCCCGCCGGTCAGCGCCTCGATCAGTACCGCCAGGCCGAAGCCCTTGTGGCCTGCCGACAAACCGCCCAGCGGCAGGATGGTGCCCGGCGGATCTTCGGCCAGCACGGCCGGATCGCGCGAAGGATTGCCGTGGCCGTCGATCAGCCACTCTTCCTCGAACTGGCGGCCGGCCTTGTGCAGGCGGTTGCTCATGCCGTTGGTGGTGACCGAGGCCGAGATGTCGATCAGGAACGGCGTGCCCGAAGTCGGGATGCCGGCGGCGATCGGGTTGGGTGTGAACACCGCGCGCGTACCGCCGAACGGCGCCACGCTTTGCACCGCCGGGTCGGAGCTGGCCAGGATCATCATGAAGCCCTCCTGGGTGGCGCGCAGCAGGTAGGCCGCCAGGCAGGCGATGTGGTGGCTGTGGTGGATGGTCAGCGAGGCGCTGCCGTAGTCGCGCGCCTTGGGGATCAGCGCATCGATGCCCTGGTGCACCAGCCACGGCCCCGGCAACCGGCGGCCGTCCCAGGCCAGCGCGGCGGCGCGTTCGGACAGCACTTCCGGCTGGCCGCTCTTGGCCATCGCCCCTTTTTCCAGCTCCTTCACATACGGCGCCAGCAGCGCCAGGCCGTGGGTATCGTGGCCCAGCAAGTCGCCGTCGACCAGCGTCGCGGCGACGCTGTCGGCCTTGGGCGCTTCCAGTCCCGCCTTTTGCAACAGGGCGCTGGCGAAGCGCGTCAGTTCGGCAGCGGAAAAACGTTCGGGTGAAGCCATTGAAACAACCATCCTTTCATTGGGTGAAATAAAAACAACCGTCAAGCCGGTAATGCTGTTCAGTTAAGCCTTCCATCTGCAAATCGTCATCCCGGCGAAGGCCGGGATCCAGTGTCTTTCGTTGTGCCTCGATGGCCGTTGAATGACGAATGACGCGACGCTGGACCCTGACCTTCGTCAGGGCGACGGAGAAATTTCGGCTTAACTGAACGGCATTACCGTCAAGCCGGCCCCATCGTCCTCTTGCGCAGCATCTTCAGCGCGAACGGCAGCAGCCACATGACGATGGTGATCACGCCCAGCGTGCCGGCGATGGGCCTGCTGAAGAATGCCAGGAACTCGCCGTCGGCCTTGATCATCGAGGTCACGAAATGCTCTTCCAGCATGCCGCCCAGCACCACGCCCAGCACCGCGGGGGCGACCGGGAAGCCGTTCTCCTCCATGAAGTAAGCCAGCATGCCGAACACCAGCATGATGCCCACATCGGTCACGCTGTTGTTGGTGGCATAGGAGCCAACGATGCAAAACAGCAGGATCAGCGGCATCAGGATGCCGCGCGGAATGGTCAGGATGCGCTTGGCCATCTTGATGCACAAGAAACCCAGCGGCAGCATCAGCAG
The DNA here is from genome assembly GCF_007828355.1 of Herbaspirillum sp. SJZ099. NCBI lineage: Bacteria > Pseudomonadati > Pseudomonadota > Betaproteobacteria > Burkholderiales > Oxalobacteraceae > Herbaspirillum > Herbaspirillum sp. SJZ099. The sequence goes on along the minus strand of NZ_VIUO01000001.1, from coordinate 241,494 downwards.
GTTGGCCAGGATGAAGACGATGAAGATCGCGTACATCGACACCGGATTCTCGACGAAGATCATCGGCCCCGGGTTGAGGTTCTTCATGTACAGCACGCCGATCACGATGGCGGTGATGGAGTCGCCCGGGATGCCGAACACCAGCGCCGGGATCCACGCCCCGGCCAGCGCCGAGTTGTTGGCCGCGCCGGATTCGACGATGCCTTCCGGATGGCCGGTGCCGAACTTCTCCGGCTCCTTGGACAGCTTCTTGCTCATCGCGTACGACATCCAGGCCGCGATATCGGCGCCGGCGCCCGGCAAGGCTCCCACCAGCGTGCCCAGCACGCTGCCGCGCCAGACCGAGCGCGGGTACTTCAGCAGCAGCCTCCACATGCCCTTGAACACATTGCCGACGCGGCCGTCGGCGATCTTCATCGTGAAATCCTTCGACACCGCGAAACGCAGCACCTCGGACATGGCGAACATGCCCACCATCAGCGGCACCAGCGATACCCCGCCCAGCAGGTCCGGCTGGTCGAAGGTGAAGCGCGGCACGCCGGCCGGGTTGCCCATGCCGACCGAGGCGATGAACATGCCCAGGAACAGCGAGACGAAGCCCTTCAGGGGATTTTCGGAAGCGATGAAAATGGCGCAGGTCAGCCCCAGCAGCACCAGCCAGAAGTACTCGAACGAAGAGAACTTCAGCGCCAGCTCGGCCAGCATGGGAGCGGCCAGGATCAGCACCACGGTGCCGAACAGGCCGCCGATGACCGAGAACACCAGGCTGGCACCGAGCGCGATCTCGCCCTGCCCCTTCATGGTCATGGCATAGGCTTCGTCGGTATAGGCCGCCGACGACGGCGTACCGGGAATGCGCAACAGGCAGCCCGGAATGTCGCCGGAAAAGATCGCCATCGCGGTGGCCGACACCATGGCGGCGATGGCCGGCACCGGCGGCATGAAAAAGGTCACCGGCACCAGCAGGGCCACCGCCATGGTGGCCGACAGGCCCGGCACCGCGCCCATGAACAGGCCGAACATCGACGCGCCAAGGATCACCGCCAGCACATAAGGGTCGAATACGATCCCGAACGCCGCATAGATATTTGCAAGCATGCTGTGCTCCTTACCAGGCGATCGGTTTCAAGACGCCCCAAGGCAAGGGCACCTTGAGCAGCTTGTAGAAAACGTAGTGGATGCCCAGCGCGCTGGCCAGCGCCACCGGAATCGCCACCGCAATGCGCGTGCGGAAGGTCAGGAACAGCACCATCAGCAGCACGAACGCGGTCGGCAGGAAACCCAGCGGCTCGGAGACCCAGATGTAGAACAGCAGCGCTGCCGGCACCAGCAGGAAGGCGAACACTGCGCGGCGGCTGCGCACCCATTCGGGCACGGTGAACCAGTGCGCGTCCTGGTCGTCGCTGCCGACGGCGGCGATGAGCGAGGCGTGGGAGGCGGCGGTCTTTTTCAAGCCGCGCAGCCCGCGGATGATCAGCAGCACGGCGCAGATCATGAAGCCGCCGGCCAGCGCCTGCGGGAAGACATTGGGGCCGATGTCCTGCCCCATGGCGGGCAGCGCCGCGGAAGAAACGTAGATGGCGACCGCAAAAAACGCGACCAGCAATCCGGAGAGAGCGTCGTTGATTTTCATGATGGAATCAATCGTAAGGAGTTTGGCGAAGTCGTTGTCATGGTGACGCCATGTATGGCGGTGCGATGCATGAGCGCCGCCCGTTCCGCGCCGCCGGATACGCGATCCGGCGGCGCAAAAACAGGCGGCAACACCTGCATCAGCGCGCCATGCCCAGCGTTTTCAGGATCGCGCCCATGTCGGCATCGCTCTTGTCCATGAATTTGCCGAACTCGGCGGAGTCGGCATACATCACGCCGAAACCGCGTCCGCTCATGAAGTCCTTGTACTCCTTGCTGTCATAGATCTTCTTCAGGCTGGCCGACAACTTGGTCGAAATATCGGCCGGCAACCCCTTGGGCGCGACGATGCCGCGCCAGGCGCCATTGGTCCAGCCGCTGCCGGTCAGGCTCTTGAGCGTGGGCACCTTGGGATACAGCGCCGCCGGCTCGTTGGCCATGATCACCAGCGGCGTCGCCTTGCCGGCATCGATCAGCGAACGCGCCTCCGGCAGCGATGCCGCCACGATGTCCACACCGCCGGCAGCCAGGTCGACCATGGCCGGCGCCGCGCCGTTGGAAGGCACGAAGCGCACCGCCGTCGGCGCCAGTTTCAGGTCGTTGAGCATGCCGGCCAGGCCCAGGTGCCAGATGCCGCCCTGGCCGGTGCCGGAAGCCTTGAGCTTGCCCGGATTGGCCTTGATCGCCTTCATCAGGTCATCGAAGGTCTTGTAGGGGGAGTCGTGGCTCACGGTCAGCGCCGCCGGGTCGAAGTTCATCAGCGCCAGCGGCGTGAAATCGCGCGGCGTCAGCTTGGTCAGCCCCTGGTGGTGCATCATCGAAATTTCGACGGTGGCAATGCCGATGGTGTAGCCGTCGGGCGCGGCGCCGGCGATCGACTGGTGGCCCACCACGCCGTTGCCGCCGGTGCGGTTGACCACGTTGACCGGCTGGCCGATATCCTTCTCCAGCAAGGCGCCGATGATGCGCGCGGTGGCGTCGGTGCCGCCGCCTGCCCCCCAGGGCACCACCAGCGTGACCGGCCGCTCGGGCCAGGCGGCCAACGCCGGCTGGGCGCCCAGCAAAGCACAGGCCGCTGTCGCGGCCGCGGCTGTCTTGATCAGGGTTCTGCGGGTAATTCTGCGTGTAAAGTTCATGTCTCCTCCGGTGTCTGGGAGCAGGAACGTTTTGGCGTAGGACTTTCCGTTCCTGCATGCTTTACCTGCATGAGAATTCTGGTTGCTTCTCTTATGCGCAGGTGCCGGTGCCTTGCTGCTTTTTATATTGTCTGTCTGGTTATTTCTTGTCATCGCACTTTGCTGTACGATGATTCAGGACTGATAGGTAATGTGGTCAGACCAGTCGGGTTAGAATTTCATATCCGATAGCGAGTGTCAAGGATGAATCCTACGCATCAAAACAATTCATCCATCTCGCGCCGCAACAAATTCCCGGCCCGGTCTTCGCCTCGCAAAGCCTTGCCCAGCATGGCTTCTGCGGCTACAGGGCCAAGCCTGCGATGCTGCACCGTCACAGCGCCGGATGCGAGCTCCGCCCCGACTCCAAAATTGCCGTTCCAATTTGGTATTACCACTTGACCAAACAAAGAATGCTGCAATAGACTCGCTGCCAATCGAATAAGTCACGTCGCATGCTGCGGCCATTTGCAACGTCGGGGAGACGAGCGCAAGGCAACAGGTGCAGGAACGGGCAACCCCAGGACCCAGCCGCCGCGGTATCCAATACCGCAGGCAGCATCAGGCAACGGAGACACTCTTGGCATACGCAGCAATGAGCGCGAACGGCAACTCACACGGCAGCTGGACCCATGCCGCCGTGGCCGCATTGCCATCCACCACCTGCGCCCGGCGCGCGCTGCGCCGCGCCTCCTCCTTCGGTTCCCTGCTGGCCTTCCTGCTGATCGACTTTTCCCGCTATTTCTTTGACCAGGGCGATAGTTAAGCCCGCAGGACGGCGCGTGCACGCTGGCGCCGGCACCACGAAACAGCACCGTAGCGCCGATGCGCGCACGGCATTTTGATGTTGTACGGACAGTGCCCGGCCTGACAGGCCGCCCTGCCCGCCATCGAGGGAATCCCACATGACTGACGATACCAAGAAACTCACCCGCCGCAGCCAAGCCTGGTTCGGCCGCCAGGACCGCGACGGTTTCATCTACCGCTCCTGGGTCAAGAACCGCGGCATCCCGCACGACCAGTTCGACGGCCGTCCGGTGATCGGCATCTGCAACACCTACTCTGAACTGACGCCCTGCAACTCGCACTTCCGCGCCCTGGCCGAACAGGTCAAGATCGGCATCTGGGAAGCCGGCGGCTTCCCGCTGGAGTTCCCGGTGATGTCGCTGGGCGAGACCCTGCTGCGCCCGACCGCCATGCTGTACCGCAACCTGGCGTCGATGGACGTGGAAGAGTCGATCCGCGCCAATCCGCTGGACGGCGTGGTGCTGCTGATGGGCTGCGACAAGACCACCCCCGCCCTGCTGATGGGCGCGGCGTCGGTCGACGTGCCGACCATCGGCGTGTCGGGCGGCCCGATGCTGTCCGGCAAATACCGCGGCCGTGAAATCGGTTCCGGCACCGGCGTGTGGCAGATGTCGGAAGATGTCCGCGGCGGCAAGATGACACAGGAAGAATTCTTCGAAGCCGAGAGCTGCATGCACCGCTCGCACGGCCACTGCATGACCATGGGCACGGCTTCCACCATGGCCAGCATGGTCGAGGCGCTGGGCGTGGGCCTGCCGCACAACGCCGCCATCCCGGCCGTGGATGCGCGCCGCAACGTGCTGGCGCGCAATGCCGGCCGCCGCATCGTCGAGATGGTCAAGGAAGACCTGGTGCTGTCCAAGATCCTGACCCGCGCCGCCTTCGAAAACGCGATCCGCGTCAACGCCGCCATCGGCGGCTCCACCAACGCGGTGATCCACCTGCTGGCGATCGCCGGCCGGATCGGCATCAAGCTGGACCTGAAGGACTGGGACGACATCGGCCAGAAGCTGCCGTGCCTGCTGGACCTGCAGCCGTCGGGCAAATTCCTGATGGAAGACTTCTACTACGCCGGCGGCCTGCCGGCAGTGATCCGCCAGCTGGAAAGCGTGATCGACAAGTCGGCGCTGACCGCCAACGGCAGCACCCTGTGGGACAACTGCAAGGACGCGCCGAACTGGAACGAGGAAGTGATCCGTTCCTTCGACAAGCCGTTCAAGGAAGCCGCCGGCATCGCCATCCTCAAGGGCAACCTGGCCCCGGACGGCGCCGTGATCAAGCCGTCGGCCGCCACCCCGGCGCTGTTGAAGCACCGCGGCCGCGCCGTGGTGTTCGAGAACAGCGACGACCTGCACAAGCGCATCGACGACGAGAACCTGGACGTGGACGAAACCTGCGTGCTGGTGCTGAAGAACTGCGGCCCCAAGGGTTACCCGGGCATGGCCGAAGCCGGCAATATGCCGCTGCCGCCGAAGGTGCTGCGCAAAGGCATCACCGACATGGTGCGCGTGTCCGACGCCCGCATGAGCGGCACCGCCTATGGCACCGTGGTGCTGCACGTCACGCCCGAAGCCGCCGCCGGCGGCCCGCTGGCGCTGGTGCAGAACGGCGACTTCATCGAACTGGACGTGGAAGCGCGCAAGCTGCACCTGGACATCACCGACGAAGAAATGGAACGCCGCCGCGCCGCCTGGCAAAAGCCGGAGTCGCCGGCCACGCGTGGCTGGATCAAGCTCTATGTGGACCATGTGCAGCAGGCCAACCTCGGCGCCGACCTCGACTTCCTGGTCGGCAAGAGCGGCGCCTACGTGCCCAAGGATAATCACTAAGTCACCAAGTCACTAAGCAACACCGCGGGCGCCAAGGCAGGCGACGCCAGAAGCGCCACCCAGCGCCCGCGTAGAGATACATCAAACACCTTTTGGATAAACGGTTGGATCGGAAACGCCTGAAATAGAAACAGAAATACATCCAAGCGGTTGCGGACAGAGCCACAGGCCGACGCAACCGGCGAGGAAACAGCGACAGACGTAATTGCATCAAGGTGGGACCGAGACAACCATCATGGAGACGAAGCAATGAAAGTACTGATCACCGACTATGACTTCCCCGACGTCGACCTGGAGCTGGCGCTGTACAAGGCTGCCGGCGTCGAGGTGGTGACGGCGCAATGCCGCACCGAGGAGGAAGTCATCGCCGCATCCGCAGGATGCCAGGGCCTCCTGGTGCAATACGCGCCGGTCAACGCCAAGGTGTTCGCGGCGCGCCCTGAAATCCGCATCGCCAGCCGCTACGGCGCCGGCTTCGACACCATCAACACCGAAGACGCCGCCAAATACGGCGTGTGGGTCGGCAACTCGCCCGACTACGGCGTGGGCGAAGTCGCCACGCATGCGCTGGCCATGGCGCTGGACCTGATCCGCAACATCACCGTCTACGACCGTGCCGTGAAGGCCGGCGAATGGCACTACACCACTGCCGGCATCATCCCGCGCGCCTCCGAGATGACGCTGGGCATCATCGGCCTGGGCCGCATCGGCAAGCGCATGGCGCACATCAGCCGCAACGTGTTCAAGCGCGTCATCGCTTACGACCCGCATATCATCGACGGCGACTTCCCCGCCTACGTGGAACGCGTGGGCCGCGAAGAGCTGTTCAGGCAGGCCGATGTGGTCTCGCTGCACACTCCGCTCAACGACGAGACGCGCGGCATGATCGACGCCTCGGTGCTGAACCTGCTCAAGCCCAACAGCTACCTGGTCAACTCCGCGCGCGGCGGCCTGGTCAATATCGACGACCTGCTGGCGGCGCTGGATTCGAACCGGCTCAAGGGCGCGGCGCTGGACGTGCTGCCGGTGGAACCGCCGGCGACGGCATCGGCTATCGTGCAACACAAGCGTGTGCTATTGTCGCCGCACGCGGCGTTCTACTCCGACGTCGCCGCGCGCGAACTGCGCCGCAAGGCAGCCCAGAACCTGATCGACTGGGACCGCACCGGACGCCCATCCTACGTGGTCGTCGAAGGCAAGAAAGACAACAAAAAATAGCAAGAGACAATTCCCGCGCGCCAGGGCGCACGGGAGTCGCCAGACACGCCGGCGGCCGCAAGCTGTCCGGCAGCTGCAGCACCGGGGGCAATCCAGCGCCGCCGGTGAAAGTGTAAAGGGGACGTCTCAGATCCCCGCATGCCGCCACAGGCAAGATGGCATAACGGCCGGCATCCCTGCAAATAGAAGAAAGTCGTCGCAGGCGCTCCCACAAGGACGCCCGCAGCGCCGAAAACGAGGATATACACGAGGAGCAATTGCATGGCATCAGTACAGATTCGCGCTGTCAAGAAACAGTTCGGCAGCACCCAGATCATCCGTGGCGTCGACATCGACATTGAAGACGGCCAGTTCGCCGTCCTGGTCGGCCCGTCCGGCTGCGGCAAGTCCACCCTGCTGCGCATGCTCGCGGGGCTGGAAGAAATCAGCGGCGGCGAAATCCTCATCGGCGGCACGGTGGTGAACAACGTGCAGCCCAAGGATCGCGACATCGCCATGGTGTTCCAGAACTACGCGCTCTACCCGCACATGTCGGTCAGGGACAACATGGCGTTCTCGCTGACGCTGGCCAAGAAGGACAAGTCCTTCATCGAGGAGCGCGTCAAGAAAGCCGCCGACATCCTCGGCCTGAACCAGCTGCTGGAACGCTATCCGCGCCAGCTCTCCGGCGGCCAGCGCCAGCGCGTGGCGATGGGCCGCGCCATCGTGCGCGATCCGCAGGTGTTCCTGTTCGACGAACCGCTGTCCAACCTCGACGCCAAGCTGCGCGTGCAGATGCGCACCGAGATCAAGGAACTGCACCAGCGCCTCAAGACCACTTCGGTCTACGTCACCCACGACCAGATCGAGGCGATGACCATGGCCGACCAGATCGTGGTCATGCGCGACGGCCTGGTGGAACAGCGCGGCCGTCCGCTGGAACTGTACGACCATCCGTCCAACCAGTTCGTGGCCGGCTTCATCGGTTCGCCGGCGATGAACTTCATCCCCGGCACGCTGCGCCTGTCGGCCGACCGCGCCGAAGTTGAATTCTCCGACGGCACCCGCCTGCCGGCGCCCTATGGCCGCCAGCTGCAAGGCAGCGATGGCCAGCGCGTGGTCTACGGCGTGCGGCCCGAACACCTGGCCATCGGCGCGGCCGGCGACGGCATCGCCACCAAGGTCATCGTGGTCGAGCCGACCGGCGCCGACACCGAGGTCTACAGCCGCTTCTGCGACACCAGCCTGACCTCGATCTTCCGCGAACGCCACAACTTCGGATCCGGCGACACCATCCATCTGGCGCCCGACCATACGCGCACGCACCTGTTCGACGCCGAATCGGGCCAGACGCTGGCGCGTCGCTGACACCATTTCCATGCCGGCCAGATCGCGGCCGGCATGGTCTGGGCATTACCGCAGCAACCAAGCAAAGCAGCACACCCGCATCATCTTTAGCAATCAGTCATCGGCAAGGCAGCATCAGAACAACAATCCGCACCATAGCGGTCCGTTCCACTTTCAACCGAAGGAGTAGGAGACATGAGCAAGCTGACAAGACGCGATTTCCTGGTAAGCAGCGCCGCCGCCGCGGCCGCATCGAGCGTGGGCATGAACGCTTTCGCCGCACCCGCGGGAGCAGCCGCGGCCGACAGCATCAAGTACCCGATCGAGCAAGGCGCGACCCTGCGCATACTGCGCTGGAAGCGCTTCGTGCAGGGCGACGAAGACCTGTGGAACGCCAACGTCAAGAAATTCACCGAACTGACCGGCGTGGCCGTGCGTACCGACAGCGAAGGCTGGGAAGACGTCCGTCCCAAGGCCGCCGTTGCCGCCAACGTGGGCAGCGGCCCCGACATCGTGCTGGGCTGGTTCGACGACCCGCAGCAATACCCGACCAAGCTGCTCGACATGACCGACCTGGCCGATTCGCTGGGCAAGCGCTACGGCGGCTGGTACGACGTCTGCCGCAAGTACGGCACCAAGGACGGCAAGTGGATCGCCCTGCCCCTGGGCGTGATCGGCAACGCCCTGGTCTATCGCGAAAGCCAGATCAAGGCCGCCGGCTTTGACGCCATCCCCAAGGACACCGCCGGCTTCCTGAAGCTGTGCCAGGCCCTGAAGGCCAAGAACACCCCGGTCGGCTTCGCGCTGGGCAAGGCGGTGGGCGACGCCAACAACTGGGCGCACTGGCTGCTGTGGTCGCACGGCGGCAAGCTGGTCGACAAGAAGGGCGCGGTCGCCATCAACTCCCCCGAAACCAAAGCCGCGCTGGAATACGCCAAGCAGCTGTACGCGACCTTCGTCCCGGGCACGCTGTCGTGGCAGGATCCGTCCAACAACAAGGCTTATCTGGACGGCCAGATCAGCATGACCGCCAACGGCATCTCGGTGTACTACGCGGCCAAGAATTCGACCGATCCGAAGATGCAGGAGATCGGCAAGGATACCCAGCACGCGCACTTCCCCATCGGCCCCGCCGGCAAACCGACCGAGCTGATGCAGATCACCCAGATGATGATCTTCAAGCACACCAAGTATCCGAACGCGGCCAAGGCTTTCGTCCAGTTCATGTTCGAGCCGGACCAGTACAACCCATGGATGAAGGCATCCATCGGCTACGTCAGCCAGCCGCTCAAGGCCTACGAGAAGAACCCGATCTGGACCGAAGACCCGAAGGCCACCGTGTACCGCGACTCGGCATCGCTGATGCTGGACCACGGTCACGAAGGCCCGCTGGGCCAGGCGTCGGCGGCTTGCATGGCCGACTATGTGGTGGTGGATATGGTGGCCGAAGCGGCCAGCGGTTCCAAGACCATCCAGCAGGCCATCGACCGCGCGGCCGATCGCGCCAAGCGCTTCTACAAGGCTTGATGTTTTGCGGCCGGACCGCCGCCGCCGGCCCTGGCCGGCGCGCATCGGTCCGGCGGCATCGGCGCCGGGTCAGATTGGCGAGTTGTCAGGGCTCGCCGGCACGGCGCCGATGTCGGCTATCGCATCGAAATGAAAACAGGCATTTTCCGCCCGGAGCGATCCGGCGCGGCGACTCAACCGAGGCTTATTATGCTATCCCGTTTCCTGAATAATCGTAACGTACTGGGCATGTTGTTCATGGCCCCGGCCGTGATCCTGCTGGTGGTGTTCCTGACCTACCCGCTGGGGCTGGGCGTCTGGCTCGGCTTCACCGACACCAAGATCGGCGGCGAAGGCAGCTTCATCGGACTGGACAACTACACCTACCTGTTCGGCGACTCCCTGGCGCAACTATCGCTGTTCAACACGCTGTTCTACACCATCAGCGCCAGCATCCTGAAGTTCGGGCTGGGCTTGTGGCTGGCGGTCCTGCTCAACAAGAACGTGCCGCTCAAGACCTTCTTCCGTGCCGTGGTGCTGCTGCCCTGGATCGTGCCCACCGCCCTCTCGGCGCTGGCCTTCTGGTGGCTGTATGACGCCCAGTTCTCCGTCATCAGCTGGGCCTTGATGAAGATGGGCCTGATCGACCACTACATCGACTTCCTCGGCGACCCGTGGAACGCGCGCTGGTCGACGGTGGCCGCCAACGTCTGGCGCGGCATCCCGTTCGTGGCGATCTCGCTCTTGGCCGGCCTGCAGACCATCTCGCCCTCGCTGTACGAGGCGGCGGCCATCGACGGCGCCAAGCCGTGGCAGCAGTTCCGCTACATCACCCTGCCCCTGCTGACTCCGATCATCGCGGTAGTGATGACCTTCTCGGTGCTGTTCACCTTCACCGACTTCCAGTTGATCTACGTGCTGACCCGAGGCGGTCCGCTCAATGCAACCCACCTGATGGCCACGCTCTCGTTCCAGCGTGCGATCCCGGGCGGCGCGCTGGGCGAAGGCGCTGCGCTGGCAACCTACATGATCCCGTTCCTGCTGGCGGCCATCATGTTCTCGTATTTCGGCCTGCAACGCCGCGGCTGGCAACAAGGAGGTGACAAATAATGGCCAAGAAAAAAGACGACCAAATGGAAACCCAGGGCATGGATTTCCTCCAATCCACGCCGCGCCGCTGGGTAACCATCTACCTGCCGCTGATCATCTTCCTGTTCGTGCTGCTGTTCCCGTTCTACTGGATGGTGATCACCGCCTTCAAGCCGGATGCGGAGCTGCTGTCGCAAAGCGGCAATCCGTTCTGGGTGATCGCGCCGACGCTGGCGCACTTCAAGAAGCTGCTGTTCGATACCCAGTACCCGGCCTGGCTGCTCAACACCGTGATCGTGTCGGTGGTATCGACCTTCGCCTCGCTGGCGGCCAGCGTGTTCGCCGCCTACGCGATCGAACGCCTGCGCTTCCAGGGCTCCAAGCAGGTCGGCCTGGGCATCTTCCTGGCCTACCTGATCCCGCCGTCGATCCTGTTCATCCCGCTGGCGGCGATCGTGTTCAAGCTGGGCCTGTTCGACACCCGCTGGGCGCTGATCCTGACCTACCCGACCTTCCTGATCCCGTTCTGCACCTGGCTGCTGATGGGCTACTTCCGCTCGATCCCGTATGAGCTGGAAGAGTGCGCGCTGATCGACGGCGCCACCCGCTGGGAGATCCTGGTCAAGATCATCCTGCCGCTGGCGGTGCCGGGCCTGATCTCGGCCGGCATTTTCGCCTTCACGCTGTCGTGGAACGAGTTCATCTACGCGCTGACCTTCATCTCCTCCTCGGAAGTGAAGACGGTGCCGGTCGGCATCGTCACCGAACTGGTCGATGGCGACGTCTACCACTGGGGCGCGCTGATGGCGGGCGCGCTGCTGGGCTCGCTGCCGGTGGCGGTGGTCTACTCGTTCTTTGTCGAGTACTACGTGTCGGGCATGACGGGGGCGGTGAAGGAGTAGCATTCCCTTTCCTCTCTTCGCTCGAAGAAAACCCCCACGTCCGAAAGGGCGTGGGGTTTGTTTTTGGAGCCCATTTTTTGCGACGAAAGACACTGGGTCCCGGCCTTCGCCGGGACGACGGTATGATGCGAGACGAGGCTTAGTTATCGCCCCGTCGTCCTGGCGAAAGTCAGGACCCGGCGTCGTTCAGCGCCTCTTATTCCGGCCCATGAAAAATGCGGCCTCCCCTTTCGGAAAGGCCGCATTCTCTTCGCACTCCCGCAGGCGACATAGCGCCTGCAGGAAAACACGCCTTACTGCTTGGCGACAGTCGCCGGACCCGCCTCCATCGCTTGCTTCGGCAGCTCCTTGCGCACCTTGGCGACATCGCTGGCGCTCACGGCGCCGGCGCTGTTGCCCCAGCTGTTGCGGATGAAGGTGACGATTTCCGCCACTTCCTGATCCGACAGACGGCTGCCGAAGGCCGGCATGGCGAACTGCGTGGGCGCCTTGTGGGTCCACGGCATCTCGCCGCCGGCCAGCACGATCTTGATCAGCGAAGCCGGGTTATCGGCATTCACAGTCGCGCTTTGCGCCAGGGTCGGGAAGGTTTCCGTCCAGCCCTTGCCGCTGCTGCGGTGGCAAGCGGCGCAGTTGTTGAGGAAACCCATCGCGCCCGGACTCTGGTCGGAACCCTTGCGCAACGCCTGGTGCGTCTTGTCGTCATACGCCAGCGGCGCCACGCCTTCCTTGACCGGCTTCAACGACTTGAGGTACTTGGCGATCGCCGTCAGGTCTTCGTCGGTCATGTACTGCGTGCTGTTGGCGACCACATCGGCCATGCCGCCGAACGCTGCGGAGTGGCTGTTGCGGCCGGTCTTCAGGAAGACGGCGATGTCTTCCTCGCTCCAGTTGCCCAGGCCGTCGCGCGCGTCGCCGCGCAGGTTGTTGGCCAGATAGCCTTCAACCACGCCGCCCGACAGGAACTGCGTACTGTCGTCGGTCAGCGCCTTCTCCTGCATCCCGATGCCGCGCGGGGTGTGGCAAGCGCCGCAGTGTCCCAGGCCTTCGACCAGGTACTTGCCGCGCATGAGCGGGCTGTTGTCGTCGGCGCCGTCAACTGCGACGGCCGGCGCGAATACCTTGCGCCAGATCGACAGCGGCCAGCGCATCGACAACGGCCAGACGATATCGACGCCGCGATTGGGCGTCGGATCGGCTTGCACGCCGTTCATGAAGTAGGCATACAGCGCCTTGACGTCGGCCGGCTTGACCTTGGCGTAGGACGGATACGGCATGGCCGGGTACAGCGACGCGCCATCCTTGCGGATGCCGTGGCGCAGGGCCTTGTCGAAGTCGTCCTCGCTGTAGTTGCCGATGCCGTGCTCCTTGTCGGGCGTGATGTTGGACGAGTACACGGTGCCGATCGGGGTTGCCATCGGCAGGCCGCCGGCGAAGGGCTTGCCGCCCTTGGCCGTGTGGCAGGCCACGCAGTCGCCGGCCTTGGCCAGGTACTCGCCGCGCTTGACCAACTGCTGGTCCGCCGGAGCGTTTTGCGCCGAGGCGGCAGCCGCGGACAGCGTCATGACTGCCGCGCAGGCGGCGATGAAATAGTGCTTGATCATGTTCGTTATCCTTATGCCTGAACCAGCGGACCGGGGTTTTTCAGATACTGCTCGCGGATCGCCTTGGCGGAGTGATACGCCAGCGCCGTGACCAGGCCGGTCGGGTTGTAGCCCATGTTCTGCGGGAACGCCGAAGCGCCGTAGACGAACACGTTGGGCACGTCCCAGCTTTGCAGGTACTTGTTGACCACGCTGTTCTTCGGGGTAGTGCCCATGATCGCGCCGCCGGTCAGGTGGGTCGACTGGTACACGCGGGTGTCCCACGACGAGCCGGTCTTGCGCACGGCCTTGACGACCTTCTCCGGGTTCATCGCGTGGCCGACCTTTTCCATCTGGTCGGCGATGTAGGTCAGCATCTTGCCTTCGTTTTCCTTCCAGTTCAGCGTCAGGCGCAAGAGCGGCTGGCCGTTGGCGTCCTTGTAGGTCGGATCCAGCGACAGGTAGCAATCGCGGTAAGCCATCACCGAACCGGACATGCCGATGGTCAGGGTGCGCTGGTAGGCGTCCTGCACGCTGCCCTTCCATTCCGATCCCCAGCTGGGCACCTTCTCGCCCGGCATGGTGCCGGTCTGCTTGATGGGGCGGCCGCCGTAGCGCACGTGGCGGATCGAGGCGCCGCCGATGAAGCCCAGCGGACCGTGGTCGAACTGGTCGGCGTTGAGGTCGTCCATGCCGACGCCGCCGGCGCCGGTGCCGATGAACGGGTTGAACTGGGTGCCCTTGGGCATGACCACGTTGATGCCGCCGTTGTACTGGTAGGCGAAGTTCTTGCCCACCACGCCTTCGCCGGTGACCGGGTCATACGGCTTGCCGATGCCCGACAGCAGCAGCAGGCGCACGTTGTGCGTCTGGAACGCGGTCAACAGCACCAGGTCGGCCGGCTGCTCGACCTCGCGGCCTTGCGAGTCGATGTAGGTAACGCCGGTGGCGCGCTTGCCGGAAGCATCGAGGTTGACCTTGATCACCTGCGCCTTGGTGCGCAGCTCGAAGTTCTTGCGCTTCAACAGCACCGGCAGGATAGTGGTCTGCGGCGAGGCCTTGGAATACATGTAGCAGCCGTAGTTTTCGCAGAAGCCGCAGTAGTTGCAGGGGCCGATGCGCACGCCATAGGGGTTGGTGAACGGCTCGGAGGCGTTGGCCGCCGGCGCCGGATAAGGATGGTAGCCGACGTCGCGCATGGCCTTTTCGACCAGCGAGGCGCTGTACTGGTATTGCAGCGGCTTGGTCGGGAATTCGTCGCTGCGCTCGCCTTCCAGCGGATTGCCGCCTTCGACGATCTTGCCCTTGAGGTTGCCGGCCTTGCCCGATACGGCCATCACCTTCTCCGAGAAATCGTAGAACGGCTCCAGTTCCTTGTAGGTGACGCCATGGTCCTGGATGGTCATGTCTTCGGGGATGAATTTCTTGCCGTACTTCTGCTCGTGGTGGCTGCGCATTTCCAGCTCTTCCGGCAGGTTGCGGTACATCATGCCGTTCCAGTGGAAACCGGCGCCGCCGACGCCGTCGCCCAGCAGGAAGGAGCCGTGCTGGCGATACGGCACGGCCACGTCGGCCACGCCGTGGCGGATGGTCACGGTCTCGCGCGAGAGGTCCTGGAACAGCGCGCCGCGCACCGAGTATTTCAGTTCGTCGACCGCCTTCGGATAGGGGGTATCGGTATTGGTGTCGCGCATGTCGCCGCGTTCCAGCGCCAGCACGTTCAGGCCCGCTTCGGTCAGCTCCATCCCCATGATGGAACCGGTCCAGCCCAAGCCCACCATCACCACATCTACTTTGTCTTTTTTGATTGCCATGATCAGCCCTTTTCTCCCAGAATCGACACAGGGCCGTATGGATATTTCACGTTGTACTGGTCGACCCAATCCAGGTAGTCGGCGCGCGCGCCGGGGAAGCCGACCATCTTCCAGCCGCCCATTTTCTGGTTGCCGCCGTACATCGGGTCGGCGAAGTAACCTTCCTTGGTGTTGCCCAGCATGAAACTGAAGAAAGTCTTGGCGGGCACGGTCTCGAACGTAATCTTGCCGGCTTCCATCTGCTTCAGGACCTCGACCTGCAGCTTCTTGTCCAATTCGGCGAACACCTTGCCGTGGTTCTTGGTGCACCAGTCGTTGGCGGCGGCGATGCCCTGGCGGTAGATGTCGCGCGGCACCAGCGAGAGCTGGTAGCCCAGTTCGGGCACGCTGTCCGGATGGAACGGGCCTTGCATGTACCACAGCTTGCCGGCGCCGTAGGGCGTTTCCATCTGGCGGTCGATGAACTCGGGCACGCCGGTCTCGAGCGCGCCCGCGCCGTACTGGTCGGAGGGAATCAGGTGGTCGACCGCGGCATTGATGAATGCCCATTCGGCGGCGTTGAAATAGGTCGGGGTATAAGCGCGCGGCTTGCCCGGTTCGGAGTTGTCGGCGATGGCCGGCTGGCTGACTGCGACTGCGGTGGCGCCGCCTAGCGTACTGGCTGCTGGGACGATCGCCAGTACCTGACGCAGAAAGCGCCGCCTCGGCTCTTTATCTTGTGACATGACTTTCCTTTGGACTGTGGTTTGAGGAGAGAGGTATTGCCGGGCACTCTTCCATTTGCAAACGTCGGGATGAACACGCCCCGGCGGCTGCGAATGGCAGTTGCCTCTTGTGGCGCC
The DNA here is from genome assembly GCF_007828355.1 of Herbaspirillum sp. SJZ099. NCBI lineage: Bacteria > Pseudomonadati > Pseudomonadota > Betaproteobacteria > Burkholderiales > Oxalobacteraceae > Herbaspirillum > Herbaspirillum sp. SJZ099. The sequence continues at coordinate 225,771 of NZ_VIUO01000001.1, read as the reverse complement.
GCGGCTCGGGCCGGCAAAGCCGGAGCGATGGCGCTGTTTGGTTTGCGATCATGGCATCGCGCGAAAAGCTGTGCACTTGGCTTGCTGGTTTCGTCATGAAAACAACTGGCTGAAAAAGCGGGAAACCGGTCACATATGGCCAGCCGGTTTCAACATCGACACTTGCATCGATACTTTTAAGCGAACAACTCGCCGAAGAAGTTCTTCAGCGCCACCGAGGCACGCTCGGCGGTCTGGCGGTGATAAAAGAAACCCGGACTGTTGGAATCCGGGTCGGTGAATGAATGGCCGGCCTGGCCGTAATTGACCAGTTGCCAGTCGATCCTGGCGGCGTTCATCTCGTCGATGAAGCCATTGACCTGTTCGCGCGGCACGGACGGATCCTGCACGCCGTGCAGCACCAGCACCGCTCCCTTGATCTTGCTGGCGTCGGGCGCCGGGCTCGACAGGGCGCCATGCAGCGACACAGTGCCGCGCACGTCGGCGCCGGAGCGCGCCAGTTCCAGCGCGGCGGTGCCGCCGAAGCAGAAACCGCAGGCGCCGAACCTGTCGGCGGCGATCCGGACTTTCTGTTGATTGCGGAAGACTTCCAGCGCAGCGTTCATGCGCTTGCGCAGTTCGGCGCGATCCTGCTTGAGCGGGCCGATGACCGCCACCGCCTCATCGGGGTTGGCCGGCCGCACATGCTTGCCGTAGACGTCCGCCACGAACACGGCATGCGCCGCGCCGATGGTGGTAGCGGCGATTTCGAGCGCCTGCTGGCGCACGCCGAAATAATTGGGCACAGCCAGTATGCCCGTGGCAGGCGGCGCGGCCTTGTTGAACAGGAGGATGCTTTCGTATTCGACGCCATCGGTCGAATGGGGGATGATTTCAATGGCGAGGTCGGCAACGGCAATGCCGAATTTCTCGGCGATCGCGGCTGCATTCCAGGACTGGGGCATGTTCTGGCTCCTTTGATGGCAGTGGCCGGCGGCATGGCCGCGGCGGCACGGAGGAAACTTATTGATTTATTGGCGCGGCAACAAGTACAAAAACAAGTGCAAAAGATGCAATATCCCTTGTACATAACTCGCTATGTTCGCACAAACAATGCAACTTTGCAGGAGGTCATACCAGTTGTCGCCAGGAAAATACGATAGCTTGCCATACATTCCTCCTACATACCCCAGCCAGCAAAGGCGCTTGCCCGTTTTTTAACTGCGAGCAACAAATGCTTTACTGCACCATTGGCTGTGACCACACTTTCAGCCATCCGACCCGCCTTTGTCAAATGGTTCAAGCGCGGAACAATCCGCGCACCGACCCGCAAGACGCCAGCGAGCGCAAACGCGCCAGCCAGTCGTCGGACGACGCCAGGCCGGCGAAACGCAGGCATCCCAGGAACTTGGCATCGAGTTCTTCGGCACTGAGCGGATAACGCGCGGCGCCGCGCGCGAAATCGCGGAATGCCTGCACCACCCTGCCGTCGCGCAATGCGATGCTGACTTGCGCACCTTCCGGCGCGGCCGCCCGGCGCCCCGCATCTTCCCAGTACGCACCGCTGGTCATGCCGACCTTCGCCATCAATTCCCGCAGGCGCGGGTCTGCCAGCGTCGCGGCCGACAAATGTTCCAGCCCGACCGTGCCATGCAACAGCGAAACGGCCACTGCGAACGGCATGCTGAACTGCGCCTGTTGCGGCGTGGCCGGATCGTCATGGATCAGGTTGGCGATGACGATCGGCGGCACGTCGCAGGTGATCGTCGCGATCTCGCCGGCATCGATGGCATGCATATGCGCCAGCGCCATGACCGCGTCCACCGCCGCATGCGAAGACAGGCAGAGCGGAATGCGCTTGATGTCCACGCCCGGGTTGTGCAGCGCCCAGCGCATGCCCAGCATCTCCACCGCCTGCGCATCCCAATGGCCGCCATTGAACAGCCGCGCGAAACCGTTGCGATGCTCAACGGCATCGGTGGGGCCGCTGGCGCCGAGCTGCGCCATGAACGCGGCGGTCACGCCGGCCTCTGCCGCGCGCCCGGCGAGGAAGGCCTTGGCGTCGGTGCCGAAACAGGCCTTGATGCCGGCCGCCCCGGACAGCGCCAGGCCCAGCGCCGCCGCGGTTTGCCGTTCATCCAGCCGGAGCAGCCGCGCCGCCGCCGCGCATGCGCCCACCGGCCCCAGCACGCCGGTCGTCCACCAGCCCTGGTCGTACAGCACATTGGCGCTGGCCAGGCCGAGCGCATACTCGCACTCGGCGCCGGCCACCAAGGCCACCACCAGCTCGCGGCCGCTGGCATCGGCATGCTGGGCCGCCGCCAGCGCGGCCGGCACGATCACCGCCGAACCGTGGACGAAACCGGCATAACAGTTGTCGTCGAAATCCAGCGCGTGGGCCGCCACACCATTGGCAAAGGCGGCCTGCCTGGCATCGGCCTGCAACGCCGTACCGATGATGTTGCACATGCCAAGGTGGCTGCCCATGCTGCCCATGCCGGCCAGCGCGCGCGCATGGGCGGCGACCCTGGCGGCGGAACCGGCGGCGATCACGCCGACGGTATCGATCAGGCAATCTTGCGCAACGCTGCGAACGTGCGCAGGGATGTCGCCCTCCTCAAGCTGCGCGATCCACCGGCTCATCACGGTGATCGCGCCGCGTCCTGTCCCCTGCCCCGTTGTTTCCTTCACGCCTGTTCCTCCCGACAATAAAAACGGCCGGCCGCGTCGGCGGCCGGCCGGTGCACATCACGCGGGCAGGCTCAGTCCGGCAACTGGCCGGCCGGCGCCCCCAGCCAGGTCTGCGAGAACTTGTCGATGGTGCCGTCGGCGCGCGCTTCGCGGATGATCATATTGATCTTCGCCAGCAACGTCGATTCGCCCTTGGGCATGGCCACATAGCATGGCGCATTGGCCAGGATCACCTTCAGTTCCATGTCCAGCGAAGGGTTCATCTTTTGCAGCGCGGCGGCAACCGTGGTTCCGGTCGCGAACATCTGGGTCTGCCCGGCCAGGAAGGAAGACAGCGTCGCGTTGTTGTCTTCGAAGCGTTTGACGACCGCGCCTGGCGCCATCTGTTCCAGCTCCTGGTCCTGCATCGAGCCGCGTGTGACCGAGATGGTCTTGCCCTTGAGTTCGGCGAAGCTGCTGGCCTTCACATTCTTGCCGCCGAACACCGCGTCGAAGAATGGCGCATAGGCGATGCTGAAATCGACTACCTTGGCGCGCTCGGCGGTCTTGCCCAGCGACGAGATGGTGATGTCGGCCTTGTTGGTTTGCAGGTAGGCGATGCGGTTGGGCGCCGTCACCGGAACCAGCTCGACCTTGACGCCCAGTTTGCTGCCGATCAGGTTGGCCATGTCGATGTCATAGCCGCGCGGCCGCATGTCGGTGCCGACCGCGCCATAGGGCGGATAGTCGGTGGGAACGGCCACGCGTATCGACTTGCGCGACATGATGGTCTGGTACAGGTCATCGGCCAATGCGTTGGCCGAAGAAAAGCAGGCGGCGGCCGCGGTGAGGCCGATCAGGGCGAGTAGCGGGCGGCGTTTCATGGGTGATCCTTTCTGAAGATATGGCTCAATGCGAGGTGCGCGCTGCAAGGCGCACCGGCGTGGTTCGAGAAATCCCGGCGCCTGTTGCGGCGCCATTTTTTGTCGGCCGCATGTCTCGCGCATGCGCCGCTCCGGTAAATTCGTATTCGCCGATCCGCGGCGTCATGCGCCGCGCTTGGCGGGAGCCTTTGCGCGCGGCGCCGGCGCGGCGTCGGCCTGCATGCCCCACCATTCCCCCACGCCCCACAGTTTCTTTTCCGTGTCGGCGATCTGCGACTTGATGTTGATCCGGGAAGTGGCGGCCATCAGCGCCACCAGGATTTCCGCCACCAGGAAGGCCGGCAGCAGCGTGTCGAAAAACGAAGGCCCCTTGTTGGGCACCAGGATGCTTTCGGTGGCGATGCGCGCCAGCGGCGAACTGGCGCTGTCGGTAATCACCACCAGCTTGACGCTGGCCTTTTCCAGGTGCGTGGCGATCGACATGGCGCGGCGCGAGTGCGGCGCCATGCTGCAGATCAGCGCCACGTCGCGCGAGGAAGGCTGGTGCATGACCTTCATGATCCCGCTCTCGCCGGCCCCGTCCACCAGAGTGACGTTGCGCGCGAAGTATTCGCATACATGGGCGAACTGGAAAGCCACCGGGAAGGAACCGCGCAAGCCGAGGCAAAAGATCTCGCGCGCGGAAGACAGCAGCCTGGCCGCGCGCACGATGGACGACATGGTCTCGCCCGCGCACAGCGACTGGATCTGGGCCGTGGCGTTGTGGGCCAGATCCATCGCCAGGCCGGCTTCGCCGATGCGCTGGTTCAGCTCGACCAGGCCCTGGGCGCGCGAACCGAATTCATTGCCGCGGGCGCGCAGGCTGCTCTTGAAGACATCGCGGATGGCGTCATAACCGTCCAGCCCCAGCGCCTTGGCAAAACGCGTCATGGTCGACGGCGGCACTTCGGCCAGCCGCGCCTGTTCGCGCATGGACAGCACCGCCACTTCGTGCGGATTGTCCAGCACGAAGGCCGCCACCTGGCGTGCCTGGCGCGGCAGGCTGTCGAAGCGTTCCTTGATGAGGGCGGTCAGCGATGGCTGGTTCACGATAGGTTGGCGGCTGGCTGGATGATGCCAACCATTGAGCAACATATGTGCCAATCGATTCTACAAACGGTTCAAACGAACCATTTTCATGCCGATGCGACATCCCCCCGCGATCCGTTTGCATGGGCGTTTGTCTGGCTAAGTCGCCAAACCATTTCGGCACAAACGGTACAAAAATGGCCGGATCAATGTTCCGTCGCCAGCGGGCCTACGCCAGGACGGCACGGCCTGGCGCCGGCAAAACGCCCCAGCATGGTTAGCCGTGCGATCGGGTTCGCCCCATTTTGGCGTGCGCGGGAAGCGCCGGATTACGCGGCGGCGAGGGCGCCTGCAGAACGCGCGTGGAATTCCTTGAGGATGGACAGGAACAGGTCGACCCGATGGGTGGACGGGCGAACCGGGTCGGTCACCGCGCAAATGGTGTGGTGGAAGGTAGGGCTGCCGCGGCGCGCGCGCAACGCGTAGCGCTTGCCGATCAGTTGCGCGTAGTGCGTAGGCAGCAGGCCGACATAGTCGCCGGTGGCCACCAGCAGCGCGATGGCTTCCAGTCCGCCGGCATCGGGCCCGCGCACGTAGCCGCCCCCGGCCAGCACCGCCTCCACATAAGGATGCGGGCGATGCACCAACGGCAACTCCCTGGCGCCGCCGCGCCCGGCTTTACCCTCCCGCCCCTCTGGGCGGATGGCGCCGTAGATGCGGTGGCTTTCGGCAAACAGCGGCAAGTAGTCGAACTCATCGTCGCCGGGGTAACGCCCGCGGATGGCGATGTCGACGCGATGCTCGCGCAGCGCCTGGTTCAGTTCCGGGAAGGTCATCACCTCGATGCGCGGCTGCACCTTGGGCGCGCGCCGCTTGAGCATGGCGATGGCTTGCGGCAGCTTGCAGTCCGGATGGCCCAGCGCATGCTCGACCACGCCCAGCGCCAGCGGGCCGGACAGCACGCCATGCACGGCATCGATCTCGGGCCGGATGCGCTCCAGCGAGCGCAGCGCGCTGGTGGCCAGCTTGACCGCCACCTCGCCCTCCGGCGTCAGCCTGAAGCCGGCCGGGCCGCGCTCGCACAAGCGCACGCCAAGGCGTTCCTCGACCTCGCGCACATGGCGGCTGATGGAGGCCTTGGACATATGCAGCGACTTCTCGGCCGCGGAGAAACCGCCCGCCTCGGCGACGTTGCAAAACACCCGCAGCGAGCGCAGGTCGCGTTCATCGAGGTCGAGTCGGAGCATGGGATTGGTTTTTCATAAAGTCTTGAAAAATGGAACTATACCTCCAAAAGAATCATTTTCCATGCGCCATGGCAATCGCTACAGTGCATTCGAAACGGCACGCCGCAACGCCCGCCCTCCCGGACTATTACCGCCTCTTACCCCAAGGATGCCAGCCATGGAACAACTCATCGTCCCGCCGCGCAGCGGCCACAAGACCCTGCTTTACTCGGAACCGGTCGCCGACTTCACCGACCTGAAGTGCGACATCGCCGTGCTGGGCATGCCCTTCGGCGCCGCCTACAGCCCGCGCCAGTACAGCAACGACCAGACCAACGCGCCGCAGGCGCTGCGCGACCTGAGCGACCGCATGGTGCGCCATCCCACGCATTACGACTTCGACATCGATGGCCCGCTGCTGCAGGAGCGCGACGACATCCGCTTCGTCGACTGCGGCGACGTCATGCCCGACCTGGGCGATCCCGAAGCCCACAAGCGCCGCGCCGAAACCGCCATCCGCCAGATCGTGCGCGGCGGCGGCATGCCCATCGTGCTGGGAGGCGACCACGGCATCACCAACCCGGTGCTGCGCGGCTTCGATGAAGTCGGCCCGGTGACGCTGGTGCATATCGATGCCCACCTGGACTGGCGCGATGAAGTCAACGGCGTGCGTGACGGCCTCTCCAGCGTGATCCGACGCGCCTCCGAACTGCCCTTCATCAAGCACATCGTGCAGATCGGCCTGCGCGCGCAAGGCAGCGGCCGTCCCGCCGACTACCGCGCCGCCAGGGAATGGGGCGCCGACCTGGTCAGCGCCTACGAATTGCACGACATCGGCATGGACGCGGTGCTGGCGCGCATCCCCGACGGCGGCAACTATTACCTGACCATCGACGCCGACGGCCTGGACTGCGCCATCATGCCGGCCGTCGATGGCCCCGCGCCCGGCGGCGTGACCTTCCTGCAGGCGCGCAAGCTGATCCACGGCCTGGTGAAGAAAGGCCGCGTGGTCGGCATGGACATCGTCGAGATCCAGCCGGCCAAGGACAACGCCAGCAAGATCAGTTGCGTAACCGCCGGCCGCCTGATCGTCAACCTCATCGGCGCCACGATCCGCGCCGGGTATTTCGACAAGAAATAAGCAGCCTTTCAACCACTCATTCACCCACTCACCCACTCACCCATCGGGAAAAGACATGGCACACACACGCATCCGCAAGTTCAACACCAAGGCCACCTATCCGGAACAGAAGATCGACAACGACCTATGCCAGGCCGTGGTGGCGCGCGGCACCATGGTGTTCTTGCGCGGCCAGATCGGCCAGGACCTGGACACCTCCGAGAGCGTCTGCATCGGCGACGTCCGCGGCCAGACCGAACAGGCGATGAAGAATATCGACATGCTGCTCAAGGAAGCCGGCAGCAAGCTGGAGCACATCTGCAAGGTCACCATCTACATCTCCGACCCGCGTTTCCGCGAAGACGTCTACCTGGTGGTCGGCAGGTGGCTGAAGGGGGTGTTCCCGGTCTCCACCGGCATCGTGGTGACCGCCTTTGCGCGGCCGGAATACCTGGTGGAAGTCGATGCCACGGCGGTGATCCCGGATTAAGGGCGAGATCAAATCATGGCATTAGCACGGCCGCGGCCAAGCTTGGCCGCCAGCGGCAGGATGCATGCAATTTCATCCGCCGGCTTCGGCTTGCCGCGCTCGTTCATCGTGCAGGCATTGCGCCGCGAGCTGATCAGGATATACGGCCTGGCCGATGATTGCTGCACTGCCATGGGCGTCGGCGAGACAGGCGAGTTCCTGGCGCTGGATGGACAACCGGACTACAACGCCCCGGGCTTCGCCTTGCGCTTGTCGCTGGCCGATGCCAATGGCCGCCGCATGCAAAGGTTGCTGGAATTTGAGGTGGGTATCCTGATGCAGCAGTATCGCGTGCGCCTCGGCGCACGCAGTTTCAACATCGCTTTCCTGCCGGCGCTGGACCGGCCAGCCCTGGCCACCGCCGCGCGGGCGGCCATGCAGGAAGCCCTGCGCCCGCAGGCACAGGGCTGATCCTCACGTAACGTCTCTGGTAAGTCGCTGTACTTTGGGCCGCATCGCTGATGCGGCCTTTTTTTATGCACAGGCAAAAATCAGAAGGAATTGTTGAACGCCGGCGATGCCGCGCCTCGCGGGAAAAATAAGCGCGCTGCCGGCGCAATGTCACTGCTCGCGGTTGTCCCGTCCCATCGGGGACAGCCCGGAGTACAGGCTGCAGGATTGCGGCTGGCCGCGGTGCGAGCCGGTAGTGAGGTCGCCCGAATCATTGAGGTAATCGACCAGCTTGCGATAGAGCTTCGCGAAGTATTTCATGATACGCCCCGTCCTCTGCACTTGGATTGCTACGGATACCACCTGATCTTCACGGAAAGGGCCACGGCGATTCCGCCCTTTCTAAATTATTTATATCATTTATTCTATGCCGGACCATCGCCCCCGTCCACCAGGAAATTCTCCATCGATGCGGCGCTGTTGCCACAAGACCTCACTTTTCGGCCAGCCGGCAAGCTCTGCGTGGCGCCGCCGGCTCACGCCGGTTCGGGCAAGCCGGCCGCGCCGGAATGCGCCAGCAGCCACTGGCGAAACACCAGCATCGCCGGCGTCTCCTGCTTCGATTTAAGCCGCGTCAACCAATAGGCGCCGGCGCCGATGGCTATGTCAAACGGACAGACCAGCCGGCCCTGCTGCAACTCCCGCTCGAACATCAGGATCGGCAACAAGGCCACGCCGGCCTGCTGCGCGGCCGCCTCGGCCATGGTCAGCGAAGAGTCGAAGACGAAGCCGCGTATGGCCGGGCATACCGCGCCCGCCGCGGCGAACCACTCGCTCCATTCGTCGCTGCGGTAGGAGCGCAGCAGGGTTTCTCCCGCCAGGTCGGCGGGACGGCGCAGGCGGGCGGCGATCTCGGGAGAACACATCGGTGCCAGCGGCGCGCTGAACAAACGTTCAGCATCAGTCCCGTGCCAGGCGCCATCGCCAAAGCGGATCGCGTAATCCAGGCCTTCGCCGGCCAGGTCGACGCGGTTGTTGTTGGTCAGCAGCCGCAGGTCGACGAAGGGATAGGTCTGCTGGAATTCGCGCAGGCGCGGCATCAGCCAGCCGACCGCGAAGGTGCCGACCACGCCCAGCGTGAGCACCTCGCGCTTGCGGCCGTTCTCGAACTGCGCCAGCACGGTGCCGATGCGGCTGAACGATTCCGCCAGCACCGGCAACAGCGCCAGCCCCTCGTCCGTCAGCGCCAGGCCGCGCGGCAAGCGGCGAAACAGCGCCACGCCAAGGCGCTCCTCCAAGTTCTTGACCTGCATGCTGACGGCAGTCTGGGTCACGTTCAGTTCATCGGCGGCGCGCGTGAAACTCAGCTGGCGGGCCGAGGCTTCGAAGGCGCGCAAGGCATTCAGGGGTAAATACATGACTTCTCCATGACCAAGTTTTTCTAATGCCTGCTGCCAATTATCGTGAATTGCGGGCCTTTACACCACCTCCTATCATCTTGGCTCGCACACTAACAATAGCAAGGAGAACTCATGCTGGACAGACGCAATTTCCTGACGCTGGCAGGCCTGGCGGCAAGCGGATGGCTCACTGGCGCCTTGGCGGCGCAAGGGTCGAATACAAGTAAACCTGATGGATCGGGCAGCTTCGTCCAGCAAATGGCGAAGCTGGAAAGCGGCGTCAACGGCCGCCTCGGGGTCTTTATCCTGGACACGGCCAAAGGCCGTCAATGGGGCTACCGCGCCGACGAGCGCTTCCCAATGTGCAGCACCTTCAAGTTCCTGGCCTCGGCCGCGGTCTTGAAGCGCGTCGACCAGGGCGAAGAACGCCTGGAACGCCGCATCGTCTACACCAAAGAATCCCTGGTGCCCTACTCGCCCGCCACCGGCAAGCACACCGGCGGCAACGGCCTGTCGATGTCTCAGTTATGCGAAGCGGCCATGACACTCTCCGACAACACTGCCGCCAACCTGATGCTGGAAAGCCTGGGCGGCCCGGCCGGCCTGACCGCTTTCATCCGCTCGCTGGGCGACGACCTGACCCGGCTGGATCGCAACGAACCCACGCTCAACGAGTCTCTTCCCGGCGATCCGCGCGACACGACGACTCCGGCGGCCATGGTTGCCGACCTGCGCAAGATCGTGCTGGGCAACGCCCTCAACCCGGCCTCGCGCACGCTGATCACGCAATGGCTGCTGGACAACCAGACCGGCGCAAAACGTGTGCGTGCAGGATTGCCCACGGGCTGGAAGGTGGGCGACAAGACCGGCACCGGCAGCCACGGCAGCACCAATACCGTGGGCGTCGCCTGGACGCCGCAAGGCGTGCCGCTGCTGTTCGCGGTTTACCTCACCGAGACCGGCGCCGATGAGGCGCAGCGCAACGGCCTGCATGCGGCAATTGGCAAGCTGATCGCCGCGAAACTGGCCTGAGAACCTGTTCACAATCTCGCCGGCAAACAGGCATGCCATAATGCGCCGCAAGGACGAAGGCGTGCCGGCCTTCGCAGTTTGCGGCGCAGAACAAAAGCCAGGGTGCTGCCCACAGCCGCTTTGCCAAGGAGCCCCGATGACCGCCCACAGTCTCAGCCTCACCACACTGTTCCTGTTTTCGCTGGTGGCGATGGCCACCATCGCCACGCCCGGCCCTACCGTCTTGTTGGCCTTGTCCAATGGCGCGCGCCTGGGCGTGCGGCGCGCCTTGCCGGGCATGCTCGGCGCCGTCGCGTCGGACTGCGTCCTGGTGGGATCGGTAGCGGTGGGCCTGGGCGCGCTGCTGGCCGCCTCGGAATTCTGGTTCTCGGTGGTGAAATGGGTGGGCGCGGCCTACCTCGCCTGGATCGGCCTGCGCATGCTGCGCTCGGGCGGAACCGATCTCGCCGTGGAGGCGGGCGATCCGCAGGCCAGCCCGCGCAAGGTATTCATGAAATCGTTTCTGGTGGCGGTAACCAACCCCAAGGGCTACCTGTTCTGCTCGGCATTGCTGCCGCAATTCATCGACAGCGCCGCTCCCCAGGCCTGGCAATACCTGGCGCTGGGCACGGTGTTCTGCGCCCTCGATTTCGCCATCATGTTCGGCTACGCCGCCATCGGCGCGCGCGCCATCAGCTTGCTGCGCCGGCGCGCGCTGCGGTGGATGGACCGCACCTGCGGCGCCATCCTGCTGGCGCTGGCCGGATCGCTGGCGTTCTACCGCCGCAGCGGCAGCTGAAACCGGCATCAGTCCCCGAAACTGAAGGCCACCGCGCCGATCCCATCCAGCACGGCCTCCACCTTCATGCCCGGGCGCGCATGCTGCACACCCGTACATGAGCCGGTGGTGACGATCTGCCCTTTCTTCAGCGGCATGCGGCGCCGCGCGCAATGGCGCGCCAGCCAGGCCAGCATGGCCCACACGTCGGCGGCGGGGTTGCCGCCGGTCATGCGCGCCACTTCCTTGCCATCCAGCGACAGGCTCGCACTGATGGCGCGCAAGTCGGGCGCGGCAGCGGGCATGGGCAATGGCGTGCCGAGCACCAGCGCGCCGTGGCTTTGCAGGTCGGCCATCGCAGCCCAGGGGTTGCCGCAAGGCGCCGGCCCCAGCCGGGTTTCCACCACTTCGATGGCAGGCAGCACGGCGTCGAACACGCCCAGCAGCTCCTCGCGGGACGGCAACGCATCGCCCGGATCGAAGTCTCGCCCGACGCGCAACGCCAGCTCGGCCTCCAGTCCGCGTATCCGCCACTGCGGGCCGGACAATTCGACGCCCGCGGCCAGCATGCCGGAGGCCGGCAACGGCGAACAGGCCGGCTCCATTCCCTCACCCTTGCTGCCGACTTTCCAGCCGCCCACCGGCCCCAGGCGCAACAACTGCGCATCCTGCACCGCATAGGCGGTGGCAGCATCCCCGACTGCCAGCCGGCGCCAGTCCAGCAAGAGGCCGCTGGTGCGGGCATCGAGCAGAAGTTGTGTGGCGGCGTGGGCGTTCATTGGTGCTTCCTCCGGAGGGCAGGGTCATGGGCGGCAGCGCGCATTGTACGCGGACATGCCGCCCCCCGGCAGCATGGCAAGATGACAATAAACCACGGCCGCCAGCAAGCCGGCGCCAAGTTGCCGATAATGGAAAAACCGCGCTTGACTTAGAGCGCACTCCAACAAATAGACTGCCTCCCATGACGACTTCCATGACCATTGCCCAGGCTGCCGCGGCTACCGGACTTTCGGTGCATACGCTGCGCTATTACGAACGCATCGGCCTGCTCGATCCGGTCGAACGGCGCGACAACAGCCACCGGCGCTATACGCAGGAAGACCTGAACTGGGTCGCCTTCCTGCTCAAGCTCAAGGCTACTGGCCTGCCGGTGCGCGCAATGCTGCGCTACGCCGAGCTGCGGCGCCTGGGCAATACACTGGAAAGCGTCACGGAACGGAAAGCGATCCTGCAGGCCCATACGCTTTCCGTACAACAAACGCTGGCCGAACTGCAGAGCAACCTGGCCGTGTTGCACCAGAAGATCGACCTCTACGGCGACATTGAAAAAGAAGCCGCAGCCAACGCCGCGCGCTCTTCGCGCAAGCAGGAACGCCGCGCCGCCGATCGCAACGATGCAGCCGTCGCCGCGCGGCCCGCCAGCGTCAACCATGAAAGGACGCCAACATGACACAGCAAACTTCCGCCAACCATCTCCAACCCGGATCGGCCGTCGGCACCCGCCGCCTGGGCGCCAACGGCCCGCTGGTCTCCGCCATCGGCCTGGGCTGCATGGGCATGAGCGATTTCTATTCCAACCGCGACGACGCCGAATCGCTGTCCACCATCGACCGCGCGCTGGAACTGGGCGTGAACCTGCTCGACACGGCCGACATGTACGGCCCCTTCACCAATGAAGAGCTGGTGGGCCGCGCCATCAAGGGCCGCCGCGACAAGTTCTTCATCGCCACCAAGTTCGGCTTCGTGCGCGATCCCAACGATCCTTCGGTGCGCGGCGTCGACGGCAGCCCCGGCTATATCCGCAAGGCCATCGAAGGCAGCCTGAAGCGGCTGGGTGTGGAAACCATCGACCTCTACTACCAGCACCGCATCGATCCCAACACGCCGATCGAGGAAAGCGTGGGCGTGCTGTCGGACCTGGTGAAGGCCGGCAAGATCCGCTACATCGGCTTGTCCGAAGCCTCGGCCGCCACCATCGAGCGCGCGCACCGCGTGCATCCGATCGCCGCGCTGCAAAGCGAATACTCGCTGTGGACGCGCGATCCGGAACAAGATGCGCTGGCCACCTGCCGCAAGCTGGGCATCGGCTTCGTCGCCTACAGCCCGTTGGGACGCGGTTTCCTCACCGGGGCGATCACCAGGTTCGAGGACCTGGCCGAGGATGACTTCCGCCGCACCAATCCGCGTTTCCAGGGCGAGAACTTCGCCAGGAACCTGGCGCTGGTGGAGAAGGTAAAACAACTGGCGCAAGGCTACGGTTGCACGCCCAGCCAGTTGGCGCTGGCCTGGGTCATGGCGCAGGATCCGCACATCGTGCCCATCCCCGGCACCAAGCGCCGCCGCTATCTGGAAGAAAACGCCGGCGCAGCCGGCGTGAAGCTGAGTCCGCAAGACCTGCTGCAGCTCAACGCCTTGTTCCCGATCGGCGCGGCGGTCGGCGAGCGTTATACCGAAGCCAGCCTGAAGTTGGTCAATGGTTGATTCGATTAATTGGGCAGATCAGGCTGATGGCCTGGCGCTTTGGCAACGGTCGCTGGCGGCGTTCACGCAGGCGGCCGAAACCGCCATCGGCGGCGAGGACAGCGCCGCGACGAACTGCGCCATTACAAGCAACCGCTGGAGATGGAATTGATGTTGCGGATCAAGCAGGCTTTCGATCCCAACCTGATCATGAATCCGGGCAAACTTCTTTAAGCGCCGCCGGTCCTGTCCGCAGGCGAAAAAAAACGGCGAACCGGAGTTCGCCGTTTTTCATTGCGCAGCAACGCTTACTTCTTGCGCTGCGGCGGCAGGTCGGTGCAATGCCCTTCCGCCACTTCCGCCGCCATGCCGAGCGATTCGCCCAGCGTCGGGTGCGGGTGGATGGTCTTGCCGATGTCGACCGCGTCGGCGCCCATCTCGATGGCCAGCGCCACTTCGCCGATCATGTCGCCGGCGTGCGTGCCGACGATGCCGCCGCCGATCACGCGGTGCGTCTCGGCGTCGAACAGCAGCTTGGTGAAGCCTTCGGAACGGCCGTTGGCCACCGCGCGTCCGGAAGCGGCCCACGGGAAGTGGCCCTTCTCGATCTTGATGCCGCGGGCCTTGGCTTCGTCTTCGGTGACGCCGACCCATGCCACTTCCGGATCGGTGTAGGCCACCGACGGGATCACGCTGGCGTCGAAGAAGCTCTTCTCGCCGGCGATCGCCTCGGCCGCCACGTGGCCTTCATGCACAGCCTTGTGCGCCAGCATCGGCTGGCCCACCAGGTCGCCGATGGCGAAGATGTGCGGCACGTTGGTGCGCATCTGCTTGTCGACCGGGATGAAGCCGCGCTCGCCGACGATCACGCCGGCCTTGTCGGCCGACACCTTCTTGCCGTTGGGGCTACGGCCCACGGCCACCAGCACCAGGTCGTAGACTTGCGGCTCGGGCGACTTGGCGCCGGCTTCGGCGGCCTCGAAGGTGACCTTGATGCCTTCCTTCAACGCTTCCACCGCCACGGTCTTGGTCTTGAGCATGACGTTGTCGAAGCGCTTCTCGTTGAACTTCTGCCAGACCTTGACCATGTCGCGGTCGGCGCCCTGCATCAGGCCGTCCATCATCTCGACCACGTCGATGCGCGCGCCCAGCGTGGAGTAGACCGTCGCCATTTCCAGGCCGATGATGCCGCCGCCGATGACCAGCATGCGCTTGGGCACCTGGCGCAGTTCCAGCGCGCCGGTGGAGTCGACGATGCGAGGATCCTGCGGCACGAACGGCAGGTTCACCACCGATGAGCCGACGGCGATGATAGCGTGCTTGAACTGCACCACCTTCTTGCTGCCGTCGGCGGCCGTCACTTCGATATGGTTGGGGCCGGCGAACTGGCCGTTGCCGTTGACCACGGCGACCTTGCGCGCCTTGGCCATGCCGGCCAGGCCGCCGGTCATGGTGCCGATCACCTTGTCCTTGTAGCCGCGCAGCTTGTCGATGTCGATCTCGGGCTTGCCGAAGGTGACGCCGTGCGAGGCCATGGCGGCGGTCTCGTCGATCACGGCGGCCACGTGCAGCAGCGCCTTGGACGGGATGCAGCCGACGTTCAGGCAGACGCCGCCCAGCGTGGCTTCCTGTTCGACGATGACGGTGTTGAGGCCAAGGTCGGCCGCGCGGAAGGCGGCCGAGTAGCCGCCGGGACCGCCGCCCAGCACCATCACGTCGCACTGCACGTCGGCGCTGCCGCCGAAGCTGGCGGCGGCCGGTGCGGCCGCTGTGGCTGCGGGAGCGGCGGGCGCTGCCGCCGGTGCCGCCGCTGCAGGCGCCGGAGCGGCCGCCGGCGCAGGGGCCGCGGCAGCCGCGTCCGAAGCTTCCACCATCAGCAGCACCGAGCCTTCGGCGACCTTGTCGCCGACCTTGACCTTCAGTTCCTTGACCACGCCCGCCGTCGACGACGGGATTTCCATGCTGGCCTTGTCGGACTCGACGGTGATCAGCGACTGGTCGACCTTGATCGTGTCGCCCACCTTGACCATCACTTCGATGACTTCGACTTCCTTGAAATCCCCGATATCGGGGACCTTGACTTCAGAGAGACTCATTGTCTTGGCTCCGTTATGTTCTGTTTCGCTGCGCGCCGCCACCGGGGCGGCGCATCGACTTGATTAGAGCAAGGACTTGCGCAGGTCGCCCAGCACGTCAGCCAGGTAGGCCGAGAAGCGGGCCCCCATTGCACCGTCGATGACGCGGTGGTCGTAGGACAGCGAAGTCGGCAGCATCAGGCGCGGCACGAACTGCTTGCCGTCCCACACCGGCTTGGTGATCGACTTGGACAGGCCGAGGATCGCCACTTCCGGCGCGTTGATGATGGGCGTGAAGGCGGTGCCGCCGATGCCGCCCAAGGACGAGATGGTGAAGGTCGCACCCTGCATGTCGGCCGGCTTCAGCTTGCCGTCACGCGCCTGTGCCGACAGCTCGCCCATTTCGGTGGCGATCTGGCTGATGCTCTTCTGGTCGGCGTTCTTGATCACCGGAACCACCAGGCCGTTCGGCGTATCGGCCGCGAAGCCGATGTTGTAGTACTGCTTGAGGATCAGGTTTTCGCCATTGGCGTCCAGCGAGGAATTGAACGCCGGGAATTTCTTCAGCGCGGCGACGCTGGCCTTGATGACGAACGCCAGCATGGTCAGCTTGACCGGCGACTTGGCCTTGGCGTAAGCGGCATTGGAGGCGACGCGGAATTCTTCCAGTTCGGTGACGTCGGCTTCGTCGAATTGCGTCACGTGCGGGATCATCACCCAGTTGCGGTGCAGGTTGGGGCCGCTGATCTTCTTGATGCGCGACAACGGCTGCAGCTCGGTGGCGCCGAACTTGGAGAAGTCCAGCGACGGCCACGGCAGCAGGTCCATGCCGGCGCCGCTGCCGTTCTTGCCCGGTGCGGCGGCAACCTGGGTCGAACCGGCCATCACGCCCTTGACGAAGTTCTGCACGTCCTCTTGCAGGATACGGCCCTTGGGGCCGGTGGCCGGCACGCGCGCCAGATCCACGCCCAGTTCGCGCGCGAACTTGCGCACGGACGGCGAGGCGTGGGCCTTGCCGCCGGTGCTGGTCGCCGATGCGGTGGCGATGGCCGGCGCGGCGGCCGGTGCTGCCGCAGGCGCTGGCGCAGCCGCGGGGGCCGCGGCAGCAGGCGCTGGTGCGGCGGCCGGAGCAGCCGCGGCAGGCGCGCCGCCAGTGGTTTCCAGCGAGGCGATGATGCTGCCCTTGGCGACCTTGTCGCCCAGCTTGACCTTCAGTTCCTTGATCACGCCGGCGTGGCTGGACGGGATTTCCATGCTGGCCTTGTCGGACTCGACGGTCAGCAGCGACTGTTCGGCCTTGACCGTGTCGCCGACCTTGACCATCAGTTCGATGACTTCGACTTCCTTGAAGTCGCCGATGTCGGGCACTTCGATCTGGATCACGCCGCCGGCGGCAGCGGGTGCAGCAGCGGGAGCAGCAGCAGGTGTCGGTGCGGGCGCCGCAGCCTGTGCCGCTGCCGGCGCCGCTGCTGCGGCTTGTGCTGGGGCCGCGGCCGGCGCTGCGCCGGCGCCTTCGCCTTCGACGATCAGCAACAGCGAGCCTTCGGCGACCTTGTCGCCGACCTTGACCTTGATTTCCTTGACCACGCCAGCCTGGCTGGAGGGAATCTCCATGCTGGCCTTGTCGGATTCGACGGTGATCAGCGACTGGTCGACCTTGATCGTGTCACCGACCTTGACCATCACCTCAATGACTTCGACTTCCTTGAAGTCGCCGATGTCCGGGACTTTTACTTCGACTTGACTCATCTGTTGCGCTCCGTTGTTCTGTTCCCCGGCCTTGGGCTGGGAGGGGGTATTCGCAGAGGGGAAGGTGCTGCCGCGTGGCCATTGCATCTTAAGCCATGTTGCGGCCGCCGTTTTCCTGTTTTCCGGCTGGCACCGACACGAAACATCCCCGCGATCAGGAAGCTGAAGCGGGGATGCTCGGGTCGGCGGAACTTACTGGGTCACCGGGTTCGGCTTGTTCGGGTCGATGCCGTACTTGGCAATCGCCTGCGCCACGACTTCAGGCTTGATCTTGCCTTCATCGGCCAGCGACTTCAAGGCCGCCACGGTCACGAAGTAGCGGTTGACCTCGAAGAACTCGCGCAGCTTGGCGCGGGTGTCCGAACGGCCGTAGCCGTCGGTGCCCAGCACCTTGTAGGAACGGCCCTTGGGCACGAAGGCGCGGACCTGTTCGGCATAGGTGCGCATGTAGTCGGTGGAGACCACGATCGGGCCGTCGGTGCCTTCCAGCGATTGCTCGAAGTAGCTCTTCTTCGCGGTCTCGGCCGGGTGCAGCATGTTCCAGCGTTCCACGTCCTGGCCGTCGCGGGCCAGCAGCGTGAACGAGGGCGCGGACCAGACGTCGGCGTCGACCTTCCAGTCGTCGCGCAGCAGGTCGGCGGCGGCGATGACTTCGCGCAGGATGGTGCCCGAGCCCAGCAGTTGCACGCGCAGCTTGTTCTTCTTGCCGCCTTCGTTCAACAGGTACAGGCCCTTCAGGATGCCCTCTTCCTGGCCCGGCTTGATGCCAGGATGCGCGTAGTTCTCGTTCATCACGGTGATGTAGTAGAACACGTCTTCCTGGTTGGCCACCATGCGGCGCAGGCCGTCATGGATGATCACCGCGACTTCGTGGGCGAAGGTCGGGTCGTAGGGTACGCAGTTCGGGATCGCCGAGGCGAACACGTGGCTGTGGCCGTCTTCGTGCTGCAGGCCTTCGCCGTTCAGGGTGGTGCGGCCGGCGGTGCCGCCGATCAGGAAGCCGCGCGCGCGCATGTCGCCTGCCGCCCATGCCAGGTCGCCGATACGCTGCAGGCCGAACATCGAGTAATAGGTGTAGAACGGGATCATTACCCGGTTGTTGGTCGAGTACGAGGTCGCCGCGGCGATCCACGAGCTCATGCCGCCCGCTTCGTTGATGCCTTCCTGCAGGATCTGGCCGGCCTTGTCTTCGCGGTAGTACATGACCTGGTCCTTGTCGACCGGTTCGTACAGCTGGCCGACCTGGCTGAAGATGCCGATCTGGCGGAACAGGCCTTCCATGCCGAAGGTACGGGATTCGTCGACCATGATGGGCACCACGCGCGGGCCCAGGTTCTGGTCGCGCAGCAGCGCGGTCAGCACGCGCGAATAGGCGGCGGTGGTGGAAATTTCACGGCCTTCGGCGGTCGGCTCCAGCATTGCCTGGAAGGCGGACAGCTCAGGCACCGGCAGCTTCTCGTCGGCTTGCGGACGGCGCTGCGGCAGATAGCCGCCCAGGGCCTTGCGGCGCTCGTGCAGGTATTGCATTTCAGGCGCGTCGTCGGCCGGCTTGAAGAACGGGATATTGGGCAGGTCGGCGTCCGAGATCGGCAGCTGGAAGCGGTCGCGCATGGCCTTGATGGCCTCGTCGTCCAGCTTCTTGGTGTTGTGCGCGGTGTTGCGCGCTTCGCCGGCCTTGCCGAAGCCGTAGCCCTTGATGGACTTGGCCAGGATCACGGTCGGTTGATCCTTGCTCTCTTGCGCGACCTTGAAGGCGGCGTAGATCTTGTGCGGATCGTGGCCGCCGCGGGTCAGGCGCCAGATGTCGTCGTCGGACATCTTGCTGACCATTTCCAGCAGCTTGGGGTGCTTGCCGAAGAAGTGCTTGCGCACGTAGGCGCCATCCTTGGCCTTGTAGTTCTGATATTCACCGTCGACGGTTTCCATCATCACCTTCTGCAGGATGCCTTCCTTGTCCTTGGCCAGCAGCTCGTCCCAGCCGCTGCCCCAGATGACCTTGACCACGTTCCAGCCGGCGCCGCGGAAGTCGGATTCCAGTTCCTGGATGATCTTGCCGTTGCCGCGCACCGGGCCGTCCAGGCGCTGCAGGTTGCAGTTGACCACGATGACCAGGTTGTTGAGCTTTTCGCGGCCGGCCATGCCGATGGCGCCCATCGATTCCGGTTCGTCCATCTCGCCGTCGCCGCAGAAGGCCCAGACCTTGCGGTTGTCGGTCTTGGCGATGCCGCGGGCGTGCAGGTACTTCAGGAAGCGCGCCTGGTAGATCGCCATCAAGGGGCCCAGGCCCATCGAGACGGTCGGGAACTGCCAGAATTCCGGCATCAGTTTCGGGTGCGGGTACGAAGACAGGCCCTTGCCGTCGGCTTCGCGACGGAAATGGATCAGTTGCTCTTCGGTCAGGCGGCCTTCCAGGAAGGCGCGCGCATAGATGCCGGGCGAGGAGTGGCCCTGGATGTACAGCAGGTCGCCGCCGTGGTCTTCGGTCGGGGCGTGCCAGAAGTGGTTGAAGCCGATGCCCAGCATGTTGGCCAGCGAGGCGAACGAGGACAGGTGGCCGCCGAGGTCGCCGTCGACGCGGTTGGCCTTGACCACCATGGCCATGGCGTTCCAGCGCATCCACGAGCGCAGGCGCTCTTCGTATTCGAGGTTGCCGGGGCAGTGCTCGCCCTGGTCGGCGGGGATGGTGTTGACGTAGGCGGTATTGCTGGAAAACGGAATATGCGCGCCGCGGCGGCGGGCCAGGTCGACCATGCGCTCCATCAGGTAGTGGGCGCGGTCCGGACCTTCCTTCTCGATCACGGCTTCGAGGGCGTCAAGCCACTCCTGGGTTTCCATCACGTCGGGATCGTTGGCGGCCTGCGCCAGGACTTGGTCGATTTGGGCTGACATGTCATGTCTCCTGTTTGTTGAAGGCCCTGGCCAGATCTCATGGACTGGCCGGGTCGGTCGGGTCATTCAGTGCAAATAGCCGCCGGCGATGATGCGTGGAAAACACTCATAAACTCTAATGTACGGTCTTCCAGCCGTATGGACGACGCATTTTATCAGGGATTTTTTGATTTTCAAATTGCGATAATTGATTTCATAATGCAAAATTATGCTGCAAAGCGGCATGAACAGGCGCTTTCCAGCCACCGTATTTTTACGGTCAGGACGATATGAAGGGGATTTTTTGCCATGTTTGCAATGCCGCAAAATAATCCTTCGCCACCCCGTTCAGGCCATCGAAGAAGCACTGCGACCGCAGCGGCCCACCACGAAAAATATCAAAAAGACAATGAAGTTCGCATCACAAGCCTGGCGGCAGCAGCGATACCGCCCCATGGATCATGCACCGGATGAGGTCGGTTCTATATAGATAGGCGTAAAGACGGCGGCTTGGTTCCGGCCTGGAGGATCAGACGCTGATATTGCCCAGCGTGCTGGCGCGGTAGGCGGCGACGAAGGCGTCGAAGTCGCCGGTCTGGGTGCGCTCGATTTCGCGCTGGGCCTCCAGCGAAGCCTGGGCGATGGCGACGAAGTCGGCGGTCTGCGCCGCCGTCAGCGGCTCGGCCAGCAGTTGTCCGGCCTGCGCCGCGCTGTTTTGCAGGGCCCAGGCCGGGAAGGAATTGCCGGCCGCGCGGATCTCGCGCAGCACCCGCGCCGATGGCGTGGCGTCGGGGTCGGCCAGCTTGGCGCGCTGGGCGGCCATGCTGTCGCGGTGGGCGCTGCCGCCGGCCTGCCGGTCCAGCAGTTCGGCCACCGGCGCCATGCGCTCCAGCAGTTGCTCGCCCCATTCCTTCAAGCCGATCGCACGGCCCTTGAACTGCAATTGCAGGCCGGGCTGACGCCCCTGCTTGACCGTGGCCATGAAGTTGGCGCGGTTCTCGATACCCTCCTCGTCCGAGGTCAGGCAGCTGTCGTCGAAAGCCAGGAAGTGCAGGAACACATCGAGGAAGCGCGCCGTCTGCAGGTTGATGCCCAGCGGATCGAACGGGTCGATGTCCATACAGCGCACTTCCACATACTGCACGCCGCGCGCCGACAAGGCCTGCACCGGGCGTTCGCCGCTGTAGATGACGCGCTTGGGGCGGATCGACGAATAGAACTCGTTCTCGATCTGCAGGATGTTGGTGTTGATCTGCACCCATTCGCCATCGCGCTTGGTGCCGATCGCCTCGTAAGGCGGATAGGGCTCGCTGACCGCATGCGCCAGGCTGCGGATGTAGGCCGGCAGGTTGTTGTAGTGCGGGGTGATGTTGGCCTGGGCGTTGTTCTGGTAACCCAGGTCGCTCATGCGCAGGCTGGTGCCGTAGGGCAGGTAGAGCGTGTCGTCGGACAAGGTCTCCAGCTGGTGCGGGCGGCCGCGCAGGAAATTGGTCGCCACCGCCGGCGAGGCGCCGAACAGGTACATCAGCAGCCAGCTGTAGCGGCGGAAGTTGCGGATCAAGGCGATGTAGCGTTCCGACTGGTAGTCGCGCCGCGAAACCGAGGCATCGACGCCGCGGTCGCTTTCGCGCAGCACGTCCCATACGCCTTCATTCAGCGAGAAGTTGTAATGAATGCCGGCGATGCACTGCATGGTGCGGCCATAGCGCAGCGCCAGGCCGCGGCGGTAGACGTGCTTGAGCATGCCGATGTGCGAACTGCCGTACCAGGCGATGGGAATCTCGTCCTCAGGCGGCAGCACGCAGGGCATCGAGGCATTCCACAGCAGCTCGCCGCCCAGCCGGGCGTAGACGAAGCGGTGGATCTCATCCAGCCGTTGCAGGGCGGTGGCGATATCCGGCTCGGCCGGCGTGATGAATTCCAGCAGCGACTCGGAGTAATCGGTGGTGATCAGGTCGTTGGTCAACGCCGAACCCAGCGCCGGCGGATGCGGCGTATGCGCCAGTTGCCCGTGGCGGTCGACCCGCAGCGTTTCGCGTTCCACGCCGCGCAAACCCTGGCCGAGCAGCGCGATATGTTGCGGGCTGGCGAGCTGTTGCAGGCGTTGGTTCAGCAAATCGGTCATGCGGGCGTCCTTCAAAAGTGATGTCGTAGCGCTTTGGTTGCGGGAGCATAACCGAAATTGAAATTCCCCGTCGCGCACGGGGCAAAATGCCCCCATTGTGGAAGCGCGGGCATTTTGATTGCATGAAAGGCAATTTTCTTCGATGCTCTTCCGTCGGGCGCCGCATCGTCGCCCGGCCGCGCTGGCTTTATAATCACGGGTTCTGCGCTTCATGCGCTTTCATCGCCCCGGCGCCGCCCGGGGCTTTCGCCACCGCCCTGCTTCTATATTTGCCATGCCAGCTCAACTGATCGACGGAAACCTGCTCTCCCAACAACTGCGCGCCGACGTTGCCAAACGCGCCGCCGCCCTGACCGCTCAAGGCAAGCAGCCTGGCCTGGCGGTGATCCTGGTCGGCGACAGCCCGGCGTCCCAGGTCTATGTGCGCAACAAGGTCAAGGCTTGCCAAGACAACGGCCTGTATTCGGTGCTGGAAAAGTATGAGGCCTCGCTGACCGAGGCCGAACTGCTGGCCCGCATCGACGCCCTGAACCAGGACCCGAAGATCAATGGCATCCTGGTGCAGCTGCCGCTGCCGGCCCATATCGATGCGCACAAGGTGATCGAAGCCATCGCCCCCGAGAAGGATGTGGACGGATTCCACATCAGCAACGCCGGCCTGCTGATGACCGGCCAGCCGCTGTTCCGCCCCTGCACCCCGTACGGCGTGATGAAGATGCTGGAATCGATCGATTACCCGGTGCGCGGCGCCAACGCCGTCGTGGTGGGGGCTTCCAACATCGTCGGCAAGCCGCAGGCGATGTTGCTCTTGCAAGCCGGCGCCACCGTCACCATCTGCAATTCCAAGACCCGTGACCTCGGCGCGCATACCCGCAACGCCGACATCCTGGTAGTGGCCACCGGACGCCGCAACATCGTCACCGCCGACATGGTCAAGCCGGGCGCCGTGGTGCTGGACGTCGGCATGAACCGCGACGACAACGGCAAGCTGTGCGGCGACGTCGACTTCGCCAACGTCAAGGAAGTCGCCGGCTACATTACCCCGGTGCCGGGCGGCGTCGGACCGATGACCATCACCATGCTGCTGGTCAACACCATCGAAGCCGCCGAACGCACCTGATATTGAACTGAATAGAGAAGACTCCATGACCACTGACATCGCCGCCAATCCCCTGCTCGACTTTTCGGGCTACGCCCAGTTCGACGCCATCCAGCCGGAACACGTCACGCCCGCGCTGGACAAGCTGCTGGCCGACGCCGGCCGCCTGGTAACCGAACTGGAAGCGCCGATGGCGGAGGTCACCTGGGACAACTTCGTCGAACCGCTGGAGTCCGCCACCGAAAAGCTGGGCCGCGCCTGGAGCGTGGTCGGCCACCTGAACTCGGTGATGGATACGCCGGCGCTGCGCGCCACCTACAACGAGAACCAGCCGCGCCTGGTGGAATTCTGGACCGGCCTGGGCCAGAACCTGGCCTTGTTCGAGAAGTACAAGGCGCTGCAGGCCAGCCCGGCCTTCGCCTCGCTGTCGGCCGCGCGCCGCAAGGTGGTGGACAACGCCGTGCGCGACTTCCGCCTGTCCGGCGCCGAGCTGCCCGACGACAAGAAGGAACGCTTCGCCGCCATCCAGGAAAAGCAGGCGGCGCTGACCACCCGCTTCTCCGAGAACGTGCTGGACGCCACCAACGACTTCGGCCTGTTCGTCGAGGACGAAGCCGAACTCGCCGGCCTACCGGATGACGTCAAGCAGGCCGCGCGCGCCGCCGCCGAGAAGGACGGCAAGCCCGGCTTCAAGTTCACGCTGCACTTCCCCTCCTACTTCCCGGTGCTGCAATACGCCGACAACCGCGCGCTGCGCGAGAAGATCTACCGCGCCAACGCCACCAAGGCGTCCGAGCTGGGCGCCAGGCCGGAATGGGACAACAGCGCCAACATCGACGACATCCTGAAGCTGCGCAAGGAAGAGGCGCAACTGCTGGGCTACGCCAACTTCGCCGAAGTCTCGCTGGTGGCCAAGATGGCGCAATCGCCGGCCGAAGTCATCGCCTTCCTCGAAGACCTGGGCCGGCGCGCCCGCCCCTTCGGCGAAAAGGACTATGCCGAACTGAAGGCCTTCGCCAGGGAAAAGCTGGGCCTGGACACACTGGAAGCCTGGGACAGCACCTATGCCTCGGAAAAGCTGCGCGAGCAGCGCTACGCCTTCTCGGAACTGGAAGTGAAGCAATACTTCCCCGAGCCCAAGGTGGTGGGCGGCCTGTTCCAGGTCGCGCAGCAACTGTTCGGCGTCACCATCAAGCCGGACACCGCGCCGGTGTGGCACAAGGACGTGAAGTTCTTCCGCATCGAGCGCGACGGCCAGCTGGTCGGCCAGTTCTACCTCGACCTGTACGCGCGCAGCGGCAAGCGCGGCGGCGCCTGGATGGACGACGCCCGCGCCCGCCGCCTGACCGCCAACGGCGTGCAGACGCCGATCGCCTACCTGGTGTGCAACTTCACCGAACCGGCGGTGGTCGACGGCGTGGCCAAGCCGGCGCTGTTCACGCACGATGAAGTGATCACGCTGTTCCACGAGTTCGGCCATGGCCTGCACCACATGTTGACGCAAGTCGATGAAGTCGGCGTGTCCGGCATCTCCGGCGTGGAATGGGACGCGGTCGAGCTGCCGTCGCAGTTCATGGAAAACTTCTGCTGGGAATGGGATGTGCTGCAGCACCTCTCCGCGCATGCCGAGACCGGCGCGCCGCTGCCGCGCGCGCTGTACGACAAGATGATCGCCGCCAAGAACTTCCAGTCCGGCCTGCAGATGCTGCGCCAGGTGGAGTTCTCGCTGTTCGACATGATGATCCACCACGAGTACCAGGCAGGCGGCGACCAGACCGTGCAGCAATTGCTCAACGAATTGCGCGACCGCATCGCCGTGATCCGCCCGCCTGAGTTCAACCGCTTCCAGCACTCGTTCTCGCACATCTTCGCCGGCGGCTATGCGGCGGGCTATTACAGCTACAAGTGGGCCGAAGTGCTGTCGGCCGACGCCTACAGCGCCTTCGAGGAAGCCGCTGCCGGCGGCGGCAACGTGGTGTCGATCGAAACCGGCCGCCGCTTCCAGCAGGAAATCCTGGCCGTGGGCGGCTCGCGCCCGGCCATCGAGTCGTTCAAGGCCTTCCGCGGCCGCGAACCGAGCATCGATGCGCTGCTGCGGCATAGCGGCATGGCGGCTTGAACACCACACCGTCGTCCTGATGAAAGTCAGGGCCCAGCGTCGTTTGTCACGCTCTGCAAGCGCCTGCTGAGCGTAACGGACGGCGCTGGATCCCGGGGCATGC
Source organism: Herbaspirillum sp. SJZ099 (assembly GCF_007828355.1). Lineage (NCBI taxonomy): Bacteria > Pseudomonadati > Pseudomonadota > Betaproteobacteria > Burkholderiales > Oxalobacteraceae > Herbaspirillum > Herbaspirillum sp. SJZ099. The sequence continues at coordinate 200,118 of NZ_VIUO01000001.1, read as the reverse complement.
GCCGGGATGACGGCGCCATGAATATGGCTCGCGGCGAAGCAATCTTCTCCGCCCGATCATGGCAGCCCGTACCGCTTGCCACTATACTTCCGCCATGACCCGCATCGACTTCCATAGCAACGTCCCGCAAAAACTCGCCTATGTCTGCCGGCTGGTGCGCAAGGCGCGCGGCGCCGGCACCCAGATCGTGCTGCGCGTGCGCGATCGCAGCGAACTGCAGCAGCTCGACCAGGCGCTGTGGACCTTTTCCGAACAGGACTTCCTGCCGCATGTGGCCGCAGGCGATCCTCTGGCCGCGCAGACCCCGATCATCCTGACCGCCAGCGACGACATCGAACTGCCGCACCACCAGGTGCTGATCAACCTCTCAGGCGAAACGCCGGCCCATTTCGCCCGCTTCGAGCGCATGCTGGAAATCATTTCCGTCGACGACGCCGACCGCGCCGCCGGCCGTGAGCGCTACCGCTTCTACAAGGAACGCGGCTATCCGCTGTCCCACTTCGTGGCCAGCTAAGCGACGGTGCATGCCATGAACCACGACGACAACAGCATCCCGCTCCTGACCGAGGTCATCCCGCTGGCGCCGCCGCAGGCCGGCCATCCCGCCAGCGCCGCAGCCCAGCCCGGCGCCTTCTGGCAGCCGTCGGTGCCGGCCGCTCACCAGGCCCAACCCGCACCAGAAATGGCCAGCCCGAGCGCCGAACAGTACCGCCAATGGGAACAGGAAATCAGCGAAAACGTCCTGCAAAACCTGCTGGCGCAAGCCGATTCCGTCCTGCAGCAACACCTGCAGGACCAGATGGCGGTGGTGCTGGACAATATCTCCGACATCCTGACGCAGCGCGTCAAGGAGAGCCTGCGCCAGGCGCTGGCAGAAACCGTGACCCGCGCGGTGGCCGAGGAGATGGCCCGCTTCTCATCTTCAAAAAATTAAACATCTGCTCCAATTTCTTTGTTTTTTAAATAAACAAAGCCTCATTGCTTAATATTGAAGAAAATTCCTTGCCGGTATTGAATACATCGGCAATCGGGAAATTCTTACAATGCTGCTATCTGCTATCTGCTGGCAGCTCGGCGCCGCCGCGCACCAGACCACGCATAAACCGGGAGAATGAGATGAAAGTGATCGTATTGGGCGCAGGCATTATCGGGACCGCTTCGGCCTGGTTCCTGCAGAAAGAAGGCTACGACGTCACCGTCATCGAGCGCCAGCCCGGCGCGGCGCAGGAAACCAGCTTCGCCAACGGCTGCCAGATCTCGGTCTCGCACGCCGAGCCGTGGGCCAACCCGGCCGCGCCGATGAAGGTGCTCAAGTGGCTGGGCAAGGAAGACGCCCCGCTGCTGTACCGCTTCCGTCCCGAATGGCTGCAATGGAAGTGGGCCGTCAGCTTCCTGCGCGAATGCACTGCCGCCCGCACCGACGAGAACATCCGCAACATCGTCGCCCTGTGCGAATACAGCCGCCAGACCCTGCAGGCCGTGCGCGCCGAAACCGGCATCCAGTACGACCACCTGACCCGCGGCATCCTGCACTTCTATACCGAGGAAAAGGAATTCCAGGAATCGCTGCCGGCCGCCAAGCTGATGCGCGACCTGGGCTGCCCGCGCGAATCGATCGGCGCCGACGAAGTGGTGAAGATCGAACCGGCGCTGGCCTCGATCCGCAACAAGATCGTCGGCGGCGACTTCACCGCCACCGATGAATCCGGCGACGTCTACAAGCTGACTACCGGCCTGGCGCAAAAGGCCGAGCAAGCCGGCACACAGTTCCGCTTCTCCACCACCATCACCCGCCTGATCACCGAAGGCGCGGGCGCTTCGGCCCGTGTGACCGGGGTCGAAGTCATCAATCCGGACGGCCGCCATGAGGTATTGAAGGCCGATGCCTTCGTGGTCGCCATGGGCAGCTTCTCGCAACCGCTGGTCAAGCCGCTGGGCATCGACCTGCTGCTCTATCCAGGCAAGGGCTATTCGGCCACCTACAAGGTCATCAATCCCGACGCCGCCCCCACCGTCTCGCTCACCGACGACGGCTACAAGCTGGTGGTCTCGCGCCTGGGCGACCGCCTGCGCGTGGCCGGCACCTGCGAACTGAACGGCTATACCCGCGAGCTCAACACCACCCGCTGCGAAGCCATCACCCGCCGCACCCGGGAACTGTTCCCGGACGGCTGCGACTACGAGAACCCGGTCTACTGGACCGGCCTGCGCCCGCTGACGCCGTCCAACGTGCCCTATGTGGGCAAGACCAAGTTCAGCAACCTGTACCTGAACACCGGCCACGGCACCCTGGGCTGGACCATGGGCTGCGGCTCCGGCCGCGCCATCGCCGAAATCGTCGCCGGCCGCGTACCGGAGATCGACTTCGCCTTCACCGGCCTGCCGCGCTGGAACCGCGGCCCGGCCGTGGTGCAGCAAGCCGCCTGAGCGATACGCAACGTCTCATCCTTCACTGTTGTTGTCCCTCGCGGGCCGGTTTCCCCGGCCCGCTTTTTTATTGCCTGTTTGATTTCCCTCATGCCGTAGCCGCGCAGCGGGGCCAAGGCGGCAGGTACGCTTACATTTGCTGACACCCCCTTGGTGTAGAATCGTTTGCTTGCCTCGCGCGCTGCGCGGGCCTACGCTCGGGAACCAACTCAGCTCATCCGCGCGCTTTGGGCGCCTTCAGACGCTTTCTGCGGTTGGTTTTTCCCGATCCGACTCCATCTGGCAGACATCTGCCTTGCCGCATGCCAACATCGGCCGGCGGCCTGCAACATCAAGAGGACCATGCAATGAAGTGGGTAATCGTCTTTATTTACCTGTTTTCGATCGTTTTCATCCATTTCCGCGGACGCGTGCGGCTGCCCTTCCTGCGCCAGTTCTTCGACCACTCGTCGATCATGTCGCCGATCAACCTGTTCATGTACGCCTTCTCGCGCGTACCGGCGGTGCCCTATCCGGCCGTGCGCGAGTTCAAGGACCTGGCCCTCATCGACGAGAATTGGGAAACCATCCGCGATGAAGCCGTGGCGCTGCAGAACCTGGCCAAGATCAAGGCCGCCGAGAAAAACGACGATGCCGGATTCAACTCCTTCTTCAAGGCCGGCTGGAAGCGCTTCTACCTGAAGTGGTACAACGCCAGCCATCCTTCGGCCGAGAAATTCTGCCCCAAGACCGTCGAGATCCTGCGCCGCGTCCCCAGCGTGAAGGCGGCGATGTTCGCCGAGCTGGCGCCGGGCGGCACGCTCAATCCGCACCGCGACCCCTATGCCGGTTCGCTGCGCTACCACCTCGGCCTGGTCACGCCCAACGATGACCGTTGCTTCATCGAAGTCGACGGCAAGCGCTATAGCTGGCGCGACGGCCAGAGCGTGGTGTTCGACGAGACCTTCATCCACTGGGCGCAGAACGGGACCGAGACGAACCGTATCATCCTGTTCTGCGATGTCGAACGCCCGCTGCGCTACCGCTGGGCCGAAGCGATCAACCAATGGCTGGGCCGCACCATGATGACCGCCGCCGCTTCGCCCAATGAAACCGGCGACCAGACCGGCCGCGTGAACAAACTGTTCCGCTTCGTGTGGCTGGCCGGCCAGTATCGCCGCCGCTTCAAGAAATGGAACAAGACCGTCTACCGCATCACCAAATTCGGGTTGATCATCGCCATTGCGCTGCTGATCATCTATGCCTGACAAGCTGGCGAAACTGAAAGCAGCATAAAAAATCGCCGGCCTAGCAACCTAATGCCGTTCAGTTAAACGCTGAACGGCATTTGTGTTTGTGCGGTCCAGATTCCGTTCGCCCTGAGTAGCTGCGCAAGCAGCGTATCGAAGGGCAGGCAAGAGCGCTAAACGGTGACACGCTGGCTTCGATACGCCCCTGACGGGCCTACTCAGCCCGAACGGGCTTGGGGGATGAGCGCTTCAGAATTAGCCTTGACTGAACGGCATTACGGCCTAGCAACCGGCGATTTTTTTGCGCGCGTTTTGCCGCGCTTGCATACGGCGCCGCCGTCCCTCGGGTATGCATGCGATGCCAGGATCAATTCTCACAAATACTCACGAAACGCACTCGGGGCAAGGCTTCCAGGCAACTGTCCATGAATCGGCAAACGCGCACAAAGTCAAAAGACTATCAAACCAGCGCGTAAATATGACTCACTGCAAAACAAAATTTCCAAGTGGAAATGAATTCGATATTTTCGGTTTCAAACTGCAGAAACTGCTTCATCCCAGCGCGCGCGAACGTGTAAAATCATCCCGCTTCCTTGCTTGATTCATGGCGTGATTCTTGCATAAGTGCTGATACATCGCGCGAATGGCGAAGCACGAAATCCGAGTACCGACCATACATAGAACAATGGGCTCATGCAGGACATCGATAACGAGATGAAGAAACCGCTGCTCAAGCATCTGGTAGAGATCACTGCTCACCGGGAGCATTCCCGTCTGGCGCTCTCCGTCATCTCGGCGCTGTACCAGCTGACCAATGTGCAGGAAATCCGCATGCTGGATATCTTCAACATGCGCGATACGCACTACGTTCAGGAAAAGATGGTGATCCGCGACGGCGAAGTCCACACCATCGACGAACACACCAGCGACGACCCCAAGGAACCCCTCTCCAGCTACCCGGCGATGGTGGCCTGCATCCGCAGCCATCTCAACGAATATCTCGAAACCGCCGAGGACGGCACGCACATCCTCTGGCTGCCGGTATGGCTGCACGGAAAGATGAACTCCTGCGTCGAAATTCGCAGCACCAAGCCCTTCGATGCACAGATGCTCGATGTCATCCATGGCATCTTCCATGTCTACTGCAATTACCAGAGCCTGCTCGACTACAGCGAGCGCGACGCCTTGACCGGCCTGTTCAACCGCAAGACCTTCGACGAACAGTTCACCAAGTACGCCTTCGCCATCGCGCCGCATGAAGCGCATTCGCTGGAGAAGAACGACCGCCGCCATGACGGCCTGGCTGAAGCCAAGGGCCACTGGCTGGCCGTGGTCGACATCGACCACTTCAAGCAGGTCAACGATCGCTACGGCCACCTGTACGGCGATGAAGTGCTGATCCTGATGGCCAACATCCTGCGCGCCTCCTTCCGCAGCCACGACCGCATCTTCCGTTTCGGCGGCGAAGAGTTCGTCATCCTGCTGCGCTCGACCACCCTGTCCGACGCGCGCAAGATATTCGACCGCTTCCGCCAGAACGTGCAGGAATACGACTTCCCGCAGGTCGGCAAGGTCACGGTCAGCCTCGGCTTTGTCGGCATCTCGCGCGAAACGCCGGTGGTCATCCTCGGCCATGCCGACCAGTCCCTGTACCACGCCAAGAAAAACGGCCGCAACCGTATCTGCTTCTATGAAGAGCTGGTCGATTCCGGTGTACTGCATTCCGGCATCACCACCAACGACACCGTCGAATTCTTCTGACCCGCCGTCTTCGACGAACGCCTCCCCAACCGCCTTCACGGCGGTTTTTTCTTGCCCTCCCCCCGCGATCCGGGCCGCCGGCGGGACTCATGCGTTTGGCGCATCCTTCCATGTTTTAAAAGCATGAGACATCGCAATTCGGCTTTCGTATGATCGCTGCGTTCCTCACCATCCGTGCGGGACCGGCCGTTTCGACGCGCCATCAGAACAACGGAAGCAAGCCGTAAAACGGACTTACAAACTGTCACCAGGAGACTTCAAATGCAGCAGGCAAAATTCAAACAAATCGGCGCTGTCATGATCATGTCCGCCGCCTTCGCCGCCCTGAGCGTATCGGCGCAGGCCCAGGACAAGAAACCCAACGTCGTGGTCATCGGCACCGGCGGCACCATCGCCGGCGCGGGCGCTTCCAGCGTCAACACCGCGGCCTACCAGTCGGCCGTGGTTCCGGTCGACAAGATCATCGCCGCCGTGCCGGAAGTGTCGAAGATCGCCAACGTGCGCGGCGAACAGATTTTCCAGATCGGCAGCGAAAGCTTCAATGACGAGCGCCTGCTGAAGCTGGGCAAGCGCGTTTCCGAACTGCTCAAGCAAAGCGATGTGGACGGCATCGTGATCACCCACGGCACCGACACCATCGAAGAGACCGCCTACTTCCTCAACCTGGTGTTGAAGAGCGAGAAGCCGGTGGTGGTGGTCGGCTCGATGCGCCCCGGCACCGCGCTGGGCGCGGACGGCGCGCTGAACCTGTATGACGCGGTGCTGGTCGCCGGTAGCAAGGAAGCCGCCGGCAAAGGCACGCTGGTGGTGATGAACGACGAAATCCATTCCGGCCGCGACGTCACCAAGAGCAACTCGTTCAAGGTCGAGACCTTCCGTTCGCCCTACGGCCCGCTGGGCTACGTGGTTGAAAACAAGCTGATGTTCTACCGCCTGCCGGCCCGTCCGCACACCACGCAAACCGAGTTCGACATCGACAAGATCAACAGCCTGCCGCGCGTGGATATCGCCTACAACTACGGCAACGTCAGCCGCGCCGCCTATGACGCCTTCGTCAACGCCGGCGCCAAGGCGATCATCCATGACGGCACCGGCAACGGCAGCGTGGCCGAACAGATCGTGCCGGTGCTGCAGGAAGTGCGCGGCAAGGGCGTGCAAGTCATCCGCGCCACCCGCACCGGCAGCGGCGTCGTGATCCGCAACGGCGAGCAGCCTGACGACAAGTACGACTGGGTCGTCACCGACGACCAGAATGCCCAGAAGGCCCGCATCCTGGCCGAACTGGCGCTGACCAAAACCAACGACAGCAAGGAACTGCAAAAGATCATGTGGAAGTACTGATCGGCCAACCTTGGCGCAAACCGGCGCAGACCGGGCCGATTTGCGTTGTTGCAAAAAAACTGGGATGACTCCCAGTTCCCTCTTTGCCCCGCTTCGGCGGGGCTTTTTTCGTCCGCAAGGCTGGCCCCGGGCAATGCAACCCGCCGCCTTCCCGGCTCCGGAACATTCCCTCTTGCGGCACAGTCTCACCAGACCCGACCAAGAGGAGATCGCCATGGACAAACGGCTTGCCTTGCTGACAAGCATCGCCGAACTGAAGAGCTCCCACGACGAAGCAGCCACGATGCTCTCGCACATCATGCTCAACGTCATCCGCACCGCCAGGCACGAAGATAGCGGGCCGCCGCTGCTGAAGTCGGTGCGCCAGTACCGCAAGGCCATCAAGGAACTGAAGATACAGTGCCTGCAGGTGGAAATGATCCTGGCCGAAATGGAAATCCCCCGGCACGTCCATTGACTCATTGCCCCGTTGGCGGTCCGCAGGCGCCGCCTGCGGACATGCGCGATGCGTGGTATAACTCTCCTTCTCGCAGGCCGGCCCATCCACAAGCAACTGGCCGGCCCGCACATCGACAAGACGCCGCCAGAGCTGTCGCCATCACCATCATTGACGCCCGCCGCGCAAGCCGCAACTGCCGTCGGCGGCATCCCTGTAACCCCTGACGAACGAGGACCTCATATGTATAAGGACGTACAGCTTTTCATCAACGGCGAATGGAGCGCCAGCGTTTCCGGCGGCACCATTGACGTGGTCAACCCGGCCACCGAAGAAGTCATCGGCAAGATCGCCCACGCCGGCCGCGAAGACCTCGACCGCGCGCTGGAAGCCGCCCAAAAGGGCTTCGACGTATGGCGCAATATCTCCGCCTTCGAGCGTTCGAAGATCATGCGCCGCGCCGCCAACCTCCTGCGCGAACGCGCCGACGAGATCGCCCGCCTGATGACGCTGGAACAAGGCAAGCCGATTCCCGAAGCCAAGATGGAAACCCTGGGCGCGGCCGACACCATCGACTGGTTCGCCGAGGAAGCCCGCCGCACCTACGGCCGCCTGGTACCGGCGCGCGTGCCGGGCGCCTACCAGATGGTGATCAAGGAGCCGGTCGGCCCGGTGGCTGCCTTCACGCCCTGGAACTTCCCGCTCAACCAGGTGGTGCGCAAGCTGTCGGCCGCGCTGGCCGCCGGCTGCTCGATCATCGTCAAGGCGCCGGAAGAAACCCCCGCCTCCCCGGCCGAACTGATCCGCGCCTACGCCGATGCCGGCGTGCCGGCCGGCGTCATCAACCTAGTCTACGGCGTGCCGGCCGAGATCTCGGAATACCTGATCCCGCATCCGGTGATCAAGAAGATTTCCTTCACCGGCTCCACCCCGGTGGGCAAGCAACTGGCCGCGCTGGCCGGCCTGCACATGAAGCGCGCCACCATGGAGCTGGGCGGCCACGCCCCGGCCATGGTGTTCGACGATGCGGACATCGACGCCGCCGCCAAGCAACTGGCCGCCGCCAAGTTCCGCAATGCCGGCCAGGTGTGCGTCTCGCCGACCCGCTTCCTGGTGCAGAAGAACGTGTTCAACGCCTTCGTCGACAAGTTCGTCACCTACGCCGAGCAACTGAAGGTCGGCAACGGCATCGACGCCGGCACCACCATGGGCCCGGTGGCCAACAAGCGTCGCATCCCGGCGCTGGAATCGCTGATCGACGACGCCGTCTCGCAAGGCGCGCAACTGCGCACCGGCGGCAAGCGCATCGACGGCCGCGGCTACTTCTTCCAGCCCACCGTGCTGACCAACATCCCGCTGTCGGCCCGCGTGATGAACGAGGAACCGTTCGGCCCGCTGGCGCTGATCAACCCGTTCGACACGCTGGATGAAGTGATTGCCGAAGCCAACCGCCTGCCCTTCGGCCTGGCGGCCTACGCCTTCGCCAAGTCGGCGCACACCAAGCACGCGCTGGCCGCGCGCGTGGAAAGCGGCATGCTGACCATCAACCACCTGGGCCTGGCGATCCCCGAACTGCCGTTCGGCGGCATCAAGGACAGCGGCTACGGTTCCGAAGGCGGCACCGAGGCGATCGAAGCCTATATCAACACCAAGCTGGTGACCCAGTTGGATGTCTGATCGGCCTGGATGAAATAAAAATGGCGAACCGGAAATCCGGTTCGCCATTTTTTTATCTGCCGCTCAATTCACCGTCGTCCTGACGAAAGTCAGGACCCAGCGTCGTTCGTCGCATCACCCCGACGCCGGTTAATCGCTACCAACGACACTGGATCCCGGCCTGCGCCGGGATGACGGGAAGCTGCGATAAGGATTTATTCTTCGCCCGACGGCGGCACCAGGATATCGCGGCTGCCATTGCGCGACATGGCCGACAGCACGCCGGCCGTCTCCATCTGTTCCACCAGCCGCGCGGCGCGGTTGTAGCCGATGCGGAACTGGCGCTGCACCGATGAAATGGACGCGCGGCGCGACTTCAGCACGAAGGCCACCGCCTCGTCATACAGCGGATCGGATTCGGGATCGGGCATGTCGCTGCCGAACATGTCGCCTTGCGCCGCATCCTCCGCGATCAGCGGCGCCAGGATCTCTTCGATATAGCGCGGCTCGCCGAACGACTTCAGGTATTCCACCACACGGTGCACCTCCTCGTCGGAGACGAAGGCGCCATGCACGCGCTGCGGATAACCCGAGCCGGGCGGCAGGAACAGCATGTCGCCATGGCCCAGCAGCGACTCCGCGCCCATCTGGTCGAGCACGGTGCGCGAGTCGATCTTGGACGATACCTGGAAGGCCACGCGGGTCGGGATGTTGGCCTTGATCAGGCCGGTAATCACGTCCACCGACGGGCGCTGCGTGGCCAGGATCAGGTGGATGCCGGCCGCACGCGCCTTTTGCGCCAGGCGCGCGATCAGCTCTTCCACCTTCTTGCCGACCACCATCATCAGGTCGGCCAGCTCGTCGATGACGATCACGATGGTGGGCAACTTGTCCAGCGGCTCGGGCGCGTCCGGCGTCAGGCTGAACGGATTGGGGATCTTCTCGCCGCGCGCATGGGCGTCATCGATCTTCTGGTTGTAGCCGGCCAGGTTGCGCACGCCCAGTTTCGACATTTTCTTGTAGCGGCGCTCCATCTCGTCCACCGCCCAGTTCAGCGCATGCGCGGCCTCGCGCATGTCGGTCACCACCGGCGCCAGCAGGTGCGGAATGCCTTCGTAGATCGACAGTTCCAGCATCTTGGGATCGATCATGATCATGCGCACTTCTTCCGGCGTGGCCTTGTAGAGCAGCGACAGGATCATGGCGTTGATCGCCACCGACTTGCCCGAACCGGTGGTGCCGGCCACCAGCATGTGCGGCGCGCGCGCCAGGTCGGTGACCACCGGCGTGCCGGTGATGTCCTTGCCCATGGCCAGCGTCAGCAGCGAGGCCGACTTGCGGTAGGCTTGCGAATGCACGATCTCGGACAGCTTGATCATCTGCCGGCGCGCATTGGGCAGCTCCAGGCCCATGCAGGTCTTGCCGGGGATGGTCTCGACCACGCGGATCGAGGTCAGCCCCAGCGCGCGCGCCAGGTCCTTCATCAGGTTGACCACCTGCGCCCCGCGCACGCCCTGCGCCGGCTCGACTTCAAAGCGCGTGATCACCGGCCCCGCTTCGGCGCCCAGCACCGCCACCGGCACCTTGAATTCCTTCAGGCGCTGTTCGATCAGGCGGCCGGTCTCTTGCAATTGTTCGGCATCGACTTCGATGGCGGCATCCGGCACCACATCGAGCAAATCCAGCGCGGGCAATGGGATCTGCACCTGCGGCTCGGGCGCTTCATCTTCCGCATAAGCGGTAACGGGCGGCGCTACCGGCGCCGGCCCGGGGCTGCGCACCGCAAACGATGGCGTACCGGAAACCGGACCGGAAGGCGCTTGCGGCGCAGGAACCGATTCCGGTTCCTGGTCGAACAGCGACATGAAAGGATCTTCAATATGAAGCGCTTCAGGCTGCGCCTCGACAGGCGCAACAGAATCAACAAGAGCGGCCGGAACCAGCGGTTCCGGCACAGCTTCGAGCCATGGCGCCGTGTACGGCTCGACGGCTGCAGGCTGGGCTGCCGCCGGCATGTCTTGCGGCATCTCGCCGTGCGCCATGCCGGATTCCGCAGCTGGGGCGATGGCGCCGCCATCCGCCATCTGCATCCCGCCCGCAACCGCAGGCGCCTGTGGCTCGGCCGCTTCGCCGCCGGCAACCGCTTTCTGCCCCGCCGCTTCTTGCAGCGAGCGCATCAGGCGCGTGGGAATGACATCGGCGCGCTCGGCCGGCGTACTGGGTTCCGGGGCCTGCCTGGCCGCGCGGCCGACACTGCTGATGCGGATGCTGCGGGTCGGCGCCAGGCCGGGTTGCGAAGATTGGCTAGGCGTCGCGCGCACGATCGACGGCGGGATCTGCTGCGCCGGCGGCATCGGATTGGCCGCGCGCGACAGGCTGGCATTGGCCGCTGCGCTGGCGGCGGTAATGGCGCTGCTGGCAGCGGCGCGCGCCAGCATGGCATCGGTCGGGCGCAAGGTCTCGAAAGTCGCCCATTCCGATTCAGGGCGCGGGCGCGCATCTTGCGCCATGGGCTTGAGGGAAGGCCATTTTCCGCCGTGTCCGGAACTGTCCTGCGGTGGCGTGAACTGGCGCTGCGCGGCGCTCCTGTTCAGTGCCGACAAAGGCACTTGCCAGTCCTCCCGCCCGGCCATGCCGGGGTGGCGGCCGGGTGCGGCGGCGGGTGCGCCGGTCGCCCGCTGCATATTGGCCAGACCGGCTGGACGGGCCGGCGGCATGCGCCGCTCGGCGCCTTGCGCCGACGAGCCGCCATAGCGGAGCCCCGCCAGCCGGTTGCGTTCGCTCTCGATGCTGCCGCGCCGCGGCGGCGCCAGGTCGAGCTCGGGATGGTCGTCGCGGTCGGCCTGGTTGCCGCGTCCGAAGAACGCGCCCAGCAGCCACTTCAACCCCAGCGCCGCCAGCGCCAGCATCAGCACCACGGCGATCACTTTGTTGAACTTGCCGGCCAGCGCGCCCATCAGGGCGAAACCGAACAGGTCGGCGCTGGCGCCCTCGTCGGCGGTATCGAACTGCGCGCGGATGAGCGACTCGATAGCGCTGCTGCCGCACAGCAGCAGCAAGGTGCCGAGCCAGACGCGGATCGCGCCGCGTCCGCCGAGAATGGATTTGCGGGTCAGCGCGGACACCGCCGACCTCAGCAACAGGGGCAGTATCCACAGCACCGACCAGCCAAACCACTTGATGAAAATCATGCTATTCCCAAACTGAATCCGGCAGGCTGCTTGCCTGAACCGGCATCTTGATTCCAGATCCACGGCCGGTCAGGATCCGGCCGCCAGCGAGTGTAAACCATCCTGGCGTCATTGCTCCCCTGCCCCGGCCCCTGCCTCTGCTTCAATGCTTGCGGCCATGGCAGTGGCAGCCCACCACATGGTCGTCGACCATGCCGATGCCTTGCATGTAGGCATAGACGATAGTGGAGCCGACGAACTTGAAACCGCGCTTGGCCAGATCCTTGGAAATCTGGTCCGACAGCGGCGTCTTGGCCGGACATTCCCCGTGCGCCTTCCATTTGTTGCGGATCGGCTTGCCGCCGACGAAGCCCCACAGGTAGGGATCCAGCCCGCCCGTTTCTTCTTTCAGCCGCAGATAGCTATGCGCATTGGTGATGACCGCGGCCACCTTCAGGCGGTTGCGGATGATGCCTGGATTGGCCAGCAATTCGGCTACCTTGCGCTCGTCGTAGCGGGCGATCTTGCGGGCGTCCCAGTGATCGAAGGCGGCACGGTAGTTGGCGCGCTTGTTGAGCACGGTTTCCCATGACAGGCCGGCTTGCGCGCCTTCCAGGTTGAGCATTTCGAACAGCCGGGTCTCGTCGTGGCAAGGCACGCCCCATTCCTCGTCGTGGTAGCTCACGTACAAGGGATTGTTCATATTGACCCAGGCACAGCGTGTTTTCATGTTTCCCCCTTCGTCTTGTCGATTCAGACCGGCCATAGCGGCGGCTCATCCATCAGCGCGATCTGCTCGCGCAGCTCCAGGATGCGGTCTTGCCAGTAGCGTTGCGTGTTGAACCACGGGAAGGCGACCGGGAACGCCGGATCGTCCCAGCGCCGCGCCAGCCAGGCCGAATAATGGATCAGGCGCAAGCTGCGCAGCGCCTCGATCAGGTAGAGCTCGCGCGGGTCGAATTCGCAGAAACTCTCGTAGCCGGCCAGCAGGTCGGACAACTGGCGCACCATGTCGCCGCGCTCGCCCGAGAGCAGCATCCACAAATCCTGCACGGCCGGGCCGCTGCGGCTGTCGTCGAAATCGACGAAGTGCGGGCCGGCGTCGGTCCACAGCACATTGCCGACGTGGCAGTCGCCATGCAGGCGCAACGCCCGCACCTCGCCGGCACGCTCGAAGCAGCGGCGCACGCCATCCAGCGCGTGGTCGACGGTACTGAGCCAGGAAGCCTTGAGCTCATCCGGGATGAAATTGTGGGAGAGCAGCCAGTCGCGCGGCTCTATGCCGAAGCTGGCGATATCCAGCGCCGGGCGCTCGGCGTAAGGCTGCTGCATGCCGACCGCATGGATGCGGCCGATGAAGCGCCCCATCCATTCCAGCGTGTCGGGGCTGTCCAGCTCGGGCGCGCGTCCGCCGTGGCGGCGAAATACCGCGAAGCGAAAGCCCGCATAGCGCTGCAGGGTCGCGCCGTTTTCCAGCGCCAGCGCCGGCACCACCGGTATCTCCTCGTCGGCCAGTTGCTGCGAAAACGCATGCTCTTCCAGGATCTGCGCGTCGCTCCAGCGCAGCGGCCGGTAGAACTTGGCCACCAGCGGCGGCCCCTCCTCCATCCCGACCTGGTAGACGCGGTTTTCGTAGCTGTTCAAGGCCAGCAGCCTGCCATCGCCGAAGAGGCCGACGCTGTCGAGGGCATCGAGCACCATGTCGGGCGATAGCGTGGCGAAGGATGTGGCGTCGGGAAAATTGCTGGCGGATTCATTCATCCGGCTATTGTACTGGCGAGTACCGGCGAGGCGGCGGTCTGCGTGCTTCAAAGACCTCTCGCGGCAGTAGACAAACCGACAATGCTCGCACCGCTGGCTGAATAGAATTACACTGGCAAGCTGATTATCAGTAATTCGCATACCAAGGAAGCCATGCACCTCGACCAGCCCCTTTCCGATCAAGAGTTCGACGAACTCGACGATTTCCTCCTGTCCGACCGCTGCGCCGACGACGTCATGACCATGGACACGCTGCACGGCTACCTGACCGCGCTGGTCATCGGCCCGCAGGAAGTGCTGATGGCCGAATGGCTACCGCGCGTGTGGGGCAGCCGCCCGGAAGACACGCCCAAGTTCAAGTCCGGCAAGGAAGCCGAGCGCATCACCAGCCTGATCGCGCGCACCATGAACGAGATCGCCATCACCTTCGAGGTTGCGCCCAAGGAATACGAACCGCTGTTTTGCGAGCGCGAGCATGAAGGCAAGCCGCTGCTGGATGCGGAAGCCTGGGCCTGGGGTTTCTGGGAAGGCATGCAACTGCGCGCCCAGCAATGGGACGAGATCTTCCACTCTGACCTGGCGCCGCTGATGCGCCCGATCTACCTGCTGGGCTCGGACGAGCTGGAGGAAGAAGAAACCAAACTGATCGACGATCCGGTCAAGACCCACAAGCTGGCCATCGAGATCGAATCGGCCATCCCGCATATCCACCGTTACTGGGCGCCCAAGCGCAAGTCGGCGGTGGAGCAGGTGCAGCGCGACGCGCCCAAGGTCGGCCGCAATGACGATTGCCCCTGCGGCAGCGGCAAGAAATACAAGAAGTGCTGCGGGGCCGATGGCCAGGAGTAAGACTGTCCCGCCATTGTCGTCGCAAGCCAAGGTAAAACGGCGCGCCAGCATGAACTGGCGCGCCGTTTTGCATGAAAAGGACTGCGCAATCAGGCCGGCAACACGCCCATCTTCTTCAACGCCTGGCGCACGATCCGCTCGCGCTTGGGCAAGTCGGCCATGCGGTTGGGCGTGTCGATATTGAGCGCGAAGAACACCGGGCCTTCCTCCCGCTCCACCCAACCCACCCACCAGCCGATCTTGCCGCTCCAGCCGGATTTGGCGCGCAGGATCCAGTCCTTTCCGGCCTCGTTGACCATCACATCCTTGACGATCAACTGGTGTTCCACCTTGAAAGGCAATTCATTGCGATACAGGCGGCGCAGGAAGGCGATCTGCTCATTGGCTGAAATGGCCAGTTGGCCATCGACCCAGAACGGCTCGGGGCCGTCGGCCGAGGCATTGCCGTACGGGATCTTGCGCATATAGGCGACTTCGCGCTCCTTGCCGATCTCGGCGGCGAAACGCTCGAACACCCAGACCGCCGAATAGCGCATGGCCGAGCGCAGGTCCTGGTCGCGGTTCCATGCCGGGACGGAGCGTTGCACGCCATCCCATGGGATCACCTGGAACTCGTCGCGCAGCACGCCGGCATCGAGCGCGATCAGGCTGTGCGGCACCTTGAAGGTGGATGCCGGCACGAAGCGCTGCGCCGCCCGCTCCTGTGCATGTACCAGGATGCGTTCCTTGCCGCCGCGCAGGTCCGCTACGACCAGCGTACCCGGCACGCCGGCTTCGGCAAAATAGGCCGCCCAGTTTTCTCCCGTTTCATTACCTGAAGAAGAGGCGGCTGCTTTTGCCAAACCCGGCATGGCGCCGGCGGCAATGGCGGCCTGCAGGAATAGGCGTCGACTGGTTGACATGGCGTTCCTTTCATCATGTTGTACACACCTGGGCGACACTGCCGCCCTCGCGCACAGGCCGCCCAATATAAAACGCCCCGGTTCAAGCCGGGGCGTCAGGTGTAGAGCTGCGCGCTCAACCCAAGTTCATTCCTGGATGAAATGCTCGCGATAAAACTTCAATTCTTCGATCGATTCCAAGATATCCGCCAGCGCGGTATGCATCTGGCGCTTCTTGAAGCCGGTGGCGATGGCCGGCTTCCAGCGCTTGCACAGTTCCTTGAGCGTGGACACGTCCAGGTTGCGGTAATGGAAGAATTCTTCCAGCTTGGGCATGCCGCGCACCATGAAGCGACGATCCTGGCAGATCGAGTTGCCGCACATGGGCGACTTGCCGGCCGGCACGTATTTCTTCAGGAATTCAATCAGTTGCTTCTCGGCGTCGGCCTCGGTCACGGTCGAGGCCTTGACGCGCTCGATCAGCCCCGAGCGGCCGTGGGTGCCCTTGTTCCAGGCGTCCATGCCGTCCAGCACTTCATCGGATTGATGAATCGCAAACACCGGGCCTTCGCCCAGCACGTTCAGCTCGGAGTCGGTCACCACCACCGCCACTTCGATGATGCGGTCGTTGTCCGGGTCGAGGCCGGTCATTTCCATATCCACCCAGACCAGGTTCATCTCATTGGGGCGGATCGGTGCGGCAACTGCTTGCCCGGCGTTGGCGTCGGCGGCTTGTGACATAATTCTTCCTTATCGATGCAGTGGGAAAACGCCCATCTGCAGGTTTATTCGTTCGCTTGCTGTATGGATTGATCGTCCTGCTGTACAGCGCTGTCGCCCAGAAACTCTCAGGACAGGCCGGACATTGAACCTCCGCCATTTTCGCACAGGGAAAGCATGTCTTCACTCACGTTCTCGGTTTTGTTCGTCGCATTCCTGGCCGCCAGCCTGGCCGTTCGCTTCTGGCTGGCCGCGCGCCATGTCCGCCATGTACTGGCGCATCGCGCCGCGGTGCCGGCCGAATTCGCCGAGAAAATCCCGTTGGCCGCGCACCAGAAGGCGGCCGACTATACCGTGGCGCGCACCAGGTTCGGCCTGGTGACGCTGGCGGTCAACGCCGCGGTGCTGGTCGTCTTCACGCTGCTGGGCGGGCTGCAATGGCTGTCCGGTACCATCCTGGGCTGGACCGGCGGCCCCGGCATGTGGTACCAGATCGGCCTGGTGGCGGCCTTCGGCATCATCTCCGGCGCGGTCGACCTGCCCTTCGATTACTACCGCCAGTTCCGCCTGGAAGCCCGTTTCGGCTTCAACAAGATGACGCCCGGCCTGTTCTTCAGCGACCTGGTCAAGCAATCGCTGGTCGGCGCGGCCATCGGCCTGCCGCTGCTGTGGGTGGTGCTCACGCTGATGGAAAAGGCCGGCGCGCTGTGGTGGCTCTACACCTGGATCGTGCTGTGCGCGTTCCAGCTGCTGATGCTGGTGATCTACCCCAGCTTCATCGCCCCGCTGTTCAACAAGTTCACCGCGCTGGAAGACGATAACCTGCGCCGCCGCATCGAGGGCCTGATGCAACGCGTCGGCTTCGCTTCCAAGGGCCTGTTCGTGATGGACGGCTCCAAGCGCAGCGCGCACGGCAACGCCTATTTCTCCGGCTTCGGCGCGAGCAAGCGCATCGTCTTCTTCGACACCCTGCTGGCGCGCCTGGCGCCGCAGGAGATCGAGGCGGTGCTGGCGCACGAACTGGGCCATTTCAAGCTCAAGCACATCGTCAAGCGCGTGAGCGTGATGTTCGCCATCTCGCTGGGCTTTTTGGCGCTGCTGGGCTACCTCAAGGGCCAGGTGTGGTTCTACACCGGCCTGGGCGTGAACCCGTTGCTGTTCGGCAGCAACGATGCGATGGCGCTGATCCTGTTCATGCTGGTGCTGCCGATCTTCACCTTCCTGCTGTCGCCGCTGTCGTCGCTGACCTCGCGCAAGCATGAGTTCGAGGCCGATGCCTTCGCCGCCCAGCACACCAATGCGCAAGACCTGGTGTCGGCGCTGGTCAAGCTGTACGAAGACAATGCCTCGACGCTCACGCCCGATCCGCTGCACTCGGCCTTCTACGACTCGCACCCGCCGGCCTCTCTGCGCATTGGCCGCCTGAACCTGGCGCAAGGCGCCGCGGGCCACTAGCCACTAATCAACATGTTCCGGCTGCGCCTCGGCGCAAGCGGAACCGAGGAGAATTTCATGAGCATTACCGCCAACGAACTCGCAGCCCGCCGCTGCGCCCACCAGACCGACGCCCTGGACGCAGCCGCCATCCAGGCCCACCTGGCCGCCTTGCCCGGCTGGCAGGTCGACGGCGGCAAGCTGGCGCGCAGCTTCGACTTCAAGGACTATTACCAGACCCTGGCCTTCGTCAACGCCATCGCCTGGGTGATCCATGCCGAAGACCACCATCCCGAGCTGGCGGTCAGCTACAACCGCTGCGGCGTGAAGTTCGATACGCACAGCGTCAACAACGGCAAAGGCGGCCTGTCGATCAACGACTTCATCTGCGCCGCCAAGGTGGATGCCGTGTTCGCCCAGCGCGCCGCCTCCTGATGGCATCGAAGAAACCGCACGCCGCACCGCGCCAGGCAGCCGGCGCCTTGGAAGCCGGCCTGGTGATTGCCGCCCACGGGCGGCATTATCTTGTCCAGGCCGGCGAGCAGAAATTGCAATGCGTCACGCGCGGCAAGAAAAGAGATGTGGCCGTCGGCGACCGCATCCGCTTCGCCCGCACCTCGTCCAACCAGGGCGTGGTGGAATCCATCGACGAGCGCAAGACGCTGCTGTACCGCTCCGACCAGTACAAGTCCAAGCTGTTGGCCGCCAACGTCACGCAATTGTTCATCGTGGTGGCGACCGAACCCAGCTTCTCGGACGACCTGGTATCGCGCTCGCTGGTGGCGGCCGAATCGGCCGGCGTAGCCGCCCACCTGATCCTGAACAAGACCGACATCGCCGAAGCGCTGCCGAAGACGCGCGAACGGCTGCAGGTCTACTCCCGCCTCGGCTATCCGGTGCACGAAGTCTCGGCCACGGCGCAACCGGAGCAGACCCGCGCCGCCTTCATGCCGCTGCTGCAAAACCAGAGCACCATCCTGATCGGCCAGTCCGGCATGGGCAAGTCCTCGCTGATCAACCTGATCATTCCCGACGCCGACATCGCGGTGCGCGAAATCTCGGCGGCATTGGATACCGGCAAGCACACCACCACCTTCACGCGGCTGTACCAGATGGGGGAAGAGACCAGCATCATCGATTCGCCCGGTTTCCAGGAATTCGGCCTGTACCAGTTGAGCGAAGGCATGCTGGAACGCGCCTTTCGCGACTTCACGCCGTACCTGGGCAAGTGCCGCTTCTACAACTGCCACCACCTCAACGAACCCGGCTGCGCGGTGCTGGAGGCGGTGCAGTCCGGCGCGATCTCGGGCATGCGGCATCAGTTGTATGCGCAGCTGGTGCATGAATCGTCGCAGACCTTGTACTGAGTTCTGCCCGCCAGGAAAAACGGCCGCCTTGCATGTGCAGGCGGCCGTTTCTGTTGGCACCGTCCGGCTCAGAATTTGTAGGCTGCACTCAGCAGGACACTGCGCGGCGCGCCGGGCATGATCTGCGTCACCGCGGTGGAACTGGCGTAGTACTGGCGATTGGTCAGGTTGGTGACGGCGAGCGTCAGTTCAAGCTTGGGCAGGCGATAGCCCACCTTGCCATCCCAGCGCGTGTAGGCGGGCAGGTCGAGCCGGTTGGCCACGTCGGCGTAACGGGAGCCTTCGTAGACCAGCCCGGCCTCGCCAAAGAAGCCCAATGCCGGCGCATAGCTGACGAACAGGCTGCCGTTGGCGCCGGAGATGCCGGTCGAGCGCTTGCCCTGGAGATCCGGCGTGGCGCAGCGGTTGCAACGGGGCGCATCGACGATGCGGGAGCGCTGAACCGCAAAACCGCTGCGGATGAACCAGCTCGGCGCCACCTGGCCGTCTACCGACAATTCAATGCCGCGATTGCGTTCCAGGCCGCTGGTGACGAACAGGTTCGGGTTGCTGGAAATCAGGGTGCGGCGGTTATACAGATCCAGCTGGAATACCGACAAGGTGGTGCTGATTTTCTTCTCCAGCCAATCGCTTTTCACGCCGACCTCGAATTGCCGGCTGGACTGCGGCTGCAGCGCATTGTTGGACACCGTGCTTGCGCCGGTGTCCAGGTTGACGGTATCGGCCCCTCCGCTCGGGATAAAGCTTTTGCTGTAGGAGGCATAGAAACTGTGCTCGGCCAGCGGCGACCAGACCAGGCCCATACGCGGGCTCAAGGCGGAAGTCGTGCGTTCGGCCCGGGCTCCCGCGCCCATGCGGCTGGTCGAATCGACCGCGAAGCGATCCCAGCGCACCCCCGCCAGCATCTTCCATTGCGACGAAAGGGTGAGTTGATCCTGCGCATACAGGGCGATGCCGTCGGCGCGATGCAAACTGTTGCTGAACAAGGCCGGTGGCGCCAATGCATCTGGCGCCTTGGAGGGATTCAACAACGACACGCTGCCGGCGGGGGCACGGGAATACAGCGTCGGCTGCCGGCGTTCCACGCTGTATTCGGCGCCGAACAGCATGTCGTGACGCACGGCGCCGGTCATGGCGCGGCCTTCCAGCTCCAGATTATTCTGCCAGT
This sequence comes from Herbaspirillum sp. SJZ099, assembly GCF_007828355.1. Lineage (NCBI taxonomy): Bacteria > Pseudomonadati > Pseudomonadota > Betaproteobacteria > Burkholderiales > Oxalobacteraceae > Herbaspirillum > Herbaspirillum sp. SJZ099. Next base: position 179,918 of record NZ_VIUO01000001.1, on the reverse strand, counting down.
TGCGCTGGTGCATATTCTGCTGCCAGCGCGCGCGCCTCACCATACTATGGTTGGCTCCCTCGAGATTGGTCGCGAAGGTATTGTCGAAGATGCTGTTCAGATGGAGCATGCCCAGCGTGTAGCGCAACTTCCAGTCCTGGTCGATCCGCTGTTCCAGCGTGGAGCGCAGGTACAGCATGCTGTCCTTGATGTAGTCGCGCTCCGGCACGCCATAGGTGGTGGCCCGGCCCGCCGGCGGCAACTGGTAGGGGCTGCCGGCGTTGCGGCGCCAGGCCGGCATGCCGCGATCCGGGGTGCGGTCGAATTCGGAAAACTCCGCCTGCAGCAGCCATGAGGTGCGGCCGTCGTCCCACTTCAGCGAGGGAGCGATGTATTGGCGCGCGCTGTTGACGTCGTCGCGAAAGCTGTTGGCATGCTCGCGGCCGGCATTGATGCGCATGGCCCATTGCTCGCTCAAGACCTTGTTCACATCCGCGGCAAAGCCCAGGCGGCTGTAACTTCCGGCGAATAGCTTGAGGCTGCTCTGGACATCGGCTCCCGGCTGCTTGCTGATGCGGTTGATCACCCCGCCGCCGCTGCCGCGCCCATAGAGGACGGCGGCCGGCCCCTTCAAGATCTCGATGCGCTCGATATTGCCCAGGCTGCGCACGTACTGCGCATCGTCGCGGATGCCGTCGAGGAAGACGTCGCCGGCACTGGAGAAGCCGCGGATCTTGAAGGAATCGAAACGCGTGTCGGAATTATTGGTGACGCCCGGCACCCCCGCCAGCGCCCCGGCCATGGTTTGTGCGCCGTAGGAGGCGGCGTCTTCCATGTTGACGCTGTTGACGGTTTGCGGCACATCCCTGAGATCGGCGGCCGTGCGCGTCGCCGTCGATACCTTGCCCGGACGCGGGTCGTAATGGCTGCGCTCGCCGGAGACTTCGATGTGCGGCAGCTTGTCATCCGCTTCGCCTTCTGCGAAGGCCGGGATGGAAAACAGGGAGGAAAAGGCCAGCGCCATCACGCTGAGGCGATGCTCGGAAATGCATTGGGTAGGCATGGATTGAATGAGGCCCGGACAGGGCCCCTCTCTGATCAAAAAGGAGGGGCAATTCCAGGACCACAAACAACAATAATTCTCATTACCATCAACGCGAGAATGCGAAAGCGCCAACAAATCACAAAACATGGCGCCCGCCCTTCAATAAATGAAAGAAATCCACCGATGTCTTTCTGACGCTTGATCGCTTGATCTTTTGACATGCCGGAACCGGCGCCAGGCGGGCATCAAGCCCCGCGTCGTACAATCCGATCCGCATCCGGCCGGAACACCGATGCCTCGCGGCAGGCACAGCACGGGCTGCGGCCCGGTTTCCTCCCGGCAACCCCGGTCGGGTATCTTTTTGCCCTGAATCCCTTATAATCTAAGCAGTTATAACGATCGGCGGCAGGCGCCACGCTGGCCGCCGTTTTCATTTATGGCAATCAAACACTACCTTCAGTTTTCCGACTTTACGCTTGATGAATACGAATACGTGATCGAACGTTCTCGTGTGATCAAACGTAAGTTCAAGAATTACGAGCCCCACCACACGCTGGCCGACCGCACGCTGGTGATGGTGTTCGAGAAGAACTCGACCCGCACCCGCCTCTCCTTCGAAGCCGGCATGCACCAGATGGGCGGCGCGGCGATCTACCTGAACACGCGCGACAGCCAGCTGGGCCGCGGCGAGCCGGTGGAAGATGCGGCGCAGGTGATGTCGCGCATGTGCGACGTGATCATGATCCGCACCTACGGCCAGGAAATCATCGAACGCTTCGCCGCGCATTCGCGCGTGCCGGTGATCAACGGGCTGACCAATGAGCAGCATCCCTGCCAGGTGCTGGCCGATGTGTTCACCTTCATCGAACACCGCGGCTCCATCTGCGGCAAGATCGTGGCCTGGATCGGCGACGCCAACAACATGCTGTATTCGTGGCTGCAGGCGGCCGAGGTGTTCGGCTTCCATGTCAACGTCTCCACCCCCAAGGGCTACGACATCGACCCGGCGCAAGTCACGCCCGGCAACAAGAACTACACCTTCTTCGCCGACCCGGCCGACGCCTGCCAGGACGCCGACCTGGTCACCACCGACGTGTGGACCAGCATGGGTTACGAAGATGAGAACGCTGCGCGCCTGAAGGCCTTCGACGGCTGGATCGTCGACGGCCCCAAGATGGCGCGCGCCAGGAAGGACGCCCTCTTCATGCACTGCCTGCCGGCGCACCGCGGCGAGGAAGTCGCCGCCGAGGTGATCGACGGCCCGCAGTCGGTGGTCTGGGACGAGGCGGAAAACCGCCTGCACGTCCAGAAGGCCCTGCTCGAATACCTGGTACACGGCAAGTTCGACTGAGCCGCCCGCACCAGCAACAAGTCATATCAACACACTCGCAACAGCCAAGATCATGTCCAACATCCTGCAATCCGTTCCGGTCAAACAAAAAGTCGGCATCGCCTTTTCCGGCGGCCTCGACACCAGCGCCGCGCTGACCTGGATGCGCCAGAAAGGCGCCATCCCCTACGCCTACACCGCCAACCTGGGCCAACCGGACGAGCCGGACTACGACGCCATCCCCAAGAAGGCGATGCAATACGGCGCCGAACTGGCGCGCCTGATCGACTGCCGCGAACAGCTGGCCAACGAAGGCATCGCCGCGCTGCAAAGCGGCGCCTTCCACATCTCCACCGCCGGCGTGACCTACTTCAACACCACCCCGCTGGGCCGCGCCGTGACCGGCACCATGCTGGTGGCCGCGATGCGCGAAGACAAGGTCGACATCTGGGGCGACGGCAGCACCTTCAAGGGCAACGACATCGAGCGCTTCTACCGCTACGGCCTGCTGGTGAACCCCAACCTGAAGATCTACAAGCCGTGGCTGGACAATACCTTCATCGATGAACTGGGCGGTCGCAAGGAAATGTCCGAGTTCATGATCAAGTCCGGTTTCGACTACAAGATGTCGGTGGAAAAAGCCTACTCGACCGACTCCAACATGCTGGGCGCGACCCACGAGGCCAAGGACCTGGAGTTCCTGAACAGCGGCATCAAGATCGTGCAACCGATCATGGGCGTGGCGTTCTGGCGCGATGACGTCGAGGTCAAGGCCGAAACCGTCACCGTGCGCTTCGAGGAAGGCCGCCCGGTGGCCCTGAACGGCAAGACCTTCGCCAACATGACCGAGCTGATCCTGGAAGCCAACCGCATCGGCGGCCGCCACGGCCTGGGCATGAGCGACCAGATCGAAAACCGCATCATCGAAGCCAAGAGCCGCGGCATCTACGAAGCCCCGGGCCTGGCGCTGCTGTTCATCGCCTACGAGCGCCTGATCACCGGCATCCACAACGAAGACACCATCGAGCAATACCGCGACAACGGCCGCAAGCTGGGCCGCCTGCTGTACCAGGGCCGCTGGTTCGACTCGCAGGCAATCATGCTGCGCGAAACCGCGCAACGCTGGGTGGCGCGCGCCATCACCGGCGAAGTGACCATTGAACTGCGCCGCGGCAACGACTACTCGATCCTCAACACCGAGTCGCCCAACCTGACCTACCAGCCGGAACGCCTGACCATGGAAAAGGGCGAAGGCGCCTTCACCCCGGCCGACCGCATCGGCCAGCTGACCATGCGCAACCTGGACATCACCGACACCCGCCAGAAGCTGGCGATCTACCAAAGCACCGGCCTGCTGGACAGCAGCACCGCCGTTTCGCTGCCGCTGCTGGACAAGGATTCGAAGTAATCGCCTGCAACCGAGATATCTGAAAGAATTTCTGATGAGCACCCAATTCGACAACGTCACCGTCCTGAAAAAGGGCAATGTCTACTTTGACGGCAAGTGCGTCTCGCACACCGTGCTGTTCGCCGACGGCACCAGGAAGACCCTGGGCGTGATCCTGCCCGCGTCGCTCAATTTCGGCACCGCTTCGCCGGAAATCATGGAAATCATCAGCGGCAGCTGCCGTGTGCGCCTCAAGGGCGAAGAAACGTGGAATACCTACGGCGCCGGCACCCAGTTCAGCGTACCGGGCAATTCGTCCTTCGACATCGAAGTCACGGAAACCGTGGATTACGTCTGCCATTACGGCTGATCCGCCGGCAGTTGCAGCGCATGTAAAAAGCGCCAGTCGATGACAAATGCCGTTCAGTTAAGCACTGAACGGCATTTTCATTTGTGGAGTTGTGTTTGTGGAGTCCAGACTCCGTTCGCCCTGAGTAGCTGCGCAGCAGCGTATCGAAGGGCAGGCAAGGCCGCTGACGCTGGCGCGCTGGCTTCGATACGACCCTGACGGGTCTACTCAGCCCGAACGGATTCTGTGGTGAGTGCTTCAGAATTAGCCTTAGCGGAACGGCATTTGTGTTTGTGCACTCCAGACCCCGTTCGCCCTGAGTAGCTGCGCAGCAGCGTATCGAAGGGCAGGCACGGCCGCTGACGCTGGCGCGCTGGTTTCAATACGGCCCTGGCGGGCCTACTCAGCCCGAACGGACTCGGTGATGAGTGGTTCTGCATTAGCCTTGACTGAACAGCATTTGTGCTTGTTGAGCCCCGCTCCCGTTCGCCCTGAGTAGCTGCGCAGCAGCGTATCGAAGGGCAGGCAAGGCCTGCTGACGCTGGCGCGCTGGCTTCGATACGGCCCTGGCGGGCCTACTCAGCCCGAACGGACTCCGGTGTTGAATAGCTCAGCATTAGCCTTGACTGAACGGCATTCCAGATCTGCCCGCTCAGATGAAAACCGGCTCCAGCTCCAGCGCCACCCCGAACCTTGCCTGCACGTCGGCCTGGATCGCCCGCGCCAGCGCCGCCACCTCGGCCCCGCTGGCGCCGCCCCGGTTGACCAGCACCAGCGCCTGCTTCTCGTACACACCGGCCGCGCCCAGCGACTTGCCCTTCCAGCCGCACTGGTCGATCAGCCAGCCGGCGGCCAGCTTGTAGCTGCCGTCGTCCTGGCGATAGCTGACCAGGCCGGCATGCTGCTTCACCAGGGCCTCGCGCTGCTGCGCGCTGACGATGGGGTTCTTGAAGAAACTGCCGGCATTGCCGATCCGTGCCGGGTCGGGCAGCTTGCGCGTGCGGATGGCGATGACGGCATCGGCGATGTCGCGCGCGCCGGGTTCAGAAATCTGCTTGTCGGCCAGCGCCTGCGCGACATCGGCGTAGCTGGCGTTGGCCTGCCATTTCCTGGGCAAGGCAAAGGTGACGTCCAGCACCACGGCGCTGTCGCGCAGTTCATGCTTGAACACGCTGTCGCGATAGCCGAAGCGGCAGGCCGGGCGGTCCAGCACCGTCACTTCGCCGGTGGAGAAATCGAAGGCGCTCAGCGCATGGAAACGATCCTTGACCTCCACGCCGTAGGCGCCGATGTTCTGGATCGGCGCGGCGCCCACGCTGCCGGGAATCAACGACAGGTTCTCCAGCCCGCCCAAGCCCTGGGCCAGCGTCCATTGCACGAAGCCATGCCAGTTCTCGCCGGCGGCGGCGCGCACATAGGTGAATTCGCTGTCCTGGCCGACCACGGCGATGCCGCGGCCGCACATGTGCAGCACCAGGCCTGGAAAGTCGCGCGTCAGCAGCAGGTTGCTGCCGCCGCCCAGCACCAGGCGCGGCAAGGCGGACAATTCGGCGTTTGCGCGCACCGCGCGCAAGGTATCGACGGCATCGACCGCCAGGTAGGCCTGCGCGCGGGCGTCGATGCCGAAGGTATTGAGTGCGCGCAGGGAAAAATCGCGCTGTATGGGGATCGGGAACATAAGGGCTGGATTATAGCCGCTGCCGGAGAACGTCTGTCGGCGCACATGCCATAGCCCTGCTGCCGCCAGTCCGTTAAAATCTCGTTGGTAACGCCGGAACCCTCCGGCCGCAAGAATAAAAGGATACTGCCATGCCCTCATTTGATACCGTTTGCGAAGCCAACCTGGTCGAAGTCAAGAATGCCGTCGAGCAGGCCAACAAGGAAATCTCTACCCGTTTCGACTTCAAGGGCACCGACGCCCGCGTCGAGCAAAAGGAACGCGAACTGACCGCCTTCGCCGACTCGGAATTCCAGCTCGGCCAGGTGCGCGACGTGCTGACCAACAAGATGACCAAGCGCAACGTCGATGTGCGTTTCCTCGACGAAGGCAAGATCGAGAAGATCGGCGGCGACAAGGTCAAGCAGGTGATCAAGGTCAAGAACGGCATCGAAAGCGACGATGCCAAGAAGATCGTGCGCGTCATCAAGGACAGCAAGATGAAGGTGCAGGCCAGCATCCAGGGCGATGCCGTGCGCATCGCCGGGGCCAAGCGCGACGACCTGCAGGCCGCCATGGCGCTGCTGCGCAAGGAAGTGAAGGATATCCCGCTGGAATTCAACAACTTCCGCGACTAAGCGGCGGCAATACGATGACGACATAACGACAACGCCGGCATGATGCCGGCGTTGGCGCTTCAGGCCACGCTGTTGCGCTGCGTGGTATCGCTTATTTCCCCGCCGCGGCCATCATGGCGTTGGCGCCCTCGCGTATCTCTTCCGGAGTCAGGTCGCGCACATGCGTGGCCACCGACCATTTATGACCGAAGGGATCGACCAGTTGCCCATAGCGGTCGCCCCAGAACATGTCGGTCAGCGGCAAGGTCACCTGGGCGCCGGCCGCCACGGCCTGGGCGAATACGGCATCCGCGTCTTCCACGTACAGGTGGATGGTGACCGGCGAGCCGCCCAGCGCCTTGGGCCCCAGGCTCTTCCATTCCGGCGCTTCATCGACCAGCATCAGGTAAGAATCGCCGATGCTGATCTGCGCATGCATCAGCCTGCCGTCGGGACCGGGCAAACGCCCCCGGTCCACGGCGCCGAAGGCTTTCTTGTAGAACTCGATGGCGTCTGCGGCGCCGGCACAGACCAGGTGCGGCGTGATGGAATGCATGCCTTCGGGAATCGGTTTGACTTTGGATGAAGTAGACATCTGCAATCTCCTTAAGTATTTTAAGCATCAGCAATGGAACTGCGGATGCCATTCTGCACCGGGACACATGCAAAACAAAGCTCTTCCATCACACTTGCGCCGCACGGCCGCCAGTGATGCGGATAAAAAAACCGCCGTGGCCACAACCTGGCTCACGGCGGCTTGCCATGCAACAACAGCAATGATCAGGCGGCGTCGCGCTCACCCACCAGGCGGCGCTGCTTGACCGAGTCGGCCAGGCCTTGCAGCACTTGCAGGCTTTCTTCCCAGTTGATGCAACCATCGGTGATGGACTGGCCGTAAGTCAGTTCCTTGCCCGGCACCAGATCCTGGCGGCCGGCCACCAGGTGCGACTCCACCATCACGCCGACGATGCGGGTGTCGCCGGCGGCGACCTGGCGGCCGATGTCGGCGCACACCGGGATCTGGTTTTCCGGCTTCTTGGAACTGTTGGCGTGCGAGGCGTCGATCATCAGGCGCGAGGCCAGGCCGCTCTTGGCGATGTCCTGGCATGCGGCTTCCACGCTGGCGGCGTCGTAGTTGGGCGTCTTGCCGCCGCGCAGGATGATGTGGCAATCCTCGTTGCCGGCGGTCGAGACGATGGCCGAGTGGCCGCCCTTGGTGACCGACAGGAAGTGGTGCGGCTGCGAGGCGGCCTTGATCGCGTCCACCGCGATCTTGACGTTGCCGTCGGTGCCGTTCTTGAAGCCGACCGGGCACGACAGGCCCGACGCCAGCTCGCGGTGCACTTGCGACTCGGTAGTGCGGGCGCCGATGGCGCCCCAGCTGATCAGGTCGGCGATGTATTGCGGGCTGATCACGTCGAGGAATTCGGTGCCGGCCGGCAGGCCCAGCTCGTTGATGTTGAGCAGCAGTTCGCGTGCGGTGCGCAGGCCGTCGTTGATGCGGAAGCTGTTGTCCATGTACGGATCGTTGATCAGGCCCTTCCAGCCGACGGTGGTGCGCGGCTTTTCGAAGTAGACGCGCATCACGATTTCCAGCTCGTTCTTGTGGCGCTCGCGCTCGACCACCAGGCGGCGCGCGTATTCCATCGCGGCCTTGGTGTCGTGGATGGAGCACGGGCCGATGACCACCATCAGGCGGTCGTCCTGGCCGTGCAGGATGCGGTGCAATGCGGTACGCGCTTCGGCCGTGGTGCTCTCGACCTTTTCGGTGCAGGCAAACTCGCGGATCAAATGCGAAGGAGGAAGCAGTTCTTTCATTTCTCGGATGCGAAGATCGTCAGTGCGCGGCATTTTTTCTCCTGAGTTGCTTTAGCTTGGTTAGCTGGAAATCGACTAAAAAAAAACCGCCATCACTGGCGGTTTTTTAGGAAATTCGGTTTTGTCTTTTTACGAACGCTTACCGCTTTTCACCGCCGTGGGGCTGGAATAGCTAAAGTAAAAATAAAAGTAAGCGCGGAAGAAAGACATCGTCGGCTGCATGGATAAATCGAAACAGGCACCCATAGTGCTACAAATCCCGGGCTTTGGCAAGCGAAGCCACCAAAATGGCTTTCCCATGATTATTTACACAAAACATCCAAAAATAATGACTTAAATGAAAATTTAAACTCAAAATATGTGCAAAGACGGCTACAAATACAATAAATAACCAAGGCCGATGCACGGAATCTGGCCCCTATCCGATCATCCCGGGTGTGGCGGACATGCAAAAAAACATTGAAATCGCCTGCCCATTTCACCTTTTTACTGCTTCGGCGCCGCAGGCTCACCCCGCTCCGCAGCCAATCGGCTTCCTAAAAAAATAAAAGCCGCCGGGAACGCCGGCGGCTTTTGTGAGGCATGCGAAAAACGCTCAGGCGGTGCCGCCCACCGTCACGCCATCCAGGCGCAAGGTCGGCTGGCCTACGCCCACCGGCACGCTCTGGCCCTCCTTGCCGCACACGCCCACGCCCGAATCCAGGCTCATGTCGTTGCCGATCAGCGAGACGCGGTTGAGTACATCCGGGCCGTTGCCGATCAAGGTGGCGCCCTTGACCGGATAGGTCACCTTGCCGTTCTCGATCATGTAGGCCTCGCTGGCCGAGAACACGAACTTGCCGTTGGTGATGTCGACCTGGCCGCCGCCGAAGTTGACCGCATACAGGCCGTTCTTGACCGAGGCCAGGATCTCGGCCGGGTCCTTGTCGCCGGCCAGCATGTAGGTGTTGGTCATGCGCGGCATCGGCAGGTGCGCGAACGATTCGCGGCGGGCGTTGCCGGTCACCGGCATCTTCATCAGGCGCGCGTTCATGGTGTCCTGGATATAGCCCTTCAGGATGCCGTCTTCGATCAGCGTGGTGCACTGGGTCGGATTGCCTTCGTCGTCGATGTTGAGCGAACCGCGGCGGTCGGCCAGGGTGCCGTCGTCGACCACGGTCACGCCGCGGGCGGCGACGCGTTCGCCGATGCGGCCGGAGAAGGCGCTCGATCCCTTGCGGTTGAAATCGCCTTCCAGGCCGTGGCCGATCGCCTCATGCAGCAGCACGCCGGGCCAGCCGGGCCCGAGCACGACCGTCATCGGGCCGGCCGGGGCCGGGCGCGATTCCAGGTTGACCAGTGCGGTGGCGACCGCTTCGGAAGCGTACTTCTCCAGCAGCGCGTCGGTGAAATAGGCATAGCTGTAGCGGCCGCCGCCGCCGCTGCTGCCCATCTCGCGGCGCCCGTTCTGCTCGGCGATGACTGTCACCGACACCCGCACCAGCGGGCGGATATCCGCCGCCAGCACGCCGTCGGCGCGCGCCACCAGCACCACGTCGTATTCGCCCGACAGGCTGGCCATGACCTGCACCACGCGCGGATCCTTGGCGCGCGCGATGCGCTCGACGCGCTCCAGCAACTGCACCTTGGCGGTGGCGTCCAGCGAGACCAGCGGATCGTGCGGCAGGTACAGCGCACGGCCGCCGCCGGGAGTCATGTTGCCGGCGACCTTGATCTTGCCCGCGCCCTGGCGCGCGATGGTGCGCGTGGCAGCCGCGGCATCCAGCAGGGCGCGCTCGGAAATCTCGTCGGAATAGGAAAACGCGGTCTTGTCGCCGGACACGGCGCGCACGCCGACGCCCTGGTCGATGGAAAAGCTGCCGGTCTTGACGATGCCCTCTTCCAGGCTCCAGCCCTCGCTCTTGGTGAACTGGAAATACAGGTCGGCGTAATCCACTTTATGGGTGAACATGCTGCCCAGCGCTTTCAACAGCTTGGACTCGTCCAGGCCGAAAGGGGTCAGGAGCACGTCGCGCGCCACTTGCAGGGCGCCCATATTCGGTTCAAATAATTTCATAGGATCTTCTGGAAGGCTTAATACAGTGCAGCGACAGCGACATCGGCAACAACATCGGCGACGACATCAGCAACGTTTCAAAACTTGCGGTGGCGCAATGCCGGCAGGCTTTCTCTGACATATTGTAGACGATGGGGGTCGATATCGCCGATCACAAGGCCTTCGCCTTCGGGCAATACGGAAATGATTTCCCCCCAGGGGTCGACCAGCATGCTGTGGCCCCATGTGCGGCGCCCATTGACGTGCTTGCCGCCCTGGGCCGAAGCCAGCAGGTAGCACTGGTTCTCGATGGCGCGGGCGCGCAGCAGGGTTTCCCAATGGGCATTGCCGGTGGTGTAGGTGAAGGCGGCCGGCATCACGATCAATGCGCACTCGCCCATGGCCCGGTACAGTTCCGGGAAACGCAGATCGTAGCAAACCGACAAGCCCACCCGGCCGAACGGCGCCTCGAACGTCTTGACCTCGGTGCCGTATTCGATGGTGCGCGCCTCGTCGTAGTTTTCTTCGCCGCGGGAAAAGCTGAAGAGGTGGATCTTGTCGTAGCGCGCCACGCGCCGTCCCTGCGGATCGTAGACCAGCGACGTATTGAGCACCTTGCCGTCGGTGGCCGCGGCCATCGGCAGCGTGCCGCCGATCAGCCAGATGCCGTGCCTGCGCGCCAGGTCGGCCATGAACTCCTGGATGCGGCCGGCCTGGTCGGTCTCGGCATGGCCGAGCTTGTCGCGCTCGTGCATGCCCATGATGGGCCAATATTCCGGCAGCAACACCAATCCCGCGCCCTGCTCCGCCGCCTGGCCGACCAGGCGCGCGGCGCTCTCGAAGTTCTGTCCTACCTCGGGCGTCGACACCATCTGTATCGCCGCCACCCTGAATGCTTGCGTCATGTTGTCATGCCTCATCGGAAATGCCTGCATTGCTTCAAGTACATTACCTCAAGTATCGCGCAGAACCGCCTGCCGCGCCGGCAACGTCAAGCTCCCGGCGCATCGACGGAATCAGTGGCCCACGTTGATCGGCGGGCCGATATTCTGTGCCCGGCGGCGCGCAGTCCCGGCAGCTTCGGCCGGCGTCGACGGCATGCCCGTCGCCGGCTTGCCGTTATCCGGTACGCGCTCGGGTTCGACCTGCGACACCTGCCCCTGCTTGACCACGATAGGATCGCTCCACGGGCCGGTGACCTTGTACTCGAAAGTGAGTGACTTCATCACCGGATTGCGCAGGAACAGCTGGGCCAGCAAGGTGCCTACGCCGACCACCGGATTGACCGCCATCGCCACCACCGAAGCAGTGCCGAGGTTAATTTCGGGAATCACCACGACATGCAGGTCCTGCGTTTCCCTGGCGATGTCGGCCGAACCGTTCATCAGCACCGAGGCGGTGACGCCGGTCATTTTCAGGTTGTCGGTGGTTGCAATGCCGCGGTTGACCGAAGCGGTGCCGACCACGTTGTCGAACGCAAAGCCTTCGGAAAACACATCGCGGAAATCCAGCGTCAGGCGGCGCGGCAGCGCCTGCAGGTTCAGCACGCCCAGTAGCTTGCCCGCCCCCGGGTCGACCTTGAGGAATTGCCCTGAATGCACATCCATGTGCAGCTGCCCGCCCAGGCTGGCCATGTCCATGGCATAGGGCAGGCCCTTCCAGCTCAGGTCGCCGTCCAGCTTGCCGTGGCCGCCCCTGATCGTGCCCGGATAACCGAAGCGCTCCAGCAACTTGCCGGCGTCGTTGATATCCAGCGCGTAGGTGATGTTGGTGGTATTGCTGGCGCCGAAAGACATCCAGTTGCCGGCGGCGCGGAACTGCGCATCCTCATTGGCCAGCACCAGGCGGTTGATGCGCCATTCACGGCCCACCGCAGTCATCATATTGTTGGCGTCGAGCTCCAGGCGGCCAAGCTTCTTGCCTGCCAGTTCGAACTGCTCCGCGCGGATATCCAGCGCGGGCATTTGCTCCGAACCGCCGGCGCCTGATGCATTGGCATTGGCGGCGTCGGCCGCGCCATTCCCCTTGGGCAGAACCAGCGAAGACAGGCGCGCCGTGACCTTGCCCGACCCGCGGCTGCCGCCGGGCTCGTCCCAGGTAATGTCGCCGGAAACCTGCTGCGACTCCAGCTTCATTTTCCAGGCGTTCTTCTGGTGTGTGGCGTCCAGCACCAGCTTGTTGAGTTTTTTGCCCATCAGCGTGAATTCGCCTACGCGCGCCGAGACCATGTCCGGCTCCACGTATTGGGCCATTTCCGAACTGGTCAGCTTGCTCTGTCCCGCCGCCGATGCCGCATTGCCCTTGCCCGCGATCTCGGCCTTGAAAGCCTGCCAGGCATCCATGTCGACACTGTCGGCGGACAATGCCAGCCTCAAGCCCGACGCCGGCGACGGCAGCGGCTGGTTGTAGGCGATGCCGCCGCTGACCACGCGCCACTCGTCGGAGCGGGCCGCGACCTTCTCGCGCAGATAATGCGATGCGATGTTCGGGCCCAGCGCGACCTTGATCTCCTCGCGTTCGATCAGCGGATCGTTGGAGGCGACGGGCTGCAGCTCGAAGCGCATCGGCAGGCTCTCCTGCGGCGACTTCCTCAGCGGCGCCGGCAACTCCGACCCCAGCCCGGCCAGGCTGGACTCGACGATCACCTCGGGATGATGCTGGCGCACCAGCACCGAAGCGGTATAGCGGGCGCCGCCGGACAGGCGCGCCAGCAGGCGTTGCATCGAAGCTTCGGGATAGAGCTGGCGCAAGGCCTCGATATTGATCGCGCCATCCATGCGAACCTGGCTGCTGCCGTCGCGCTGCGTGCCGCCGGTAATGGCCACGCTGTCCCCCAGGAACTGGCCGCGAATGCCGTTGAGGCTGAAGCCGCGCTCGTTGAACTCGACCTTGCCGACGGTGCGATACATCATGGGCAACGTAGGCAACAGGTCGACATCGTTGTTGGCGAAACTGAACACGCCTTGCGCCTTGGTATCGATGGCATGGTTCAGCGGCATCTGGAATTTCAGGTCCAGCCGCGCATCGCCGGTGGCGCTGGCCTGGGCCATGACCTCGCCGGTCCAATGCGCCACCGGGCTTTGCCTGACATATTGCAGGAAGGTCGACATCGGGCCGTTGGCCGCGCCATCGATCTCCAGCACGGCCTCATGCGAGGCCAGGTCGGCAATGCGCGCCGTGACCCGGCTCAGGTTCGCGCCCAGGGTCCTGGCGCTGTCGGCCTTCACTTCCAGCTGCGTGCTGTCGATGCTGAATCTGCCGCTCCCGTCTTCCAGCAAGGGCCATTCCGGTTCCTTGCCATCCTGGTTCACATGGCCGGGCGTGTAGTTGATCTTGAGCCCGTCGAAGTCGCCGCTGACCAGGAACCGGCCCTTGGGCTTGTCGCCCGGCTTTGCCGCATGAAAAGGGAAGTCGGCCAGTGCGCCCTTGAGCGTCAGCTGCACATCGCGCATGGTGCCGTCCATCAGCCCTTCGGTGAGCCAGCGCCGCAGCGGCTCGCTGATATGCGCCGGCAGGTAGCGCCGCAGCGTCTTGAGGTCGAACGCGCTCAGTTCGCCGGTGATGTCCACGCTGCCCAGCGACTGGCCCTGCAACGGCAGCAAATGCGTGCCGCGCAGGCGGCCGGCCACGCCCGGCTGGGTAAATTGCATGTCGTCCAGCGCAAACAGCAGGGTCTGGTCCTTCTGGTATTGCCAGTGCGCCTTGAGTTCGAGACTGTCGAAAGGCATGCTTGGCTCGGCAAACATTTGCTCCGGCAATTGCAGGGCCATCTTCTTCGAAGACAGGCGCACCGTGCCGCCTTTCTCGGTCGCATCGATTTCCCCGGCCAGGTTCTCCACGCCCGGAAGACCTGCCCACTGCGCCGGCACCGCCTGCTGCAGCGCGGTCTTGCGCACCTCGACATGGCGCGCCTGGGCCTTCAGGCCAAGACCGGTAAAACCGCCCCGGATGCGGTAGGAAGTCAATTCCGGATAAGTCCCCTGCCACTGCACGGTGAAATCGTGAAGCTCGCCGCGCGGAGCCAGGTCATCCAGCAGCTTGCGCTGCGACAGCGTCAAGGGCAGGCGCGCCGCCAGTTGCGACAGAGCCTCCAGGTTCAGGTGGGTGGCCTTGACGCTGGTCTGTTCGGCTTTGAGCAGGGTGGCCGGCTCATAGCTTTCGGATATCGATGTGGGCGGCAGGCTGAAACCATCCGGCATCTCGATGGAGAAATCCGAGAGCGCCACCTTGTGGCCGTTGGCGCCGAAGGTAGGCACGCCGTCCTCGGGCGTGCCGCCCAGGCTCTCGCTGGCCGAAATGCGACCATTGACGCGCTTGAGGTTCAGCGGCTCCAGCTTCTTCGACAGGCGCGCGGTGAAATCGGACAAGGCCAGGTCGGCGGTGAAATTGGCCACCTTGGCGCGATCCAGCGCCAGCCAGGCGCGCACCGAACCGCGCCCCTGGGCAATGTCGAGCGGATAGTCGAACCAGGCGCGCCAGACCGAAAGATCGGTCTGGCGCAGGTCGGCATAGAGGGTGCCGGTCCAGTGCGAAACGTCGGAAATGCGGCTGGCAAAGGCCGGATGGCTGAAATCTGCGCGCACATCCAGCGGCGCCGCATACGCGGCCGGTGGCGTGGCGCGCAGGGCCATGCGGTGGCGCAACCAATGGTTGTGCAATACCAGGTCGACATCTTCCAGCGCCAGTTCGGGCGCGCCGCGCATTTCATCGCTCCAGCGCAGCTTGCTGCCGCGGATGACAATCTCGCGCTGCGACAGCAACCAGTCCAGCGAACTGCCGTCGCCGCCGGTCGGCACCGGAATGCCGGCCACGAACAGCTTGCCGGAGGGATCGCGCCGGATGGCCAGGTCGGCTTGTTCGATGACCAGGCTCTCCAGGCGCAGGCCGGCCACCAGCACGCTGGTCCACGACAGGGTGGCGGACACGTGCGGCAAGGTCAGCGCAGGCTGGCCGGCCTCGTCGTGTACGGTGATGTTGTTCAGCGAGAGTTGCGGCCGCAAGCCGCTCCAGGAGGCGTCGATGGCATCGATGGACACCGCGCGGCCGATGGCCTTGGAAGCCACGCCCTCGATCTGCGGCTTGTAGTGGCCGATTTCGGGCAGCACGACATAGCGCAGCACCAGGAACAACGCGCAGAAAATGAAATAAGCCGCCAGCAGCAGCTTGAAGGTGAAGCCGAGGACGCGATAGCTGGCCCGGTTCAGGTGAAAACAGGTGCCCCGCACGATTCGCCAGCATAGCGCCCAATGGGCAGGCTTCGATGTGGCGTTATGTTGTTCTTCGGACATCAGGCTAAGGCAACTCGATATGAAATAATTCGCGCGAATGACATGATCGCATGGAAAACATGGTGTTGCCATCCGAACGGAATAGCTATGAACAGCAAAAACAGCGATAAGTTTAAAAACGGGGGATAAAATCCGCCTTTGGATAAAAATCCGTCAGTGCCGCGTCAGGCCAGTCCTATTTTCGGTTGTCGCCGGCCGGGACTGAACCTGTTTTACGCCCTGTTTTCCTTCTTTTACACCTGCGCCAACCCATTCGTCCCCTTATGCCAGATCCGACCGCTCCCCTCGTCAACGCCCAGGCTTCACGTTATTTCACCCGCTGGACCCAGGCCGACGCCGCCCGTCCGGCACTGGTCGCCGAAGCAGCCGCCCGGGCCATGGATCGCGCATTCTTTGCACGCCGCCTGCAGGCCGACCTGGATACCGGCCTTGCGCTCAACGCCGCCATGCGCCGCCTGCGCAACCTGGTTGTCTGCACGCTGATCGAGCGCGACCTGGCCGGCCGCGCCGACCTGGGCGAGGTCGTCGCCACCATGACCGAGTTCGCCGACTTCGCGGTGCAGACTCACCTGGCCGCCCTGATGCGCGAGCAGACCGCGCTGTACGGCGTGCCCATGGGCGAGGAATCCGGGCGCCAGCAGCAGATGATCGTGCTGGGCATGGGCAAGCTGGGCGGCGGCGAGCTCAATGTCTCCTCCGACATCGACCTGATCTTCGTCTACCCGGAAGACGGCGACACCCGGGCAGAAGATGGCCAGAAGCAACTCTCCAACCATGAATTCTTCGTGCGCCTGGGCAAGAAGCTGATCGGCGCCCTGGCCGAGATCACCGAGGACGGCTTCACCTTCCGGGTCGACATGGCGCTGCGCCCCAACGGCAATTCCGGCCCGCTGGTGGCCAGCTTCAACATGGTCGAGGAATACCTGGTGCGCCAGGGCCGCGAATGGGAGCGCTACGCCTGGACCAAGGCGCGCGCGCTGACCGGCGACCCGCAAGACATCGCCGCGCTGGAAGCCATCAGCCGCCCCTTCATCTTCCGCCGTTACCTGGACTTCGGCTCGATCGATGCGCTGCGCTCGATGCACGCGCAGATCCGCGCCGAGGTCAAACGCCAGGAAGCGCTGCATCCGGACCGCAGCAACAACGTCAAGCTGGGACGCGGCGGCATCCGCGAGATCGAATTCGTCAGCCAGGTATTCCAGCTGATCCGGGGCGGCCGCGATCCGGAACTGCGCGACCGCTCCACCCGCGTCACCCTGCGCACGCTGGCCGCCAAGAACCTGCTGGCGCCGGAGGTGGTGGAACAGTTGCTGGCGGCCTATGCGTTCCTGCGCGACCTGGAACATCGCCTGCAATACCTGGAAGACGCGCAGACCCACACCCTGCCGGTCAATCCCGATGACCTGCTGCTGGTGGCGCGCATGATGGGCTACCCCGACAGCGCGGCCCTGCTGCAGGCGCTGGAAGCGCATCGGCGCATCGTGGCGGCGCAGTTCGATGCCATTTTCAACGACAAGCAAGCCGCGCCCGACAACGAAAGCGAAACCCCGGGCATCAACGACACCGACGGCCTGGAAGCCATCGCCGATGCGCTCACGCTAGTCGGTTTCCCGGCGGCCGATATCGAAGCCGGCGCCAAGCGCCTGCAACTGACCTGGCAATCGCCGCGCATGCAAAGCCTGCCGGAACAGAGCCGCAACCGCCTCAATACCGTCATCAACGCCGCCCTGCCGCTGGTGGCGGCATTGCATTACGACCAGTTGCCGACGCTGGGCCGCCTGCTCGACTTCCTTGAGGCCATCGCGCGCCGCGCCGCCTACCTGGCGCTGCTGACCGAATATCCCCATGCGCTCACACGCCTGATCCGCATGATCGGCGCCAGCGGCTGGGCCGCCACCTACCTGATCCAGCACCCCATCCTGCTGGACGAACTGCTGGACGACCGCAACCTGAAAGCCGACTCCGACTGGGCCGCTTTCGCCGACAACTGCCAACGCCAGCTCGACACCGCCCCGGGCGATACCGAACGGCAGATGGATATCCTGCGCGAGCTGCACCACACCGAACTGTTCCGCCTGCTGGCGCAAGACCTGGAGGGCGACCTGTCGGTGGAGAAGCTGGCCGACGAACTCTCGGCGCTGGCCGACATCCTGGTCGCCGCCACCATCAAGGCGGCATGGCAGACCATCGCCCAGCGCCACCGCGAAGTGCCGCAGTTCGCGGTGATCGCCTACGGCAAGCTGGGCGGCAAGGAGCTGGGTTACGTGTCCGACCTCGACGTGGTGTTCCTGTACGACGACGACGACCAGGAGGCCCCGGCGCTCTACGCCAAGCTGGCGCAGCGTTTCATCACCTGGATGACCAGCCACACCCCGGCCGGCACGCTGTTCGACATCGACATCGCGCTGCGCCCGGACGGCGCCAGCGGGCTGCTGGTGTCGCCGGTCAGCTCGTTCGAGAAATACCAGCTCAACTCGGCCTGGATCTGGGAACACCAGGCGCTCACGCGCGCACGCTTCTGCGCCGGTGACGCCGCCATCGGCGAACGTTTCGAAGCGCTGCGCGAACGCGTGCTGCGCCAGCCGCGCGATTACCAGAAACTGGAGGAGGAAGTGCTGTCGATGCGCCGCCGCATGCGCGACGCCCATCCCAACCGCAGCACCCAGTTCGACCTCAAGCACGATGAAGGCGGCATGATCGACATCGAGTTCATCGTCCAATACCTGGTGCTGCGCCATGCGCCGGAACATCCGCAGTTGACCGGCGACATCGGCAACATCGCGCTGCTGAAGCTGGCCGCGCAACTGGGCCTGATCGACACCGCGCTGGCGGCTGAAGCCGCCAATGCCTACCGGCTCTTCCGCAAGCTGCAGCACCAGATCCGCCTGCAAGGCGCGGAACGCGCCCACATCGACGCCGAGCGCGTGGAACATGAGCGCGCCTGCGTGATCCGGCTGTGGCAGTTGGTGTTTGGTTGAGCGGACCGCTTGCCGGAAAAACAAGAAGATCCCGTGAGGGGTAATGCCGTTCAGTTAAGGCTAATTCTGAACCACTTATCACGGAGCCCGTTCGGGCTGAGTAGGCCCGCCAGGGCCGTATCGAAGCCAGCGTTAGCGCTCTTGCCTGCCCTTCGATACGCTGCTGCGCAGCTACTCAGGGCGAACGGAGTCTGGACTGCACAAACAAAAATGCCGTTCAGCGCCTAACTGAACGGCATTACTCCGTAAGGGGCGTTTTTGCTTTGCTGCGCCTCAATACTTGGGCGTGGGCTTGCTGTCGTCGTCGCGGCTGGCGCGGCGGTCGCTGGAACCGCTGTCGCGCGAGGAGCTGCTATCGCGGTCGCGCGACCGGTTGCTGTCGCGGGTACTGTCGCGCTCGCGCGAACGGCTGGAGGAATCCTTGGCGTCCCTGCCATCCTTATTGTCCTTGCTGTCCTTGGCCGGTTCAGGCGGCGGCGGAGGTGGCGGCGTGACGGTCTGGATGTTCTTGGCCGCCATGTATTCGTGCATGTCCTTCCAGCCGGCAAAGATGCCCGCCTTCAGGGCGTCCGGATTGCGCTGGTAGCAGTCTTCCAGGGTCTGGCCGGCCTGGCGGCAACCGGCGCCCAGGGCAATGCCTTCGGCCTTGGCTTCCTCCGGGGTCTGCTTGGGCTTGGCGAAACTGCTGATGTAGTCGCACGCGGAAAGCGAAAAGGCGACACCGGCGATCAGGGCCAGCCTGGCAACGAGGCGATGCGCTTGGAATGAGGTTGCTGACATGACGTCCCTCTTGTGGATTCGAATTGATCTTGTTTGAAATGCAATGCCGCAAACGGACGAAAGGCCATTGCAAACCGAAGTTTGCAACAGCCTTTCGATCCTTTGCAGGCTGATGACATATTTTCACCGGCCTGCGCAAGCTTGCATCCGAGGAAAAGAACCCGAATCAGCCCGGAAATTGACGATACCGACCGGGAAAATTTCCAGCGGCCGGTATCGCCGGGGTCTTACTTGGCGGTCGCCAGGGCCACGGTGGTGTCCAGCATGCGGTTGGAGAAGCCCCATTCGTTGTCGTACCAGGACGAAACCTTGACCAGGCGGCCGGAGACCTTGGTCAGGGTGGCGTCGAAGTTGGACGATGCCGGGTTGTGGTTGAAGTCGACCGACACCAGCGGATCGGTGTTGTAGGTCAGGATACCCTTCAACGGACCGGCTTCCGAAGCGGCCTTCAGGATGGCGTTGACTTCGTCCACGGTGGTGTCGCGCGCGGCGACGAAGGACAGGTCGACCAGCGAAACATTGATCGTCGGCACGCGGATCGCGAAGCCGTCCAGCTTGCCGTTCAGCTCAGGCAGCACCAGGCCGACCGCTGCTGCAGCGCCGGTCTTGGTCGGGATCATCGACTGGGTGGCCGAGCGGGCGCGGCGCAGGTCTTCGTGGTAGACGTCGGTCAGCACCTGGTCGTTGGTGTAAGCGTGCACGGTGGTCATCAGGCCGTTCAGCAGGCCGATCTTGTCATGCAGCGGCTGCACCAGCGGCGCCAGGCAGTTGGTGGTGCACGATGCGTTGGAGATCACGGTATCGCTGGCCTTGAGCACGCCGTGGTTGACGCCGAACACGACGGTCGCGTCCACGTCCTTGCCGCCCGGAGCGGAGATGATCACCTTCTTGGCGCCGCCCTTGATGTGGGCGCTGGCCTTTTCCTTGGTGGTGAAGAAGCCGGTGCATTCCAGCACCACATCCACGCCCAGCTCGCCCCATGGCAGCTCGGCCGGGTTGCGCTGCGCCAGCACCTTGATGCGGTCGCCATTGACCACGATCGAATCGCCGTCGACGGCCACGGTGCCCGGGAACTTGCCGTGCGCGGTGTCGTACTGGGTCAGGTGGGCATTGGTCTTCGGATCGCCCAGGTCGTTGATGGCGACGATCTCGATGTCGTGCTTCTTGCCGCCTTCGTAGTGGGCGCGCAGGATATTGCGGCCGATGCGGCCATAACCGTTGATTGCGACGCGAATTGCCATGCTCTTCTCCTTAAGGTATTAAAAAATCAATGCAAACCGGTTCTGCCGGAAAACCGCCCGCAGCAAGAGAGTCTACTGGGGCGGCCGGGGCGCTCCCGGCCATTTTTCGGTCTTTCCCGGCCTTGTTCTTGCGTATTGTTCTGGCCCTGCCCTGCACTGCACCGGATGGCCTGCGTCTCAGGCAAACCTTCCGGCTGACGATTCCCTGCCGTCCGCTTAAGACGATGATGACTTCAGCTTGCGCCAGACGAAACCGACTTCGTCGATCTCGGTGCCGTCGTCCCAGGTGAAGGTCTGCTCGAACAGCTGTTCGGCGCCCAGTGCCTTGAAAAACTCCCGCGCCCCCTCGTTCTTGGCCAGCACCCAGGCCATCAGTCCGGTGGCGCCGGCGCTGATCAGGGTCGCCGCGACGTTGGCCAGCAGCTTCTTGCCCAGGCCGCGGCGCTGTTCGTCGGGCAGCACGCAGATGGCGGAGAGCTCGGCATCGCAGCCGAACTTGCTCTCGGCCAGCGTCATGCCCGAGGCGAAGCCGATGATCTCGCCGCCGGTTTCGGCCACGAAGGTGCAGGCCGCGTCCGAGGACGCGCCCAGCACCTGTTCCCACAGCTTCACGCTCTGCTCGGGCTGCAAGCTGTCCAGGTAGCTGTCGGGCACCAGGCCGCGATAGCTGGCGCGCCAGCTGTCGATGCGCACCCCGGCAATCGACGCCGCGTCCGAAACGCGGGCGCGCCGGATCGTGACTTCCTCGGCCGGCGCGCCCGTTGCTGCTGCTTGTGTCATTGCGTTGTCCTCGGGGGTCAGGCCAGCAGTTGCTTGGCCTTGCCCACCACGTTCTCGACGGTGAAGCCGAAGTGCTTGAACAGCACGCCGGCCGGCGCCGATTCGCCGAAGGTGTCGATCCCGACCACGGCGCCGTCCAGGCCCACGTACTTGTACCAGAAGGCGGTCACGCCGGCTTCGATGGCCAGGCGCGGCAAGCCGCGGGGCAGCACGGATGCCTTGTAGGCGGCGTCCTGGCGGTCGAACACGTCGGTCGACGGCATCGACACCAGGCGCACGGCGATGCCTTCTGCCGCCAGCGCGTCGGCGGCCTTGGTGGCCAGTTCGATCTCGGAACCGGTGGCGATGATCACCAGCTTGGCGCCAGGCGCATCGCGCAGCACGTAACCGCCGCGCGCGATGTCCTTGATCTGGGCCTCGGTGCGTTCCTGGAACGGCAGGTTCTGGCGCGAGAAGATCAGGGTGCTGGGACCGTCGTTGCGCTTGATGGATTCAGCCCAGGCCACGGCGGATTCGGTAGTGTCGCACGGACGCCAGTTGTCCAGGTTGGGGATCAGGCGCAGGCTGGAGACGTGTTCCACCGACTGGTGGGTGGGGCCGTCTTCGCCCAGGCCGATCGAGTCGTGGGTGAACACGAACAGCGAACGCACCTTCATCAGCGCGGCCATGCGCAGCGCATTGCGGCTGTAGTCGGAGAAGGTCAGGAAGGTGGCGCCGAACGGCAGGTAACCGCCATGCAGGGCGATGCCGTTCATGATGGCGCTCATGCCGAACTCGCGCACGCCGTAGTTGATGTGGTTGCCGGCCTGGTCGGCGCGCACCGCCACCGATTCCTTCCAGTTGGTCAGGTTGGAGCCGGTCAGGTCGGCCGAGCCGCCCAGGAATTCCGGCAGCACCTGCGCGTAGGCCTGGATGGCGTTCTGGCTGGCCTTGCGGGTGGCGATGTTTTCCTTCTTCTCGACGGTGGAGGCGATGTAGGCGGCCACGGTCTTATCGAAATCGGCCGGCAGCTCGCCCTTCAGGCGGCGCAGCAGTTCAGCGGCTGCGGCCGGGAACTTGGCCGAATAGTCGGCGAACGTCTTGTTCCACGCGCCTTCCAGTTGCGCGCCGTTGGCCTTGGCGTCCCATGCCGAATAGACGTCGGCCGGGATTTCAAACGGGGCGGAAGTCCAGCCCAGCGCTTCGCGCACGGCGGCGATTTCCTTGTCGCCCAGCGCGGCGCCGTGCACCTTGTCGGTGCCGGCCAGGTTGGGCGAACCCTTGCCGATCACGGTGCGGCAGCAGATCAGGGTCGGCTTGTCGGCCAGCTTGGCCTGGTGGATGGCGGCGTTGACCGCTTCCACGTTGTGGCCGTCGACGGCCGGAATCACGTTCCAGCCGTAGGCTTCGAAGCGCTTCGGGGTGTCGTCCTTGAACCAGCCTTCGACGTGGCCGTCGATGGAGATGCCATTGTCGTCGTACAGCACGATCAGCTTGGACAGGTTCAGCACGCCGGCCAGCGAGCAGGCTTCATGCGAGATGCCTTCCATCAGGCAGCCGTCGCCGACGAAGGCGTAGGTGTAGTGGTCGACCACGGCCAGGCCGGGCTTGTTGAATTCGGCCGCCAGCAGCTTCTCGGCCAGCGCCATGCCCACCGCGTTGGTGATGCCCTGGCCCAGCGGGCCGGTGGTGGTTTCCACGCCCGGGGTGATGTGCACTTCGGGGTGGCCGGCGGTCTTGGAATGCAATTGGCGGAAGTTCTTGATCTCTTCCATCGGCAGGTCGTAGCCGGTCAGGTGCAGCAACGCGTAGTGCAGCATCGAACCGTGGCCGTTGGACAGCACGAAGCGGTCGCGGTTGGCCCATTGCGGATTGGCCGGATTGTGGCGGTAGTGCTTGGCCCACAGCGCCACGGCGATTTCCGCCATCCCCATCGGCATGCCCGGGTGTCCAGAATTAGCTTTTTGTACAGCGTCCATCGCCAGCGCGCGGATCGCGTTGGCCATCTTATCGGTGGGGAGAGTGGAAATCATGTCGGTGTCAGAGAGTTGCTGGATGCGCCCGCAGGCGCCAAAAACCTGTATCGGGGAGCCAACGCCCTGTTGCCGCCGGCTCCGGTGCTGCCATTCAAATGCAAACCCCGGAAATGTCCGGGGTCGCGCGGGGCTATATTTTACCAGAGAGCGCCCGCCCCCAAGCCCTGTGCGCCATAAATGGGCCGGGAGCGGGGGCGGAGGCGGTAAAATCTCGGATCGCCCCATATTTATCGCCAAGTCCCATCCACATGCCCCGTTTCTTTTGTCCGCAACCCCTCAGCATCGGGGCATCCCTGGTGCTGCCCGACCACGTAGCCCATCACGTCCAGGTGCTGCGGCTGCAGCCGGGCGAGCATGTCACGCTGTTCAACGGCGAGGGCGGCGAGTACACCGCCACCCTGAGCGCCATCGAAAAAAAGCGCGTCCATGCCGAGATCAAGACCTTCTCCCCGCGCGAGGCCGAACTGCCCTATGCGCTGACGCTGGCGCAGGCGCTGCCGGAAGGCGCCAAGATGGACTGGATCGTGGAAAAAGCCGTCGAACTGGGCGCCACCGCGCTCGTCCCGCTGGCCGCGCAGCGCTGCGTGGTGCGCCTGTCGGGCGAGCGGGCCGAGAAAAAACTGGCGCATTGGCAGGGCATCGTACAGTCCGCCGTCGAGCAATGCGGCCGCAACCGCCTGCCGCACCTCGCCGGATTATCCGAATTCCGCCGCTGGATCGCCCAGAGCGACCTGCACCGCCGCATCCTGCTGTCGCCGCGCGGCGAGCAACCGCTGTCGAGTTGGGCGCGCCATCATCCGCCGCAGGCCGTGACCCTGATCGTCGGCCCCGAAGGCGGCTTCAATGAAGAAGAGGAACAACTCGCTTGCGCCCAGGGCGCCTTGATGCTGTCCATGGGGCCGCGCGTGCTGCGCACCGAAACGGCTGGCATGGCGGCTCTTTCGGCCTTGAATGCGATTTGGGGAGAGATGTAAAGGTTTGTTTATTTCTCAACAGAAATATTCATACCAGGCTCGATCGCGCCGATTCCAGCCATCGAATCAAGGAAAGCCTTCGAAAACATTTATAATGGAAGGCTTTTGCAACAGAGCCACTTTCCAGCGTTCCAAACAGCTTTTCAATGAAGGTATTTCGCGGACTTCCCAACGCCGAATCGCGCGCGCCCTGCGCGCTGACCATCGGCAACTTCGACGGCGTGCATCTCGGCCACCAGGCGCTGCTGGCGCGCGTGCGCGAGGCTGCGGGCCGCCTGGGGCTGGACGCCGCGGTGATGACCTTCGAGCCGCATCCGCGCGAATTCTTCGCGCAACTGGCGGGCAAGCCGGAAAACGCGCCGGCGCGTATCGCCAACCTGCGCGACAAGCTGCAGTCGCTGGCCGACTCCGGCATCGACCGGGTGATCGTCGAACATTTCGGCAGCCATTTCGCCGCGCTCTCGCCGCAAGATTTCATCGAAAAGATCCTGATGCAAGGCCTGCACGTGCGCTGGCTGATGGTCGGCGACGACTTCTGCTTCGGCGCGCGCCGCGCCGGCAACCTGGACACCCTGGTCGCAGCGGGCAAGCAATACGGCTTTGAAGTGCACTCCATGCCAACCGTGACCAATGCCGGCGTGCGCATTTCTTCTTCGGCCGTGCGCGCGGCGCTGGCCGCGGGCGATTTTGGCCTGGCGCGCCAGTTGCTGGGCCATCCCTATTCGATCAGCGGCCATGTGGTGCACGGCAAGAAACTGGGCCGCACCATCGGCTTCCCCACGCTGAACATGCGCGTGGGCCACAAGCATCCGGCGTTGTCGGGCATCTTCGTGGTGCAGGTGCACGGCCTCGGCGACCATCCGCTGCCGGCGGTGGCCAGCCTGGGCGTGCGCCCGACGGTGGACGACAGCGGCCGCGTGCTGCTGGAAACCCACTTGCTGGACTTCCAGGGCGATTGCTACGGCAAGCTCCTGCGCGTGGATTTCCTGAAGAAACTGCGCGACGAAGAGAAGTACGTCGACCTGCCCACGCTGACCGCGGCGATCGCGCGCGATGCCGAACAGGCGCGCGCCTATTTCCGGGAAAACGCCGGCTTCGCCATTTCGGCGACCGACCGAATTTGACGCTGGCAGCCGGCCGGCCACCACGCCAGCCGCCGTCCAGCTCTCCGTTCCAGTTCTCCGTATTTGCGCCGCGTCCCATGCGGCGCCACCTGAATCAACCAGCATCCATCAGAGAAATTTGTCATGTCCAACAACGAATCGCCGGCCAAGCCGGGCAAGCAGGAAAAACCGGGCAAGGCGCCCTCCAAGTACCCGGTCAACATGACCGAGACCGCGTTCCCGATGCGCGGCGACCTGGCCAAGCGCGAGCCGCAATGGGTCAGGCAATGGCAGGAAAAGAAAGTCTACGAGCGCATCCGCAAGGCTTCCGCCCACCGCCCCAAGTTCATCCTGCATGACGGTCCGCCGTACGCCAACGGCGACATCCACATCGGTCACGCCGTCAACAAGATCCTGAAGGACATGATCGTCAAGGCCCGCAACATGGCCGGCTTCGACGCGCAATATGTGCCGGGCTGGGATTGCCACGGCATGCCCATCGAGATCCAGATCGAAAAACAATTCGGCAAGAACCTGCCGGTGGCCGAAGTGCAAGCCAAGGCGCGCGCCTACGCCAGCGAGCAGATCGAGCGCCAGAAGGCCGACTTCATCCGCCTGGGCGTGCTGGGCGAATGGGACAATCCGTACAAGACCATGAACTTCTCCAATGAAGCCGACGAGCTGCGCGCGCTCGGCACCATCCTGGAGAAGGGTTACGTCTATCGCGGCCTCAAGCCGGTGAACTGGTGCTTCGACTGCGGCTCGGCGCTGGCCGAGGCGGAAGTGGAATACCAGGACAAGCGCGACCCGGCCATCGACGTCGGCTTCCCGTTCGCGGAACCCGACAAGGTCGCGGCCGCCTTCGGCCTGTCCAAGCTGCCGACCGACCAGGGCTACATCGTCATCTGGACCACCACGCCCTGGACCATCCCGTCCAACCAGGCGCTCAACGTACATCCGGAATTCGACTACGCGCTGGTACAGACCGAGCGCAACGGCGAACCGCTGCTGCTGATTCTGGCCAAGGACCTGGTCGAGTCCTGCCTGCAACGCTACGGCCTGGAAGGCAGCGTGATCGCCACCACCGTCGGCGAGAAGCTCTCGCTGATCAACTTCCGCCACCCGCTGGCCGCCGCCGACAAGGGCTACGACCGCCTGTCGCCGGTCTACCTGGGCGACTACGTAACCGCCGACAGCGGCACCGGCATCGTCCACTCGGCGCCGGCCTACGGCATCGAAGACTTCGTCTCGTGCAAGGCGCACGGCATGAAGGACGACGACTTCATCAACCCGGTCATGGGCGACGGCCGCTACGCATCGTGGCTGCCGCTGTTCGCCGGCCTGACCATCTGGGAGGCTTCCAAGCCGATCTGCGCCAAGCTGGAAGAAACCGGTTCGCTGTTCAAGCTGGTCATGTTCGACCACAGCTACATGCACTGCTGGCGCCACAAGACGCCGATCGTCTACCGCGCCACTTCGCAGTGGTTCGCCAGCATGGACAACACGCCCAAGGACGGCGGCAAGAGCCTGCGCGAAACCGCGCTGCAAGGCATCGAAGACACCGCCTTCTTCCCCGCCTGGGGCAAGGCGCGCCTGCATGGCATGATCGCCAACCGTCCGGACTGGACGCTGTCGCGCCAACGCCAGTGGGGCGTGCCGATGGCCTTCTTCGTGCACAAGGAAACCGGCGAGCTGCATCCGCGCACGCCCGAGCTGATCGAACAGGTCGCCCAGCGCATCGAGAAGAGCGGCATCGAAGCCTGGCAGGCATTGGATCCCAAGGAACTGCTGGGCGCCGACGCCGAGCACTATGTGAAGAACAAGGATACGCTGGACGTATGGTTCGACTCCGGCACCACGCACCAAACGGTGCTGCGCGGCTCGCACAAGCAACAGTCGCAGTTCCCGGCCGACCTTTACCTGGAAGGTTCGGACCAGCACCGCGGCTGGTTCCACTCTTCGCTGCTGACCTCCTCGATGCTCAACGGCCGCGCGCCGTATAAGGCGCTGCTGACGCACGGCTTCGTGGTCGACGGCGAGGGCAAGAAGATGTCCAAGTCCAAGGGCAACGTGGTAGCGCCGCAGAAGGTGTCCGACTCGTTGGGCGCGGAAATCCTGCGCCTGTGGGTAGCCTCGACCGACTATTCGGGCGAGCTGTCGATCTCCGACGAAATCTTGAAGCGCGTGGTCGAGTCCTATCGCCGCATCCGCAACACGCTGCGCTTCCTGCTGGCCAACACCTCGGACTTCGATCCCGCCAAGCACGCCGTGCCGGTGGCCGAACTGCTGGAAATCGACCGCTACGCGATCGCCGACATGGCGCGCCTGCAGGCCGACGTGCTGACGCACTTCGAGTCCTACGAATTCCATCCTGTGGTGGCCAAGCTGCAGATGTACTGCTCGGAAGACCTGGGCGGCTTCTACCTCGACATCCTCAAGGATCGCCTGTACACCAGCGGCGTCGAATCGGCCGCGCGCCGCTCCGCGCAGACCGCGATCTGGCACATCACCCAAGCGCTGCTGCGCCTGATGGCCCCGATCCTGTCGTTCACCGCGGAGGAGGCATGGAGCTTCTTCGCCGGCAAGGAAGCCTTCGAAGCAAGCGGCGAAACCATCTTCTCGCAGACTTACTATGCCCTGCCCGAAGTGGCCGGCGCCGATGCGCTGCTGGCCAAGTTCGCGGTGCTGCATGAAGTGCGCGCGACGGTCACCAAGCAACTGGAAGAAGTGCGCATCGCCGGCAACATCGGTTCCTCGCTGCAAGCCGAGGTCGAAGTCAAGGCGGCCGGCGACAAGGCGGCCGTGCTGGAAAGCCTGGGCGACGACCTGAAGTTCGTGCTGATCACCTCCGCCGCTCGCGTGACCAAGGTCGCCACAGCGGAAGAGGAAGCCGTGGTCGTCACGCCGTCGGCGAACCAGAAATGCGAACGCTGCTGGCACTATCGCGCCGATGTCGGGTCTCATGCCGAGCATCCCGGCCTGTGCGGCCGCTGCTTCGCCAACCTGTTCGGCCAGGGCGAGCAGCGTCGCTTCGCCTGATTATTTGTAGTCGGCGCGTCTTCGATACGCCGCTATGCGGCTACTCAGCCCGAACGGAAACCAATCAATGACCGTTCGGACTGAGTAGCGCCATCGGCGCGTATCGAAGGCGCGCAATCTTAACGAGCATCCTCATGGCAACCAAAAAGCGCTCTTCCTCCACTGCCTCCGGCACGCAAAATCTTCTACCTTGGCTGGGTATCGCCGCCATCGTCCTGCTGCTGGACCAGCTCACCAAGATCACCATCCTCAAGCTGTTCCATTACGGCGAATCGCTGCCGGTGACCGGCTTCTTCAATCTCGTGCTGGTCTACAACAAGGGCGCGGCCTTCAGTTTCCTGGCCGCCAGCGGCGGCTGGCAGCGTTACCTGTTTACCGCCATCGGCATCGCCGCCGCGGTGTTCATCATCCACCTGCTGCGCAAGCATCCCGGGCAGCGCATGTTCTGCTGGGCGCTGGCGCTGATCCTGGGCGGCGCCATCGGCAACGTGATCGACCGCGTCGCCTACGGCCATGTGATCGACTTCCTCGACGTCTATGTCGGCAACTGGCACTGGCCGGCCTTCAACCTGGCCGATAGTGCGATTTGCGTAGGTGCGGTATTGTTCGTGGTGGACGAGCTGCGCCGGGTTTCCAAAAAGTAAAGAATCCGTCGTTCGCCTCATCAGGGACAAGGGACAAGACATGGATCTCGCTGGCAAGAAAATCGTACTCGGCCTGACCGGCGGCGTGGCCTGCTACAAGGCCGCCATGCTGGCGCGCGAACTGGGCCGCGCCGGCGCCGCCGTGCAGGTGGTGATGACGGCCGCGGCCACACAGTTCATCACCACGGTCACCATGCAGGCGCTGACCGGCAACACGGTCTATACCGACGCCTGGGATGCGCGCATCGCCAACAACATGCCGCACATCGACCTCACGCGCGATGCCGACGCCATCGTGATCGTGCCCTGCTCCACCGATTTCATGTCCAAGCTGGCGCACGGCGCCTGCGACGACCTGCTTTCCACGCTGTGCATCGCGCGTCCGGCGCGCGTGCCGCTGATGGTGGCGCCGGCCATGAATGTGGAGATGTGGCAGAACCCGGCCACCCAGCGCAACGTGCGCCAGTTGCGCGAAGACGGCATCCTGCTGCTGGGTCCCGACGCCGGCGCGCAAGCCTGCGGCGAAATGGGCGAAGGCCGCATGCTGGAGCCGGCCCAACTGCTGGAAGACATCGTCGCCGCGTTCCAGCCCAAGCTGCTGGCCGGCCGCCGCGTGCTGCTCACCGCCGGCCCGACGTTCGAGCCGATCGATCCGGTGCGCGGCATCACCAACCTCTCGTCCGGCAAGATGGGCTACGCGCTGGCGCGCGCGGCGCGCGAAGCCGGCGCCGAGGTCACGCTGGTGTCCGGCCCGACCGCGCTGCAGCCGCCTCACGGGGTACAGCGCATCGACGTGCAGACCGCGCAGCAGATGCATGATGCGGTGATGGCCAACGTCGCCGGGCAGGATCTGTTCGTCGCGGTGGCGGCGGTGGCCGACTGGCGCGTGGCCAATGCCAGCACGCAAAAACTGAAGAAGGACGCCGACGGCGCCGCGCCGCAATTGCAGTTCGCACAGAATCCCGACATCCTGGCCGAAGTCGCCGCCCTGCCCAAGCGCCCCTATTGCGTGGGCTTCGCCGCCGAGTCGGAGAACCTCGAACAATACGGCGCCGCCAAGCGGGTGAAGAAGAACATCCCGCTGCTGGTGGGCAATCTCGGCCCCCAGACCTTCGGCCGTGACGACAACGCCCTGATGCTGTTCGACGAACAGGGCCACGCCAGCCTGCCGCCAGCCGACAAGCTGATGCTGGCGCGCCAGCTGGTGCGCGAAATCGCGCGCCGCATGGCAGCCTGAAACCCCGCGGCCCGCGTCCTTCGCGGGCCATGTTTTTTACCCTATCGAAACAGACCGCCGCCTCCATGAAGACCATCGACATCAAGATCCTCGACCCGCGCATGCAAGACCAGTTGCCCGCCTACGCCACGCCCGGCAGCGCCGGCCTGGACCTGCGCGCCTGCATCGACGCGCCGCTAACGATCGCCCCCGGCAGCACCCACCTGATCCCCACCGGCCTGGCGATCCACCTGGCCGACCCCAACTATGCGGCCGTGATCCTGCCGCGCAGCGGGATGGGCCACAAGCATGGCATCGTGCTCGGCAACCTGGTGGGCCTGATCGACTCCGACTATCAGGGCCAATTGATGGTCTCGACATGGAACCGCGGCGCAACCGAGTTTGTCCTAAACCCCATGGAACGCCTGGCCCAGCTGGTGATCGTCCCGGTACTGCAGGTCGGCTTCAATGTGGTGGAAGAATTCGACAGCAGCGCACGCGGCGCCGGGGGTTTCGGCAGCACAGGCAAACACTGATGGAGAACCGCATGTCCGTACCCTACCTGCCCGCGTGGCAGAAGCTCAGAAGTATCGCCGTACTGGCGCCGCTGGCCGTATTGGCGGCCTGCGCCACGCAGGAAACCGGCGTCCCTGTTGCGCCCGCCGCCAGCAGCGGCAGCCCCGCCGCGGTCGTGACGCAAGCGCCCCGGCCGGCGGACACTCCTCAGCAAAAACAACTGCGCGATCTAATCGCGCAACAGGATCGCCTGTACCGTGTGGCGGCGCCGCTGTTGACCAGCAATGCGCAACTGTGCCGAGGCAATGCGCGCAACCTGCTTGGTTTCACCGCCAAGAACAAGTACTCGTTCCCCATCGAATATGCCGATACTGCGCGCAGCCTGGGCTATGACGAGCGCCTGCAGGTGACCGGCGTGCTGCCCGGCAGCGGCGCCGAGCAAGCCGGCATCCAGCGCGGCGACCTGCTGGTCATGCTGGCCGGCAAGCCGATGCCGCAAGGCACCGACGCCGAGCGCCAGGCCGCCGTGCTGCTCTCCCCGCTGGTGGTGAAAAAGGCGCCGATCAGCCTGGGCGTGCTGCGCAACGGCCAGCAACGCAACATCAATGTTCCGCTGACGTTCGCCTGCGCCTTCAGTATCGAGCTGGGCAACGCCGACAACATCAATACCTATGCCGACGGCCGCCGCGTGCTGATCACCCGCGGCATGCTCAAATTCACCCAGACCGACGAGGAACTGGCCTACCTGATCGCCAAGGACATGGCCCACAATATCCTCGGCCACGCGATCCGCCAGCGCATGGTGTCGACCATCGCCGAAGTCATCGACAACCTGCTGCTGCCGCATCCGGATCCGACCACCACCGCCGGCACCGCGGGCATCCGCGTCTATCCCCAGGATCTCGACGCGGCCGCCGATACGCTCTCGCTCTACCTGCTGGCGCGCGCCGGCTACAACATCGACAACGTGCCGGCTTTCTGGAAGCGCCTGGCGGATCAATATCCGGCCAGCGTGGCCAACGGCTACACGGCCTTGCATCCATCGACGGCGTATCGCCTCTCGATGATCGACAAGGTGACGCAGATCGTGAAGGCGAAGCAGGAAGCGGGCAAGCCTTTGATGCCCTGAACTGTTGTGGCTTGAATGAAAACGGCGCGGAAGAGAATTCTTCCGCGCCGTTTTCATTTCTACATTTGCCAATCCACCGCCGTCATCCCGGCGAAGGCCGGGATGACGGCGGTGGATATCATGCGCATTCCCGTCCCCCGGAGGGCATAAAAAAAGCCGGAACGATGTTCCGGCTTTTTCGCGGCTGCGGCCTGACGTTTATTCCACTTCCAGCTTTTCCTGCGGCTCTTCGGGAGGCGCCGAGTCGTCGCCTTCCGGGAACTCCAGCTTGACCTGGTCCTTGTCATCCATCTCGACAGTGACGCGGCCGCCGCTGACCAGCTTGCCGAACAGCAGTTCGTCGGCCAGCGCCTTGCGGATCATGTCCTGGATCAGGCGCGACATCGGACGTGCGCCCATCAGCGGATCAAAGCCCTTCTTGCCCAGGAACTTGCGCAGGCTGTCGGAGAAGACGGCTTCCACCTTCTTCTCATGCAACTGCTCTTCCAGCTGCATCAGGAACTTGTCGACCACGCGCAGGATGATGTCCTCGTCCAGCGGGCGGAAGCTGATGATGGCGTCCAGGCGGTTGCGGAATTCAGGCGTGAACATGCGCTTGATATCCACCATCTCGTCGCCAGCTTCCTTCTTCTCGGTAAAGCCGATGGTGCGCTTCTGCAAGCTCTCGGCGCCCGCGTTGGTGGTCATGATGATGATCACGTTGCGGAAGTCGGTCTTGCGGCCGTTGTTATCGGTCAGCGTGCCGTGGTCCATCACCTGCAGCAGGATATTGAAGATATCCGGATGCGCCTTTTCGATTTCGTCCAGCAGCAGCACGGCATGCGGCTTCTTGTTGATGGCCTCGGTCAGCAGGCCGCCCTGGTCGAACCCGACATAACCTGGCGGCGCGCCGATCAGGCGGCTCACCGCATGGCGCTCCATGTATTCGGACATGTCGAAACGCACCAGCTCGATGCCCAGGATGAAGGCCAATTGCTTCGCCACTTCGGTCTTGCCCACGCCGGTCGGGCCGGAGAACAGGAAGGAGCCGATCGGCTTGTCGGTCTTGCCCAGGCCGGCGCGCGCCATCTTGATGGCCGACGACAATGCCTCGATCGCCGGATCCTGGCCGAACACCACGTTCTTGAGGTCGCGGTCGATGGTCTGCAGCTTGACGCGGTCGTCCTGGTTGACCGATTGCGGCGGGATGCGCGCGATCTTGGAAATGATTTCCTCGATCTCGGACTTGCCGATGGTCTTCTTCTGCTTCGACTTCGGCAGGATGCGCTGGGCCGCGCCGGCTTCGTCGATGACGTCGATCGCCTTGTCGGGCAGATGGCGGTCATTGATGAAGCGGGCCGCCAGCTCGGCCGCCGAGGTCAGCGCCGAAGCGGAATACTTCACGCCGTGGTGCTCTTCGAACTTGGACTTCAGGCCGCGCAGGATCTGCACGGTCTGCTCGACGGTCGGTTCGTTGACGTCGATCTTCTGGAAACGCCGGGACAGCGCGTGATCCTTTTCGAACACGCCGCGGAATTCGGTATAGGTGGTCGCGCCGATGCACTTCAGCTGGCCGCTGGAGAGCGCCGGCTTGAGCAGGTTGGACGCGTCCAGCGTACCGCCCGAGGCCGAACCGGCGCCGATGATGGTATGGATCTCGTCGATGAAGAGGATGCCGTTGGGGCTGTCCTTCAATTGCTTGAGCACCGCCTTCAGGCGCTGCTCGAAGTCGCCGCGATACTTGGTGCCGGCCAACAGCGCGCCCATGTCGAGCGAATACACGACGGCGTTCTTGAGGATTTCCGGAACGTCGCCCTGGGTCACGCGCCATGCCAGGCCTTCGGCGATGGCGGTCTTGCCCACGCCGGCCTCGCCGACCAGCAGCGGATTGTTCTTGCGGCGGCGGCACAGGGTCTGGATCACGCGCTCGACCTCGGACTCGCGGCCGATCAGCGGATCGATCCGGCCTTCGGCGGCGGCCTTGTTCAGGTTCTGCGTGAACTGGTCCAGCGGGCTTTCCTTCTGCTGGCCCTCGACCTGCACATCCTCGGCGCCTTCCGGCGCCTTCTGCGGATCGGCCTGCTGGTCCTTGCGCACGCCGTGCGAAATGAAATTGACCACATCCAGGCGGGTCACGCCCTGCTGGTGCAGGTAGTAGACCGCGTGCGAATCCTTCTCGCCGAAGATGGCCACCAGCACGTTGGCGCCGGTCACTTCCTTCTTGCCGTTGGAAGCCGACTGCACGTGCATGATGGCGCGCTGGATGACGCGCTGGAATCCCAGCGTGGGCTGGGTGTCCACCTCGTTGGTGCCGGGCACGGTCGGGGTGTTGTCGGTAATAAAATTGGTCAGCGTTTTGCGCAAATCGTCGATATTCACCGAGCAGGCGCGCAGCACTTCGGCTGCGGACGGGTTGTCCAGCAGCGCGAGCAGCAGGTGCTCCACGGTAATGAATTCATGACGCGATTGTCTGGCTTCGACAAAGGCCATATGCAAACTGACTTCAAGTTCCTGCGCAATCATGCTTCCTCCATCACGCATTGCAGGGGATGCCCTGCCTTTCGAGCGTGGGTTAAAACGAGTTCCACTTTTGTGGATGCGATATCTTTGGGATACACACCACACATACCCTTCCCATCGCGGTGAACCTTGAGCATGATCTGCGTCGCAGTTTCACGGTCTTTGTTGAAGTACTCCTGGATGACGGCGACGACGAATTCCATCGGCGTATAGTCATCGTTCAACAAAAGGACTTGGTACATAGGGGGCGGCTTAAGTTTCGCCTCTTGCCGCTCCAACACGGTACCGCCATCATTTTCGTGCTTGGTTGCCATGCGTTTATTTGACCATCAAAAGCTGTGCAACGCACAATGATTACGTAAGATCCAGATGGGGAGATATTACGCGTTTTCCAGATGCTGCGCAGATGACGGTGATTTATCCTAAATCAAGGGCTACCGTAACCATCGGAGAAACAAGCGGCCAAACTTTAAGCTGAAAACCGCTTGACTTTTGGATTTCCAGCGAGAACAATGGATTCATTGATTAGTAGTTACTACTTGTCAATGCTGAAGGTATGTAAGGGGGCACGGTTTAAGGGGGGCTGCGTGACGCGCGATGCTTCTTGCTTTAACGGCTCGTGTGATAGTTTAAAATTTGAAAGATGCTTTTATGGCAACAGGTACAGTCAAGTGGTTCAACGATTCCAAAGGCTTTGGCTTCATCACTCCGGATGACGGCGGCGAAGATTTGTTCGCCCACTTCTCGGCCATCAACATGAATGGCTTCAAGACCTTGAAAGAAGGTCAGAAAGTCCAGTTTGATGTCACGCAAGGCCCCAAAGGCAAGCAAGCTTCGAACATCCAGCAAGCCGCTTAATCCCGGTTAGCGCCTGAAAAAGCCTCGCATCGCGAGGCTTTTTCATTGCCGCGCGCCCCTTCCTGCCTTGGCAAGGCATCCGCTGCCCGTACCGGCACGCTGAACCGTCAACGCACCCGCCAAGCAAAAAGCCGGGCATCGCCCGGCTTCCGCACTTCGCGCAAACATCAACGCGCTCACATGTTTTCGATCATTACCTCACCAAATCCCGAGCAGGAAACCTGGGTCGCGCCTTCAAGCAAGCGTGCGAAGTCGTAAGTCACGCGCTTGGACGACACCGATTTCTGCATTGCATTGATGATCAGGTCGGCGGCTTCGATCCAGCCCATATGGCGCAGCATCATTTCGGCCGACAGGATCACCGATCCCGGGTTGACGTAGTCCTTGCCGGCATACTTGGGGGCGGTGCCATGGGTGGCTTCGAACATCGCTACCGAGTCGGACATGTTGGCGCCGGGCGCGATGCCGATCCCGCCGACCTGGGCCGCCACGGCGTCGGAAATGTAGTCGCCGTTCAGGTTGAGCGTGGCGATCACGCTGTATTCGGCCGGACGCATCAGGATCTGCAGGAAGAACGCATCGGTGATCGCATCCTTGATCATGATATAGCGCCCAGTCTTGGGATTCTTCAACCTCATCCACGGGCCGCCATCGATCAATTCGGCGCCGAACTCCCTGGCCGCCAGCGCATAGCCCCAGTCGCGGAAAGCGCCTTCGGTGAATTTCATGATGTTGCCCTTGTGGACCAGGGTCACCGAAGGCTTGTCATTGTCGATGGCGTACTGGATCGCCTTGCGCACCAGGCGCTCGGTGCCTTCGCGCGAGACCGGCTTGATGCCCAGCGCCGAGGTCTCGGGGAAGCGCAGCTTCTTGACGCCCATTTCATTGACCAGGAAATCGATCACTTTCCTGACTTCAGCCGAACCGCTCTGCCATTCGATGCCGGCGTAAATATCTTCCGAATTCTCGCGGAACACGACCATGTCGGTCTTTTCCGGTTCGCGCAGCGGCGATGGCACGCCCTTGAAATAGCGCACCGGACGCAGGCAGACATACAGGTCCAGATGCTGGCGCAGCGTGACATTGAGCGAACGGATGCCGCCGCCGACCGGCGTCGTCAACGGTCCCTTGATCGAGACCAGGTAATCCTTGACCACTTCCAGCGTTTCATCCGGCATCCAGACCTCCGGGCCGTAGATCCTGGTCGCCTTTTCGCCGGCGTAGATTTCCATCCAATGGATCTTGCGCGCGCCGCCATACGCCTTTTCCACGGCGGCATTGACCACCTTGAGCATCACCGGCGTGACGTCCATGCCGATGCCATCGCCTTCGATGTACGGAATGATCGGGTTATTCGGGACATTCAGGGTGAAGTCGGCATTGGCGGTAATCTTCCGGCCTTCGGCAGGCACTTGGATATGTTGGTACGGCATCGTGGTCTCCGGCGTTTAAGCAGAACAAGCGGGGAATTTTAAGAGATTTCGGGAAAGCAGGTCGGATGGATGCCCGGGGAAGGCAACGCTGCTGCCGGCCCGGACGCCATGTCCTCTATAAGACATAAGATATGCCCTCGATTATGCCCGAGGATTTTACGGAATCCCATGATTTTGCGACGCCAGGGCCTGTTAACATTCAATTTACGCCTGCTGGCTGCGCCCGACCGGGTGCAGCCAGCAAATTCATTGTTCACAGGCCCCAGCGCATGCCTCTCATATTATTCAACAAGCCGTTCCAGGTGATGAGCCAGTTCTCCGCCCATCCGGAACGCGAAACCCTCGCCGGCTACATCCCGGTTCCCAACGTTTATCCCGCCGGCCGCCTCGATGCCGACAGCGAAGGCCTGCTGCTGCTCACCGACGACGGCAAGCTCCAGCATGAAATCAGCAATCCGCGCCACAAGCAGCCCAAGACCTATCTGGCGCAAGTCGAAGGCGACGTCTCCGGGGAAATGCTGCAACGCCTGCGCAATCCGCTCGACCTGGGCGACTTCGTCACGCAGGAAAGCCAAGCCCGGCTGATCCAGGAACCGGGCTGGCTGTGGCCGCGCAATCCCCCCATCCGCGAACGCAAGAGCCAGCCGACTAGCTGGATCGCGCTCACCATCAGCGAAGGCAAGAATCGCCAGGTGCGGCGCATGACGGCGGCGGTCGGCCTGCCGACGCTGCGCCTGGTCCGCATCGCCATCGGCCCGTTTTCGCTGGCCACGCATCCGTTGCTGCCAGGGGAGTGGCGCGAGGTGGATCCGGAGGAGCTGAAGCGTTAAGCGACAAGACTCGGTTAAATTATCAAAACGACATCAATCTTCCATCGCACGCCCAGCGACTCCCAAAAAAGATCGAAAAGGTTGTCAACCTCTGTTGCCTGCTACCGTTATTGTCAGTGATTCGCACGAATCATCGTTTGCCTCACATCCCTAACATGTTGAATTGAAGGACGCAAAATGAAAAAATTGATCGCCGCTCTGATCGCTGGTCTGTTCGCAACTGCCGCTTTCGCACAAGCTCCGGCCGCTCCGGAAGCCCCGAAGGCTGAAGCTGCCGCTCCTAAGGCAAAGAAGGCCAAGAAGGCAAAGAAAGCCAAGAAGGCAAAGAAGGCTGCTGAAGCTAAGTAATTTAGCGTCGCGCAATTCAAAAAGGCAGGCTAGTCCTGCCTTTTTTCATGCCCGGACGATCCCGCCCGGATGATCCCGCCCAAACGATTCATTTTCCCGCCGCCAATCATTGCCGGATTAACCTGTTCGCCAGCCGCGCCAAAGCACAACTGCTGCGAATCGCTATAATCCTGCAGATTCCAATCCCCCGATTGATCGAACACCAATATTGACCATGCGCCAACTCAATCGCCCCCGCCTGTTCGCCGGCATCGCCGCCACCCTGCTCACGGCATTGTGCCTTGCCGACGCTGCGGCCCAGACGCCGCAGCAAGTCCGCCGCTTCCCGACCACACAGCTCAACATCGGCATCCACCTGATCAAGGCCGAAGTCGCCCAGACCGAAGCCGAGCGTGAGCAAGGCCTGATGTTCCGGGAAAAAATGGGCGATAACGAAGGCATGCTATT
The DNA here is from genome assembly GCF_007828355.1 of Herbaspirillum sp. SJZ099. Lineage (NCBI taxonomy): Bacteria > Pseudomonadati > Pseudomonadota > Betaproteobacteria > Burkholderiales > Oxalobacteraceae > Herbaspirillum > Herbaspirillum sp. SJZ099. The sequence goes on along the minus strand of NZ_VIUO01000001.1, from coordinate 141,583 downwards.
CCTGTTCGGTGCACCGGCAGGCGTTTGCATGTGGATGAAGAACACGCTGATCCCGTTGTCGGTCGCCTTCATGGATGAAAAAGGCGAGATCATCAACATCGAGGAAATGAAGGAACAGACCCTGGATTCGCATTGCGCCAAACGCGGCGCGGTCTATGCGCTGGAAATGAACAAGGGCTGGTTCAAGCAAAAGAACATCAAACCGGGCGCAAAAATCGAAGGCCTGCCCAGGTAAACGCCAGGCGTCGCATCGGGACGGCATGCACCGCCCCCCCCCCGGCGCAAGCTGGGACATGCGCCCGCCATGCCAGAAACGATACAAACGCAAAAACCCGCCTGAAAAGACGGGTTTCTGTTTTACTGCAACTGAACTGCGCCGGACTGGCCGGCTCAGCCAACAGCCGGCGAATTAAGCAGCCAGGGCCTTCAGGGCAGCAGCCAGGCGGCTCTTGTGGCGAGCGGCCTTGTTCTTGTGGATGATCTTCTTGTCGGCGATGCTGTCGATGGTCGACACCGATGCCTGGAACACGCTGGTTGCCGCAGCCTTGTCGCCACCGGCGATTGCCTTGCGAACAGCCTTGATCGCGGTACGCAGGGTCGAACGCTGGCTCGAGTTGTGCGCGTTTTGCTTAACTGCCTGACGTGCACGCTTGCGTGCCTGTGCGGTATTTGCCATGAAATTATCCTAAATCGAGAGTCGTATGCGCCGCAAACCCTTAGGACTCGCGAAGCCAAATTCTGTAAAGCCTTGGAGTATAACCATTTTTGCAGGCTTGGGCAAATACCTTGTCCAAGCCGCGTGCCCATCCGTTGCATTCAGGTCAAAACGGCGCATGCCATCCTGGCTTGCCTCAGATGCCCTACCTGACCAGCATAGGCAAATGGGCATGCGGATTCAATGACGGATACCGATGTTGCAATAAAGAAATTTCATTCATGCATCGAACCGATTTGGAATCAGGAGACTCTACCGCCACCGCCCACCCTTCCGCCCATCAGGCCGAAACGCTTGCCCGCGCCGCCGATTCCCGGCCGCCGGACTGCGCCGCGCCGCTATAATGCCGCACCATGAACTTGCATAAAACGCTCGCGACCATCTCCGGCATGACGATGCTCTCCCGCATCACCGGACTGGCCAGGGAAATCCTGTTTGCCCGCGCTTTTGGCGCCTCCGCCTATACCGATGCGTTCAACATCGCCTTCCGCATTCCCAACCTGCTGCGCCGCCTGTTCGCCGAAGGCGCCTTTTCGCAAGCCTTCGTCCCCATCCTCGCCGAATACAAGAACCAGCGCGGGGAGGAGCAGACCAAGCACTTGGTCGACCATGTCGCCACCGTGCTGATGTGGGTGATGCTGGTCACCTGCGTGGCCGGCATCGTCGCCACTCCCTTCGTGGTCTATTTCATCGCCACCGGCCTGAAATACAATCCGGAAGCGTTCGACGCCTCGGTGACGATGACCCGCATCATGTTCCCCTATATCGGCTTCATGGCCTTCGTGGCGCTGGCCGGCGGCATCCTCAATACCTGGAAGGAATTCAAGATTCCGGCCTTTACCTCGGTGCTGCTGAACCTGGCCTTCATCGTCGCATCGCTGTTCGTCGCGCCGTTCATGAAACAGCCGATCTACGCCATGGCGTTCGCCGTGCTGGTCGGCGGCATCCTGCAAGTGGCCCTGCAATTGCCGGCGCTGGTAAAGATCGGCATGCTGCCGCGCCTGTACTGGAACCCGATGATCGGCCTCTCCGACGCCGGCGTGAAGCGCGTGCTGCAGAAAATGGGGCCCGCCGTATTCGCCGTCTCGGCCGCCCAGATCAGCCTGATGATCAATACCAACATCGCCTCGCGCCTGGAGCACGGCAGCGTGTCCTGGCTCTCCTACGCCGACCGCCTGATGGAATTCCCGACCGCCCTGCTGGGCGTGGCGCTGGGGACCATCCTCCTGCCCAGCCTGTCCAACGCCCACTCCGCCAACGACATGGACGAATACTCGTCCCTGCTCGACTGGGGCCTGCGCCTGACGTTCATGCTGGCCATGCCGGCGGCGGTGGCGCTGGCCACCCTGTCGGAGCCGCTGACGGCCACGCTGTTCCACTATGGCAAATTCGACAACCTGTCGGTGACCATGACCGGCCATGCGCTGGTGGCCTACGGCGTCGGCCTGATCGGCCTGATCATGGTCAAAATCCTGGCGCCGGGGTTCTATGCCAAGCAAGACATCCGCACCCCGGTGATGATCGCCATCGGCGTGCTGATCGCCACCCAGTTGATGAACGGCATTTTCGTGCCGATGTTCGCCCATGCCGGCCTGGCCTTGTCGATCGGCCTGGGCGCCTGCCTGAACGCGGCACTCCTGTTCCTGGGATTGCGCCGCCGCCAGATCTACATCCCGCGTCCGGGCTGGGGGATCTTCCTGGCGCGGCTTACCGGTGCGCTGCTGGTGCTGGCGGGCGTGTCATTGTGGATGGCCGGCCAGTTCGACTGGATCGCCCTGCGGGCCCATCCGCTGGCGCGCATCGGCGCGCTGATGCTGGTGATCGCGGTGTGCGGGCTCGCCTATTTCGGGCCGCTGCTGGCGATGGGATTCAGGTTGCGCGAATTCAAGCGCATCGCCCGGCGTTAAGAACCTGTTGCCGCTCCGCGAAGAACGGCAAGCGAAAAAGAATAAACCGCGGCGACCTTGTATGCCAGAGTAGCTGGCTGGAAACAACAAGTATTTTTTCGCCGCGTTGCCAAGCGTGACGCGCGCCAAAATATTTTGATAGGATGGATGGCATGACGCTCACCTCCCTCGACTATTTTGCTTCGCTGGTGCGCCAGGACGATTCGATTCCGCTGTTCGAATCCGCCTTGACGCTGGGTCAGGACTTTTATCCCGAAATGGATTTCGCCGAGCAGGAAGTCGAGCTCGACCTGCTGGCGCAAAAGCTGAGGCAGCGCTTGCCGTCAGATGCCTCGCAGATCCAGAAGCTGCGCATGCTCAACCATTTCTTCTTCCAGGAAATGGCCTTCGCCGGCAACGTCAACAATTATTACGACCCCGACAACAGCTACATCCACCGCGTCATCGCGACCCGGCGCGGCATCCCGATCTCGCTGGCGGTGGTCTATATCGAACTGGCGCAACAGGTCGGGCTGGACATGAAGGGCGTTTCCTTCCCTGGCCATTTCCTGATGAAGCTGTCGGTGCAGTCGGGCGAGATCGTGCTGGATCCGATGAACGGCTCCAGCCTGTCGCGGGAAGAATTGGAAGAACGCCTGGAACCGTACCTGGAACGCCAGCACGAACAGGACTTCGGCGATGAGCTGCCGCTGGGCGCTTACCTGCGCGCCGCCCATCCGCGCGAGATCCTGGCGCGCATGCTGCGCAACCTCAAGGCCATTTTCATGGAAAGCCAGCGCTGGCAACAGGTGCTGGACGTGCAGGAACGCCTGGTGATCCTGCTTCCCGAAGAGATTACCGAAAAGCGCGACCGCGGCCTGGCGCGCGCCAACCTCGGCCTGCCCCAGGCTGCGCTGGAAGACCTGGAAGCCTACCTCGCGCTGCGCCCGCATGCGGACGATGCGCAAAACCTGCGCGAGATGCTGCCCGACCTGCGCGAGGCGCTGCGCAAACCCAACTGAGCCCCTGCGCAAACAGGAACGGCGGCTCCCGGCCCGTCCGGGCTCCGCTTACTTGCGCGCCTCGATCTCTTCCCAGCGCTCCAGGCTGACCAGCAATTCCTCGTCGATTTCGGCAAAGCGCTGGTTCAGCTTCACCGCGTCATCGGCATTGTTCTTGTACAGATCGGGATCGGCCAGCTTTTCCGAGATCGACTTCTGCTCCGCCTCCAGTTCAGCGATACGCTTGGGCAACTCCTCCAGCTCGCGCTGCTCCTTGTAACTGAGCTTCTTTTTCGGCTGTGCGGGCGCCACGGGCGCTGGGGCCGCCATGCTCGACTCGGCCTTGACTTCGTTCTTGTCTGTCTTGGCCGCCGGCCTGGCCGACGTGGTGGGAGAAGCCGCGCGCACGCGCTCCCAATCGGAATAGCCGCCGACATATTCGCGCCAGACGCCATTGCCTTCGGCGGCGATCACCTGGGTCACCACGTTGTCCAGGAACATGCGGTCGTGGCTGACCAGGAACACGGTGCCGTCGTACTCTTCCAGCAATTCTTCCAGCAGCTCCAGCGTGTCGATATCGAGATCGTTGGTCGGTTCGTCCAGCACCAGCACGTTGGCCGGCTTGGCGAACAGGCGCGCCAGCAGCAGGCGGTTGCGCTCGCCGCCGGACAGTGTGCGCACCGGCGAACGCGCGCGCTCGGGCGAGAACAGGAAGTCGCTGAGGTAAGTCATGACGTGCTTGCGCTGGCCGTTGACCTCGACCCAGTCGCTGCCCGGCGCAATGGTGTCGGCCAGGCTGGCTTCTTCATTGAGCTGGGCGCGCATCTGGTCGAAATACGCCACCTGCATCTTGGTGCCCTGCCTGACCGTGCCGCTGTCGGGCGTTTCTTCGCCCAGGATCAGTTTGAGCAGCGTGGTCTTGCCGGCGCCGTTCTGGCCGATCAGGCCGATCTTGTCGCCGCGCATGAGGATGGAGCTGAACTCGCGCACCACGGTCTTGGGGCCGTAGGCCTTGCTGACGTTGTCCAGCTCCGCCACGATCTTGCCCGAACGCTCTCCGGCCGACACTTCCAGCTTGACCTGGCCCTGGCGGTCGCGGCGCTCGCTGCGCTGCACGCGCAATGCCTCCAGCCGGCGCACACGCCCTTCGTCGCGGGTACGGCGCGCCTGCACGCCCTTGCGGATCCACACTTCTTCCTGCGCCAGGAATTTGTCGAACTTGGCGTTCTCCACTTCCTCATTGGCCAGCAACTCGGCCTTGCGCGCCTGGTAAGTGCTGAAATTGCCGGGGAAGGACAACAATTTGCCGCGGTCCAGCTCGATGATGCGGGTCGAGACGTTGTCGAGGAAGCTGCGGTCGTGGGTGACGAACAGGATGCTGCCCTTGAAGTCGCGCAGCAGGCCTTCCAGCCACAGGATGGAGCCGAAGTCGAGGTGGTTGGTCGGCTCGTCCAGCAGCAGCACGTCGGGGTTGCCGACCAGGCCGCAGGCCAGCGCCACGCGCTTTTGCATGCCGCCGGAGAGTTCGCCGATCCTGGCGTCGCGGTTCAGGTTGAGCTTGTCCAGCGTGGTCTCGACCTTGTTGCCGATGGACCAGGCATCGGCCGCGTCCAGCACGGTCTGGATCTGGTGCATGCGCTCCAGCAAGGCGTCATCGTTGTCGCCGCCGAACTGGCCGGTGATCGCCTCATATTCGGCCAGCAGCGCGGGCAGTTCGCCCAGGCCGGAGGCCACGGCGTCGAACACCGTCATCTCGTCAGGGAAATGCGGTTCCTGGTCGACATAGGCGATCTTCAGGCCCTGTTGCATCACCAGCAAGCCATCGTCCAGCCTGGAGCGGCCGGCGATGACCTTCAGCAGCGACGACTTGCCGGTGCCGTTGCGGCCGATCAGGCCGACGCGTTCGCCGGTCTCCAGCGAGAATTCGGCGTGATCGAGGAGGGCGACGTGGCCAAAGGCCAGTTGCGCGTCGCTAAGGGAAATGACTGCCATAGGAGATATGCCGCGGCCTGCTGCACCGCGTCCGGAATATGCGTAAAGAGCGGCATTGTACCGACTGCGGCGGGGAAATGCGGCGCCGCATGGCCGGTTTGTGGAAATGCTTGCCGGCAAGCACATGAAAAACATGCCCCGAAACACTTTTTACATCCTGTTAAGCATTGCCGGCGCCTGTCTTTCCGGGCCGGCGGGCTTGATGCTGTAAGATAACGCATCCAGATTTCCGCCTACTCCATGCCTCTTCCAACGTCTCCGGGCCGCTTGCAGCGCCAACGCGGCTTCCTCAATCCCAATATCGCCAAATTCATCGGACTATCCATCCTCGGCCTCGGCATCGCCGGCGCCCTGCTGGTGGTCTATGCGCTGATCTTCATCAATCCGCGCCTGCCCTCGCTGGACCTGATCACCGACTACCGGCCCAAGGTTCCGCTGCGCATCTATTCCGAAGACAAGGTCTTGCTGGGCGAATTCGGCGAGGAAAAGCGCAGCCTGGTCAAGCTGGACGATATTCCGGCCGACATGAAGAATGCCGTGCTGGCCATCGAAGACTATCGCTTCTACCAGCATGGCGGCATCGACTATATCGGCATCGCCCGCGCGCTGGTGACCGACGTGCTGCGCGGCAGCGCCTCCCAGGGCGCCAGCACCATCACCATGCAGGTGGCGCGCAACGTGTTCCTGACCAAGGAAAAGACCTTTTCGCGCAAGCTCTACGAAGTCCTGCTGGCCAACAAGATCGAGAACGCCCTGACCAAGGACCAGATCCTTGAGGTCTACATGAACCAGATCTACCTGGGCCAGCGCGCCTTCGGCTTTGCCGCCGCCGCGCGCACCTATTTCGGCAAGGATCTCAAGGATGTCACGCTGGCCGAGGCCGCGATGCTGGCCGGCCTGCCCAAGGCGCCCTCGGCCTACAACCCCATCGTCAACCCCAAGCGCGCGCACATCCGCCAGCAATACATCCTGCAGCGCATGCTGGACGTGGGCTTCATCACCCAGGCGCAATACGACGCGGCCTCCAAGGAAGAGTTGAAGGTACGCACACCGGGCAGCCAGTACAACACCCACGCTGAATACGTCAATGAAATGGTGCGCCAGATGGTGTATGCGCAATACAAGGAAGACACCTATACCCAGGGCTTCAACGTCTACACCACCATCAATGCCGCCGACCAGCAGGCCGCCTACCTTGCCGTGCGCAAGGGCGTGATGGACTACGACCGCCGTCACGGCTACCGCGGCCCGGAAGAGACGGTGGCGCTGCCGGCCAACGCCGACGAGCGCGCCAGCGCCATCGACGATGTGCTGGACGACCATCCCGACAACGACGACATCCTGGCCGCCGTGGTGGTGGCCGCCGGCCCCAAGCAGGTCGACGCGGTGCTGCGCTCGGGCGACAAGGTGAGCATCAAGGGCGATGCCCTGCGTTTCGTCGCCAACGCGCTGTCCGACAAGGCCAAGAAGGAAGTGCGCATCCAGCCGGGTTCGCTGATCCGCGTGATGCAGGATGCCAAGCAGAACTGGCAGATCGTGCAGTTGCCGCAAGTGGAGGCGGCGCTGGTGTCGGTGGTGCCGCAGGATGGCGCCATCCGCGCCCTGATCGGCGGCTTCGACTTCACCCAGAACAACTTCAACCACGTCACCCAGGCGTGGCGCCAGCCGGGCTCCACCTTCAAGCCCTTCATCTATTCGGCGGCGCTGGAAAAGGGTTTTGCTCCGGCCAGCATCGTCAACGATGCGCCGGTTTCCTACCCGGCCGGCCCCGGCCAGCCGAACTGGGAACCGCGGGACGATGAACCGCCGGCCGGGCCGATGAGCGTGCGCACCGCGCTGCAAAAGTCGGTCAACCTGGTGGCCATCCGCACGCTCGACTACATCGGCGTACCCTACGCCAAGGACTTCATCACCGGCGCCTACGGCTTCGATTCCGACAAGGTCCCGCCCTATCTGCCGATGGCGCTGGGCGCCGGCCAAACCACTCCGCTGCAGCTTTCCGCGGCCTACTCGGTGTTCGCCAACGGTGGCTACAAGATCCAGCCCTACCTGATCACGCAGATCACCGACTCCCGCGGCAAGGTCTTGTCCAAGGCCGATCCGCTGGTGGTGGGCAACGGCGCACCGCGGGTGGTGGCCGAACGCAACAGCTACATGATGACCAGCCTGCTCAAGTCAGTGGCCCAGCGCGGCACCGGCGCACGCAGCAACAGCCTCGGCCGCGCCGACCTGGCGGGCAAGACCGGCACCACCAATGAAGCGATCGACGGTTGGTTCGCCGGCTACCAGCGCACGCTGGCTACCGTGGTATGGATGGGTTACGACCAGCCCAAGAGCCTGGGCGGCATGGAGTTCGGCGCGCAACTGGCCCTGCCGATCTGGGTCGATTACATGGGCAAGGCCTTGAAGGGCGTCCCGCAATTCGACCAGCCGGTGCCGGACGGCATCCGCTTCATCGACGGCGAACCGTATTACGACAACTTCACGCCCGAGAATGGCCTGGTCACCAACGTCGGCGTGACGGTGGTCGATGCGATTTCCAATTTCTTCGGCTGGACGCCGAGCCAGGCGCCGGCCACCGGTACGCAGTCCGCGCCTAACGCACCTAACGCCCCGGGCACGCCACAAGCGCCGCCGCCATCGCGCGGCGCGCCTGCCAATAATTTCGACAGCAAACTGTACCAGGGGCATTGAAGCGAAGCAGGCCGGAACCGGAGCCCCAAAAGGAAAAAGCGCAGAAGACATCTTCTGCGCTTTTTTTATGCTGGCGCCCCCGACACGGATCGAACGTGTGACCTATCCCTTCGTACCACTATGGCTTTCGCCACCAGATGAATGTTTGTGGTCTGGACTATACCTTGGCCTTGGGCGGCTATCGCCATTGAGGCAACGTCGCCGACAGGCCGGAGCCGTCTAGTCTCTACACCTTCCGGTTCCCATGCTTGCCTGGAACCGGCTTGGCTCGGTATCGCCAGCAGCCGCACGCCATGTTGGCCGATGCGCTGTCAGGGTTCACCGAATTTGACTCCATTCACGCGGCGCCTTTCGGCATCCGGTGCCCAATCGTCTTTAGGAGGGGATCGCTCTATCCACTGAGCTACGGGGGCAGCAGGTCGCTATTGTAGCCGCTGCGCCCCGGCTTGGAAAGCGCAGGCCGCGCCGCGGCCGCGTTGTCCGCATGCGCCGTGCGGGGACAGGCTTGCAATGCCGGCGGCCGCTCTTCCACTACAATAGCTGCATGGCTGCCCCGGGCAGCGCCAGAAAAAGCATAAAAATCGCATCGGCCCCTGCAATCCAGGCCGATGCCGGCAAAGGGAGACCGAAGTTGGCGTTCATAGCGTATCCGGCCCGCCACGGCCACAGCAGGTTCGTACCAGGCCTGATGCTGCTGGCATGCAGCCTTGCCCTTGGCGCCGCGCAGGCGCAAAGCCCGCCGGTTTCGCCAACGGTCGCGGCCGATGCCGTCCCCGACATGCCGCAGCGGGTCGCCGCCTGCATCGCCTGCCATGGCAAGGAAGGCCGCGCCACTCCGGACGGCTACTATCCGCGTATCGCAGGCAAACCCGAAACCTATCTGTACAACCAGTTGCAACACTTCCGCGACGGCCGGCGCCAGTATCCGATGATGAACTACCTGCTCGGCAACCTTTCGGACGACTACCTGCATCAGATCGCCGCCTTCTTCGCCAACCAGCATCCGCCTTATCCGGCGCCCACGCCGGCCGACGCCTCGCCCGCCGTCCTGCAACGCGGCCAACAGCTCGTCACGCGAGGCATCGAGGAACGCAAGGTCCCGGCCTGCGCCGCCTGCCACGGGACGGCGCTGACCGGCGTGCAGCCCGCCATCCCCGGCCTGCTCGGCCTGCCGCGCGACTATATCAATGCGCAACTGGGCGCATGGACCAATGGCGTGCGCCAGGCCAGGTCTCCCGATTGCATGGCGACGATCGCCCATAAGCTGACCCCGGAAGACATCAATGCCGCCAGCAGTTGGCTGTCGGCCCAGCCGGTGCCGCACGATGCCGCGCCGGCAGCGTCGCCGCCTGCCCCGCTACCGCTGGCCTGCGGCAGCATGGCGCAGGCAGGAGTGCCGGGACAATGAAAAAAGCGCTCTGCATTATCGCCGCAACCGTGATGGCCGCTGCCATCGCGGTACCTGCCGCGGTCGTGGCATGGCAGTTGCTGCGCAGCGAAGATCGCGGCATCGCCACGCCCGTTGCCGACCGCGCGCAGCAGATCGAACGTGGCCAATACCTGGCGCGCGCCGGCAATTGCATCGGCTGCCACACCCCGCGCGGCGGCGATGCCTACGCCGGCGGCCGCGCGATCGCCACCAAGTTCGGCACGCTCTACTCCTCCAATATCACGCCGGACAAGAAGACCGGCATCGGCAACTGGGATGCCGACGATTTCTGGCGCGCGCTGCACCATGGGCGCGCCAAGGATGGCCGCTTCCTCTATCCTGCCTTCCCCTTCCCCAGCTATACCAAGGTCAGCCGCGACGATTCGGATGCGCTGTTCGCCTTCCTGCAGACGGTCCCGGCCACAGACCGCCCCAACCGGGAACACGCGCTGCGCTTTCCCTACAACCAGCGCATCCTGCTGGCCGGCTGGCGCGCCCTGTACTTCGAACCGGGCGAGTACCGGGCCGATACAAGGCAATCGGTCCAATGGAACCGCGGCGCCTACCTGGTCCAGGGGCTGGGGCATTGCAGCGCCTGCCATACCGCGCGCAACGCCTTGGGCGCCACCGCCGCACAGGCGGAACTGGCGGGCGGCATGATCGCGATGCTGGACTGGTATGCGCCGCCGCTCAACGGCGACCGCGAAAACGGCCTGGGCAGTTGGGAAACAGCCCATCTCACCGCCCTGCTCAAGACCGGCGTCTCGCCGCGCGGCGCAGCCTTCGGGCCGATGGCCGAGGTGGTGGGACGCAGCCTGCAGTACCTGGACGACGCGGATATCGAAGCGATGGCCATCTACCTCAAATCGCTGCCGCCGGATGCGACGCCCGCGCTGCCCCTGGCGCCACCGCCGGAGCCGGCCGAAGCAGAGCGCATCATGAAGCTCGGCAAACAGCTTTATGAAAATTTGTGCATCGATTGCCACAGCGACAAAGGCCAGGGCGCGAACCCAAGCTACCCGCCGCTCGATGGCAACCAGGCGGTCGCCGCCGCCTCTGCGGTCAATGCCATCCGCGTTGTGCTCAACGGCGGCTACCCGCCCTCGACGGCGGGCAACCCGTATCCGTTCGGCATGCCGCCATTCGGGCCGAGGCTGAGCGACCAGGAAGCGGCAGCCGTGGTTTCCTACATCCGCAACAGTTGGGACAACCGCGCCGGTTTCGTCTCGCCGTCGGAGGTGAACCGCTATCGCGGCGTGCCGCTGGATTGAACGTTCCGGACGTAAAAATCCGGACGTAAAAAAAGCGATCCGAATTTCGGATCGCTTCTTTATCGACCGATGCGGATTCCCGGCTGCTCAATCCTGGACATCCGTACTCAGCCGGTATCCCACGCCGCGCACCGTCTGCACATAATGCGCCAAATCGCCGAGCGACTTGCGCAAACGCATGATGTGGACATCCACGGTGCGTTCTTCAATGAAGGTATGGTCGCCCCACACCTTGTCCAGCAGCTGCGAGCGCGAGAAGATGCGGTCCGGGTGCGCCACCAGATAACGCAACAGCTTGAATTCGGCCTGATCCAGCGCCACCGGCCGCCCGGCTGCCGATACTTGGCGGCGCTCGGCGTCGATGCTGATCTCGCCGTACTTCAGCAGCTGGCTGCCAATCTCCGGCGTCTTGCGGCGCAACAGCGCCTGTACCCGCGCCACCAGTTCCTTGGGCGAGAACGGCTTGGTCACGTAATCGTCGGCCCCTTCATTCAAGCCTTTGACCTTGTCCTCCTCCATCCCCTTGGCGGTCAGCATGATCACCGGCAGCGCAGCGGTGCGCGGCTCCCGGCGCAGCTCGTTGAGCAAGATCAGGCCGGAGCTGTCGGGCAGCATCCAGTCCAGCAGCACCGCATGCGGCAGCGACTCGGCGATCGATTGGCGGGCTTGCGCAACGTCGGTGGCGATGGTGGTGGCAAAACCTGCCCCTTGCATCGTGAAACGCAACAATTCGGCGATGCTGGGCTCATCTTCGACCAGCAGGATATGGGGCGACTCTTTTGACATGGTCCTTCTGCCTGGAAACTACATCACGGCCTGGGGCGCCCACGGACAAATCCGCAAGCGCCATGGGGGTTACAGTACCTTGTCGGCGATGCGCTGGGCCATGCTGCGCGCCAGCTCGGCATCCTCGGCTTCGACCATCACGCGAATCAGCGGCTCGGTGCCGGAAGGCCGCAGCAGCACCCGGCCGCGCTCGCCCAGCGACGCCTCCACGGCCGCCTGCTCGGCCCGCAGCGCCGCATTCGACTTCCAATCGTAGCCGGCCGGGATCCTGACATTGATCAGCGATTGCGGAAACAGTCGGATGTCGGCCGTCATCTGCGCCAGCGACTGGCCGCTGCGCTTCAATGCCGACAGCACCTGCAAGGCGGAGACGATGCCGTCGCCGGTGGTGTGCTTGTCCAGGCACAGCAAGTGGCCGGAACCTTCGCCGCCCAGCAGCCAGCCTTTTTCCTGCAGCACTTCGAGCACATAACGGTCGCCTACCTTGGCGCGTTCGAACGGGATGCCCATTTTCTTGAAGGCCACCTGCAACGCCATATTGGTCATCAGGGTGCCTACCGCGCCATCGACCGGGCCGGTGGCGAGGCGGTCCTTGACCATCAGGTACAGCAGCTCGTCGCCATTGTAGATGCGGCCCGATGCATCGACCATCAGCAAGCGGTCGGCGTCGCCGTCCAGCGCAATGCCGAGGTCGGCGCCATTGGCGCGCACCGTCTCCGACAGGGCCTTGGGCGCCGTGGCGCCGCATTCCTCGTTGATGTTCAGGCCGTTGGGCTTGTTGCCGATGGTGATGACCTCGGCGCCCAGTTCGTGGAACACATGGGGGGCAATGTTGTAGGCGGCGCCATGCGCGCAGTCGAGCGCGATGGTCATGCCGCGCAGGTCCAGCGCGTTGGGGAAGGTGCTCTTGCAGAATTCGATGTAGCGGCCCTGGGCATCGTCCAGGCGGCGCGCCTTGCCGAGTTTTTCCGAAGGCACGCAGTCCATGGGCTGTTCCAGCGCCGCTTCGATATCGGCCTCGACCGCGTCGGGCAGCTTGTTGCCCGAGGCCGAAAAGAACTTGATGCCATTGTCGTGGAAGGGATTATGCGAAGCCGAAATCACCACGCCGGCCGACAGGCGCAATGCGCGCGTGAGATAGGCGACGGCCGGCGTAGGCACCGGGCCGGCCAGCATCACATCCACGCCGGCGGCGGCAAAACCCGCTTCCAGCGCGGCTTCCAGCATGTAGCCGGAAATCCGCGTGTCCTTGCCGATCAACACCGTTGGACGCGCAACCCCATCCCGCGCCTTGGCGAGGACTTTGCCTGCGGCATAGCCCAGGCGCATGACGAAATCCGGAGTGATGGGGGCTTCGCCCACGCGGCCGCGAACGCCGTCGGTGCCGAAATATTTTGCTGCCATAAGCTCGTTTCCTTTTAAACTGACTGCCGCTCTGCGGCGGCATCGCAGGACGCCCGTAGGGCACGTCCTGTCTTTCCATTCTAATTTTTATTTGCCGGGATCAATGCTCTTCCCGTCCGGCCTGCCACATGTTGAGCGCATCGACGGTTTCAGCCACATCGTGCACCCGGATGATCATCGCCCCCTGCTGGGCCGCCGCCAGCGCAGCCCCGATACTGCCTGCCATGCGCTTTTCCAGCGGTTTGCCGGTGACCGCGCCGACCATGGATTTGCGCGACATCCCCGCCAGCAACGGCAGGTCGAGCGCGCCGATCATGCGCCGGGTGTTCTTGAGCAAAGCCAGATTATGCGCCAGTGTCTTGCCAAAGCCAAAACCCGGATCGATACAGATGCGCTCGCGCGCCACGCCGGCCGCCATCATCTTGTCCGCCTGGCGGCGCAGGAAACCTTCCACCTCCGCCACGACGTCGCCGTAATGCGGCTCCTGCTGCATGGTCTGCGGCTGGCCCTGCATGTGCATCACGCACAGGCCGGCTTCGCTGTCCTTGACGGCGTCAATCGCGCCCTCGGCGCGAAAGCCGCTGATGTCGTTGATCATGTCCACCTCGGCCAGCAGCGCCTCGCGCATGACAGCCGGCTTGTAGGTATCGATGGAGAGCGGCTTGCCGCAGTCGCGCAGGGCGTAGATCACCGGCATCACGCGCTCCAGTTCCTGCTGCAGCGACAGCGGCGCGATGCCGGGGCGGGTCGACTCGCCGCCGATGTCGATGATGTCGACGCCGTCGGCGATCATCTGCTCTGCATGGGATAGCGCGAATTCGAGCGAATTGTGTCGTCCGCCGTCGGAAAACGAATCCGGCGTGACATTGAGAATGCCCATCACCAGAGGGCGACGGCCTTGCTGCACCGGCAGGCGGAACCTGCCGCATTTCAGAAATGCTTGTGTCATCGTGCGTTGTTGCCTATATCTTTGCTGCCTGGATTGCTGCTGTCCGGTGTTTTTCTTGCATTGACCTGGGCGGCCCCGCCTTGTCCCGGCAACGCGGCAACCGGTTGCAATGGGTGCGCCGGACGGAAAAAAGGGTGAGGATCGCTCCTCACCCTTTGCCCGGTTCGCTTGCCAAACCCGCCGGCCGGAATGATCAGGCCGGTGCAGTGGCGTTGGGCGAGATGTCGCCCGGACGATTGTTATCCGACGAGGACTTCTTGGCCGGCACGCCGTTGCGCGGCGGGCGCGGCTCGTCGCCGTTCATGATGTCGTTGATCTGGTCGGCGTCGAGGGTTTCCCACTCCAGCAGCGCCTGCGCCATCACTTCGACCTTGTCGCGGTTTTCTTCCAGCAGCTTGCGCGAGAGCGCGTATTGCTCGTCGAGGATGCTGCGGATTTCGGCATCGACCTTTTGCTGGGTGGCTTCCGACACGGTCTTGGACGCCATGCGGCCGAAGTAGGCGTCCTGCTCGGAATCCTCGTAGACCATGGTGCCCAGGGTCTCGGACATGCCGTAGCGGGTCACCATCGCGCGGGCCAGCTTGGTGGCGCGCTCGAAGTCGTTGGATGCGCCGGTGGACATCTGGTGCATGAAGATCTCTTCGGCGATACGGCCGCCGAACAGGATGGAGATTTCCTCCAGCATCTTGTCCTTGTACATGTTCACGCGGTCATGCTCGGGCAATTGCCAGGTCAGGCCCAGGGCGTAACCGCGCGGCATGATGGTGACCTTGTGCACCGGATCGGCCTTGGGCAGCAGCTTGGCAACCACCGCGTGGCCGGACTCGTGGTAGGCGGTGTTGCGGCGCTCTTCTTCGCGCATCACGGCCGACTTGCGTTCCGGGCCCATGACGATCTTGTCCTTGGCGTCTTCGAAGTCCTGCATTTCGACCAGGCGCTTGTTGCGGCGCGCGGCGAACAGGGCGGCCTCGTTGACCAGGTTGGCCAGGTCGGCGCCGGAGAAACCGGGGGTGCCGCGGGCCAGGATGTCGGCCTTGACGTCCGGAGCGATCGGCACCTTGCGCATGTGCACGTACAGGATCTGTTCGCGGCCGCGGATGTCGGGCAGGCCGACCATCACCTGGCGGTCGAAACGGCCCGGACGCAGCAGCGCCTTGTCCAGCACGTCGGCGCGGTTGGTCGCGGCGATCACGATGACGCCGGAATTGGCTTCGAAGCCGTCCATCTCGACCAGCATCTGGTTCAGGGTCTGCTCGCGCTCGTCGTTGCCGCCGCCCATGCCGGCGCCGCGATGGCGGCCGACAGCGTCGATTTCGTCGATGAAGATGATGCAGGGCGCGTGCTTCTTGGCGTTCTCGAACATGTCGCGCACGCGGGATGCGCCCACGCCGACGAACATTTCAACGAAGTCCGAACCGGAGATAGTGAAGAACGGTACCTTGGCTTCGCCGGCGATGGCGCGCGCCAGCAGCGTCTTGCCGGTACCCGGGGGGCCCACCATCAGCACGCCGTGCGGAATGCGGCCGCCCAGTTTCTGGAATTTGGTGGGGTCGCGCAGGAACTCGACCAGCTCGTGCACTTCTTCCTTGGCTTCGTCGCAACCGGCGACGTCGGCGAAGGTGACCGAGTTGCTGTTCTCATCGAGCATGCGCGCCTTGGACTTGCCGAAGGAAAACGCGCCGCCCTTGCCGCCGCCCTGCATCTGCCGCATGAAGAAGACCCATACGCCGATCAGCAGCAGCATCGGGAACCAGGAAATGAAGACTTGCGACAGGAAGGATTGCTCTTCCGGCTGCTTGACGTCGAACTTGACGCCGTTGTTGAGCAGGTCGCCCACCAGGCCGCGATCCAGATAGGTAGCGGCGGTCTTGACCTTGGTGCCGTCCTGCGTGGTGGCAACGATGGTGCGGTCCTCGATGGTCGCATCCTTGATGCGGCCGGCCTTCACCTCGCTGATGAAGTCGGAATACGCGATCGCCTTCGCGTTCGACGCCATGGTGCGGCTGTCGAACTGTTTGAACACCATAAACAGGACGAGCGCGATGACCACCCAGATGGCGGCTTTGGAAAACATGTTGTTCACTGGAACTCCTCCGACGCCGATGCGCCACGTTGCCTTTGTATGTCCCGATTTTACCCGGATTCAAACACCCTTACTAGGAAACCGCCCATCCCATCGTGCTTGCCTGCAACGCCGCGATGGCCTGATCGCCATCGCGGGCATTGCCAAACCGATCTCGGAATCGCGACGCGGGGAAATATGCGATGAAGACACACTACATCGATCTTGCCGAAATGACAGCCACCTCAAGCATAAGTTGCTTCCTATGAAGCGATATAAGGCTGAAGCGGCGCAAAACAAGACGCAAAACAGGCCAACGGCGGAGAATTGGGAATAAGGCCGGCCTTCGGGCCACTTTAGTCGATTTTCAGCGAGGATTCTTCAGGATCTTCCCTAACAGGAAGATTTCGGAAGATTTGTCCCGGCTGGCCTTGGGCTTTTTCGAGGTCACCGTCTTGAATTCAGCGCGGAACTTGTGCACCAGTTCGTTGTATCCAGTGCCGTTGAAGCATTTCACCAGCAGCGCGCCGCCGGGTTTCATGTGCGCCTGGGTGAATTCGATTGCCAGATCGATAAGATATTCGACCCGCGCCGCGTCGGCGATCGCCACCCCCGACAGGTTGGGCGCCATGTCGGACAGCACCAGATCGGCCTTGCGCCCATCCAGCAAGGTTTCCAGCTGGCGCAGCGGTTCTTCCTCGCGGAAGTCCCCCTGGATGAAATGCACGTCGGCGATCGGATCCATCGGCAGGATATCCAGGCCGATGATAGTGCCGTGGATGCCGCCGCCCTCGGCTCCGGCCAACTTGTTGCGCACATACTGGCACCAGCTGCCGGGCGTGCAGCCCAGGTCGACGATGATCTGCCCCGGCTTGATCAGGCGCTCTTCCTCGTCGATCTCTTTGAGCTTGTAGGCCGCGCGCGCGCGATAGCCTTCCTTCTGCGCGAGCTTCACGTAAGGGTCGTTGATATGGTCGTGTAACCAGTTTTTGTTTAATTTGTTCTTTGCCATTCGCGTAGAATACTGGTTTTATCTCTTTCAGGGACAGCTTCGCGCCGCCCGGCGCGGTTCCGCCATCGCATTCCCATGTTGAAACTTACTCCCGCCGAGCGCAGCGAACTGCGTGCCCAGGCCCATGCCTTGAATCCGGTCGTCATCGTCGGCGAAAGCGGCCTGTCCGACTCCGTGCTCAAGGAAATCGACAAGAGCCTCGACTCCCACGGCCTGATCAAGGTCCGCGTGTTCGGCGACGACCGCGAAGCCCGCATTGCCATCTATGAAACCGTCTGCGAGCAGCTCAAGGCGGCGCCGGTCCAGCATATCGGCAAGCTGCTGGTGCTCTACCGCCCCAAAAAGGAAGACGAGAAAAAGAAACCCGCCGGCAGCAAGGGCGGCCTGCGCGAGGTCACCATCGTCAAGACGCATATCACCAAGCGCCCCACGGTCAACAAGATCATGCTCAAGGGCAATGAACGCGTCACCGCCGGCGGCAACGTGCGCAAGGCCAAGCCGCGCCAGCGCAGCACCAAGAAGCCGCTGGGCTGAGCAGCGCCGCGTTCCGGGATGACCGGAAAAACGGAAAACGCCGAAAAACAGAATGCCCGCAGATTGCGGGCATTTTCATTGCTGCAGCTGCTGCCTGGCGTGACGCCTGCCGCCGCTGGATGAGCCAGCGGCGGCGCTCGCGCTCATCAGACGTAGCGCACTTCCAGGATTTCGTATTCCTTCACGCCGGACGGCGCTTCCACCGCCACCACATCGCCGGCGCTCTTGCCGATCAATGCGCGCGCGATGGGCGAAGTCACTGAAACCTTGGATTCCTTGATGTCGGCCTCGTCCATGCCCACGATCTGGTAAGTGACCTTCTCGCCGCTGTCCAGGTTTTCCAGGTCCACGGTGGAAGCGAACACCACGCGGCCTTCCGCGTTCAGTTCAGCGGGATCGACGATCTGGGCCGAGCCCAGCTTGCCTTCCAGGTCGGCAATGCGGCCTTCGATGAACGCCTGGCGTTCCTTGGCCGACTCATATTCGGCATTTTCCGACAGGTCGCCCTGCGCGCGCGCTTCGGCGATCGCGTTGATGACCTCCGGACGATCTTTGGATTTCAAACGTTGCAGTTCTTCTTTCAGGAGTTCTGCGCCACGCTTGGTAAGGGGAACTGTGCTCATAAGTCTCTTGCTCAAGGTTAGGGAATTGAGGAAAACGCCGACGGCGCCCACCGGCCAGACTGAAAACGCAAAAAGAAAACGCCGTCGCCGACAGGGCGACTGGTCGATGTCTTTTCATGGGAACAATCTTTACTGGTGAACGAAACGCCGCTGCAGATGTTCCGTCAGCTCGTCTCCAACACGTGCGTCCGACTCAGAGCCGCTAACAAAATCCCACTGGCCGCGTCGCGGCGGAAGGATTTTGTTAGCGGCCCCCGGACGGCGCTGCCCTGCAACATTGAACATGTTGTGGCCGCAGGGAGTCGTCCTAAGAGTCGCTAACAAAACGTCGCTGGCGGCGTTGCCCTGGCTTGCCGGGACTTCGTACCCGCGTACTGTCCGCGCCAGCCAGCCTTGCCATCAGCGTCTTGTTAGCGACTCTAAAAGTCAGAGAGGGCATCGATTGCTCAGATGCCCTCTGCGCTTGCCGGCACTACATCCAGCCGGCAAAAATAACGTGTTGTGGGTTTAGTGTATAGCTTTATGCAGGCCTTGTAAATCGTAGACGTCCAGCGCGTCCAGGTGGCGCATGCCCTCCACCGCGGCTTCGGCGCCGGCGATGGTGGTGAAGGTGGTCACGCGCGCAGCCAGGGCCGAGGTACGGATCGCTCCGGAGTCGGCAATCGCATTGCGCTTTTCCTCAACGGTGTTCACCACCAGGGCGATCTCGTTGTTCTTCACCATGTCGACGATGTGCGGACGGCCTTCGACCACCTTGTTGACGGTGGTCACCGCGATGCCGGCGGCGCTGATGGCGGCCGCCGTGCCCTTGGTCGCCACCACCGAGAAGCCCAGTGCGACCAGGTCGCGGGCCACTTGCACGGCGCGCGGCTTGTCGCTGTTCTTCACCGACAGGAACACCTTGCCCGAGGTCGGCAGCTTCACGCCGGCGCCCATCTGCGACTTCACGAAGGCTTCGCCGAAGGTCTTGCCCACGCCCATGACTTCGCCGGTCGACTTCATTTCAGGGCCGAGGATGGTGTCCACGCCCGGGAACTTGACGAACGGGAACACGGCTTCCTTGACGCTGAAGTAAGGCGGCACCACTTCGTTCTTGATGCCCTGGCTGTCCAGCGACTGGCCGACCATGCAGCGCGCCGCGATCTTGGCCAGTTGCAGGCCGGTGGCCTTGGACACGAACGGCACGGTACGCGAAGCGCGCGGGTTCACTTCCAGCACGAACACGGTGTCGACCGTCTTGCCGTCGACTTCGGCCTGCTGGATCGCGAACTGCACGTTCATCAGGCCGACCACGTTCAGGCCCTTGGCCATCAGCGCGGTCTGGCGCTTCAATTCGTCGATGGTGTCTTTCGACAGCGAGTACGGCGGCAGCGAGCAGGCCGAGTCGCCCGAGTGCACGCCGGCCTGTTCGATGTGCTCCATCACGCCGCCGATGAAGGTGCGTTCGCCGTCGGACAGGCAGTCCACGTCGACTTCGATGGCGTCGTTCAGGAAGCGATCCAGCAGCACCGGCGAGTCGTGCGAGACCTTGACGGCCTCGCGCATGTAGCGCTCCAGGTCACGCTGCTCGTGCACGATTTCCATCGCGCGGCCGCCCAGGACGTAGGACGGGCGCACTACCAGCGGGTAGCCGATTTCCTGCGCCAGGCGCAGCGCGTCGGCTTCGGTGCGGGCGGTACGGTTGGGCGGCTGGCGCAGGCCCAGGTCCTGCAGCAGCTTCTGGAAACGCTCGCGGTCTTCGGCCGCATCGATCATGTCGGGCGAGGTGCCGACGATGGGCACACCGTTGGCTTCCAGGTCCAGCGCCAGCTTCAGCGGGGTCTGGCCGCCGTACTGCACGATCACGCCGACCGGCTTTTCCTTGTCGACGATTTCCAGCACGTCTTCCAGCGTCACCGGCTCGAAGTACAGGCGGTCGGAGGTGTCGTAGTCGGTCGAGACGGTTTCCGGGTTGCAGTTGACCATGATGGTTTCGTAGCCGTCATCGCGCATCGCCAGCGCCGCGTGCACGCAGCAGTAGTCGAACTCGATGCCCTGGCCGATGCGGTTCGGACCGCCGCCCAGCACCATGATCTTCTTCTTGTCGGTCGGATTCGACTCGCACTCTTCGTCGTAGGTCGAATACATGTAGGCGGTGTCGGTCGAGAACTCGCCGGCGCAGGTATCGACGCGCTTGAACACCGGACGCACGCCCAGCTTCTTGCGTTGCTCGCGCACGGCGGTGTCGGTGGTCTTGAGCAGCTTGGCCAGGCGACGGTCGGAGAAGCCCTTCTGCTTCAGCTGGAACAAGGTAGCCTTGTCCAGCGACTCCAGGGCGACGTCCTTTTCCAGCCACAGTTCGATGTCGACGATCTCCTTGATCTGCGACAGGAACCACGGGTCGATATGGGTCAGGCCCTGCACTTCTTCCAGCGAGAAGCCCTGCGCGAAGGCGTCGCCCACGTACCAGATGCGATCCGGGCCGGGTTCGCCCAGCTCTTCCTCGATGGTTTCGCGGTCGGTGGTCTTCTCGTTCATGCCGTCCACGCCGACTTCCAGGCCGCGCAGGGCTTTCTGGAACGACTCCTGGAAGGTGCGGCCGATGGCCATCACTTCGCCCACCGACTTCATCTGGGTGGTCAGGTGCTTGTCGGCCTGCGGGAATTTTTCAAACGTGAAACGCGGGATCTTGGTCACGACGTAGTCAATCGACGGCTCGAACGAAGCCGGGGTCGCGCCGCCGGTGATTTCGTTGCGCAGTTCGTCCAGCGTGAAGCCGACCGCCAGCTTGGCGGCGATCTTGGCGATCGGGAAGCCGGTCGCCTTGGAGGCCAGCGCCGACGAACGCGACACGCGCGGGTTCATTTCGATGACGATCATGCGGCCGTCCTTCGGATTGACCGAGAACTGCACGTTGGAGCCGCCGGTATCCACGCCGATCTCGCGCAGCACCGCCAGCGAGGCGTTACGCATGATCTGGTATTCCTTGTCGGTCAGCGTCTGCGCCGGGGCGACGGTGATCGAGTCGCCGGTATGCACGCCCATCGGGTCGAGGTTTTCGATCGAGCACACGATGATGCAGTTGTCGGCCTTGTCGCGCACGACTTCCATCTCGTATTCCTTCCAGCCGATCAGCGATTCCTCGATCAGCAGTTCGGAGGTCGGCGAAGCTTCCAGGCCGCGCTTGCAGATGGTTTCGAATTCTTCGGCGTTGTAGGCGATGCCGCCGCCGGTGCCGCCCATGGTGAAGGACGGACGGATGATGACCGGGAAGCCCAGTTCCCGTTGCACCGCCCACGATTCTTCCATCGTGTGCGACACGCCCGAGCGCGCCGAACCCAGACCGATCTTGGTCATGGCGTCCTTGAACTTGGAACGGTCTTCAGCCTTGTCGATGGCTTCCGGCGTGGCGCCGATCAGCTCGACCTTGTACTTGTCGAGCACGCCGTTGCGGTGCAGGTCGAGCGCGCAGTTCAGCGCGGTCTGGCCGCCCATGGTCGGCAGGATGGCGTCCGGCTTTTCCTTGGCGATGATGCGCTCCACCGCTTGCCAGGTGATCGGCTCGATGTAGGTGGCGTCGGCCATTTCCGGGTCGGTCATGATGGTGGCCGGGTTGCTGTTGACCAGGATGACCTTGAAACCTTCTTCACGCAGGGCCTTGCAGGCCTGGGCGCCGGAGTAGTCGAATTCGCAGGCCTGGCCGATGATGATCGGGCCGGCGCCAATGATCAGGATGCTTTTAATGTCGTTACGCTTAGGCATTTTGTTTCTTCTCCATCATCGCCACGAACTTGTCGAACAGCGGGGCGATGTCATGCGGTCCAGGGGATGCTTCGGGGTGACCCTGGAAGCAGAAAGCAGGCTTGTCGGTGCGCTCGAAACCTTGCAGCGAGCCGTCGAACAGCGAGACGTGGGTGACGCGGCAGTTGGCCGGCAGCGTCGCCTGGTCCACGGCGAAACCGTGGTTTTGCGAAGTGATCATCACCTGCTTGCTGTCGAGGTCTTGCACCGGATGGTTGGCGCCGTGGTGGCCGAACTTCATCTTCAGCGTCTTGGCGCCGGAAGCCAGCGCCATGATCTGGTGGCCCAGGCAAATGCCGAAGGTCGGGATGCCGCGCTCGATCAGTTCCTTGGACGCGGCAATCGCGTAATCGCAAGGTTCCGGGTCGCCGGGGCCGTTGGACAGGAAGATGCCGTCCGGATTCAGGGCCAGCGCCTCGGCGGCAGTCGCCTGCGCCGGCAGCACGGTGACCTTGCAGCCGCGCTGCGCCAGCATGCGCAGGATATTGAACTTGACGCCGTAGTCGAACGCGACCACATGGAATTTCGGGGTGATCTGCTGGCCGTAGCCGCGGCCCAGTTGCCACTCGGTCTCGGTCCAGTTGTAGGCCTTCTTGGTCGACACCACCTTGGCCAGGTCCATGCCGGCCAGGCCCGGGAAGGCGCGCGCCAGTTCCAGCGCTTTCGCGGTGGCGGCTTCAATGCTGGCTTCGCCGGCCACGATGGCGCCGTTCTGGGCGCCCTTCTCGCGCAGGATGCGGGTCAGCTTGCGGGTATCGATGCCGGCGATGGAAACGATATTGCTTTCCTTCAGGTAATCGGACAGCGATTGCTGGGTGCGGAAGTTCGATACCAGGCGCGGCAGATCCTTGATGATCAGGCCGGCGGAGTGGATTTGCGACGCTTCGACGTCTTCGCGGTTGACGCCGGTATTGCCGATGTGGGGGTAAGTCAGGGTGACGATCTGGCGGCTATAGCTGGGATCGGTCAGGATTTCCTGGTAACCGGTCATGGCCGTGTTGAACACCACTTCGCCAGTGGTATTGCCTGCGGCGCCGATGGAAAAACCTTGAAAGACAGACCCGTCTGCGAGCGCGAGGATTGCCGGAATCGCGGAACCGGAAAGAAGAGGCAGCAAGGGTAACTCCTGAGATTGTTACCGTCGCTGCTGGATGACCGGAAGACCTTGCGCACCAAACCGACCGGCGCAAAGCCCCTGACTCATTCGGTTCGGGTGCTTGTTGGCCTGCTGGAACGAGGTGGAGGATGGGTATGCGCTACGACGGAATTTAAATTAGCTAAACCGCATAATTATAGCGCAAGAGACTCCCTCCGGCAAATCCAGGATCGCCGAAAGTTACCGCAAGATGCGTCGAAATGAACGCAAATCGCGGGATTCGCCGGCCAGGCGCGGCCTGCCGGCGAGGAACGGAATTACAGCGCCAGCGCGGCGATGCCGGCCTTGGCGATCTGCACGTCTTCCGACGACTTCACGCCCGACACGCCCACGGCACCGACGTAATGGCCATCGACCACGACCGGCACGCCGCCTTCGAGCAGCGCATCCAGCTCGGGCGCCGACAGGAAGGAGAAGCGGCCGTTGTTGATCATGTCTTCATAGATCTTGGTTTCGCGGCGACCCAGCGCGGCGGTGCGCGCCTTGCCCGGAGCGATGTGGGCCGAGATCGGAGCGGCGCCGTCCAGGCGCTGCAGCCACAGCAGGTGGCCGCCGTCGTCGACGATGGAAATCGTCACGGCCCAGTTGTTGGCCTTTGCTTCGGCTTCCGCGCCGGCGGCGATCTTCTTGACATCGTCCAGCGTCAGGAATGGTTTGTTTTGCATGTTGGCTCCGGTGTGCTGAAAAAATTGAACGGTGATTGTACGGCGAGAAAGATGTTTTGACACCAGGCCCGAACAAACTCTTCGGTGAGCGTTTTTCATGCGAGCCGCCGGGACGGGCAAGCTGTAAATCGTTTAGCGAAAAAATTCCGGTCATGCCTGGAAATAATGCAATTATTGCAAGCTGGCATGAAATTAGCTTTTGACAGGTCATGAGAATTCACTTACAGTCCCGCAATCCTACTTATAGAGGATCCTGATGACTCTACGCCGATCTGACCGATTCCGACGCCAAACCGTGCGAGCGTGCGTGCTCGCGGCCGGACTCTGGATCAGCGCATCGGCTGGCGCCGCCGACCTCTCCCTGGCGGCCCAGGATCTTCCCCCTCCCCAAGCACAAACCCCGCAAGCCCAGCAGCAGATCAGCAAGACCAATCTTGCCATCGCCCGCCTGCAAGCCATCACCGACCGCGCATCCGAACTGGCGACCCAGGCCCTGGCCATGCTGGGCATCAACTACCGCTACGGCGGCAATTCGCCCGATACCGGCCTGGACTGCAGCGGCCTGGTGCGCTACGTATTCAAGGAAGCATGGGGCACCGACCTGCCGCGCACCTCGGCTGAAATCAGCCGCGTCGGCGAAAAGATCGGCAAGGACAACCTGCAACCCGGCGACCTGGTGTTCTATAACACGCTGCGCCGCAGCTTCTCCCATGTCGGCATCTACCTGGGCGATGGCAAGTTCATCCACTCGCCCTCCAGCGGCGGCCAGGTTCGCATCGAGAGCATGGACGAGTCCTACTGGAAGAAACGTTTCAGCGGCGCGCGCCGGATCGCCACGGACGCCAGCGATACCCAATAAGCACTATCCAGCACCATCCAGCGCCATCCCGGTGCACCGCCTACGACAAAGCCGCCAAATCTGGCGGCTTTGTCTTTTTCGGCACTGGCGCTGGCGTTGCCTTGGTTCTGCTCAATTCCCCGAAAGCAACTTCAACTTGCGCTTGATCTCCGGCATGGCCTCCATCGCCGCCTGCTCGCCGGCCAGGATGGCCACGTTGCGACTGGCGAAATCGCTGCCCCTCATCGCGCCCAGGCTGGGCTGCAACACGATGTCGGCGTTCTTCAATTCATATTGGTTGATGGTCTGCCCCATGATGGCGAACGTCTGCAGCAGCACGTCCACCGAACTGGCCGACGCCTGCGTCTCGGGCTGCGCCGAGATGTTGACCGCGATCACGAAGTCGGCCCCCATCTGCCGCGCGAAGCGCACCGGCACCGGCGCCACCAGGCCGCCATCCACATAATAGCGATCGCCGATCCGAACCGACTGGAACACGCCCGGCACCGCCGACGACGCCCGCACCGCGATACCGGCATTGCCGCGCTGGAACAGGATCGGCTGGCCGCTCTTCAGGTCGGTCGCCACCGCCCCGAAGGGAATCTTGAATTTTTCGATGGGCAGGTTGTTCAGGGCCTTGTTGACGTAGTTCTGCACTCCCTCGCCCTTGAGCACGCCGGCGACCTTGGCGAAGAACGGCACCGACCAGTCGGAAATGGTGGCCTCGTCCATCTGCAGCGCCAGCTTCTGCAGCGCGAAGCCGTCATTGCCGGCCGCATACAACGCGCCCACCAGGCTGCCGGCACTGGTGCCGGCGACGATATCGGCGTCGATGCCCTGCGACTCCAGCGCCTTGATCACGCCGATATGGGCGAAGCCGCGCGCGGCGCCGCCGCCCAGCGCCAGGCCGATGCGGATTTTCTTCGGCGCCGTCGCGGTCGGCGGCGCCGGCGTGGCGGCAGCCGACTCGGCCGGCTTGGCGTCGGAAGAACCGGGCAGCCAGGCAGTCGTGCCGCAAGCGGCCAGCAACAGGGAAGATGTCAGGACGGCGAGGGTCGCCAGGTGCGAAGCGATGCGCATGGAGAAAATAGTGACTTGGAGAAACCAGCAGCAATACATAAGCCGCCACGCTGGCGACAGCGCCCGCTGACGGCGCCGCGCCATTTTACTTGAAGCCGCTTGCCGCAGCCGCGCCCGCCCGCTGGTGTAGAATGCGCCGCCCGGTTCCGAATCCGGCTCCGCCATGCAAACGATAGAACGAAGTCCATGAATATCGTCATCAACGAAGAACTGCAAAAGTACATCGATCCCCTCACCCCCAACGAATACGCCGCGCTTGAGCGCAGCATCCTGGCCGAAGGCTGCCGCGACGCGCTAGTGCTGTGGGGCGAGGTGCTGATCGACGGCCACAACCGCTACGAGATCTGCCGCAAGTACGAACTCGAATTCAAGACGGTGCAGAACGACAGCTTCAAGTCGCTCGAAGACGTGCTGTTGTGGATGATCGACAACCAGCTGGGCCGTCGCAGCGTCTCCGATTTCCAGCGCGGCATGCTGGCGCTGCGCAAGCGCGACATCCTCGCCGCCCGCATCAAGGCCGACGTCAAGCCGTCCAAGGCTGCCGCTGACGCCGATAATGCCGCCGCCGAACCCAACACGGCCGGCGGCGCCGACGCCGCGCCGGTCGATGGCGGCGATCCGCCATGGGACACCTCGCCCGACGGCGCCGCGCCGATCAAGACGCGCGAAGACATCGCCCGCGCCGCCGGCATCAGCAGCGCCACCATCGGCCAGATCGACCGCATCCGCAAGACCGCCGCGCCGGAACTGGTGCAGGCCGTGCGCAGCGGCGCCATCTCGATCAACGCCGCCGCCGCCGTGGCCTCGCTGCCCAGCGACGTCCAGGTCAATGCGGTAGCCGGCGGCAAGAAGGAACTGCGCGAAGCCGCCAAGAAAGTGCGCGAACAAAAGGCCGCCACCCGCACCCCGCGCGCGCCCAAGGCCGGCGACGGCGAAGGCAGCGCGGTGGCCATCGTGGAAGGCATGGAAAACGAAGTCACCGCCGCGCTGCGCCGCGAAGTCGCCGCGCTGCAGGCGCGCGTGACCCAATTGACGCAGGAGAACCAGGGCCTGCAAGCCGAACTGGCGCTGCTCAAGGGCAGCGGCGCCTGAGCCGCGCATCCGTCCGCCATGCCCACCTTCACCATCGCCGCGCGCGCCGAGATCGAGCTGGATATCCGCAAGAGCCGCTTCATCGGCATCGTCATGCCGGTGGCCGGCCGTGAGGCCGCGATGCAGGAGGTCGAACGCATGCGCGACGCCCACCGCGGCGCCACGCATGTGTGCTGGGCGCTGATGGCCGGCGGCCATTCCGGCATGTCCGACGATGGCGAACCCTCGGGCACCGCCGGGCGGCCGATGCTGGAAGTGCTGCGCCATCACGAACTCGATGGCGTGCTGGCGATGGTGGTGCGCTACTACGGCGGCATCAAACTGGGCGCGGGCGGCCTGGTGCGGGCCTACACCGAAGCAATCGCCACCGCGCTCAAGCACACCGAGCGCATCGAACGGGTAGCGCAAGCCGAGCTCGACATCGGCGTCGGCTATGCCGCCGAACCGCAGCTGCGCCACTGGCTGGCGCAACACAACTACGCATTGCTGGACAGTCGCCACGACACGCTGGCCCACTTGCGGCTGCGCCTGCCGGCGGCCGAGCTCGATCAGGCCGAAGAGGCAATCCGCCGCATCGCTTCGAACGCCTCGATCAAGCGCATCATCTGATCCATGCGTTGGCGGTCGCCCGGCAGCGGCCGGCGCGACCACAGCAAGTCGAACTCGGCCAGCAACAGGTAATACTCGATTTCATCCAGTTCGGCAGGCGTCGCCATCATCGCCCTTCTCCTTATTGCTCCAATGACTTCAGTGGCTTCAGTGGCTTCAGTGTGCGCGTCAGGCGCCGGGCCAGTTGCACCGCCAGCGCCGGCGCCAGCGCGAATACCGCAAACAGCACCGCCGCCGCCTCCTGCGCGCCGGCCACGCCGCCGGGAACGGTAAGTCCGGCCTCGTTGGCCGTCAGGCCGACCAGCGCCGCCCCCATTGCCATGGCGTACAACTGCACGGTGGTCACGGCCGACGACGTCAGGTTCTCCTCGCCCGGCTTGGCCGCATGCAATGCGCGCGCGATCAGGTGCGGCCAGCCCAGCCCGATCCCCATGCCAGCCGCGGCCAACGCCAGCACAATGCCAACATCGGCAACCAGGCTCGCCGCCAGCAGCCGGCCCGGCAACAACAGCGCCAGCGCCATCAGGCCCAGTGCCATCAGCATCGGCCCGATACGCACCATGCGATCGGCCGCCGCGCCGCTGCGTCCCGAACTCGTGAGCGAACCGATGCTCCAGCCCCCCGCCATGGCGGCCGTCATGTAACCGGCCGCCAGCGGCTGGTAGCCATGCAGCACCTGCAAGAAATACGGCACGAAGATTTCGGTGCAACTACCGATCACCAGCAGCGACACGCAGGCAAACACCTTGCCCATGTCGGAGGACAGCGCATAGCCGCTGCGCGGCAACAAACTGATGCGATGGCGCAGGTCGATGCGCACCACCAGCAAACCCAGCAAGGCGCCGCCGGCCACGCAGGCCGCCGCTTTCCAGCCGGCATCGGCCTGCGCAGCCAGCGCCACCAGCAGCACCGAAACCGCCAGCAGCAGGATGCGGCCCAGGGGCATGGCGTTATCCTGCGTGTTGTCCGTCTTGACGGAACGCGGCCCCAGTTGCGCCGTCACCAGAATCGCCTGCAACAGCAGCAACGGCATCAGCGCCCAGAACGCCAGGCGCCAATGGCCGCTGGCGGCAAACAGCCCGCCCACTGCCGGCCCCAGCAAGGTGGAAATGCCCCACATGCCCGACACCAGCGCGATCGCGCGCGACCACAGGCGCTGCTCGAACACCAGGGGAATCAGCGCATACCCCAGCGCCGCCAGCAAACCGCCGCCGATGCCTTGCACCGCGCGCCCGGCCAGCATCCACATCATGCTGCCGGCGGCCGCGCACACCAGCGCGCCGGCGCCGAACACCGCCAGCCCCAGCAGGTAGGTGCGGCGCGCGCCCAGAGTCGAGAGCAGTTTGCCGGTCAGGGTAGAACCGATGATGGAAGCCGCCACGAACAGGGTCACGTTCCAGGCGTAGTAATCGAGGCCGCCGATGTCGCGCACCACCGACGGCAGGATGGTGGTGACGATATGCACATTGATCGCATGCAGCGCCACGCCGCCGGTCAGCGCCACCGCGCGCGGCGCGTTGCGGGCATTGAGCAGTTCGCCCCAGGACGCGGTGCACCCGGCGGGTTCGGGGGACTGCAATGCCGCTTCAGTGGAAGAACTAGAACTGTTGGTCGTCATATCGTGTCTTTCATCTCTGGCTGCGGCCGGTGGCCGGGGCGCCTGCATGGCCGGTTCGACAATTCCGCGAAGCCGGCATAATATGCAAGCATTTATTTGGATATTCAGACCGAATCTTAGAACGCCTCCATGAATTTAACAAGTAAACACTTGGAAAATAAATTAGCTACCGATACAGACCCGACCGGGGCATCCACGCCCGAGCGCATCCTGTTGCACATCAAGACGCACGGCCCCACTTCCACCGCCGAGCTGGGGCGCGAGCTTGGCATGACGGCCGAGGCTGCACGCCAGCAAGTCCAGAAGCTGGTGGCCGAAGGCCTGATCGCCGGCCACCAGGAAAATACTGCGCCGCGCGCCGGCCGCCCGCGCCAGAACTGGGACCTGACCGCCGCCGGCTACGCGCGCTTCCCCGATTCGCACGCACAGCTCACGGTGCAACTGATCGGCTCGATCCGCCAACTGTTCGGCGAGCAGGGACTGGACAAGCTGATCGACCAGCGCGAACAGGAAATGCGCGCCGACTACCAGCGCCACTGCGCCGGCATCGCGACGCTGCCGAAGCGGCTGGAAAAGCTGGCCGAGATTCGCAGCGCCGAAGGCTACATGGCGCGCGTCGAGAAGCAAGGGAAGGATTGGCTGCTGGTGGAAGACCACTGCCCCATCTGCGCCGCCGCGCGAAACTGCCAGGGCTTTTGCCGTTCGGAACTGCAACTGTTCCGTGAAGTGGTGGGAGACGAGGCCAGCGTCACGCGCGAAGAGCACCTGCCGGCGGGCGGACGGCGCTGCGTCTACCGCATCGCGCGCGCCTGAATTTTTCTGATCGTTGACATCGCGCGTTTCACGTAATAATATTAGTTACATGAAACGCAGCGACCGCCTCTCCATTGCCCTGCACATCCTGTTGCACATGGGCCAGCGTCCCGACACTCCGATGACCTCGGAAGAGATCGCCGGTTGGGTCGACACCAATCCCGTTGTCATCCGCCGCACCTTCGCCGGGCTGCGCGAGGCCGGCATTGTGACGTCGACCAAAGGGCATGGCGGCGGCTGGTCGCTGGCACGGCCGATGGCGCAGATCAGCCTGCAGCAGGTCCAGCAGGCACTTGGTGAACGCCTGGTCACGCTGGGCGCACGCGAAGAATCGCCTGGCTGCCTGGTCGAGATCGCCGTCAATCGCGCGCTCGACGATGCCCTGGAAGAAGCCAACCGCCTGCTCGATCAACGCCTGGCCGGCATCACGCTGGCCGACCTGGCGCGCGACATCGGGCCGCACTTCAAGCTGGGCCAGCCGCCGCCGCATTAACGCTCACCAGGAATCGCCCTTTCCTGCCGACAACTTGACGCGCCTTGCATCGCAAGGCGTGCGGGGCAGCTCATGCCATGAAAGGAAAGTCCATGCAATACGATGTCATCATCGTCGGCGCCAGTTTCGCCGGCGCCTCAGCCGCCATGCAATTGGTGCGTGCACGCCGCAACGTTCTCATGGTCGACGCCGGCCAGCCGCGCAACCGCTTCGCCGAAGCCTCGCATGGTTTCCTTGGCCAGGACGGCGTGGCACCGCATAAGATCATGGCGATCGCCATAGAGCAGTTGCTCGCCTATCCGACTTTCGAACTGGCAGCAGCGCAGGCAGAGCACGCTACTGCCGACGACCAGGGCGTGGCCGTCACACTGGACGACGGCAGGCGTTTGAGCGCGCGCCGCCTGATCCTCGCCACCGGCGTGCGCGACGAGCTGCCCGCCATCCCCGGTCTGCAGGAACGCTGGGGGCAGACCGCCATCCATTGTCCGTACTGCCACGGCTACGAAGTGCGCGACCGTAAACTGGGCGTGATCGCCACCACGCCGCTGTCGGCCCATCAGGGACTGATGCTGCCGGACTGGGGGCCGACCACCTATTTCACGCAAGGCCAGTTCGAACCGGAAGAACAGGAGTTGAAGCAGATGGCCAAGCGCGGCGTGACGATCGAACGCACACCGGTCATCGAGGTTCTCGGCACTGCTCCCGACATCGCAGCCCTGCGCCTGGACGATGGCCGCACGGTGGAGATCGGCGCGGTATTCGTCGGCCCGCGCGTGCACATGGCCAGCCCGCTGGCGATGCAACTGGGCTGCGCCTTCGAACAAGGGCCGATGGGGCCGTACATCCGCACCGACGAATTGCGCCAAACCTCGGTGCAGCACGTCTTCGCCGCCGGCGATGCCGCCGCAGCCTTCCACAACGCCACCTTGGCATCGGCCTCGGGCGTCATGGCGGGAGTCAGCGCGCATCGCTCGCTGGTGATGGAATGAAATGAAAAAAGAGCACCGCACGGGTGCTCTTCGATACATCGGCTTCTGCCGATTGCCGTCGCCCCGCTTTCCGCCCGGACGACGGCGCACCTGGTACCGCCTCACATACCCATATACCTGCCAGGCCGGTGGTTCAGCGCAATCACCAGGTTGGCCGCTACCGCTCCCGCGATCGACGCCAGCAGCACCGTCGGCGTGACCACGAACAGCGACGCCAGCACGATCGCCACATCCACGCCCATCTGCAGCTTGCCGGCGCGCAGGCCGTAGCGATCCTGCAGGAACAGCGTCACCACATTGATGCCGCCCAGGCTGGCGCCATGGCGAAACAGCATCACGAAACCCGTGCCCATCAGCAAACCGCCGAGGATGGCGCAATAGAACAGGTTGAGCTTCTCATAGGCGATGAACTGCGGATGCAACAGCGAAAAACCCGACACCAGCGCCACCGCGCAAAAAGTCTTGCCCATGAAGCGCAGGCCCATGCGGCGAAAGGCAAAGTAATAGAACGGGATGTTGATGGTGAAGAACACCACGCCGAACGGCAGCCCGGTCAGGTACTGGATCAGGAAGGCCAGGCCGGCGGTACTGCCGGTCAGCAGGCCCACATGGGTGTACATGTTCACTCCGAGCGAAACGAACAGGGTGCCGATCACCAGCGCCAGCGCATCCTCATACCCCTTGTGGCGCACATCGGCCGGCGCCTTGGCTGGCGCTTCAGCCACGCGACGCCTCCGGCATCGCTTCAGATTGCGCCACTGCCTGGCGGTCGCCGGCATAGGGGAAAAGATGGAAAAACATGACAGCCTCTCGAAAACCAAACAGGAAACCTCAAAATCGGCGCATCTGCGCCGGCAACCCGTTATGTTAACGCGGCGCACTCAGGCATGCACGGGAGAATCCGGGGTGGATGGCCGTTCCACGCTGCGGTCATCTATCGGGAAATGCAGCGCCGCCGCCAGCACGCCCGCGGCGAAGGTGGCGCCCCACAGCAGCGAATACGACCCGGTCAGGTCCAGCACCAGCCCACCCAGCCATACGCCCAGAAAAGACCCGATCTGATGGCTCAGGAAGCACACGCCGAACAACGTTCCCATATGGCGCGTACCGAAGATGCGCGCCACCAGCCCGGTCGTCAGCGGCACCGTGCCCAGCCAGGCCAGCCCCATGACAGCGGCGAACGCGGCCACCGAGAACGGCGTCTTGGGCAGCACGAAAAACAGGCCGATGGCGGCGCTGCGCAACAGATACAGCCAGCCCAGCACATGATGCTGACGAAAACGCCCGCCCAGCCAGCCGCAGGTCCAGCTGCCGGCCATGTTGAACAAGCCGATCAGCGCCAGCGCCGTTGCCGCCAGCCCCATCGGCATGTGACACAGTTCCAGGTAACCCGGCAAATGCGTGGCGATGAAAGCCAGTTGGAAGCCGCAAGCGAAAAAACCGATGGTCAGCAGCCGGTAGCCACGATGCCGGCAGGCCTGCCACAGCACTTCCTTCAACGAGAAATTCAAGCCGGAATCGGCGGCCGCGCGCGGGGGCCGTCCCAACGCCAAACCGAGCGGCGCCGCCGCCAACAGCATCAGCGCCAATACCAGCAAGGCCACGGTGATGCCCGACATCGAACGCAACGCCTGCACCAGCGGCACCATCAGCACCTGCCCCAACGACCCGCCGGCACTGGCCAGGCCCATCACCATGCTGCGCTTCTCGGGCGCCACGCTGCGGCCGACGGCGGTGAGCACGACGCCGAAACTGGTGCAACTGATGCCGATCCCGATCAACACTCCCATGCCCAGTACCAGCACGACGCCATTCGGCGCCAGCGCCGTCATCGCCAGGCCGGCGGCATAAGCGGCGGCGCCGAACGCCACTACCGGCGCCGGGCCGTAACGGTCGGTCGCCGCACCGGCCAGCGGCTGGGCGAATCCCCATACCAGGTTGTGCAAGGCGATGGCAAAAGCAATCAGCGTGACCGGCAAGCCATAGTCATAAGACAGCGGGCTGATGAACAGGCCGAAGGTCTGGCGCGCTCCCAACGCCATGCTCATCACCGCGGCGCCGGCAGCGACGATGAGCAGGATCCGGTTGCGCGAAGCTGCAATGCGAGGAATGGATGGCATGGGTCTAGCGCGGTATGCGGCTGTCGTGGAACGCACATTGGAACGCCATGGCGGCGCCGGCTCAACCGAGATTTTCGCGCGCTGCCATGCGCGCCAAGCATGTGAAAAAGCCCTCCCGGCTCCCTGCGGTTACTGCTGGCCCAGCGCCCGATATAGCTCGTTGGCGCGCGTCAGGTGGGCGCGCATCGCCTCGGCGGCGGCATCGCCATCATGGGCGGCAATGGCATCGACGATGCGCTGGTGTTCGGCCAGCGTCAGCTCCTCGGCGCCTGGCGCGCGCACCAGTGTGGTGTAGAACTCGCTGGCCCAGCGGAACATCGACTCGACGATGGAAGGGAAGATGGGATTGCCGCTGATGTCGGCGATCTCGCGGTGGAAGGCCATGTCGCGCTCGATGAACTCTTCCAGGTTGACCATCGAGGCGCGGTGCTCCTCGATCGCCTGGCGCAGGCGCGCCACCTGTTCCGGCGTGGCGCGCTCGGCGGCCATGCGGGCGGTGCTGGTTTCCAGGAACACGCGCGCTTCCTTCATGTGCCGCAACATGTCGGGCTTGGTGCGCAGCAGGTGCTGGGCGCCGGCAGCGATCTGGGCGATCAGGCGCTCGGCGGTCGGGTCGACCACCCGCGCACGTTCGCCGTGGGTGATCTCGACGAAGCCGGAGCGCTCCATCGCCTGCAGCGCCTCGCGCACGGCGGGGCGGCCCACGCCGTACTGTTCCATCAGTTCGCGTTCGGACGGCAATTGCGAATCCGGCGGAAACTCTCCCGCATGGATACGCCCCATCAGGCGTTCCAGCACTTCCTGGTATAACTTGCGTCGCTGTATCGGTTCCGGCATGAGAGAAGCTGTCTCTAACTAGGTTTTTAGGTATCGTTGGACGCGCACTCTACCACAATCCCAGGCCCAGCCTGACTTTGCGCCGGTTTGGCTGCGCCCCGGCATCAAGCCGCGGCACGCCCCTCCAGCACATCGCCAAAGAAGCTTTTGGCGCCGATCTGCCCGCCCTTCAATACCAGTTCCAGCCCATCGCGGCGCGCATTGTCCGACCATGCGCGGCACAGCGGCGCGCCCGGCGCCAGGCCGGCGCGCACCGACAGCGCGGCGATGTCGAGCGCTCCGGCCACCTCGCCGGAGCTGTCGCCGCCGGCGATGGCGATGCGCTGCACGTCATTGGCATCCAGGATGCGCCGCATCGTCTCAGCCAGCGCCACGCCGACGGCGCGGGCGGCGTCGGCGCGGGCCATGCCGGCAGCGCGGGCAATGGCGTCGAAACCGGTGACCGACGGATCGTCCGGCCCTTCGGCTGAAAACACCAGTGGGCTGCGGCCGGAAGCAATTGCCGCACCGGCGCGCGCGACCAGGCGCGCCAACTCCGTCTCGCGCGTGCCTTCGGCCAGCACCGCCGGCAGGTCCATGCGCTCGACGGCGAAACCATGCGCGCGCGCCCAGGCGATCTGGCCGGCCGTCACCGGTGAACAGCTGCCGCTGACGGCGGCGATCGCCGGAGCCGGCCCGGCTTGTGGCAACGAAGGCTGGTCCGCAGTCCAGCCGCGCGCGCGCCAGTAGGCCGCCAGCGCATATTGCAAGCCCGAAGAGGAAGCGCTGAACACGCCCGCGCCCTTGCCTTCCCACACCAGCCGGCCGGCTTCGCGCAGGGTTTCCTCATCCAGCACGTCCACCAGCACCACCGGCTTGTCCTTGCCGCGCAAGGAAGGCAGGCGTGCGTGCGCAACCGAGGCGCCGTCGCGCAACTGCACCATGTCCACCAGTTCGATGCGGCGCCCGGTCTGTTTTCCCAGATGACGGCGCAGGTCGGCTTCATCCATCGGCGTAACGGGGTGGCGCGACATGGTCGGATGGCGATCCAGCCGATGGCCCACGCCATCGACCGCGGCGAACAGGTTGCCGAACATCTGGTAGCGCTTCAGGCGCGGCGCGCCCACCACCATCGGCGACCAGTCGCCCGGCATGGCGCGCACGCCGAGGTCGATGGCGCGGCCGATGGAGCCGGTCGCGGGGGCAGAGTCGAACGTAGAGCACACCTTGTATTGCAGCAGCGGCGGCCGCAGCGCCGCCAGTACCTCGAATGCCGGCGGCAGGTGTTCTTCCATCCATTGCGGCGAGCGCCCGCGCGAGGAACCGGCGATGCCGATGCAGCGCGCGTCGGGAAAGCGCGCCAGCATGGCCCGGTCCGGCGTGTGCAAAAACAGCACGGTGGACAGGCCGGCGGCCGCCATCACTTCCATGGCGTCGGTGGAGCCGGTGAAATCGTCGCCGTAGTAAGCCAGCAGCAAACCCGGCGGCAATGCGTTGCCTTGCGTTGTCATTTCCAGAATCCCAGCGCGGCCTGCAAGGCCGGGTTGCCCTTGGCGTGCTGCGCCAGCGGCACGCCTTCCATCGCCGCCACCCAGGCCTCGCGCAGCGCTTCGACGCCGGCCGACACGCCTTGCGGGTGGCCGAAGATGCCGCCGCCGGCGGTGTGGATCAGGTCGGCGCAGCCGATCGCGGCATAGGTGTCGGCCGCTTGCAGTCCGGTCTGGCCGGAGCTGAATACCGGCATGGTGGAAACCATGCCGGCGCCGTCGATCACCGGCGCCAGCACCGAACGCGCGGCGGCGATGACGCTGTCGTCCGGTTCGCTGAACTTGTTGCGCAGGCCATTGACGTGCATGTGGTCGGCGCCGGCCAGCCGCCATAGCTGCTGCCAGGGCGCGTAGTCCCAGCCCAGTTGCGGGCAACGCGTGAGGTAGCCCCAACCGGCGCGGTGCGCATGGATCGGCAGTTGCGCATGGCGGCGCAGTTCCTGCAGACCGACCAGGCCGATGGCGTTCAGGCTGGCCATCACGCAAGTGCCGCCGGCGGCCAGCACCAGGTCGTGGCGGCGACGCATCTGGTCGAGGTCGCCGGTAAGGTTGAAGGCCACCATGACCTTCTTGCCGGTGCGTTCAGCGTGTTCGTTGATGACGCGCATGACGGCGTGCACGCGTTCGTCGAACGGGCAGCGGCCGCCATCGGCTTGCAGCTCGTCGTCCTTGATGAAATCGATGCCGCCGGCCACCAGCTCGCGCACCTGCTGCACCGTCTCATCCACCGACAGGCCGATGCTGGGCTTGATGATGGTGCCGATCAGCGGGCCATGCGCGATGCCGGACAGCCTGCGCGTGCCCTCGATGCCGAAGGCCGGCCCTGGATACGCGTCGGCGAAGGCCTTGGGCAGTGTCAACCCGGTCAGGCGCAGGCCCGACACCTGGCGCAGCTCGAACAGGTTGCCGGCGATGGTGGCCATCAGGTTGGGCAAGGAGGCGCCGGTGTTCTCCAGCGGCCACGACAGTTCCAGTTCGCATTGCGTGTAGCGCTCCGAACGCATGCCGCCCGGCAGGCTGGGTTCCTTGCTGTGGCCGAGGATGTTCAGGCGTTCGACACGGGCGCCGGAGCGCTCTTTCAGTTCCGGCGTTTCGGCGGCCAGGGCGACGAAGGTGCCGCTCGATTGCTCGCCGGCGATGACCTCGGCGGCGCGCGCGGGGTCGTCGCCGGTTTCCAGCCAGTAGCTGGCGTAGATGCGTTCCATTGGCTGTCTCTCTTATTGGTTCTTCATTCGCTGCAACGGGCCGCCGTCATGTGGTGCGGTCGGCCCGGGCACGCTCAGGTGATGCGGCGGATGCTCTCCGCGATTTCCTCATGCTCGAATACCTTGAGCCAGTCGTCGCGCAGCAGGCGCGGCAAACCGTTCTGGATGGCCTTGTTGCAGGCATCCGAGAAGGCGCCGGGGATTTCCTTGAAGATCACCGCGCCCAGGATGTTCATGTGGCCCAGCAGGAAGTCGCGCGCGGCTTCTTCCGGCACGCCGCGGCGCACGGTCTCGTCCATGGCCTGCTTCATCGCGTAGAGCAGCGTGGCGCACACGGTTTCCGACAGGCCCGGCTCCAGGATCGCCATCTGTTCCACGGTCAGGCGATAGCTGCGCAGGATCGGCTGGTAGATCACCTTGGCCACGTCCTCGCCGAGGTCGAAGGCCGACTCCGGGCCTTGCATCAGCGCGCTGGTGATCGACTGCCTGGCCGCGCCGCCGCCGAAGAAATCGCGCCGGCCTTCGGGCGTGCTCTCGTCGTTGAAGATCGGCGGGTGGCAAGGGTGCGCGACGAAATAGACCAGGTCCGGACGGTCCGGCAGGTGGCCGGCGAAGGGCGCGGCCGCATCCAGCGTCATCACCATCACGCCGGCGCGCAGCTTGGGCGAGATCTCGGCGGCGACCTTGCCGATCAGGGTATCGGGCACCGCCAGGATGACCACGTCGACATTGTCCAGCGCGGCATCGATGCCCACGCAGTCGATCCCGGCCTCCTCCTTGAGGCGCTTCTGTCCGACCTCGCTCACTTCCACGTGGGCGACCTGGTAGTCCGACTTCTTGAGGTTCTTGGCCAGGCGCACGCCCATCTTGCCGCCGGCGCCGAACAAGGCGATTTTTTCTTTCATGATGACTCTCCGTTCAAAACTGCATCTCTGCACAAATGATTCGACAACAATCGTTTTATTCCGCAATGGCCCGGCCTTGCAGCTCGGGGATGTCTTCCCGAGCGCCGGCGCCGATGGCGAAGATCACCACCGCCGACAGCAGCATCAGCGCCCCCACCACGAACATCGGCGCCTGGTAGGAACCGGTCGCATCCTTGATGGCGCCGGTGATGAAGGGCGCCATGAAGCCGGCGGCGTTGCCCACCGTGTTGATCAGCGCAATGCCGGCGGCGGCCGCCGCGCCCGACAGGAAGCGCGCCGGGGTCGACCAGAAGGTCGGCAGCGCCGAGAAGATGGCGCAAGCTGTCACGGTGATGGCCAGCACGGTGGCGGCCGGGGTCTGCATGTACAGCGCGGCCGGGATGCTGACTGCGCCCAGCAGCGCCGGCAGGCCGACGTGCCAGCTGCGCACGCCGCGGCAGGTGGCGTCACGGCTCCACAGGAACAGCGCGATGGCGGCCGGCAGATACGGGATCGCCGTGATCAGCCCCTTCTGGAACACATTGAATTTGGCGCCGAACTGGGCCTCGAAGCCGCCGATGATGGTGGGCAGGAAGAAGGCCAATGCATACAGGCCGTAGATCAGCCCGAAGTAGACCAGCGACAGCATCCACACGCGGCCGTTCTTGAGCGCGCCGGCGGCGTGCGGAACGTGGGTGGCCCGCTTGCCGCTTTGCTCGGCCTGCAGTTCGGCGGTGAGCCACTTGCGCTCGGCTTCGTTGAGCCACTTGGCGTCGGCCGGCGTGTCGGCCAGGTAGAACCAGGCGATCACGCCCACCACGATGGCCGGCAAGGCAACGCCGGCGAACATCACGCGCCAGCCTTCCAGGCCGAACAGGCCGTGCGCCTCGATCAGCAGCGCCGCCACCGGCGCGCCGATGACGATGGTCAGCGGCTGCGCCAGGTAGAACAGCGCCAGGATGTGGCTGCGGTGCCGGGCCGGCACCCACAGGCTCAGGTACAGGATGGCGCCGGGGAAGAAACCGGCCTCGGCCACGCCCAGCAGGAAACGCAGCACGTACAGCCCTTCCACGCTGCTGACCCAGGTAAACAGCAGGGCCACGATGCCCCAGGTGACCATGATGCGCGCCAGCCAGCGACGCGCGCCGTACTTGTGCAGGGCCAGGTTGCTGGGGATTTCCAGCAGCACGTAACCGATGAAGAACACGCCGGCGGCGAAGCCGAACTGGGCCGCGGTCAGCGCCAGGTCGCGGGTCATGCCGTTGGGACCGGCGAACGAGATCGCGGTGCGGTCGAGGAAATTGATGAAGAACATCAGGCCGACGAAAGGCACGAGCCTCATCGCGACCTTGCGGATGGCCGATTTCTCGACCGCGCTGGCGTTGGTTTGCATATTGTCTCCTGGCTGGTTGCGAGGCTATTGCCCTTCAACAACAACCTCTCTTGTTGTGTGTGCGCCAGGATCTGCGGGGGGCTGCGAACGCCTGCGCTCGCCTGGCTGCCGTCTTTTTGCTGGTTCTGCGTTTTGCTGATCGCTGCTGGTTGCTACTGCTTGCTGTTGGTTGATGCCTGGTATTGCCGCGCTGCGCGCTGTTATGGCCAGTTAGCGCGCCTTTCCCTTACAAAAGGCGTGTTTTCGCAACTGGTATCATCACTATACCAGTTTACTTTTTCAGCGATCGATTAATTTTTTGCAAGCCAAAGATGAACGCGGGCGACGATGCCGGATGACAACCGGCTTCGGGCCCGCGTTCAGGCGAAGGAAGAAATGTGGAAGGGATGCGGAAGGGGTGAGGCAGAAGATCAGGCTGCGGCCGGTTTGCGTCCGCTCCCTCCTCGTTCCAGCAGCAACTGCACGAAAGAACGCGCCGCCGGCGACAGCTCGCCGCCCTTGCGGGTGACGATGCCGATGGTCTGCGACATCGACTTCAGCCCCACCGGCAGGATGCGCAGCACACCGCTGTCGACGAACATGCCGGCCACGCTGGTGGGCAGGATGGCGACCGTGTCGCTGGCCTGGCGCAGCACCGCCACCGTCACGAAGGTGGAGGCCGTAGCGATGGCGCCGGCCGGCAAATCCAGCCCGGCCAGATCGAACTCGCGCTCCAGCACCGCCCGCAGCGGCATGTGGCTAGGATAAGTGACCCAGCGGTAGCCCCGCAGGTCGGCCAGGCTGACCGACTTGCTGCGCAGGCGCGGATGCTCGCTCGACACCACCACCGACAATGGCTCGTCCGACAGCGGCTGGTAGTGGTACTTGCCGGGGTTGT
Organism: Herbaspirillum sp. SJZ099; assembly: GCF_007828355.1. Lineage (NCBI taxonomy): Bacteria > Pseudomonadati > Pseudomonadota > Betaproteobacteria > Burkholderiales > Oxalobacteraceae > Herbaspirillum > Herbaspirillum sp. SJZ099. Next base: position 101,229 of record NZ_VIUO01000001.1, on the reverse strand, counting down.
CCGACACGCTGGAGCGCCCCAGCAGCAGGTCGATGTGGCCATCGTCGAGCAAGCCCAGCATATGCACGCTGGTGTCTTCGATGATGTCGATGGACAGCTCCGGATGGCTCTTGTGCAAGGCGTTGACGGCCGGCACCACCAGCTCCGGCACCGCCCCCATCACGGCCCCGATGGCCAGCCGGCCGCCGCGCCCGGAGCGGATCTGCGCCATCTCCTCGCACAACGCGCCCAGGTCGGTCGCCATCAGCCGCGCGTAGCGGATCACGCAATGGCCGAACTGGTTGGGGATCAGCCCGCTTCGCGTGCGCTCGAACAATTGCGCCTCCAGCACCGCCTCCAGCTCGGCCAGCGACTTGCTGGCGGCCGACTGCGTCATGGCCAGCGCATTGGACGCCTTGTGCAGGGATTTATGGTCGTCCAGCGCGATCAGCAACTGGAGCTGCTTCATGCGCAGGCGCGACAGGAGGCTGTTGAGGTTCTGCTGGCTGGGAGCGCGTTTCATGGCATCGACAGTGAATAGATGGGGCAAAAGATGAGGCCAAATCAGGTGAGTCGCAAAAGCGATCACATGATGGAAAGTCTTCACTATACAGCCCCAGCCGCCGGACGTATATTCATCGCCATCCGGAGCACAGGCGTCCGGCCAGCCCCATCCCAAACACAAGCGGAGACACTGATGAGCACCCCTATCTATCGCGGCGTATTCCCCGTCGCCCCGACCATTTTCGACCAGAACGGCAAGCTCGACCTGGAAGGCCAGAAGCGCGCCATCGATTTCATGATCGACGCCGGCTCCGATGGCCTGTGCATCCTGGCCAACTTCTCGGAGCAGTTCGTGCTGTCCGACGAGGAGCGCACCCAGGTGCAAAACACCGTGCTGGAACATGTCGCCGGCCGCGTGCCGGTGATCGTCACCACCACCCACTACGGCAGCCAGATCTGCGCCGAGCGCAGCCGCGCCGCGCAGGATGCAGGCGCCGCCATGGTGATGGTAATGCCGCCGTACCACGGCGCCACTTTCCGCGTCTCGGAAAAGCAAACCTACGAATTCTATGAGCGCGTCTCCGCCGCCATCGACATCCCGATCATGATCCAGGATGCGCCGGTGGCAGGCACGCCGCTGTCGGCGCCGTTCCTGGCGAAGATGGCCAAGGAAATCGAAAACGTCTCCTACTTCAAGATCGAAACCGCAGGTGCCGCCTCCAAGCTGCGCGACCTGATCGAACTGGGCGGCGACGCCATCGTCGGCCCGTGGGACGGCGAGGAAGCCATCACCCTGATCCCCGACCTCGACGCCGGCGCCACCGGCGCCATGACCGGCGGCGGTTATCCGGACGGCATCCGCAAGATCACCGACGCCTACTTCGCCGGCGACACCGAGAAAGCCGCCGAGCTGTACATGCACTGGCTGCCGCTGATCAACTACGAAAACCGCCAATGCGGCCTGGCCGCCTGCAAGGCGCTGATGCTCGAAGGCGGCGTGATCAAGTCCGACATGCTGCGCCATCCGCAGCCGCCGATGCACCCGAAGGTGCGCGAAGGCCTGCTGCGCGTGGCGCGCCGCTTGAATCCGCTGGTGCTGACCTGGGGCAAGTAAGAAGTAAGGTAACGGGCAACGAGAAAACGGGAGCTTCGCTCCCGTTTTTTATCCGCCCTGCGCCGCCGATGACGGCACGGCGCGTTACGGTGAACTATGTCATCCTGCCGCTTTGCGCTTGCCAGACACAGGAGATTGCCTTGAACCACTTCCGCCCCGTCGAACTGCACCACGCCAGCCGCCTGGTCAACCACGGACCGACCGTGCTGGTTACCGCCGCCCACGGCGAACGGCGCAACATCATGGCCGCGGCCTGGTCGATGCCGGTGGAATTCACGCCGCCGCGCATCGCGGTGGTGATCGACAAGAGCACCTATACCCGCGAACTGATCACCGCCTCCGGCGGCTTCGGCATCATCGTGCCGGGCGCGGCGCTGATGGACCTGACCTATGCGGTGGGCAGCGCAAGCGGACGCGACATGGACAAGTTCGCGCACCACGGCATCGCCGCCGGCGCCGGCCCGGTGTTAGGCATGCCGACGCTGGAACAAGGCTGCGCCGCCTGGCTGGAATGCCGCTGGATCGAAGAGGCGCATACCGAGAACGCCTACGACACCTTCTTCGGCGAAGTGGTCGCGGCGGCCGCCGACGCCCGCATCTTCGCCAACGGCCACTGGAATTTCACCGAAGAAAACGCCGGCTTGCACACGCTGCATCACCTGGGCGCCGGCAAGTTCGTCGTCGCCGGCAATCAGCAACAAGCCGCGCTCCCAGCAGCCAAGTAAGCTCGCCTTCCTTGCGCGACAGTCATCGGGAATAGCGCCGTCATGTGGTAATACCTTTTTACCTTTGATGTGATCTCGTATAATTCCCGAGCCCGGAACCCTACAACAAACACACGTCCGGGCGCGGGCAGAAATGCGGCAAACGGCATGTCTGCCTGACCACCATCAAAAACAAGGAGACAACATGTCCTACGCCAATCCGGCTGCCGCTGCGCAGCCGATGGACGGCGAATCCGCGGTCGGCCGCCGCGTTATCGCCAAGCTGCACCGCAAGATCGTCTGGTACTGCTTCTTCCTCTTCATGATCAATTACCTGGATCGGGTCAACGTCGGCTTCGCCGCGCTGACGATGAACGCCGACCTGGGGTTGTCGGCCAAGGTCTACGGGCTGGGCGCGGGGATCTTCTTCCTCGGCTACATCGCCTTCGAGATCCCCAGCAACATGATCCTGCACCGGGTCGGCCCGCGCATCTGGATCGCCCGCATCATGATCACCTGGGGCCTGGTCGGCTGCGCCATGGCCATGATCCAGGGCGCCTGGAGCTTCTATGCGCTGCGCTTTTTGCTGGGCCTGGCAGAAGCCGGCTTCGCGCCGGGCGTGCTGCTGTACATGACCTACTGGTTCCCGAAGAAGGAGCGCGGCAAGGCCGTGGCCGGCTTCATGCTCGCCACCGTGCTGTCCTCGGTGGTCGGCGCGCCGCTGTCGGGCTGGCTGCTCAGTTCCACCCACGGCTGGGCCGGGCTCTCCGGCTGGCAATGGATGTTCATCCTGGAAGGCCTGCCGGCGGTGATCATGGGCGTGGTCACGCTGTTTTACCTGGTGGACCGTCCCGAGCAAGGCAAGTGGCTGGACGCCGAGGAACGCCAATGGCTCACCTCCACCCTGGCCGCCGAGCAGCAAAGCAACGCCTCGCATGCCCAGCATGATTTCGCCACCATCTTCCGCGACCCGCGCATGTGGATCCTGACGCTGATCTACATGTTCAACGCCGTGGCGATCTACGGCGTGGTGCTGTGGCTGCCGCAGATCGTCAAGAGCCTGGGCGGCCTGAACAACTTCCAGACCGGCCTGGTCGCCGCCATCCCCTTCATCTGCGCCGCCGCCGGCCTGGTCCTGGTGGCGCGCAGCTCGGATCGCACCGGCGAGCGCAAGCTGCACACCGCCTGCGCCGGCCTGTGCGGCGGCGTGTTCCTGGCCGCCAGCGCACTGGCGCCTTCGCCGCTGCTGGGCCTGGTGCTGCTATGCATCGCCGCCATGGGATTGTGGGCCACGCTGGGCGTGTTCTGGACGCTGCCCACGCAATTCCTGGCCGGCGCCGCCGCGGCCGGCGGCATCGCCATGATCAACGGCTTCGCCCAGATCGGCGGCTTCGTCGGCCCCTACCTGGTGGGCTGGATCCGCGAAAGCACGCAAAGCTTCTCGACCGCCCTGCTGGTGCTGGCGATGAGCCCGATCATCGGCTTCTTCCTGTGCCTGACGCTGAAAATGCGCAACGACAGGACCGGGCGTTAAACCACCCTGGCGCCGGACGCATGGCGGCCGGCGCCATTATTTTGCGGGAACGACATGACAAGCACCTCATTGGCCCAACGCCTGCGCCAGCCCGGCATCGTGGTGGCGCCCGGCTGCCACGACGCGCTGGGCGCGCGCATCTACCAGCAGGCCGGCTTCGAAGCCGTGTACATGACCGGCAACGGCCTCTCGGCCAGCCTGCTGGGCGCGCCCGATATCGGCCTGCTCGGCATGAGCGAAATGGTGGAACGCGGACGCGCCTTCGCCGCCGCCGTCGATGTGCCGGTGATCGCCGATGCCGACACCGGCTACGGCAACCTCAACAACGTGGCGCGCACGGTGCAAAGCTATGAAGCCGCCGGCGTGCAGGCGATCCACCTGGAAGACCAGGTCACGCCCAAGAAATGCGGCGCCATGAAGGGCCTGGCGCTGGTATCGATGGAAGAGCATGCGGAGAAGATCCGCATCGCGGTGGCCACCCGCAAGAGCGCCGATTTCCTGATCATCGGCCGCAGCGATGCCCGCATCCCGCTCGGGCTGGACGAGGCGATCGCGCGCGGCCGGGCCTACGCCGCCGCCGGCGCCGACCTGGTGCTGCTGGAGATGCTGCAATCGGAAGAGGAAATGCGGCGCGCATTATCGGCCATCGACGCGCCGCTGATGTTCAACGCGGTCGACGGCAAGACCCCGCCGCTGAACGCCGCGCAGTTCGAGCGCCTGGGGTTCCGCTTGCTGAGTTTCCCGATCTCGGCGACGCTGGCCTACACCCACATGATGCAGCGCCTGGCCGAACATATCCGCGCCACCGGCAGCGCCTTCGGCGTGCCATCGGGTTCGGCGGCGATCGCCGATTACGAAGCAGTGCTGGGGCTGGAGCGCTACCAATAAACTATCGGCGGTGCCGCACATGGGCGGGGCGGCCAGGAGCCCCTTCCTCACATGCCGCCCCAATTGCCTGACTCACTTAAGCCACTGCTTGATACGCTCACGCAGCACTTCGCAGCTGATGCCGTAGCGGTCATGCAGCGTCGGCAGCGCGCCAGCATCCAGGAATGCATCTGGCAAGCCGGCCATCTCGAAACCTGCGGGCTGGACGCGATTGCGCATCAGCGTGGTGGCGACGATTTCGCCCAGGCCGCCAATGACCGAGTGGTTTTCGGCCACCACCACCAGACGATTTTTCTTTTTGACTTGCTCCAGGACGGTTGCTTCGTCGAAGGGCTTGATGGTCGGGCAATGCAGAACGCCGACGCTGACGTTGTCAGCTTCCAGAGCGCTGGCCACTTCCAAAGCACGCATGGTCATGAAACCGCTGGAAATGATGAGCACATCGTTACCATCGCGAAGTTCCTTGGCCTTGCCCAGCTCGAACCTGTAGTCGTACTCGTCCAGCACCAGCGGCACGTTTCCGCGAGCCAAGCGCATGTAGACAGGCCCCTTGTGTTCGGCAATCTGCGGAACTGCTTGCTCAAGATCCAGAGCGTCGCAAGGGTCAACGATAGTCAGCCCCGGAATTGCGCGCATCATGGCCAGGTCTTCGGTCGCCTGGTGGCTGGGGCCGTAGCCGGTCGTCAGGCCGGGCAACGCACAGCAAATCTTCACGTTCAAGTTCTCTTCGGCAATGATCTGATGAATGAAATCATAGGCGCGACGGGTAGCGAAGACAGCATAGGTTGTCGCGAACGGAATCAGGCCCTCTTTTGCCATGCCGCCGGCGGCTGCCATCAGCAGCTGCTCGGCCATGCCCATCTGGAAGAAGCGCTCCGGATATGCACGTTGGAACAGGTGAAGGTCCGTATATTTCGCCAGGTCGGCGGTCAGGCCAACGATTTCAGGGCGCTTGGCTGCATATTCGACCAGCGCCTTACCGAAGGGAGCGGCTTGAACACGCTGCCCTTCGGCTGCGATAGAGGCAATCATCGCCGACGTGGTCAGGCGTGGCTTCTTTTCAGCTACGGTATTCATGCTTCGTTTCCTTCGTTGTAAGACTGGTCGAGAATTTTCAATGCTTGCGGCCATTCCGGCGGATCCACGCGGATGAAGTGATTCTTCTCACGCTGCTCCAGGAACGGGACGCCCTTGCCCATGAGGGTGTCGAACAGGATGACGCGGGGCTTCGGCTCGGCCAGTTGACGGGCCACGTCAAACGCCTTCACCACGGCAGCAAGGTCATTGCCGTTCACACGTTGGACGTGCCAGCCGAAGGATTCCCACTTGTCGGCCAGCGGCTCGAAGCCCATGACTTTGCTGGACGGGCCATCTGCTTGTTGGTTGTTGATATCGACAAGGCAAATGAGATTGCTCAACTGATGGTGCGCAGCGCCCATGGCGGCCTCCCAAGTCGCACCTTCATCCAGTTCTCCGTCCGACATCGAGTTGTAGACGAATGCCGGATTCTTCTGGTAGCGCAGCCCCAGAGCCATGCCAACGCCAATGGCGAGGCCTTGCCCCAGCGAGCCGCCGGAGATTTCCATACCGGGGGTGTAAGTCGCCATCCCCGACATGGGCAGACGGCTATCGTCGCTACCGTAGGTTTCCAGCTCGTCTTCAGGAACGATGCCCGCTTCAATCAGCGCGGCATACGCGGCAATCGCGTAGTGCCCATGAGACAGCAGGAAGCGATCCCGGCCTTCCCATTCCGGGTCCGATGGCCGCAGCCGCATCGAGTGCTTGTAGGCCACAGCCAGTACGTCAGCCCAACCGAGTGCTTGACCGATATAGCCTTGCCCCTGAACTTCGCCCATGCGAACGGCGAAGCGGCGGATTCGATATGCGCTTTCGCGCAAACTTGCCAAATTTTCAGACATGAGAAACCCTTAGTGGATGAATGCGTATTGGTTCAGAGGAATCCGATGGAGAACCACGGTATGAAGGCGACAATCAGCAGCCCCACCACCAGTGCTCCCAGATAGGGCCAGATACGCTTGACTGCGACGTCCGGATGAACACGGCCAATCGTGCAAGCGGCGTAATATCCCAGGCCGAACGGCGGCGCGAACAAACCAACGCCCATGGACAGGATGATCACCATTGCGTAGTGCACCTCATGAACCCCAATGGCCTTGGCAACCGGGAAAAGCAACGGGGCAAACAGCACCATGGCGGGGATTCCTTCCAAGACGCTGCCCAGAACGATGAATGCTGCGATAGAGACCAACAGGAAGCCGTACTTCCCGCCCGGCACACTTGTCATGGCCTCGGCCAGCGCGTGCGAGAACCCCGACTGAGTCAGCGCCCACGACATCCCCGTAGCAGTGCCGATGATGAACAGGATGGCCCCAGACAAAGCCGCGGTATCGACCAGCATCGGATACAGGCGAGACCAGTCGAATTTGCGATAGACAAGCAGGCCAGCTACCACTGCGTATGCGATCCCGATGGTCGAAACCTCGGTTGCAGTTGCGACACCTTCCACCACGGCAGTGCGAATCAGAATCGGGAGCAGCAATGCGGGAAGAGCGATCACCAGCGTACGCAATACCACCTTACCCGGGGCGCGCTTGAAGCCTTCGGTAATCTCAGCGCTGCGCCAGCGAGCCAGTATCGCCAGCAATATCGCCAGTACGATGCCGGGCATGATGCCACCGGTAAAGAGCGCCGCAATTGAAACACCGGCCACCGACCCGATGGTGATGAGCACCAATGACGGCGGAATCGTCTCCGCCATGGCGCCCGATGCGGCCAAGAGCGAGATCAGTTCGCCCTCGTGGTTGCCGCGGCGTTTCATTTCCGGCAACAGCACCGGGGCCACTGCCGCCATGTCGGCAGTCTTGGCGCCGGAGATGCCCGACACCAGCAACATCGCACCCAGCAGCACGTAGTTCAGGCCGCCACGCACATGGCCCAGCAGCGACGCCAAAAAGTCCACCATCGCCTTGGCCATGCCGGTCATCTCGACCAGATGGCCCAGCAGAATGAACAGCGGTACTGCCAGCAAGATAAGCGAACTCATGCCTTCATCGAAGCGCCCGGCCACCACAGCCAGCGGGCTGGACGTCACGGTCAGCATGAACGCAACGGTCGCCAGGCCGAAACAGAAAGCAATGGGAATACCCATCAAGACGGAGCCCCCCAGTACCAGACCGAAGAAAATGACCAGGTTCCAGTTCCCGATGCTCTGCAGCCACCCGGAGCCTAGATACATGGCGCCACCAGCCACAGCTACCAGGGCAACAACGCCCAGCAGGTCGCTCAGGCGCTGGCGCGAAATGCGCAGCAGCGAAATGGCAATCATCAGCGCGGCGCCAACGGCAACTGCTGCGGCACGCACTGTATTTGGCCATCCCAATGCGGGCGTCTGGACGAACATCTCGTCTTCCGCGTATTCCCACATGGGTCCCATGAGGATGAGCAGCATCAGGCACGGCGCAATGATGGCCAAGGCTTCAGCCCAGGCCTTGCCACGGTCGCTTAAGAAACCGAGAAGGACGGTAGTCCGCATGTGGGTGCCGCGACGCAAAGCTACCGCGGCACCGAGATTGGCCAGCCACAGGAACAGGATCGAGGCCAGCTCATCAGTCCAGGGAAGCGGGCTGTTGAAAATGAACCGCATGACAACGCCGGCCAAGAGCACGCCTACCTCGCCAACGACAAGCGCTGCTGCAGGAATCTCGATGGCGTGGCCCAGCCAGTTCTCCATACGAGCGGACAACGACGTATCCGCTACAGTCGATTGCTCAAGCGACATGGTATTCACCCCAGGCTCCCCACACTGTTCTGCAGCAGCTTCCAGGCATCTTCACCGAACTTGGCGCGAAGGTCCTTGTAGAAGGTTCCTTTAGCCAGCATCTCCTTGAAGGAATCCTTGTCCGCCTCGATGATTTGCACACCCTTGCCCTTCAGCTCGTTGCGCGCGAAGCCGGACAGCGCGGCGATGTCGGCACGCTCGTCGGTGGCTGCCTTATCCAGCTCGCGGCGCACGATTTCCTGGATATCCTTCGGCAGGCGCTCAATGGCACGGCGGTTGCCAAGAATCCAGTAGGCATCCCACACGTGGTTGAAGATGGTGCAGAACTTTTGCACCTCATACAGACGCGCGGTACTGATGATGGCCAGCGGATTCTCTTGCCCCTCGACCAGCCTGGTTTGCAGCGATGAGTACACCTCGTTGAAGTTAATTGGCGTCGGGCTGGCGCCCAGTGCGGTGAACAGCGACGTCAGCATCGGTGCTGCCGGCACGCGAAGCTTCAGGCCCTTCAGGTCTGCGGCGGTCTTGACTGGCTTGGTCGAGGTAGTGATTTGGCGGAATCCGTTGTCCCATGGCTTGGACATGGTCAGCAGACCCACCTTCTCAATTTGGGCACGGACGTAAGCGCCCAGCGGACCATCCATCGCCTTCCAGACCTCTTGATAGTCGTGGAAAGCGAAACCGGTATTGACGATGCCGGCCGCCGGCACCAACGTGGACAGAACCACACTGGCCTGGTTGAAGAATTCAACGCCGCCGTTACGAATCTGCGACATCAGGTCGGTATCGGAGCCCAACTGGTTCGCCGGGAACAGTTTGATTTCCAGGCGCCCATTCGTGGCGTTGCGAATACGATCAATCGCTTCCTGGGCTCGCTTGTTCACCGGGTGCGTCGGATCCTGACCAGTTGCGAACTTGTAGGTGAATTCGGCAGCATTGGCAGGACGACTCGCGATGGAGAAGAGCGGCAAAGCGGCGCCGACAGCGCCTGCCTTCAGAATTTGACGACGGGTGATGCCTTTCTTTGTGATTTCGGTTGTCATGTCAGGTCTCCTATTTTTCTGATTTCTTTAATATTCGGCAACGCCGGCTTAGTGAATCAACATGCCGCCGTTCACATCCAGTGTGATGCCGGTGCAGTATTGGGAAAGGTCGCTGCCCAGGAAGACGCAGGCGCCGCCGATATCGTCTGCGCGCCCCAGGCGGGCCAGAGGAATCGTCTCTGCGATCTCCGCCTTCTTTTCTTCGGTCAACTTGCCCTTGATGATGTCGGTACCAATCAGGCCAGGAGTAATGCTGTTGACGCGGATTCCTTCAGGACCGAATTCACGCGCCATTGCTCGCGCCAGACCAAGCACGCCGGCCTTCGCGGCGGAATAGTGCGGGCCGCCCAGGATGCCGCCACCGCGTTGCGCGGAAACGGACGAGATGCAAACGATGGAACCGCTCTTTTGCTTCTGCATCGCCGGCAGCACGGCCTGCGACATGTACATCGTGCCACGCAGGCTCACGTCGAGAACGCGGTCGTAGTCCTTGCCGGTGATTTCCAGGGTCTTCACCGGCTGAGTGATGCCGGCGTTGTTGATGAGGATGTCGATACGGCCGTATTTGGCGAGTGCGGAGGCGGCAGCAGCGTCGCACGACGCCTTATCGGTAACGTCCGCAACCAGGCCGAGATGGCCATCCCCCAGACGCGCTGCTGCTCCGGCAGGGTCTGCCTGCTCCAAATCCAGGATAACCACGCGAGCGCCATGCGATGCCATCAGGCGTGCAGTAGCGAATCCGAGACCGTTGATACCCGCACCGCCAGTGATGACGGCGACTTTATCCTTCAGCAGCATGAAATACATCTCCAGTTAGTTGGCGTTTGTTCAAAGGAACACTGGATACAAAGTGGGCAATAGTGCGCCGCAACGCAGCTCTATTGGCCGCTCGCAGATGTCTCCTTTTGTTCTGGGTTCGAATATTCAACCTTTCAGGAACTGACGACAAGCGAAGTCTCGTCATGGTAAAGTGACGATCCGTCATCTTAAGAATGAAACCTCAAATGGCGACGCTACCTCCCCTGCCCAACCTACAGGCATTCGAAGCTGTTGCGCGACGAAAAAGCTTCGCGGCAGCTGCAAGCGAGTTGCATGTCACTGCCTCCGCAGTCAGTCACCAGGTAGCGAGACTTGAAGCATTTCTAGGTGTCAGATTGTTCGAGAGAAGCTCTCACGCCGTGGTCATTACCGATGCGGGCGAGAGCTTTCTTGCGCGTGTTCAAGGTGCTCTATCGGCCATCACCGCGGCGTCCATGGACGTCAAACAGGGGGTCAGCAAGAGTCTGTACATTCACTCGGCGCCGAGTATCGCCAGTCTCTGGCTTATGTTGCGACTCAACGACTTCGCCCGCTCCTATCCTGAAATTTCTTTCAATCTTTCTGCCGCACATACGCCAAGCAACTTCGAACTTGGCGAAGCTGATATCGATATTCGATATGGCATCCCGAATTGGCCAGGCTTGCAGGTTGAGCCATTGTTTGATGAACGAATCGTTCCTTTGGCAAGCCCCGCCTTCATTGAAGAAAACCAGTTACGAAAGCCGGCAGACCTGCTTGGCGTGAAGCTCATTCGAAGCAATGTCAGCGTGGTTCAATGGGCGGATTGGTTTGCGGAGTTTTCAAAAGTACGCCCACCCGAGCAATTCCCTGTTCGGTTCGACCGCGCTCAGATGTCGCTCGACGCGGCAACACAAGGATTGGGAGTTGCCTTGGAAAGTACAACTGTCGCGGCACAACACATCAAGGAAGGGAAGTTGAAGCCGGTGTTCGGATTGACAAAATGCATCCGTATCAAAGCTCACTTCGCGGTGTATCCCGCTCACCATATAAAGCGGCCGGCGGTTGAGGCATTTTTGGGGTGGTTACGACAGCAAGCCAAGATTCAATAAAAATGGGCCGCAATACAGTAATGCCGTCCAGTTGAGGCAAAAGCACTCATCACCGAGCCCGTTCGGGCTGAGTAGGCCCGCCAGGGCCGTATCGAAGCCAGCGTGTCGGCCTTACCGGTCTTGCCTGCCCTTCGATACGCTGCTTGCGCAGCTACTCAGGGCGAACGGAGTCTGAACCACGCAAGCACAAATGCCGTTCAGCGCTTAACTGAACGGCATTAGCCGCAATGCTGTCCATTTTCATCAACCGGCCAAGCCAGATAGACTTCCTCGGCCTTGAGCGTCTTCATGAAATTTCAGCCTGATGAGTTCGCCCCACAGCCAAGCCATTGATTTTCATCGATTTTATAAGACCAGATTCCCATTCATCATTAAATCTGCCCACTTATAATTCTCAAGCACAACAAGATCACCCGATAACCAAAACTTATCCCCTGCGCCCTATTGGTCTTACCAATAAACTGGTATTATCCAATCCGCAAAACGACAAGGCCCGCCATGCCGCTTGCGCTTCCAAGGCTTGCAGCGGCAATCCGCCGGCGCCGATTTGAGACAACTTATTTTCCAAAGGAAACAAGATGAAATTACTCCGCTACGGCCCGGTTGGGCAGGAAAAGCCCGGCATCCTGGACCAGGCTGGCAAGATCCGCGACCTGTCGGCGCACATCGCCGACGTCAACGGCGCCGCCCTGAGCGATGCGTCGCTGGCCAAGATCCGCGCGCTCGACATCAACAGCCTGCCCGTGGTGGACGGCAATCCGCGCATCGGCGCCTGTGTCGGCAATATCGGCAAATTCATCTGCATCGGCCTGAACTACGCCGACCATGCCGCCGAATCCAACCTGCCGATCCCGGCCGAGCCGGTGGTGTTCAACAAGTGGACCTCGGCCGTAGTCGGCCCCAACGACAACGTCAAGATCCCCCGCGGTTCCAAGAAGACCGACTGGGAAGTCGAGCTGGGCGTGGTCATCGGCAAGGGCGGCGCCTATATCGACGAGAAGGATGCGCTGTCGCACGTGGCCGGCTATTGCGTGGTCAACGACGTCTCCGAGCGCGAATACCAGATCGAGCGCGGCGGCACCTGGGACAAGGGCAAGGGCTGCGACACCTTCGGCCCGATCGGCCCATGGCTGGTCACCCGCGACGAAGTCGCCGACCCGCAGAAGCTGGGCATGTGGCTGGAAGTGGACGGCAAGCGCTACCAGAACGGCAACACCAGCACCATGATCTTCGGCGTGGCGCACATCGTCGCTTACCTGTCCAAGTTCATGAGCCTGCAGCCGGGCGACGTCATCTCCACCGGCACGCCGCCGGGCGTGGGCATGGGCGTCAAGCCGGAGGCGGTGTTCCTGCGCGCCGGCCAGACCATGCGCCTGGGCATCGACGGCCTGGGCGAGCAGCAGCAAAAGACCATCGACGCTTAAGCCGTCCCGGCAGCGTCGCCGGCACATACCAACAATAAGAACAATGCGCGCAGGTCGGCCGGCTTGCGCGCCGACCTCAAGATCAGATCACGAGAAGGAGAAGGCAATGAATCATTACGACTTCCAGGGCCGCAGCGCCATCATCACCGGCGGCGCCCAGGGTTTCGGCTACGCGGTGGCCGAGCGCCTGCTGCAGGGCAAGGCCAAGGTCGTGCTGTGGGACATGGACGAGAAGGCGCTGGCCGAGGCGCGCGCCAAGCTGGAGCCGCTGGGCAATGTCGAAACCATCAAGGTCGACATTTCCAATGAAGCCGACGTCAAGAAAGCCATCGAAGCCACCGAAAAGGTCACCCAGTCGATCGATATCCTGGTGCACAGCGCCGGCATCGCCGGCCAGAACAATCCGGTGGCCGACTATTCGCCGGAAGAGTGGCGCCGCGTGATCGACATCGACCTTAACGGCGCGTTCTACGTCAACCAGGTGGTCGTGCAGCGCATGATCGCCCAGAACTACGGCCGCATCGTCAACATCGCTTCCATCGCCGGCAAGGAAGGCAATCCGACCGCCTCGGCCTACAGCGCCGCCAAGGCCGGCATGATCGCCCTGACCAAGAGCCTGGGCAAGGAGACCGCGACCAAGAACATCGCCGTCAACGCCATCACCCCGGCCGCCGCGCAAACCCGCATCCTGGAGCAATGCACCCAGGCGCACATCGACTACATGCTGTCGAAGATCCCGCGCGCGCGTTTCGTGAAGGTGGAAGAGCTGGCTGCCATGGTGGCCTGGCTGGTGTCGGAAGAGAACTCCTTCACCACCGCGTCGGTGTTCGACCTGTCGGGCGGCCGCGCAACCTATTGAGCGACGCCATCGACCGGCACTCTCGCCAGCGGCCTGCATAGGGGCATGATGCAGGCCCGCCCGCGGCAGCCGGTCGCGATATCGTCAATGTAAAAGCAGCACCGGCGGGCGGAGTCCTTCCGTCCGCTCATCCAACCGCACAACAACAATAAGCGACCTCCGCGTACCGCGCGGCGGCATCGGACTTTTTTGCGCCTTCGGTTTTAATCAAAAGCCTTTCGAGGAGAGACATCATGGCAGCAGTACCCTATCCGGCCAGCACGGCGGATGTTCAAGAATCCGACCTGTACCGCAGAATCACCTGGCGCTTCGTGCCCTTGCTGATGGTCTGCTTCGTGTTCGCCTACCTGGACCGCGTCAACATCAGTTTCGCCAAATTGCAGATGCAAAGCGACCTGGGTTTCTCGGACGCCGTCTACGGCCTGGGCGCGAGCATCTTCTTCGTCGGCTACTTCCTGTTCGAAGTGCCGAGCAACATGATCTTGCACAAGGTCGGCCCCAAGCGCTGGATTGCCCGCATCATGGTCACCTGGGGCATCGCCTCGGCGGCGATGATGTTCGTCAGCAACGAGACCAGCTTCTATATCCTGCGCTTCCTGATCGGCTTGCTGGAAGCCGGTTTCGTGCCGGGCGCACTGTACTTCTTCACCAACTGGTTCCCGTCGGTGCGCCGCGGCCGCATCAATTCGCTGTTCATGGCGGCCATCGCCGTGTGCGGCATCATCGGCGGCCCGCTGTCGGGCGGCATCATGAAGTGGAGCCATGGCATGGCCGGCATGCACGGCTGGCAATGGTTGTTCCTGCTGGAAGGCATTCCGTCGATCCTGCTGGGCGTGGTGTGCTACCTGATGATCGACGACAAGATCGAAGACGCCCGCTGGCTCAAGCCTGAAGAGAAGAAGCTGCTGATCGATCGCATCGCGGCCGGACCCAAGAGCGAAGCGGTGCACTCCTTCGGCGCGGCATTGAAGCAGCCGTCGACCATCGTCATGTCGCTGATCTACCTGGTGCTGGCTTCCGGCATCTATGGCCTGGTGTTCTGGATGCCACAACTGATCAAGACCGCCGGCACCGACGACACCTTCATCATCGGCCTGATCTCGATGGTGCCGTACATCTGCGCCGGCCTGGGCATGATCTTCATCGGCCGCAGCTCCGACCGCACCGGCGAACGCCGCTGGCACCTGGCCGGCTGCGCGCTGATCGGCGGCATCGGCTACGCGGCCTCCGCCTACTTCGGCGACAACACGCTGATCCTGGTGATCGCGCTGTCGGCGGCCGCCACCGGCATCATCGCCGGCATCGGCCTGTTCTGGATCCTGCCTCCGCGCGTGCTGTCGGGCGCGGCGGCCGCGGCCGGCATCGCGCTGATCAATTCGGTCGGTCAACTGGGCGGCATCATCACCCCCTACATGGTCGGCAAGATCCGCGACCTGACCGGCAGCGCCGCCATCGGCCTGTATGTGGTCGCCGCCGAATGCCTGGTCGGCGCCGCCCTGCTGCTGTGGGCACTGCCGCGCCGCATCTACTTCCGCGAACCCGCGCAGAAGTGATCCGGCATCGCGCGTAAAGCGCAGGCCCGCCATGCAAAAAGCCCCCAAGGCCCGGAGTTTCGTCCTGGCCTTGGGGGCTTTTCATTTCGCGGGCGGTTTCCCTTGCGCCGCCGCCGTCCGCTCAGGGCGCCGCCGCTCCATTGCCGGCGGCATCGTCGTGCCAACCGCCGCCCAGCGCCTTGTACAGCGATACCGTAGCCTGCAGCCGCTGCAGCTTGATCTGGCCCAACTGGTTCTGCGCTTCCGACAGGGTGCGCTGGGTGTCGAGCACCACCATCAAATCCTCGGCCCCGGCGCGGAAACGGATTTCAGACAGGTCGAAGGCGAAACGCGCCTGGTCGACCTCTCCGCTCTTGAGCCGATAGCGCTCTTCCAGGCTGCGGATCGCCCCCAAGGCCTTTTCCACTTCCGAGAGGGAATTGATGACGCCCTGGCGGTACACCTGCACCAGTTCCTCCTTCTGCGCGATGGCCAGATCGCGCTGGTTCTTCAGGCGGCCGCCGTCGAAGATCGGCGCGATCAGGCCGGCGCCGATGCTGGCGAACAAATTGGGCCCGTCGAACAGCGACAGCAGCGCATTGCTTTGCGCCCCGGTGGAACCCGTCAGCGTGATGCTGGGGAACAGGGCCGCGCGCGCCACCGCGACGTTGGCGTTGGCTGCAACCAGATTGGCTTCGGCGCGGCGGATGTCGGGGCGGCGCATCAACAGTTCCGAAGGCAGGCCGGCTGAAATGCGCGGCATCCGGATACGGGACAGGCCCTTCTCCTGCACGGTGAAATTCTGCGGCGGACGGCCGAGCAGGATCGCCAGCGCGGTCTGCGCGTCCTGTTCCTGCTGCTGCAGATCGGGAATCAGCGCCTTCTGGTTGGCCAGCGCCGAGCGCTGGCGCGCCAGATCCAGCGGCGAGGCGGAACCGGCCCGGCTTTGCGCTTCGACCAGCCTGAGCACGCGCTCGGCGGTGCTGACGTTCTGGCGCGCGATCTCCAATCGGTCCCGCAGCGACAGCACCTGCAGGTAGGTCGAGACGATGCCGCTGGTGACCGTCAGCGCGACCGTCTCGCGGTCATAGCGGTTGGCGCGCAGCGAGGCTTCGGCGGCGTCGCGACTTGCGCGGTTCTTGCCCCAGAAGTCCACTTCATAGCTGACCTGCAAGGCGGCGCCGGCGGAGTTGACCGGCGAGCCGCCCGAAATCGGCAAGTCGCGCGCGGCGTTGGCATTGATCTCGACATTGGGCAACAGCGGCGCGCCCGCGATGCGCGCCTGCGCCTCGGCCTGCTTGACGCGCGAGAAAGCGGCCGCGATCTCAAAATTATTGCGCTGCCCTTCATCGACCAGCGCGCTCAGTTCGCTGCTGCCGAATTGCTTCCACCAATCCGAATCGGGCCATAGCTGCTCGGCATGCGCCACATCGGCGAGGGCGCCGGTGCTCCATTTATCCGGCACCTGCATCTCGGGCAACGGATCGGTCTGGATCGGGCGCCAGGCGCAGCCGCCCAGCGCCAGGACGCATGCCAGCGTCAACGGCAATGGGGACAACGCTGCAAACTTGGGTGGACGACTGGAATTCATATGTCAGATACGTAGCAGATCATGCGCAGGCCTTGCACTGATGCCGTTCAGTGAAGCGCTGAACGAACGGCATGTTTATTTGTGTTTGTGGAGTCCGGACTCCGTTCGCCCTGAGTCGCTGCGCAGCAGCGTATCGAAAGGCAGGCAAGGGCGCTAACGCTGATACGCTGGCTTCGATACAGCCCTGGCGGGCCTACTCAGCCCGAACGGATTCTGTAATGAGTGGTTCAGAATGCGCCTTAACGGAACGACATTACTGGCGTTGCACCATTTTTACAGCTTTGGCGCCGCAGGCACCAGTACCTGCTCCCCTTCCTTCAAACCCGATATCACTTGCGCACGTTCGCCATCGCGGATGCCGATCTTGATCTTGCGCGCTTCCAGCTTGCCGCCCTCCTGCACCACCTTCACGGTCTGGGTGCCGTCCATGCCGGGCTTGGCCACCAGCGACAGCGGGATGCTTAGCGCCTGTTCCACGCGCGCCAGCACGAAATAGACATCGGCGCTCATGCCGCTCATCAGTTCGCGGCTGGGGTTGACGACATCGAACAGGACGGTGTAGAACGCCTTCTTGCCCTGGCGGCCGGAGTCGTCGGTGGGCAGCAGCATGATCTGGCGCAGCTTGCCGCTCCAGCGCTTGCCGGGATAACCGGGCGTGGTGAAATAGGCGGTCATTCCCTTCTGCAAGCGCGTCACGTCTTCTTCGGCCACCGGCACCTGCACCGTCATGCGCGAGAGGTCGGCAATGCGCATGAGCACTTCCTGGTTGGCGCCCAGCATCTGGCCCACGCGCGCGTTCATGGTGACGATGGTGCCGCTCACCGGCGCCTCGATGCGGGTCTGCTTCTGGATCGCCTCGTCGTCCCTGATCGCGGCTTCGGTCTGCTGGATCTGGGCATTGGTGGCGTCCACCCGGGCCGCGGCCGAGTACATGTTCATGCGGCTGGATTCATACGACTCTTCGCGCGTGGCGTTCTCGGCCTTCAGCTGGGTCTGGCGCTGGAACTGCAGCTGGGCGAAGTCGAGCTGGGCATTCTGCCCCGCCAGCTCCGCCTTCAGGCGCGCCAACTGGGCACGGTTGTTTTCGATGCGGCTGTTCTGCACGGCCGGCGACACCGTCACCAGCAGCTTGCCGGCCTTGACCGTCTCGCCGATGGCGACATCCACATCGGCGATCTGGCCGGCCACCTTGGAGCCGACATCCACATAGGTTTGCACCACCACATTGCCGGTGGCATTGACCACTTGCTCGATGTCGGCCTTCTCGACCCTGACCGTCTCCAGCTTGACCGGCACCGCCCGGGGCGGTTGCGGCGCCTGGCGGTGCTGCCAGAAGGCAATCCCGCCAGCCACCAGCACCGCCAGGATGGCGCCGCCCAATAGCGCCTCGCGCTTGCCGCGTGCGCGGCCGGCGCCGGCCGGCAGCGGCGCCGGGGTGGCTTGCGGAAAGTCGTCGCGTTGCTCGGTCATGTCGATTGCGTGTGCCAGAACTCGTTTCAGAAAAAGATCACGGCCGGATTACCGCCCGGCCGCCGTGCGCCCTCGTGCGCCGCCCGCGCTCAGGCAGCGGCCGCCCGCGGCGGCGAAGCGATCGCCGCCAGCCAGTCGGCATGCACGTGCGGCGCCCCGCTCCATACCGCCTGGTGCAACTGCGACAGCAATTGCGGCTCTTCGAGCAAGCTGTTCTTCTGCTTGTCGCTGAGCGCATCCGGACCGTCTTTGAGCGCCGTGCGCACCAGCTGCTCGCGCAGGTGCCGCGTCAACTGCGGCGCTCCGGGATGCGCATGCGCGGTAGCGCAGACCAGGGCGTTGAACGCGGGATCGACAACGGCATCGACGAAGCCCGGCAGTTCAGGGGTCTCATTCAGATGACGCACGGTTTCGCGCAGCTCGAACGGCGGATCGGTCTCTTCCGGAATCTTGAACAGGCCGGCGCGGCGGAAACCGCGGCCGAAGGATACCCGTGAAGACAGCACCGAGGTCGGTATCGAAATCGCCAGCGAACCGGCGATCGGCAGCAGCCACCAGATGAAGGAGGGGTTGAGCCAATAGACCAGCGCACCCCAGGCCAGGCCCAGCAGCGAGTGCCAGCCGTGGCGGCGCAGCGCTTCGCCCCAGCCGGTTTCATTGTCGGCGCGCGGCGGCGATTTCCAGCCGACCGCCCAGCCGAGGAAGGCGCCCAGCACGAAGCGCGTGTGGAACAGCATGCGCACCGGCGCCAGCACCATCGAGAACAGCAGTTCGATCACCATGCTGGCAAACAACGCCAGCACGCCGCCGAAGCCGCGCGCGCCCTTCACCGCAAACAGCAGCACCGCCAGGATCTTGGGCAGGAACAGGATGGTCGCGGTGGCCGACACCAGCGCCAGCGCTTTCTCGGGATGCCATTCGGGCCAGATCGGATAAAGCTGGCGCGGCTCGACGAAATAGGTCGGGTCGATCAGCGTATGGGCGGCCAGCAGCAAGGTCGACAGCAGCAGGAACAGCCCCCACAACGGCGCCGACACATAGGCCATGACGCCGGTGACGAACACCGCGCGGTGCACGACATGCATGCCGCGCGCCAGGAACAGGCGGAAGTTCATCAGGTTGCCCTGGCACCAGCGGCGGTCGCGGCTGAGCTCGTCGAGCAGGTTGGGCGGCATTTCTTCATAGCTGCCGTCGAGGTCGTAGGCGATCCACACCGACCAGCCGGCGCGGCGCATCAGCGAGGCTTCGACGAAGTCGTGCGACATGATCGGGCCGGACAGGTTGCCCTTGCCCGGCAGCGGCGCCAGCGCGCAATGCTTCATGAAGGGCTGCAGGCGGATGATGGCGTTGTGCCCCCAGAAGTGCGACTCGCCCAGTTGCCAGTAGTGCAGGCCGGCCGTGAACAGCGGGCCGTACACGCGCGTGGAGAACTGCTGGATGCGCGCGTACAGCGTCTCGCGCCCGGCTGCGCGCGGCGCGGTCTGGATGATGCCGGCGCCGGGATGCTCTTCCATCAGGCGGGTGAGCTTGGTGAGGCAATCACCGGTCATCACGCTGTCGGCATCGAGCACCACCATGTAACGGTAGTCGGCGCCCCAGCGCCGGCAGAAGTCGTCCAGGTTGCCGCTCTTGCGCTTGACGCGGCGGCGGCGGTGGCGATAGAAGATGCGGCCGAAGCCGCCGGTCTCGCGGCACAAGTCCGCCCAGGCGGCGGTCTCGGCGGCGCAGATGTCGGCCTGGCCGCTGTCGGAGAGCACGAAGAAATCGAAATGCCGGATCTGCCCGGTGCGCTCCAGCGACTCATAGGTGGCCCGCAGGCCGGCGAACACGCGCGCCACGTCTTCATTGCAGATGGGCATGACGATCGCGGTGCGGGCTTCCGGAGCGATCTCCTTGTTGCCCGCCTTCTCGTGCGAGATCAGGTATTTGTCATCGCCGCGCATCAGGACCAGAAAGCCCGTCATGGCGGTCCAGAAACCGGCCGACACCCACAGGAACAGCAGCGCGAACAGTCCCAGCACCAGCATCTCCAGCGGCTTGGTGCCGTGGTAGGGCAGCACGTCGCTCATGAAGTAGGTGGCCATCGAGGTCTGCAGCACCATCAGCACCAGCAGCGTGATGCGGCGCACGTTGCCGGTATGCTGCCAGTGGCCCTTCGGGTCCGGCGCATCGGAACTGTCGAGGTGGTCCTCGACGTAATGCGGCTCGTCGTCGGGTACGGCTTCGGCGGCCGCCTTGGCCTTCTTGCCCCGGCGCCAGCGGCTGGGACGGCGCTCCAGCCGGCGGTTTTCCTCTTCCACCCAGCGGGTGAAGGGATTGAGCTCGCCCCAGGGGCGCGGCACCATCGATTTGCGGTTCAGCGGCGGCGCCACGGCAATATGCGACTGCCCGCGGTCGCTGCCGATCGGCGGCACGCTGCCCTCGGCATCTGCGGCGGCCGGATCTGCGGCGGCTGGATACATCAGGCGCAGGCGCGCATCGACCGAGGCTTGCGCCATCGCGGGAGAGGCCTGGACATCCCGCCCGGCAGCATCGGCCAGCACGCGGTGCAGGTCGGCCACCGGATCGCCGGAGCCCAGCTCGCCCGCCCGTTGCGCCAGTTCGCGGCGCTGCTCAGGCGACAACGGCAGGCGCGCGAGATAGTCCTCAAGCGCCCGGGATGCCGCCGACGTCTGCCTTAGTTGGGGGGTAATATGTAGCTCCACGTTTCTGACAAGGTTGCGCCGCCGTTGGCATTGCGCAGGAAACCGCGCAGCTCGACTGGCTTGTTATCTTCCACCCGGCGCAGCTTGACTTCGATGCGCCAGCCGCCGGTCATGTCGTTCTTGCGCGTGTTCACGCTCACGATCTTGCCGTTGGCATCGGCCTCCACCACGCCCTCGACGCGGGCGTTGGCGGCCAGTTTCTTCAGCGCGGCGCCGTCGAAGTCGATGGCCAGGGCCTGGGAATCGTCCTGCTTGCCGTCTATCCTGGGACGGTAGCCGTGGCCGAAGCGGGTCTGGGTGACCCAAGCCAGCGGCGGACGCTTCTCATTTTCCTTTTGCCACAGCAAGCGGTATTCCACATTCATCGGCTGGCCGACCTTGGGCATGTTGTTCGGTACCCAGTAGGCCACGATGTTGTCGTTGGTTTCGTCCGGCGTGGGGATCTGCACCAGCTCCACCCGGCCCGAACCCCACTTGCCCTTGGGTTCGACCCAGGCGCTGGGGCGCGCCTGGTAGTTGTAGTCCAGGTCCTGGTAGCTGGAGAATTCGCGGTCGCGCTGCATCAGGCCGAAGCCCAGCGGGTTGTCGAACGAGAATGAGGTCACCAGCAGGCGCTTGGGATTGACCAGCGGACGCCACAGCCATTCGCCGGTGCCCGACTGCATCGACAGGCCGTCCGAATCGTGCACCTTGGGACGGAAATCGTCGCCCGGACCCGGCTGGTTCTCGCCGAACAGGAACATGCTGGTCAGCGGCGCAATGCCCAGCTTGGTCACGTTGGCGCGCAGGTAGATCTGCGCCTTCACGTCCATCGCGGTATCGGCGCCGGGCTTGAGCACAAAGCGATAGGCGCCGGTGGCGCGCGGCGAGTCCAGCAGCGCATACACCGTCAGCTCGCGGCTGTCGGCCGAGGGACGCTCCAGCCAGAACTCGGTGAAGCGCGGGAATTCCTCGCCGGAATACAAGGCGGTGTCGATCGCCAGCCCGCGCGCGGACAGGCCGTAACCTTGCCCCTTGCCCATGGCGCGGAAATAGCTCGCGCCGTGGAAAGTCAGCACGTCATCCTTGACCTTGGCCGAGTTGACGGGGAAGCGGATACGGAAGCCCGCGAAACCGATATTGCGCAGCCCGCGCGGATCGATATTGCGGTTGGCGCTGTAATCGAACAATGCCGGGCTGAAATTGATCTCGCGCACCGCGCCGCCGACCACCTCGTTGACCCTGACCGGCTCGTTGAACCTGCCGCCCAGGTGGATGAAGGAAAGCTCGAACGGCAACTTCTGCGCGCGCCAGTACGATTTCTCGGCGCGGAAGTGGATCTGGTTCGCCTGCTCGTAGCTCAGGTCCTTGATCGACTTGGGCAGGCTGTCGGAGGGTTTCTTGTACGATTTGGCGGCCAGGGCCTTGGCGCGCGCGGCCACCGTATTGAAATCGAAGGCGAAGGCCGCCGAATGGACCGCCAGCAAGCCGGCAACCGTTGCCGGGATGACAAGGCGACGCCACCATGCCGGCCTTGCGGCGCGGCGCAGAAACGAGCCCGGCACAGGCCATTTGATGAACTTGAACGACATTATTGTTTTGTCTGACATGCAATCTTCTGGTTGAAATGCTTCCGGCCCGCGGCAGCCGTACGCCGCGACCGGCCCGGAAAGCAAGGCGCTAGTTTACCCAAATGTTGCGTGAATTGTTCGGCCGATGGCCCGAACCCGGCATTTGCCGGGGATATTGCCATCAAGTAATCCGATATAGCCATACCGGACCGGATGGCCATGTTGCCGGACCGGATCCGCCGCCCTGTTCCATCGGTTCCGCGCTGCCGGCGCAGCATTTTCGGCACTATCCCATATAAGGGCGGCGGCGCCACAGAAAGTTCCGTAGTGCAGCATGGCTCCTGTAACATGACGGGTTCGGCAGGCGGCAGCCGATCTTCCCGATCCGCGGCCGCGCCTGTTTGCCGCTTATTCATTGCTTAGTCATCCATCTGATCTGAACAGCACACGCGTATGTCTTCTTCCTCCGCAGCGGGCAACCTGACCATCGTCGTTGCCACCGACCGCAACAACGGCATCGGCATCAACAACACCCTGCCCTGGCACCTGCCGGAAGACCTGGCGCACTTCAAGCGCACCACTTCGGGCCACGCCATCCTGATGGGCCGCAAGACCTTCGAGTCGATCGGACGGCCGCTGCCCAACCGTCGCAATATCGTCATCACGCGCAATGCAGGCTGGCAACATGCCGGCGTGGAAACCGCCGCCTCGCTGCCGGAAGCGGCCGCGCTGGCCGGCGACGGCCCCGCCTTCATCATCGGCGGCGCGCAAATCTATGCCGAAGCGCTGCCGCTGGTGAACCGCCTGATCGTCACCCGTATCGAGCAAACCTTCGACTGCGACGCCTTTTTCCCCGCGCTCGATCCGCAAATCTGGCAAGAAACCGCGCGCGAGCAACATCGCGCCGAAACTTCCGGATTTGACTACGCGTTTGTGACATACGAAAGACGCTGAGCGGGCGCGCCGGCCGCTGTTGCTTTTTTCCGTTTTTTGCTTAATATGCGCACCTCTTTTGCGCATATCTGCGACAATCCGCTTTCTTTTTTGGCGCGCAAGCTTTCCGCCCAGGCGCAGTTTCTTTTTGCCCTTCTGAACGCATGCCGCCCCTCCATGGCGTCTCCTGCGTTCAAGCCCTGGAGAACACCATGAAATTCCGTTTCCCCATCGTCATCATCGACGAAGACTTCCGCTCCGAAAACACCTCCGGCCTCGGCATCCGCGCGCTGGCCGACGCCATCCAGGCCGAAGGCATGGAAGTGCTGGGCGTGACCAGCTATGGCGACCTGGCCCAGTTCGCGCAGCAGCAGTCGCGCGCCTCGGCCTTCATCCTGTCGATCGACGACGAGGAACTGGGCGCCGGCTCCGACGAGGAAACCGATTTCGCGCTCAAGGCCCTGCGCGCCTTCGTCGGCGAAATCCGCCACAAGAACGCCGACATCCCCATCTACCTGTACGGTGAAACCCGCACCTCGCGCCACATCCCCAACGATGTGCTGCGCGAGCTGCACGGCTTCATCCACATGTTCGAAGACACGCCCGAATTCGTGGCCCGCCACATCATCCGCGAAGCCAAGTCCTACCTCGACGGCCTGGCGCCGCCGTTCTTCCGCGCGCTGGTCGACTACGCGCAGGACGGCTCCTACTCCTGGCACTGTCCCGGCCACTCGGGCGGCGTGGCTTTCCTGAAGTCGCCGGTGGGCCAGATGTTCCACCAGTTCTTCGGCGAGAACATGCTGCGCGCCGACGTCTGCAACGCCGTCGAAGAACTCGGCCAGCTGCTGGACCACACCGGCCCGGTGGCCAACTCCGAACGCAACGCCGCGCGCATCTTCAACGCCGACCACTGCTACTTCGTCACCAACGGCACCTCGACCTCCAACAAAATGGTCTGGCACTCCACCGTGGCGCCGGGCGACATCGTGGTGGTCGACCGCAACTGCCACAAGTCGATCCTGCACTCGATCATCATGACCGGCGCGATCCCCGTGTTCCTGATGCCGACCCGCAACCACCTCGGCATCATCGGCCCGATCCCGCTGGAAGAGTTCACGCTGGAAAGCATCGCCAAGAAGATCGAAGCCAACCCCTTCGCCCGCGAAGCCAAGAACAAGAAGCCGCGCATCCTGACCATCACGCAGTCGACCTACGACGGCGTGGTGTACAACGTCGAGACCCTCAAGCAGATGCTCGACGGCGAGATCGACACCCTGCACTTCGACGAAGCCTGGCTGCCGCACGCCACCTTCCACGACTTCTACAAGGACATGCACGCCATCGGCAAGGACCGCCCGCGCGCCAAGAAGTCGATGATCTTCTCGACCCAGTCGACCCACAAGCTGCTGGCCGGCCTGTCGCAGGCTTCGCAGATCCTGGTGCGCGAATCGGAAACCGTGCAACTGGACCAGGACGCCTTCAACGAGGCCTTCCTGATGCATACCTCGACCTCGCCGCAATACTCCATCATCGCCTCCTGCGACGTCGCCGCGGCCATGATGGAAGCGCCGGGCGGCACCGCGCTGGTGGAAGAAAGCATCCTGGAGGCGCTGGACTTCCGCCGCGCCATGAAGAAGATCGACCAGGAGTTCGGCCTCGACTGGTGGTTCCAGGTGTGGGGCCCCAACAGCTTCTCCACCGACGGCATCGGCGAGCGCGAAGACTGGGTCATCAAGGCCGAAGACGACTGGCACGGCTTCGGCAACCTGGCGCCGGGCTTCAACATGCTCGACCCGATCAAGGCGACCATCGTCAACCCCGGCCTGTCGCTCGACGGCCAGTTCGGCGAGACCGGCATCCCGGCCTCGATCGTGACCAAGTACCTGGCCGAACACGGCGTCATCGTCGAAAAGTGCGGCCTGTATTCGTTCTTCATCATGTTCACCATCGGCATCACCAAGGGCCGCTGGAACACGCTGGTCACCGCCTTGCAGCAGTTCAAGGACGACTACGACAAGAACCAGCCGATCTGGCGCATCCTGCCCGAGTTCGCCGCCGCCAACCAGGGCCGCAACGCACGCTACGAGCGCCTCGGCCTGCGCGACCTGTGCCAGCAGATCCACGAGACCTACAAGGCCTACGACGTCGCGCGCCTGACCACCGAAATGTACCTGTCGGACATGCAGCCGGCCATGAAGCCCTCGGACGCCTTCGCCAAGATGGCGCACCGCGAGATCGACCGCGTGCCGCTGGACGAGCTGGAAGGCCGCGTCACCTCGATCCTGCTGACGCCTTACCCGCCGGGCATTCCCCTGCTGATCCCAGGCGAGCGCTTCAACAAGACCATCGTCGACTACCTGAAATTCGCACGCGATTTCAACGAGAAATTCCCCGGCTTCGAAACCGACGTGCACGGCCTGGTCAAGCGCGAAGTCAATGGCAAGCGCGACTACTTTGTAGATTGCGTGAAACAGTAAGACCCGATGCGCCAGGCCTCCTGGCCCGCGCTGCGGAAAAGACAAAGCCGATACCGTGCGCCGGTATCGGCTTTGTCTTTGATGGTTCTATTTTGATGGTTCTAATAATAAGAACCTGTTCAAACAGGTTCTTAGAACGAACCGAGATAGAAATACCCAGCCAGCGCGCCGCCGAACAGCAGCCACAACGGATGGATCTTGGTCTTCAACGCGATGACGGCGGTGGCGGCGGTGATCGCGGCCAGGAAACCATGGGTGATCGAGGCTTGGGCGATCAGCAAGGCGCTGGCCGCCACCAGCCCGCCGGTCACCGGCAACAGGCCGGCCTGCACATGGCGGCGCCACGGCTTGTCCTTGAAACGCTCCCACATGTGCAGCATGATGATGGTGATCAGCGAAGACGGGCCGAACTTGGCGAAGGTGGTCACCAGCATGCCCCAGAAGCCGGCCACGTGCCAGCCGACCAGGGTCACCACCATCAGGTTGGGGCCGGGAGCGGCCTGGCCCAGCGCGAACAGCGCGCTGAAGTCTTCGGCCGACATCCAGTGATGAACCTCCACCACCTGGCGCTGCATCTCCGGCAGGATGGTGTTGCCGCCGCCGAAAGCCAGCACCGAGAGCTGGGTCATGATGACAGCCAACGCAATCAGGGTCTGGCTCATTTCGCGCCCTCCTTCGCTGTTTCCTTGCCCACGGTTGCCTTCTCCACCGCAACTTGCGGCTTGGCGGAGAATCTGTCGCCGTAGCGCGCCGTCAGCAGCACGCTGATGGGCGTCATCACCAGCATCACCCACAGCAGCGGAATCCGCAAGAAAGCGATCGCCACGAAGCAGACGATGGCCACCGCCGCCAGCACCAGGTTCTTGCGCAGCGGCAGCGCGATCTTCACCGCCATCTGGATCAGCAGGCCGGCCGCCGCCGCGGCCAGACCGGCGAACAGGTGCTTGACGTTGGGATCGTGCTGGTAATGCTGGTAGATGATGCCCAGCACCACCACCACCGCCGAGGGTACCGCGATCAGCCCGAAGATCGCCGCCAGCGCGCCCTTGACGCCGCGGAATTTCATGCCCAGCGCCACCGACAGGTTGATGATGTTGCCGCCCGGCAGAAACTGGCACAGGCCAAGCAATTCCACGAATTCGGCTTCGGACAGCCAGCGCCGGCGCTCGACCACCATCCGGTGCGCCAGCGGCAGCGCGCCGCCGAAAGCGGTCATGCCCAGGCCGAGGAAGCCCAGGAACAGTTCTTTGGAAGTGGGTGGGGTGAAGCCTGCCGTTTGTCCACCCTGCGCATTGTGCGCATCGGGTGCATCGGTTACGGCCGCGGCGTTGGCCTGGGTATGTTTGGAAGTGCTCATGTTCATCTCGCAATGCTGCTGCGGCGCCATTGCCGCACGAATGAAAGGCTACTCCCGGGGAGGGTTTTTGTCTAATATATGTCAGATACTCAATCCATATTTAACCGATATGTCACCACACATCGATTTGCGCCTGCTGCGCTACTTCATCGCCGTGGCCGAAGAGGGCCACCTGACCAAGGCCGCCCAGCGCATCGGCATCCAGCAACCGCCGTTGTCGCAGCAAATCCGCGTGCTGGAGAAAGAACTCGGCGTGACCTTGTTCAACCGCATGCCGCGCGGCATGGAACTGACCGAAAGCGGCGCCGCCCTGCTGGACGATGCGCGCGCCATCCTGGCGCAGGTGGATGCCACGGTGGCCGGTGTGCGCCGCATCGCCCAAGGCAAGATGGGGCGCATCGCGGTCGGCTTTACCGAATCGGCGTCGCTGCACCCGTTCGTGCCGGCCGTGATCCGCGCCTTCCGCGCCGCGGCGCCGGATGTAGCGCTGACGGTGGAAGAAACCAACACCGCCGAGCTGGTCGAGGCGATCCGCAAGAAGCAGCTGGACCTGGCCTTCGTGCGCTCCCCGGTGGGCGACGCCACCGGCATCGTGATGGAAACCGTGCTGGTCGAAGAAATGGTGGCCGCCCTCCCCGCCGATCATCGACTGGCAGGCAAGGGCCACAAGAAGAGCATCGCGCTGTCGGCACTGGCCGACGAATCCTTCATCATGACGCGCCGCCCCAGCGGCCCCGGCCTGTACGACACCATCATCGCCGCCTGTCGCAGCGCCGGCTTCAGCCCGCGCGTGACGCAGGAGGCGCGCAAGAACCTGTCGACGCTGAGCCTGGTCGCAGCCGGCCTGGGGGTCGCGGTGATTCCGGCATCGATGATGCACGTCAGCGCCGAAGGCGTGACCTATCTCAAGCTCAACGATGCGCCGGCGCTGAAGGCGCCCCTGCACCTGGCCTACCGCGAAGGAGAAATCGGCGGTGCGGTGGCGCTGATGCGCAGCGAAGCCCTGAAGCTGAGCGCGGCGCAGAAAAAACGCTAGCCTGGGGACGCCGCTGAAACGACAAAGGCCTCCAAGCGGTATAACGCCGTTCAGTCAAGGCTAATTCTGAGGTATTCATCAGAGCCCGTTCGGGCTGAGTAGGCCCGCCAGGGCCGTATCGAAGCCAGCGCGTCAGCGTGCCAGCATTCCCGGTCTTGCCTGCCCTTCGATACGCTGCTGCGCAGCTACTCAGGGCGAACGGAGTCTGGACTGCACAAACAAAAATGCCGTTCAGCGCTTAACTGAACGGCATTACTCCAAGCGGAGGCCCTTTCCTGACCCTGATTGCCCAATCGGACGTTCAGGTCTTGGGCAGCGTCACGCCATGCTGGCCCTGGTACTTGCCGCCGCGATCCTTGTACGAGGTTTCGCAGATTTCATCGCTCTCGAAGAACAGCACCTGCGCGCAGCCTTCGCCGGCGTAGATCTTGGCTGGCAGCGGCGTCGTGTTGGAGAACTCCAGCGTGACGTAACCTTCCCACTCCGGCTCAAAAGGCGTGACGTTGACGATGATGCCGCAGCGCGCGTATGTCGACTTGCCCAGGCAGATCGTCAGCACGCTGCGCGGGATGCGGAAGTACTCGACGGTGCGCGCCAGCGCGAAGGAATTCGGCGGGATGATGCAGACATCGCCCTTGAAGTCCACGAAGGACTTCTCGTCGAAGTTCTTGGGATCGACGATGGTGGAATTGATGTTGGTGAAAATCTTGAATTCGTTGGCGCAACGGATATCGTAGCCATACGACGACGTACCATAAGACACGATCTTGGCGCCATCGGCGGAGGTGCGGATCTGGCCCGGCTCAAAGGGCTCGATCATGCCCTGCTGCTCGGCCATGCGGCGGATCCACTTATCTGACTTGATAGACATGGTGTTTTGACAATCTCTGAAGATGCGCAATTTTACGCGAAAATGGACGGCAAACCGCTAAAAGCCTGCTTCGGCCCCAGTCCATCTGTTTTTCCACAACAACCAACCCGATTCAGCGCTGCATGCTCTCCCACACCTTCTGCAATCGCTTGACCGACACCGGCATCGGCGTCTTCAGCTCCTGCGCATAGAGCGATACGCGCAACTCTTCCAGCATCCAGCGGAATTCGGTCATCTTGGGGTCGGCGCGTCCGGCGCGCTCTTTCAGGCCGCGCTGGTAAGGCAGCGCCACCTGGTTCCATTCGGCCAGCAGGCGCGTATCGCGCGCAGGGTCGGCGCGCAACTTGTCCAGCCGTACGTTGATAGCCTTCAGGTAGCGTGGATAGTGCGTCAGGTTGGCGTAGTCGGTCTCGGCCACGAAACGCTTGCCGACCAGCTGCGCAAGCTGCGACTGGATATCGGCCGCCGCCTGGGCATGCGCCTTGATGCCCTGCAGCTTCTTGGGCAGCGAGTGGTACTCCGCCAGGATCTGGCCGGCCAGGCGCGCGATTTCATTGACCAGCAAGCCCAGGCGCGCCTTGCCTTCCTCCTTGCGCTTGTTGAACTCGTCGGCATTCTTCGGCAACGGGTCTTGCAGGAAGGCGCGCTCCAGGCCTGCATTGAGGATCTGGTCGCGCAATTCCTCCTGCGTTCCCAACGCCATGAACTGCATGCCCATCTGCTGCAGGCCGGGAATGTTCTTTTCCAGGTACTTCAGCTGTTCCTTCATCTGCAACGCGAACAGGCGGCGCAGGCCTGCATAGTGGAAGCGCGCCGCTTCGGCCGGGTCGTCGAACACTTCCAGGTCGCAATGCGTCTTGCGGTCCACCAGCGCCGGGAAGCCGATCAGCGTCTGCGCCTGCTTGCCGGTGCCGCGCGTGATTTCCAGTAGTTCAGGCAATTCGCCGAAGCTCCAGCCGGTCAGGTTGCTGTACTCGCCGGATGAAACAGACGCGGCAGCGGCGGACGGCTTGGCTGCGGCACCTTGTGCCGGCTTTGCAGATTGCGGTACGTCGTTGCCCTCGTCCTCGTCGCGCGGCGCAATCGCCACCTGCTCGGCCAGCTTCTGGAACTGCTGGCGCGCCTGGCCGCCGAATTCGGCCTGCAGGGCGGCGAGATTTCGGCCCATCTCCAGCTGGCGGCCATGCTCGTCGACGATCTTGAAATTCATCGCATGGTGCGCCGGCAGCGTCTCCTGCTTGAAGTCGCTGGGCTTGACCAGGATGGTGATCTGCTCGCGGATGTCGGCGATGATGGCATCGATCAGGTTGCCGCGGCCGAAGATCTTGCGCTCTTCCATGCGCTCGCAGAACTTGGCCGCATAATCCGGCAGCGGCACGCAGTGGCGGCGCAGCTTTTGCGGCAGCGATTTCAGCAGCAGATGCACCTTTTCCTTCAACATGCCCGGCACCAGCCATTCGCAGCGGTCGGCCGACACCTGGTTGAGCGCATACAGCGGCACGGTCAGCGTCACGCCATCACGCGTGGCGCCCGGCTCGAAATGGTAGGACAGCGCCATCGCGATGCCGGCCACGTTCATGGTCTTGGGGAACAGCTCGGTGGTAACGCCAGCCGCTTCGTGGCGCATCAGGTCGTCGCGGTTCAGGTACAGCAGCTTGGGATCGGCGGCGGTGGCCTGCTTGTGCCACTTCTCGAAATCGACGCCATTGCAGATCCCGGCCGGGATCAGCTTGTCGTAGAAGGCGATGATCAGTTCATCGTCCACCAGCACGTCCAGGCGGCGCGACTTGTGTTCCAGGTTCTCGATCTCGCGCACCAGCTTCTGGTTGTGCGCGAAGAACGGCGCCCGGGTATCGAAATCGCCGCCCACCAGCCCGTCGCGGATGAAGATCTCGCGCGCCTCGTCCGGGTTGATGTTGCCGTAATTGATGCGGCGCTGGCTGTACACCACCAGGCCGTACAAGGTGGCGCGCTCGGAAGCGGTGACCTGCGCGGCACGCTTTTCCCAGCGCGGTTCGCCCCAGGATTTCTTCAGCAGGTGGCCGCCGATCTTTTCCAGCCATTCCGGCTGGATATTGGCCACGCAGCGCGCATACAGGCGCGCGGTATCGACCAGCTCGGCCGCCATCACCCAGCGGCCCGGCTTCTTGGTCAGGTGCGAACCCGGCCAGATATTGAATTTGATGCCGCGCGCGCCCAGGTATTGGGCATCGTCTTCCGACTTGAAACCGATGTTGCCGAGCAAGCCCGTCAGCAACGCCAGATGCAACTGGTCATATGTCGCCGGCGCTTCGTTGAGGCGCCAGCCCTGTTCCTTGACGATGGTCAGCAACTGCGAATGGACATCGCGCCATTCGCGCAAGCGCAACTGCGAGAGGAAGTTCTCGCGGCAATGTTCCTGCAGCTGGCGATTGGACTTCTTGTGCGCGATGGCGTCTTCGAACCACTTCCAGATCTTGAGGTAACTGGCGAATTCGGACTTCTCATCGGCGAATTTCTTGTGCGCGTTGTCGGCCGCGTTCTGCGCGTCCATGGGCCGGTCGCGCGGGTCCTGCACCGACAGTGCGGCGGCAATGACCAGCAGTTCGGTCAGGCAGGCGTTGTCGCGCGCGGCCAGGATCATGCGGCCCACGCGCGGGTCCAGCGGCAACTTGGCGAGCTGCTTGCCCAGCGGCGTCAGGCGGTTGACGCCATCCTGCTCTTCCACCGCGCCCAGTTCCTGCAGCAACTGGTAGCCGTCGGCAATCGCGCGGCCCAGCGGCGGCTCGATGAAGGGGAAAGTTTCGACATCGGTCAGGTGCAGCGACTTCATCCGCAGGATGACCGAAGCCAGCGAAGAACGCAGGATTTCCGGCTCGGTGAACCTGGGGCGCTGCAGGAAATCCTGTTCGTCGTACAGGCGGATGCACACGCCCGCCGCCACCCGGCCGCAACGGCCGGCGCGCTGGTTGGCGGCCGACTGCGCCACCGGCTCGATCTGCAATTGTTCGACCTTGTTGCGGTAGCTGTAGCGCTTCACACGCGCCAGCCCGGCATCGACCACATAACGGATGCCCGGCACCGTCAGCGAAGTCTCGGCGACGTTGGTCGCCAGCACGATGCGGCGCGCGTTGCTGGTCTTGAAGACGCGTTCCTGCTCCTGCGCCGACAGGCGCGCGAATAGCGGCAAGATCTCCACATGCGGCGGATGGTGCTTGCGCAGCGCCTCGGCGGCATCGCGGATCTCGCGCTCGCCGGGCAGGAACACCAGCACGTCGCCGGAACCGATGCGCGCCAGTTCGTCGACCGCATCCACCACCGCATCCATCAGGTCGCGCTGCTCGCGGTCTTTCTGCGCCTGCGATGCCCGGCCTTCGGCGCGGGCGCGCGCCTGCGCCACCTCGGCGCTGACCTGATTGGCGCCGCTGCGGTCGGCATTGTCGATCGGACGGTAACGGATCTCCACCGGATACAAACGGCCGGAGACCTCGATCACCGGCGCCGGCACGATCTCGGGACCCTGCGCGCCGTTGACTTCGCGGCCGAAGTGGCGGGCGAAGCGGTCGGCGTCGATGGTCGCCGAGGTGATAATCACCTTCAGGTCGGGACGCTTGGGCAACAACTGCTTCAGGTAACCGAGCAGGAAATCGATGTTGAGGCTACGTTCATGCGCCTCGTCGATGATGATGGTGTCGTACTGGCGCAAGAGCGGATCGGTCTGGGTCTCGGCCAGCAGGATGCCGTCGGTCATCAGCTTGATCCAGGCCCCCTTGGACAAGGTGTCATTGAAACGCACCTTGTAGCCGACCAGTTCGCCCGGCGGCGAATTCAACTCCTGCGCAATGCGCTTGGCAGTCGACGAAGCCGCGATACGGCGCGGCTGCGTGTGGCCGATCAGCCCTTTTTCACCGCGCCCGAGCTCCAGGCAGATCTTGGGAAGCTGGGTAGTCTTGCCGGAACCGGTCTCGCCGCTGACGATGATGACCTGGTGCCGCCGCAGCGCCTCGGCGATTTCATGGCGGCGGCCGGAAACCGGCAATTCCTCCGGGAACGTGACCGGCGGCAAGGGATTGCGCACGGCAGGCGGAACATCGGGGCGGGCCGCCCGTGGCGGCTTGCCGGAAGGGGCTGGAGTGGAAGGCTTGGTAACGGACATGAGGCCGACATTATACCTGTGGGCGCTCCTTCGAAGCCCACAGGCAGGGCTCTATCGCTTGTTCTCTTCAGGCTGCAGGAACGTCACCTCGGCTTATTAAGCAAGATAAGAACATCCCCCTCCCAATATGCACAGCGCCAAACTGAAGAATGTGTACTAAGCAATCAGGTTACCGGCAACATTGCCATAGGAGCAATACGGCTCAGCACAGTGGCCGCCGACCTTGAACCGGTTACTTTGCGGCCTGAGGTGCCGCCAACTTGCTCTCCAGCACCCCCTTCTTACCCACATCTTCACTGACGAGATGCAGTTTGGTGCGTGCATCGAGCATGCCCATCTTGATTTCCTGCCAGATGAAATAGAGTTTTCCCGCAACAACGTCGAAGCTCAAACTATCAGTATTTTCGGCTGTCGATGTAACGGTATGTTTGCCAGGTTCAACCTCTGTATAGAAGTAAGTTTTCGCCGCCGTTTGGCCCAGATACTTCCCATCCATGTTGACATTAATCTTCTTTGCGGAACCAAGATTTTCATTACGATAAATATAAACGCCCGCAACATCCGGCTTGGCAACAAACGTTTTCGCAGCCGCATCCTGATGCGGCTCTCCCATCGGAACTGAAGCACAGCCGACGAGTGCCAATGCAATTAGCGCAATACCCAAATAGCGTTGCAACATACTCTCTCCTAACCATCCGTATTAGTAAATGAATGCGTCATGTCTCCGCGATCAAATCACAATGTTCGATCGGGCATAACTGACGGAAGAAGAGTAGCAATCCCCTGCATGAAAATTAGTTATAACGCTCACTTATTCCGGTTATCAGTAAATCCTTTAAGAATCTTTCCAAGAAAATTACCATCGGCGCTATAGGTTGGCTAGGCCGCTGCCGTGCCATCGGCCATCATGATCTTCCCCAAAAATTCTGAACAGAAATTAATGTTGTGTTTTGAGCGTCTCTTGGATTAGATCTGCCATGACTGGAAGACGGCGATAACCAGTTTTCTATCCTCTACTCTGATCGCTTCGTGTGGCCGGCTCTTTTATTACTAACCAGCCTTGAACACGGAAACTCTGACACTCCCACCGAGCCGCCCCCGGCGCTCCCCTCCGACCGGAGAGACAACTCCATAAAGCCAGGGAACCAGAACGCAGCAAGACCAAACTAACCAATCAACAAACCAACAAACACCCTCATCAAGGCAACCGCCCCAATATCTCATTACGATCCAAATCCGCAGAAAAATCATCCACCTGCACACTCAAATCACCCTCACGAGCAAACTCATCCAACACCGCCTTCTCCTGCTCGCTGATGAACCCGCGCTCAAGCGCAACCGCATTCCATCCCATCATCTCAATCAAGCTCTGCGGCATGGCCGGCAACTCCCCATCCTTGACCACCTGCTTCAAGCGCTGCTCAAGCTGCTGCACCACCGGCGTCAGCGCAAACGCCCTCTCCCCGCAAGCCAGCGGATCGTCGCCCCGCGGCAGATACGCATCCGAAACCAGCCGGTCCCGGCTCGCCCCCGGCTTCTGCATGGCCTTGGCCACCAGCGTCCCCAAGGCATCCGACGGCTTGCGGTAAATCAGCCCGATCGGAAAGATCGCCAGCCGCAAGCCGAAAGCCACCCACGGATTGGGAAAGTTATGCAGCACGTCGACGATCGCCTCCTGCGCCCGATGCAAGGCATCCTGCACCGACCATTCGACATAGGGCAGGTCGTCTTCCTGCCGCCCCTCATCCTCATAGCGCTTGAGCGTGGCCGAGACAAGATAGAGCTGCGACAGCACATCCCCCAGCCGCCCCGAAATGCGCTCGCGGAACTTGAGCGACCCGCCCAGCACCGCCATGCCGGCATCGGCCAGCAAGGCGAACGCCGACGACAGATGAACCACGGAGCGGTAATAGCGCCGGGTCTGGCGCGCCGCGTACCCGGTCGACGGCAACAGCCAGCCGCAACTGATGCCGCCGACGAAAGCGCGCGCCTTGTTGGCGGCGACGAAAGACAGGTGCGAGAACAGCAGCTTGTCGAACTCCTGCACGGCCCGTTCGTGGTTGTCGTCCGCCGCCACCGCCATCTCCTTGAGCACATAGGGATGGCAACGGATCGCCCCCTGGCCGAAAATGATCAGGCAGCGCGTCAGGATGTTGGCGCCTTCGACCGTGATGGCGATGGGGATCTGCTGGTACACGCGCGCCAGGAAGTTGCCCGGCCCCATGCAGATGCCCTTGCCGCCGATCACGTCCATGCCGTCGTTGACGATGATGCGGCCGCGCTCGGTCACATGGTATTTGGAGATGGCCGAAATCACCGACGGCTTCTCCCCCGCATCCACCGCCGAGGCCGAAAGCCGGCGCGTGGCGTCGATCATGTACAGGTGGCCGCCCATGCGCGCCAATGCCTCCTGCACGCCCTCGAACTTGCCGATCTCGATCCTGAACTGGCGGCGCATCGCGGCATAGGCGCTGGTGCCGCGCACCGCCAGCTTGGAAAAGCCGACGCTGGAAGATGGCAGCGAGATGGCCCGCCCCGCCGCCAGGCATTCCATCAGCATGCGCCAGCCGCGGCCGACCTGGACGATGCCGCCGATCACCCATTCCATGGGAATGAACACATCGCTGCCTTGCGTCGGACCGTTCTGGAATACCGCATTCAACGGCCAATGGCGGCGGCCGATCACCACGCCCGGATGGCCGGTGGGAATCAGCGCGCAAGTGATGCCCGGTTCGGGATTGTCGCCCAGCAGGCCGTCCGGATCGCGCGCGCGAAAGGCCAGCCCCAGCACGGTCGCCACCGGCGCCAGCGTAATGTAGCGCTTGCTCCAGCTCACCCTGAAGCCAAGCGTCTCGCGGCCCTCGTGCATGCCCTTGCAAACGATGCCGATATCGGGAATGGCGGCGGCGTCCGATCCCGCATACGGGCTGGTCAGCGCGAAACACGGGATTTCCTGGCCGGTCGCCAGGCGCGGCAGGTAATGGTTCTTTTGCGCTTCGGTACCGTAATGCAGCAATAGTTCGGCCGGCCCCAGCGAATTGGGCACCATCACCGAGATCGCCGCCGCCGAACTGCGCGAAGCCAGCTTCATCACCACCTGCGAATGCATGTAGGCGGAGAACTGCTTGCCGCCGTGTTGCCTGGGGATGATCATCCCGAGAAAGCCCTTGTCCTTGATGAATTGCCAGGCCTCGGGCGGGATGTCCTGGTGCTTCACGGTACTGTCCCAGTCGCTCACCATGGCGCACAGGCGCTCGACCTCATCGTCCATGAAGGCCTGCTCTTCGGCCGTCAAGCGCGGCGGCGGGATTTCGAACAGGCGGCGCCAGTCCGGCTTGCCGGAAAACAGCTCGGCATCCCACCAGACCGTGCCGGCTTCGATGGCATCGCGCTCGGTGGACGACATGCCGGGCATGATCTTGCGGAAGGCATCCAATGCCGGACGACTGATCAGCGCCTGGCGCACCGAGACCATCGCCACCAGCACGGTCGGCGTGAACAGCAGGATCGCCAGCAACACCATCACCGGCAGTTCGACGTCGGCCAGGGAACCGCCCAGCCAGATCCAGACAGCCTCGGCCAGCAGCCACATCCATGCATTGGCGCGCGCCATCATCAATACCAGGCAGCCGGCCAGCAAAATGATGAGCCATAAGATCATGTCAAGCCTCCAGTTCTGTTTATTGTTCGAAAGGCGGCAGCACGGCTGCAACACCATACCAATCGCATACCTATCACATACCCATCGCCGATTGCACGCTGCTTTATAGTCCCACCAAATTGCCTTGCTGGAAAGATTTTCCGTTTTTACCCTGCAACATACCGCGCCGCATCGGGCCTGGGCAATCGGACATCATCGCCACCGCGCCGTCAGACAAAACCGACAAGGCGGCGCGGGATCGCAACGCATCCCGCCAAGTTCAGCCGCGCGGCCGCGCCGTCCATTACAATCCCTGCATTGCATGCAAACGCGGCACAGGAACGAAAAAGGAAACATCATGAAATGGGAAGGCAACCGCGAAAGCGACAACGTTGAAGACCGCCGCGGCGATGGCGGCGGGGGCGGAGGCGGCCTGCCTTTCGGCGGCCGCTCGATCGGGCTGGGCACGGTGGCGGTGGCGCTGGTGGCGTCCTATTTCCTCGGCATCAACCCGCTGACGATGCTGGATATGCTCTCCGGGGGCGGCGGCCAGGCGCCGCTGCAACAACAGCAGCAGGCGCCGGCCCACAAACCGCCGCCGGAAGACCAGATGGCGCGCTTCGTCTCGACCGTGCTGGCCGATACCGAAGACACCTGGGGGCCGTTGTTCGCCGCCAGCGGCAAGCAATACGTCCGTCCCAAGCTGGTGCTGTTCTCCGGCCGTACAGCGACCGCCTGCGGCACCGGCCAGACCGCCACCGGCCCCTTCTACTGTCCGGGCGACCAGAAGGTCTACATCGACCTGTCCTTCTATGAGCTGATGAAGCAGCGCTTCAAGGTCTCGGGCAACTTCGCCCAGGCCTATGTCATCGCGCACGAGGTCGGCCATCACGTACAGCACCTGCTGGGCATTTCCGACAAGGTCGACGCCGCCCGCCGCAATGCGACGGAAAAGCAGGCCAACGCCATGTCGGTGCGGCTGGAACTGCAGGCCGACTGCTTCGCCGGCGTCTGGGCCTACCACGCCAACCAGGCGCGCCACATCATCGAAGACGGCGACATCGAGGAAGCCCTCAACGCCGCCTCGGCCATTGGCGACGATGCCCTGCAGCGCCAGGCGCGCGGCGAAGTCGTGCCGGATTCCTTCACCCACGGCACCTCGGCCCAGCGCGTGGCATGGTTCAAGCGCGGCATCACCGAAGGCCAGGTCAGCGCCTGCAACACCTTCGCCGCGAAGCAGCTTTAAAAAAACAGACAAAAAACATGCCCAACCACCTCAACCAGAACCTCGACGCCATGCGCGCCGCGCTGCGCCAATTGCAGGACGGCGAGATCGGCGTCGCCGCCCTGTGCGCCGCCTGGCGCGCCGAGGGCGCCGTGCTGGCGGCGCTGCCGCCGCGCTACGAACAAGTCGCCGAAGACCTGCTCGGCCGCCTCGAAGCCGGCAGCCTGTTTACCGAAGAAAGCTGCTCGTTCAGCCAGCACGACCTGATCGACAGCCTCAACACCTGGCTTGATAAAGCTACCCATACTCTGGCGCCGGCCTGATGCTGCGCCGCTGAAAGAATCACCATGCAAAAAATCACCTTCCCGCTGCAAGGCCATCCCCATGTGGAACTGAACCAGTTGCTGAAACTGTGCGGCCTGTGCGACAGCGGCGGCGCCGGCAAGCAACTGGTGGCCGATGGCCGCGTCAAGGTCAACGGCAAACCCGAGTCGCGCAAGACCTGCAAGATCACCGCCGGCCAGAAAGTGGCGCTGGGCGACGTCCAGATCAGCGTGGTCGAAGCATGAGCATGGCCGCGACATCGCAGCAGCAGGCCGAAGCCGTCCTCGACTTCTGGTTCGGCCCCGGTTTCGCGCAGGCCCCCGCCGCCGAAGTGGCCGCACGCCAGAAAGCACTCTGGTGGAGCAAGAATCCCGACATCGACGCCGACTGCCGCAACCGCTTCGAACCGTTGCTCCAAGAGGCTGCAGCCAACCGGCTGGCCGACTGGGCCGACGCGCCGCGCTCGATGCTGGCGCTGATCGTGCTGCTGGACCAGTTTCCCCGCAACATCTACCGCGATACCGCGCAGGCATTCGCCTTCGATGAACTGGCGCGCCAGTACAGCCACCTGGCGCTGGCGACGGGGCTGGACCAGCAATTGCCGGCCATCGCCCGGGTGTTCGTCTACCTGCCGCTGGAACATTCGGAAGACATCGACGACCAGCAATACGCGCTGGAGCTGTTTCGCGCGCTGGCCAGGCAGGCCGGCGCCGCCGACCGCAAAACCTTCGACGGCTTTGCCGACTATGCGAAGCGGCACCATCAGGTGATCGAACGCTTCGGCCGCTTCCCGCACCGGAACAAGCTGCTCGGGCGCGCCTCCAGCGCCGAGGAAAGCGCCTTCCTGCAACAACCCGGTTCCTCGTTCTGAAATTCGATCCGGCCAATGAAGTAGTTCGATAGCGCCGCAAAAATAAGCGCCTTCCATGCGAAGGCGCTTTTTCTTTCCCTACACTCGCCGCTTGCCCTGTCCTTCCGCAATCCGGCCATGCCCAACCGCTCCTCCGGCTTCACGATGATCGAAGTGCTGGTCGCCCTGCTTGTCATCGGCACCGGCGCGCTGGCCATGCTCATGCTGCAATTGCATGCCTTGCGCAGTAGCCGCGACAACGGCCTGCAGGCCAGGGCCGCGATCATGGCCGCCGAACTGGCCGAACTGCGGGCGGCGCACCGCGCAGTGGCGGCCGACAGCGCCGATCCCTACCTGTTCGCATTCGATGCAGGGAAAACGCCTCCATCCACCAGCGCCGCTTGCGCGTCCTCGCCGTGCGACGCCGCCGGCTTCGCCCACGCCGCCATCGCCGACTGGCGCGCAAGGCTGGCGCGCGATTTCCCCGCCGCCCGCGCCGCGGTCTGCCGCGACAGCGGCGCCGGCACACCGCCCGACTGGCGCTGCGACGGCAACCCGGCCTCGCCGGTGATGCTCAAGCTGGGCTGGCGCCGTGCCGATCCGGCAGCCGGCAACACGCCCGATGCCGCGCCGCTGATGCAACTGTTCATCGGCCACTGAGGCAAAGCCATGAAGACGCATCAACGCCATCGCCAACGCGGCCTGACGCTGGTCGAGATGATGGCCGCGCTGGCGGTCGGCCTGCTGGTCATCCTGGCCGCCACGGCACTGCTGCATAATGCGCGCGCCGCGTACCAGGACATCGACGACGCCGGCCGCGTGCAGGAAACCGGGCGCATGGCGCTGGCGCACCTGGCCGACGCCGTGCGCCAGGCCAACCACCTGCCTTGGGAAACGGCACTGGCCATGGAAAGGCCGCCGGCACTGGCGCCGGGCCTGCACGGCATCGACAACAGTCGCCAGGCCAACCGGCTCGATCCCGCGCAAGGCAATTTCAGCGCCGGCGCCGGCAACGGCTTCAACCGAAGCGACATCCTGCTGCTGGGCTTTTTCGGTGCGCCGGCCCATGCCGCCGGCAGCATCGTCAACTGCAGCGGCGCGAGCGTACCGGCCGGACCACTGGAAGAACGCGCGCGCAGTTGGGTCATCTACTACATCGCGCCGGGAACCGGCAACGAGCCCGAACTGCGCTGCCGCTATCGGGGCAAGTCCGGCGCCTGGACCTCGGATGCGCTCGCGCGCGGCGTGGAAGCGATGCAGCTGCGCTATGCCGTGGACAGCGACGGCGACGGCCTCCCCGACCGCTGGCTCGACGCTTCCGCCATCGACGCCGCGCTGTGGCAGCGCGTGGTGCTGGTGCGCATCGCCCTGCTGGTGCGCGGCAACCAGCGGCGCCCTTCCGCACCCGGCACGCCGGCGCGCAGCTACGATCTGTTCCTGACCGATTCCGGCGATGCCGGCTACCGCTTCGTCGAAAAGGAAGGCGACCGGCGCCTGCGCGCGGTCTTTCAAACCACGGTGTTGCTGCGCAACGCCGCCTCGATTCCGCCGCTTCCGGCGCTACCGCCATGAACTTCCCGCCATCGCGCCAGCGCGGCGCCACGCTGATGATTACGCTGATCATGCTGGCCGTGATCCTGTTGCTGGGCATCGCCTCGGCATCGCTGCTGATGCTGGACGAACGCGCGGCGCGCAACCACCGCGCCCATGAACAGGCGCGGATCGCGGCACAGGCGGCGCTGGACGATGCTTGCGAAGAAATCCGGCGCGGCATACGCATCGACGCGGCGCATGCCTTCCCCGACGAACACGGCTGCCATACCGACCGC
Source organism: Herbaspirillum sp. SJZ099 (assembly GCF_007828355.1). Classification (NCBI taxonomy): domain Bacteria; kingdom Pseudomonadati; phylum Pseudomonadota; class Betaproteobacteria; order Burkholderiales; family Oxalobacteraceae; genus Herbaspirillum; species Herbaspirillum sp. SJZ099. The sequence goes on along the minus strand of NZ_VIUO01000001.1, from coordinate 59,967 downwards.
GAAAGGCTGGGACTATGCCTGGGCAGCGCGCACGTCGCCGGATGGCAATCCGCGCAATTAACCGGCATCGAAGCGGGCTCGGCAAATTACGGCCAATTCACCGGGAACCGGCCGCCCAACCTGGGCGATGGATTGCCGGCGCCGCGCTACCTGATCGAACTGGTCGCCGGCGCGGACGGCACCATCGCTCCCTCGCCCTCCCCCCTCACCTACCGGCTCAGCGCCATCGGCTTCGGCCGCGACGGCGCGCAGGCGCTGCTGCAAGGCGTCGTCCAGCGCCACACCGATGCCGCCGGCAAGGCGCAGTGCATGCCGCTCGGATGGCGTGCCCTTCCCCCCGCATGAGAGGAACACGATGACGACATCCCGCACACAACACGGCTTCACCCTGATCGAGCTGACGATGGCGATCGCCATTGTCGGCATCCTCGCCACGCTGGCCTGGAGCGGTTACAGCCAGCACCTCCTCAAGACCCGGCGCGCCGAAGGGCGTGCCGCGGTACTGCAGGTATTGCTGCAGCAGGAACGGCAATTCTCCTACCGCCACAGTTACCGCGCCTTCGTCCCCGGCGCGCAGGAAACGGAATTCAAATGGCATTCGGGAGAGCGGCCGGAAACCAGCGCCTACAGCATCTCCGCCCAAGCCTGCGACGGCGAGGACCTGCATAGCTGCGTGCGCGTGACGGCCACGCCCGGCGGCGCACTGGTCGACTCCGCCTATCGCGATGAACGATGCGGCGCGCTCTACGCCGACAGCCGCGGCCGGCGCGGCGCCGACGGCAACGACTGCTGGTGAGGCCATGCGCCCGAACAACGTCATCCGCGGCTTCACCCTGGTCGAACTGATGGCGGTGCTGCTGATCGCCAGCGTGCTGCTGGCAGCGGGCGTGCCGGCGCTGCGGAATTTCATGGCCGGGCAGCAGTTGATCGGCGCCGCCAATGCCTTCTTTCACGGCGCCAGCCTGGCCCGCACCGAAGCCCTGCGCCACGGCCGCCGCGCCGACATGACGCCGGCCGACGGCCGCGACTGGGCAAGCGGCTGGCGCATCGAAGTCGGCAAACGCGAGGTGACGACCCACTCCGCACTGCCGCCCGGCATCGCCGTGACCTACACCCGAGACGGCGAAACGGTGGCGTTCCGGCCGAACGGCCAACCGGTCACCAAAGGCAGCTGGCATTTCAGCGCCGCCGGCATGCGGCGGGTGGTGGTCATCAACTTCCTCGGCCGCGTGCGCGTCTGCAACCCCGCCCGGGACAATAGCTGCTAGGCCGAGCCATGCGTTGGCGCCGGGCCGCGCCTGGGGCGCCAAGCCCGCAGGGGAGCGGAAAGCGGCTGCAAAGCCGTGTATATTGACGGGCATCCGGCGCGCGCCCGGCCGCGCCCATCCCCACACGGCGACACCATGACCCTGACAGAAGACCCGCTCGACCAATTCGACATCGGCAACGACCAACAAGCCATGGCGCTGGCACTGATCCAGGCCGGCTTCGGCATGCTCAACACCACCCCCAACCCGCGCGTGGGCTGCGTGATCGTCAAGCAGCGCCGCGTCATCGGCGCCGGCTTCACCCAGCCGCCCGGCGGCAACCACGCCGAGATCCAGGCCCTGGCCGACGCCGCCGCGCGCGGCCAGGATGTGCGCGGCGCCACCGTCTACGTCACGCTGGAACCCTGCAGCCATTTCGGCCGCACCCCGCCTTGCGCCGATGCGCTGGTGCGCGCCGGCGTGGCCCGCGTGGTGGCCGCCATCGCCGACCCCAATCCGCTGGTGGCCGGCCAGGGCCTGGCCAGATTGCAGGCCGCGGGCATCGACGTCACCTGCGGACTCCTGGAAGAAGAAGCGCGGGAAATCAACATCGGCTTCCTGGCGCGCATGCGCACCGGCAAACCCTGGGTGCGCATGAAAAGCGCCGCCAGCCTGGACGGCAAGACCGCCCTGCACAATGGCCTGAGCCAGTGGATCACCAGCCAGGCCGCGCGCGACGACGGCCACGTCTGGCGCGCCCGCGCCTGCGCCATCATGGCCGGCATCGGCACCATCGCCAAGGATGACGCCCAGCTCACCGTACGCGCCATCGACACGCCGCGCCAGCCGCGCCGTATCGTGGTCGACAGCAAGCTCGCCGTCTCGCCGCAGGCGCGCGTGATCCAGGGCGGCGGCACCTGGGTCTTCACCGCCGCCGACGACAAAGAGAAAACCGCCATGCTGGAAAGCCAGGGCGCCGAAGTCATCGTGCTGCCCAACGCCGAGGGCAAGGTCGACCTGCCGGCGCTGGTGCGCGAACTCGGCCGGCGCCAGATCAATGAACTGCATGTGGAAGCTGGTTCCAAGCTCAACGCTGCGCTGATCCGCGCAGGCTGCGTCGACGAACTGCTGCTCTACCTCGCGCCCAGCCTCCTGGGCGAAGGCCGCAACATGTTCGACCTGCCGCCGCTGCAAGACCTGTCCGGCAAGATCGACCTGAACTTCTACGAGGTCAAGCAGATCGGGCCGGATTTGCGTATCCTTGCACGATTCACTTAATTGCCCGGCCCAGCCCGGCGTTCTTACAGAGGCTGCAACATGTTTACAGGTATCGTCGCCGCCATCGGCAAAATCACCTCCGTCCAACCGCTCGCCGCCGGCCCCGACGCCGGCGTGCGCCTGACCGTCGATGCCGGCGCCCTGCCGATGGACGACGTCGGCCTGGGCGACTCGATCGCCTTGAACGGCGCCTGCATGACCGTGGTGGAAAAAAGCGCCAGCGGCTTCACCGTCGACGTCTCGCGCGAAAGCCTGAACCTCACCGCCGGCCTCGATGCCCCCGGCGAAGTCAACCTGGAAAAAGCCCTGACCCTGGCCGAGCGCCTGGGCGGCCACCTGGTCTCCGGCCACGTCGACGGCCTGGGCCGGGTCCACTCCTTCGAACCGGTCGGCGAATCGCGCGAACTGATCGTCGACGCGCCGAAAGCGCTGGGCAAATACCTGGCCTACAAGGGCTCGATCGTGGTCAATGGCGTCTCGCTGACGGTCAACCGCGTCGAAGACCTGGCCGACGCCTGCCGCTTCTCGATCAACCTGATCCCGCACACGGTGGAAGTCACCACCTTGAAACACCTGAAGGCGGGCAGCAAGGTGAACCTGGAGATCGACCTGATTGCGCGCTATGTCGAGCGCATGCTCAGCGCCAAGTAAATAAAACCGTTATCCAAGCAGCACACGACGGCCGGGTTCCCCCGGCCGTTTTTCGTCTGTCGGTCGGCATCGAACACATCGACGACCGGCGGGCCGACCTCAAGCAGGCGCTGGAATCGGCCTGAAACAAGACGGCCGGCGCTGCGCCAAAGGCGCACGCCGGCCGCATCCCTTCAGCCCAGGCAGTCAGGCCGCCTTCTTCTTCCCAATCCGCTGCGCCACCAGCTCCCGCGTACGGGGGATCAGCTCGCGCCCGTAATCGATCGCGTCTTCCAGCGGGTCGAAGCCGCGGATGAGGAAATTGGTCACGCCCAGGTCGTAGTAATCCAGCAGCGCTTCGGCCACCTGTTCCGGCGTGCCGACCAGCGCGGTGGAGTTGTAGCGGGCGCCGGTTTCCTTGGCGATCGCGGTCCAGAGGCGCTTGTCCACGCGGGCGCCCTTGTCGGCCGCGGCCAACAGGCGGCGCGCGCCTTCGCTTTGTTGCGGGCCGGTATAGGCCGGGTGCAGCTTGGCGTTGCCGGCGCGCAGGCGGCGGGTTTCTGCGAGGATGCTTTCGGCGCGCGCCCAGGCCTTTTCCTCGGTATCGGCCAGGATCGGGCGGAACGATACCGAGAAGGCGATCTCGCGTCCGTGGCGAGCCGCCTCGGCGCGCACGCGGCCGGTCAGGTCGCGCACCTGGTCGAGCGATTCGCCCCACAGCGCGTAGATGTCGGCATGCCGGCCAGCCACGGGAATGGCCGCATCCGAGGCGCCGCCGAAGAAGATCGGGATGTGCGGCTTTTGTACCGGCTTGACTTCCGAGAATGCCTGCTCGAAACGGTAGTGCGCACCCTGATGGTCAAATGGCTTCTCTTCGGTCCATACCCGGCGCAGGATCGCCAGGTACTCGTCGGTGCGCGCATAGCGCTGGTCATGGTCGAGGTAGTCGCCGTCGCGCCGCTGCTCGGCATCCGAACCGCCGGAGATGATGTGCACGCCCAGCCGCCCGCCGCTGAACTGGTCGAGAGTGGCAAGCTGGCGCGCGGCCAGCGTGGGCGCGACGAAGCCGGGACGGTGCGCCAGCATCAGCTTGATGCGGCTGGTGGCGGCGGCGGCCTGGGCGATGGTCAGGATGGCGTCCGGCCCGGTCGAATGGTAGGGCACCAGCACGCGGTCGAAACCGGCGTCCTCATGCGCCCTGGCAAAGCGCAGCAGGTAGTCGTGATCGATGGCGGGGCCGGTCGAGAGATGGATTTCCGAGTTCTTGTGGCTGGTGATCATGCCGATGAAATTGACGCTCATGATGTGCCTTTCCGTAGATGATGCGGTTTCTCAGACATTGACGATGTAGTCGGTGACTTTCACTTTTTGCGGCAGGATCTTGCGCTCCGAGAGCCAGTCCGCCGCGCCCTGGAAGGTGGCGATGAATCTGGCGTCGCCGGCGCCGTGGAACTCCCAGCGGCGCTGCAGCCGGATCAGCGAATCGCGCACGGCGTCGGAATAGCCCGCGTCCTTCTGCACCAGTATTTCCGCCTCCTTGGTGTTCTTTGTGATCCATTCCCCTTCGGCACGGTAGGCGGCGTTGACGGCGCGCACGATGTCGCCGTTCTCTTCGGCGAACTTGCGGTGCGTGACGTAGGAATTGAAGTCGATCAGGAAATCGAGGTCGCGCCCTTCGAAGAACACGTCATGCGCCTTGTATTCCACGCGCGCGATGTCCACGCCCGGGCTCCACATCGACCAGGCGTCGACCTTGCCCTGCGAGAATGCCGGGCCGGCATCGGGCGGGTTGAGATAGACGAACTTCACCTTGCTGCGGTCGATGCCATGCTTCTCCAGCGCCGCCACCAGCAGGAACTCTCCCAGGCCGGAACGGTTCACCGCCACGCTCTTGCCCACCAGGTCGGCGACCTTGTCGATGCCGGAACCGTCGCGCGCGATGATGGCGGTGCTGCGCGGTTCGACCACGGCGAACTGCGTAAATACCAGCGGCGATCCGGCGATCATCGCCGCCAGCGCCGGCGTGGTGCTGCCGCCGAAACCGAAATCGGCGCTGCCGCCGGTGACCGCCTGCAGCGACGGCGCATGGTTGGGGAACGGGCCGATCCATTGCACCTTGATGCCGTCCCTGGCCAGGGTCTTTTCAAATTCGCCGCGGGTGCGGGCAATGCCGGGCAAGCCGCCCTTGCCCCATGCCAGGCGCACGGTGTCGGTATTGCGCGACTTGCCCGCTGCAGCCAGCGCCGTGCCGGCAAGGCCGGCGGCGCCAAGCGCGGCGCCGGCGAAGGCGGCCTGGATCAGGTGGCGTCGTTGGGAATTGGCAGGCTTGTCGTGTTCGCTCATGATGAATGCTTGGTTGAGAAATGAATGGAAAAGGAAGGCCCATGCCGTCGCTCGAGCGGCGACACGAAAACACCCGGCCGGGAAATGCGTTCAGGCTTCGGCCGCCACGCCCAGCTCGGCCAGCAACTGCGCGCGCAGGGCCTCGGCGGCCGGATGCGAACGATTGTGCGCGGCCTGCGGCGCGACCGTGTAGTCGCTGGCGATGGCGCCGTCGCGCATGACCAGGATGCGATCGGCCAGCACGATGGCTTCGTCGACATCGTGCGTGACCAGCAGCACGCCGGGCCGGTGGCGCGCCAGCAATTGGCGCACCAGCGCATGCATGCGGATGCGCGTCAGCGCGTCGAGCGCGGCGAAGGGTTCATCCAGCAACAGCAGGCGCGGTTCGCGCACCAGCGCGCGGGCCAGCGCCACGCGTTGCGCCTGGCCTCCGGACAGGTTGCGCGGCCAGTCGTCGATGCGCGCGCCCAGGCCCACTTCTTCCAGCGCCGCCTTGGCCAGCGGCTTGCCAGCCCGGTCGTCCAGCCCCAGCGCGACGTTGCGCCACAGCGGATCCCACGGCACCAGGCGCGGTTCCTGGAACACTACCGCCGGTTGCGCCGGGCCGTCGATGCGCCCGCCGTCGGTGGCATCCAGCCCGGCCAGCGCACGCAGCAGCGTGGTCTTGCCGCAACCGCTTTCGCCGAGCAGGGCGACGAACTCGCCGCGCGCGATGCGCAGGTTCAGCCCCTTGATCACGCTACGCTCGCCATAACGGCGCTGCAGGCCGCTGACGGTGACGGCGGTTTCCTCGAAACCCGCCGGATGCATGGTATGGGTGGGGATCGTCATCATCGGCCGCCCTTGGCGTAGTTGGGATGCCAGGCCAGCAGCCGGCGCTCCAGCGCCCGCGCGATGCCGTCCGAGACGACGCCGATGCCGGCATAGATGACGATGGTCAGCACGATCACATCGGTCTGCAGGAACTCGCGCGCATCCATGGCCAGGGAACCGATGCCGACATTGGTGGCGATGGTTTCGGCGATCACCAGCGCCAGCCAGGCTACCGCCAGCGCATAGCGCACGCCGGCCAGGATCGACGGCAAGGCGCCGGGCAGGATGATGCGGCGAATCAGCGCCCAGTCCGACAAACCCATGACGCGGCCCAGCTCGACCAGCTTGGGGTCGACCTGGCGGATGCCAAGCACGGTATTGATATAGATCGGGAACAGCACGCCCAGCGACACCAGGAACACCTTGCCGCCCTCATCCACCCCGAACCACACGATCACCAGCGGCAACGCCGCCAGGAAAGGGACGGCGCGCACCATCTGCACGCTACGGTCGAACAGCGCTTCGGCCAGGCGCGAAAAACCGACCAGGGTGCCCAGGGCGAAACCGATGCCGCCGCCGATGACAAAACCGGAGACGGCCCGCAGCAGGCTGGCGGCGAGATCGCTCAGCAGACGGCCCTGGCCGACCAGGTTCCAGGCGGTGACGGCAACCTTGCTGGGCGCAGGCAATACCTGGGGCGACAAAAAACCGAGGCGGGCGAAAATTTCCCACGCCACCAGCGCGACCACCGGCGCCAGCCATGAAATGGCCAGCAGCGCATGGGGATCGGCCAGCCGCGATAGGCGCGCCGCGCTTGTCGACGGCGGCGGCCCGGCCGCTGCCGCCTTGGGCAACGACAGGCGATTGACCACTTCTGGCATGGGTGCATCCTCCACATTGGCTGGCGGCGAAGTGCCGCGATGTGGAAAATCCTAAACAAATCTCATGAATTATTTAAATAATTATTTCGATCTAACATATCTGGAACTCATTTCATCAATAGGCGTGAGTGCGCGACGCATCGCGCAATCGGTGCAACAGGCGCTACACCAGCCCGGTGCCGCATGCGCCCACCCGGATAAGCCATACGGACGGCGAACCGACTCATCCGTGGACAGCGACGGCCCCACGCATCAGCGCATCAACGCAATTCTGACTCCGCCACGCCCGGCACGCCCTGCCGGATGGCCTTCGAATAATCCGCAGCGTGCGCTGCCGCCAGCGCACGCTGCGTGATGCGGCCTGCGGCCTTCAGTTCATCGAAGGAGCGGCCCGGCGCCAGGCCGCCGTGGTCGTAGGCATATTGCGCGAAATATCCCGACAGCAGCAGACGGTAATCCAGCGGCAGCGAGGGCGACAACCGGCGCGCCAGTTCGAACACCATGGTGGTGCAATTGCTGGTGAGCGTATTGTAGAAACGGGGCTCTTGCCGCAACTGGGCAGCCCGCTCCAGGTAACCGAGGAAGACCTTGCGCAACTGCTCCGGCGCCAGCCGCAGCCGGTACAGGTAGACGTCTTCGCCGCGCGCATTGGTGCGGGTGCGGATGATGTCGCTCTCGTCGGCCGCCACGATCACTGTTTCAAACCGGCGGAAGAAGCCGCCGATGGCGGAAAAGCTCTCGCCCCGCTCCTTGCGGATTTCCAGCGAGAACACCAGGCGCCGGCCGTCGTCGAAACCGAACGACACCAGCGTGTGCGCGATCGCCGGCCCCATCCAGTAAGACAGGAGCAGATCGGCCGAAACCAGGTGCGCCAGGTCGTAACGGCGGGTCTCCCAATGCACGTCGTAATCGGTTTCGCTGCGCCAGCGGAAGTTGCGCACATTGGCCAGCGTCACCTGATCGCCCTGCACCTGCGGCTCCAGCATGCGCGCGACATCGTCGGCCCAGATCCGCTCATGCGACGGCCGGATGCCATGCCACCATGCCAACAGCGCCACCGCGCACAGCAGGAACGCCGCCAGGCACCAGCGCCAACCGGCGCCGGCCACACCGGCCAGGGCGGCCAATGCCGCCAGCGCCAGCAACGACCACGCGGCAATCGCCGCGCCGCGCGCCCACGGCGGCGCCGGCAGCTGGAACCACAACGCGCACGCGCCCCATGCGGCCAGGCCGGCCAGCACGCAAACCGCCAGCAGCAACAAGGGCCAGCGCAGCCACAGGAAGGAAGTCAGGAACGCCATCAGGAAATCGCATTCACAAAGAAATGGAAAAAAGCGGGAGGTCGGTTCCCCCTGCGCCAAACGGCATTGTAGCTGCCGCATACGTATATGTTTATGCAGATTTATTCGTGGCCGGCGCCGGGGCCGCGGCACAGAATCTTCCGATTGCCATCCCGAGGAAATGCCATGAGCCGCGACCTGTTGCTATTGCTTGAATACGGTTTCACCGATCCCGCCCATCCGGGCGAACGTTTCATCTGCCCCGACGGCGCTCCCATCGAAGGCTTGCTGGCCGGCGGCCCGGAACGCGCGGCGCAGCTGGACATCAAGCGCCTGCCGTTCGCGCGGCCGCGCGCCGAAGTGGTGGCGGCGCTGGATGCGCAACACCAAAGCCTGCCGGTGCTGATCCTGGGCGACCGGCTGCCGCCGCCGGACGATGCGCAACGCCTCGACGGCAAGCGCTTCGTCACCGATACGCGCCGCATCCTCGAACTGCTGGCGCAGCGCCACGGCTTCCCGCGCGTGCATTGAGGCGGCGCCAGGTTCCCCGATGAGCGTGCCCCCTCGCCAGTTGCACCTGAACGTCAACATCCTGCATTCCGGGTTCATCCCTTCGGCATGGCGCCTGCCCGATGCCGACCCGCTGGCCTTCATCGACGCCGCCCACTACGTGAAGGTGGCGCAGATCGCCGAAGCCGCCAAGTTCGATGCGGTGTTCCTGGCCGACAATGCCGCCATCATCGAACAGATCGACTTCCGCCCGATCACCGCGCTGGAGCCCACGGTATTGCTGGCCACCGTGGCCGCCGCCACCACCCGCATCGGCGTCATCGGCACCGCCTCCACCAGCTACAACGAGCCCTATAACATCGCGCGCCGCTTCGCCACGCTGGACCATGTCAGCGGCGGCCGCGCCGGCTGGAATATCGTCACCACCGCCGATGCCGGTTCGGCGCGCAACTTCGGCCTCGACGCCACGCCCGACCATGCCGGCCGCTACGCGCGCGCCGACGAATTCACCGAAGTGGTCAAGGCGCTGTGGAACAGCTGGGACGACGGCGCCGTCATCGGCGACAAGCAAAGCGGCCGCTTCATCGATGAAGCCAAGGTCAAGCCGATCGCCCACCGTGGCCGGCATTTCAGCGTGCAAGGCCCGCTCAACCTTCCGCGCACGCCGCAGGGCCAGCCGGTGCTGGTGCAAGCCGGCGGTTCCGGCGACGGCCGCGAGCTGGCCGCGCGCCACGCCGAAGCCGTGTTCTCGGCCGCGCATACCCTGGAAGAGTCGCTGGCCTACAGCCGCGCCATCAACGAACGCGCCGCCGCGCTGGGGCGCGGCCCGCACGCGGTCAAGATCCTGCCCGGCCTGGCCACCATCATCGGCGCCACCGAAGCCGAGGCCCTGCGCCGACGCGACGAGCTGGTCGACATGATCCCCTGGCGCTACAGCCTCAAGCGCCTGGCGGGCACCCTCGGCATCCCGGCCGAACGCCTGCACCTCGACCAGCCACTGCCCGCCGACCTGGCCTTGCCGGCGGGCGGCAATGGCAACCACACCTTCTTCCACGCCACGCTGTCGCTGGCGCAGGGCCGGCAGCACACCGTGCGCGACCTGATCCGCGCCCTCTGCGGCGGCGGCGGACATCGCGTGCTGGTGGGCACGCCGGAACAGATTGCCGGTGAGATCGAAGCGTGGTTCAAGGCCGGCGCGGCCGACGGCTTCAACCTGATGCCGGACGTCTTGCCAGGCGGCCTGCAGGACTTCACCGATGGCGTGGTGCCGATCCTGCAACAGCGCGGATTGTTCCGCAGGGAATATGCGGGGCGCACCTTGCGGGAGCATTTCGGGCTGGCGCTCCCCGGCGCCGACGCCGGCCAGCGCGCGCGGGTTGCCTGAGACGCTATGGCGCTATGGCGCTGCGGCGTCATGCGCCGCGCGCCGGATCCGACAGGGTGATCAGTTGCGCTTGCCGGTAGCGGCAAAGTAATCCGGCAAGGTAAATCCATCGTAAAACCGATCGCCCCGGATCGCCTTCTGGAAATTCTCCGAGCGGTACGCCTCCGCCAGGTCCCGCGCATAGGCATCGGACTGGCGCGTCTTCTTCACCGCCACCACGTTGATATACGGCGGCTTCATGTCTTCCAGCGCGAACGCATCCGACAGCTTCAGCTTGGCGAAGATGGCGAAGTTGCCCTGGACCGCGGCGAAATCGGCATCGTCCAGCGCCCGCGGCCCCTGGGCATTCTCCAACGGCACCAATTTCAACCCCACCTTGTTTTCCACCACATCGAGTTCGGTCACATCGACCGGCTTGTTCTCGCGGATGCGGATCCAGCCCAGCCGCTGCAAGATCCACAAGGCCCGTTGCAGGTTGACAGGGTCGTTGGGCACGGCCACCGTAAAGCCCTTCCTGAGGTTGTTGAGATCCTTGTGCTTCCTGGAATACAGGCCCATCGGCGGCGTGGGCACCTGGACGATGCCGACCAGGTCGGTCTTGTTGCGCTCGTTGTAGGAATCGAGAAAGACCGTGTGCTGCATCACGTTGGCGTCGATGTCGCCCTTGAAGACGGCGCTGTTGGCTTCCAGGCCGGTGGTGAATTCGTAGAAGCGGATCTTGTAACCCTTTTTCTCCAGCTCCGGCTGCACGCCCAGCTTGAATTCGTCGATGTAAGGGCCGGGCACGAAGCCAATCTTCAGCTCGCGTTCCTGTGGCGCGGCATGGGCAAGGCTGATGGCAAGGGCAGGCAACAGCAGCAAGGAGAAAATTCGTTTCAGCATGGTCGATATCGCTTCCGGCAGAGTGGTGGAAAAATCAAAAAACGCTGCCGAAAGTGTATTGACCGTGCCGCCTCAGTTGAACGAACGAATACGCATGAGGATATTTGCTGCCTGGTGGGATCAGGCGTAGCCGTTGCCGAAACGCTCGTCATGCGGCCGGCCGTTGAGGTGGTAGTTGCCGATGGCCGCCTCGCGCTGGATCGCCGGATTGTGCGAAGCCAGCGTGCGCGCGTTGCGCCAGTGGCGGTCCAGCCGGCGGGTTTCGCTGGTGGCCGAGGCGCCGCCCACTTCGAACAGCAAGGTGGTGGCTTCCAGCACCTGGCCGATGACGATCTGCTGCGCTTCGAAGGTCTTGATGTCGAGCGCGTTGTAATCCTCGGTGGCGACCGTGCCGGCGCGGCGCGCGGCATGCAGCGCATCCTGTTCGCGCGCCACGGCCAGCGTCAGTTGCTCGGCCGACCACGCCAGGCTGGCCAGGCGGCCGACCACACGATGCACCAGCGGATTCTCGCGCGGGCTGGAGTTGCCTGGCACGCCGAAGGTGCGGGTGCGCGGCTGGGTGAATGCCACCGCATCGCGCAGCGCGGCGCGCGCGATGCCCGACAGCGCGGCCAGGTGGAACGTCTGGTAGAAGGAGGTGATGATGGTGTTGCGGCGCGGCTGCGATGCATGGTAGCGATCCAACACCTGGGCGTCGTCGACCAGCACGTTGTGGAAACGCGTGGTGCCGCTGCCGGTCAGGCGCTGCCCGAAGCCGTCCCAGTCGTCGACGCGTTCGACGCCCGGCGCGTCGGCGGGCACCAGCACATTGAAATCGGATTCATGGTCGTGCGCGCGCACCAGCACCCAGTCGGCATACAGGGTACCGGTGGAATAGTACTTCTCGCCGTTGAGGCGCCGGTGGCCGTTGCCGTCCTTTTCCAGCAGCACGGAATTGCCGGTGGCGGCATTGCGCTCGGACGTGGCCGCGCCGAAGGTCTTGCCGCTGCCGATCACATCCAGCCAGCGGCGCGTGTCGGCGTCGTCCTTGCGTTCCAGCAGCAGCTCGGTGAAGCCGGCGTTCACGCGCAGGATCTGCGGCAGGTTGGATTCGGCCTCGCCCAGGCGGATCAGCAGGTAGAAGTAATCCTCCAGGCTCACGCCGGCCCCGCCGTGCGCGACCGGTACGCGCAGTGCGGAAAATCCCGCTTCCTTCAACTGGCGCACTTCCTCGAAAGGCAGGCGGCGCTCGGTCTCGCGGGTGATGCTGTCTTGCGCGATCAGCGCAAACAGGTCGGAAAAGCGTTGATGCAGCGCGTGAGCGGATGCGTTGGCGGATGTGCTCATGATGTCCTCGGATGATAGATCCCGAGGATTATCTGGCAGCCGCCCCATCCTGCTGAAGGAAGAAAAACGGATATCGATATGCGGCCGCGAGTCAGCCTGCGGCCACCGCCGGCACCACCAGCGGCACGCTCTTGCGAATGGCCGCGATCATGTTCTTTACCGCCGGCGAACGTTCGAAGCGACGAAACACCGCGGCCACTTCGGAACCGATGGCCGCGCCCGCCAACGGCCGGTAAACCACATTGGGCAAGTCCACCACCTGGGTCAGCACGCCCGGCACCACCGCCACGCCGGCGCCCACCGAGACTTCGGCCAGCACCGCCAGCAGGCTGCCGGGCCGGCTCTCGCTGCGCGGTGTAAAGCCGCCGCGGCGGCAGACTTCATGCGTGCCCAGTTCCTGCTCGGGCAGGATAAAGGCTTCGTCCGCCAGCGACCTGGCCTTGACCGCCTGCCCCGCCGCTGCCGGCTGGGCCAGCGCGTGGTCGGCCGGCAGCGCCAGGCAAAAGCGGTCGCGCAGCAGCACATGCGTTTGCAACGACGGCGCCAGCGCCAGCGGCATGCGCACGAAAGCGACGTCGACGCGCCCTTCTTCCAACGCCTCGGACAAACGGTGCATCGGCCACTCCCGCGCCTGCACCTCGGCATCGGGCCACTGGCGGCGAAAGGCGCTGATCTGTTGCTGCAGGATTCCGCCGAACACCGCCGAACCGACATAGCCGATCTCCACCCGGCCCAGTTCGCCGCGCCCGGCACGGCGACCGACATGCAAGGCTTGCTCGAATTGCGCCAGCACGCCGCGCGCTTCCTCGGCAAAGGCCTCGCCGGCGGAAGTGAGCGCCACCGAACGCTTGGTGCGCACGAACAGCTGCACCTGCAGCTTGCGTTCCATTTCCTGGATCTGCACGCTCAGGGTGGGCGGGGCAATGCCGAGCATTTCCGCCGCACGGGCGAAATGCAGCTGCTCCGCTACGGTCAGGAAGTAACGCAGATGGCGCAGCTCCATGGCACACCTCTTTCATTGAATTAGGTATTAACTAATTAATTTAAAAAACTCATGTATTGAACTGAATTATAGGCACTGATTGAATGGATAGCTCACTTCCATCCTTTATCAAGGAGCAACACATGTTCAAGAACACGCTTTCCCTCGCCATCGGCGCCGCCGCGCTGGCCGCCGCACAACTGGCCGGCGCCGCCAGCCTGCCGGTGCAGCCGGTGCTGACGCTGGCCGCGGCGCAGCAAGTGATATCAGCCGCGCAAGCCAAGACACAGGCCGAGAACTGGCCGTGCGTGATTTCGGTGGTCGATGCCGCCGGGCTGCCGCTGGCGCTGGTGCGCATGGACAACGCGGCGGTGCCGGCCGGCGTCGAGATCGCACCGGGCAAGGCGCGCACGGCGGCGCTGTTTCGCCGTCCCAGCGGCGCGCTGGAAGATGCGATCAACGGCAACCGGCCGGCCGTGGCGACCGCGCGCGGCTTCGTGCTGATGCGCGGCGGCTTGCCGCTGGTGGCGGACGGCCAGATCGTCGGCGCCATCGGCGTATCGGCCGACACGCCGCAGCACGATGAGGAAATTGCCAGGGCCGGCGCAGCTGCACTGAAGTAAGAGCCCCAACGGGCGCCAATGGCCATCGACAAGGAGCCAGGAGGAGACACCATGCGCACCCTGTTTTCAAGCGCCGCCGGACGGATATTGCTCAGCGGCTCGCTGGGCTGCGCCATGACGGTGCTGGACACCAACGTGGTGGGCATCATCCTGCCGACCATCGCACGCGAACTGGGCGCCTCCTTCACCGACATCGAATGGGTGGTGAGCGCCTACGTGCTGTGCTTCGCCGCCCTGCTGCTGCCGGCCGGCTCGGTGGCCGACCGTTATGGCCGCAAGCGCATCTTCCTGTGCGGCATCGCGGCGTTCGCCCTGGCCTCGCTGGCCTGCGCGCTGGCGCCTTCGGCGCAGGCGCTGTATGTGGCGCGCGCGGCGCAAGGCATCAGCGCGGCGTTGCTGCTGGCGCCGGCGCTGGCCATCATCGGCCATGCCTTCCACGATGAAGCGGAACGCACCCATGCCTGGGCCGTGTGGGGCGGCATCATGGGACTGGCCATGGTGCTCTCGCCGCTGGCCGGCGGCGCCATCAATGCGCTCTTGGGCTGGCGCTGGGCCTTCGCCATCAATATCCCGATCTGCCTGTTGCTGGGCGTGGCGGTGCTGCGCCATATCCCGGAGTCGCGCAATCCGTCCGTGCGCCCGCTGGACCTGCCGGGCATCCTGTCTTTCTCCAGCGCTATCTTCATGCTGACCTGGGCCCTGATCACCGGACCCGAGCGCGGCTGGGGCAGCGTTGTTTTCGCCGTCCGCGCTGCGGGCGGCGTTTTTTTATTCGCATCGTTCATCGCCCTCCAGCGCAAGGGAGCACATCCCATGCTGGACTTGTCGCTGTTCCGTTCGGCCGGATTCATCGGCGCGGTGGCGGCGATGTTCGCCTATGCGGCATCGGCGCAGGTGATGGCCTCGTTGCTGCCGCTGTTCCTGCAGAATGCGCGCGGCATGCAGGCCGGCGCGGCGGGCTTGGCCATGCTGCCGTTCGCGCTGGCCATGCTGCTGTTGCCGCAAATCGGACGGCGCCTGGCGCGCACCTGGCCTGCGGCGCGCATCCTGATGCTGGGGCTCTGCACCGTGGCCTTGGGCAACCTTTTCATGGCGCTGGCCGCACATACGGGCAGCGGCGCGCTCACCATGATCGGCATGGCCGTGCTGGGCAGCGGCGGCGGACTGCTCAATGGCGAAACGCAAAAGGCCATCATGGGCAACGTGCCGCGCGAACGTGCCGGCATGGCCTCGGGCATCAGCACCACGTCGCGCTTTACTGGCGTACTGGCCGGATTCACGGGGTTGGGAGCAGTCCTGGCGGAAGGCGCGCGGCAGGCCATGGCGCGCGCGCTGGCGACGCTCGGCACAAACGGCACAAACGGCACAAACGGCAACAACGGCGCAAACGGCGCGCATGCCAGTGAATTCATCGCGCGCGCCATGGCAGGCGACTTCGGCGGCGCGGCGCAGCTCTATCCGCAGCAGCGCGAGGCCGCCGTCGCCATCGCGCGGCGGGCCTACGGGCTGGGCTTCTCGCATGTGTTCACGGCGGCGGCGCTGCTGGCGCTATGCGCGGCCGGCATCGTGGCCTGGTCGGTCAGGCGCGCCGCCCTTCCAGCACCAGCGACATCAGCCGCGGCAGCACCGATTCGGCGGACGCCGCGATCTTGAACGCCAGCAGCGGGTCGGCGCGCGTGAGGCCGCGATTGATGGCCGCCACCGGCTTGCCCGCTTGCGCCGCCATGCGGACAAAACGAAATCCCGACAGCACCATCAGCGACGATCCCACCACCAGCATGGCATCGCAAGCATGCGCCGCCTGCTCCGCTTCGGCGGCGCGCGCGGCGGGAACGCCGTCACCGAAGAACACCACATCCGGCTGCAACATGCCGCCGCACAGATCGCACGACGGCACATGGAAATCGGCATCGGCGTCCGGTTCCAATTGGGCGTCGCCGTCCGGCAAGACGGCGGCTTCGGCGTCGGCCAGCGCGGGGTTGAGCCGCTCCAGTTCGTCCTGTATCCGGGCTCGCTCATACAGGGCGCCGCAAGACAGGCAGCGCACCGCGTGGATGCTGCCATGCAGTTCCATCACCCGGCGGCTGCCGGCCTGCTGGTGCAAGCCGTCGACGTTTTGCGTCAGCACGGCAGCCACTCGCCCCGCCGCCTCCAGTTGCGCGATGGCGCGGTGCGCGGCGTTGGGCCGGGCTTGCGCCAGGCGCGGCCAACCCAGCATGCTGCGCGCCCAATAGCGCTTGCGCGCCGCTTCGAAAGCGCGAAATTCGGCGCCCTGGATCGGCAGGCGGCCGCGGCGCACGCCGTCTTCGTCGCGATAATCGGGAATGCCGGAAGCGGTGCTGATGCCGGCGCCGGTCAGCACCAGCACGTTGCTGCTGGCCAGCAGCAGGCGCGCCAGCGCCTCCAGTTCTGCCTCGCTGGCGATGTCGGTGTCGCTGTCGATGTCGGCGGGCGTTGCCGCTGGCAGTGAATCGTTCATGGAAACCGGGCTGGTGATGGGAACAGGGTGCAGCGTAAGCCATTTTCGCGCGTCTTGCCGGCCGGACGCTCCCCGGCCCTGCCGGCGGCAGCCAATACCATCACATGGTGATATATTCATGCGAAATGCCTCCCCGTACATATCGGCCGCACAAGACATCGTAACCGGGCCGACGACATTCCCCATTTCCCCATGGATATCAATCTCGCCCGCACCTTCCTGGAAGTCGCCGCCAGCGGCAGCTTCATCCTGGCCGCTGAACGGATGCACCTGACGCAAACGGCCGTCAGCGCGCGTATCCGCACGCTGGAGGAACAACTTGGCCGGCAGCTTTTCATCCGCAACAAGGCCGGCGCCAGGCTGACCGCGGCCGGCGAACGCTTCATGCGCCATGCGACGACGCTGGTGCAGGTCTGGGAACGTGCGCGCCAGCAGATCGCGCTGCCGCCGGGACGCAAGGACGGCATCAGCCTGGGCGGGGAGCTCAGCCTGTGGCATCCTTTCCTCGCCGACTGGCTGATCTGGATGAAGCACTGCGCTCCCGACATCGCCATCCGCTCCGAGGTCGATATGCCTGCCCGGCTGCTCGATCGCGTGCAAGACGGCTCGCTGGACCTGGCGGTGATGTACGGCCCGCCGCCACGCGAAGGCCTGGTGTCCGAATTGCTGCTGGAAGAAAAGCTGATCATGGTCAGCACCGAAAAGAACGGCGTCGTCGATCCCGAGCGCTATGTCTATGTCGACTGGGGGCCGCACTTTGCCATCAACCACCAGGCCGCCCACCCCGAACTGAGCAATCCCTCGCTGACGATTTCCCTGGGGCCGCTGGCGCTGACTTACCTGCTCAGCGTCGGCGGCGCCGGCTATTTCCGCGCCGGAACCGCCCAGCCGTTCATTGATGAAGGCCGCCTGCACCGGGTTCCCGGCACGCCGGAATTTTCGCACTCGGCCTATGTCGTGTATGCCACGCAGCGCGACAACGGCACCATGAACCATGTGCGCCAAGGCCTGAAAACCATCGCCAGCGGCAAGGAGCTGCCCGGACTCAACCACCGCATTGCCGCGCGCCCCCTTTTCACCGTTGCCGGCGCCGCTACCAAGGCACGGCACCGGTAACCCTATTGAGCCTATTCAGGCTATTGTCAGCTGCCCGTTACAGCCTGTAACGCCTGTAACAGGCGCAGCGTCAACTCGGCATCCGTGACCGCCGTTGGGGAAAAACCGGGCAAGATCCGCACCGCCGGATCCGCCCTTATTACCGCCGACAAGGACACGACATGACAGCTGATCAAAACCGGTTCACCACCCTGGTGTCCTCCTCGCTCATCATCAGCCTGCTCGCGCTTGCAGGTTGCAACAGAGCCGACACCCCGGCCGCCCCGCCCTCCAACGCAGCCGCAGCGGCTCCGGCCACACTCCCCTACACGCCTCCGACCGCCGACCAGTTGTCGCAGATGGTGGCGCCGATCGCGCTGTTCCCCGACAAGCTGGTCGCGCAGGTGCTGGCCGGCGCGACGTACCCCGACCAGATCGCCTCCGCCAACCAGTGGCTGGCCCAAAATCCCTCGCTCAAAGGCGCCGCCTTGCAGGATGCGGCAAACCGGCAGCCGTGGGATGTCAGCGTCAAATCGCTGACCGCATTTCCCTCGGTGCTGAACCAGATGGCCGGCAACATCCAATGGACCACCGCGCTCGGCGAAGCCTATGTGAACGACCCCGGCGATGTGATGAACGCCATCCAGGCGATGCGTTTGCGCGCGCAGCAGTCCGGCAACCTGAAGACCTCGCAGCACCTGAAAATCACCTCGGTCGCGCGCGCGGCGCCGCCGCCTGACTATGCCAGCGCGCCCGGCGAGCCGCCGGTCTATGCCGGACCGGCAGTGATACCGCCGCCGCCGCAAACGATCGTGATCGAACCGGCACAGCCAGATGTCGTATATGTGCCCAGCTATAACCCGGCCGTGGTCTACGGCGGTACGGTTCCGGCCTATCCCGGCTATGTCTATCACCCGCCGGTCTACAGCACGGGCGACGTGGTGGCCACCGGCGTGCTGTCATTCGGCGTCGGCATTCTGGTCGGCGCGGTCATCAGCAATCACGACTGGGGCTGGCATTCATGGGGCATGAACTGGGGCGGTCCCGGCCCCGGCTCAGGCGGCGGCCCCAATTATGGCGGAGGCCCCGGCGGCGGCTGGCATCGTCCCGCGGTGGTCTACAACAACACGACGTATGTCTCGAAGTCGACCACCGTCATCAACCATATCGACAACCACAACAACAACTCGCGCACGGTCAACAACTACGGTACGACCAATAACAACAACGGCACCATCAACAACACCAGCATCAGCAACAATACCAATCGCCCGGGCTTCAACGCGGCCACGCCGAACGCCAATGCGCACATGCAGGCCGGCCCCATGACGATGCCGCATTTCAGCGCCGGCGATGCGCGCCCCGGCGCGCGTCCGGCCAACGTCCCGCAAGCGCAGCACGGAGCCGGCAACGCGCCCATGCAGCCTCACGCCAATGGACACGAGCCTGAAATGACGCCGCACGCCGCTGCGCAGAAACCGAATGCCGTCCCGGCGCAACATCAGGGCGCCATGGAGAACCGCCAGCAGAACGCCGAACGGCCGCATCGGCCCGACACGCGTCTGTCCGCTCCGCCGCCGGACGCAGCACGCCAGGAACATGCGGCCAGAGAGAATATGCCGGCACACCAGAACCCCTCCGCACCGCCACGGCCACAGGCGCAACCGCCTCACGCGCAAGCCCCGCAAATGCATGCCCAATTGGCGGAGCCACCAAGGCCGCAAACCCAGCCGCATGTTCAGCCGCATGACCCGCCACATCCACAACCACATATGCCGCAGCCCCACCCGCAAGAGCATGCCCAACAGCATCCGCAGGAACATCCGCATCCGGCCCAAAAAGAAGAGCGCAGGGAAGAGAAAAGGGAATGAAGACAAGCCGGGCGATCGGTTTCGCCGGGCTTGTCGTCGCGCATGACGTCAGCGATGACGACAGAACGCCGGCGGCATTGTCCCTCGCTCCCTATCTCCCGGTCATTTCAGCCAAGTCATCTGTGCCGTCTTGCCATCGAGATAGCCTGCGTTTGCCTCGGCGACTTCCCTGGTGTAGTCCCACAACGCCCGGATGCGCGCCAGCTCACGCCGCTCCGGCGGAGCGACCAGCCACAGCGAACGCGTGATGTCCACCTTATGCGGCAACACGGGGACGAGATTGTCGGTCACGTTGGCCAGGAAGCATGGGAGGATGGCAAGCCCAAGACCGGCTTTCACGGCCTGCGCCTGCGCCACGACGCTCGTACTCCGCAGGCATCGCTTGAGCGATGCCCCCCATTTATGCAGATGGAATTGCTGCGGCGAAAAAAGCAGGTCGTCGACGAAGTCGATCCACAAGTGATCCTGAAAATCCTCCGTGCGCCTGATCCGTGGATGACGCGCCAGGTACTCGGGAGTCGCATAGGGAAGCAATCTGTATTCCCCCAGCTTCCTGGTCACAAAACTGTTGGCTCTTGGCCGGTCGAGCGCCACTGAGGTATCGACTTCCCTTTTCGAAATATTCAGTGACCTGGGAAGCGGCAGCACATCCATGGCGATGCCCGGATGACGCTGGCAGAAATTCGAAAGATGGGGCATCAGAAAGAAAGTCCCGAAAGCTTCCGTGGCGCCAATCCGGATCTCGCCGCTGAGTTCCATCCGGTCGCCCCCGGCCGCCTGGGACTCCATGACCGAGAAGGTGCTTTCAAGCTTTTCCGCATGCTCGAAGAGATGATGGCCGGCCGTCGTCAAACGCAGCCCCTGGGCGCTGCGGTCGAAGAGTTTTGAACCGACGTCCTTTTCGAGCTGCCTGATGCGGCGCGAGATCGTCGACTGGCTCATCTTCAGCAGGTGGGCCGCCTCCACTCCCGACTGGGTGCGTGCCGCGGCAAGGAATATCCTGAAATTGTCCCAATCGAAGTTGCTCATTCCGGTCTCCCTCGGCTATTCATATTTGCATAACCCAGTTTCATTTTCGTCTGTAGCAAATGCCAAATTTGCAAACTAAGATGATTATCACTTTTCAGGAAAAAGCAGCAAGCGGATTCGCACCGAAAGCTGCATCCATGATTTTCATCAGGAGACGACATTGAGCACCAGCCACGGCCATGCGGCCATCTGCCATTCGCCGTAAACCATTTCCCGCGGACGACGCGCCAGTCGTCCTCCATCGCTGCAGCCCGATTCAACGCCAACGCGCATCCAGCACGATGGCGCGGGCGGCTGCCGCCCCGACGGACAGGGCGGCCGGCCGATGGCCGTATTCCTTATCCCTCTTTTACGGAGCCCCCGTGACAACAGTTACACATCACTTTGCCGACCTGGATGACGTCAGTCTCCACTACCTCACTGCAGGAAGCGGCTTCCCCGTGGTCTTGCTGCATGGCATCCCCCAGACCTCCTACGAGTGGCGGTACGTCATCCCCCATCTGGCCAAAGATTACCGGGTCATTGCCCCCGATCTGCGGGGCCTGGGCGATTCGTCCAGGCCTGCTTCGGGTTACGACAAGAAAACGGTATCGAACGACGTATGGCGCCTGCTTGAGTCGCTTGGCATCGACAGTTTCCATCTGGTCGGGCATGACTGGGGCGGGCCGACGGCCTTCTCACTGGCCGCCCAGCATCGCGACGCCGTCAAGAAGCTCGCCATTCTCGACGTCGCCATCCCGGGAGACGGCGCCGACTTTTCTCAAGGTGGGCGGCGCTGGCACCACGCCCTCTTCCGCACCCCGGACCTGCCGGAGGCCCTGTTCCAAGACAGGGAACGCCTGATCATCGATTGGTTCTTCGATAACTACGGCCACCGGCCGAACTGCATCGGCGATGAGGATCGCAAGGAATATATGCGCACCTACGCCAAGCCCGGGGCCATGCGGGCGATGTATTCCTTCTACCGCGCGCTGCCGCAGGACGCCGCCGACAACCGGCTGATGCTGCAAAGGGATGGAAAACTGAAAATGCCGGTGCTCGCGCTGGGAGGCGCCAAGGGATTCGGCCGGGCAATGGAGACCATGGAATCCCTCCAGAGAGTCGCCGAGGATGTCCGGGGCGGGCTGGTTCCCGACTCCGGACATTGGGTAACGGAAGAGCAGCCCGAGTTTATCGCCAGGGAACTCCTGAAGTTCTTCGGCGAGAAGTAAGCAAAAAAGAAAATCGAGGAGACAACCATGAATACCAACCGACGCAAACTGATGATCACCGCCGCCAGCGCGGCCGGCGCCTGCATCGCATTGCCATCCCTGGCCTGGGGACAGGCGCAGTTCAAGATGAAATGCGCCAACATCATGCCGGCCGACCATCCGCTCAATGTGCGCCTGACCGAGGCCAGCGCCAGGATCAAGGAGCAGACCAACGGCCAGGTCGACATCGCCGTCTTCCCGTTCAGCCAGTTGGGCACGGACGCGGACATGTTGTCGCAGGTACGAGCGGGCGCGATCGATATCTTCGTCCAGTCCGGGCTCATCCTGGGTTCGCTGGTGCCGGTGGCGGCGATCAACGGCATCGGTTTCGCATTTTCCGACTACTCCAAGGTGTGGCAGGCGATGGACGGCCCCTTGGGCAATCACATCCGGGCCGCCTTCCTGAAGTCGAACCTGATCGCGTTCGACAAGATGTGGGACAACGGCTTCCGGCAGGCACTGTCTACCGGAAAGCCCATCCGCACTCCGGACGACCTGAAGGCGTTCAAGATCCGGGTGCCTCCCAGCCCGCTCTGGACATCGCTTTTCAAGTCTCTGGGCGCGGCGCCGGTGTCCATTCCGTGGGCGGAGACCTACTCCGCGCTGCAAACCCGGATGGCGGACGGCATTGAGAACGCGCTGGCGACCATCTACTTCTCCAAGATGTATGAGATCTCCAAGCACGTCTCTTACACCAATCACATGTGGGATGGGTTCTGGACGGTTGCCAACAGGAAGTCATTGGAATCGCTGCCGGCATCGGCGCGGGAGATCGTTGTCAGGGAAATCAACGATGCGGCGGTCAAGGAGAGGGCCGATGTCGAGAAGCTCAATGGGGCGCTGGTCACGCAGCTGGCGCAGAAAGGAGTCCAGTTCACCCAGGTCGACCGCGCACCGTTCCAGGAAAAACTGCGCCAGTCCAGCTTCTATACCGAGTGGAAACGCCGCATGGGCGATGAAGCATGGTCCTTGCTCGAAGCGACCACAGGCAAGCTTGCCTGACTAACCGACCTGACCGCCGGCGTGCTTTGCGGCCGGCCCTGCGGGACCGGCCCAGGCGCCGGCGTTGGCCCGGCACATCGCTGCGATTGCGCTTTTTCTATGAGGCCGGCGCAAGACCGGCAATTTGGTTTCGCGGGCCGCGGGGTATTTGCATTCCGGCTAAGTAAGGTTCAGTCCCCCGTCCGCTACCAGTATCTCCCCGGTGAGATACTGGTTATTGACCAGTGCCGCAACCAGATCGGCAATGTCATCCGGGGTTGCTGCCCTTTTCATCGGCGACCTGGTGCGCCAGAGCTCTTGTGCATGCTGCCACCCGGCCGTTAGCGGCGTGTCCACCAACCCGGGCGCAATTGCATTGACACGGATATCGGGCGCCAGCGAAAGCGCCAGCAGCCTGGTGACATGATTCAGGGCTGCCTTGGTCGCCGCATAAGGGATGGAAGCGCCCTTGGGGCGCACCCCGGCGTGAGAACTGATATTGACGACGCATCCCGCATGCCCCGTCCTTGCCGACGCGCGCAAGGCTTGCTCGGCCAGCGCAACCAGGTGATAGGGAGCGACCAGATTGACTTCGTTCAGCTCGCGCCACACATCGGAGGTAGCCGCCAGAAGATCGCTGTGCGCAATTATCCGGCTAATCCCGGCATTATTGACCAGGACATCCAGTCGGCCATAGCGTTCAAGCGCCTGCTCGACCAGATGGCGGCGATCCGCCTCAATCGAAAGATCCGCCTGGAAATAGACGGCATCGCGAAGCTCTCCGGCGATCTGCCGGCCGGCATCGACCGAGGAGCGTGAATGAACGACGACGGCATATCCCTCCCGGGAAAGTCTGCGCGCAATCGCCAGACCGATGCCGGAAGCGGAGCCTGTCACAAGTGCAACGGGGAGTTCTGAGGTCATGGGTGCGAAAGATCAGGGGCAATCCCGACAAACTATCATTTGCACGCGCCAATAGTCCAGCCGTAAATCGCAAGTCCGGCGCAAGCAGCCCGCTGGTTAGGCCGATCCTCGTCCGGCGCGTTGTGCCGTGCGGGCCAAGCCGGGGCGATGAGGCCGGCTTTCCCTTGCTCCTCAGCGTCGGTGCAGGCCGATATCGCGCTGGCGCTCACAGCATCTCCAGCGCCATGGCCGTGGCTTCGCCGCCGCCGATGCACAGGCTGGCGATCCCCTTCTTGCCGCCGGACTTCCTCAGCGCGCCGAGCAGGGTGACCAGGATGCGGGCGCCGGATGCGCCGATCGGATGTCCCAGGGCGCAAGCCCCGCCGTGGACGTTCACCCGTTCAAGATCAAGGCCAAGATCGAACGCGGCCGCCATCGGCACCACCGCAAACGCCTCGTTGATCTCGAACAGATCGATCTCGTCGACGCCAAGGCCGGTCTTCTGGAACAGTTTTCTCATGGCGCCCACCGGCGCCGACGGGAATTTTGCCGGAGTGCCGGCGTAAGCGGCATGGCCGATGATCCGGGCGACAGGTTCCAGCCCGAGCCTTTCCGCCACAGACGCGCGCGCCAGCACCAGCGCCGCGGCCCCGTCGGAAATCGACGACGAATTGGCCGCAGTGACGGTGCCGCCAGGCTTGAAGGCAGGCTTGAGGGACGGCACACGCTCCAGGTTCACGGCGAAAGGCCCCTCGTCCTTTTCCACGACGACGGCGCCTTTCTTTCCGTCGACCTTGATGGGCGCGATTTCCCAGTCGAAACTCCCATCCAGGCTGGCGTTCTTTGCACGGACGGTGGAACGGATGCTATAGGCGTCCTGGTCCTCCCGCGAGAAGCGGTAACTTTCCGCACACTCCTCGGCAAAGCATCCCATCAGGCGGCCCCGGTTCTCATCCGAGTAGGCATCCTCCAGTCCATCCAGGAACATGTGATCGAGCAGCCTGTCGTGCCCCAGCCGATAGCCGCGGCGCGCTTTCGGCAACAGGTAGGGCGCGTTGCTCATCGACTCCATACCGCCCGCCACGACGATGGATGAGGTGCCGGCCAAAATGCTGTCGTGGCCGAGCATGACGGACAGCATGGCCGAACCGCAGACCTTATGGATGGTGGCGCAGGCGACGCTGGCAGGCAGCCCCGCCCGCAACACGGCCTGGCGCGCCGGCGCCTGTCCCAGGCCTGCTTGCAGGACGCACCCCATCAGGGCCTGTTCGACCAGCCCCGGATCGATGCGCGATCGGGCCAGGGCCGCTTCGATGGCATGGCCGCCGAGCTGCGGGCCGGACAGGTCGGCGAAAGCCCCCTGGAAGCTCCCCATGGGAGTCCGGGCGGCGGAAACGATGACGATCGGATCGTGTGACATTGCTTGCTCCTGGCAATGGGCAGAGGGTGGGGAAAAGTGAAACAAAGACGGGCCATCGGGACATTACCTGGCGGCCATTCGCAGCGCGCCATCCACGCGGATGACTTCGCCGTTCAGATAGCGGTTTTCCAGGACGTGCATCACCAGCGAAGAAAATTCGGCCGGCTTGCCCAGGCGCGGCGGGAAAGGAACGGTCTTCCCGAGCGATTCGAGGACTTCGTCCGGCATCTCCAGCATCATCGGCGTCTCAAAGATGCCCGGCGCGATCGCCACCACGCGGATACCGTATTTGGCAAGGTCGCGCGCCAGCGGCAAGGTCATGGCAACGACGCCGCCTTTTGACGCCGCATAGGCGGCTTGCCCCATCTGGCCATCGAAGGCGGCCACCGACGCGGTATTGACAATGACCCCGCGCTCGCCGGATTCACCAGGGTCGTTTTCACGCATTGCCTGGGCGGCAAAGCGCGCCATATTGAACGTGCCGACCAGATTGATGTCAAGGGCGCGTACAAAGCTGTCCAGGCGGTGCGGCCCTGACTTGCCCAACAGCTTTTCGGCCGGCGCGATGCCGGCGCAGTTGATGAGGCCCGCCACTTCCCCCATCGAACGTGCGACCGCAAACGCTTGCGCTGCGCTAGTTTCGTCCCGCACGTCGGTTTGAACGAACCTGGCATGACCGCCCAGCGCTGATTCCGCCTTTTGGCCGGCGACCGGATTGACATCGGCCAAAACCACCTGGCCGCCAGCGGCAACCAGCGCCCTCGCCGTAGCTGCCCCCAATCCGGATGCGCCCCCGGTCACGACATACACGCCTGCCTTGATTCCCATTGTTGCTCCTTTGGTGCTTTCTTATGAAACGGTTTGCGCGTTCGGCGATGGCTTCGCCACAGAGCGGTCGCCGGCAAGATCGTGGTTAATGAGCATGACTGCGACGGCGCCGACCAGGCCGGCCACGGCAATGCCGAAGAAGTTCTGCTCCAGGGGAAGCCGCAGGGAGACGAGGAAACCGATCAGCACAGGCGCAATGATGGCCCCGAGCCGCCCGACCCCGGATGCGAAGCCGACGCCGGTGGAGCGGATGGCCACCGGATAGAACTCGCCGGCATAGGCGTACGCCAGCAGTTGGGTGCCAAGCGTGGATGCGCCGACGACGAAGACAACCGCGAACAACAGCCAGGTTTCCTTGGCATAGCCCATCAGCGTGAGCGACACGGCGCCCACCACGTAGAACGCCACCAGGACATGTTTGATGTTGAACTTGTCGCCAAGCCAGCCGCCGCCCACCGCACCCACCATTGCCCCGAAATTGAAGACCAGGACGAAGTTAAGCGCGGAGCCCAGGCTATAGCCGGCCATGGCCATGAGCTTGGTCAACCAGGAACTCAGCGAATAGACCATGAAGAGGCCGGTGAAATAAGCGAGCCAGATCATCAGGGTGCTGAAGCCGCGGCCGTTGGCAAACAGCATCTTCACCGGCGCATTTGCCACCCGCTCAGCGACGGGCAGCACAAATTCCTCGTTGCCGGACAATCCGAGGCCGGGATCGATCTTGCGAACGATTTCCGCCAGCTTGTCTTGGCGCCCCTTGCGATGCAGCGTGGCCATCGATTCAGGCATGGTCTTCAGAATGAAGGGAATCAGCAGGACAGGCAGACCTGCCACCAGGAACACCGACTGCCAACCGTACGCCTCGATCAGCTGTTTTCCGGTGAGGGCGACCAGCACGCCGCCGACCGAATACCCGGCGAAAACGATGGTCACGAGACGCGCACGGACTTTCACCGGCGAGAATTCGCCCATCTGCGCGGTGACCACCGGCAGAACGCCGCCGATCCCCAAACCCGCGAGGAAGCGAAGCACGCTGAAGGTAATGGGGTCATGCGCGAGCCCTGCCGCCGCCGTGAAGACGCTGAAGGTCGCGACCCCGACGGCCAGCATCAATGGCCGCCCGATCTTGTCCGCGAGCGTGCCGAAGAACATCGCGCCGAACATCATGCCGAAAAGCGCGGAACTGGCCATGAAGCCGGCCTTGGAGGCGTCGACGCCCATCTCCTTCATGATTGACGGCAGGGCCGCGCCAACGACAGCGAGATCATAGCCGTCGAGGACAAGAATCAACACGCCCCAGAACAGGATGAGCTTGTGAAACCTGTTGAATTTGGCGCCATTGGCCACCTTGATTACATCGATTTGCTGCATGTCATCCTCCTTATTTTTTGTAGGCGCTACTTGAGGTGCTACTTGCTATAGAACTTCGTGAATGAAGCGACTCCTTCCCGTTTCGTGACCAACGTGTTTTCAATTTTTTCTTTGTCTGCGTAACCGAGGCTCATGCCCACAATGAACATCTCCGTCGACGGGATATCCAGTTCCGCGCCAATGATCTTGTGGTACTTCATGAACGCGGCCTGGGGACAGGTATCCAGTCCATGGGCGCGTGCCGCCACCATGACGTTCTGCATGAACATGCCGACGTCCAGCAGGCTTCCCTGTTGCATGACGCGATTGACGGTGAAAAACAGGCCGACCGGGGCATCGAAGAACGAATAGTTCCGGCCGTGCTGAAGGTGCATGCGCTCCTTGTCGCCCTTCCGGATATCGAGCAGGCCATACAGGTTCCATCCGACTTCACGCCTTCTGTCGATATAAGGAGATATCCAATCCGTCGGGTAGTACTCCCATTCGTCCTTATGCTGGGCGGCCAACACGGGGGTGTCGTCCACTTCGCGGATGGCGGCGCACAACCTTTCCTTGGCGGCGCCTGTCACCACGTACACGTGCCAGGGCTGGAGATTCACGCCGGTCGCGGCAAACCGGGCCACGTCCAATATTTCTTCAATCGTCTCTCTTGGCACCGCGGCGGGCAGAAATGCGCGGATGCTGCGCCGCGTTGCGATCGCCCATTCGACGGCCGCGCGCAACGATTCCTCGTTCATCGGGGGAGGTCCTTCTCGGTCCATCTTCATCTCCTGTGTGTTTTTAATTCGCCGATGACCGTTCGGCGCAGTGACGGAGATTAGAGGCGATGATGGATGCGCGCTGTCCTGTTCAAGACATTGTCCTGTTCAAGACAGTCAAGGCAGAGAAGCGGCAAATGAGGCGCAATGTCTCGTTCAGGACAGTCTTGCGCCGTCGTCCGCACCTACAGTAGCCCCTGAGACGGAGGCGCTTCTGCGTTTGGAAAAAGTGCAGAAATCGCCGCATCCAATAAATCTAAATAATTCAGGAGACACCAGATGCAAAACTCCATCTATGGGAAGGGGCTTTCCCGTACGCCGGCCAATCATTTGCCATTGACGCCATTACATTTCCTCGACCGCAGCGCCGAACAGTATCCCGACCGGATTGCCGTAGTGCACGGCAGCTTTGAGCAAACCTGGCGCGAAACGCGCCTGCGCTGCCGCCGCCTGGCCAGCGCACTGGTCAAGCGCGGCATACAGGCCGGCGATACCGTCTCGATCCTGGCGCCCAATACGCCGGCCATGCTGGAGGCCCACTTCGGCATACCGCTTAGCGGAGCGGTTTTGAACAGCATTAACTGCAGGCTGGATCCGGACGGCGTCCGATTCATCCTTGAGCATGGCGAATGCAAAATTCTCCTGGTCGATCGCGAGTTCTCGGATCTGGTTTCGCAGGCTGTAGCATCCCTTCCCGGCAAGCCGCTGATCGTCGACATTAACGACCTGGAGGCGCCTCCCGGCAATGCGATCGGGGAACTGGACTACGAGGCCTTATTGGCGGAAGGAGATCCGGATTTCCCCGGGGTGTGGCCGGCGGACGAATGGGATGCCATCGCCCTGAATTACACCTCCGGGACGACATCCGATCCGAAGGGCGTCGTTCCCAGCCACCGCGGCGCCTATGTGATGAGCATGTTGCAGCTGACCGACTGGGGCATGCCGCGCAATCCGACCTACCTGTGGACGCTTCCCATGTTCCACGCAAACGGCTGGTGCTTTACCTGGGCGGTCACCGCCGCGGCCGGAACCCATGTGTGCATGCGCAAGGTGACCGCGAAGAATATCTTCGACGCCATTGCCGACCATGGCGTCGATCATTTCTGCGCGGCGCCTATCGTGCTGGCCTCCATCGCCAGCGCGCCCGAATCGGAAAAACGGCCGCTGCCGCGCACCGTCCGCATTCGGACGGCGGGTTCGCCGCCGCCGGCGGCGGTACTGAAGGCGGTGCTGGCGCTGGGCTTTGAAGTGGAGCACGTATATGGGATCACCGAGGCTTCCGGCACCCCTGTGAGCTGCTACATCCCTCCCGAATGGTCGGCGCTGGACAAGGATGAGCAATCCCGCCTGATGGCGCGGCAAGGCAATCGGTCGGCAGCGCTGGAGGCCTTGATGGTGGCCGATCCGGAGACGCTCGAACCGGTACCGTTCGATGGCCGTACGCAAGGCGAACTGCTCCTCAAGGGCAACATCGTCATGAAGGGCTACCTGAAGAACGAGGAAGCGACGAGGAACGCCTTTGCGGGAGGCTGGTTCCACACTGGCGATGTCGCCGTGGTTCATCCGGACGGCTATGTCCAGATCACCGATCGCGCGAAAGATGTGATCATCTCGGGCGGAGAAAATATCTCCTCGGTCGAAGTGGAGGACATTCTGCACCGCCACCCGGCAGTCCTGATCGCCGCGGTCGTATCCCAGCCAGACGCCAAATGGGGCGAAACGCCGTGCGCCTTTATCGAACTCAAGGAGGGCGTCCAAAAGCCGACAGAAGAAGAAATCATCGAATTCTGCCGAGCGCGCCTGGCCCGCTTCAAATGTCCGAAACGCGTAGTGTTCTGTCCGCTGCCCAAGACCGGAACCGGCAAGATCCAGAAGTTCAAGCTACGGGAACAAGCCGGCAGCAAGGCGGCAATCACCGAATTGGCCAAGGCCTGATGACGAACGGCGCCCACAGGCGCCGTTTCATTTTCATGGAGGCGATGCGCTCCCGCATCACTCGTCCTGGCGCGCAAACTCCCGCAGCCGGGGAAGGTCGAGGATGACGACGGAGCCGTATTCCACGGCCAGCATCTTTGCGTCCGCCAGTTCACGCAAAGCCCGGTTGGTGTTTTGGCGAGACAGGCCGGAAAGGCGCCCGATCTCCTCTTGGGATAACCGCAGCGTCGGCTCGGTCGATGGATACAGCTGGGGATTGAACAGTTCCGAAAGGCAAAATGCAACGCGTGCGGGCGCCTCACGCAACCGCCGGTTCTCGATCAGGGCCACGTAATAGCCGCAGCGCCAGTTCAGCTGGTCGATCACGAAGCGGCTGAAAGAAGTGCTCTCCGCCAGCAGCCATTCGAATGTCGTTCGCGGCACAAAGGCCAGCTTGCTGTCCCGGATGGCCACTATCGAGTAAGGGCGCGGTTCATTCTTGAGCACCGCGCCTTCGCCAAACCAGGCGCCGCCCGGGACGCCGGCGAAGGTGGTGGACCTGCCATCGGGCGAAACCGTATCCACCTTGATCATTCCCTCGATGAGTCCAAACCAGTGGTCTGCCAGGCTCCCGCGGGGGAAGATGATGGCTCCGCTAGGATAGGCCCGTTCGTAAATATCCTGACGCAGGCGATCCATCTGGCCGGCGGTCAAGGTGGACGGCCAGCGCGACTTTTCCAGGAAGGCGACAAGTTCAGGAGACAGCGGCATTCGACGTACGATTCATGGCAAAGGACATGCGCCAGTATGCATCAAGACACACCGCAATGAATGGGCATTTTTGCCCCATCGCGACAGCGGGCGCCGGCGTTGTGCTGGCCCGGCAGCAGGAATACCTGCAAGGCCATGGCAACCATATGATGCCCGCGCCGACCAAGCTCCAACCTTCAAGCAACGCTAGTTCAAAATATTTTTTCCAATTTCACCCATCCTGCTTTTCAAAAACATTTTTTTGATAATAAACCGAGGTATTTTTCATTATCCAGCCCGCTTCGCCGATGGGATACTGCTGCGCGCAGTCGTTGGAAAACTTTCCCTCGAATAAGGTATGGCGCGCCGCGCCGCCCTTCTCTTTATTGCGCAAGGTGGAACCGTCATGAAAACCGTCCTGGCGCTACGCCATACGCCCTTCGAAGACCTGGGAGTCTTCGAGCCGCAATTCAGGAAAATGGGATTCGCCGTCCGCTACCTGGACGTCGGCGTCCAGCCGCTGTGCGCCGAGTCGCCGCTGGATGCCGATATCGCGGTCGTCCTGGGCGGCCCGGTGTCGGCGCGGGACATCCCGCGCTACCCGTACCTGGGCGAAGAGATCGCCTGGCTGCGCGCCAGGCTCATCGACGACATGCCGACGCTGGGCATCGCGCTGGGCGCCCACCTGATCGCCATCGCCCTGGGCGCCGGCATCCAGCCCGGCGCCGGGGATATCGGCTGGACCACGCTGGCCGCGGGCGCCGATGCCTGTGCCGGCTACCTGCGGCCCTTGCTGGAACCGGGCATCCGCGTCATGCAATGGCATGCGGACCGTTTCGGCCTGCCGCCCAATGCGCGCCATCTCGCTGCTTCCGCCCACAACCCCGACCAGGCCTTTGCCTGGGGCCGCAATTGCCTTGCCCTGCAATTCCACCCGGAACTGGATGCCGCCAAGATCGAACGCTGGCTGATCGCCGGCGGCCCTGAGATTGCGCGCATGCCGGGTTTCGACATCGCGCGCTTCCGCAACGACAGCGAGCGCTATGGGCCGCCCCTGCGCAAGGCGGCGCAAGAATTCCTGTTCCGATGGATCAGGCAGCTCGACAGCGATCCGCGCCACAGCATGACGGCCGCGGCCGCCGGCATCGATCGCCTGGCCAGCCTGCCATAGCGCCGCCGCGCGATCCCGGGCGGCAGCATGGGGCTTGCGATGGGGCTTGCGATGGAGTTTGCGCACTGCTGATAGAATCTCCACTCCCTCCCCTGCCAGCCCTGAAGACGAGCCAAATGGACGCCCTATTCTTTATTCCCGTCGCCATCATGCTGGCGCTGGTTCCCGGCCCGAACAACTTTTGCGCGTTGAACAACGGCATCCGGCACGGTATCGGGGCGGCCTTGCTGGCGACATTCGGCCGGGTGGCCGCATTCGCCATTTTCCTGACGGTTTCCGCCGTCGGCCTGGGCGCCATGCTGCTGGCCTCGGAGACGGCGTTTACGGCGGTCAAGTGGGTGGGCGCCGTCTACCTGTTCTATCTCGGCTGGCGCGCCTGGCGCAGCCGCGAATTCCAGGGGCTGGAACTGGCCGACGGCATGGCCTCATCGACCGCTGCGGGAAAAGCCGGCCAGGCGCATAAAGGCGTGCGCGCGCTGGCCATGCAGGAATTCCTGCTCGGTATCACCAATCCCAAGGCCATCATGCTGTTCGCGGCGATCTTCCCGCAATTCATCAACCAGTCCCGGCCGGCGGCGCACCAGTTCCTGGTGCTGGGATCGATCTACCTGGGCGCCGAATTCGTTTCCAGCACCGTCTATGCCGCTTGCGGCAGGCAGATTCGCCATTTCATCCGCACCTCGCGCGGCGTGGCGCGCCTGAACAAGGCCACTGGCGGCTTCTTCATCGGCGCCGGCGCATTGCTGCTGGCGGCGCGCCAATAAGGTCCCGCCCAGGATCTGCCAGGAATCTGTTTCACTCCCCGGCCACACGCACCACCAGCTTGCCGAAATTGCGCCCCCGTTGCAAACCGATGAACGCGGCGGGCGCGTTCTCCAGACCATCGACGATATCCTCTCGCAGCTTCACCTTGCCGGCGGCATGCCATGCCAGCATGTCCCGGCGGAAGGCATCGAAGCGCGTGGCGTAGTGGTCGAGGATGATGAAGCCCTGCATGCGGATGCGCCTGGCCAGCAGGGTCGCCATCCATCCCGGCAAGCGATCCGGTCCGGCTGCCGTCTTTTCGTTGTAGTGCGCGATGAAACCGCAGACCGGCACGCGCGCATTCAGGTTGAGCAACGGATGCACGGCATCGAACACCGCGCCGCCGATGCTTTCGAAATACACATCGATGCCGTCCGCGCAGGCGGCCGCGAGCTGCTGCGCAAACTGCGGATCGCGATGGTCGAGGCAAACGTCGAAACCGAGTTCTTCCACCGCATAACGGCATTTGTCAGGGCCGCCGGCGATGCCGACCACGCGCGCCCCCTTGAGTTTGGCGATCTGGCCTGCCACCGCCCCGACGGCGCCGGTGGCGGCGCCGATCACCACCGTTTCGCCCGGCTTGGGTTCGCCGATATCGAGCAAGCCGACATAGGCCGTGAACCCCGGCATGCCGAGTCCGCCCAGCGCCAGCGAAGGCTGCCCAAGATCGCCCACGGGCATCAGGTCGCTGCCGTCGGAGATCGCGTAGTCCTGCCACCCGGCGTTGCCGACCACCAGCTCGCCAGCCTTGAAACGCGGATGGCGCGATTGGACGACCCGGCTGACCGTGCCGCCGACCATGGTCGCGCCCAGGGGCATGGGGTCGGCATAGCCCGGCCCGACTTCTTCCATCAGGTTGCGCATGTAGGGATCGAGCGAGAGCCATAGCGTGCGCAACAGCACTTGCCCTTCCTGCGGCGCCGGAAGCGGGGCTTGTTCCAGGCGGAAATCGGCGGGCACAGGCACGCCGCGTGGACGGGCCGCCAGGACGATGCGGCGGTTGACGGAAAGATCGGTTGGCATGATATGCGTGTCAGTCGTCGGTGAAAGAAATGTGGCGCTCGATGCCGGCCTCATGCGCTTCCAGGCGTTTCAGGCGTTCTCGATACGCGCCGGACGCGGGCCGTAACGCAATGTCAGCAAGGTGCCGAGCATGATTGCGATGGCCGCGAAGATCGGGCCGCCCAGCGCGCCGACCTGGTCGACCAGGATGCCGCCGCCGATGGCGCCGCTGGCGATGGCTATCTGGAAGGCCGCCACCAGCAACCCGCCCGCGCCTTCCGCATGGTCCGGCGCGGCACGCACGATCCAGGTCTGGAAACCGACCGGGAAGGCGCCGAAGGCAAAGCCCCACAGCGCGATCGACACTGCCGCCACCGTGGACGAGGCGCCGGCCACCCACAGCGCGACGGCCAGCACGGTAATCAGCGCGCCGCCGAACACGATGGCATGGCGCTCGCTGCGTTCGGCGATGAAGGCGCCGGCGAAGTTGCCGAAGAAACCGCCGATGCCATAACCCAGCAGCACCGCCGAAATAGTGGCCACCGACAGGTGCGTGATGTGTTCCATCAGCGGACGGATATAGGTGAACCCGGCGAAGTGGCCCGAAATCACCAGCAGCACGGCCAGCAAGGCGACCCGCACATGGGAACGGCCCAGCAGCTCGAACAGCACCTTCAGGTTAGGGTTGTCCTTGGGCGGCAGCTTGGGGATGGCGAAGATCTGCACGGCCAGGGTCGCCACGCTCACGATGCCGGCGGCGACGAAGGCGCTGCGCCAGCCCCACAGGTTGCCCATATAGGCGCCGATGGGGGCGGCGCAAACGGTCGCCACGGACACCCCGGTAAGGATCAGGGACATGGCGCGGGCGAACACGTTTTCCGGCACCAGGCGCATCGCCAGCGCGGCGGCCATCGACCAGAAACCGCCCAGCGCCACGCCCAGCATCACGCGGGAGACCAGCAGCACCGGAAGGTTGCTGGCGGTCGCAGCCAGCACGTTGGACAGCACCAGCAGCATGGTCAAGGCCAGCACCACCCGCTTGCGGTCGAAGTTGCGCGTCAGCACCGGGATCGTCGGCGCGGCAATGGCGCCCACGATTGCGGTGGCGGTCACGGCCTGGCCGGCGGCGCCATCGGACACGCCAAGGTCGGTGGACATGGCCGTCAACAGGCTGGCCGGCAGGAATTCGGCGGTCACCAGGCCGAACACGCCCAGCGCCAGGCTGGCGATGCCGAGCCAGTTGGCGCGGCCGGCCGCGCCGGCGTCGGCGTCAGGCCCCCCGGCCGGAGTGGCCGGAGTGGCCGGGGTGCCCGCATATTGCGAGTCGGGGCATTCGATGCAGATGGATTCAGGCATAACGGATCTCAACAGAGTATGGGAACCGCAGTTTATGGGGAATGGGCTGGACTTTCCATGCCATTAACGTCTATTCTCATGACTATTCGTCCAAGACCGACAA
This sequence comes from Herbaspirillum sp. SJZ099, assembly GCF_007828355.1. Lineage (NCBI taxonomy): Bacteria > Pseudomonadati > Pseudomonadota > Betaproteobacteria > Burkholderiales > Oxalobacteraceae > Herbaspirillum > Herbaspirillum sp. SJZ099. The sequence continues at coordinate 24,703 of NZ_VIUO01000001.1, read as the reverse complement.
ACCTGAGCAAGAGGCGCCCACATGGCCGACAAAGACATCCCCGATACCCTGACCGACATCCTCCTGGGCCTGCGCCTGGACGGGGTGGAATATGGCCGCTGCGTGACGCACGAGCCTTGGGCGGTGGCGTTTCCGCCCAGGCCCGAGGCCACTTTCCATTTCATCGCCCAGGGCAATTGCTGGATGCGCACGCAAAGCACCGACTGGATGCCCCTGCATGCCGGCGACGCCTTGCTGTTGCCGCGCAGCACCTTCCATGTCATGGCCAGTTCGCCGGAAGTGCCGTCCGTGGATATCGATACGCTGGCGCGCAAGGTGCTGTCGGAGAATCTCTACCTGGTCAATGACGTGGGCCATTCCAGCTCCTGCGCGCGTGATGCCGGGGCCGCGGCGGCCGTGGAGAGCGCCGCTGCTGACGCGGAACCGTCGCACATATTGTTCACCGGCACGATGCGCTTCAACCTCGACCCCTTGCACCCGTTGCTGGCGATGATGCCCGACGTCATGCGCGCCCGCGACCTGCAGCAAAGCGACCCGGCGGTGCTGTCGATGCTGGAGGCGATGGAACGCGAGGTGACCTTGAACCGCATCGGCGCCTGCGGCATCCTGGCGCGCCTGGCCGATGTGCTGGCGGCCAGCATCATCCGCGCCTGGGTCGAATGCGCCTGCAGCGACGCCACCGGCTGGATCGCCGCGGTGCGCTGCCCGCAGGTCGGACGGGTGCTGGCGGCGGTGCATCGCCAGCCCGAACGCGAATGGTCGGTGGCGGAGCTGGCCGATGTGATGGGGACGTCGCGCTCCAGCTTCATCGAGAAATTCTCCAGCACTGTCGGCGAGACGCCGGCCAAGTACGTGGCCCGCGTCAAGATGTTCCAGGCGCGCCACTGGATCGCGCGCGAAGGCATGCGCGTGGCGGTGGTCGCCAACCGGCTCGGCTACGATTCGGAGGCCTCGTTCAGCCGCGCCTTCAAGCGCATCATCGGCCATCCGCCCAGCGAGGCGCGCTTCGGATAGCAGATAAGCAGGCTAGAATCCCGCCACCCAATCTAATCCAATCCAATTCATCCCACCGACACAAAGGATTTTTCCATGACAGACAAGGTTGCCCTGATCACCGCCGGCGGCAGCGGCATGGGCGCCGCCGCCGCCAAGAAACTGGCGGCCGACGGCTACAGGATCGCCATTCTCTCCTCCTCCGGCAAAGGCGAGGCGCTCGCCGGGGAGCTGGGCGGCATCGGCGTCACCGGGTCGAACCAGTCGACCGACGACCTCAAGACGCTGGTCGAGCGCGCGGTGGCGCAATGGGGCCGCATCGATGTGCTGGTCAACAGCGCGGGGCACGGCCCGCGCGCGCCGATCCTGGAGATCAGCGACGACGACTGGCACCGCGGCATGGAGACCTATCTCCTGAACGTGATCCGCCCGGCCAGGCTGGTGACGCCGTTCATGCAACGGCAACAAGGCGGCGCCATCATCAACATTTCCACCGCCTGGGCGTTCGAGCCCAGCGACATGTTCCCGACCTCGGCGGTGTTCCGCTCGGGCCTGGCGGCGTTCACCAAAATCTTCGCCGACACCTACGCCAGGGACAATATCCGCATCAACAATGTCCTGCCGGGCTGGATCGACAGCCTGCCCGCGCGCGAAGAGCGCCGCGCCAGCGTGCCCATGCAGCGCTACGGGAAAAGCGAGGAAATCGCCGCGACCGTCGCCTTCCTCGCTTCCGAAGGCGCGGCCTATATCACGGGACAGAACATCCGCGTGGATGGCGGCTTGACCAGGTCGGTCTGAAGCGCCGGAGGCGGCAGGCGCGGCGGATCAGATCACGAAGAAACCGTGCGTGCCGTCGCGCCCCAGTTGCTCGACCAGGCCGAACTCCCAGTCGAGATAAGCCTGCATGGCGCTGGCCGCATTGTCGGTGCCCTCATACGGCCGGCGATAGCGGTCGATGCGGGCCGACAGCAAGGTCTCCTCGCCGGCGGCGAAACCGAAGCCGGCACGCTCCCAGGCCGCATTGCCGCCTTCCAGCAGGTACACCGGCTGCGCTACCAGCGCCTGTAAATCGGCCACCGCGAACTGCGCCAGCAAGGACGTGCCGCAGGTCAGCACATAGCGCGAAGCCGATGGAAAGTTGCGGGCCACAGCTTCAATCTGCGAGCGCAGCACGAACCACGCTCCCGGGATATGGCGCGCCACATAACGCGCGCTCAGCGAGACGTCCAGCAGCACCGTATCCCGGTCCTGCTCCAGCCAGGCCTTGAGTTGGGCCGGCGCAATGCGCTGTTGCGGCGACACCCCGGACTCGGGCACCGGGCGCGGCGCCTCGCCGGCAACGGCAAAGTCGGCGGCCGCAAAGCCATCGGCGACATACACTTCCCACGCCATCTGCGCCAGCCAGGAGGCGGTCATGTTGGCGCGCACTCCGTCGTCGTCGGCCAGCACGATGCGCGCGCCGCGCACCGGCGCGTTCATCTCGGTCTCCTGCACCAGTTGGCCGCCGGGCGCGGACAAAAAACCCGGCAGGTGACCGGCGCGGTATTGCTCGGGCGTACGCACATCGAAACGGTAGACGGTGCGCCCCGGCGTCTCCAGCTCGGCCAGGCGGCCTGCATCGATGCGCCTGACGCCGGCGCGGTCGGCCACTGCGCGCGCCTGCTCCCGGGCCTGGCGCACCAGGGCATCATCCACGGCCTCGGGAAAGCGCCGCTGCTGGCCGTGCTCCAGCGCCTGTCCCGCCAGCGTCCAGCCGATGGTGCCGTTGCGCAGCGCATGCACCGGATTGGCGATGCCGGCGTTGACCAGCGACTGCGTCCCGATGATGCTGCGCGTGCGGCCGGCGCAATTGACGATCACGCGCGTGGCCGGGTCCGGCGCCAATGCGCGCACGCGCAGCACCAGCTCGGCGCCGGGCACGCTGATCGAGCCGGGGATGTTCATGTTCTGGTATTCGTCGAAGCGGCGCGCATCCACCACCACCACATCTTCCTGCGCATCCAGCAAGGCCTTGACCTCTTGCGCCGACAAGGAAGGCGTATGGCGCTGCGATTCCACCAGCTCGCCAAAGGCCTTGCTGGGCACGTTCACATCCTGGAACAGCTCGCCGCCGGCCTCGCGCCAGCCGCTCACGCCGCCTTGCAGCACATGCACATCCGTGTAGCCCAACGCGCGCAGGCGCTGCGCCGCGCGCACGGCCAGGCCTTCGCCATCGTCCAGCGTGACGATGCGGGTGTCGCGGCGCGGGATGCGGGTCCAGGCATTGAGCTCCAGGTGGGAGAACGGGAAATTGGCGGCGAACAGCGGATGCGATTGCGCATGCGGCGCTTCTTCGCGCACGTCCAGCAGGGCGATTTCTTCCCGGGCCAGCAGCGCGGCGCGCACCTGGGCCGTCGAGATGGCGGGAATGGGAAGGGAAGCGGAGGAGATGCCTGTGGTCATGGATGATGGCTTGGTGATTGTTGTTCGGATGAGAGATCCCAGATGTTGGGAAGCGTGCTGTTGGAATAGCCCGAGATGAACGGCTTGCGCTGCCCGTCCGGCTGGTAGGTGGAGCGCCGTACCGCGCCGATGTTGGCGCCATACACATGGATGCTGATGGAGACCCGGTCGTCATAGGCGTTGCTGACCTGGTGCACGTCATGCAGCCCTGCGCCGTTGGGCGAGACGGCGTCCACCATCCCCGGCGCCAGCCGCACCGGCTGGCCGATCTTCTGCAAGCCGCCGGCCGCCGGCGCATAGGATTGCGCATGCTCGGCGCCGCGCAGCATGCCGATCAGCCCCCATACGGTATGGTCGTGGATGGGGGTACGCTGCCCCGGCCCCCAGACAAAACTGACGACGGAAAAGCGCTGCGCCGAATCGGCGTGCAGCAGGTATTGCCGGTAACGCTGCGCATCGGGCTGGGCGAATGCCTCGGGCAACCAATCGTCATGCGACACCAGTTCGCGCAGCAAGCCGCTGCCGGCATCGAGGATGACCGGCTCCGGCGGCGCCTCCGACAGCAGTTGCGCGAACTGCGTCACGAAAGCACGCAGGCGCCAGAGCTGGCGGGCTTCCTGCGCTGGCTCATGTGCTGGCTCATTCACTGATTCCTGCACGGGCGCCGCTGTTGAAATATGGGGTGCTGCCATGTCCCGCTCCTCGATCAAGATTGTTAGGGCCTGTTAACATTTAATTTGCGAGATGCGTTGCCTGCCGTTGTTGCGGCTCCTTGCCGTAGCACCGCTACGACGCGTCGCCACGCCTAGGCAGACAACGCTTGCTGGACACTCGCACTCGCAAATTAATTGTTAACAGGCCCTAGTCTGCGCCAACACCAACGCAGACTATAAGCAAGTTTTTCCATTCCTGCCGGCGCGCAAGCAAAACGGCACGCCGGCGACCGTGAAGCTGCCGGCGTGCCGCTTGGCCTGGACGGATTGCTAGACGATGGCGTCTTCCACCCCGGTGCGCGACTCCTGCGCCTGCGTGCGGTGGTAGCGGATCTCGGCGCGGATCTCCTGCGGGTTCTTCAGCAGGTTGAGGATGGGGCAACTGGCCTCCACCGCCTCGAACAGCGCCTTGACGTCCTCGTCCGGTGCCGGCGAATCCAGGTGCACCACATAAGCGATGTCGTGCGGCCAGATGGGGATGTGCTCATGGCCGGGACGGCCGCCGCGCGGATCGATCTTGCCGCTCACCTCCACTTCCAGCGAATCGATCGGCACCTGGCGCTGCGCCGCCTGGATCAGGAAGATATGCGTGACGCAGGAGCCCAGCACGCCCAGTTGCAGCTCGGGCGAACTGGGCCCCAGGTTGTAGCCGGCGAAATCCGGCGGGCTGTCGCTGATGACCTGGTGGTCGCGGATGCGGATGCGCCGCACGCCGCTGCGCCCTTCGGCCGACACGCGCGCCTGCAGGGCATTGGGGCCGGCGTTGCCGGCTTCGATCAGCGCTTCGCGCGCCAGCACGGCGCTGCGTTTTTCGCTCAGGTAGTGGTTCAGTGATGTCATGGCGTCCTCGTTGTCTGCGGTCTTGTCTGCGATTGCTTGTTGGCGATTGCCCGTTGGCGGCTGGCCGCGACAGTTTCCCGCCGCGCGCGGCGCCGTCGCAACGAAGCAATCCGCATATGGATATGCCATGCCCGGCACATATGCTTGCTCGCTCTTGTTCGTTTGCTTGCGTTCGCGGTTGGTTCATATTTCACATCTTGCGGCCGCCACGCCTGCCGCTTTCCTGCATTTCCTTCGACCTCAGTGGAGCCATGACCAAATGAAAAAAGACCTCCCTTCGCTTGAACAAGACACATCCGCCTCCTGGTCGCGCCGCGACATCCTGCGCGCCGGGGGTGCCGCCGCACTGGCCGGGATCGGGGGATCCCTGGCCGCCGGCAGCGCCTGGTCGGCCGGCGCGCCGCACAAGCTGACCTTCGCCTGGAGCGCGGTGGCTTTCTGCCTCTCGCCGGTGGTGGTGGCGCAGGAAAAAGGCATCTTCGAAAAGAACGGCCTGCAGGTCGAACTGCTCAACTGGGGCGGCTCGACCGACCAGTTGCTCGAAGCGCTGGCCACCGGCAAGGCCGACGTCGGCGTGGGCCTGATCCACCGCTGGCTCAAGCCGCTGGAATCGGGTTTCGACGTCAAGGTGATCGGCGCCGCGCACGGCGGCTGCCTGCGCATGGTGGGCGTCAAGGACGCCGGCATGAGCAACTGGAAACAGCTCAAGGGCAAGACCATCGGCGTGTCCGACCTGAACAGCCCGGCCAAGAATTTCTTCGCCATCCACCTGGCCAAGCGCGGCGTGGATATCGACAAGGATGTGCAATGGCGCGTCTACCCGGCCGACCTGCTCGATGTGGCGGTGAAGAAGGGCGAGATCCAGGCGATCGCCGATGGCGACCCGAACGTGTACCTGATCGAAAAACGCAACCAGGGCGTGTTCACCGAGATCGGCAACAGCGGCACCGGCGAGTACAAGGACAAGATCTGCTGCATCACCGGCGCGCGCGGCGATTTCGTGCGCAACAACCGGCCGGCCGCGGCGGCCGTGGTGCGCTCCATCATCCAGGCCTCAGAATACGTGGCGGAGAACCCGAACGAGGCGGCCAAGCTGTACGCCAAGTATTCGCCCAAGGTGCCGGTGGCAGACCTGCGCGCGCTGCTCACCGACCTCACTTACCACAACCACCCCACCGGCAACGCCCTGCGCTCGGAGGTCGAGTACTTCGCGCGCGACTTCCACACGGCCGGCGTGCTCAAGAAGGGCACCGACCCGGCGCGCTTCGCCAGCCACGTGACGGTGGACGTGCTGGCCTGACATGGCCGCACGCCGCAACCATGAAAGGAACCTGACATGACGACCACCAGCGTGATCCCGAATGTGACTGCGACCGTGACTGCGCCTGCGCTTGCTCCGCCGCAGCGCCAGGCGGCGCCGTGGCGCGCCGGTTTGCTGGCGGCTTTTGCCTGGCTGGCGCTGGGCCTGCTGACGCTGGCGTGGCCCAACAAGGAAGTCGGCTTCAGCGACTGGGCGTTCACCGCCGAGTTCGGCTACGCGGCGACGGCAGTCGCGCTGCTGCTGGCCGCGCTGTCGCTGGGCGCGGCCAGCAAGGCGGCCGCCCGCGCGGTGCGCCTGCTGCGGCCGGCCGGCCAATGGCTGGTGGCCCTGCCGGTGTTGCTGGGCGTGTGGGAAGTGCTGACCGCCAAGCTGGGCGTGCTGCCCTCGCCTTTCTTCGCTCCGCCGCAAAGCCTGATCGAAGTCTATGCCGAAGACTGGCCGCGCCTGGGCCTGTCCACCGCGCATTCGCTGCGCCTGCTGGTGCATGGTTTCGCCAGCGGCGCGGCAGTCGGCTTCCTGGTGGGCGTATGGATCGGCTGGTCGCGCATTGCCGGTTACTGGGTGCATCCGGTGCTGCGCTTCCTGGGGCCGGTGCCGGCCTCGGCGCTGCTGCCGCTGGCGTTCTTCTTCGCGCCGTCCAGCTATGCCGCCGCGGTGTTCCTGATCGCGCTGGCCACCGGGTTCCCGGTGGCGGTGCTGACCTGGTCCGGCGTGGCCTCGGTCAACAAGAGCTACTACGACGTGGCGCGCACGCTGGGCGCGTCGGCATCCTTCCTGGTATTGCGGGTGGCGATACCGGCCGCGCTGCCGCAGGTTTTCGTCGGCCTGTTCATGGGCCTGGGCGCGGCGTTCTCGGTGCTGGTTACCGCCGAGATGATGGGCGTCAAGGCCGGCCTGGGCTGGTATTTGCAATGGTCGCAGGGCTGGGCCGCCTACAGCAACATGTACGCCGCGCTGATCGTGATGGCGGCGCTGTGCTCGGGGCTGATCACGCTGCTGTTCAAGGTGCGCGACCGCGCATTGTCGTGGCAGAAAGGAACCGTGAAATGGTGACGGCAACGCAGCAGTATCCGCAACAAGACGCGCAACCGGCAACCCCGCCGGCGGCGTCCGAAGGCGCGCGCATCGACGTGCGTCAGGTCAGCCACTGGTTCGCGTTGCAGGGCAAGAAGCAAGGCGTACTGCAGGTGCTCGACGATATTTCGCTGTCGGTCGAACCCGGCGAATTCGTCGCCCTGCTCGGCCCCAGCGGCTGCGGCAAGTCGACCTTGCTGCGGCTGGTGGCGGGGCTGGAGCCGGCCACCGCCGGCGACATCCTGCAAGACGGCAAGCCGATCGACCGCCCCGATCCTTCGCGCATCGTGGTGTTCCAGGATCCGACCCTGTATCCGTGGCGCAAGGTATGGGACAACGTGGCGCTGGGCCTGCAGGCGCGCGGCCTGTTGCAGCAGCATCGCCAGCGGGTGGACGATGCGCTGGCGCTGGTGGGCCTGGAAGAGTTCGCCAACGCCTTCCCGCACCAGCTCTCCGGCGGCATGGCGCAGCGCGTGGCGCTGGCGCGCGCGCTGGTCAACGATCCCCAGTTGCTGGTGCTGGACGAACCGCTGGGCAAGCTCGATTCGCTCACGCGCCTGACCATGCAAAGCGAACTGGTCTCGTTATGGCAGCGGCAACAATTCTCCGCCCTGCTGGTCACGCACGACATCGAAGAGGCGCTGTTCCTGGCGCAGCGGGTGATCGTGTTCGGCCCGCGCCCGGCCAGCATCCGCGCCGAAATCAAGGTCGACCTGCCCTATCCGCGCCATCGCGGCGACGCCAGGCTGGCGCAGTTGCGGCATGAGGCGATGCGTCACCTGGGGCTGGATGGAAGTTGGTGATCCCTGACGCCGGCATCGACTGGGATGCCTGCATCGGCCTGCTGCTGCAGGCGATGCAGTCGCTGCAGCAGGGCCTGCTGCATGTGCTCGCCGCGCTGGGCGCCACGCGGGATATCGATGGCCAGCCGGCTTGGCCTTTTGCACTGCGCCTGAGCGGCGAGGTCATGCTGATCGACCGCAGCGTGGCGCGCGCGCTGCTGGCGGCATTGGCCTATAGCGCGGCCGCCTTGCTGCTGGCGGCGCTGGCCTGCGCCTGGAAACGGGCGCGCATTCCGCTGCTGCTGGCCGGCGGCGCCTTGCTGCTGTTCACTCCCTGGCCGGATGCGGCCCTGTTCACCGCCCCCGCAGCGCCGACCAGTTTCCATGTTTCCCCCACCGGGTTTTCCGCCAGCGCCATCGTGCGCGGAGAACGACTCTATACGCAACAATGCATCGCCTGCCACGGCGCCGACGGCCGTGGCAACACGCCGCTGGGGCTGTCGTTGCCGGTCGCGCCGCCCAACCTGTCGAGCGGCCTGCTATGGCGGCGCAGCGACGGCGATATCTTCTGGAGCCTGCAGCACGGCAAGGGCGGCATGCCGGCTTTCGTCACGCGCATCAGCGTCGCCGACAGCTGGGCCCTGATCGACTACATGAAGGCCAATGCCGCCGGCGTGGGCATCGCCGCCACCGGCGCCTGGCCGCGGCCGGTGGCGCTGCCCGACATAGCGCTGGCATGTCGCACGCCGGGCGCAATGCGTCTGAGCCAATGGCATGGACAACGCGTGAGGCTGGTAGTGGCCGAATCCGGGAAGACGCCGCCAACCGAGGATCCCCGCCTGCAAAGCGTGCTGCTCGACGGCGCGGCCGCATCAGCCGATAGCGTCGGCGCCATCGCTTGCGCCAACAACCAGCGCGATACGCTGCGCGCCATCGCCATCATCACCGGCACCCCCGAAGACAAATTGCCCGGCACGCAACTGCTGGCCGACCGCGACGGCTGGCTGCGCGCGCGCAATGCCGGCGGCGAGTGGTCGCCGGACGACATGCTGTGCCGTTCGACAACGGCGGTGGAAGGGGCAGGGTCAGGCGCCGGCAACGCGGCCGGCGGGATGGACCAGTTGATCGCAGCCATGGATGCGGATCCGGTGCGTTTCGCCAAGGGCGGCTTCTTCACGCATCGGCAGAGGTGAGGCCCAGGTTCTAGGCCTGCAAGGCGGGCAGGCGCTGGTCGATCGCTGTGACGGCCCAGGCCATGCCGGCCGCTTTCACTTCATCGAAGTCCTCATACAGTCTTTCCTTGTCGCGCCAGGCCGGCCATGCCGGTTTCCACTCCTGCTTGATCTGCACGGCCAGGTGCCAGCCGTCGAGCATTTCGAAGCCGACGACGCTGATCTCATGATCGCGGTAATGGCAGGTGTGGATCAGGGACTGCATGGCATGCCCAGGAAGGGGAACCTCTTCAGTATAGTGCGGGGGGAAATAAAAGCGATGGCTATCCAGATAACATGCAGCATGCCCGTCTTCCCCACCACGCGCCGATTCCTGCCGCGCAAAAAACAAAACCCGGAGCCGCGTTGCGGACTCCGGGCCTGGTTCAAGAGAGAACGGCTCAGTCCCGACCGGCGGCCTGGTAGCCTTTGCTGCTCATCGGCACGAACGCCAGCAGCACGCCGAGGATGGACAGCGCCAGCACATAGTGCGCCGGGCCCTGCACGTCTTGCTTGATCCACAACGAGATCAGGATCGGGGTCAGCCCGCCGAACACCGCATAGGCCATGTTGTAGGCGAAGGACAGGCCGGAGAAACGCACCGGCGGCGGGAAGGCGCGGGTAGCGACGATCGGGGTGAGCGCGATGCTGCCCACGAACAGGCCGACCAGGCCATAGCCCCAGACCAGCGATTCGGGAGAGCCCGGCAATTGCCCATAGAACCATACGGTCGACAGCGCCAGGCCGCCCCAGCCGATGATCATGCAAGCGCGCGTGCCGATGCGGTCGCACAGCCAGCCGATGGCCAGGCAACCGATGGTCAGCATCAGCGTGCCGGCGCAGTTGGCCTGCATCACCAGCTTGGCCGGCAGGTGGTGCACGGTCTGCAGGTAAGACGGAGTCATCAGGATCACTACCACGATGGCGCCGGACAGGCACCAGGTCATGCCGGCGGTCAGGAAGCTGGCGGCGCGGTGCTCGCGCAGCACCGTCTTGAGCGGTAGTTCCCTGGACTGGGCGCGGCGCGCCGCCAGTTCCCGGAACACCGGCGTCTCTTCGAGGTAGCGCCGCAGGTAGACCGACACCAGGCCGAACACGCCGCCCAGGATGAAGGGAATGCGCCAGGCGTAACCCGTCACCTCGCCGGGTTCGAACACGCTGTTGATGAAGATGCCCATCAGCGAACCCAGCAGGATGCCGCCGGTGATGCCGGCGGTCAGCGAACCGACGCCGAAGGCGTAGCGGTTGGCCGGCACGTGTTCGGCCACGAACACCCAGGCGCCCGGCATCTCGCCGCCGATGGCGGCGCCCTGCAGGGTGCGCATCAACAGCAGCAGGATGGGCGCAGCCACGCCGATGCTGGCGTAGGTCGGCAACAGGCCGATCACCAGCGTGGGCACGGCCATCAGGAAGATCGACAGCGTGAACATGCGCTTGCGGCCGATCACATCGCCGTAGTGGGCGATGACGATGCCGCCCACCGGACGCGCAAGGTAGCCGGCGGCGAAGATGCCGAAGGTCTGCAGCATGCGCAGCCACTCGGGCATGTCGGCCGGGAAGAACAGCTTGCCGACCACCGCCGCGAAGAACACGTAGATGACGAAATCGTAGAATTCCAGCGTGCCGCCCAGGGCCGACAGGCCGAGCGTCTTGTAGTCGGAGGAAGTGAGGGGGCGATGCCGGGACTCGTGGATGGCCCCGGTATATTCAGCGGAAGTGGACATGGTTTTTCAGCACAATCGGCAAAACGGCATCCCCGGTCCGTGCGCCCGGCATTTGCCCAATGCAAATGCGGCCGGCACACCAGGCCGGAGGACCGGTTCGGTATCGTTCAAGCATTAAACGGGTGGATCGCAGACGGCGTGTCTGCGAAGGACAGATTCAGCGGAAAACGTAAAGCGAAGACCTACGATTTAGCGGCGAAACTGGGAACATGATACCTGAAAGCGGCGAAACTTTCGCATCGCAGCATTTCTTGCTGTTTTCCAACCGCGCCACAGCATCCAACGCATGACTGTCGCGGCGAGAGAATCCAGCCTCTCTCATCCGCATCGCAACAAAAAAGTGAACGCGAGCCATGCCTGAACGGTTTCATGAGCATGCTCTTCCTCCATGCCTGTTACCCTTCCCTTGCACACCGGCGATGCCAATGCCATATGCGAACCAAGGCCTCCGCTTTTTACGAGCCATGCCTTTCAGGCGTCGAGCACGATGTCCACCGCCGCGCTCCGGTGCAGTATCAGGAAACCTTCGCCATAGATGTTGCGGATCTGCATCGGCGCATCCGCGTGCGCACGCAGTTTCTGGCGCACGCGGTAGATCAGCGCATCGATGCGATGGGAATCGTATTCCTCGGCGCCGGACCTGAGCAAGTCGAACAGCTGTGCGTGCGAGACCGGATAATTGGGACTTTGCAGCAGCGCCGCCAAGGCGATGCTTTCCTTCTCGGTGAACTGCAGCGACACCGCATCGCCATTGGCCAGGCGGCCCGATTTGCGGTTGAAGGTCCATCGCTCCGATTCCGGCGGGCGCTGGTGCGGCGCGGTCTTCATCCGGCGCGACAAGGCCGTCAGCGTCGCCGATATCTCTTCCAGCCGGACCGGCTTGACCAGGTAATAATCGGCGCCTTCGCTCATGCCGCGCACCCGTTCTTCCAGACGGGTGCTGGCGGTGAGGACGATGATGCCCATCGATGGGAAATGCTGCCGGATCGAGGCAAGTTCCAGCAGGCCGGCATCGGCGATCAGGATATCGGGCTGCCGGTTTCCCAGGATATCCAGCGCTCGCGCCAGGGCCGGGCAACTGCCGGTCTCATAGCCTAACCCTCCGACATGTGCAGCAAGCCTGTTGCACCAGTCGGCCTCGCCTCCAACGATGAATACTTTCATTTAATCTAGCGTTCCGGACGAAACAGATTCTCAGGACTGACGAAAGCACTGCCGTCGCCCTTGCCGGACGCGCCTCCGGACCCACCCCGCGAGCCCCGCAATACTTTCCATATTTACAACGTTATACAGAAAATATCTTCGAATAAACTCATAAAAACTCGCAAGCAACCTGCAAACGTTTTCACCGGATCGCCATTGCCGCCGCGGACATCCGCAAGGCTCAGGACGCTCCCCGCGCTGCCTTCACCGCCATTACCTGCTAAGGTGTCAATTCCATGTCACCACCTGCCGGCCACAGGCCTGTCCATTTCATGCGCCTATTGATCCTGTCCGACCTCCATCTTGAAGTCTGGCGTGAAAACGCCCCCGCCATCCGTCCCGCATCGAGCCGGCCCGACGTCGTCATCCTCGCTGGCGACATCGACAAGCCGGCGCGCGCGCTGGCCTGGGCCGAGCGCACATTCGCCGGCCTGCCGGTGATCTATGTCAGCGGCAACCACGAGGCGTATGGAGACAGTTGGGAAGGGGCGCTGCGCAACCTGGCGCGGCCGGGAGCGGCGCCTTCCAACGTGCGCCTGCTGAACCGGAGCGAAACCGTGATCGGCGGCGTGCGCTTTCTCGGCGCCACGCTATGGACCGACTACGCATTGTTCGGGGAAGAGAAACGGCAAGCCGCGATGGCAGCGGCCGAGCCGGTGATGCTGGACTACCGCCGCATCCAGGTGGAAGACGGCGGCCTGCATCCGATGACGCCGGACGACACGGTGCGGCTGCACCGCGCCGACCGCGCCTGGCTGGCGGAAAAACTGGAAACGCCGTTCGACGGCCGCACCGTGGTGGTCACCCACATGGCGCCATCGCTGCGTTCGGTGGCGACGCGTTACGCGCAGGACCTAGTATCGGCGGCGTTCTCATCCAACCTCGACGCCCTGGTGGAACGCGCCGACCTGTGGGTGCATGGGCATACCCACGACTCATTCGACTACCGCATCGGCAACTGCCGCGTCATCTGCAATCCCTGCGGCTACCTGCGGCGCGACGGCACGCCGGAAAACGAACGCTACAACCCCGACCTGATCGTCGAGGCCTGAGGCGGGGCCGGCGTTCTGGCTTCAGATATCGGTAAACACCGCCGCATCGGCCAGCCGCGACTTCGGCAACGCGGCATTGAAATCGCCGGCGCCGCTATAGCCCAGGCCCACCAGCACGGTGCTGGTCAAGCCCTTGGCGCGCAATCCCAGCTCCTCGTCCAGCACCTTGGCGTTGAACCCTTCCATCGGCACCGCATCGATCTCGAAGGTGGCCGCGCCCAGCAGCAGCGTACCCAATGCCAGGTAGACCTGCTTGTCCATCCAGTGCTGCGCATCCTTCAGGTCGTAACGGTGCAGGTCGCTGTACGACAGGCGCGAGCCGCGCTGGCCGGCCTTGGCCTCGGCGTTGATGAAGCGGCCGTCGCGCTCTTCCTGCGCCAGCAGCACTTCCAGGTGCGCTTCGGTGATCGCGGTGCGGGTGCACAGCACCAGCACGTGCGAGGCATCGACGATCTTGGACACGTTGTAAGGGAAGCCGGCCTCGGCGGCCTTGGCCACGTGCGCCTTGCCGGCATCGGTGGACGCCAGCACGAAGTGCCAGGGCTGCGAATTGACCGAGGACGGCGCAAAGCGCAGCAGTTCACGCAGCTCGGCGATCACGCCTGCCGGGATCTTGCGGGCCGGATCGAAAGCCTTGGCGGAATGGCGTTTCTTGGCGAATTGGACGATGCTCATGAGGGGTTCTCCTTGATGATGGCGGATGGCGGATGACATATTGGTCGAATCGGGATGCAAGCGTGTTGCAGCGTTCCCCGGCCGCCATCATCGGCGATCCGCCAATATCAAAAAAGGAGATGGCAGCAGAAACATTTTCAAAAATATTTTGAAAGTAAAATGCCAGTCATTTCCTCCTTCCTTGCCGCGCCATGATCCGACTGGAAGACCTGCTCATCTTCGTCAGCGCCGCCGACAACGGCAGCCTCTCGGCCGCCGCGCGCCAGCACGACATCACGCCCGCCGTGGCCAGCGCCGCCATGAAGCGGCTGGAAAGCGAACTGGGCGCGCGCCTGTTGACGCGCTCCACCCGCAGCCTGCGCCTGACGCCCGACGGCGAACGCTACCTGCAATACGCGCGCAACACGCTGGCCGAAGTCAATGCCGGGCGCGACGCGGTGGCGCACGGTCGCCGCATCGTGGGCGGCAACCTGTCGCTGTCGGTGCCGTCGGACATGGGGCGCAACCTGATGTGCCAGTGGCTCGACGAGTTCCAGTCGCTGCATCCGGCGGTGACGCTGCAAGTGCGCATCAGCGATCGCGTGGCCGACATGTTCCGTCAGCCGGTGGATGTGGCGATCCGCTACAGCGCCCCGGAAGACTCCAGCCTGGTGGCGCTGCCGCTGGCGCCGGGCAACCGCCGCGTGGCCTGCGCCTCGCCCGACTACCTCGCGCGCCACGGCCGCCCGCGCACGCCGGCCGACCTGCGCCAGCACAATTGCCTGCGCTACCTGCTCTCAGACACGTTGCACACGCGCTGGAGCTTCATCAAGGAGGGGGTGTTGACGCACGTGACGGTCAACGGCGACCGCGTCTGCGACGATGGGGAAATGGTGCACCGCTGGGCGGCCAACGGTTACGGCATCGCCTACAAATCGCACCTGGATGTGCTGGCCGACCTGCGCAGCGGCCGGCTGGAGACCGTGCTGGACGACTACGAGGGGGAAAGCTCGCCGCTCAACCTGGTCTGCACGCACCGCACGATGGTGTCGCCGACGGTAACGGCACTGCGCGAACTGCTGGTCGAGCGCATTGCGCGCTACATGGCGGCGCGCTGACGCCGCAGGCTCGCAATCCGTTTCACCATGCAACGGGCTCTCAGGCCTTGAACGCCACGCGACGCCCGCCCAAGCCGGGCAAGGCCGGCAGCAGCAGGCCCAGGCACAGCAACCCCATGCCCAGCAGCAGGTCGGGCGAAAGCGTCTCGCCGAAGATCAGCGACGACAGCGTCAGCCCCACCACCGGCACGCCCAGCATGCACACCGACACCGTCACCGGCGACAGGCGCTGGGTCATCTGCAGCACGATCAGGAAAGTCAACGCGGTCGCCAGCGGGCCGGTGTAGGCGATGACATACCAGGAACGATGGTCGAGCAGGAAAACCGGCCCCCCTTCGAAAAGCAGCGCCAGCACGCACAGCGGCAACGCGGCCACCAGCGTCTGCCAGGGCAGCAGGCTGAAATCCAGCTTCACGCCCGGGGTCAGCTTGATCTGCAGGATATTCGCGGCCCACGACAACGAAGCGGCGCCCAGCATCAAGTAGCCGATCATGCTGTGCAGGTCGGCATGCAGCAGCGCGGGCAGCACGATCACCGCGATCCCGGCGTAGCTGCACACGGCGGCCAGCGACTGCTGCGCATTGAGCTTTTGCTTCAACACCAGCGCCGCCCCCGGCACCACCCAGATCGAAGTGGCATAGGCGATCAGCGAAGCGCGGCCGGGCATGACGAAATGCAGCGCGCCCGTCACCAGCGCGGTAAACAATCCCATCTGCAGGATGCCCACGCCAGCCACGACCGGCCATTCGGCGCGGGTCGGCAGGCGCAGCTTGCCGAGCGCGAAGGCAATCGCAAAACTCAATGCCGCGGCGGAAAGGAAACGGCTGGCGGCGAACCACAGCGGCGGAATGTAATGGCTGCCGAACTTCATCACCGGCCAGTTGCCGCCCCAGATGCAAATGGCCGCCACCACGCAGGCCAGAAACCATCCGCTCATCGGCTTGTGCCTGGCGGCGGACTGGGGGATGACGCGGGCGGCCGCGTTTTCGATCGACATGCTGGACTCCGTGGAAGACAAAAGGAGCATGCCAAGCGCGCGAAACACGGCCCGGGTCCGGCCGTCCCGACGCATGCTGCAATGCATCCAAAACGGCTCCATGGTAGACAAGAGGCGGCAAATAGTGCTGCCGTATTAGAGAAATGAAACTGGCTTTTTCGGCATTTCCTGCTGCAAAAATATTTTTTACAGATTTATTATTTTTTCAAACCTTTTTGGAGCAGCATCTTCCACTTCTTGGTGCATGACCCGGCACTACCCTGCCGTGATGCACAAGCGATGGCCGGAAACGATAACGGCGCCCACCTGGAGCGCCGTTCTTCACCACACCGCCGGCAGATCAGCGCAGCAACGGCGCCTGCTCTGTCGCCTGTTGCGCCGATATGGGCGCAGTGCGCTGGCTGCGCTCCAGCGTAAACACGCCAACCAGCGCCACCAGCTTCTGCGCCTGTTCCTGCAGCGACTGCGCTGCGGCAGCAGCCTGCTCCACCAGCGCGGCGTTCTGCTGCGTGGTCTCGTCCATCTGCGTGATGGCATGGCCCACCTGCTCGATGCCGGCGCTCTGCTCATGGCTGGCGGTAGCGATCTCGTTGACCACGGTAGACACGCCCTGGATGCTGGAGACCACCTGCTGCATGGTCTGGCCGGCCTGCTGCACCAGTTGCGTGCCGGCGTCGACCTTGCCCACCGAATCGTCGATCAGTTGCTTGATCTCCTTGGCCGCTGCCGCCGAACGCTGCGCCAGTGAACGTACCTCCGACGCCACCACGGCGAAGCCGCGTCCCTGCTCGCCGGCGCGCGCGGCTTCCACTGCCGCATTCAGGGCCAGGATGTTGGTCTGGAAGGCGATGCCGTCGATCACGCTGATGATGTCGACGATCTTGCGCGACGAGTCGTTGATGGAGGTCATCGTCTGCACAACCTGGCCGACCACGTCGCCGCCTTCGATGGCCACCTTGGACGCGCTCGCCGCCAGCTGATTGGCGTGCTGGGCATTGGCGGCATTCTGCCTGACGGTGGAGGTCAGTTCCTCCATCGCCGATGCCGTCTCTTCCAGCGAGCCGGCCTGCTGCTCGGTGCGGTTCGACAGGTCCATGTTGCCGGTGGCAATCTCGTCCACCGATGTCTTGATCGACTCGGTGGCGCTCTGGATACCGTGCACGGTATCGACCAGGCGGTCGCGCGTATAGGCCACCGCCGCTACCAGACTGCGGTTGTCGCCGCTGGTGCGGATGGCTCCGGTCAGGTCGCCGGCGGCGATCTTGCGCGCCATATCGGCGGCTTCGGCCGGTTCGCCGCCGATGGAGCGGAAGATATTGCGCGAGACCATGCCGGCAATGACCGACAACAGCACACCCAGCACCACCAGCACCGCCACTGCCTGGATCAAGGCCTTGCGGAAGTCGGCTTCGATGTCGTCCGAATACACGCTGCAGATCAGGTCCCAGTTCCACGGCTTGAAGCGCTTGACGAAGCCCATCTTGGGGCTGGGCTTGTCGGCCCCCGGGCGCGGCCACCAGTATTCGAGGAAGCCCTTGCCGGAAGACGATGCGCCGGTGGCGGCGATCATCTTGTACAACTCGTTGCCCTTGGCGTCCTTGAAGTCGATCAGGTTCTTGCCATCGAGCTTGGTATTGATCGGATGCATCACGACCGTCGAATCGGCGCCGACGATAGTCACATAGCCGTCGCCGGTATAGCGCTGGTCCTTGACGCGGGCGATGGCGCCCTTTTGCGCGTCTTCATGCGACATCTTGCCCTCGCCTTCCAGCCTGGCGTAGCCGGCGATCAGGCTGTGCGCCATCTCGGCGACATCTTCCAGCGCCCGCTGGCGTTCGGAAATCTGCAGGTCGCGGGTCTGGTAGGCATGCCAGACCGAGAGGAACAACAAGGCAACCAAGGAGAAGATCAGGGGCAACCAGAGTTTTTTCTTGAGCGAGAGATTGTTCATCGTCGATGTCGGCGTGTTGTTGGAATGGGTTCCGGGGCGCCATCGACGGCCGCCTGGCCAGCAGCACGAAACGCCGGAACCTGCCCAAGGCAGTTCCCGGCGTACTCCGGACTTGCCAGGCCGGCATGATCTTTGAGCTTCCCCTGATTCCTTTACGGCGCTGACGGTGCGCCGCTAAAGGGCTCCAAAGCACAAAAACGACAAATCTTTTTCCCGTCAGGCAGGAACCACTTTTTTGGGACGGGCCGGGTCGGGCAAGCCGCACCGGAGAAATTGCCCCCGGCCAACAGCGCCGCAAGCCAAACCGCCATCCCACACCACTTCCCCGCGCGAGAGCGTGGTCTCGGGCCAGCCGGTGACCTGCATGCCTTCATACGGCGTGTAATCGACATCATGGTGCAGCATCTCGTTGCGGATGGTGACTTGCTTGTGCGGGTCCCAGATTGCGATGTCGGCGTCGCTGCCGATGGCGATGGTGCCCTTGCGCGGATACAGGCCGTACATCTTGGCCGGATCGGTGGCGGTCAGCGCGACGAAGCGGTTGAGGTCGATGCGTCCCTTGCCCACCCCTTCCGAAAACAGGATCGGCATGCGCGTCTCCAGCCCCGGCGTGCCGTTGGGGATGTAGCGGAACGGCACTTCCTGGCCGCCCGGTTTCTTGCCTTGCGGGTCTTCGTAACGGAACGGCGCATGGTCGGACGAGAACACCGAAAACAGGCCGCTGGCCAGGCCGTCCCACACGTATTGCTGGTTGGCCTTGTCGCGCGGCGGCGGGCTGCATACGCACTTGGCGCCGTGGTAGCCGTCGTCCAGATGGTCGGCCGTCAGCACCAGGTATTGCGGACAGGTCTCGGCATAGATGCGCAAGCCGTGGCCGTGCGCCCAGCGGATCTGCTCGATGGCCTCCTGGCCGGAGACGTGCACGATCAGGATCGGCACGTCCACCAGTTCCGACAAGGCGATGGCGCGGTGCGTGGCTTCGCGCTCGACCAGCATCGGGCGCGATGCGGCGTGGTATTTCGGCGCGGTCAGCCCTGCCTCCTCCAGCTGTTCAGTCAGCCAGCCGATGCAGTCGGCGTTCTCCGCGTGCACCATGACCATCGCCCCCTCGCGCCGCGCCAGGGCCAGCAGTTCCAGGATCTGGCGGTCGTTGAGCTTCAAGTCGTCATAGGTCATGTAGATCTTGAACGAGGTATAGCCTTCCCGCACCAGTTGCGGCAATTCGTCCTTCAGCACTTTCTCGCTGGGATCGCTGACGATCATGTGGAAGGCATAATCGATCACGGCTTTTCCAGCGGCGCGGCGATGGTAGTCCTCGACCGCGGCGCGCAGCGACTGGCCCTTGGCCTGGGCCGCGAACGGGATCACGGTGGTGGTGCCGCCGCAGGCGGCCGAGATGGTGCCGCTCCTGAAATCGTCGGCCATCTTCAGTCCCACTTCCATCGGCTGGTCGAGGTGGCAGTGCGCGTCGACGCCGCCGGGCAGCACCAGCTTGCCGGCGGCGTCGATCTCCCTCTTCCCGGGCGGCAGGCCGCGGCCCAGCATGGCGACCTTGCCATCCTTGATGCCGACATCGCATTGCATGATGTCGGCGGCGGTGGCCACGGTGCCGTTGCGGATCACTACGTCAAAATGTTCCATAATGGTTTCCTGGTCGGTATCTGCAAACGCGGGGCGAAATCCGCCCTCGCCCGCCGCCTGCAAAGCAAGGCGGCGGAGTGTGCAAAGGGAATCGGGATCGGCTTACCTGACGTCGCGGAACAGGCTGCCCCAGCCGCGGATACGCGACGGGTCGGCGCCGGCCTGCCTGAGCGACTTCCACACCACGGTGGCGATGGTGTCGTAGATCGGGATGCCGGTTTCCTGCTCCAGCTCTTGCACCAGCGGCGCGCCGCGCAGGTTGGTGCAGAAGATGGTGATGGCCTGCGGCTTGTCTTGCGCCACTTCGCGCACCATGGCGCGCAGCTCGTCGGCGCCCACTTCGGAGAAGGAGAAATTGTCCTGCTTGCGCAGGTGGCGTTCGGACACGCACTCATAGCCGGCGCTGCCGTAGTTCCTGATGATGGCGGCCTGCACGTCGTCCAGGTAGGGCGTCACCAGGCCGAAACGCTTGACGCCGGTGATGTCGAAGATTTCATTCAGGGCCAGCACCGAGGTGCAGGCCGGGATGCCGGTGGCCTCGGTGATGCGGCGGCACAGGCGTTCGTCGGCCTCGAAGCCGAGCCAGCCGGAAGAGGTGCCGTTCCAGCCGATGCTGCCGACCTTGGCGTGCGACAGCAGCTCAGCCGCGCGCAGGATCTCGCTGTCGTCGAACTGGGCCAGCGCCTGGTTGGACAAGGCGATCTCGGTGACGCGGAAGCGCCCGAAGTGGGCGCTGGCCTCGGGGATATCGGCGATCATCGCGGTGGTCACCGGCTCCAGCGTGGTGTTGGAGGACGGCGTCAGCATGCCGAGCAAAGTGCGTTGCGTCATTGATATTCCTTTCACGCCGCCAGCTTGGCGGCATCGGCATGCGCCAGCGCCGATTCCTCGCGGATCAGGCTCAGCACATGGCGCTTGTATTGGTTGAATTCCTGCGTGGTGGTGTCGCGCGGGCGCGCCAGGTCGATGTCGATCAGCTCGCGCATGCGGCCCGGCCGGTGCGTCATCACCGCCACCTTGGTGGCCAGGATCAGCGCCTCGTCCACGCTATGGGTCACGAACACGATGGTACCTTCATAGCGCTGCCACAGCGCCACCAGCTCTTCCTGCATCTCCAGCTTGGTCTGCGCATCCAGGGCGGCGAAAGGCTCGTCCATCAGGATCACCGACGGGTTCTGCAGCAAGGCGCGGGCGATCCCCACGCGCTGCGCCATGCCGCCGGAGAGTTCGCCCGGATAGTGGTTCTCGAAGCCCTTGAGTTTCACGGTCTCGATGAAGGGCTGGGCCGCCGCGCGCCGCTCGGCCGCGCTCTTTCCTTGCAGCTTGAGCGAGAAGGCGACGTTGTCCCACACCGGCAGCCAGGGCATCAGGTTGGCCTGCTGGAACACCATGCCGCGGTCGGCGCCGGGACCGGCGATGCTCTTGCCGTCCACCTTCACCGCGCCGGCGGTCGGGAATTCGAAGCCGGCGATCATGTTCAACAGCGTCGACTTGCCGCAGCCCGAGGGGCCGAGCAGGCACAGGAATTCCTTCTTCTCCAGCTTGAGGCTGACGTTGTCGATCGCCAGCATATCGGTACCACGCTTGCGGTCCTTGAACACCTTGACGATGTCGTTCAGTTCGATGAATGCCATGCTCATTTTCCTTTCACGCCTTGCCCTGCACGGTGGAGACCTGCTGCCAGCGCAGCACCGAATTCATGATCTGCTTGAGCAGCCAGTCAGCCAGGAATCCCAGCAGGCCGATGCTGATCATCGCCGCGATCACCAGGTCGTAGCGCAGGAAGTAATACGAATCCCACAGCGCGTAGCCCAGGCCGCTCTTGACCGCCACCATCTCGGCCGTGACCGTCAGCATCCAGGCGCTGCCGATGCCGATGCGCAGGCCGGCGAAGATGCTCGGCATGGCCGCCGGCAGGATCACGAAACGCAGCAATTGGCCCTGTTTGGCGCCGGCCATGGCAGCCGCGCGCAGCAGGTTGCGGTCGGAAGTCTTTACGCCATGCACCGTGTTCATCAGGATCGGGAAGAACGCGCCGAGGAACACCAGGAAGATCGCCGGCTTGTTGGCGATGCCGAACCAGATGATGGCCAGCGGAATCCACGACACCGGCGGAATCGGCCGCAGCATCTGCACGGTCGGTTCGATGGCGCGCTCGACCCAGCGCCACCAGCCGATCGCCACGCCCAGCGCGATGCCTGACACGGCGGCGATCAGGTAGCCGGCGGTCACCCGCATGCAACTTGCCATGGCGTCGTAGATCCACTTGCCGCTGCTGTCCTGGGCGGCGTCGTTGATGCCGAAGATCCAGTCCATCCAGGTGGCGAACACGCGCGACGGCGCCGGCAACAGCGCCGGCGGAATCACGCCGGAACGGGAGAATGCCTCCCAGAACAGCACCAGCAGCACCGGAACCGCGAAGCGCCACTTCGCCTCCGACAGGGAACGCATCAATCCATTCATGGCGATTCCTTCCATCATCATCAATAGCCGAGCTCAGACTTCGGCTTGCCCGTGACGCTCATCAGGAAGCTGTAGTCCAGGTTCTTTTCCGCCAGTGCCGAGACGTCGCCGGAGACGTACTTCAGGTCCTTCATCATGCCGGCGATGGCCTTGGTCTGGGTCCGGTACATGCGGTAGTCGGGGTAGGCGTTGTTGAGCGCCTCGGCAGCGATCTTGGGATCCAGGCCGGTGCCCTTGACGATGCTGTTGATCCAGCCCTGCTTGTCCTTCTGCAGTCCGTCCACCAGCTTGACCACGGCGGCTACCGTCTCCTTCACCTCGGCCGGATGCTCCTTGATCACGTCCGAACGGGTCACGATCAGGTTGGTCAGGCGCCCGGCGGCCTGGTCGTACGGATAGGCGAAGTGCTTGCCCACGCCGGTCATGCGGATCTGGGAGGCGAACGGTTCGACCGAGCAGATCAGTTCAACCTCGCCGCGCGAGAGCGCCGCTGCGTGGTCGGACGGATTGGGGATATTGACGAACTGCACGTCCTTGGACGGATCGATGCCATGGCCGGCCAGTTCGCCGCGCATGTGCAGGTCTTGCGCGTTGCCGCGCGAGGCGGCGATGCGGAACGGCTTGCCCTGTGCCTTGTATTCCGCGATCAGCTTCTTCAGGCCGGCCCAGTCATCCGAAGCCAGCTTGGTATCCTTGCCCACCAGCATTTCAGAACCGCCGTTGACCTGGCCCGACACCGCCACCAGATCGAAACCCTTGTCCAGGCCACTCACATACGCGAGGTAGGTGACCTGGGCAATGTCCACGCTCTTGGACACCAGCGCGGTCAGCGCATCGCTGCCGGCGGTGAAGTTGATGCCTTCGATCTCCACGTTCTGGGCCAATGCCGGCACCATCGCCATCGACATGCAATGCGCGCACTTGGCATACGCCAGCTTGATCTTCGGCTTGGACTGGGCCGCGGCCGAACCCGCCACCATCACGCCACAGGCCAGCATGGCAGCTAGGGCCACACCCTTGAGGGACAGGCCGAACGGGGACTTGCGAACTTGCTTTTGCATCGTTTTTCTCCCTGAAATGAACAAACCACAGATAAATTGTGACAATTTAATTTTTCATTGCCACGATTTATGCAATAGGTGTGCCAGCCAGGAAAAATGATTGCGGATATCTTTCGAAATCGCCAGAAAGGCTTGCTCTACATAGAGAAGACAGCTTCGCGGGAACAAAGATTGCGGGGCGGAAAGGCCAAGGATTCGCACCAACTTGCAGCCGGAAGGCGATGCGGAGGATAAAAACCTCCCCATATGAGTGCGCCAAAATGATTTCTATCTGTACGAATATTTTTATGATTTTGTGACAAATAAATCCCACAATTTTCGGCTATGATGACGCCCAGCATGACATCGATAGCGCCACGCACCTACTGCGGGCGCACTTACGCCGAGACGACACGAGCATGAGCACCAGTACCAATACCAGTACCAGCGCGGCCCCATCCAGCCGCAAGAAAAGCATCGCCAAACCCGACAACAGCCCCTTGCCCGGCCAGGCCATCAGCGCCCGCCCGATGGCCGGCGATGCGATCTACGAGCGCATCCTCGGCGCAATCATGGAACACCGCCTCACGCCCGGCACCAAGCTGGTAGAAGAGAAGCTGGCCAGCATCTTCGGCGTCAACCGCACGCGCGTGCGCGAAGTGCTGGCGCGCTTGTCGCATGAAGGCCTGATCACCACCATCCCCAACCGCGGCGCCTTCGTCGCCAGCCCCACCCCCGACGAAGCACGCGCCATCTTCGCCGCGCGCCGCCTGCTGGAACCGGCCCTGCTGCGCCACCTGTGCGAACACACCCAACCCGCGCACATCGCGCAACTGCGCGAGCATGTGGCGCAAGAAGCCAAGGCCCGCGAAAACAACGACCGCCGCGCCATCATCCGCCTCTCCGGCGAATTCCATATCCGCATCGCCGACATGGTCGAAAACCCGGTAATGAGCAAGATGATGCGCGAACTGGCCTCGCTCACCTGCCTGATCATCGTGCTGTACGACTCGCCCACGGTACCGGCCTGCACCCACGACGAACACGGCCAGATCATCGACGCGATCGCCGCCGGCCGCGCCGAAGACGCGGTGGCCGCCATGATCGAGCACCTGCACCACATCGAGCAAGTGCTGGACATGTCAGCGCCGCCAAGCGAGGACGAAGATCTCGAGGAAATGCTGGGAATGGTTTAAGGACAACAAGAAAAAAGACAAAAAAACAGAAACAGCAAGAACAATAGCGCCCCACAACACCGAAGCCAAAGGCGAGCCGGTTACGCATTCCCCTTGCGGGCCAGCCGCCGGAGCGCGGTACGCTCGTCACTAAACGTTTCCGCATAGTGGTCAGCCGTGGTACGCGTTTGATTCCAGTATTCCGCCTCACTTATGACCGGCCTGAAACAACTGGTCCAGACTTAAAGTTAGTCTAAGCGGCAAGCCGCAGTGGTGCTGGGGTTGTTGCCGGCAGCGTAGCCTGCGGTG